>CANNDZ010000010.1 GCA_947503575.1 uncultured Kordiimonas sp. | reverse complement strand
ACCGGAACAGGCGTGCCCGTCGAGGACAAAACATAAAGCTGCGTGTTCGAAATCCCACGACCTATCGGTACAATACCATGGAAGTTGTCGTTGGAAGCCCAGTGGCTTACCAATATAGACGCCTCGGTGGGGCCGTAAAGGTTATGGACAAGGGTCTGATGGCGGTAACGATTTACCAGAATAGGCTTCAAAATATCGCCGCCACAAGTCAACCCTTGCAATGTTCTGAGGCCCTCTGATCCGATATTCTGGTCTGACAGCGCCTCCAATAACCCTGGAACAATGGTCAATTGAGTGACCTTATATTGTTCAATAAGAGATAAAAAGCGTGCAGGATCTTTCTGTGTATCCTCGCTGACAGCGATCAGTCGGGCACTGCTCAACAAACATGGTAGTATCTGGAGCAGAGACATATCGAATGCAATAGAACTGCTGAAGACACATGTGTCCTCTTTACCAAGCTGATAATGATTGATGACCCAACCGATTGTATTGCTGATTGCCTTATGTTCGATCATGACGCCTTTTGGTTTACCGGTTGAACCGGATGTATAGATGACATAGGCGAGATGGT
>CANNDZ010000009.1 GCA_947503575.1 uncultured Kordiimonas sp. | reverse complement strand
ACCATCTCGCCTATGTCATCTATACATCCGGTTCAACCGGTAAACCAAAAGGCGTCATGATCGAACATAAGGCAATCGTGAACAGGTTGATGTGGATGCAAAAGCAGTATCCCCTCAACAATACTGATCGGGTGCTCCAGAAAACACCATACAGCTTCGATGTATCAGTATGGGAACTGCTTTGGTTCTCAATGGTTGGAGCCACTCTGGTGATGGCAAGGCCCGGGGGGCAGAATGACCCCCAATATCTAAGCAAGGAGATTGCCAACAACGATGTCACGGTTCTGCATTTTGTTCCTTCAATGCTGAGCGCCTTTCTGCAAAGCCAGGACTGGCCACGTGACACGACAGTTAAAAGAGTTTTTTGTAGTGGTGAAGCCTTGGGTGGAAACCTGATTGCCGCATTTGATGCGATTGAGACGAGTGCAGAGCTTCACAATCTTTACGGTCCGACAGAGGCCTCTATTGACGTCACTTACTGGGATTGTGCGGAGTATCGTGGCGACGGTATTGTACCGATAGGTCGTGGGATTTCGAACACGCAGCTTTATGTTTTGTCCTCGACGGGCACGCCTGTTCCGGT
>CANNDZ010000008.1 GCA_947503575.1 uncultured Kordiimonas sp. | reverse complement strand
CAGTCTTTGCCGCTTTTAACCAAAGCTGAAGAGCAGACCCTTCTTGTCGACTGGAATGCAACCGAGGCTGCCTATCCGGACGATCAGTGTTTGCATGCGTTGTTCGAGGCCCAGGCCGCCCAGTCGCCAGACGCCACGGCTGTGGTCTTTGAAGGCACAGAACTCAGCTACGCAGACCTCAATCAACGCAGTAATCAACTCGCCCATCTGCTGATGGAACAAGGGGTCAAACCCGACAGCCTGGTCGGATTGTGCGTAGAACGTTCCCTCGAGATGATCATCGGCATCATGGCGATCTTAAAGGCCGGCGGCGCCTATGTGCCCCTCGACCCCGATTACCCCAAGGAGCGGATCCAGTTCATGCTCGAGGATACCGCCGCCGAGATCGTGCTCAGCCAGAGCCATGTCGCAAACAGGCTGTCCCTGGACAAGGCTAACCAGAACACCAGGCTGCTGATGCTCGATCAGACAGACCTGCTGGAAACGCTGACACAATACCCCAACACAAACCCCCATCCCGAAAGCCTCGGACTGACATCAAACCATCTCGCCTATGTCATCTATACATCCGGTTCAACCGGTAAACCAAAAGGCGTCATGATCGAACATAAGGCAATC
>CANNDZ010000007.1 GCA_947503575.1 uncultured Kordiimonas sp. | reverse complement strand
CCGCCCAGTTCGAAGAAGTTGTCATAGACGCCCACTTGTTCCAGCTTGAGCACCTCCTGCCAGATGGCACATAAGCGCGCCTCCGTGTCATCGCGCGGAGCCACATACTCGGCCCGCTGGACATCCTCGTCCCCAGGCACAGGCAAGGCCCGCCGATCCAGTTTGCCGTTCGACGTTAAGGGCAAGCTCTCCAGAAAAACAAAGAGGCTGGGCACCATATAGTCTGGCAGGCGTTGTTGAAGCGCAGCGCGCAAGTCTGTCATCAAGGCCTGACGGGCGTCCTCTGCCTCGCACGGCACAGCCGGGGTCGGCACAACATAGCCAACCAAACGCTGACCGGTCCCGCTATCCTGGGCCGTCACAACCGCTTCCCGGACATCCGCCAAAGACGTCAAGGCGGCCTCAATCTCGCCAAGCTCTATACGGAAACCACGCACCTTCACCTGATGGTCCGTGCGGCCCATGAACTCAAGGTTCCCATCCGGTAAATAGCGAACCAGATCACCCGTGCGATACAAACGGCTGTCAGGATCATCGCTAAACGGATTGGCAACAAACTTCTCGGCCGTCAGCTCAGCACGGTTCAGATATCCGCGCGCAAGCCCCGCGCCCCCAATATACAACTCGCCAATAACGCCAACCGGAACAGGCGTGCCCGTCGAGGACAAAACATAAAGCTGCGTGTTCGAAATCCCACGACCTATCGGTACAATACC
>CANNDZ010000006.1 GCA_947503575.1 uncultured Kordiimonas sp. | reverse complement strand
CGCTTATGTGCCATCTGGCAGGAGGTGCTCAAGCTGGAACAAGTGGGCGTCTATGACAACTTCTTCGAACTGGGCGGGCACTCTCTGCTAGCGACCCGGGTGATCAGTCTGGTGCGTGGCGAGTTTGAGGCAGAGATACCCTTGAGAGCGCTCTTTGAGCAGCCGACGGTTGCCGGTTTTGCCGAGGCCTTGCGCGCGGCAAGCAGTGCTGTTGTTTTACCGCCGATCTCACGTATTCCCCGTTCAGAGAGCCTGCCCCTGTCTTATGCTCAGCAGCGTCTTTGGTTTATTGATCAATATGAAGGGGGCAGTGCTCATTATAACATGCCCGGTTCTGTCCGCCTGGCAGGCCGCCTCAATGCTTCTGCCTTCCGGCATGCCATTAAGGCTCTGATTGATCGGCATGAAGTGTTGCGCACCACCTTTGAGGCACGAGAGGGTGTTGGCTATCAGATTATTCATCAGAATGTTGCACTCCCCTTTGAAGAGCATGATCTTCGGAACATGGATTCCGCGGCGCAGTCTGCCGAGGTCATGCGCCTTTCACAGCGCCATGCCGCGCACATTTTTGACCTTGGTTCTGAGTTGCCGATCCGTTTTGGGCTCTTAACGCTTTCTGCGACGGACCATGTGGTTCTCTTTAATATGCACCATATAGCGTCGGACGGCTGGTCCATGGGGATTTTAACGTCTGAGTTGAGTGCTTTATATGGCGCCTTCACTCAGGGCGTTGCGTCACCGCTACAGCCTCTGCCTGTTCAATATGTGGATTATGCCGCGTGGCAACGGACTTGGTTTGAGAGCACGGGACTGGAAGGCACCCTGGCATATTGGCGGACCAGGCTTGCCAACTTGCCTGTGGTTCACAGTTTGCCACTGGATAAGCCGCGCCCCGCTGAGCAGACGTTTGCCGGCGCTGTGCATCGGTGCGTTTTCGAGGCGGATCTACAAGCCCGCATCGGCGACTTTTGCCAAACCCATGATGTCACACTCTATATGTTTCTGCAGACAGCGTTCGCGGTCCTACTCGGGCGCTATAGCGGTGAAGACGACATCGTTATGGGCTCTCCCATTGCAGGCCGCCCCCATCAGGACCTTGAGGGGCTCATAGGCTTCTTCATCAATAGCCTGGTGATGCGCACCGACCTTGAGGGCAACCCCACCTTCGCAGAGTTGCTGGCGGTCAACAGGGGACATATCCTGGACGCCTACGAGCATCAGCATGTGCCGTTTGAGATGCTCGTGGATGACCTGCAGCCAGAACGCTCTTTGGGTCATAGCCCGCTCTTCCAGGTTATGTTGACACTCCAAAACAACGAACAACATGATCTGCGGTTCTCCGGGCTGATGCTCAAAGAGAGCGCGCAGGCAACAGACCTGTCCAGCACAAAGTTTGATCTGGCCCTGACCGTGACCGAACGGGAGGGCGCCATTGACTTCGGGTGGGGCTATAATATTACCCTGTTCGAAGCCACCACGATTGAGCGGATGGCAGCACATTTTCGGGTGCTTGTCGAAGGCATCCTCGACAATGCAAAACACCCCATCCAGTCTTTGCCGCTTTTAACCAAAGCTGAAGAGCAGACCCTTCTTGTCGACTGGAATGCAACCGAGGCTGCCTATCC
>CANNDZ010000005.1:0-2500 GCA_947503575.1 uncultured Kordiimonas sp. | reverse complement strand
ACGCATGTTGAAAAATGCGGGGATGACCTGTGACTAGGGGTGAAAGGCCAATCAAGCCGGGAGATAGCTGGTTCTCCGCGAAAACTATTTAGGTAGTGCCTCAGGTATTACCGACGGGGGTAGAGCACTGGATGGATGCGGGGGGCGCGAGCCTTACCAATTCTAACCAAACTCCGAATACCGTTGAGTATGAGCCTGGGAGACAGACTGCGGGTGCTAAGGTCCGTAGTCGAGAGGGAAACAGCCCTGACCACCAGCTAAGGTCCCTAAATCTTGTCTAAGTGGGAAAGCATGTGAGACGGCCAAAACAACCAGGATGTTGGCTTAGAAGCAGCCATCATTTAAAGAAAGCGTAACAGCTCACTGGTCTAAATAAGCTGTCTTGCGGCGAAGATGTACCGGGGCTAAAGACAAGTACCGAAGCTGTGGATGTGCGTTTACGCACGTGGTAGCGGAGCGTTCTGTAAGTCTGCGAAGGTGTGGCGTGAGCCATGCTGGAGATATCAGAAGTGAGAATGCTGACATGAGTAGCGATAAACAGTGTGAGAGACACTGTCGCCGAAATCCTAAGGGTTCCTGCGCAAGGCTAATCCGCGCAGGGTGAGTCGGCTCCTAAGGCGAGGCCGAAAGGCGTAGTCGATGGGAAACAGGTTAATATTCCTGTACCAGGTGGAATGTGACGAATGGTGTAAGTTGTGAGACCTTATTGGATTGGTCTTGCCGCGAAACTGTTCCAGGAAATAGCCCCACCATTAATGACCGTACCCTAAACCGACACAGGTAGGATGGTAGAGCATACCAAGGCGCTTGAGAGAACTATGCTGAAGGAACTCGGCAAATTGCCTCCGTAACTTCGGGAGAAGGAGGCCCACCTTTAAGGCAACTTTTAGGTGGGGGCACAGAAGAGGGGGTGGCGACTGTTTACTAAAAACACAGGGCTCTGCGAAGTGGTGAACACGACGTATAGGGTCTGACGCCTGCCCGGTGCCGGAAGGTTAAGAGGAGTGGTGAGAGCTGCGAATTGAAGCCCCGGTAAACGGCGGCCGTAACTATAACGGTCCTAAGGTAGCGAAATTCCTTGTCGGGTAAGTTCCGACCTGCACGAATGGCGTAACGACTTCCCCACTGTCTCCAGCATAGACTCAGCGAAATTGAATTCTCCGTGAAGATGCGGAGTACCCGCGGTCAGACGGAAAGACCCCGTGCACCTTTACTACAGCTTCAGAGTGGTATTAGGGATAACATGTGTAGCATAGGTGGGAGGCTTTGAAGCAGGGACGCCAGTCCTTGTGGAGCCGACCCTTGAAATACCACCCTTGTTGTCTCTGATATCTAACCACGTCCCGTGAAACCGGGACTGGGACCCTCTGTGGTGGGTAGTTTGACTGGGGCGGTCGCCTCCCAAATGGTAACGGAGGCGCGCGAAGGTAGGCTCAGACCGGTTGGAAATCGGTCGTTGAGTGCAAAGGCATAAGCCTGCCTGACTGCGAGACTGACAGGTCGAGCAGAGACGAAAGTCGGTCTTAGTGATCCGGTGGTTCTGAGTGGAAGGGCCATCGCTCAACGGATAAAAGGTACGCCGGGGATAACAGGCTGATACTGCCCAAGAGCTCATATCGACGGCAGTGTTTGGCACCTCGATGTCGGCTCATCTCATCCTGGGGCTGGAGCAGGTCCCAAGGGTTTGGCTGTTCGCCAATTAAAGAGGTACGTGAGCTGGGTTTAGAACGTCGTGAGACAGTTCGGTCCCTATCTGCCGTGGGCGCAAGAGACTTGAGAGGAGCTGCCCCTAGTACGAGAGGACCGGGGTGGACGGACCTCTGGTGGACCTGTTGTGGCGCCAGCCGCATTGCAGGGTAGCTATGTCCGGAAGGGATAACCGCTGAAAGCATCTAAGCGGGAAGCCCCCCTCGAGATAAGGTCTCTCTGAGAGCCGTGGAAGACCACCACGTTGATAGGTCAGGTGTGGAAGTGCAGTAATGCATGAAGCTAACTGATACTAATTGCTCAATAGGCTTTAGAGCCTCTCCATAGACAGAAACCAAAACTCATTGGTTCCAGATATGAAGAACAAGTTCAAAGCATGCTAAAACTCGCAAGATACTCTTTTGTTGATCTGGTGGTTATAACAAGATTGTCCCACCCGGTCCCATCCCGAACCCGGAAGTGAAAGGTCTTAGTGCCGATGGTACTTCGTCTTAAGGCGCGGAAGAGTAGGTCGCCGCCAGATCTACAAAAGAGTATGCACATAGCCACAATCTCACTACAACGCTCAAACCGGCAAAAGCCGGTTTTTGTGTTTAAAGGCTGATTTTTTGTTAGCCTCAGTCGCCGGCACTCACGCTTGGCTTTCGCGACAAAGGTCGCGGCGGCCAGTCGGCCTTGCCTCAGCCCTTAAGGGCTTCGGTAATAGCGTGAAACCTGCTCAAATCTCGCCTGTTATCAGGCAGCCTTGAGCGCGCTTCATAGGGTCGCGATAGCGATACCGGAAGCAAACAAA
>CANNDZ010000004.1 GCA_947503575.1 uncultured Kordiimonas sp. | reverse complement strand
CATCTCGGAAATATAAATGATGATCAACCAGACCACCGTCCACATCTCCCTTCCATTCAACAATGTCAAAGAACAAAAACTACCCGAACCGGTAAAACCAGTTTTCTAACTTTATCGCTTCAGGCTGCGCCGGACCGGACATTTCGTCAGCGTGCGGCAAGGCCGACCTGTATATTATGTTTGTTGCCATAATGTCAAGCTTAAAGATCGGCTTGACCAGATCGGTATACCGACGCGCTGTGACCTAAGCTTGCCGCATCGAAGTGCGCCTTGCGTTAATCGCTGTGCTTGTCGGTGGAGCGGTTTCTAGTGATACACCCGAGGAAACGCAAGCGCTTTTTTTACCTTTTTTTTGCTTTTTTTTAACGCAGCCTCAGGGGCCGCGGAAACACTTGTGTTGAGACCGAGAAAGTAAGGTTGATTTGGCAAAGAATTAGTTGGACCAGACAGTATACTATATACAGGTAAAAGAACTTTGCTTGGCGGTGTGGTCGAAAGACTCGCGTGCCGCCGGGACCGACATTGTTTTTAGTTGTTGTTTTAAGTTAGAGAGAGCAGATGCATTCCCTGCTATCAAAACTAAGCCTCGCCGTACAAAAGGTTTGGAGTGGCCTCCAAAAAATACCGGCAAAAAGCCTTTTGAGCGCAAGCGAGTCGCCCGCCGGATTCGCCGCAATCGCCGGACTTGGCCTTGGCGCTGTTATCCTCCTAAATATTACGAGCGGCACGAGCGAAGATGATACTGTATTCGCGCCGACAGCCCCGGCCCCCGCATCGTCAACCTCCCTTGATCAGGCAACACAATCCGACGATGTTGCTATGCCCCAGGAAAATGCAGCGCCACAGGATAAGCCGGTGGAACGCTTTACCCTCGGACGCAATGAAACACTGATTAATCTTTTGAGCAGGGCAAAGATTGGCAGAAGAAATGCACATGCTGCCGTGAACGCCCTGGGCAACGTTACAAACCTCCGGAAACTTCAACGCGGTCAGGAAATACGCCTCCAGCGCAGTCCAGCAGAGGACGCTGTTATTCAAAGGCTGTGGATCCGCGATACATTTGATGAGCAAGCCATCGCAAAACGCGAAGAAGGGTCCTACCGCGCCCTGCGCGAAGCTGTCCCGACAATCACCCTGACCCGGTTGGTAGAAGGTGTGATTACTGACAACTTATATATGTCTGCAAAGAGAGAAGGACTGCCTGACAGTGTCATTATCAACTTGATCCGCATGATGAGTTTCAATGTCGATTTTGAACGTGAAATTCGCCAAGGCGATGGATTTCAGGTGTATTTCGAGCGGCGGTATGCGCCAGAATTCGATGACATGGAAAACGGCCGCATCCTACATGTGGACCTGGCGCTCCAGCGCCGCCCTGTTACTGCAACCTGGTTTCAGGATGCCGAAGGAAACGATGACTATTTTGACCAGACAGGCGAAAGCACACGACGCGCTTTGATGAAAACCCCTTTGGATGTTGCAGTTGTGACATCACGCTACGGCCGACGAAAGCATCCTGTGCTGGGCTACACCCGAATGCACAAAGGGGTAGATTTCCGGGCGCCAACCGGCACGCCGATCATGGCTGCTGGCGACGGCGTCATTGAAATGGCGGCCCGCAATGGCAGTTACGGCAACTATATCCGCATTCGCCACAATGGTAGTTATAAGACAGCTTATGGTCACCTAAGCAAGTACGGTAAAGGCATCAAGAAAGGACGCAGAGTAAAGCAAGGCCAGATCATTGGCTATTCCGGTGCAACGGGGCGCGTGACGGCAGCTCATCTTCATTATGAGGTGCTGGTAAACGGGCAACAGGCAAATCCCCTGACGCTGAAGTTGCCAACAGGACGTGTTCTGAGCGGTGATGATTTAGGACGATTCCAAAAACTACGACAAGCACTCAATGCAGATATTGCAGCGGTTCGGTCAGCACAATTACTTCAGAAAGAAAGCCCTGCCGGGGTTGCGCAGGCTCAATAGGCTGTCCGCTTATGCAGAATTTTATTGTTGGGCCCTCGACAGCGTTTAACCGAGTGCGCCCTCGGACGAGCGAATAACATACAGGAACAATTAACAGACTTGAAATCAGGCGACCACACCATCATTATAACTACCGGCTTTTGGTCCGGCAGATAAGTATTGGGTATAAAAATGGCTTTTTCTTCACTTAGCGTTACGGTTTTGGGTGTGGCTTTATTGGCACTGAGCGCAGGCACCGCTGCACCAGTGGTCGCGCAAGACGACGACCAGATCAAGGATCTGCTGGCGTGCGACAAAATCAAAAACCCTGAAGACAAGCTTGAATGCTTCAATGCAGTGATCGAAATCCTGAAACAGCAAGAAGCAGAAAAAGGCGTAAGTGGCCAATCTACCGACAACCGCGTGGCGCGCCGAAGGTCAACCGAGGTTGCATCGCCGCGGCGCTCGGACTTTGGTTTAAGCCAGGCTCAAATTGAAGCACGCGAAGATGCGGCAAACCCTGAGCGCAAAAAAGAACCGAAAGAACAGACATTCCAGTTCACCCGTCATTGGCGCGATGCAGCCGGCAAATATTATTTTCTGATGTCCAACGGACAGGTCTGGAAAGAAGCCGGTGGGTCCCATCTTATTATCCCCAAACGCGCAAAAACAATTCGTATCAAACGCAACTTTATGGGCGGCTACTCAGCTTTCATCGAAGGCATGAATGGTCGCAAAGGGCGGGTAAAACGGGTCCGGTAATATACTGGTACAACGCTGAAATCATGTCAGATCGATCGCTGTTTTGGTTCTCTTGCGGCAAAATACACATTGGTTTCGGCGGCTGTTGAACACTGATTGCAGCCTGAATTTAACCAAATAAGGTCGCTTCCACGCCTCTTCTGCGTATTGAAAAGGCCGACTCGGCAATTGTGGCGATTTCGCAACAGTGTTACCAGAGTCTTAAACTTTTGTGACCGTTTTAGCGGATCACAGCTTTACTTACCGACGAAACTTTTCATTCTCTATCGTGGGCTTAGTGGGATTTGACGCGTGTTCGCACCTGCCGGATCGGCACTAAGACTTTCTTTGGTAATCAATGGGTAGTTTCTCGAAACATCCTTGGGAGGATTTAATATGACTCATACAGATGAGTTTAAGCGCAAGCTAAGGCTGGGCACAGCATGTACGCTGCTTAGCGCGATTGGCGTTGCCGGCCTAAACCCGGCCTATGCGCAAGACACGTCAGCCGACGACGAAGACTTTGAAGTAGAAGAAGTGGTCGTTACCGGTTCGCGGATTAAGCGTACTGGCTTTGATACAGTAAACCCTGCAACTGTTGTAGACAGCGAATTCATCGAATTGCGCGCATTCACCAACATTGCAACAGCCCTGAACCAGTTGCCATCATTCGGTATTCCTGGTGCATCTGAGAACGGTGGTCAGAGTGGCCAGAACGTTGGTCAGAACTTCGTAAACGCCTTCGGCCTTGGTTCTCAGCGTACGCTGACACTGGTTAACGGTCGCCGCGTCGTAGCGCAAAGTTCAGTATCGGTTACAGGTATTGGTGTTGCTGGTTCAGGCGTTCAGGTTGACTTGAACACTATTCCAACCGCCCTCGTTGACCGGATCGAAACCATCTACACTGGTGGTGCACCGATTTACGGTTCTGATGCTATCGCCGGTACAGTAAACGTTATCCTCAAGGATGACTTTGAAGGCCTGAATGTAGACCTCGAGTATGGTATTTCAGACAAAGGCGATGCTGAGAACTATCGCTATCGTACACTGGTTGGCGGTAACTTCGCTGACGGTCGTGGTAACGTTGTTGTATCTATGGAATACGCTAAGCAAGACGGTCTCTTTACTCGTGCTCGCCCGTTCCTGGCACGTGGTGCAGGCTTTGTTAATAACGAGCCAAACAACACAGCCACTGACGGCATTCCGGATCTTCGGTTTGCTACAGATACAGTAGGCGTGTTCCAGGTTCTTGAATCTGGTGTTCCAATTGCCCCTGGTTCTACATTCCACCAGCTTGGTGCATCAAACACCGGCCTACTGTTCAGTGGCGGTCGTGACGCAGACGGCAATGGTATCGGCGTTCCGCTGATCTTCGGCCTGGATGGCGGATTTGTGGACGCAGCAGTTGCCAACATTGGCACGCGCCCAACCGACCAGGCTGGTCGTAACAGCATCTTCTTCTCGCTGGGTTCAAACGCGATCAACAACCCATATGTCTTGGCAACAAACGAAGCCAACACACTGGTGTCACCGCTTGAGCGTTACACGTTCACGCAGCTGTCGCACTATGACCTGACAGACAACATTCGTTGGTTCTCTGAAGCGGCTTACTCGCGTTCAGAATCAACTGACGAAATTAACCAGCCTTCTTGGTCAACAACCTTCTTCGGCCCAGGTGCCAACGGCACGCTGCGCGTTAACCTCGCAGACAACCCGTATGTCACCGATGAGATGCGTGATATTATTGCGCTGAACACAGCCGATGGTGAAGTGCCAGAATTCCTGGATATTACTCGGACAAACACGGATATCCAACAAGGTAACCGCAACAGCCGAGATCAAGATAGCTTCCGTTTCGTAACAGGTTTTGAAGGCGACTTTGAAGCCCTGGGTCGTGCATGGAACTGGGATGTTAGCTACGGCTACGGCGAAACACACTCTGTTCAATCGAATGCCAACATCAACGGTGTTCGTTACGGTCTTGCTGTTGATGCTATCGCTGACCCTGAAACAGGTCGTCCGGTATGTCGCTCAAGCGTTGAAGGCTTTGGCGAAGGTTTACCAGATCAGTTTGGTGGCATCACTGCTCCAGCGACACCGTCTGACATTAGTGAGTGTGTGCCGATCAATATCCTCGGTTACAACCAGTTTGGTCAAGACGTTCGTGATTACCTGATCCAGAACAACATCTCGACTTTCAGGCTGCAGCAAACTGTGATTGAAGGCAGCATCGCTGGCGACATCATTGATCTGCCTGCTGGCCCACTGGGCATCGCGATTGGTGTAACTCACCGTCGTGAGCGTGGTCGTTTTGATGTTGACCAAGGTCTGGCACTTGGTATCGACCCAACAGCACCAACCGGTTCTGTTAACGGTGGTTTTGATACTGACGAAGTATACGGTGAGGCCGTTATTCCGATCGTAACCAACGGCGAAGGCCTTGGCGACGCCATCGGTAGCGTCATCAATAACTTCCAGATCGACGGTGCTCTGCGTTTCGTGGACAACTCTGTTGCTGGTGGTGACTACACTTGGACCATTGGTGGTCGTATGAACCTGAACCTTCCTGGTCTTGGTGATGCACTGACCTTCCGTGGTGCTTACACTGAAGCAATCCGGTCTCCGTCTATTACGGAACTGTTCGCTCCTCAGGTGCAGACGTTCAACTTTGCACAAGATCCATGTGAAAACCGCTTTATCGGCCAAGGTCCAAACCCAGCTGTTCGTCGTGCGAACTGTGAAGCACAATTTGCTGCACTTTCAGACACGCTTGGTACCAACCCTGATGGAACGCCGATTGATTTTGATACATATGTATCTATCATCACCAACGCGTCCCAGCCTGGTTTGACTGGTGGTAACCCAGACCTGCTGAACGAACAGTCCGCATCTTACACACTTGGTTTCGTGTTCGAGCCTGACTTTGTTCCTGGCCTGACGATTTCATCTGACTACACCAATATTGAGGTGACAGATGTGATCCAAAGCCTGACTGCAACGCAGGTTGCAAACGCTTGTTACGACAGTAACAACTTCCCGGGTGAAGCTTCTTGTAGCCAGTTCACGCGTAACGCGACTACCTTCCAGCTCGAGAACTTCATCACGGGCCAGGTGAACGCAGCACGTCGTCGTCTTGAGGCAATCATCACAGACGCAAGCTATACATTCGATATGGCTGACATCTCTGATACCCTAGGCGGTACAATGAACCTGACTGCAAACTACTTCTTCCTTCTGAAGTCAGATCTGCAGGTTGGTTCTGCTGACCTTGATGTTCTGGACCGTGAGCGTAACCACCTTCGTCACCGCTGGCAGGTGAACGCAAGCTACCAGCTTGATCGTTTCTCTGCATTGGTACAGTGGCGTCATGAAAGTGGCGGTCGCTTCTCGAATGAAGATTCACCAGAGCAGCGTGACATCAGCCGCTTCAAAGACTTCAACGTATACAACGCAACGCTTCGTTATCAGATCACTGATACGCTTGCAGCGCGTGTTGTTGTTGACAACATCTTTGACAACCTCGGCAACGCGACACGCCTTGCTGCGGCAGGTGGTAACAACCTGAACTTCTCAGACTTTGTTGGTCGCCGCTTCTCGTTCGGCATCAACGCTAGCTTCTAAGCTAAGCTGAGAATGGAAATAGAAACGGGGCCTTCGGGTCCCGTTTTTTTATGCCTTGTCGGCACCTAATATTCGCTGCACTCCAACTGTTCACAGCCTCCTGTCGCCAGCAGCCGACCAGGTTGTTTCCGTGCCACACCTATACAAGACCCCAAATCCTTGCATTCTTTGACGAATTGCCGATGAAGCCACACTTTCACTGGTTGGTCTGTGTTGGATAGGTCACAGTTCCTTCATATTTGAGACATTCCTCACGCAATTTTGGCAAAGTTTTGCAGTCAGAATCGGAATTTTCTGCTTTTGTGGCAGATAGCAAAGATAGCGAAACTATGTTTTGGGGGCCATGTGCCAGCCGCTGTCTTTGAAGGGTAATAAACAAAAAGGAATACAACGTGGTTCAGGAACTTAAAAAATTCCGTCGCGCAGCCCTATTGGGTAGTGCGGCTACGCTCGTTGCCAGTTTCGCGCTCGGAAGCGGTGCTTACGCACAAGATGCTGCTGCTGACGAGGAAGAAAGCATCGAAGAAGTCGTGGTAACCGGTTCACGCATCATTCGTCGTGACATTGAGTCAGCAAGTCCGGTTATTGTTGTAAGTGCGGTTGACATTCGTGACTCAGGGGAAACTGACGTTTCCAAGCTGCTACGCGAGATACCAGCATTGAACGGGTCATTAACTGCGACAGGCTCTGTAAACACAACCATTACAAGCGATCTGAATGATGACGCCGGTGTTGGCCGTTTGAATTTGCGCAACCTTGGCACCAACCGGACCCTGGTTCTGGTAAATGGCCGTCGTCATGTTTCTGCGATCCAGGGTAGCGCTGATGTCGATGTGTCGACCATTCCAATCGCATTGATCCAGAATGTTGAAACAACAACGGGCGGTGGTTCATCTATCTATGGTGCAGACGCTGTTTCCGGTGTTGTAAACTTCATTTTGAAAGATGACTTTGAAGGCCTTGATTATCGCGGCCAATACTCACTGTCTGACGAAGGCGACGCGGATAATGTCTTCTTCGCTCTGACTGGTGGTGTTAACTTTGACGATGATCGTGGTAATGCCGTTGTGAGCGTTGAATACACGCGCCAATCGCGTATCAACCGCTCTGATCGTGCCAATGCCTTTGGTGAAGGTTTCTTTGACCTCGTACCGAACTCACCAGAGCTGACAGAAGCATTTGGGTTTAATCCCGATGCTGACAACGTGTTTATTCCTGACTACCGGATCAACTTCTCAAGTGCTGACGGCATTCTCGCCTTGTACGACTCTGCAGTTGGTGGCTCTGTATTTGGTGGTATCGTTGGTTTGGGCGGCGAAGGGTCTATCGCTGGGGTACCGGCCGTACAGGTATTCAACAATGGTACCTTGCGTGCTTTTGATTTCGGCGTAATTTCTGACCCATTCACCTCTGCGGGTGGTGACGGTATTCAGGCTTCAAACCCGAACGCCGCAATCGTCCCGTTCATTGACCGCATCAACGTAAATGGCCTGTTCCGGTATGAACTGACAGACAGCATTGAAATGTACGCTGAAACCAAGTTTGTTCAGGCACGGTCTGTAGACGGCGACGGTATTCCGTTTAACGATGATATTCCTATTGCATTGGATAACGCGTTTATCCCTGATGCGCTGCGCGCTCAAATTGCTGCAGCTGAAGCAGCTGGGATTACACCTGAACTGACAATGAGCCGCGATATCTTGGACAGCGCCGTAATTGGTGGTTCAGATACGGATCGCATGACGCTGCGCCTTGTTGGTGGTTTCCGTGGTGAATTTGATAATGGCTGGCGCTGGGATGTGTCCTACAACTACGGCCGGACAGAGATCGACACCACCAATACGAACCAACGCGTGGAAGACCGTTTCTTCGCTGGTGTTGACGCTGTTGTAGACCCAGCCACTGGCAATATTGTTTGCCGGTCCGACCTTGATGCATCGGCTCTGCCGCCTGGTTCACCTTTCCCATCAAATCGTCCGGGCTTCCTGACATTTGATCCAGGTGACGGGCAGTGTATCCCGATCAATCTGTTTGGTCGTGATAGCATCACTGCTGAATCTGGTGCTTTTGCCTTTGTGGACACACTGGAAAGTTCCACTATCGAGCAACGCCAATTCCTGGCCACTTTGGCGGGGGACAGTGCAGACTTCTTCGAGCTGCCTGCTGGTCCTGTCGACTTTGCAATCGGCTTCGAGTACCGCGACGAACGGTCTAGCTTCATACCACCGGAACTTGAGCGTGCGGGTCAGCTTTGGAACACGCTTGGTGAAGCACGAGATATTGTCGATGGTCAGTATGATGTAACCGAAATTTTCGGTGAGGTCAGTGTTCCGATCCTGGAAGATGTTGCCTTTGCTGAATCACTGCGTTTGGATGCGTCATTCCGCTACACAGACCATAGCACAGCTGGTAGCATCGAAACATATGGTACAGCGCTTACCTGGCAAATTGACGGAAATGTTCGCGTTCGGGCAGCCTACAACAGGGCGGTTCGCGCACCGAACATCTTTGAACTGTTTTCGCCGGCGCAACCTGCATTCCTCGGCGTACCTTCGGACCCATGTAATCCGCAAAACATTGAAGCTGGTACTGAATTCCGCGCAGCTAACTGTGCTGAATTTGTAGACCCTGGTTTCAACGCGGCTGACTTCCTGTCGGCGCGTATTGCTGGTTCGACAGGCGGCAACCCAGACCTTCAGCCTGAGCAAGCTGATACCTATACTATTGGTGTTGTTATCACGCCTGAATTTGCACCTGGCCTGTCGATCACAGCAGATTACTATAACATCGAAATCGAGGATGCGATTGACTCCCTGACGGGCGCGCAACTTGCGGAACTCTGTGTTGACCTGCCGACAACCAACAACCCTTTCTGTGGTCAGGTAACGCGTGATCCAAATAATGGTAACGCAATTTCTGACTTCCAGTCCGGTAACGTGAACCTGACTGGTTTCTCCACTGAAGGTATCGATGTATCGGTCAACTATGCGATGGACCTTGCTGACGTATTTGATGGCGAGTACGGCACATTGGATCAAACCATCACGACCACGCATGTGTTCAACAACATTGAGTTCCCGGATCCTTTGAACCCAGGATTTGGTCTTGATGACAATGGGCAATCCAACTTGCCAGAGTGGATTGTTAACTACCAGGCTCGCTGGACGTATGGCGACTTTAGCCTGACATGGCAAACTCGTTACCAAAGCAGCCAGTTGAACATCGGTATCGCCAACGAGGACGTTGCCGACAACCCACTGTTCGCTGATCCGCTGAATTCCGGCGACGCATTTGTCCATGATGTGTCAGCGACATATCGGGTGAATGACATGGCCAACGTCACATTTGGTGTGAACAACCTGACGGACCGCGAGCCATTCATTGGTTCACTGGTACGCCCGGTTGACCCGATTGGTCGGACATTCTTCCTGAGCCTGCAAGGCAGCTTTTAAGCCTCAGCTTCAGAATCAATAAAAAAAGCCGCGGTTCGCCGCGGCTTTTCTTGTTTAAAGGCTACGTTTCCACATTTTTCAAACTAGTGGACGACAGCCTGCTCCATAACCAAGCCGCCCTCGCCCGCGCCAAAAACAATATTGTCACCAGATTTTACGTCCCCGGCCAATATCAGTTCCGCCAACACGTCCTGAACGCTGCGCTGGATCGTGCGCTTCAACGGTCGCGCACCGTACACAGGGTCATAGCCCGCGTCCGCCAGCCAATCCCTTGCCTCCGGCGTCAGATCAACATTAATCTTGCGGTCCGCCAGAAGGGTGCGGAGTCGCTCCATCTGAATGTCAACAATATCAGCCATATGACCGCGTGCTAAACGATGGAACAAAATAACCTCATCCAACCGGTTCAGAAACTCAGGTCGGAACGCCGCCTTCACCACATCCATTACGGGGTCTCGCACACTTTCAACGTCGGCACCGTCTGCCAGGTCAGCAATCAGATGAGCGCCCAAGTTTGATGTCAGGATGATCAGAGTATTGGAAAAATCAACTGTGCGGCCCTGGCCATCGGTCAAACGACCATCATCCAGCACCTGCAACAGAACATTGAATACATCTGGGTGAGCTTTTTCCACCTCATCAAACAAAATCACCTGATAGGGCCTGCGCCGCACCGCTTCTGTCAGCACACCGCCTTCCTCGTACCCAACGTATCCGGGGGGCGCACCA
Organism: uncultured Kordiimonas sp.; assembly: GCA_947503575.1. Lineage (GTDB taxonomy): Bacteria > Pseudomonadota > Alphaproteobacteria > Sphingomonadales > Kordiimonadaceae > Kordiimonas. Next base: position 183,172 of record CANNDZ010000004.1, on the reverse strand, counting down.
ATCAACCGTGCGACTGCATGCTTCTCCATAAACTCGGACATATCGATGCGGACCATCGCGGTGTCGTCATTAAACAAAAATGCCGCCAGTGCTTTCGTTAACTCTGTCTTGCCAACGCCGGTTGGCCCCAAAAACAGAAAGCTACCCAGCGGCCGGTTCGGGTCCTGCAACCCGGCACGCGCCCTGCGCACAGACTTTGATACCGCTTCCAGCGCCTCTTGCTGGCCAATAACACGTTTTGCCAGCTCGCTTTCCATACGCAAAAGCTTGTCGCGTTCGCCTTCCAGCATGCGGTCAACCGGCACACCCGTCCAGCGGGATACAACGGCGGCAATATCCTGGTCTGTCACTTCTTCGCGCAGCAAAGTGTTTGTGTCGCCATCGCTGTCTGAGGCGGCGGCCAACTTGCGCTCCAGGTCCGGGATCACGCCGTGCTGCAATTCACCAGCGCGGGCAAAATCACCTGCACGCTCCGCCTGTTCCAACTCCATGCGCGCACGGTCCAGGGCCTCAATGGAGGCTTTCTCGCCTGCAATCCGCTCGCGTTCGCTTTGCCAGCGTGCGGTCAGTTCCGCCGATGTCTGCTCAAGGTCCGCCAGCTCTTTTTCAATGTCTTTCAGTCGGGTTTTCGAGCCCTCGTCTTTTTCCTTGTTCAGCGCCTCACGCTCAATCTTCAACTGAATGATCCGGCGATCAAGCTCGTCAATTTCTTCTGGCTTGCTTTCGGTTTCCATCCGCAAACGACTTGCCGCCTCGTCCATAAGGTCAATCGCCTTATCCGGCAAAAAACGGTCAGTGATATAGCGGTTAGACAGGGTCGCCGCCGAAACCAGAGCACTATCAGTAATACGCACACCGTGGTGAACTTCGTATTTTTCCTTCAACCCGCGCAAAATGGATACAGTGTCCTCAACCGTTGGCTCCAAAACCATAACCGGCTGAAAACGGCGCTCCAGCGCCGCATCTTTTTCCACATGCTTGCGATATTCATTCAATGTGGTGGCACCAATACAGTGCAACTCGCCGCGTGCCAGTGCGGGTTTCAACAGGTTTGAAGCATCCATCGCACCATCGGTTTTCCCTGCCCCAACCAGCGTATGCATCTCGTCGATAAACAGGATAATATCGCCTTCACCGTGTGAAACTTCCTGCAACACACCTTTTAGCCGTTCTTCAAACTCACCGCGATATTTCGCGCCTGCCACTAATGCGCCCATATCAAGAGCCATAATGCGGCGATTGCGCAAGCTGTCCGGCACATCACCGTTAGCAATGCGAAGCGCCAAGCCTTCAGCAATCGCGGTTTTACCAACGCCGGGTTCACCAATCAGAACAGGGTTATTTTTGGTCCGGCGGGACAACACCTGGATCGTGCGACGAATTTCTTCGTCGCGCCCGATCACGGGGTCCAGTTTGCCTTCCCTTGCCCGCGCTGTCAGGTCCTGCGCAAACCGGTTTAGCGCATCATACGAATCTTCCGCTGATGACGTATCGGCAGAGCGCCCTTTGCGCACCTCATTAATCGCTTTATTCAGGCCGTCCGGCGAAGCACCTACTTTTTTTAAGATATCGCCCGCCCGGCATTTTGGCGTCAGCATATAGGCCAGCAATATACGCTCAGCCGTTACAAACTTGTCGCCCGCCTTGTCTGAAATTTCTTCTGCTTTGGTAAAAACCTGCGCCGTAACCGGATCAAGATGCAGTTGCCCTGCCCCACCGCCCTCAACTTTCGGCAGTTTGGCCAATTCAGCTTCTGTATCAGCAAGCGCAATAACCGGGTCTGCCCCCGACGCCTTCAACAAATTGGCTGCCAAGCCTTCCTTGTCATCAAGTTGTACTTTCAACAAGTGTTCTGGTGTAAAACGCTGGTGGTTTTCTCTTAAGGCCAGTGCCTGTGCAGACTGTATGAAACCGCGGCTGCGGTCGGTAAATCGTTCAATATCCATGTGTCATTAACCCCATGATATGGCGTGCCCCGCTAGCGGCGACATACCTTGTAAACAGTACTAAAAACGCCCCGATTGGGCACGCTTTTCTACCCTTATGTAGGCATCAATCCCGAAATCTCAAGAGGTTGTCATGCACCCCTTAACGCACCCCGACTAGCGCTCATGGGCACGACCGTACGCTGTCATAACAAAACAAAAAAAGCACCCGGTAAGGTGCTTTTTGATTCTGCAATCGTATTTTGACTGTGTGCCGACTATTCCACTGCAGCAGCCGCTGGCTCCACTTCCCCGCTATCGGCAGGTTGTGGTTTCTTGCGCGGGGGGCGTCGCCGCTTTGGGGCCGGCTTTTCTGCGCCATCGTCCAAATCAAGCCCTGGCTGCACTTCAATAGGCTGGGCAGGTGCCACCTCGGTCACGCCATTCTCTGGCGCGGCGGCAGGTTGGACTTTGGGCTGTTCCACACCGTCCTGCTCCTGTTGGCCACTCTGTTCTGGCTGACCATTCTGGTTGCCTGCAGCATCCGTTTGTTGGTCATCCTGCGGTCCGCGACCGCGGCCCCGACGTCGACGAGAATTACCCTGGCTATTCTGGTTGCCGTCCCCATCATTTTGGTTGCTCCGGCTCTCGTTCATAACGCGATAATAATGGTCGGCAAACTGTAGAAAATATTCCGACTGTGTACGGTCACCAGCCTGCAAAGCCTCGCGCGCCTGGTTTTTATATTTCTCTACCAACTGTTTGGGATTACCGCGAACACGTTGTTCTGTGCGATTACCCGGACCACCGGATTTTCCACCCTGGCGGGAGGATGGTCTGCCACGCTGTTTATGGCGCGTGTTCTGAGCCTGTTTCATGCTTTTGTCATTACCAACAATGAAAAGAAGTCAATTTTAATTTGGCAGGCATACCTGCCAAGTCTCCGACATCGTAATACGATTTTCTTCGGAATTCCCAATACAGCCGGGCGTTTAGGCCTTTCTTGCTGTTGAGCTGAAAGCAGCCTAGCGTCTAATGAAAACCATTCCAAGCCCCTAAATCCGGAATCTCACGGTTTTTTGGCAAATACAACACGATCAACACCTGCCAGGTCTTGCCGAACACCTGATATCTGCAGGCCAGATTTGGCGAACAGGTCGCTTACTGCCTGCGCTTGGTCAATGCCAACCTCAACAGCAAGAATGCCGCCTTGTGGCAGCTTTAGCGGGGCACTGCTTGCAATTTCCCGGTAACATTCAAGCCCGTCGTCACCGCCTTCCAGCGCTGATACCGGTTCAAAGTCACGAACATCAGGCATCAATGTGTCAATGTCGCCTGCTGGAATGTAGGGCGGGTTTGAGACGATAAGATCAAAAAGCATGTCTGCGGGAACCCCATCAAACCAGTCGCTTTGTATCAACCGGACGCGGGCAGACAGGTTATGGTTATCGGCATTTTGCTGCGCTATATCCAGCGCCGCAGCCGACAGGTCAATGCCAAGACCCGTTGCATCGCCTCGCTCATGCAGCAAGCTTAGAAGTACACAGCCAGACCCTGTGCCCAAATCAAGAATTGTCGGGCTGTGTACATCCATAATGCTATCTAGTCCAACAGACACCAGAGTTTCCGTGTCTGGTCTTGGCACAAGCGTGTGTTCGTTCACAGCAAAAGTCAGGGACCAAAACTCCTGCTCACCCGTAATATAGGCGACAGGCTTGCCTGTGAGGCGCGCATCAACCATTTGCCAGAACTGAGTAATAGCCTCGTTGGATAGTGCATCCTGATGCAACGGCAAACGCGAGGGATTAACGCCTAACACATGCGATAACAGAAGGTCGGCATCACGCCGGGCAAGAGGGTTGCCAACGCTTGCAAACTTAGCATCGGCGGCGCGAACAAGGTCAAGCGCCGTAGGTGGCATCACCGTCAAAAGCCAGCTTCCATTGCAGAAAGTTTAACCGCCTGATCTTCTGCGATCAGCGTATCAATCACTTCGGTCAGGCCCTCACCAGCCAAAATCTGATCAAGTTTATGCAGCGTCAGGCCAATCCGGTGGTCTGTCACTCGGCCTTGCGGGAAATTATAAGTCCGAATGCGTTCTGACCTGTCACCAGACCCCACCTGGGCCTTTCTGTCTTCTGACCTTTCAGCGGCGGCCTTTTCGCGTTCCATGTCATACAAACGCGCCCGCAAAATCTTCATGGCTTTATCGCGGTTCTTGTGTTGGGACTTTTCACTTTGAACGACAACAATACCGGTTGGAAGGTGAGTGATGCGCACGGCTGAGTCGGTAGTGTTCACATGTTGGCCGCCCGCCCCCGACGAACGCATGGTGTCTATGCGGATATCTTCTTGACGGATATCAATATCAACATCTTCAGCTTCAGGCAGTACGGCAACCGTCGCCGCACTTGTGTGGATGCGCCCACCAGACTCGGTGGTGGGCACCCGTTGCACTCTATGCACACCTGATTCAAATTTCATCTTCGCAAACACGCCTTTACCAGACACATTCGCCACCACTTCCTTATAGCCACCAACGTCAGAGGCAGACCCTTCGATCATTTCGACCTTCCAGCCCTGGCTTTCTGCGTATTTTTCATACATCCGGAACAAATCCCCCGCGAACAAGGCGGCTTCATCACCGCCCGTGCCCGCGCGAATTTCAAGGATGGCGGACCGTTCATCTGCGGCGTCTTTTGGCAAAAGCTGGATCGACAGCGACCGTTCCATTTCCGGCAGCTTTTCCTTCAATTCAAGGAATTCTTCCTGCGCCAGTTCTTTCATTTCCGGATCGTCACCAGACGCCATCATTTCAGCCAAGTCGGCCATTTCAACCCGGCCTGCCTTCAAGGCATTGGCAGCCTCAACCACGGGGCCAAGGTCTGCATACTCTTTGCTTAACTGAACAAATTCCTCGTTAGAGAATTGGTCTGGTGTGCCCAGGGCATGGCCTAAATAGTCGTAGCGTTCCAGAAGCTGTGCGATGCGTTCATCGGTAATCATGACGCGTCTCCCGCGCTGCCGCTAATCGCTCTTACCAGCGCATCAAACGCGACATCATTCTGCGTGCCTGCTTCCAGGTTTTTCACAGCTGCCTGCCCTGCTGCCAGTTCATTATCGCCAAGGATAACGGCAAACTTTGCACCGGACTTGTTGGCGCGGTTAAGGCGTTTTTTCAGGTTACCCGAACGGTCAGCGACGACGCTTATGCCAGCGGACCGCAGGCTTTCTGCAATATCGAACGCTTTCAATGTCGCCTGTTCACCCATCGGCATTAAAATAACAGGCGGCGTTGGTTGGCTGCCAGTCGCCGACAACATAGCAAGCCGCTCAATGCCACCAGCCCAGCCAATGCCCGGAGTTGGGGGGCCGCCCAATTGTTCGATCAACCCATCATAGCGACCACCGGCAAGAACGGTACCTTGGGCACCAAGTTCGGTCGTGATGAATTCAAAAGCGGTGTGACAATAATAATCCATGCCCCTTACCAGCCGTTCATCATGGTGGTACGGAACACCAATAGCATCCAGCCCGGCCTTTACGGCCGCGAAAAACTGTTTCGATGCTTCGTTCATGGACGCAGACATCGCAGGCGCGCCTGCAACAATGGTGCGGTCTTTTTCGTCTTTGCTATCGAGGATGCGCAGCGGATTGCTGTCCAGGCGGCGCAGGCTGTCCTCTGACAAATCAGCCTTATGGTTTGACAAATAGGCCACCAGATCAGCGCGGTACGCCGCACGACTGTCCTGGTCCCCCAGCGAGTTCAGATGCAAAATGACTTTGTCGCCAAGACCCAGGTCGTTCAGCAAACGCCAGGCCATAGCGATCATATCCACGTCTGCTTCCGGGCTATCCTGGCCTAACAGTTCGGCATTAATCTGATGAAATTGTCGATACCGGCCTTTTTGGGGGCGCTCGCGCCGAAAAGCCGGTCCCCAACTCATAAATCGGCATGGCAGGTTTTGCTGCATCCCGTTCGATATAAACGCACGGCAAACACCTGCGGTAAACTCAGGCCGCAAGGTCAGCTCTTCAGGTTCCTTGTCACCCGCTTCGCGCGCAGAGCTTTCGAAGCTGTACATTTCCTTGGAAACGATGTCAGACGTTTCACCAAGCGGGCGTTTATACACCTCTGTAAATTCAAAAATGGGTGTAGCCAGTTCCTCAAAACCATAAGACAAGCCGACGCGCTGGAACGCATCGACCACTGCCCGCATGTGTCGGGCTTCATCACCATAGATGTCACGCGTGCCCCGCGCAGGCTGCAGTTTGGACACAGATAGATTTCCTTGATTTTGCTAACTGGCTGCGGTGGCGTCGGCTATTTTTGCGGCAGCTTCCTGAGCGTCCATTTCGGCAGCTTTGGCTTCCACCAGGTCAACAATATGATCAACAAGTTTATCATCGTCGATTTTATGGTCCGTCATCCCCGACAGATACACCATGTGATTGCCATTGCCACCGCCGGTTAAGCCGATGTCTGTTTCACGGGCCTCGCCGGGGCCGTTTACAACGCACCCGATAATCGACAAGCTGAGGGGCGTATGAATATGAGCGAGGCGTTCTTCCAGTGTTTCAACGGTTTTGATAACCGGGAATGCCTGACGCGCACATGACGGGCACGACACGATACGAACACCCCTGTGTCGAAGACCCAAAGACTTGAGGATATCAAAGCCGACCTTCACTTCTTCAACAGGGTCAGCAGACAGCGACACGCGCACCGTATCGCCAATACCAGCCCACAACAGAGCGCCCAAACCAATGGATGATTTTACCGTACCACCGCGCAGGGCACCCGCTTCCGTAATGCCAAGATGCAGGGGATAATCACAGGCGTCGGCAAGACCGTGATAAGCCGCAACAGCCAAAAACACGTCCGATGCTTTTACGCTGATTTTGAAATTGGTGAAGTCGTTGTCTTCCAGGATACGCGCGTGCTCAAGAGCACTTTCAACCAGCGCCTCCGGGCATGGTTCAGCGTATTTCTCAAGCAAGTGTTTTTCAAGCGAACCCGCATTAACACCAATTCGCATCGAGCAGCCATTAGCCTTTGCAGCGCGCACAACTTCCTTAACCCGCTCTTCGGACCCGATGTTACCGGGGTTGATCCGCAGGCAGGCTGCGCCGGCATCCGCCGCCTCCAGCGCACGCTTGTAATGGAAATGAATGTCAGCAACGACAGGCACGCTAACTTCACGGCAAATTTCTGGCATCGCAGCAGTGGAGGCTTCGTCCGGGCAAGACACCCGCACAATATCAGCCCCTGCTTCAGCGGCCGCCTGTATCTGCTTGATGGTGGCAGGCGCATCCGATGTCAGCGTGTTGGTCATGGTTTGCACTGTAATGGGCGCATCACCGCCTACCGGCACCGACCCCACCATAATTTGGCGTGATTTACGTCTGATTATATCTCGCCATGGACGAATACTCATGTCCTACTCTGCCTTTTTCACCGTTAAATCAGCACTTACGGCTTTATACATCAGTGTTAACGACAGGAAAAGCAAAGAAGTGCCGCGCACAAGGCCCAGCACCCACATTTAAAAGACGATGGAAGTGAGGTTTATTCGCCAGCTGACCCAGCGGTAGAAACGGTGGAACCAGCCTGCCGGGGCCTCGTGAACGCAGACCCGTCAAGCGCAAGGCTTTCAATCATATCACCGCGCTGTCCAAGCGGGCCACGGGTTTCACCATATTGGTGCAGCGTAATACCGCCCGCGTTGCTGGTGGTTAGGAACACATCACCAACCAGCTCCGGGCGATACGTCTGGCCGGCGCGTAAAACACCAGACCATAATTCTGTGCCATCCGTATAGGTCAACTGGATCCAGCTGTCTTCGGATGCTTCAAGGGTAATCGACTGTGTCGCTGTGCCGGATTGAACGGGCGCAGAAGCATTCGCTGCCGGTGTAAACGGAGGTGTGAAAAACGATGCTGTTTCTGCATTATCCAATTGGTCATCTGCTACGGTTAGCGACCCGACGGTTAAGTCTCCTGCAGTTCGCTCTTCAGAGCTTTGCTCTGAGGGCGATACAGCGTCTACCATGCCGCTGACCAGTGTACCTTCGGGCACATCTGACGCGCTGGGTATTTCAGCGAGCGCCGCCAAAATCCTGACTTCGGTTTGCTGATCAACAGCCGCCGTGGAGACCACGCCCACACTGCTGGAGCCAATCCACATCCAGGAAAGTCCGGCACCTACCAAACCAACAACGGGCGAAAGCCACGCTGGCCAGCTTCTCTTTGGGCGAGTGTTAACTGTGTAAGTGATCTGCGCTTTTGGATTGTGAACACTCAGGGCCGCAGCGCTTGGTGTCGGGGCTTCTTCCGTATTAATGGCTTCCAGATATTCAGTTTTAAACCGCGCCGCAATATCGGCAGGGTCAAGCCTAAGTGCCTTGGCATAAGCTTTCACAAAGCCAAGGGCAAACGTCAGTTCCGGCAAGTCACCGTACCGCCCGTCTTCCATCGCGGACAAGAAGCAACTGCGCACGCAAATATCGCGCGACACAGCTTCCAGCGTCAGCTTTTGCTTTTCACGCTGTGTACGCAACAGGTCCGCAACAGCGGCAATGTTTGTTTCGGCCTTATCAGCCATTGTCCGTCCCCAAGAAAATCAGCCGCAGACCATTCAGCCTTGTCACCTGCTTCCCTACTATTTAAGTCCCGGTTGTAGCTACCCACTGGCGCCGAGACCATCTGATAATCTGACACAACAAGCGGAAAGATCATCGGTGCGTTTCTGACAATAGTCCCCACCAGTCAAAAAACGCTTAATCAATAGTGTCAATTTTAACTAATTTTTCAAGGGAAAAATTGTCGCATCATTGCCAGAACCGCCGAAAAACACTCAGGAATTTTGAATCAGACCTTAATTGAGTGGTCCCGGGCAAACAGTATCAGGCTATCCCGAACTGAGTGTTCCGGAGACTGTATGTGCTCCACCAAAAACGCCCGCAACTGGTTCATGTCAACCGACCGCAACAGCCGTTTGACAGTACCAACCGATGACGGCGACACCGATATTTTCTTCAACCCAAGCGCCACAAGCGCCATCGCCTCAATCGCACGCCCCCCCATTTCGCCACACAATGTCACAGGCACATTGGCTTCATGACACGCAGAAATAATCATCCGCAAGAACGAAAGAACAGACGGCGCCAGCAAATCATAACGATCCGCAAGCTTCGGGTTCGACCGATCACAGGCAAAGAAAAACTGCATCAGGTCATTGGTGCCAATCGACAAAAAATCTATTTCTTTCAACAAGCTATCAAGCTGCCAACTCAGCGAAGGCACCTCAAACATACAGCCAACCTGAATGTTTTTGGGGCGTTCCTTGCCAAATTTATCCAACCGCTCCAGCTCTTTTTGCAGGATGGCTTTGCATTTCCTCAGCTCGGCAACCTCGGCAATCATGGGGAACATCACATGCAGGTCACGGCCCGCCGCCGCATACAAAAGGGCCCGCAGCTGATACCGCAAAAGCGCAGGCCGCTCCAGCGCCACACGAATGGCGCGCCAGCCCATGGCCGGGTTTTCCTCGGGCTCACGCGGCAGGAACGGCACAGGCTTGTCGCCGCCAATATCGAGCGTACGGAACACCACAGGTTTGTCCCCCGCTGCGTCCAACACAGCCGAATAGACTTTTGTCTGCTCATCAACGCGCGGCAACGCCGGCGACACCATAAACTGGAATTCTGTCCTGAAAAGGCCGATGCCTTCCGCACCTGTTGTCTCAAGACTCGGCAGATCAGCAAGCAAACCAGCATTCATCAACAGGTCGACCCGCTCACCGTCCAACGTTTCAACAGGCAAATCCCGTTCTGCTTCATATTCAGCGAACAGTTCTTCCTGCACAGCAACCGCTTCGCGATAGCTGTCCATGACCTCATCATTAGGGCGCACATAAACATGGTCATGTGCGGTATCAACGACGATCTCATCGCCCGGCTCAACGTGGCTCAGCAAATCGGGGATTTGCCCTATCACCGGAATGCCCATCGCACGGGCAATGATTGTTACGTGTGCCGTGGAAGACCCTTCCTCCAAAATCACAGCTTTCAGAAACTTGCGGTCAAAATCCATTAACTCTGCAGGACCAACAGACCGCGCGACCAAAACACTGTCTTCCGTCAATTCCTGGCGGGCATCGCCTGTGCCGCCCTGGATAATGCGGATCAACCGTCCAGCCAGGTCTTCAAAATCAAGGATGCGTTCGCGCAAGTACGGGTCGCGAATTTTCGCCATGCGCGCGCGATTTTCCTGCTGTACCCGCTCTACCGCTGCTTCTGCTGTCAGGCCAGATGTAACAACTTCGCGCATCCTGTCCTGCCAGCCACGGTCATAGGCAAACAGCTTATAGGTCTCCAAAATTTCGCGGTGCTCGCCGCCATGCGCCAAATCTGGATGTTCCAGCATTTCTTCGAGCTGAAACCGCATTTGCGCAATCGAATCTTCCAATCGCTGGCGTTCTTCCCGCACACTGTCGGCAATTGTTTTTGTGATGCGAATTTGAGGCTTGCTGAAAACGGCCACACCAGCAGCAATGCCAGATACCAGCGGCAAACCATTCAGGGTCACGGGCTGCCCAAGGGCCGTCGCGTCTTCGCTCAACTCATCAATATTAACCAGTTCGCCCGAACTCACCAGTTCCGCCAAAACCATGGCAATGGTTTGCAGGGCCTCAACTTCTTCCGGGCTATAAAGCCGGGCCGCCACATTCTGAACAACCAGAACACCGGATACTCTGCCATTCCTGAGAATCGGCACCCCCAGGAAGCTGTGGTACATATCTTCCCCGGTTTCCGGGCGGTAAGCAAAGCGCGGGTGCTTTGGCGCTTCCGAGAGGTTAAGTGGCAAACCGCGCTCTGCCACCAGGCCAACCAAGCCTTCACCAACCTGCAAGCGGGTCAGGTGTACTGCTTCTTCTTTCAAACCTTCGGTCGAAAACAGTTCCAGCACACCACCAGCACGCGCCAGATAAACCGAACACACCTCGGCAACCATGTTTTGGGCAATAACCCGCACAACACGATCAAGCCGTTCTTGTGCACCACCATCGCCGCCCATCACACTGTGAAGGCGTCTCAATAGCAGTCTTGGCTGGCTAACGGTGTCAGACAAGAGTGTTCCCTTATGATTGAAGCCTGCGGTACCGCCGGTGACGAACCAACCAAAATCGCAGACTGTTATGTATGATCTGGATCCAGATACGCAACCGCCTGAGCGATCAATTCATCGATTATATCCTGGGTTGGTTCAATTTTCTTTACCATCCCAACGCTTTGGCCTGCCATCACTGACCCGGTTTCAACGTCGCCGTCAACAACTGCACGGCGCAGCGCGCCGCCCCAAAACTGTTCAATCTGCATTTGTGCATCATTCTGATTCACTGTGCCTGCGTGAAAGTTTGCGACCACTTCACGCTGCTTTTCCATGAATTTTTCGGTGCCTTCGTTTTTAAGTGCCCGTACAGGAATTACCGGAAACTGGGGATCAATCTGCACACTGGCCACTGCGTCGCGGGCATTGCCGCGAATGAAGGCCTTCTTGAATTTTTCATGGGCGACACATTCTTCAGCAACCACAAAACGCGTACCAAGTTGCGCGCCGGATGCCCCCATTTCAAGATAAGATGCCATCACGTCACCACGTCCGATACCGCCAGCAACAAACACCGGCACGTCCCGAACAACGGGTAAAATTTCCTGTGCAAGCACACTGGTAGACACCGGTCCAATGTGGCCGCCCGCTTCCATCCCTTCGATGATAATGGCGTCCACACCGGAGCGCACCAATTTTTTGGCCAATGTCGCTGTAGGGGCAAAACACATTAATTTCGCGCCGAAGTCTTTAATGGCCGCTATGGAAGCACCGCTGGGCAACCCGCCGGCCAGCACAACATGAGATACCTTGTGGTCGCGGCAAACCGCGATAAGGTTTTCAACATCCGGGTGGAGCGTAATCAGGTTCACGCCAAACGGCTTGTCAGTCATGGCGCGGGTGGCTTCAATTTCAGCAGATAATAGGTTTGTATCCATACCGCCGCACGCGATGACGCCAAATCCACCTGCATTTGAAATCGCAGACACCAGATTACGTTCAGACACCCACGTCATCGCGCCGCCCAAAATCGCATAGTCGCTGCCCAGAAAATCGGTGCCCCGTTTCCACAAAGCCTGAAGGCGCGCAAACGCTTCAGGGTTCAATACCCGCTCATCGCCGCGCTGATCGATGTCCGCCATGCTCTTCCCCGCTTTCTTTTATTATTTAGATTTCGTCGTCCTGATCAAGGCCGTAAGCTGAATGAAGTGCCCGCACTGCAAGCTCGGTATACTCGGTGTCAATCACAACGCTGACCTTGATTTCAGACGTAGAAATGACCTGAATATTGATGCCTTTTTCGGCCAGCGTATCGAACATTTTGCTGGCAACACCGGCATGGCTTCTCATGCCAACACCTACAACCGAAACCTTTACCACATCGCCGGTGTAAATCAGGTCACGGAACCCAAGCTCACCGCGATTGTCTTCAAGGGTTTGAACTGTTTTTTTCAGGTCATCTTCGGGTACGGTAAAAGTAACATCAGTGGATGTGCCATCTTCAGACGCACTTTGCACTATCATGTCGACATTCACATTATTTTTAGCAAGCGGTGCAAAAACACCAGACACCTTACCTGGCGTATCCTTGAGCCCGATAATCGTGACCTTCGCTTCGCCGCGCGAGTAAGCAATACCGCTGACTACTTCCTGTTCCACAATTTCATCCTCCCCTACAACAAGGGTTCCTGGCAGGTCTTCAAACGACGACAAAACCTGCGTGCGCACACCGTGCTTCATGGCAAGTGCCACGGAACGGGTTTGTAACACCTTTGCACCCAGGGATGCCATTTCCAGCATTTCCTCGTAGGTGATTTTATCCAGCTTGCGCGCTTTTGGCACAATACGGGGATCGGTGGTGTAAACACCGTCCACATCTGTGTATATATCGCAGCGATCAGCAGACACCGCGGCCGCAAGGGCCACTGCTGATGTGTCGCTGCCACCACGCCCCAGTGTGGTGATGCGGTTATCGCCCCCGATGCCCTGAAACCCGGCAACCACAGCCACCCGGCCTTCCTTGAAACAGGCATCAAGCACGCTGGGGTCAATATCTTCTATGCGGGCGGCACCATGCACGCTGTTGGTACGCAGCGGAATTTGCCACCCCAGAAACGACCGGGCCGGAACACCCATTTCCTGCAAGGTAATTGCAAGCAATCCAGCTGTGATTTGTTCACCCGCAGCGACCACAGTGTCATATTCACGCGCATCATGGAATGCAGCAGCAGACCGGCAGTATCCAATAAGCTGGTTGGTCACCCCTGCCATGGCGGATACAACAACCGCAACTTCATGGCCTTCACCAACGGCCTTCGCGACACGTCGGGCAACGTTTTGTATGCGGTCAATGTCTCCTACAGACGTGCCGCCAAACTTTTTAACAATGCGTGCCATAGTGTCCGGGTCCTGAATTCTTGTTCGGCCATAATGACGCAATCCTTGACCCAAGGGGGGTGAAGACGCGTATAGAAGGCGAACGCGCCCTGTTTAATGGCTGCTGCGCAGGCACGCAAGCACCGAGCGCGCAATAAACTTGCTAATTTATGGATAGTTCACAGGATGACCAGCCAAGCACACCAGGATACAGCAGGCCAAATGGCCAAGGGACACACGGTTGACGAAGACGAAGTGGCGTTCTTCGCCCGCATCGCTGACACATGGTGGGACCCAAAGGGCCCGTTTAAACCGCTGCATATGCTCAACCCGACCCGATTGATGTACATTCGGCAAAATGTTGAAGCGCATTTTGGCCTGGAAGCCGGGGCTAAAAAACCGTTTGAGGGCCTGCGCCTACTGGATATCGGCTGTGGCGGCGGCTTGATTTCTGAACCAATGGCACGACTGGGTGCAGATGTTGTAGCGGTCGACGCTTCAGACAAAAACATCAAAACTGCGAGCCTGCACGCCGCACAAAGCGACCTTCAGATTGATTTCCGAAATACCACCGCCGAAGCGCTGGCTGAAGCCGGGGAGCAGTTTGACATTATCGTCAATATGGAGGTGGTGGAACATGTTGCTGATGTAAATGCCTATTTGGCAGCCTGCCGCGCCTTGATGAAACCAGGTGGCATTATGTTGCTGTCGACCATTAACCGCACGCCAAAAGCCTATCTTTTTGCCATCATTGGTGCCGAGAGGGTGCTGCGCTGGTTGCCGGTCGGGGCGCATGACTGGAATAAATTCCTGAAGCCGGATGAACTGGCGGACTATTTGTCGAACAACGACATGAAACCAAGTGCCGCAACCGGGTATGTGTTTAATCCGCTTAGTCAAAAATGGCGACTGGATAGCCGGAACACATCAGTCAATTATGCAATGGCGGCTACCACAGCCTGAGGCCGCAAGCAGGAGGCTTGATGCCCAGAATTTAGGCGTCGGTGGAGCAAAGCGCTTGGTAGGGGGTCAAGCGTCTGTCTGGTTAGGCGTATGTTGGCTCAAGCGTCTGTTGGGCGAGTGCCGGGTAGCGGCATAATGTCGATGCCCTCTTCCAGCAGTTCTTCGGCTTCTTCCAGCGAGCTTTCGCCGTAAATCCCGCGTTCTTCAGCTTCGCCGTAGTGGATTTTGCGGGCTTCTTCGGCAAAGTTATCGCCAACATTTTCGCAGTTTTTTTCCACGTGAGCTTGCAGTTTTGCCATCGCAGCAGCGGCTTTTTCCGCCAGCGCTTTCAATTCAGGGCTTGGGGAAGATGCGGCACCAACAGACGGCAGCGGCGCTGTAGCCCCCATGTGGGCAGCGACTTCGGTCCCAGCAGGCCTGGTGGCCGGCACTACGGCAGCAGCCGGCAAATCCGGTTTCTGGTTACCTTTGGTTGCCACGTTTGGGGCCATGAGCGCTTTTGTAATAGATGTTGAACCGCAGTAAGGGCATTCAACAAGCCCGGCATCGCACTGTTCTTGATAAGCAGTTGAGGACCGAAACCAGCTTTCAAACTGATGGTTAAGTTCACATTTCAAGTCAAAAACAATCATGGGACTTTCAACAAGCGCTTGGGTTTATTTTTTTGATGGTTACGTCTCTGTCGTGCTTTAGCGACGGTATCTTCTGGCGCACTATATCGACCTGTTTCAAGTCCAGGTCAACCATGGTGATGCCGGGGTTGGTGCCCGCATCCGCCAAAATGGTCCCCCAAGGGTCAATCGCCAGGCTGTGGCCATAAGTCTTGCGGCCAGTATCGTGCAGGCCGGTTTGCGCGGCGGCCAGAACAAAACAGCCCGTTTCAATGGCGCGCGCCTTTAACAAAGTGTGCCAATGCGCTTCGCCGGTGGGTTGCGTAAAAGCAGCAGGCACCAGCAAAATATTGGCACCCGCATGCGCCAGCGCCCGGTACAGGTAAGGAAACCGTAGATCGTAACAAATGCTTAGCCCAAAGGTGCCTATATCTGTGGTGACAACTGGTGCTTCACCGCCAGATACATAAAGCGCAGACTCGCGGTAACTTTCACCGCCGCCAAGCTCCACATCAAACAGGTGCGCTTTGTCGTAGCGGGCGGCAACGCTGCCGTCAGGGGCAATCATAAACGCGCGATTGGCTAGCTTGTCATCAGCGACCTTGATAATCAGGGACCCGATGTGCAGCCAGATGCCAAGCTCTGCCGCGAGGGCACGAAACTCAGCTAAACCAGGGTCTTCGGCCTCGGAGAATGCTTTTTCAAGCACGCTGGCGCGCTTCATTTCCGTGAGATGCGTTGTCTCAGGCGTTGTAACAAAGGTTGCGCCCTGCGCTGCGACTTCGCGCACAAAGGCACTTACCGCGGCCACATTGGGCGCGATCTGGTCACCAGATGTAAGCTGTATCAGGGCTGCCCGCATCGGTGAGGCTATCCTGCCTTCAACAGGGGCTCAAGCGCGCCTTTTGCCTCCAGCGCATACAGATCATCGCAGCCACCCACATGGGTTTCACCAATCCAGATTTGCGGCACGGAATTCACCCCACCTGCCTTTTTGCGCATTTCTGCCCGCACGCCTGGATTGATATCAACAGAGACTTCTTTGAAGCTCACACCTTTTTGCTGCAACAACGCTTTTGCCCGATGGCAAAAGGGGCAGAAGGCGGAACTGTAAATTACGACGTTTTCCAATGTATTTTTTCCTCTTTTTGCGCCTTTTTTGCGCGAAAATTGTAACTTTTTGCACCAAATTCGTAACTTTTTTGCCGCTTTTGTACGGCATTCCAGGCCTTGCTGGATGATATGTCAACGGATTTGCCATGTGGGGACTGCCTGCCGCGCTTTAAAGGGCGCGGTTCGTCACCTCTTTGTGATGGCTAAAAGTTAAGCTCAAACATCACCCTGCAACCGGTTCACCGACCCGCGCGAAAGCAGCAACCGTTACTTGTTGCACGCCCGCTTTTTTCAACACAGCGGAACAGGCGTCTGCGGTCGCACCTGTGGTCAAAACATCATCCACAAGCACCACGGGCCTGCCTTCCAGCGCATTGATATTGCTAGAGTTTATCGCAAATGCCGCCCGAACATTCTGAAATCGGCCCTTGCGATTGAGGCCACCCTGGCTAGGTGTTGACCTGGCCCGTATCAATGCGCCCGGCATATGGTCTACCTCAAAGTGTTTTGCCAGCTCGGCAGTCAGCAGTTGGGACTGGTTAAACCGTCGTTTCAACAGCCTAAACCGGTGCAATGGCACCGGCACAAGCACACTGTCAGGTTCAATTATTTTCAACAGTCCCGGCACCATCATCCGCGCCATCGCTGGCGCCGCCGCAAACAATCGACCGTACTTTAATGCAAGAACAAGGTCCCTGCCCTTCCCGGCATACAGGGCCGGCGCAACAGCGCCGTCAAACGCCGGCGGGTTGGCAAGACATGCGCCGCATTGCAGGCCATCGCTTTCATGAGCAAACGGCAGGCCGCAGCGGCTACAGCGCGGGTCCGACACCATATCAACCGCTAGCCAGCACGCACCGCACAAATGCCCATGCTCTAGAATCCGCGCCCGACACAAAGGGCAGCGCGGCGGCAACACCGCGTCCAGCACAACACCTGGGACTCGCCGAATATGAGACATTAAAGACTGCATACCAACTGCCTAGCATTCAATCTGAGGTGCGACCACATCAAAGAGCTTGCGCGCCGCCGCCAAGCGGATTAATGGGACCTCATGACCGACACACCGCCAAAGCTGTTTGATCCACAGGCTGTTGCACAAAACCGCAACAGGGCGAGCCGTTTGGATGCAGGCCACCAGTTCCTTCAGGCGGAAATTGCTGACCGTTTGTTTGAACGCCTGCAAGAGGTGAACCGCGACTTCCCGGACCGTATTGACCTGGCTGGACGGTTTGCCCCGTTTTTACCAGCGGCCGAACAACCCAAATACAGACCACACACGACACATGCTGACACTCTTGCCCTGGAGGCAAACAGCGCAGACCTGATTGTCAGCAACCTGGACTTGCACTGGACCAACGATTTGCCGGGTTTTTTAGTGCAGGCAAAAATGGCTCTGCGACCTGATGGACTGTTTTGCGCCGCGCTGTTTGGCGGCGAAACCCTGCATGAGTTACGCCACAGCCTGATTGCCGCTGAGTCCGAAATTCGCGGGGGAGCAGGTCAACGCGTTATCCCGTTTGCCGATGTCCGGGACCTTGGCAGCCTGATGCAGCGTGCGGGTTTTGCGCTACCAGTTACAGACCTGGACACGCTGACACTGACCTATGAACACCCGCTTGGCCTGATGCAGGAACTGCGCGGCATGGGTGAGGCAAACGCCATGGTCAACCGGCCCAAGACCTTTATGAGGCGTGATGTTTTGCTGCGCGCTGCACAGATTTACCAGGAAAAATTCAGCCGGGAAGACGGGCGCATAATCGCCACTTTCGAGGTCATATATTTAACCGGCTGGCACCCTCATGATAGCCAGCAAAAACCCTTGAAGCCGGGCAGTGGAAACGTGAGTTTAGCGGACGCCTTAAAGGCAGGCAAACCACCCACCAAAAAGTAAACTAATCGCGGATAACCTCTAGGTTTGGCCAGCGCGTCAACCAGCCTTTGGCATCCAGACGTGCATCAAACCCTTGCCGGTCATGCTGTTTCATCATGGGCGTTATGCGCAAAATATGGTACCGCAAATCATCAAACCCAAAAGGCGCAACAAATTCAAAGTCATTTCTTGCGGTTAGCCGCAAGCCGACAGTGGTCGCTGTTTCCGCCCAGTGCCTGAGCACGTGATCAAGGCTGTCAAAAGGGGGATAACCGCCAAACTTGTGCATGCGAGCCTGATTGCGCACCTGCCACAGACCGGTGGGCATGTGTTTATCAAGATTGGTTTCAAAGGTAATATCAGCGGCTTTTCCCCGGTTGCAGGCATCAAAATACACCACATCGATATCAGCGTCAGGTAGCGGTGGTTTTTCCGGGTATAAGGCATCCCAAAACCGGTTACGCACAAACCCTGCAGCAACATATGCCCCCTGTGGACCATGATCGCGCACAGCCGCCAGCACCTGCATGGCAAAGGGGTCAGTCATCATCAGCGCAGCAACGCGCTGGTGCATTAGAGAAAGTCCCGCAGCATCGCAACCAATGGCACATCAGCAGGTGGCATCGGATACTGTGGCAAATCACGAATTTTTACCCACTTAGTCGCCTGGCCCTCTTGCGGAGAAATCAGACCGTCCCATTTGCGGCATAAAAAAAGCGGCATCAGCAGATGAAATTTTTCATAGGAATGTGAAGCGAAGGCAAAAGGCGCAAGGCATGCCGCAGAGATGTCGATATCCAGTTCTTCTTTGCACTCCCGAATGAGCGCCGCTTCAGGGATTTCACCCTCCTCGACCTTACCGCCCGGAAACTCCCACAAACCCGCCATGGATTTGCCTTCCGGTCGCTGGGCAATAAGGATGTGACCGTCAATATCAACCAAGGCTATTGCCGCAACAAGAACTGTTGGCAATCCAGCGTCGATACGCACATTAGGTTCAGGGCAATCGTCATCAATCATGATGTTGGATTACCGCCAACTTTAGGCAAATACAAGCTTTAACCCCTTGTTTAGATTTCCCGCCAACAGTGAGGGATACACGTATCGACCGGGCACACATACTGACTTGGCATCAGACTAACTGAGCTATCAGGCAATCAAGGAACTAATAGCATGGCGCGAACTTTCATGCAGTTTTTCGGGGCGGCTCGCACACATAAAACCGTCCCTTTTCGCATCACTCTGAGCGAAACGCGCGCATTTTTTCTTAAAGTATGGTGCCAAACTGATGGCGCAACAGCCGTTGAATATGGCTTGCTCGCAGGGTTAATCGCTGTTGGACTGGCGGGCGGTTTAGGGGCGCTGGCGGATTTGGTAAATCTGGTATTTGAGGTCGTCGGCGACGAAACCGCGAGCGTTGCTGATTCAATGTCCGACGACTAAAATATTCGTCGACTAAAGCAGAAAAGCGCCAACCCCCCTGGGTGACGCCCAATCAGCATCTTCTATGGCCGTGTCAGTCTGCTGGTCTCAGTGCAACACAGCGTCAGTCGGCGAAGTACTAGCTGAAAGCAACTTCGCGGTACGCAGCTTGCCGGTACTGACGGCGGGGTTTTTCGTCGGTGTCCATGCGCTCTGCAATAACGCGTTTTGCGCGCTTCACTTCGTTTTGCATGTATGTCAGCTCTGCAAGCTTGTCTTCGCCATCATCAGAATAGCGGCTCAAGGCATCGGCTAACGCCGTTTCCAATTCGTTCAGGAATTTCAGCTGCAGATCCAGATCTACCGTTGGCATAACATTCTCCAAAATGACTTTACGGGCGAACCCGGCTGCATTCATTCAAAAGACATGCCACTAATTTTTTCATTTATATCAGAGGTTTAGTTAGTGTTTTGTGGGGTAAATCGGCAGATTTTGCAGCAGCCCTAAAAACAACGCGGAATCTTTAACCCACCTGTTGTCCTTAACTGCGATAGTCGGCATTAATATCAATATAGCCATGGGTCAGATCACAGGTCCAAACTGTCGCTGACTGGTCGCCAACGCCGACATTGATTTTGATACTTATAGTCTGGCCCTTCATGTGGGCTGCTGCTGTGAGTTCATCATACGCACGGCTAACCACACCCTTTTCCGCGACCAGATGATCACCGATCCAGATGGAGAGCGCGTCTCGGTCCGCGCGTTCACCCGACTTGCCAATCGCCATGACAAGCCGACCCCAATTGGGGTCTTCCCCGGCAATGGCCGTTTTTACCAAAGGACTGTTGGCAACCGATAACGCAATAGTTTTTGCCGCCGCTGGGGTTTCCGCACCGTCAACGGTTATGGTTACGAATTTGCTGGCACCTTCACCGTCGCGAACAATTTGCTGTGCCAGGTTGGTTGCCACATCGGTGAATTTAGCGATGAAATCGGTCAGTCGGTCATCGCCCGCGTCATCAATCCGGTCCTTGTTGGCATTTTTGCCTGTCGCAAAGGCCAGAACGCAGTCATTGGTCGAGGTATCCCCGTCAACCGAGATGCTGTTAAAGCTTTTTTCAACCGCACCCTGCAAAATGGTTTGCAGAACTTCGGCAGACACAAACGCATTTGTAAAAATAAATCCCAGCATGGTTGCCATGTCAGGCGCAATCATGCCCGAACCTTTTGCTATGCCGGAGATAACCACCGGGCGGCCATCAATGGTTGCAACGCGGCTGCACCCCTTCGGGAAGGTGTCGGTTGTTGTGATGGCATGTGCCACTTCCCGCCACATTGCACCCGACAGGCCATCATTGATGCGCTTCAAAAACCTCGGAAAGGCACTTGTGTCCAGTGGCTCCCCGATCACACCCGTTGATGCAACAAGAACTTCATTTGCATGGCATCCGATAATTTTTGCAGTGCTTTGCGCTGTCGCCGCTGCTGCTTTGTCGCCTTTTGCACCGGTAAAGGCGTTGGCGTTGCCTGCATTGACCACAAGGGCCCGTGCTGCACCACCGGTTTCTGACAGGGCCCGTTTGCACCAGTCAATGGGCGCAGCCGGCATTTGGTTTTTGGTAAACACCCCTGCCGCCACAGTGCCCGGCGCAACGCGCGCCAGCATTAGATCAGGCCTGCCCTGATAGCGCAGACCAGCAGCAGCCGCACCCACCTCCACGCCAGCCACCGGCAGAAGGTTGGGGAAATTTTCAGGGGCAAGAGGGCTTTTGGGGGCGCTTGGCATGAATATCTCTTTGTAATATTATAGGCTTAGGCATCAGATTACAGATGATGGTAAGCAAGTTTTTGGCGGTATCATACGCCCAGGATTTTGCAGGCGCGCTGTATAGAAAGCAAGCCGCATAAGATTATGTACCACTGAACACTTAAATTTGTGTTGTCATTCAGGCCGCACAGGTTGACAGAAGCCTTGGCTATACTTATCTCTGCCTGCATTCTTACGAGAATTTTTTAGCTCATTTGTATCGGTTGTTGTGGCTGCGGCGTTGAGCGAAAGACCGGCCTTGCTGTACGGGGGCGCAAATCCCTGCAAATCAGCAACAAATTGGGAAGTAGTATATGTTGGGTTTAGGCTCGCTCGCGAAAAAGGTTTTTGGATCTGCCAACGATCGATATCTCGCCAAACTGACGCCGCGCGTTGCCGCGATCAATGCGCTTGAACCTGAAATGGAAGCGCTGTCTGATGAAGCGCTGAAAGCCAAAACCGATGAGTTTCGCGCCAGGCTGGCAGACGGTGAAAAGCTGGACAACCTGCTGGTAGAAGCCTTTGCCGTTGTTCGGGAAGCGGCGAAACGGTCAATTGGTCTTCGTCACTATGACGTCCAGCTTATCGGCGGCATGGTGCTGAACGATACCAGCATCGCAGAAATGAAAACCGGCGAAGGTAAAACACTCGTTGCAACGCTGGCGGCATACCTGAATGCCCTACCGGGCAAAGGTGTGCATGTTGTGACCGTCAACGACTATCTGGCGGAACGCGACGCCGAATGGATGGGCCGGGTGTATGGTTTTCTGGGAATGACCACCGGAGTAATCGTGCCGGGTAAAACAGACCCGGAGCGTCAGGAAGCTTATGCCGCAGATATTACCTACGGCACCAACAACGAGTTTGGTTTCGATTATCTGCGCGATAATATGAAAAACCGCCGCGAAGAAATGGTGCAGCGTGACTTTGCCTTTGCGATTGTTGATGAGGTTGACTCTATTCTGGTCGATGAAGCCAGGACACCCCTGATTATATCGGGCCCGACCGAAGACAAATCAGAGCTTTATATTTCTATCAACGAGATTGTCGCCAAACTTGGTGAAGACGATTATGAAAAGGATGAAAAAGGCAAAACTGTTTCGCTTACCGAAGACGGGACGGAAAACGTTGAGCAGATTTTGCGTGATGCCGGCCTTTTGAAATCGGAAAGCCTGTATGATTATGAAAACACGGCGATTGTGCACCATGTGGATCAGGCCCTGAAGGCCCGCACCATGTTTGAGCGCGACACTGATTACATCGTCAATGATAACAAAGTAATCATCATTGACGAGTTCACTGGCCGTATGATGGATGGACGCCGGTATTCAGGCGGATTGCATCAGGCGCTGGAAGCCAAAGAGGGTGTGCAAATCCAGCCGGAAAACCAGACGATGGCGTCTATTACTTTCCAGAATTATTTCCGGATGTACCCAAAGCTTGCAGGTATGACAGGTACCGCAGCCACGGAAGCCGAAGAATTTGCCGATATTTACGGTTTGGGCGTTGTTGAGATACCGACCAATGTGCCAGTGGCCCGCGTTGACGAGCACGACGAATTTTATCGCACGGCAAAAGAAAAATATGACGCCATTCTGGCTGAAATTACTGATGTGCAGCAAAAGGGTCAGCCGGTATTGGTTGGGACAGTGTCGATTGAAAAATCAGAGTTGCTGTCAGAATTTCTGAAGAAGAAAAAGATCAAACACCAGGTTCTGAACGCCCGGCACCACGAACAGGAAGCCTTTATCGTTAGTCAGGCAGGCCGTTTGGGCGCTGTAACCATTGCGACCAACATGGCGGGACGCGGTACCGACATTCAGCTTGGTGGTAATGCCGACATGCGGATTGCAGAAGAAACCAAAGACCTGGATGATGAGGCAAAGATTGCAAAAATTGCTGAGCGTATCCGCGCCGAAGTGGAAACCGAAAAAGCGAAAGTAATCGAGGCGGGCGGACTGTACATCATGGCAACAGAGCGCCACGAAAGCCGCCGCATTGATAACCAGCTTCGTGGCCGCGCCGGACGCCAGGGCGATCCCGGAAAATCGAAATTCTTCCTGTCCCTGCAAGACGATTTGATGCGTATCTTTGGCCCTGAGCGCATGGACAGCATGCTGGTGCGCCTTGGCATTGAAGAAGGCGAAGCCATCATCCACCCTTGGATCAATAAGGCGATTGAAAAAGCCCAGCAGAAGGTGGAAGCCAGAAACTACGACATTCGTAAAAATCTGGTGAAATATGATGATGTGATGAACGACCAGCGCCGGGTGATTTACGACCAGCGCCGCGAGATCATGGACGCAGAAATTGTGTCTGACACCATTAAAAATATGCGCGATGACGTGATTCAGCACATTGTTGAAAAGCACATTCCGCCAAAGTCTTACGCGGAGCAGTGGGACATTGATGGCTTGCAAGAGGACGTCATCAACATTCTGGGATTGCAGGATGTTTCGGTGAAGGACTGGGCCGCAGAAGAAGGTGTGGATGATGATGAAATCATCAACCGCCTGGAAGCAGCAGCCGATGCCTTGATCGCGGCGAAAAAGGCGTCAACAGACCAGTTAATTGCAAAACCCGAAGACGCCGAGGAAGGCGCACCAGGGTACTGGGAAAGCATGATTGAACGCAATATCCTGCTGCAGGTTTTAGACCAGGAATGGAAAGAGCATCTGCAAAATCTGGATCATTTGCGCCAGGGTGTTGGCTTGCGAGCCTACGGACAACGCGACCCCCTGAATGAGTATAAAACCGAAGCGTTTACGCTGTTTGAAGGCATGCTGTACCATATCCGGGAAACAACCTCTCAAATTCTGGCGCGTATTGAACTGACAACACAGGCCGCGCCCATGGACGTGGCACCGCCCCCACCCCCGGTTGAAGACATGCAGGCAAGCCATCCTGACCCCAACGCTAGTGGCATTGTCACAGGCGGTGCCAGCACCGGCATGGACAGCGCAGACCCGAACGACACCTCCACCTGGAGCAACGTACCCAGGAATGCACCGTGCCCGTGTGGATCAGGCAAGAAGTTCAAACATTGTCATGGTGAAATGGCGGGCATCAGCCAGGGCGCAGTGCCGCCGCCAGCCAGCAACCCGTTCGCAAGCGTGGGCCGCAATGACCCTTGCCCGTGCGGGTCAGGCAAGAAGTTCAAGCACTGCCACGGCAGCCTGTAGCTCTTTCAGCGCTGAAGGTTACAACTGAACGCCATATGAACGACCCAATCAGCTTTCCATAAGCTCGCCTTCCCTAGGGTAACATCACACTAGCGAAGGATAAGAGCCATGACGTTGATTGACAGAACGCGCGCCAAAAAACCAGCAGCCGGAAATAAAACCGGTGCATTGATTGCTGGTTTGGTTTTTGCCGCAACGGCCCTGTCTCCATCGGCAAATGCTTCTGTTACACCCTATTCTGTTGACCCGATCGACCATGATTTTCGGGCTGGTCATCCGTTCCGTGTTTTTGTTGACTTTGAAAAGGGCCGCACCGGCAGGGCGACCCGAACCGATGGAGAAGATGTCTATATCCGCAACAGGCTTGCCCGCATACTGCCACCCAATATTGTGCTGGTGCCACGTCGCCGCGATGCCGACATGGCGGTGCAGGCGCAGCTTGTGGATTATACCCTGTCGTTTCACATAACAGACGTGGATCGGCGCAATAAAAAATACAAAAAACGCTATCGCTATACGCCCGGGCAGTGCGGGGTTCATAAACGGGCCACCTATACCCGAGTGACCGAAAAAGGGGTTGCGGTTGCGGACTATCAACTGACAGTACAGATGCGGGGCATAGGCACCTATAATGATGCCGTCCGCATTCATGCCGCGGAAAGTTACCGGTATGGGCAAGACCTGCAGGCGCTGACCAATTGCGGTGTCGTGCCGTCCAACAATTATCCCAACAGCACAGTTGCCCGTCTGTTTTCGCAGGCTGGCGGCCACTACCGGGAAACACTGGCTCATGAAATTCACACAGAAAACCTGCGCAATTTATCAGGAACACTGGCCCGCACCATCAATGCCCGCGCCGACCAGTTTTATGCCTCGCTCGCGGCGCACTACACAGTTACGCGCAGCACCGCGCCCTACAGGGCAGATGTGTATGATTTTGATGATATAGACCCCGCACCACGGCGCAGGGGATCACGCGAGCGGCCACAGTGGGTGGATGGTCGCGACTGGTAAACTATTGGGGAGCGGTGGCATTTATACAGGCTTGTCCTCGCTAGCCTGTCCAGTGTCGCCGGTCACTGCGGCGCCCGGATTGTTTCGAGTTGAGTTTCGAGTTATCCGGGCGCTGCTTTTTTAGTTAGGCGCCTGATATTGCGCCAAAGCAGTTTACGCGAAAGCTTCTTCCCAGTTGCCGCGCGTTGCTGCCTTGGAATATTCAGTGGCGCGGTTTTCAAAGAAGTTGGTGTGCTCGACGGCATTCAGCATGCTATCGAGCCACGGCAGTGGATTTGCTTCCACATGATATTCTTCTTCCAGACCAAGCTGTAGCAAGCGCCGGTCGGCAATGTAGCGGATGTATTGCTTCACATCTTCAGGCGTCAGCCCTTCAATCGGGCCCAGTCCAAACGCAAGGTCGATGAAGGCATCTTCATGCTCTACAATCGTGCGGCAGGCATCCAGTAATTCCTGTTGTAGGCTCTCATCCCACAAGTGCGGGTTTTCGCTAATCAAGGTGCGGAACAATTTCACCATATTGTCACAGTGCAGGCTTTCATCGCGCACTGACCAACTCACAATCTGCCCCATGCCTTTCATTTTATTGAAACGCGGGAAATTCAGAAGCATGGCAAAGCTTGCGAACAGTTGCAGCCCTTCGGTGAAGGCACCAAACACCGCCAGCGTCACCGCCGTGGAGCGCAGGTCATCCGAATTAAACTGCTGCATGAAATCATATTTATCCTTCATTTCCTTGTAACGGAGGAAGGCTGAATATTCAGTTTCTGGCATGCCAATGGTGTCTAGCAAATGACTGTAAGCTGCAATATGGATGGTTTCCATATTGGAAAAAGCCGACAGCATCATCTGAACCTCGGTGGGTTTAAACACCTTGGTGTAATGCTTCATGTAGCAATTGTTTACTTCGATATCGCTTTGGGTGAAAAAGCGAAAAATCTGTGTCAGCAGGTTCTTTTCTGATTCGTTCAGATTGCGTGCCCAATCCCGCACGTCTTCCGCCAGCGGCACTTCCTCTGGCAACCAATGCACTTGCTGCTGCGTTAGCCATGCCTCATAGGCCCACGGGTATTTAAATGGTTTATAAACATGGCGTTCTGTCAGCAGGTTGCTGTTTTCAAGTACATCAGTTTGTTCCATTGGCGGCCTCTCTCACATGTTTTTTTGGGCCCAAGTTGGGCAACAGCATGAATAATTATATCGGGTGTGCGTCAATGCGCGAATTGGCACCACTATACTACCGCATTTGGTATATAGGAAATGTTCAAACACAATATTTTGCGTTTTTACCAATCAAGTATCACCAAGACAAGCGTAAGCTTGCGATATAGCAACAATATCAATTGCTTAACTGGCTATAAAAAGTGCCGCGACAAAATGTCAGGGAAACTTATGACAATCATATGGATTGAACCCATCGGGCAAAACTGACTAATCTGAAGAAACACTAGCACCAAGGAATATGCTTATGGTCGCGCCATCAGTCGCAGAAATCAATGAAGCAGCCCATGCCGCCCATAGCCGAATCAAAAGTCATATTGTGCTAACGCCTGCGCTAAAAAGCAGAGGCCTGTTTGATACGCTATTTTATAAAGCGGAAAACTTTCAGCGCACAGGTTCTTTTAAAATTCGTGGTGCAATGAGCAAACTAACCAAAGTGGTATCCTCCATACACGGCAATGCCCCCAAATTTGTCACAGCGTCTTCCGGGAACCATGGCATTGGTGCAGGCACAGCCGCAGCAAGTTTGGGTTTGGATATGACAGTTGTTCTACCTGAAACCGTATCCCCCATAAAGCTGGATCGTATTCGCCAAACCGGTGCGCACCCGGTGCTGTATGGTGAGGAAGCCGGCGCATCAGAGAAACATGCACAGGCGCTCGCTGAAGAAGATGGCTATATCTACATGTCGCCCTATGACGACGCTGATGTGGTCGCGGGCCAAGGCTCTATTGGTATAGAACTTCTGGACCAATTCGATCATAAACCCATCGACAATATTTTCATTTCGCTTGGTGGCGGCGGCCTTGTTAGCGGCATAGGCGCGGTGCTGAAAACCGCACGGCCGGAAACCCGGGTGTGGGGTGTGTCAGCCAAAAACTCTGCGGCGTTGGATGCATCCATCAAGGCCGGACGTATCGTTGAAACCGATCACCTACCCACATTGGCCGATGCAGTGGCCGGCGGGATTGACGACGGCACGATCACCCTGCCACTCGCGACAGCAGTGATTGATGAATTGCTGCTATGTGACGAAACATCGATCGAGGATGCATTTCGTCTTCTGGCATTTGGTGAAGGCATGGTGGTTGAGGGCTCAGCCGCCTTGGCATTGGCGGGCTATCAGCAGGTTGCACAGCAGATTGCAGGGCAAACCACTGTGGTGCTGTTATGCGGCGGCAATATTGCCCAAGACCAGATCAGAGCCCTCATCGCAGACGATTAAAACTTGGCACCCAGCGTGAACCAAAACCTTGTTGTGTCGGTCGCGAACTCATCTGCATTGTAAAACGCCGCCTTGGCGGATGCTGTGAACGTCTTATTCAGTTTCTTCGAAATCAAGAAACCCCATTCGTCACCATAATTTTGCCCACCCACATCTGCAGAAAAGTCGTGATAAATAGCTTTTAAAAGCATGCCTGATAAGCCACTTTCGCCCGGCACCCGATATGACAGCGAAACATTCATATCTTGAAGACCATTTGCCGGTGTGGTTAGGAATACGTCTGCCCAGCCATTAAATTTATGAAGGGTTGCTAGCGGCGTTTGAAACGCAGAACCATCGTCGCTGCCTAACTTTTCGTAAGCGACCCCACCGGTGAAACCGGCCACCGCCAACGACAAGTCGCCGTGCAGATAATCCGCTGCAAAGTCAGCTGGATTGTCTTTGTAGTCGGTCTGACGCGCATACTCTGCAGTATAGGACACGCTCACGGTATCACTGGCAGCTTGTTTTCCGCTAAAGCGCGCACCAAAAGTGGCTGATGACAGACCAAAGGCGCCCGCATCGTTAAAATCCAGCAAATAAGCGTATGCTGACAGCTTGCCAAGTTTGCTGCCGGTGTATGCGGTGTTGAAGATATGCAGGTTGCTATCAAGGTCACCCCGGGGGCTATCGTCACCAAAAATACGGTTTACGTTCCAGACATAGCTATAGAAAGCCTTAAACTCTTTGTTCGGGGCATAGGTTAACGAGCCAGCATCGAAGGTCTGATCATTCTGGCGAAAAGCGACGGTTCCGATAAAGCGCTGGTTGTCCATATTAAACCCCTGCCGCCCTGCTTTCAGCGTTACGGCACCGGCTTTATAAGCCAGATAGGCTTGGCTGACTTCTGTTCCCTCAGGGTCAGCGATCACGGGGCGGCGGATACGGCCATTGATCGTATCGTTATAGGTTTCTTCCCCGATGATAGTGACATTGGCAAATTCAGCGTATGCGCTGAACCCTGACCAGGAAGCAGTTGTGAAGTGCAGCTTCGTTAACAGCGTAGAGGCAGTGGAATTAAGGGGCAGGTTTTCCTGATCCGCAGTCTCAAGCCGATACCGAAAATCGATACCTGCATCACCTTTCGAAAACCATTCTGCAATATCCGTGGCCTGTTGAGGCTTATCATCTGCCTGCAGCGGTGCTGCAACTAAAAAGCTTGCGGCCCCTACCGCAAGATACATAGGTAACCGTTTCATCATTCCTCCATCGCAAACCACCAGATGTGCGTGCACATACATTGAAATGCGGCTTCTGACCCCATGTCAGTGGAAAGGAAAGAGGTAAAGAAACAGTGAAAAGGCATGCAAAAATGCGGTGCAACTGCAGTTGCCTGGAACAGTAAATCACCGGAAAAAACAGTTCCGGCGCTCAATAAAAAACGCGCCGCAATCAATGACTGCAGCGCGCTTGTCTATTTTGTTTGGTCAAAGCGTTATTGGCAAGCCAGGCATTCTTCATAGTCGGCAGTTTCCGCCGCCATCAATTCAAGCTGGCGTTCCTGCTCGCGTTTTGTGCCCTTGGTAGACCCGGTGGCAATTACCTCTGCGCGCTGTATTGATTTAGAGCGGCAGTAATACAGGCTTTTCAGGCCTTTTTTCCATGCCTGATAATGAATTTGATGCAAATCGCGTTTGTGCACATCTGCTGGCAGGAAGATGTTCACAGACTGCGCCTGACTGATGTGTGGTGCGCGGTCAGCCGCCAGTTCAACCACCCAGCGCTGATCCAGTTCAAACGCAGTTTTGAACACATCTTTTTCATGTTGATCCAGGAAATCAAGATGCTGCACGGACCCTTCGTTGACGGTAATTGATGTCCAGATCTCTTCCGTGTTTTGCCCTTTTTCTTCCAGAAGTCGGGTCAGCGCCTGGTTGCGCACAATGAAGTTTCCAGACAGGGTTTTCTGGTTGTAGCTGTTGGCAGCTATGGGCTCAATTCCTGGGCTTGCGCCGCCACAAATTGTAGAGATAGACGCTGTTGGCGCAATCGCGGTTTTGTTAGAAAAACGCTCCATCATGCCATAGTCAGCCGCATCAGGACAGGGACCACGTTCAAACGCCAACGCTTCGGACGCGCGGTTCACTTCTTTTTCGATATGCTTGAAAATGTTGAAGTTCCAAGACTTCGCCATGCTGCTTTCAAACGGTATCATATTGTTCTGCAGGAAACTGTGGAAACCCATAACGCCAAGCCCAACAGAACGTTCACGCATGGCAGAATAGCGCGCCTTTGCCATCTCGCTGGGGGCACGGTCAATAAAGTCCTGCAGCACATTGTCAAGGAAGCGCATCACGTCCGGAATGAAGTCCTTGTTATCCTTCCACTCTTTGTAATGCTCCAGGTTGAGGCTGGACAGGCAGCAAACCGCCGTACGTTCATTACCCAAATGATCCAGCCCGGTTGGCAACGTAATTTCTGCACACAAGTTCGAAGTCTTGACGGTCAAACCAGCCAGCTTGTGGTGCTCCGGCATCTGGTTGTTGACCGTATCCGAGAAGATGAAATAAGGCTCGCCAGTTTCAACCCGCGCTGTCAGCAAGCGTATCCAAAGCGCCCGCGCGGACACCGTCCGCACGACGTGGCCATCCTTGGGGCTGGTCAGCGCCCAGTCTTCATCGGCTTCCACAGCGCGCATGAAGGCATCAGAAATCAGCACACCGTGGTGCAGGTTTGGCGTTTTACGGTTTGGGTCACCGCCGGTTGGACGGCGCAGTTCTGCAAACTCTTCAATTTCAGGATGGCTAACCGGCAGGTAAATTGCCGCAGAGCCACGGCGCAAAGACCCTTGCGAAATCGCGAGCGTCAGGCTGTCCATCACCCGCACAAAGGGAATAATGCCGCTGGTTTTACCAACACCACCAACCATTTCGCCGATAGAGCGCAAATTTCCCCAATAAGACCCAATACCGCCGCCTTTAGAAGCCAGCCAGACATTTTCGGTCCACAAGTCGACAATAGACCCCAGCTTGTCTTGAGCTTCGTTCAAAAAACAACTAATAGGCAAACCGCGATTGGTACCACCGTTGGACAGAACAGGCGTTGCCGGCATAAACCACAGGTTTGAAATATAGTTATAAAGCCGCTGCGAATGCGCTGCATCGTCGCCGTAAAATGCAGCAACGCGGGCAAACAAATCCTGATAGGTTTCGCCAGGCATCAAATACCTGTCGGTGAGTGTTTCCTTGCCAAAGTCCGTGAGAAGATCGTCTTTGCTGCGGTCAATTTCTACCGCGCCACCACGTTCGAAATGCGTTACTTCAAACATTTTTGTCTCTTACTCCCTGATCCGCCCCAATGCTCAGACCCTGGCATCCAGACCCTGACGATGAATGACTTTGCAAAATCCAGCCTTTCTACCCCGATAATATCCGGGCCGGAGACTCCTTCTCTGTTTCGGGAAACACCAAAGCATACCCCGATCCGAGAACAAAAGTCGAACAAAATCAACTTTTTATTTATTTTCAAAAGCTTACGAAGCTAACCGCCCAGTGTCCCCAGTCAGGTTATGACTTCGTTTATTGCGGGGATCAGAATAAGGGCGAAAAACGTCTTTCGTCAAGATAAAGTGGAGAAACTTTTAACACCCCACAATATATAGTGTTTATTTCTGGCTGAAAGAACGACTCGGACCCTGCAGGAATACAGTTGTGTCGCCCAATAAAAGAAAAGTTCAGTAAAGCCGCCGATTCGCGTTTACCGCACGCACCTACCGGACTGTGCTAGCAGAAAAATATTACATTGGCTTTACGGGACCGCCGCAGGCTTCAAAAACAGAGCGGCATGATGAGCAGGCTAGCTGATGCCTTTATCGCCAATTGCCAGGAATTTTTCACGCCGCAGTTCTTTAAGGCGCGCACCATCCAGTCCGGCCATATCACGCAGGGCAGCTTCCATGTTGTCTCCCAGCACATTCATCGCACGCTCGGGGTCCCGGTGCGCACCGCCCAGCGGTTCGGGCACAATGCCGTCGATAACGCCAAGCTTCAATAAATCCTGTGCGGTAATTTTCAGAGCAATTGCCGCATCTTGCGCTTTATCATTGGTGCGCCAAAGGATAGATGCGCAGCCTTCAGGCGAAATAACCGAGTAAATCGCATGTTCCATCATCAGCACATGGTTACCCGCCGCGATTGCCACAGCACCGCCAGAACCACCTTCACCAACAATGCAGGTAACAATCGGTGTTTCCACGCCCAGGCATTTGTCGGTGGACCGTGCGATGGCTTCTGCTTGCCCGCGTTCTTCAGCGCCCACACCCGGGTAAGCACCGGATGTATCCACCAGCGTTAATATTGGCAGACCAAACCGATCGGCCATATCCATCAAACGGATTGCTTTACGGTAGCCTTCCGGTCGCGCCATTCCAAAATTGTGCTTCAAGCGGCTTTCCGTATCAGACCCTTTTTCATGACCCATCACAATGCAGGCTTCACCGCGAAACCGGGCAAGTCCACCCTGTAGGGCTGCATCTTCGCCAAACGCCCGGTCACCGCCTAAAGGGGTAAAATCTTCAAACAGATGATCAACAATATCTGAAAAATGCGGGCGTTCCGGGTGACGCGCCACTTGTATTTTCTGGCTTGGGGTCAGCCCCGCATAGGTTTCTTTGAGAAGCTTACCAAGCTTGGTTTCAAGCTGGCCAACCTCGGACGAAATATCCACGTCCCCACTACCACCAGAAAAGCTTTTGAGTTCCCTGATTTTGCCTTCGAGTTCAGCAATCGGTTTCTCAAATTCCAGAAATGTCATCATATCCGTGTCTTTCTTGATGGTGGGGCTATCACTCATGCCGCATGCAGCCCAAACTTAGTTGGTCCTGTGAGCGGGGCGTCGGCAAAATCCTCAAAAGACATTTGCTTGTCAAGGCTGCAGCGAACGCAGTATTTCTGTCGGTATCCCAATCTTTTTCCCTTGATGACGATGTAAGCCCAAATGATGCCTTTTGCAAGGCCAGTGGCCCAGATGCTAGGGCGGAATTGGGCGTTAATCGTCTGCCATGGGGTGCTTTTCCAGCACCAGGGATTTCAGCCGCTCATCAATAACATGCGTATATATCTGAGTTGTCGAGATGTCTGCATGCCCCAGCATTTGCTGAACTGCGCGCAAATCAGCGCCGTTGGTCAGAAGGTGTGTTGCAAATGCATGCCTGAGCTTATGCGGGCTAACATTTGCGGGGTTCAGCCCTGCTTCAAGAGACAGTTTCTTGATGATCTGGCCAGCCCGGCGCCGTGTCAAATGACCTTTGGCACCCCGTGACGGAAAAAGATAATGCGCACCTGACGGGCTTTTGGCCCCCTTCTCTGCCTCCTTGGCATGAAGTACTTTCAGATACACTGTTAATGCCTTGCGCGCCTTGTCACCCAATGGGACCATGCGTTCCCGCCCCCCTTTACCGCGCACCAAAATCATCGTGGTATCCGGCCCCACGGCACGCCTTGGAAGGCTAACCAATTCACTGATGCGCAAGCCTGTTGCATACAATGTTTCAAGAAGCGCATGTGCACGAAGTGCTTTCAGCTTGCCTCGCTGGGCCTTGGTCTCGGCGGTATCAAGCAGTCGTTCCACATCCTTGTCAGACAGGGTTTTAGGCAGCTTGGCCGGTTGTCGGGGGCTTTCAATGTTTTTCGCCGGGTTGTCCGTGCGAATACCTTCCCGGTACAAAAACAGAAAAAGCTGCCGAAGGGCTGACAATCTGCGCGCAACAGTTGATGCTTTCAGGCCTTCTGTATGCAACGCTGCCAGATAATCGCGGATCGTTTCAGGTTGGGTATCAAGCAATGACGCTGAAGCCAAGCTTCTGTAGTGCTCGATATCGCGCCGATAGGCAGATAGGCTGTTAGCTGCTCGGCCACGCTCTGCGGCCAGCATTTCCAAAAACTGATCCACAAGCTCTTTATCTGCCATGACGATTATTTCTGCTGACTAATAAGAATTTCGAGCGCGAACGCTCGCGCGGTCTGTTCAAAATTCATTGTCTGAAGACCTGCAACCAGGGTACCAGCAACGGCGGGCGGAAGGTCTGCAGGACCAACCTCCAGGGCAATACGGTATAGCGCGCCCAAAAGCTCAACCGGGTCTTCATGTTGTATGGCAACCAGGTAACGCCGCCACATCGCTGGCGAGAGCGACCCACCAGAAAAAAGTGCCGGGCCACTTTCAAGCGCGGCCCATTGTTTGTCGCCAAGGGTATCACCCATAGCTTCCAGCAGGGTAAACACCAGGTTGGCTTGCCGGCAATAGTCCTGACCAGAGTTCTGAGTGGCGTTTTGGTCGACACTCTGGCCGATATTCTGGCTAACATTTTGGCCAACACCTTGCGCCTGTAGCCATCGAGATACGACAGACGGCTTGGTTAGGGACATGTTGCCAGCCATTGCCATAACCGGCCAGTTCGCAATCAGCGCGGCATCCAGGTCAGCGTTTTCACCGGCAACGCTTACGCGCAATTGGCGGGACCATTGTTCGGCTGTTTTTGCGTCGCCCGAAAGATGAGCGGCATGCGCCGCTATCAGCAGTGTGTCGGAAAATTCTATAAACGGCGATGCCGCATTGGATTTCAACGCAGCTGCCAGAACCGGCGAAACAGCAGCCTGCTGACCGGACAATCCGGCAAGCCGCCAAAACTCCCGCACGGCCATGGGGGCATCGCCGCCTTCCCGGATAGCCATCGACAGCAACACAGTCTGCAGATCGGCTTCCTCAAAAGGCAGCTCGCTGCTCATTGGTGCGTCTACCGTCCCAGCGTCAAGGCCAGTCCCCTCAAGTGCCGCTGCCTGCGCCGCAATCCAGGACCTAACAGCCATGATTTCATCTTCAGGAATTTCCAGCGCCTCTATAACTTGCATGACTTGCGAGGCAACGGGAATGCCGCGGTCCAACAAATAGGCAATCAGTTTGTTCTGAACGGTGCGCGACACCATTGGATTTTCAAGCAGCAAAGGCACAGCCAATGGATTAACGTTGCTGACGTCCAGATCTTGCACCGTAACCCGTGCCAAACGCGCCATTGCTGCAGACAAAATATCTACAGGCAGTAATCCGTTGAGCTCGGTGACGGGGGGCAAAACAGCCCCGGGTAGCTGTTCCGCTTCTACCAAAATCTGATCAATCAATTGGTAGAAAACCGGGTCAACAGATGTGGTTTCTTCCAGAATCCCCAACTGAAAATCTACGCCAGCGCGATTACCATTTGCCGCCATGCAAAAAGCGGAAAGCCGAACCCAATATGGGTCTGCATCATCGGCCCTGCGGGCATCAGCAACAAAACAGGCATCGGTCAGCTCCCCTTTCAACAGGTGGGCCCTGGCGATATGGTGCCCCAACGCGTTCCAGTCCTGGTCAGCCGGAAGGGCGTCCAGCAAGCCAACATATGCGGCACGGTCTGCCTGTGATTGGAAAACGCTCAGGCGTGCGGCAAGAAAATCCATCACATCCTGATCGGACGATGGCTCCGGCACATCAAAACGGGACGCTGCAACCGCGCTCGCAAACCGGCTGAGTGCTGGTGACAAGGACGGCTGCGACAAAAGGGTAAGAAATTCAATTATACGTTCCCGGCTATACCCTTGCCAGACCGTGTCTAAACCCTGACCAACCGGGAAACCGGACGGATCCATGCGTTCCAGAACGCCTTCTTGGAAAACGCCCACAGTCTGATCTGATAGGCCGTCAGGGGTCTCTTCCGTTGCGGGCAATGTGCCCTCATCTTGCAGCGCATCAGCGTTTGTGCCCGCATCCTGAGGTGCGGTAAGCACATCACCAAAGGGATCTGAGTCCACACCGTCAGGCGCTGTGCCTTCGGGCGGCATGCCCTCACCTGCATCGCGCTCTAATCGATCAGGCACAGGTGCGCCCGCATTTGGCAGTAGGGGCTGCGCCTCCGGAACCTGTATGGTGCCTTTGGCAACCAATGGCTGCGGCAGAATGGACTTTGGGGTGCCAATGCTGGGGCCAATCTGTCGTTCCAGTTTCAGATCAGGGCCCAAGAAATACAGCGTACGCCGCTCTGGCTGTTTTAGCTTTGCTGTCACGGCAACTGTTTCATCGGCTTGGGAAGCCTGTTGGCCTTGCTCTTGGTCTTGTTCAGGGCTCTCGCTTTGCTCGGATGGCGGGTCTGTTGATTGATTTTCTTCATCCTGCGCATTAGGCGCTGCCGTCGATACCGCCAGCAGTACAGCAAAACTTGCAAGGTGATGAAAACGAGGCAAAGACATAATCAGGACGGAAAACGATCATTGCTCAAGGTTTTGGTCACTTTCTCCGACGGTGCCGGAATGTCCCATGTCATCAGAAAAATCCCACCTCCAACAACAACGAGAGCGCCAACAGCGATCAGAATTTGGGTCAATTTCGACATCCAGCCAATCCTTACAAAATTACTGCCGCCTGACGCAGGCAAGCGATTGGGTTTTTATAGGCTCAGCAGCCCCGCAAGTCCAGAGACCAAAGCGCAGCATGCCCATTAACGGAGTCAATAATCATCTCTATAAATGACAAAATTATGGTGCTGGCAAACCATCCAAGGGTCCGGGGTAGTAAAAAAGCCTTTGCCGCCGTTCCCGTCAGCCTGTAAATGGGCGTATGCCGAATGAAACCAGCCCACCAGTTGCAGCGCATGGAAAAACTGCACCACATAGTATAGTCGACCGAACAATTGTTCTGGTCGGATTGATGGGCGCTGGCAAAACAACAGTTGGCAGGCGCCTTGCCAAACGTCTGGGCTTAGAATTTGCTGATTCAGACTTTGAAATTGAAAAAGCAGCCCAAATGTCGGTTAGCGACATTTTCAGCGCCTACGGTGAAGATCATTTCAGATCCGGCGAGCGGCGGGTGATTGCGCGTTTGCTAAATGGCCCCGCGCGTGTTTTGGCAACAGGAGGCGGTGCCTTTGTGAATGATGAAACCCGCGCATTGATGAAAGAACAAGCTATCACCATATGGCTTGATGCTGATCTGGATGTTCTGGTTGAACGGACGTCCCGCCGTGATACCAGACCCCTTTTGCAAAATACTAATCCAGGGGAAGTATTGCGAAATTTGATGCTCGAACGGGGGCCCATATACGAACAGGCTGATATCAGGATCCGATCATCGGAAGGCCCCCATGATACAGTTGTGGACGCCATAATGAATGCCTTGAAAGAAAGAAACACATCCGGTGCTAGGTAGTCCGAACAAAATGACGATCCCGTTAGAGCTGGACGCACGGTCCTATGACATCATCATTGAGCCTGGTCTGATCAGCCATATCGGCGAAAAATTGTCACTTTTTTTGAAAAATCCGCGTGTTTTTGTCGTGTCGGAAGACACTGTTATGGGCTATCACGGAGGTGCCCTAAAGCAGGCACTTGCTGAATCCGGCATAGAGGCAAAATTTTTTGTGGTGCCTGCCGGTGAAGCAACCAAGTCTATCGGACCTTTGGAAGCCCTGTGCAACGACATTCTCAGTGCAGGCATAGAGCGCACAGACATTATCGTTGCATTTGGCGGTGGTGTTATTGGCGACCTGGCAGGCTTTGCCGCGTCCATTATTTTGCGCGGCGTGGATTTTGTGCAAATTCCCACCACCTTGCTGTCGCAAGTGGACAGTTCTGTTGGGGGTAAAACCGGCATCAATACACCACATGGCAAAAACCTAATTGGCTCGTTTTATCAGCCAAAAGCTGTTTTCATTGACCCCGATACGCTGGACACACTGCCACGGCGCGAGCTTTTGGCGGGGTATGCCGAAGTGGTGAAATATGGCGTCATTGACGACCCTGATTTTTTCACGTGGCTAGAGAAGAACGGCAGCACAATCGTGTCGGCTGAAGGCCTGCCGGAAAAACAAAAGTGTCGTATGCAAGCGATTGCCCACAGCTGCAAGGCAAAAGCCCGCGTGGTTGCAGAGGATGAACGCGAAGGAGGCAAACGTGCGCTCCTGAACCTTGGACACACATTCGGCCACGCCCTCGAGGCTGAATGCGGATACGGAGATACATTGCTACACGGGGAAGCTGTGGCTATTGGTATGATTATGGCGCTGGAAACATCAGCACGCATGGGACTGGCAGACCACACAGACTGTGAGCGCCTAACCCATCATTTCAAATCGGTGGGCATGAAAACTTCCGTGCGGGAAATAGATATTTCAACAGATGCTGAAACGCTGCTAGCGCATATGCATAAAGACAAAAAAGTCGAGGCTGGCACCATAGGCTTCATCCTTGGTGGTATCGGCACTGCCGCCGTGCACAGGGGCGTGGACCTTGAAATTGTGCGCGGTGTTCTTCATGATTCTCTAAACACCGCCTAACGGCCAACATTAAGGAATTTGCGGTCATGGACGCCGCTGACATATTCAATACAGAGATATTCAACACAGAATTCTGGATCACCACAGGCATCATCTTTCTGTTGCTGCTTCTGTCCGGCTTGTTTTCCGGCTCGGAAACCGCACTGACAGCCGCCTCAAAGGCCCGTATTCATCATATGGCCAAACAAGGCGATAAGCGTGCGAAACGCGTTGCCCACCTGATTGATGACAAAGAACGCCTGATCGGGGCCATCCTGCTGGGCAACAATTTGGTCAATATTCTGGCATCCGCACTGGCAACCAGCTTGTTCCTGAACCTGATGGGCGATGACGGCGTCTTTATTGCAACCGCCGTTATGACCGCTCTGGTACTGATATTTGCTGAGGTACTACCCAAATCCTATGCCATCGCCAACACAGAGCGCATGGCGCTGGCCGTGTCGCGGGTTATTCGGTTTGTCGTGTTTCTGTTCGCGCCAATTGTCGCACTGGTGCAGCGCATTGTGCGCATCACCTTGAGACTTTTTGGCGTTGATATCTCGTCGACTGACAACGCTCTGTCACCGCAGGAAGAAATACGAGGTGCAATTGATCTGCACCGCCACGAAGGGGGCTTGGTTAAGGAAGAGCAGCATATGCTTGGCTCCATCCTTGATTTGGAGGATGTCACAATTGAGGATGTCATGCTGCACCGCAAAAGCATGGAAATGCTGGATGTTAATGCAGACACTGATGACATTATCGCAGCTGTAGTGCGCAGCCAATATACCCGCCTGCCTCTGTTTGAAAATGAACCCGAAAATATTGTCGGTGTATTGCATGCAAAAGATGTTTTGCGAGCTTTGCGGCGCGCAGGCGGGCAGATGCATCGCTTTAACGTGAAGCGCATCATGACAAAACCATGGTTTGTGCCGGAAACTACCAGCCTCAAGGAACAGTTAAACGCCTTTCTGGAACGCAAGTCGCATTTTGCCTTGGTTGTAGATGAATACGGCGATATTCAGGGTCTGGTAACACTGGAAGACATTCTGGAAGAAATTGTCGGCGACATTGCTGATGAGCATGATTTTGATGTGGCAGGTGTACGTAGTTTCAATGACGGTACAGTGGTCGCCGAAGGATCAGTAACAATCCGCGACCTGAACCGCATGTTCGATTGGCATTTGCCTGATGACAACGCAACCACGATTGCCGGTTTGTTGATATTTGAGGCCGAAACAATCCCGATTGTTGGCAGCCGGTTTGATTTTCACGGGTTCCGGTTTGAAGTCACAGCACGCAGCAAAAACCAGATAACGGGTGTGAAACTGCGGAAACTGAAAGCCTAGGAAGGGTTCACGTTAACGTGAGTCATTAAAACTTCATTCGTCTGTCATGTCACTGCCATGACCTAGCGGCTAAGCAGCTCCATTGCTTGAGACAATTAGCGCATGAACGCAGGCCAATGCACATGGAGAATAAAATGCCCCTAACACGCTTTAACCGGTTTATAGCCAGCACCAGTTTGCTTGCCATTATGGCTTCAGGCTCCGCCTTTGCCCAATCAGACGTAAATTCTGACGATGATTCTATTTTCGAAGAAATCATTGTCACCACCCAGAAGCGAGAACAGTCCCTGCGCGATGTGCCCGTCACAGTCACCAGCTTTTCAGGCCGCTTACTGGAAGACCTGAACATTGATGAATTTGACGAAGTATCAGACATTACACCCGGCCTGATTATTCAGGAGCAAAGCCCCAACAACCCGGCTTTCGTGATCCGGGGAATCACCTCTGACAGCGGTTCGGCACAAATCGCACCCCGGGTGTCCATTTACCTGAATGGCATTGATGTTTCGCGCTCGCGTGGCTCGCATTTTGAACTGTTTGACATTGAGCGGATCGAGGTTGCCAAAGGGCCGCAGGCAACGCTGTTTGGGACAGCGTCAGCAATTGGTGCCGTGTCTGTTATCACACGAAAACCACAGGAAGAGTTTGCTGGTGAAGTCATGGTTGGTTACGGCAACTTCGACAGCTATCAGGCGCGCGGGTTTGTAACCGGTGGTTCCGAAACTGTGCAAGGTCGACTTGCTTTCACCTATCGTAAGCGTGATGGCTTTATAGAAAACATCGCTGGTGATCCTGGTTCGCAGTCAGAAGGCGGTGTTGTTCAACCGGACCTCAATGGCATTGAGCGTTTTGGCATACGTGGCAGCCTGCGCCTGATCCCGAACGACGATATTACCGTCGACCTTGTGCTGAACTATGAGAAGAATGACGATACGGGCACCAGCTTCAAGTCGGGGCGGTTTGCCCCCACAGGCGGCGCGGCCGACCCGTTCAGCTTTGCAGAGCTTGCTGGCGGTGGCCCGCGCTCAGCAGAGGTTTTGGGGGATGACGTTCTAGGCATCGACCGTGAGCTCTATGACGCCAACCTGACCATCAATTGGGATTTAAGTGAAAATTGGAGCCTTACATCGGTTTCGGGCTACCGGGAATTTGATAGCCTTGAAGTGTTCGACGCGGACGGTACGCAGGCAATTTTTGCAGAATTTGCCGAAGACTCGAGCGGCGATCAATTCAGCCAGGAATTGCGCGCCAATTATTCAAGCGATACGTTAAACGCTTTCATTGGTGTCAACTATTTCACTGAAAACGGCGAGCAGGCTGTACCATTCCTCACAGAAGAAGGCACATTCCTGCAATGCGCGGCTGGCGTCATCCCCGGCCTGCCCTGTGTTGGACCGGACGGTACAATTGGCTCCGTGACGGCTGCACAAGGCTTACCACCCATCTTTTACGACGCGGAATTTGGTAACACCGGCGAGTTCGATATCTTTTCTGTGTTCGCCGACGCCACTTATCGTGTATCGGACCGACTGGAGCTGACAGCCGGCATTCGTTATGTCTATGAAGAACGCGAAAGCGGCTACTTCGCCCGCTTGCCCGCTTCCATTCTCACTGGCGCGCCTTTGCTTGCGTTTGGTGTCGACACCAACGGTGGCATAGTGACAGCAGATGACGATTTTGACGCCTGGCTGCCCCGGTTTAACGCCCGCTTTGAGGTTAATGACGACATAAGTCTGTATGCAACGGTTTCGAAAGGCCGTCGCTCTGACGTGATCGACGTAACATCTGCCGCCGACGGTAACGGCAACCCTATTGCCAGCGCTACGCTGGTACCGGAAGAAATCATCTGGAACTATGAAGGTGGCATCAAGGCCCGCACGCCTGATGGGAAAATTGACGTGGCTTTGTCTGCTTTCTATCAGGACTATGAGAATTTCCAGGTTTCACTGGTAAATGATGCCGGTCAGATCATTCCTTCAAATGCTGGTTCCGCCTCAAACTTCGGTGTCGAAGGTGAAGTTCGAACCTCCTTTAACGAACATTTCCAGATGTTCGGCAACATCGCCTACATCGACGCACAGATTAATGATGAAGCAGAAAATGGCATTTTTGCAGGCAACCGTTTCCGCCT
This sequence comes from uncultured Kordiimonas sp., assembly GCA_947503575.1. Taxonomy (GTDB): domain Bacteria; phylum Pseudomonadota; class Alphaproteobacteria; order Sphingomonadales; family Kordiimonadaceae; genus Kordiimonas. Next base: position 141,533 of record CANNDZ010000004.1, on the reverse strand, counting down.
GCAGCCAGAATGGTCAACCGCGCTGGGTGGTTTGTTCAATTATCCGATTACGGACGAAATCAATTTCATTGCCAACGCAACCTGGACGTATCGTTCAAGCGTATTCTTTGAAATTGAAAATCAGCCACTTGCGGGGCTGGATATTGCAGAAGACGAGGTCCATCTTGTTAGCCTTCGCGCCGGTTTTGCTGCGGCAGATGACAGTTGGGAAGTGAATTTCTTTGCGAACAACCTGTTCAACAAAGACTATATCATCGACGCAGGCAACACTGGCGGTGCGTTTGGTACGCCAACATTTGTTGCCGGACCACCCCGCTTTTACGGCCTGCAACTAACGGGGCGTTTCTAAAACCTCTATCCCTAGCAAAAAAAAGGCGGCGACCATGGTCACCGCCCCTTCAATTCAGTCTTGAGAGTGGTTAGGCCAAGCCTTTTTCCATCGCAGATGAAAGACGCTGGGCAAAAGCACTGGCATCCTCAAGCGCATCGCCTTCAAGAATTTTTGCCTGATCCAAAATCAACAATACAGGGTCAGCCAGCGTATCAATCGCGCCTTTGCCTTTAGCCTTTTCAGCCAGCTTGCGAATAAGCGGGTGCGAGGGGTTCACCTCCAGCACTTTGGCTGTCATCTGGTCAAGCTGGTTGTGCGCCTTCAAGATACGTTCCAGATGCATGTCCATGCCGCTGTCGCTGGCGACAAGGCACGCAGATGTATCGGTTAAGCGGTCTGTCGCGCGCACGTCAGATACTTTCTCGCCAAGCACCTCTTTCATCAACGTGGTCAGCGTGGTCATGTCACCTTCGCTGGCGGCTTCTTTTTTCTCATCATCCGCTTTATCTTCGGCGATGTCCTTCAGGTCGCTGTCACCGCGTGTGATGGACTTGAAGGGTTTGCCTTCAAAGTCAGGAGCCATCTGGATCCAGAATTCGTCGACCGGGTCCGAAAGCAGCAGCACTTCAATACCGCGCGAGCGGAATCCTTCAAGCTGAGGGCTTTTGGCCACCGCATCCGCGTCCGTGCCTGTGATGTAATAAATTGCGGACTGCTTGTCTTTCATACGCTCGACATAGTCTGTGAGCGTTGTCCAACCGTCCGTGCCGGTGGACCGGAAGTGTGACAATTTCATCAACGCATCGCGGCGCTCATGATCTTCGTAAATGCCTTCCTTGATCACCGGGCCAAACTCTGACCACAGCGCCAAAAACTTCTCACTGTCTTTTTTGGCCAACTTTTCAAATTCGCTGATCACGCGCTTAGTAATCGCTTTTGACATGCGCGCCATGGTTGGATTGTTTTGCAACATCTCGCGGCTGATGTTCAAGGGCAGGTCCTGGCTGTCCACAACGCCGCGCATGAACCGCAACCAGCCTGGCAACAAGTCTGCGCTATCATCGGAAATGAAGACGCGCTTAACATACAGTTTAACCCGGTTTTTGCGGGCTGGGTCAAACAGATCCATCGGCTGCTGAGTTGGCACATACAGCAGGACGGTGTATTCCTGAACGCCCTCGGCTTTATAATGCAATGTCATTGCTGGCTCATCAAAAGCATGGCCAACGCTGCGGTAAAATTCCGTGTATTGTTCTTCCGTGATATCGGACTTAGCGCGCGTCCATATGGCGGAACCCTCGTTTACCACTTTGGGGTCTGCGTCTGCTTCTTCCTTGCCCTTAATCGCCAACATAATTGGCACGGCAATATGGTCGCTATATTTGGTAACAATGGACTGCAAACGAGCTTGTTCGGTGAACTCCAGCCCATCATCTTTTAGGTGCAGGGTAATTTCTGTGCCGCCAGTTGCTTTTTCTGCTGGTGCAATTTCGTATGATCCTTCGCCGCCGCTGGTCCAACGCCAAGCATTCACATCACCGGCTTTGCGGGTTACCACATCAACTTTGTCGGCAACCATGAAAACAGAATAGAAACCAACACCAAACTGCCCGATAAGCTGCATATCGGTTTTGCTATCGCCTGTAAGCTGATCGACAAACTTCGCAGTACCAGAACGCGCGATGGTACCCAGGTTCTCGATCAGGTCCTCTTTGCTCATGCCTATACCGTTATCGGCAACGACGAGCGTTTTGGCATCTGCATCAGCAGTGATGGAAATACCAAAGTCACCATTTTCTTTCAGCAGGTCAGCGTTTGTCAGGCTCTCATACCGCAACTTGTCGCATGCATCAGATGCGTTTGAGATCAATTCACGCAGGAAAATTTCCCGGTCGGAGTAAACCGAGTGCACCATCATATGAAGAAGGCGGGAAACCTCTGCTTCAAAGCCCCTGGTTTCTCCAGTCTGGGTCTCTACAGTCTGGGTTTCCCCAGCTTTTGTCTCTGTTTGCTCGCTCATTTTCGAAATCTCTCCAAACTCTTGCTGCGCCTGTGGGCAGCGAAATAACCCGAGCCAAGTGGCCCGTCAGCCCTGTGTTGGTCCTGATTTAGGTAATGATATGCTGGCGTCAAGAGGCAGCTGCATCAGCATCAGATGATTCAATAAAATCATCCCGCGTCTGCTTCAAAATGTCGGCTGAAAAGTCAGATACCTTGAAAAGCCAACCCCGCACTCGTTCATCTATTGCCGCGGCTTCAGCAGCGCCGTCAGCCGGTGCCCCCTCAAGGGTGCCTGCATCTCCTTCCGATACATCCTCAGCACTATAGTCTGCGCCGAGCTGAACCCAATAGTCTTCATCAGCCCCAAACAAAGTGAATGTTATTTTCAGGCCGTCATGCGTTGTCAGCATGCCGTTTGCCGCGGGTTCCATGAGCGGATTAGCTGTTTGCTGCACGTCTTCAACCGACAAACGCGACAGCGTGCGCGCCGGTTCTGCCAATTTAAAAGACGCGGCAGGAACCTTGTCATCTGCGATATTGGCGAGCGAATAGTTTGTGTCGCCCAGATTCCGCGATAGCGTTACACCGTTCAAAGTGACAGACTGAATGCGTTGCGGTGCGATATCCAATAAAGAGGTATCCAACCACTCGACTGGATCCATTGGCAATGCTTCTATGCCGCTGACTAACCACGAACGGGTATCAGTGGCCTGAAAGATATACGTCAAGGACCGGCCACTGCCGCCCTCCTTGCGCTTGCCAGTCTGAACATCCAGCAACACACCCCCTGTATCATCCGCGAGCACAACCTTGGTTGCCGCATCACCAAGGTCCAGCGCAGGGAAACGGCTTGCATTGGCTGTTTTGGGTTCACGCCGCTCAGACAAGGCAAAACCTCTTAATACGCTGCGCACCTGATCCTGATCCGCCGGATAGCCAGACTTGCTGGCCACGCGCCACTGGTCCCCTTCCCGAACAAGCGAAACAGTTTGATCATTTTTGGTAAGGGTAATGGCAGCGGTCTCATTGATGCGTTCGGATAGGCCAGCAAACGTGCGTTCACCGCGCGCACCCTGCTCTCGCGTTGGGTCTTCCCCGAACAATATCCAAATCGCCGCCATAATGGCCGCCAAAGTCAAATACCCAAGAATATTTGTCATACGTTCCGACATAAGAACCTCAAAACGTTACAGGAAACGGTGTGCTTTTTTGTTGCGCCGCCATACCAATCGAACCAACACATACAGAACAATCAGCAGCGGCATCAAAGCAATGTTGATGAAAGCAAGCCGGTCACCAAGCGTATCAATATCTTGTCGCAGACCGCGTTTCACCTCCCGCAGAGCCTTGCGCGTATCCAGCAACTGCGCGCGAAAACGCTCTATTTCCGCCTCTTGTTCTGCTGACAAAACGGCGGACCCATCGGTGTTTTGGTTCTCAAGGGCAGCAATGCGGGCTTCGGTTTCGCTTAACTGGTTTTGCAGCGCCTCTTCCTCGACCAGATATTTTGCTTCTGCTTCGCGGCGCAGTTCATCCACTTTATCAAAAGGCCTTAGTGAGACACCGCGACCGCGCAGCCCCAGCAGCGCTTCGGACCCTGAAATATGGTCTGCGAGGTTAAGGACAAAACTACCATTTCCTGCAAGGGGCACAGCAATTCGCTGGCCCAGCATATCCTGCAACTGCACCCAAAACCGGTCATCAAAAAGGTCGGTATCTGCTGTTACAACAATATTGATGTCCCCGGTGGCAACAGGTCCATCCGCCGCATCAGCGCCCGCAGTAACGACGGCCGCAGCCACCCTGTCCGGGAACGCGGTTTTAGCGGCACCACGGACGCGCGTTGACAGTATGTAGCTCTCGCCTGTTGGGTCCATGTCCCGCAACAAACTGTCTGGGTCCGGCACACCGACGGCACGGTCAGATGGGTATAACATGGAGGCAGCGCTGGTGGTCACAAGTGGTTCCAGAACGGTTGTAGCGCCCTCTGCCGGGGTTAGTACGCCAGCGCTGGCAAAGTTGAGGCTGCCAATCGCGCCGGTTACAACATCAGTGGATGACAAAAACCCATCAGTAATCGCGAGCCAGAACACATAGTCTTTAACCGCGTCAGGCCCGAGGCCGCCCATCTGGACCCGCTGCGCCAAGGATGCATCACCAACAACCTGCCCTTCCGGCATGTCAACGCCCCAAGCCTGCAACAGGGGCCCAAGCGCGCTACTTGACGCGGCGGTGGCGCGCGGGTTCATTGCTTCAGAATGAGGGTCGAGAAAAACAAGCGCCCTGCCGCCCTTCAGCACAAACTGGTCGATGGCAAACAACTGATCTTCGCTTAGCTCTGGCGGATGCACCACCATCAAAACGTTTGTATCAGCTGGAATTTCGGTAAAGTCAGGCGCGATGTCCTGAACATCAAAAAAGTCAAATAATTGCTCGTAAATGACATATGGCTGCGCCTGACCCGCCATCATTGCCTGAGGACCACCAGGCCCAAACTGCATAGGTAGCGTTGTCAAAAGCCGCAGGGTGCGCTGGTTAGATGTATCAAGTGTCGCCAACAATTTAACCAGATCATACTCAAGGAATTTTTCCCGCTCTTCAGCGAAAAAAGGAACAATGGCTTCACCGTCTACTGCATCGGACGCAGACAACCCCATATAAAGGGTTGAGCCGTCATTCAGCGGAATACCCTGCAAACCCAATGCAACAGCTTCGTCTTCCTCTTCAGAGAAAGGCTCAGGGTCGATGATAGACAGCTGAATATTGGCAGAATTCTGCGCCTGAAAAGCACGCAGCAAATCTTCAACGCGTTTGCCGTATGCCAAAAGCTGAGGGAATGGCGCCGCCTGAGTTTTTGAGAAATAGTAATCAAGCGTAATAGGTTCGTCATATGACGCCAAAAGCTCTTTAGTCCCATCAGATAGGCTGTATAGACCTTCACTGGTCAGGTCGAGGCGCACACTACGGAAAAAACGATCGCCGATAACGGTTGCGGACAAAAACACGAGCACCGCAATCAATATCTGCAATGTCGAGCGTTTGGAGATAAATGCCATCAAGGATTTCATTATCCAGCCTCCCGCTTGCTTTCAATTACGATCCGATTGACCCATAGCCAGAAGATAATGACGGCGAGGAAGTAGAAAACATCTCCGAGCGTCACAACACCTTTCTGGAGCGCATCAAAATGGGTTAAAAATGATAAATTGGCTATCGCAAGCACAAAGGCTTCAGGTGCCCATCCGCCAACTACATCCAGCACCATAGGAAGCCCAGCAACCAAAAACAGGAAGCACACTGTCACGGCCAGGATAAAGGCAACCACCTGATTTTTTGTGACAGCAGACATTGCAGCACCGATGGCTAGATATGCGGCTGCCATCAAAAGCGATCCGATATACCCGGTCACGATAACTCCATTATCTGGCGCACCAAGCCAATTGACAGTAATCCAGATCGGAAACGTAAGCGTCAAAGCAAGGGCCGCAAAGGCAAGGGCCGCCAAATATTTACCTGCAACAACTGACCGCGTTGGGATAGGCAGAGTCAGTAGCAATTCAAAGGTGCCCGCGCGCCGCTCTTCCGCCCAAAGGCGCATCGCTATTGATGGCATCAAAAACAGATACAGCCAGGGTTGATACGTGAAAAATGAAACTAAATCGGCCTGCTCCCGGTTGTAAAATGATCCCAGGTAAAAGGTAAACAGGCCCTGCATAATCAAAAAAATCACTAGGAACACATAAGCGACCGGGCTGGCAAAATAGCTGGAAAACTCACGCCGGAATATTGTCAGTACCGCTTGCATTACACGTCCCTTTCCGTCAACTGCCGGAACACATCATCAAGACGTCCTGAGTCTACAGTGAATTGGGCAACCTGCCAGTTGCTGACCGCCGCAATATCGCCAATGGTGTCAGCAATTTCCCCACCCCCTCGAGCAAGGACTGTCAGTCGCATCAAATCACCTTCACGCGCAGCTTCAACACCTGCGACGAGCTTAATGCCCTTCAGCGCAGATGCTGCCTTCTCAGCGTTTTCCACAGGAAGAAGCATAGTGACCGCATTCTTGTAGATAGACCGCGCGCGTAACTCGCTCGGCGTGCCGTCGGCGACAATCGCGCCTTTATTGATAATCACTGCGCGGTGACACAGGGCATCAACTTCTTCCAGGATATGAGTTGATATAATGATTGCACGTTCCAGCGACATCGCTTCGATAAGGCGGCGCACTTCATGCTTTTGGTTTGGGTCCAGGCCATCTGTCGGCTCATCCAAAATCAACACATCTGGCGCATGCAAAATAGCAGCCGCCAAGCCAACGCGCCGCTTAAACCCCTTAGACAGTGTTTCAATGCGCTGGTTCATCACATGATCAAGGTTAACTGCGTTGGCCGCACTTTCCACAATGTCAGATGCTTCTGCACCCTTAATACCGTGAGTTTCTGCGATAAAATGCAAGAAGCCTTTAGGCGACATCTCGCCATACAGGGGCGCGCCTTCGGGCAGGTATCCGATACGGGCTTTTGCCCGTTCGTTTTCCGATGTTACCTGCTCACCACAAATGTAAGCACTACCCTCGGTCGGCACCAGAAAACCCGTCAACATTTTCATGGTGGTGGTTTTTCCAGCCCCGTTTGGACCCAAAAAGCCAAGAACCTCACCTTTTTTCACCGTCAGCGATATATCGTTGACGGCTTTCAGGTCACCAAAATATTTACTGAGATTGCGGGCTTCCAAAAGAACATCAGCCACAGTGGATTCCTCTTTACTCAAATGAAGGCTTAGTGGAACTCAGCAGTTGATATATCGGATTCTCAGGCGCTTGCAAGGGTTGAGCGTACGATAGTGTCAATTTCAAACCGCACGCGGAGCCTTTCGGGCAAAACCATCAAACAAATCAAACATACGCTCTCGCCACTCTATGATTGGTTCACTGGTGGCAACCGGGTCAAAAACTGACACAATGTGAGGCCACATCAGGGACCCCATCAAACAATAGTCTGCAAAGGCCGGTGCATCGCCGCTGAGGAATTTATGGTCCGTCAAAATGGACTCGACAGGGCCCAAGTTAGCGCGGAATGCGTCCCGCGCCTTGTCGCGGCTATCCCGTGTTTCCTCTATAGTTTTACCCCCTAGCCGCGGTTCCCGACTGGCACGGAAAGACTGCTGGTTTTCCGCATCCAGCGCCTCAAAAATATCCGATACTATCATCGGGAACATAGGTGCCACGATATTGCGGTCGAACCAGTTGTTCAGCAAACCCGCCTGCGCGCGTGCTGCTGGTCCCTCAAAAAGAGGGTTTTCCGGAAACTTTTGGTCAATCCAGCGCGCAATGACCAGGCTTTCGCCAATAAAACTGTTACCATCCTTGATGACTGGGACAGCCTGCAGGGTTGATGAAGCCAGCGCAGACTTGTCGGTGAAAGTTACTGTTTGGGTGTCATAGCTGGCCCCTTTGTGTTCCAGCATCAGTTTAATGCGCCAAACAAATGGGCTGAAACGCACATTGCGGTCAGCACCGCATAATTCAAACAATGTCAGCATGTTTCACCTCCTCAAAAAGACTTAGGCCACGCATCGGACCATATAGGGTGCGCCAACAGAATAGCCGCATAATCGAAGGAATGAAATGTTGGCATCAGATGAAAATAAGATGCTGACCCGATCGGGGGACAAAGAGAACCTAAGGGTCAGGGGGACCAAGGAACGCAACCGATCGGGCCAGCGAGGCCAACAAAAAAAAGATGGACCCCGAATGGGGCCCATCAATGACTGAATTGTGGCAAAAAAACGCCGCTTAAACAGAAGTGCGCTTTAACGCAGGGTAACCTCGCCGGATCCCATAGACCGGGTTTTAACTTTTTCCGGCTTACCATAAACAGTGACATCACCAGACCCCATGATACCGACGTCAACGCTGGCGTTCAGCGTTACATCCACATCACCAGACCCCATAATACCAATATCGCCGCTGTCACATGCCATATCGCGCGCGCTGACATCACCAGACCCCTTCACTTCCACCTCAAGGGTGGTGCAGGAACCAGATGCCTCAATGTCGCCAGAACCTTTGACATCAAGCGATAAGCGATCAGCTTTTGCATTAATGAGGTTGATATCGCCGGAGCCGTTCACCTGGGCACTGAAATCGTCGCCTTCAACACCCCGAATTTCAAAATCGCCAGAACCATCCACGCGCACGGCCTCAAGGGTTGGGACGGTAATATCAACGCGCAACACATCAATATCACGCCAACCCCGCCAATTGTCACGGTCTTCCAACCGGATATGCAAGGTATTGCCCCGCACTTCGGTTTCAACGTGCTCGATGATATCACTGTCTGCCGTGACCTTGACCGACTGCTCAGGACCAACGGATACATTGACCTCAAAAGAGCCCTTGTTGCGGATGCGAGTGAAGTTTTCGACGCTACGCATTTCTTCGGATGTATCGTCTGCGCGTGCGGCAAGCGTTGCTGAGCCGGCTAAAATTGCTACACAGGATATAGCTGCTACCAGAGTTTTCATCGGTTTTCCCCTCTAAAGAATAGTGAGCCAACAGGCCCTATTTAATTGAGATACTGGACAAACCACCGGCGTGCTTGCGCACGTCTTTGGGGTCACCGTATACGGAAATGGAGGCAACGCCGGATACGCGCGCATCTATGCTCTCGCTGGCGTAAACGCTGGCTGAACCGGCGCCTTTTACATCCACCTCAACGTTGGCGCATTTCAAATCATCCGCATCAATATCGCCAGCACCTTTCACGTCCAGTGTCAGCGTTCCGCACTTGCCTTCAACTTCAACATCGGCAGCGCCGCGCACGTCAATCTCCAGCTCTTCGCTGTCAATCCCAAAAAGTTCGCCATCGACCGCGCCAGGCACTTCAAGTTCTTTCAAGGTTGGCATAGTAATGGTGACATCGACATTGGCGTTATCCCACCAACTTTTTCGCTTGCGGTCTTCCATGTCGATAATCAGGGTGTCACCGTCCAATTCGGTGGTGACATCTTTCATGTAGCCTTCACGGGTACGAACGCTGACCGAATACTCTTCGCCTGCAGTAAGTTCCAGTTCAATGGCACCGCGCACTTCAATGCGGGTAAAGCCTGTAACATCTCGTTCCTGCGTGATGCGGCTGCCACCGTCACGGTCAAACGCCATCGACGCCGAACCGGCAACCGAATGCAAAACAGTTGCTGCCACACCTGCGGCCATAAGGCCAATAAGTGCTTTCCGCCCGGCAGAAGGGCGGCCAGAATATGATGATTGTCTCACGAGTTTATCCTCTCTGTTGCTGTCGTTAGTTTTTTATTGTTATTCGACGGGTCGTCGTTTTTTGTTATGAACCCGATATAAATATCCCATCAACCAACTTCAAGGTCAAGTTTTCGGCTTCTACTACACATGTCGTCGATAGATTGGCACAATTTGTCGCGAAAACTTCCGTTTATGCCCTTTGATTAGCCGATTTGTTCACGAAAGCACCCGAATCACCTGACCGTTGCTTTCGGGGAAAATATGCAGCACAATGATGAAATAGAGGAGCCTATGGACGATATTTCATCGCAGCAAATCGCAACGCTGGTAAATAGTCAGCTTCCGGAGGAGCAATTCTCCAAACACTCAAAAGCAATTCCAACGGTCTATTTCATGCGACCGGAACTGTCCCAGATTTTGAATATTTACGGCAGAGTTGTCGCCGCAGGTCATTGGTGCGACTATGCCATTGATCACCTGACCGATCAGGCGATTTTTTCTATTTTTCGGCGGGCAAGCGAAATGCCACACTACCGAATTATCAAAGAGCCGACACTGGCAAACCAACAGGGAGCGTGGCGGATTATGGGTTCTGGCGGTCAAGTCCTTAAACGGGGGCGATGTCTGGACCAGTTGCTGCGATATTTTGACCGCCACCTGCTAAAGGCAGTTGATTAAGGTTTTGAAGGCTCACGCCCGGATGCGCACAGGCCTTGTATCTTCTGGTCAAGAACTGTCCAATCAATAGGCTTTGACACGCAGTCATTCATACCAGCAGCACTGTATTCCTGCACATGCACGTCGGCTGCATCTGCGGTAAGGGCAATAATCGGTGTCGAACACCAGGCGTGGGAAGACCCCCTTATTTTGCGCGTCGCTGTTACGCCGTCCATTTCCGGCATGTGAATGTCCATCAGGACAACGTCAAAAGTATTTTTAGCGAGAGCATCAATAGCCTGAAGGCCGTTTGATACTGTTGTTACCTGATAGCCAAAACGGTCTGACAGGAATTTTTTCAGCATCATCTGATTAACCGGATTATCCTCCGCCGCCAGCAGATTTATATCGCGTGCGGCAATGAACCCGAGCTGACTTTTTTGCTCGGCAGCACCTGTTTCGCTTGTCGCAGCGCGATCAAAAGCAGCCTCAAAATAAAAAGTGCTGCCAAGCCCCTTTTTGCTGGCACACCAGACCTTGCCACCCATAAGCGACGCAAGGTTTTTGCAAATCGACAGCCCCAGGCCTGTGCCCTCTGATGACCGGATACGGGTTCCCTCAGCTTGATAAAAGGGTTGAAAAAGCTTGCCGCGTTCGCTCGGGGAAAGGCCCATACCATCATCGCGTACGGCAAAACTAACAAACACCTTGCCTTCTGGCCCGGCTCCATATCCTTCATCCACATCAACGATCAGCCCAACCGCGCCTTTATTTGTAAACTTGGTCGCATTGGACAAATAGTTATTGAGAATTTGCGTCACGCGCACCGGATCAAGCATCAGCGACAAACCGGCATCCCCTTTAACCTCAACCTTAAAATCAAGGCCTTTGGCGGCGGTTGCTTTCCGGTGCGTCTGCGACAGTTCTTCGATCAGGGTCGCAAGTTTCACCGGGCGGGGGCTCAAATCAAAACGACCTGCCTCCATTTTCGATACATCCAGCACATCCGACAGGACCGTCAACAATTGGTCACTACTGTTCAACGCAACCTTAGACAGACGCTTACGTTCTGCAGGGTCAGGTTCATCACCCAGAAGCTCCAGCACACTTGTGATTGCGTTTAACGGCGTGCGCACTTCGTGGCTGATAAGAGCAAGAAAGCTAGACTTTGCCTGATTGGCCTTATGGGCTTCATCGCGAGCTAAAACTAACTGTTCCTCGCGCTCCTTCTGCTCTGTGATGTCCTGATGCGTGCCCACAACACGCAGGGGGGACCCATCCCTGCGGCGGCTTACAATCTTTCCCCGACTTAACACCCATATGAAGGAGCCGTCCTTGCATCGCATCTGAAATTCGTCTTGAAGGAACCCTTGTCCGGCAGCCAGATAGTCCTCTACAGCCTGATTATATTCGACCAATTCATCTTCTTTGCACAATATTTCCCATGTGCTGTAGGCGTGGGGTAACTCATATTGTTCGTACCCAAGCATGGCCATATACCGTTGGCTGAAATAGACCTCTCCGGTCACAATATTCCAGTCCCACAGGCCATAGTCGGCGCCGTCGACCGCAAACCTTAGCTGGTCCCGTTCCCGAAGAAGGCGGCGGGTTTCTTCTTCCGGTTGGTCAAAGCGCCGCACAATCACAATATAACAAGCATCAGGGCCCTCAGAGCCTTCAGGCGATAGTGTTGCCGCAGCGCTCCAACGCAACACGGAATCAGATACATCACCCTCCTGAGAAGGCCCCAAATCTAGCATCTGGTCGCGGATCGGTTCTCCGGAAGCCATTTTTGCCAGGTCGGCTGGTCTCAGGAAATTTCTGCATACATCAAAATGCGATTTGCCGTGGAGGTCATAGCTTTCATCAAATCGCAGCAAGCGCCGCCATTCGTCATTAACAGCCAGATAATTGCCGTCTACATCAAGCGCTGCTGCACCCACTGACAGCGTGCTGAGCACAAGCTCACCAAGCGGCAGGGCCTGCCCCGATGCGTCCGCAAAAGATCTGCTTTTGTCACCATCCGTCATATGAACGCGAAAGCCTTTTTGCCCTCGTGCGATCGATCTTCAGTGTAATCAATCCTTTGGGGGCATTCGATACCACTAACGGTAACGTAATCCCTCAAAGGTTACCATATGGTTTCTGGCAAGACGGCTATGGTGGCGGTCTTAAGCGCTTGATGGCGGCTTCATCATGAGCACAGGCGTGCGCGCCTTATAGGCCTGATACGCGGGGTCATCGCCCCAACGCTTGTCTGATGTCTGTTCCAATTTCGGGATGCCACTAATCTTTGTTAGAAGCAAAATTACAAATAGCGGCGATATGAGCGCAACCCATTGCAAGCCCGCCAGAACAGGTACTGCCATCACGGCAACGCCCAGCCACAATACGATTTCACCAAAATAGTTGGGATGACGTGACCACGCCCACAGCCCGCTACTGATGAACTTGCCCTTGTTGGCCGGATCGTTTTTAAAACGCCGCTTTTGCTCATCCGAAATGGCTTCCACAGCAAACCCAACACACCAAAGCGCAATACCCGCATAAGCAAATATACCCAAGGGTACACTTGTCGCAGACGTAATAATCGTTAGCGCACACACGCTTGTCAGCACGACCCAAAGCCCTTGCAGGGTCCATGTCAGGAAAAAGCGGGGCGGTGACGTTTTGATTTTGTCAAAGCGGCTGTCTTTGCCGTCTTTCTGGATGCGCAGATATAAAAAACTGCCAAGCCGCAAGGCCCAGACCACAACCATAGCAGCCGCGATCATCGCGCGGTCATCCAGCGGTTGAGAATAGGTTGCGGCAAAAACAACAACCGACAGATAGGTTAAAGAGCCTGTCAGATCATAGTATTTTTCGGTTTTCACAATATTGGCAGGAATGAAGGCAAGCCAGTTAATACCAAACGCGATAAATCCGCATGCCAGCAAAACAGAAATCGCTCCCAGCTGGCTGCCGCCTTGCCCGGCCGCCCACGCAACACCCAGACCGATAGCCGCGCACACACCAGACACGATCACCAGTTTCGATTGATTTCCAGCCACGCTATACCCCTACGATAAATGCACAATTTGTTGTGCCAGATCCGCCCACATTATACGTGCCCACCGTACGCGCACCAGCCACCTGATACTCGCCGGCACAATCCGTCACTTGCTTGGTCGCATCCAGCATCATACGGACACCGGTGGCACCAACAGGGTGCCCCAAACCAATGAGCCCGCCAGAGGGGTTTACCGGTAAACTGCCATCAAAAGCAATACGCCCCTCTTCAATGGCCTGCCAAGCACACCCTGGATCGGTCAATCCAAAATGGTCAATCGCCATATATTCGGTGATGGTAAAACAATCGTGTGTTTCAATGGCATCCAAGTCATCTGGCCCGGACAGGCCCGCCCGCGCATAAGCATCTGTGATGGCTTTGCGGGTCCATGGAAGCGCATACTCAGACCCTTTGCTGTCCGCCAGTTTTCGGCTCATCAGCATGGGCGCTGTTGAATGGCCCCATCCTTTGATATGCGCCAGATTTTCTAGCGGAATGCCGCGCCGCGCAGCATATTGCTTTGCATAAGCTTCAGACGCCAGAAACACCACTGCCGCCCCATCAGAGACCTGGCTACAATCCTGCCGGCGCATCCAGCCCTCAACAACTGGGTTGGCTTCGTCGTTGTCACTGAAGCTATCATCGTTAAACGCCCAGTTTCTGGCTTGTGCATTTGGGTTGCGGCGTGCGTTAGCAAAGTTCTTTTTCGCTATCTCTGCCAGATGCGGATATTTTAGGCCGTATCGCTGGTCATATTCCTCTGCCAGGTTGGAAAACATAGCTGGCCAGATGTAGGTCGCATCACCAGCTTCTTCACCAACCCAGATAGCCGCACCCAGATTATCGGCAGCCTTTTGGCCCGGAACATTACGCATAAATTCAACGCCCGCGACACAGGCAACGTCATATCGACCACTTTCGATGTCAGCCATTGCCGCCAACAATGCAAGCGACCCAGACGCACATGCCCCTTCGTGACGGGACGCAGGCATTCCAGCCATATCAGGATGCACGTGACCAAAGAAACCACCCAGCATGCCCTGGCCGGTAAACAGCTCTGCAACAAAATTACCGACATGGCCAACCTGAACATCTTTGGGGTCCAGATTTGCTTCTTCAAGCGCCTGCAAAACAGCGAAAGAAAACAGGTCAAACAGGGTTTTTTCCTGCCGCGCCCAATTGACAGAGAAATCGGTTTGATAACCCCCAAGAATGTATGTTTTCTGCATGTTTTTGCCTGCTGCTACGATTTTAAGTAAAAGGAAATGAGATAAAGTGCCTACGCCAGTTCATCCGCTGATGCCCACACAGCATGGGTACCGCTGCAAATCCGGTGCGGTAGAATAATCTGGCACACAGGCCCCTTTTCTATGTTGCGCGCATCCAGAATAACACATTCCGAGCGGTCGAGGTTCATGTCGGTGATGAAGCTGATGATATAGCCGTCATCTTCTTCGGTTGCCCCTTTGCGCGGGATGAACGGAGCTTCTGATCCAAACCTGTTTTCCCCAAAATCATATCGCTGTGTAGTACCGGTTTCCAAGTCATGCTTAACCAGCCCCGTGAACAGGAACCAGCCCTTTTCGCCCAACACGCTGTATATATAGCGGTGTTTCTCGCCGGCGACATTTTGATTTATCGTGCCAAACTCAACGATCTCATCATCATACAGTGTTTCTTCCTGGGTCTCGCCGGTTTTCAGGTTGAAACGCCAACGGTGCAGCTTGGTTTCCAGCGAATATAGATCCAGGTTTGACCCCAGTATCTGGTATTTCTCTGGCATGGACATCAAAGGGTCAGGGCGCGGATTGTTTTGGAAATAGCCGTCCATAACGACCTCGTCGCCCTCCTCAAACGCATTGAGGAAATGCAGCACATACGTATTGTTTGCTTCAAACCATTTGATGTCTTCCGGGTTGCCGTAGCGCGGCAAAACAGCAAAACGAGACGGCATGCTGTCATCAAAAACCGGAATATACAGCTTTTGTTTGATGGCTTCCTCAAGCCAGAATTGCGGAAAATCATTCAGGATCGAATAGTTTTTTGAAAACGCCATATCGTGTGGAAGGCGCGGTGCCGGCAGGTCCACAGGGATATAATGCTTCAGCTTGTTGTCTGCACCGACAACACCGTAATGCATGTAGGGCGCATGAGTTGAATAATTGAAAAACAACAGCTCGCCGGTTGCCGGGTCCAGTTTAGGGTGGGCTGAAATACCGTCAATTGGTGTCCAACCTTCAATACCCAGTGTTTCCAGCGTTTGCGGGTCAAGGCGGTAGCCTTCGCCGCACTGCCAGAATGTCGACAGGATTTTCCCTGCGTGAACAATCACATCGGTCGATGAACTGTCCTTCACATGGCCATGCGCACCCCAACCTGATCTTTTGGATTTGTTCGGGTTGCCCATGCATCCAATCCACAGCGGTCCACCAGCCTCTGCCTCTGCTTCAAAACCACGGGTGCGAATGAAACGGTTTTTATATTCTGCCTTACCGTTCGACAGTCGCATCATATGCAGCATGCCGTCACCATCAAACGGATGGTATCTGCCAATACTGTCGTGCACCGGGTTTTCTGTGTTGCGGATATAAATACCATCAATATCAGCAGGGATTTCGCCGATTACCTGCATGTCATCTGCATCGTATTCGTCAAAATTGGGGGTCCATGCCCCGGTCAGATACGGATGGTCGGTCTCTGGAAGCGTCGCAGCAACAGTATTCACAAGCGTTGGCATAATTCATTCTCGCTGTATGGTATGTTTATAATAGTTACTGCCGTATGAAGTATTTTTGCTGATTAGTCAATGAAAACCGGACTCTGTGTTAAGAGTTGCTGATGATAGAGACATCCTGCGGCAAGACGATTTCGCCGCATTTTTGGCAAGAAACTAACGGTTTCAGGCTTTTGCCACAGTTTTTGTGGGTTAGCACAACAGGGGGCCCTTCCGGTGTGCCATAATATTTGTCACCCCACAACATCAACATCATGACGATGTAATAATAATCATACCCTTTGCGGGTAAGATAATAATCAAACCGGGTTGGGGAATGCTGATAGGGTTCAGCTTTGATAACGCCAAGTTCGGTCAGGGACTTGAGCCGGGATGACAGAGTATTGGGCACCGCGCCCGTATCTTTCTGGATACCATCGAACCGCCGAATGCCCGTGAATATTGCCCGCATCACCAGCGCCGACCAGCGGTCGCCCAAAATCTCGACTGACCCCCGCAATAGGCTGGGTTGATCTGTTTCAAACCCTTGCTGGTTGCGCCGTCTGCTGTAGTAAGGCGCCATCCAGCCAATACCGGGACCCGGTTTCCAGTTAACGTCATCAAGCGTAAACACACCGCCACATGATCCGCATGCGGTTACTGGCTCCAGCACTGCGCCGCATGGAGTGTGCTGCACCAGCAGATCGCGCCTTGCTTGCGCAAACCCCCAGTCGCGTTCCCAGCGATACAGCATCAGCACCACAGAAAACAGGTCAACGCCTTTGGCGGTCAGGGCATATTCATGGGATTTCGGCGCGTGGGCAATCGGACGCTTGATCAAAATCTTTTTTTCGATCAAGCGCTTTAACCGGTCAGACAACAGGGCTTTCAATAGTCCGGTTCGGCCCTGCACTTCGCCAAATCGGCTCATACCCATCCAGATAGACTCGAGTATCAGCAGCACTGGTGTATCGCCAATGTCTTCCAGCGCACGCCAAATAGAGCAGGTGCGGACCAGATTTTCCGTAGATTTTGATGCCATCATCTCAGTCATAGCTGGTGTTTAGCAATAATCGAGACAGCGCGCAAAGCACCTAAGTTGGTTTTCTGATTTTCTGAGAAATGGTGCCGCCGGGGAGAATTGAACTCCCGGCCTCACCCTTACCAAGGGTGCGCTCTACCACTGAGCTACGGCGGCCTGTCAAACGGGCGCAGCGCATGGTGCGCCGTTCGCCGGGCCTATTGCCACACGAGGGGGGCGGATGCAAGCCAAAACTAAGGACACAAACGCGGCACACAACATTTTTTACCACACATCTTGCAGAACCATCTTGAAAACCATCATCTTTTTAAGCAGGTTAGCTGCATGACAGACACAGCTTCCAAATCGGCCAGAAAAAACACGTCGGAAAAAGCCAAATCCGACGAAAAACAGGCGCGGCTTTCACAAGCGTTGCGTGCCAACCTGCGCCGCCGCAAAGATCAGGCACGCGTGCGCAAACAACCCGAAGACTAGTCGTTCTCACTGCGGCACAACATCTTGTATAAAGAAGCTTGGCAAGCCATAGAGATTGGCTTACAAAACTTCGGGTCTGGGTCCGGCTACACTAGAGGCCCCTTGCAATAATCATAGACGGGTAACCAACGGGGGAACGCAGCATCATGTCCATCATGTCCGACAAATGGATCCGAACGATGTCGCAGCAGCATGGCATGATCGAACCCTTCGTTGATGGCCAGATCAGGGACGGCAATATTTCCTACGGCTTGTCATCCTATGGGTATGACGCCCGCGTCGCGCCCGAATTTAAAATATTTACCAATGTCGATTCGGCGGTTGTGGACCCCAAGAATTTCTCGCCTAAAAGTTTTGTTGATCGCGACACCGACGAATGCGTCATCCCGCCCAACAGCTTTGCCCTGGCACGCACCGTAGAATATTTCCGCGTCCCCAAAGACGTGCTCGTTATTTGCCTTGGCAAATCCACATACGCACGCTGTGGCATCATCGTGAATGTCACGCCGCTGGAACCCGGCTGGGAAGGCCACGTAACGCTGGAGTTTTCCAACACCACGCCCCTGCCTGCCCGAATTTATGCCAACGAAGGGGCCTGCCAGTTCCTGTTCCTGCAAGGCAATGAGCCGTGCGAAACCGCCTACAGCGACCGGGCCGGCAAGTATCAGGGCCAGCGCGGCGTAACCTTGCCAAAGCTTTAAATCTCAGCCCTGCCGTTTTGCTGCCGTTTTTGACCGGCAGATAACCATAAACGCGGTCACATCAGCAAAGGCACATCATCCATGGAAAAACTGGTCATAACAGGTGGCAACCGGCTTGAAGGCACCATCGACATCAGCGGCGCAAAAAATGCAGCGCTGCCCCTGATGTGTGCGCCGCTGCTAACCGATGAACCCATGACACTAACCAACCTGCCTCGGCTGGCGGATATTTCCACCTTATGCGATCTTCTCAACCACTTGGGGGCAACTGTTACCATCGCAGGCAGCAGCGGCGGCGCAGTAACCGGGCGCAGCATGACGTTTGATGCATCAAACATCGCTGATACCGTCGCGCCCTACGACATTGTGCGCAAGATGCGTGCTTCTATCATTGTGCTTGGCCCCCTGGTCGCGCGCGAGGGGCAGGCCACTGTTTCGCTGCCAGGTGGTTGTGCCATCGGCAACCGCCCAATTGATCTGCACTTGAAAGCGCTTGAAGCCCTTGGTGCCGACATTGAACTGGAAGACGGGTATGTCCGCGCCAGCGCACCAAACGGGCTTGTGGGCGGCACGGTGCGTTTTCCCTTTGTCTCGGTGGGTGCCACAGAAAACATCCTAATGGCCGCCGCACTGGCCAAAGGCACCAGCACCATCGAAAATGCCGCGCGCGAGCCGGAAATTGCTGACCTTGCCAATTGCCTGATTGCGATGGGCGCAAAAATCAGCGGAGCGGGAACGGAAACCATCACCGTTGAAGGCGTGGACCGCTTGCATGGCTGCACATACGCCGTCATGCCGGACCGAATCGAAGCTGGCTCCTACGCGGTTGCGGCCTTGATGACACGGGGTAATCTGCTGCTAAAAAACGCGCGCCTACCGGACATGCAAGTCCCCATGGATGTGTTATCGGAAGCGGGCGCAATCGTCAGCGAAGAAGACGGAGGTGTGCGCGTTGAATCAAACGGGCACGTACAAGGCTTCAATATCGTTACCCAACCATTCCCGGCCTTCCCAACCGACATGCAGGCGCAGTTTATGGCCCTTGCGGCGGTCGCGGACGGCGCCAGTGTAATCACCGAAGCCATTTTTGAAAATCGGTTTATGCATGTGCCGGAACTATGCCGCCTAGGTGCTGATATTACGGTAACAGGTGCCAGTGCGACGGTACGCGGTGTTTCAAGCCTGCGCGGGGCGCAGGTGATGGCAACCGACTTACGCGCCAGCATGAGCCTGGCACTGGCAGGCCTTGTCGCAGACGGCGACACCGTGATTAACCGACTGTATCATCTGGACCGCGGCTACGAACGGCTTGAAGACAAGCTGCGCGGCGTTGGCGCACAGATTGAACGCATTAACGACTAAAGCAGGAGCTGTCTGCCGATATCGGGTTTATCATTGCCAACTACTCCGGCATTGCCGAACGCGCAACCATTACAAACCCGCTTAACCGGCGTCAGCGCCGACCTTTCTGATATAGGCATCGATTTTCACCTGCAGAAGACTGAGGGGCAACGTGCCATTTTCCAGCACAGCATCATGGAAGGCACGGATATCAAACTGGTCGCCGAGTGCTTTTTGTGCCTGGTCCCGCAGCTCCAGAATTTTTAACTCGCCCATTTTGTAGGCCAGAGCCTGACCTGGCCAAGCAATATAGCGATCCACTTCAGTGTTGATATTGTGCAGTGAAAGCGCCGAATTTTCGGTGAAAAAAGTAACAGCTTGATCTCGTGACCAACCCATTGCATGCAGCCCAGTGTCAACCACCAGCCTGCCCGCCCGCCACATTTCGTAGCTCAAACGACCAAAATTCTCAAAGGGAGTTTCATAAATGCCCATGTCGATGCCAAGCTTTTCGGCATAAAGGCCCCAGCCTTCACCAAAGGCGTTCACATACAGGTTTTTCCGAAACTCCGGCACATTTTGCACTTCTTTCGACAAAGCGTTTTGCAAGTGGTGGCCCGGCACGCCCTCATGCAGGGCGAGAGCCGCAAGTGAATAGAGCGGACGCTTATCAAGCGCATACGTGTTTACCATAAAAAGCCCGCCCCGCTTTCCCGGAATAGCACCCCAATAACGCCCCGTGGTGTAGTTTGGCGCAATTTCCTCAGGCACCGCCCTAACGCCATAGGGCATGCGCGGCAAACGGCCGAAAAAGGCTGGCAGTTTTTCGTCGATCCGCTTGGATATCCAGGCGGCTTCCTGCAACAGCTGTTTCGGTGTTTCAGCATAAAACTGCGGATCTGTCCGCAGGAACTCAAGAAACGCCGCAAAACTGCCGGTAAAACCGACACTCTCAATAATACCATTCATTTCGCCCCGAATACGGGCAACTTCAGACTGGCCCAGCGCATGTACCTCAGCAGCAGACAAGCCAGTGGTGGTGTAATATTTGACGCGCTGGTCGTAATAAGAAACACCGTCCGGCATTTCGACCGCACCAAGGGTTGTGCGGGCAAGAGCCATATAGTCCTCAACAAAAAAGCTGTTTAGACGCTGGTAGGCCGGAATGACTGTTTCGGCGATGACCGTTTTACCCTCGGACATGAGGCGGTCTTTATCCGCTTGTTCTATGCTTGCCGGCATATGCTGAAAGGGAGCGTAGAAAACACTGTCCGCAGGAGACGTAACATCCGCATGCGCTTTAAAACTTGGCGCTATTTTGGCAAGAATTGCTTGTGGCTGAGAGAAACCGTCCTCCAGCCCCATCTGCATGTTGGCAATCTGCTGATCAAAATAGTCGCCTACACCAGCAAGACGAGTGATGTAATCTTCATAGTCCTGAACGCTGGATGCCGGGCTTGCCTCCACAGAGCTTGCCAACTGCATATGAAACCCGGCGTCCGCCAAAAACGGAATACGCCAGGGTTTGAACGCTGCGTGATCAATTCTGCTCCTGAGAACAAAATCGAAAATATCATAGTTGACCTGATCTTCCGGGGTTAAACTTGCGCGGTTGATGGACTGAAGTCTCGTCAAAAAATCCTTGTCGGCCTGCAGAGACCTAGTTTGCGCCTCAGGCGAAACATCCGGTAGACGGTGCCCATGACCTTTAACACTAGCGGACACTGCCATAAACGGGTTTCGGTTGATGCGCGCTTGCCATTCTTCGGCAAAAAGAGCGTGTAATTCCGCCGACTGCTCTGGTTCCACCCCGTAACCCGGTACCGGCATCACAAAAAATGCCAAACAAACCGCTAAAAACCGCATCGCTTTCTCCTTAAAAGGACCAAACCTAATTTGAGCTGATTTTGCATCATGGAGACGGTAAAATCAAAATACCATCGAAACCTGGACGCCAGTGCGAGATCCTGGCCGCATACTGCCATGCATCAGCATCGACACACTTTTCTTCCGTTATACGAAGACGCAAGTGAAAACCAGCAACAGCAGGATCACCGCTCAAAAAGACGGAAGCACAAACGGGATAATGGCAGTGCTCGGATTGACAGCACCACCGGCTAACCGGTTTTGGTGGCCGGCTGGAACCCTGTCTTATAAATCTGGTCAATCAAATCCCGGTGCATTGGCATAACAGCCAATCCGCCTTGTGCTGCGCCCTGACACTTGCGGGACTGAGCCCGCGCCGCTTCCATGTGCCTGAACTTATGTTCCTGGCCGGTCAGGTCAGGTAGGTAATCCATGCCATACAGAACCTGCAAATGGTTGGTCAGGCCAAACACCTGAGGGAAGCCAGAAAATTCATACAGGCCTGGTACTCTACGTTGCCAGCTATCCAGCTTATCGCGCAGCGTATCTGTCCAGGTGTCAGGATTTGCATTATCAATCCAAAATTCGCTGTCGGTGCGCTTGGTAATCGCATAGTGCAGCTTCACGAAATCAATAATGTCAGCGTATGTTTCATTCATCCTGCGATTAAAGTCGCGGGCAGAAACCTCAAATTTATCTGTAGTTGAGATAAAATCAGCAAGCCAGCGCAGCGCCATATCCACCAAGAAAATGCCTGTAGACTCCAGTGGCTCAATAAACCCTGCCGACAGCCCAACAGAAACGCAGTTTCCTTTCCACTGCTGCCGCCGTTTACCTGTGCGAATATCAATATGCCAAACATTCAGGTCATCGCCGCGCGGCCCCAGATAAGACCGCAATAGCTCTTCCGCCTTGTCCTTGTCGGCATACTTGTTGGAATACACGTACCCAACACCCCGCCGGTTATTCAGCGGAATGTCCCACGTCCAGCCTTCTGAATGCGCCATGGCGGTCGTATAGGGCGGGATGGCTTCTTTTTCACTTTCGTAGGGGATCTGGCAGGCAACCGCACTGTTACAGAACAGCACATCATTCATGCTGGTAAATTCGGTACCCATCGCCTTTTCGATCAGACGGGCGTGGAAACCCGTACAATCGATATATAGGTCAGCGGTAAAATCGCCGTGTTCCTTGGTTTTTACGCTGGCGATGTCACCGTTTTCCGCCAGTTCCACATCCTCGACCGTCGCAATCACTTGTGTCACGCCGCGCTTTTTGCCGGTTTTCTTGAGTAATTCTGCCAACCGTCCAGCGTCAAAATGATAAGCATACTGCAGCGGCCCAACATATTGGTGATCGGTGATACGCTTGGGCCCCCGACCGCCGGCACAAATGCCGCCTTCCATCATGGAATAATCAACATACCCAAGGCCGCTGTTTTCCCGGTCCATCAACCAGTATGGTGCCATCAGGTCGCCGTTTACCTGATTAAACTTGCCAAACGTATGGAAATAGCTGTGGGCCACATCGCCCATTTTTTCGGCCCCGTGCAGCCAGTTATCAAACTTGATTGCCAACTTGAAGGTTGCCGATGTTTCCCGCATGAACTCTGCTTCATCAAAGCCCAACGCAGACACCAACGTGCGGATGGGGGGAATGGTGGCTTCTCCCACACCGACGGTCGGGATATCGCTTGATTCAATAAGCGTTACCTCAACCCCGCCTTCGCGGTCTCCGCCCAAATGACGCGATAGATAATTTGCAGTTAGCCACCCAGACGTGCCGCCCCCAACTACGAGAATTTTTTTGACCTGTGACATGCTCTAAACCAAATAGTTATATCTAACCCTTGGGTATAGAAGCGATAATATAAGAGCGCTGTCAAGCCATGCGCCCTACCCTGCCACATTCAGTCGCACCCCAAGGTGGCATGCCTTGATATTCCCGCCACAGACGGATTCCTGAATTGCCTGCATTCCTTACTTGAAGGTAGGACAAGCAGCGCCTACATTGCGTCACGAACAAGCACCCGATGTGTCGCGCCGTGCGCCAAGGCACTGTTATATTCTTTTTCAGACGGAATGAGCCGCCCATCCATGATCGAATCCCTTAAATTGATCGCGCAGTCGCCCGAGGACCTGACGGTAATGTCGACCCTGATGCAAGACGCTACCGTGAAAGTGGGCGATATGGCCTGGCAACCGGATGAAAAACTGTTCGCGTTTGTTGGCAATCGTTACCGCTGGGAAAAAAAGAGCTGGTTCCGGCGCCCTAAGGGAGAGCGCGTGCGCGCGGGCCTGCATTTTGTTGGCATATCAAGCGTGCAGCTTAATGGTATTGATCTGAACGCCTCTGATACCGTACTGGAACTGTTGGACATGGAAGCCCACGACACAGGTGTTGGCACAACAATCCTGCTGAACTTTGCAGGGGGTGGGTCTATTCGCCTGTCGTGCGAGGTGGTTGACGCCACCCTGACGGACCTGACCACACCCTGGGAAGCCAAGGCACGGCCCAGCCACAAAGATTAAACGACGGTCTCACCCCATCGACGGATAGGATACCTGATGGAACTCAGCGACAAACTTGTTCTTGCTCTGCCGAAGGGCCGCATTCTTGGTGAAGTCATGCCGCTGGTGCGCGCTGCTGGCATTGAGCCAGAAGCTGCCTTCGACGACCCGAAATCACGGCAGCTTGAATTTGCCACCAATATAGATGGCTTGTCGATCATTCGGGTGCGGGCGTTTGATGCCGCGACCTTTGTGGCGTTTGGCGCGGCGCATATGGGTGTTGTTGGCAATGATGTACTGCAGGAATTTGGCTATTCGGACCTGTATTCACCGCTGGATCTGGATATCGGTCACTGCCGTCTGTCGCTGGCCATGCCAGAAGATGAGCCCAACACCGACCCCAAAGAATGGTCCCACATACGGGTGGCGACAAAATATCCGAACCTGACACGCGCCTACTATGCGGGGCGCGGTGTGCAGGCGGAATGCATAAAGCTAAATGGTGCCATGGAACTGGCACCAAGCCTGGGTTTGTCAAAACGGATTGTTGATCTGGTTTCAACGGGTGGCACGCTGAAAGCCAACAAACTCAAGGAAGTGGAAGTATTGACCGAGATTACATCCCGCCTTGTGGTAAACCGCCCAGCGTTTAAAACCCGCCCACAGGAAATCAACTACTGGATTGATCGCTTTAGAGAGGTACTCGCCGATGGCGCAGATACTTGATAGCACCGCCGCTGATTTTGAGCAGCAGTTCACCAAATTACTGGGCCAAAAGCGCGAATCGTCCAGCGATGTAAGAGACGTAGTTGCGGGCATTCTGGCTGATGTGCAGGAACGTGGTGACGCAGCGCTAGCGGAGCTGACCGCAAAGTTTGACCGCTTTGATGTTGCAAGCAAAGGCTTGGCAATTGCACAAGACGAGATTGATGCCGCCTGGACCAACATTAACGATGATGTAAAAGCCGCACTGATGCTGGCGGCAGACCGTATCCGGGCGTTTCACTCACGCCAGTTGCCAAGCGATTTGGATTACACCGATGATGCGGGTGTTCGCCTTGGCCAAGCCTGGAAACCGGTGCAAGCGGCGGGACTGTATGTGCCAGGTGGGCTAGCCAGTTACCCGTCCAGCGTATTGATGAATGCCGTACCGGCAAAGGTGGCTGGCGTTGACCGCATTGTCATGGTGGTACCAACCCCTGATGATGTGTTGAACCCGCTGGTGCTGGCTGCCGCCAAATTGGCGGGCGTGACAGAAATATACCGGGTGGGCGGGGCGCAAGCCGTCGCGGCACTGGCTTATGGTACAAAAACCATTGCACCAGTGGATAAAATTGTTGGGCCGGGCAATGCGTTTGTGGCGGAAGCCAAGCGCCAGGTTTTTGGTAAGGTCGGCATCGACAGTATTGCAGGCCCCAGTGAAATTCTGGTGATTGCGGACAATAAAACCGACCCGCGCTGGATCGCCGCTGACCTGTTATCGCAAGCAGAACACGACGAAGTCGCCCAAAGCATCCTTATTACCGATGACGCCAAATATGCCCGCATGGTTGAAGCAGCAGTTGAGGACCATCTGGCAAGCCTTGACCGCCGCGACATTGCGCTGGCAAGCTGGCGGGATTACGGCGCGATTATCACGGTCAAAACGCTGAATGATGCCATCCCGCTGACTGACCGGCTGGCCCCGGAGCATCTGGAACTGTGCGTCGATAACGCCGAAGGCATGCGCCGGAAAATCAGCAACGCGGGGGCGGTTTTCCTTGGACGGCACACCCCAGAGGCGATTGGCGATTATGTGGCGGGGCCAAACCATGTTCTGCCAACAGCACGCACAGCCCGGTTTTCAAGCGGCCTGAGCGTGTATGATTTCATGAAACGCACAACATTTGTCGAATGTGATGAACAAAGCCTGCGCACCATCGGCCCAGCGGCCGCAACGCTTGCCGGCGAAGAAGGGCTTGGCGCACACGCGCTTTCTGTTACCATTCGGCTGGATGATAAAAGCGACGCCGAAAACGACGACTAAAGCAAAGCAAACCCGCCTATGACCAGCCGAAAACTGATTGATGTTACGCTGGACGAATCAACTATTGTCCGCTGGAGCGCGGATGTAGAGCATGAACGCCGCATAGCGATTTTTGACTTGCTGGAAGACAATAGCTTTTATCTGCTGAAGTCGGCAGACGAGGCGTATCAGGGGCCTTACAAACTGCATCTTGGCACCATTGAGGGCCGCTTGCAGTTTGACGTGAAAAACGAAGGCGACCAAATATTGATGAGCTTTCGTCTGGCAATGACCCCATTCCGGCGAATCATCCGGGAATATTTCGCCATTTGTGACAGCTATTACGAAGCGATCAAAACCGCATCGCCGTCCCAGATTGAAGCGATCGACATGGGGCGCCGGGGGCTGCACAACGAAGGCAGCACTCTGTTGATGGAACGGCTGAACGGCAAGGTAGAATTAGACATGCCAACCGCCCGGCGGCTGTTTACACTGGTTTGCGTGTTACACCTCAAGGATGGCAGGGGGCCGCGATGACAAGCACGCAACCCCCTGAAGAAAAAAAGAAAATTCAAAGTGTTCTGTTTGTGTGCAACCAGAATGCCGTGCGCAGCCCCATGGCCGAGGCACTGGCAGCCCGCCACAGCAAACGGCGTCTTTTTGTCGATTCGGTTGGCTTGATCGCAGGGAACCTGGACCCCTTCTCTGTCGCGGCCATGGAAGAAGGCGGGATGGACATTTCAGACCATCAGCCAAAACCGCTAAGCTCAATTGATATCTCGCTTTTTGACCTTGTCATAGCGCTCACACCCGAGAGCCGGGATCATATTGAAAAGACCAGAAATGGATCGAAATTTCAGCTCGAATTCTGGCCAACGCCAGACCCGTCAGACAGCGAAGGCAACCGCAATCAGGTGATCGACAGTTACCGGCTTGTGCGTGAACGACTGGAAACCATGATCGCAGATCGTTTCCCGTTTTGAGGCGTTTCCGGCACCCCAAAACCCGAAATTTTGCCTGTCTGGATGTCAAAAAATTACATTTTTTGGCAAAAAAAGGCATGAAAGGCGCGAAAAACAGGGCAAAACGGTTGCTTTTTGAGGTCAATCTCGTCATGTATGTGCGCGAATTAAGAGCCATGACAAGGAGACAAAATGGCTAAAGAAGAAGTCCTCGAAATGCGCGGTACAGTCACCGAACTGCTACCGAATGCCATGTTCCGGGTAAAACTTGAAAATGACCACGAGATTCTCGGCCACACCGCCGGTAAAATGCGCAAAAACCGCATCCGGGTGCTGGCAGGAGACGATGTGCTTGTTGAACTCACACCTTACGACCTTACCAAAGGTCGCATTACCTATCGTTTCAAATAGCGGGTTCGGTCCTTTATGACCGCCCCCAACACCACACTTCTATCAGACGACATGCAACTTGTACTGGCGTCGGCGTCACCCCGTCGGCTTGAATTGTTGGCGCAAATCGGTGTGACCCCATCAAAAGTTGTGCCTGCCGACATTGATGAAACGCCCCGTTCGGGCGAGCTGCCCAGACTTTACGGCGAACGCATGGCATTGGAAAAAGCCGCCGCCGTCGCGCCGCAATACCCCACCGCGCTGGTTTTGGCAGCAGACACAGTTGTTGCCTGCGGTCGGCGGATTTTACCAAAAGCCGAAGATGAAGCCACCGCCCGCGCCTGCCTCGCTCTGCTGTCCGGCAGGCGGCACCGGGTCATTACCGGCATTTCGCTGATCCTGCCCCATGACAGTGCAGGCGGTAAACAGCTGACCAAGTCCGTCACCTCCACTGTTGCGTTCAAACGGCTTTCCACCGCCGACATTGATGCCTACATCGCCTCAGGTGAATGGCATGGCAAAGCCGGTGGCTATGCCGTTCAGGGCTTTGCTGCCACCTTTGTGCGGTTTCTCTCGGGCTCTTATTCCGGCGTGGTTGGACTGCCCCTGTTTGAGGTGGGCGGCTGGCTCAACACCCACTTAAAGGCACCATCATGACCAATCCCCCCCTTACGGTGATCGAACCCGGCATTGGCGGTGCCCGCAG
The DNA here is from genome assembly GCA_947503575.1 of uncultured Kordiimonas sp. Taxonomy (GTDB): domain Bacteria; phylum Pseudomonadota; class Alphaproteobacteria; order Sphingomonadales; family Kordiimonadaceae; genus Kordiimonas. The sequence goes on along the minus strand of CANNDZ010000004.1, from coordinate 113,524 downwards.
CGCCGACATCGACGAAGACGGCCTGCCAACCGACCTGCGATTTCATGATGACATCAGCTTAAGCCCCCTGGACGGCGTGTTTGCTGCGCGCATCACCAGCGTTGATACCGCCAATGACATGGCCTTCGCGGACTTAGGCTGCGGCCTGCAAGGGGTGATGAACCTGCGGCGGGCCAAACTGCGGGTCAAAGGCCCAAACAGCCGCAAAGTACACTCCATCAAAGACTGCGTCACCGAAGGCGAGCGGCTTCTGGTTCAGGTGATCGCCGAACCCGGCACCCAGGAAGCCAAAGCCGTCAGCATCACCCCCCGCCCCCGGCTTATGGGTCGCTATATGGTGGCGGAAGCGGGTACAAGCCGCCTTAATTTTTCCAAGGACCTGCCGCCGCGCACGCTCAAGGCGCTCGAAAGTGACCTGAAACCCTTTGCCCAAAATGCCACCTTGATTGTGCGCAGCCGCGCCGAGCGCGCCCCGGTAGAAGCCGTGATTGCAGAAGCAGAGCGCCTGACCGTCGCCCTTGCCGCCCCCACCGACACGCCGGGGCTGGTGCATGCTTTCAGCCCGCTTGAAAAAGCCCTGCTGGCAGCACCAGACGCCAACAATCAAACCAACGACGCCGCCATCATGGTAGAAGGCGGCAGCGCGTTCGCGGATGCCAAGGCCATCGCCAGCAAACACTGGCCAGACCTTCTGGACCGGCTTTCACCCTACAAAGGCAGCGACCCGGCATTTGACCATTACGGTGTAAACGAGGCGATTGACGAAGCGCTGAGCCCACGCATTGAACTGCCATCCGGGGGCTGGATCAGCATCACAGAAACCCCGGCAATGACGGTGGTGGACGTGAACATGGGCAGCGCCTTCAAGGGTGGCAGCGCCTCGGACGCAAAGGTTCAGGTAAACCTGGAAGCAGCCCTTGCCACCCTGTATCACCTGCGGTTTCAGGACATTGGCGGGCTGGTGGTGGTTGACTTTATTGACATGAGCGCAAAGGGAGCTGCGCGGGAACTGATGTCATTGATTGAACGTATGGCCCGCACCGACCGGGTGCCTCTGAACCACACCGGCCTGTCCACTTTTGGGCTGGTGGAATTTGCCCGTAAGCGCAGCGGTGTGTCGCTGAAGGGCCGGATGCAGGCCCCCGGCCTGCCGCGCAGACGCGCCAGCGCAGTGGCGATTGACCTGCTGCGGCGCGGGGCGCACCTGGGACGCAGCAAAACACACGGAGCGCTGATAGTATCGGGGCCGGACCCTGTGATCAACTGGATAAAAGCGCACAGCGCGTTCCTGGACGAATTAAAACAAACCAGCCACCGGGATGTAGAGTTGATGCTGGGCAGTGAACCTGATGTGTTCCTGCGTGGCGGATAAGGATCAGGCATAATGAGCGAAAAACCGGTTAAACCTGTTAGCAAAGCGAAATGCCCGCAATGCAGCAAGCCAACGGTAAAGGCGTACAGACCGTTCTGCAGCAAACGCTGTGCAGACCTGGATTTGGGCAAATGGCTGAACGAAAGCTATGTCCTGCCGGGCGATAGCGAAATCCCGGATGACATTGGGGACGAAGGGTAGGTTTTTTTGCACATTGTAATGCGCTGCTGATTGCCTATATCTTGGCGACATAAAAAAAACAGCGACGGATAAAACAATGAAAAAAATAGCCTTTCTGGCCATGCTCCTGCTTGGCGGCAGCGTAGCGTATGGCAATGATACCCCATCCCATGACATAAACTTCATCAGCCAAGATACCCAGCTTGCAGGCTCGATCCTGCTCCCCAAAGGGGACGTGCATGCTGCTGTTGTGTTTGTGCATGGCTCCGGCCCGCAAACACGCCCCCTGCATTGGGCGCAGCGCTTTGCCGCAGAGGGCATTGCCGCCCTGGTTTATGATAAGCGCGGCGTCGGTGCGTCGGGCGGCACTTATGAGGGCAACCAAGCTGTCACAGAAAAAAATATTCGCCTGCTGGCCAATGATGCGCTGGCCGCGCTGGAGGCCTTGCGCAGTCACCCCCAGCTTGAAGGGGTGCCCGTTGGATTAACCGGCATCAGCCAAGCCGGATGGATTGTGCCGGTGGCCGCAGAAATGGCCCAAGAAAACGCCCAAAAGAACGCCCAGGAGAAAACAAACGCCATTGATTTCATGGTGCTTTGGAGCGGGCCGGTCAGCCGCGTCAGCGAAGAAGATATATACAGTAAATACACCAAGGATTTGGATAGCAAGCGGGTGCCCCCCTACAGCGAAGCATTGGAAGCGCGCCTGATCCCCTACGTGTGGCCGAGTTTTCTGGGCAAGGACATGAACCCAAATGATAGCCTGCAAGGGCTTGATATGCCGGGCCTGTGGGTTTTTGGTGCGCGCGACGGCAGCGTGCCGGTGGACCTGTCGATCGAACGGCTTGAGCTGCTGATAGATGACGGTAAGCCCTATGAATATGCGCTTATGTCCGCCGTGGGGCACAATAATATGGGCGAAACCTTCAGCCTGGTGACAGACTGGATCAAACGGACAGTCGGCAAACGCTAAGTAATGCATGGGTTGCTTTGGATCGCCCTAAGCCCAGAGGCCCCCGTGCCCGGAGCAACCCACCCCTTCCAAAAAATTCGATTCACCGCTGGACAGGCCCGTGAATATTGGCTAAACACCGCTTCGCATCTCGGGCAACCCACCCGACCAGTTTAGATGTGCCCGGGTAGCTCAGGGGTAGAGCAGCGGATTGAAAATCCGCGTGTCGGTGGTTCAAATCCGCCCCCGGGCACCACTAAAAAGGCCAGTCTTCGGACTGGCTTTTTTTGTGGTTCCTTCGGGTAGCGGCTTTGACCACTGTTCATAGCGAGGCGAAGCCAAAGCTGACGAGGCGCAAAGCGCCGAGACTAATCCGCCCCCGGGCACCATTAAAAAAGCCACTCCTTTTTGGGGTGGCTTTTTTGATTTTGTCTGCGGGACCGAGATTGGGACCCCTGTTCTTTGCGGAGCCGCAGGCGTAGCTGGTGAGCTTTAGCGAACCTAATCCGCCCCCGGGCACCATGCCTTTCAATGGCTTAGCTCATTTTTCTTGTCAAAAAATCCGTAGCACACTTTTGCCGTGCGTTTTCATCGTTTTGAGCTTAACGTTTGTTCAACCAAATGACTGGTTTGCGGGATAATGACCATTGAGCAATGAAGTGCGGTAAATTGGGCGACTCAGTAAACATTTTCGACGGCTGAACATTATATACAAGTTTAACCTTGCCCCATGCAAACGCTTACTAACATGCATTAGCAAATATTAATGCTACAAGGCGGTATGGATTGACGCGTAGCTAATGGATATTATTTTTCTCTCATTTGCCGCGTCAGATAGGTCATGTAAACTGGCAAAATAGATAGAAACACTAAAACTAAATGCGCCCTATCTGACAAGCTCAGACTGACTAAATTCAGGTTATCTGCGCTGGCAAGAGCAAGAATCGAAGGAACCGCTGTCATTGAATGCATAAGATACATTACTCGATCCGACCATCTTCTGTGTATCAAGCTATTAGTATACTTAGAACTATTATTCCATCCACTTTCTGTCTTTCCTAATAGCGTATCTATCTGATTTTCGTTGCTTTTGTTGAAGTCAACTAAAAGGCCAATAATACCTTCATTATGTCGTGTCCAAGCGAAATAAACCCATGATAGTGCAGTTGCTAACAAGGAGCCAAAAAGGAAGACTAGCGCTGTATCACCTTGATCATCTATAAATTTTTCATAAACACTAAAAGCTAGAGCGCAAAATGTAAGCGTGATTGTTACGAAGGCTAATTGAACCGTTTGTCGCGATGCAATTCGGGTGTTAATTTCTCCCCACGCGGAGCTATGATATGAAAGTAATACTGATATTTCTTCGTTAACGGAAAGCTTGTCATCGCTTGGTTTTTTGGGTGAATTCTTTCCAGACATAAAAATACATCAAACAATTGAATTTCATATTACACAATATACAGCACATTAAAATGATGTGCTATATTATATGAATAATATCAATAAATTACGCAGCTATATATTTTAGAAATCCGTGTGTCGGTGGTTCAAATCCGCCCCCGGGCACCATGCCTTTCAATGGCTTAGCTCATTTTCCTTGTCAAAAATTCCGTAGCACACTTTTTCCGTGCGTTTTATAAGCTTAAGGTATAGCATTTTAACTAAAGGGGGAAGGTTAATGAATGCATTTTCCAAACTAATAGCCCTATGTTTTCTTACGACGGCAAGCTGGGCAGATGAAACTGTAACCACTACTGATGGCCGAACCATAATACTAAAAGATGATGGCACTTATGAAATATTGGCATCCGCAAAAGAGAACTGGCAAGACTATTTGGAACTAGAACAATCGTTCTTCCGGCGTACCGAACGTGACTATTCGCAAGTTATCGACTTTATGCCTAACTTTAAAAATAAAACGGACCGGACAATTGTGGGTATTGAGTTCATAGCTGACTTCAAAAATGTATTCGGAAAGTCGGTTCATAAAATGAAAGGTACAATGGAACAAAAAATCAAAGCTGCCAAATCAAGCAAAAACAGACTATTTTACGTTTTTAAAGATAATCAATTTATTGACGGCGAGACATACGACAAGCTTCTGCCTCTTGTTTTAGAACAAACTGGAACACAAGAAATTACCGTCTCTGCCATTGTGTTTGAAGGTGGTGAGATAGTCAAATTCTAGCATCAACTATGATTATGATCGCAGCCAGGTTCTCATTACTCGCAATCAGTATTTGCGCGTCTACTGTCGCAATACCAACGGATTTCGAAGTTTATGTTACTCGACAAGCAAGCGATATTTACGAGGTGCAGAGCGAGCCATTTATTATCAAAACCAGGTATTGCTACGAATATGTTTATGGCGAACGCTCGCTCCTTCGCATGAATGGATATTCTGGCGACATAATTTTTATAGACAGTGGCGGTCAATGCGATGTTGAGGCTGTATTTAAAAGGAGCGATCAGAACGCGGGCAAATATATTGTGACCGTAACTAATGAAGATGAAGACTGGTATAGTATGTTGGAGAACAGCCTTTTTATCAAAACTGATAGCTGCTTAGACATCAGCATAGGTGCCGAAGCCATTTTGACCATACATGCTTACGGTGGCGGCACACTCAACGTGAATGGTAACGAGTGTGTTGTAGAAGCGATATATGAAACAATTCGATTCTGATCAAACAGCCAACTCAACTGCGTTCCGTAGCTTATTATCGTTCACATCCATATACCGCATTGTCGTGCTCAGGTTGCTATGCCGGGCTAAGACTTGAAGGATGCGTGCGTTACCAATGAATATTGCATCCCTGCCTTTTCTAAAGCCCGCGTAATAAGTCTGCTGCTTTCAGCAACGTCTCATCGTTTTTAGCAAAACACAGCCGGATCACTTTGTTGGTCTCCAGATACGTGGCCCGTTGTTCCGATGGGTAAAAAGGGCTGAGCGGAATGGCGGCAACGCCTATTTCTTTGGTGAGCCACTGACAAAACTCAAGGTCATGCAGTGTCGATATGGCTGAATAATCCAACAACAGGAAATACGTGCCTTTTGACGGCAGAATGGTGAAGCGAGAGCCTTTGAGCGCGCCCACGAGCAGATCGCGTTTTTGCTGATAAAACCCTGCCAACCCCGTGATATGGGAGGGCTCTTGTTTCAGCATTTGCGCAATGGCGATTTGCGCGGGGGTAAAGGAGCAAAAATTGACATATTGATGGATTTTTCTGAACTCAATAGAAAGGTCAGTTGGCGCAGCGCAATAGCCCATTTTCCAGCCGGTGCAATGAAACGTCTTGCCAAAACTAGAAACGACAAAGGCGCGCTTAAATAACTCAGGGTAGCGTAAAACGCTTTCATGCCTTAGGCCATCAAAGGTCATGTGCTCGTATACCTCGTCGCTGATGACATACAGGTTATATTTTTCAGCGAGTGTCTGCAGCGCAATGAGGTCAGACTGGCTGAGTATTGAACCTGTTGGATTGTGCGGGTTGTTGATGATGATGGCGCGCGTGCCCGCATTAATGGTTTGTTCCACCAATGCCCAGTTTATTGCATAGCTTGGCGCCTGAAGGGCGATATGGCGACACACGCCTCCGGCAAGCTCAACGGCAGGCTCGTACGAATCGTAAGCCGGGTCAAAAACAATCACTTCATCATTTTCGCGCACAAGGGTTTGTACCGCGACCCATAGGGCTTCTGTTGCCCCTGTCGTAATCGTGACACCCTCTAAACCATCGAGTTTTTGTTCAGCGGTTAACTCAGCTTGATAATGCCGGTGCACCATGTCGGCGATTTGAGTTAACAACTCAGGCAAGCCGTTTGAGGGGGCGTATTGATTATTCCCCTCACTAACGGCTTGGTTTATCTTGTCTTTCAAAAAAGCGGGCGTATCAAATTCGGGGAAGCCCTGAGACAGGTTAATCGCTTGATACTCATTAGCCATTATCGACATTTCAGTGAAAATACTGGTCTCTAAATCTGGCAGTTTGCCGATAAAAGCAGATGACACCAACGGCTCCTGTGATTTCATGGATGAGTTTTCTTCAGGTCTTTTGCAAACTCTTTACAAAAGCAAAACTATTGAAAATCAATGTCCTACGCAACCTGGCACCAAACCAAATAAAGCTGAGTTGAAAAACCCCGTGTTGGTGTTGCAAATCCACCCTCAGCAAATTCTGTCAAAAAGTTGACCTGACAATTCCTAACAGGCAGTTTAGCGTGCGTTCAGGTCAATTTGTTTATACAGCGATATGGCCTTGGGGGTCACTTTCAGGGATGGGGCATATGTCCGTACGGATGTTGATTCATGCAGTTGTTGCACTGTTTTTTGCAAACACAGCGGCATATACGCAAACATACACAGAAGTCCCCCGGTCGGCGGACGGAAGCTTTCAGGGCAAACTGGCGATATCCAGCGAGGAAGTATCCCGCCACACACAGGGGTTTGTCAGAGAGCTGGAGGTATCCTTCAAATGGGCCGGTTTCTTTGGTCAGCCGGTCGAATCTTATGCCCTGCGCTGGCAGATGGGTGAGGTTATCCGCCGTAGTGGCAAGCCGCCGCTGAGGCGCAGTGACCTGGAAAAATACCCTGATCTTCTGGAACGGTTTGACGGGTTGAAGCCAACCGAGATTATCCTGAATACGCAAGTGCTTGCCTACAGCGCACAACTGAACGCTGAGACATGGCGAGAGCATCAACCCAACAACTATTCCTTGGCCAGCAACCCCATTTTTGCATCCGGTACCAAAACCATTTCACGCGTGCCGCATCTGGTGATCCGGCGCTCTGGCGAGCTTGGCACCGATATCATCCCGAGCAGCCCGCAGAACACACAAGATTTTATTAGGTGGAACTATCTGCCAGGCGGCGCGGACGCAGAAGAGGCCGCCAGCAATACCCTGAATTTGGCAGACCGCTTGCGGGTTGGCGCACTGGCTATCGACACGCTGGAGGTACCCTTTGCCGCCATAGACCGTATTCAGAAAGAGTATTTGACGCGGGAAAAAGAAAGGGCCGAACAAGACGACGACTTCTGGGGGGATAAGGAAGAAGGCGAGCAGGAAGAGCCCGAGCAAAACACTTCAGATAACAGTTTTTGGGGTGACGAAGGCGAACAACAGCAAAGCACATCAAGCAAGGATGATTTCTGGGCCTGCCCTGACCAAAGCCCAGACCAGAGCAATGACTGCTGGAAAAAGCCTGAGCCAAAGGTAGCCCCAAAAAAGAAAGCTGCACCGATAGAGGAAACCAAAAGCCAAACATTTGAAATTGTTAAAAATGACAACCGCGAATGGGGTGTCAGGTCATCAAATGGCAGAATGGTCATACCCTTCTCAAAAATGCTGATCCTTTCCTACAAAGACGGAGTTGCCAAGGTCGCGAAACCTACTGAGTCCAAAGAGTACACCTGCGCTGTTGCAAAAAGCGGCCCTTTCAAGGGGGCGCTACAGGCTTGGACATCCCTTGATGTTTGGTCTGAAGGCCTAATGGACCACGGCGGGAACTGGATCATTACACCGAAGAAAAAAGGCTGGTTTGGCATTACAGACCGCAGGTGTAGAAAGTTTTTGCCAGAAGTACGACGCTACGCTCGCTCTAACAATATCGAGCTTATTGAAGACTTTGACGAGTATGTCAAAATTGGTGGCAAGCTGCAGTGGTAGCCAAAACATATGCACTGTGGAAGTGTCTTAAACGAAGGCGGATGATCAGGTTCTTGGGAAGATGGATTGAGAATGAATAAAAAACTATTGGCACTATATCTATTTGCCGCAATGTCGGCGCTGGCCGCGTCCGCCGTTCAGGCACAATCAGCTAATCAGGCGCAGGCGCGGGCCTATTATTTTGCAGCAGAGGACGCCTTTACAAATGGCAGCCTTAAGGACGCCCTTGGTGCCCTAAAAAAAGCCGAGGAATTGCGCGGCAAAACTGATGCGCGCTTTCTGGCGCTTGAGGTCAAAATCCTGGCGGGCCTGAAACGCTTTGCGGAAGCAAAAACCAAGATCGATGAATTTTTTGCTTACGATGCCGATAGCGGCCTACAGCGTGAGGTCGCACCCCTTTTGCTTGAGATCGATAAGGGACTTGCCGCGAGCGCAAAAAAGGCATTCACCGATGGCCTGCGAGAGGTAAAAGCCAAAAATTTCACCAAAGCGCGGCAGTTTTATGAGGCGGGCTGTGCGGGTGGCAATGCCAGTGCCTGCAATAATTTAGGGGTCTTGTACGTAAATGGTCAGGGCGTTGCAAAAAATAATGCGCGCGCCAACGAGCTGTATGAAAAGGCCTGTGACGGAGGCAATGTTAACGGGTGCAACAACCTAGCCATCCGCTACCACAATGGCCGAAGTGTGGAACGAAATTATACGCGCGCTGCTGAACTTTATGAAAAGGCCTGTGACAGGGGATATGTCACATCTTGTAGCAACCTTGCCCTTCTCTACAGAGATGGCAACGGCGTTGCCCAAGACGGTGGCCGGGCGTTTGAATTGTTCCAAACAGCTTGTGATAGCAACAATCAGAACGCCTGTTTTAGCGCAGGTAGCATGTATGAAACAGGAACAGGTGTTGCGAAAGACCCGGCGCGGGCGCGAGAGGTTTACCAAGCCGCTTGTAATGACAAAAAGGTTGTTGGCTGCGTTGGCCTTGGGCACCTGAGCCAATCTGGCGAGGGGATGCCCAAAGACTATTCTGCCGCACACCAATATTACACCCAAGCCTGCGACGGCGGTAACGCGCACGGCTGTAATGACCTTGCAAACCTGTACCGTGATGGTTTGGGTGTGAACCGTGATATTGAGGTAGCCCGCATACTATACGACAAAGCCTGCAAAGACAGGTTTTCGGCCGCCTGTGAAGAAGTCAAAAAACTTGATCAAAACGACGGCTAAAAGCTTGGATCATTGGTAACGAGTTGTTAGATACCCGTGACCCTTTTGAATTGAAGCTGGCTGATTTAAGGGTGGCTGAGTTAAGAGCAGCAAATTTGTTTAATATTTAGCTCTGTTAAGGGCAGCCAGGGCAGGGTCTAAGGGTTGCCCGCCACAACGTCCCTCGCCGCAGCAAGGCCGCTTTCAAAGGCATATTCAACCCGTGCGCCCAGGCACCAGTCCCCCGCCATGTAGATGCGGCTTGCCTCATCTTTGAAAAACGGTTTGCCCAGCGGCGTGGTGGTTTTGGCGTACCGCCAGCGATGCGCGGTTTGTTGGGCAACATCCGATAGGGCCGCACCAACCAACGTCTGAAAGGCTGTCAGCAATTGCTCTGCTGCTACCTCTTTTTCAAGCTCCAGATTTTGCTCGCTCCAGGCCGGGTTTGCTTGCACGGTCCAGCTATCGCCTATGAAATCGCGCCCCGGTTTGCTGCTGTTGCGGGCGGCCCAGCCCAGCATGGGGTGGTCTTTGCGCCAAACACCAAAGCTGGCAGCCAGTGGCTGGTCAAGCACCAGCATCAAGGTCCAGCAGGGCGCAATGGTAACGCCGTCCAGCGCGGTGGCCATGTCTGGGTGCCGATCTTGCACTAGTGCGGCGGCTTGTGGTGCGGGGGTGGTTATGATGACCTGATCAAACCATTGGTCTGCCGCGTCTATGAGCGTTAGCCGCACGGCATTACCTTCCCTCGCGACCGCAGCAACATGGTTGTTGAGCTGCACATCAATACCATCCGCGCCCGCCTTTAGTGGGGTGTTCATGGCGGGGGTGCCCACATACCACGCAGGTGCGGTATCCCCGTTGCGGCCCTCAGGCTGCCAATCTGCAAATGTGCCATTGTCCAGCCCACCCTGAACAAACGCCTGAAACGCAGGGGTGCGCGCGGTAAAATACTGGGCGCCGTGGTCTGCTGTGGTGCCGCCCTCCATCCGGCGGGTGGCCATGCGCCCGCCAAGGCCCCGGCTTTTTTCCAGCACCGTCACGCTTGCCCCTGCGCGGGTTAGATGCCGGGCTGCAGTTACACCTGCCATGCCACCACCGATAATGGCGATACGGCGTTTTTGAAGGAGTTTGTTTGCCATGCCTGTCCTTTTCAACCTGAAGTGTTGTTACGGCCCGGCGCACAGCACAGATTTGCCAATCCTATCATTATCACCCCTTTTGCCTTTGGGGAAAAATCGGGTAGGCTGCTGATCTGGGCTTGAACAGGTATTAGGGGACATATTCGATGAACGGGTTTCGTACATTCACCATTCCAACGGTAACAGCCATGGCGCTTGTGATGCAGGCGGGCGCGGCATGGGCGCAGGATGCACCGATCGTGCAACCGGGCGCGCCGGGCAAACCAAGCCAGTCATTGGCGGCAGATCAGGCGATTGAAATTGCCAAAAACAGCTACAGCCGCGATGACGTTACATTTATGCAGGATATGATCCCGCACCATAACCAGGCCGTGCAAATGGCTGCACTGGTGGCGGAACGCACCAACAGCGCCGAGCTGATCAGCATCGCAGGCCGCATTGATGCAAGCCAGGCGGACGAAATTGAATTTATGTCGGACTGGCTGGCAGCGCGCGGCGAAAAGGTGCCAGAGGCCACCGCCCATCATGCCATGCATATGTCGCACGATATGGCAGGCATGGCATCGCCCGAAGAAATGGCAGCTCTTGCAGCGGCAAGCTCCACCGAGTTTGACCGGCAATTCCTAACGCTGATGATTGACCATCATCAAGGGGCCATCACCATGGTTCGGGACCTGCTCCGCAGTCCGGGTTCTGCTTATGACCCGGTTCTGTTTCAGTTCGTGAATGACATTGTGAATGACCAGACATCCGAAATTAACCGCATGACAGAACTGCTTGCGGGCCTGTCCACGGACCCACGCGCCGGGTTGAAAGCTGGCTTCCGGGATGCGGGCGAAGCGATTTTGAACATGGATTTGCTTGCCTCCCTGCCGCGCCCGGCTGGTTTCTTTGACCCGGACAACCCATCTGACCTGCCCCCTGTTGTTGAATCAGGTGATGAGGAGGATGAAGACGAAGATGAAGACGACGAAGTAGAGCGCGGCGAACGTTCACCTTTCCTCAGCTTCTCCAACACTGATATGGCCTTTTCCGGCAACAAACTGGTTACCGGCAGCTACCACGGTTTTAATGTTTATGACATCGCATCGAGCGGTATGCCCGAATTGTACAGTTCTGTTGTGTGCCCGGGTGGCCAGGGTGATGTATCAATTGTTGGCGACCTGTTGATCATGTCGGTGGAGCAAACCCGCGGGCGGGTTGATTGCGGATTGCAGGGCATTAGCGAAGATGTGAGCCCAGACCGTTTTCGCGGCTTGCGTATTTTCGACATCAGCAACCTGCGCGCGCCGGTGCAGGTAGGACAGGTGCAAACCTGCCGTGGCTCGCACACCCATTCTGTGGTGTCGAACGAAAATGGCAAAATTGTTGTCTATAACTCGGGCACATCGCGCGTTCGCAGCGACGAAGAACTGGCGGGCTGCGTGGCAGGCTTGCCGGGTGATGATAAAACCGCGCTGTTCAGCATTGATGTGATCGAAATTCCGGTCGATAACCCGGCAGCGTCCCGCATTGTGGACAGTCCGCGTGTGTTTGCAGACCCGGACAGCGGCGTGCTCGCGGGCCTGTGGACAGGCGGTGATCACGGCGACGGCACCCAAACCACCAGCGAAACCGACCAGTGCCACGATATTACGGTGTTCCCCGAAGCAAAAATTGCAGCGGGCGCGTGCTCTGGTAACGGTATCATCTTTGATATTTCAGATCCGCTTAATCCGGTACGGATTGATGCGGTCACTGACCCGGGCTTTGCCTACTGGCACTCAGCCACGTTCAACAATGATGGCACCAAAGTGCTGTTTACCGATGAATGGGGCGGCGGCGGGCGGCCCCGCTGTATGGCGCATGACCCCAAAACCTGGGGCGCTGATGTGTTTTATGACATCGTCGATAGAAAGCTGGAATACAAAGGCCGGTTCAAGTTGCCTGCGCCGCAATCCGCGACCGAAAACTGCGTAGCGCACAATGGGTCTGTCGTGCCGGTGCCCGGGCGTGACGTGTTTGTTCAGGCTTGGTACCAGGGCGGTATTTCCATCATTGATTTCACGGATTCTGAAAATCCGGTGGAAATTGCGTATTTTGACCGCGGGCCAATCCATGAAGACGTGCTGATCACAGGGGGGTACTGGTCTGCTTATTGGTACAACGGCAAAATCTATGGCACCGAAATTGTCCGCGGTCTTGATGTACTATCCCTGCTGCCCAGCGAGCATATAACCGCCAATGAAATTGCGGCGGCTGCGCTTGCAGACCAGGGCGACGTGTTTAACCCGCAGCAACAGTTCCGCGTAAGCTGGCCAGCTGAACCTGTGATCGCCATGGCCTACCTTGACCAGCTGGAAAGAAGCGGCGCGATGAATGCAGACACACTTGCAGGCATGCGGTCTGCCCTTGCTCAGACTGAAGCAAAGCTTGAAAATGGTGCCACAGACAGACGACTGGCGGGGCAGTTGCAGACGTTTGCCTCTGGCTTGAATGCCGATGGCGCGGGTGCAACGGCAGAGCGGCTGACGGCCTTGGGCGACACGCTGGTCAAAATCGCCGCACGCCTGCGCTAAAAAGCCAACAGGTGAAAAGCTACGGGGGTCGGGCGCTTTTGTGCCCCGCCCCACCACCAGCATTTAGCGATTTCCCGGATTGCAAAACAGGCCTGCTTCCGTCAGGGTAGCGCGCTAAAGTTCAGCGTTTCATGGGGTGGCGTGTGTCGGTATATTTTGGGTTTGATTTTTCTGCGGAGGGCCAGGCCCTGCTGCGGCTTGCAGCACGCGGCGACGAACAAGCGGCGACCGAGCAGTTCAATGCAGGTGCCTATCGCCCCATTGGGGCTGAATATGATCAGTTGATGAATGCCCTTGTCGCGATCAAGTCTTATTCCCTTGGCACCACAATCAGTCGCGCTTTGTATGCGGAGAACCCGAACCTTTTGGCGCATGCCTATTGGCGTGGCGTTGTGGATGTTCACGCTGGTCGGCCTGATGAAGCAATTAGCATAGCAGGCGACGCAATCAAGCGGCTCGGGCAGCAAAATAGCCTGTACCGCGTTGTCGGCTTGGCCATGATGTCGGTCGGATCTTTAAACAACGCAGGGTCAGCCCTGCAAAATGCCCTAAAGCTGAGCGAAACGCCAATTGCACTGGCCTATCTGGCGGAAGTATTGCGCCTGATGGGACGAACACGCGATGCGCTGGCAGTATTTGACCGCTGTTTTGCCTTGGGCTGCAATGACGCAGAAGCTTATTATCTTGCCGGAAACGCCTTGTATGACGCTGGGCAGATTGATCAGGCGATCACGCGCTATCAGCAGGCGGTTGCTGCCAAACCCTGGTATCTGGATGCGCAGGATGTGCTGAATAAAACCTTGTGGGAACATGGGCGGCATGCGGACTTTTTAAAAAGTTTCGATGCTGCCACTACAGCCTTGCCAGACCTTCTGTTCATCCGGCTACGGCACGCCTATTTCCTGATAATGGCGGGCAAACTGTCAGATGCCGTGCAGTTGCTGGAAACCTGTCTGGAAACATACGGCCCGAACGCGCGGGTCTACAGCGAACTCGCTACAGCCAAAGCGCAGCTTGAAGACAGTTTTGACCCTCTGCCCTTATACGAAAAGGCCCATGAACTGGACGGTAGTGACATCGGCCTGATCAAATCCTACAGCCGTGCACTGATCAGTAAACAAGACTATGAACGTGCGGCAGACGTTTTGAAGGCACGCACAGCAGATGACCAATTTGATCAGGAGTGCCTCGCTTTTCTCGCGGCGTGCAACAGCCATATTGCCCCCCGAGAGGCAGCACGGGTGAATGACTATGAAGGCTTGGTACAAGTCTTCGATATAAATGCCCCCACAGGGTATGCTTCCATCGGCGCCTTTAACCGGGCGCTTCTGCAGGCCCTGCAACCCCTGCACCGCAGCGATGTGGCCCCAATTGACCAAACTCTGGTGCATGGCACCCAAACCCACGGCAATCTTTTCAAAACCGACAATGCTGTAATCAAGCAACTGGAGGCGCAACTCAACATCTGCATCGGACGCTATGTGGAACACCTCAGGCAAACCGGCCCTGGCGAATTTCGCGACCGCATCACAGATGGGTTTGATTTTTCAGGCGCCTGGAGCGTGCAGCTTTCAGACGGCGGGTACCATCATGATCATGTGCATTCCTCGGGCTGGATCAGCTCCGTTTATTACGTCGAGGTTCCGGATGACCTGGACAGTGATGCCCATGAAGGTTGGTTGAAGTTTGGTGACACCGCGTTTGACCCCAACAACACCGGCCCGCACAGCTTTGTTCAGCCCAAGCAAGGTCGGCTGGTATTGTTTCCATCTTATATGGTGCATGGCACGGTGCCGATACGCGCAGGCAAGCGGCGCACTACCATTGCGTTTGATGTGGTCCCTGCCTGAACCATGGCGTGAACAAAACATCCCTGAAGCCTGAACAGGGCACCATGGAGCCGTAACCTAGTAGCGACCTCAGGCTGCGCATCTAACACTGTTTATGGCCTTTTGATGCGTCACCAGGTGACGGCGAATAGCATGTTAATATCAAATTCCCCTATGTTTTATAGGCAATTAGGTCGCATCCTGCGGCCCCCAACAAGGAGAAATTGATGAAACAGAAAATGTTATTCAACCTGAAAACAGCAACAGCAGTTTTGGGCCTGGCGGGCGGCGCAATTGGAGCATCTGCCGTACAAGCAGGCGACACAATGACTGCACCAGAGTTACTGGACAACAATGACCCCATCGCTTTGACCGGTCGCATCACCAGCAAAGGTCATGAAACGTTTGAGCTGAAATATGACGGCCAAAACACCATTACCGTCGAAATGGACGACTGGGACAGGTTTGATGAAGCAACGTTTGCCAACGTTGGCGAGCAGGTGACGGTATATGGTCTTATTGATCACGACCTGTTCGAAACCCGGAAAATCGAAGCGGGTAGCCTGTATTCCCATGACAGAAGCGCTTACTTCACCGCAAACAGTACAGATGAAGAAGACTTCTTCGGATATTATTCGTTTGCCCCCACACGCATTGATCTTGAGACCGTGAAAGATGATGCCTGGATTGGTGTACGCGGCTATGTAGAAGAAGTTGACGGTGACGAGTTCACATTGCGTCTGGGCTCGGGTTCGATCACGGTAGATACTGATGATATGTCATACAATCCTCTGGATGACGAAGGTCTGATGCGGGTGAAGGCCGGTGACATGGTCTATGTATCCGGGTCAATGGACCGAGACTTTTTCGAGGATAAGGAAATTGATGCCCGCCGTATTGTGACGCTGTACAAGTCATAATAGCGAGACACTAAGTCCTAACACTATGCCAGTGCCCCGGTTCGCCGGGGCACTTTTTTTTGCTACGAGATAGGGGTTTACGAAATCGTTTACTGGGCTGCCACGCTTGCTCCGCCGGACCGCAGGCCATCCGCGCGGTGGCGAATAGCCTCCAGGTTTTCGGTTACCAGAATTTGCCCCTCTTTATAGACGGGACGGAGTTCGTTTTGGCCGACCGCCGCGTCCTTGCGTACGGTTTTGTACCCAAGGCCCGACCGCTGAAGCGCCAGCACACCACGTTTGGACTGTTTTGCCAGATCGGTTTTTGGTTCTTTGAATACGTCACGCCAGTTGCCGCCGACCTTGATCGCGGAACACTTCATGGCAAACTGCTGGCTGTCCCGGTTGACCTGCTGCAACAACCCGGACCCCATGCCAAACACGATGTTTTCGGCTGACAAGCCCTCTTCTTCCATACGCGCAAGCGCGGTGCCGATAACGGCTGGCGTTATGCCGTCGCCTTGCAATACACGCACATAATCCGGCAACACACGGAAACCTTTACTGTTGGTTTCATACCCAAACTTATCCATCAACAGCTTTATGACAGTGATGGGGGTTTCAACCGGGTCACCACTGTCAGGGCGCACCACAAGACGCGAACCGGCTTTGGCATTGTCCAGCACCTGATCTTTCAGCGCCCCACCAAAATGATGTTCGATGGCCCCATATATATCGTAGCTGTCAGCAACGATTGAAATGATGTTCGAGCCCTTGAATTGTTCAAGCATGTTGGCATAGGCGGCTTGCTCGCCGTCCTGCGTCCAACTGGTCATGGTGCTGTGCTCGGCGGCGGGGACGGAAAATGCTGCCATGGGTTCACGGTAATATTGCTTTGCCGCCAGTAGTGCGCTGATGGTGTCGGTGCCGCGAAAGTTTACCAAATGAGCAAGCCCCCCAAGGGATGCGCTTTCCTCTGATGACACACCTCGGGCACCAAAATCATGCAACATAAACTGGGCAATCGGCTCAGGGTCGTTATCCGATGTGCGTTTCAGATAATCGAGGATTTCCTGCTTTGCGAAATAGCTGTTGGTCGCCACCGTTGTCGGGAACCACACCGCGCGCAGCAACGAGGTTTCGATAAAGCTGGTGAGCCAAAAGGCATCCGGGTCGGTGTTGCGCACCTGAACCAGCACATTTGAAGTATCAACAAGACTGCCTTCAGGCACGGCTTCGATCAGCAGGGGCAGCAAACCACCATGTGCATGGACGATATGTTCCCACCCTGCCCGGTTAAAGGGTACGCCGTGCTGGTTACATATCCAGGCGGCATTATCTACATCTTCCAGTGTCACCGGTGTATTGAGCGTTTTCAGCATCCAGGCCTGCAAGCCAAAAAACAGAGTCTTGTCATGCGTGCCACCACGGCTTTCAATATAACTGTTCACAACAGTAGTACCGGCAGGATACTGCAAAAAATGACTATGCTTGTAGCTGTCGGTATCCAGAATGATATTGGTCACGGGGGGCACTCCCTTGCCGGGTGCAGCACGCCACAATAGGCGAAAATTCAGATCGTCGCTTTTCTCGCACGAGTTTGTTTGTATCACAAGATGTAGCTTGACCCGCTATGCATAACCTTATAATGACTGACTGGTCAGTCATTATAATTGAAATAAGCCTCATGCGCCCCCAAGCCGGTAAAGACAAAATTCTAGATGCTGCCCTTGCCCTTTTTGCGACACAGGGTTTTCATAAAACATCTATTGACCAAATCGCTGGAAAGGCCGGTGTTTCCAAAGGATTGACCTATAACTATTTTGATCGCAAGGAAGATCTTCTGCTGGCCATCATAGACCGCGCCAGCACTTCCATGGTGAGTGTTGCAACGGACCCTGACGCTGGCGTTGGCTATCAAATTGCCCTGCGCGACCTGCTGGCCAAGTTTGGTCGCATGCTCAAGGAACAGGCGGAGCCACTCAGTTTTCAACTTAGTTTGCTGTTTGACCCAACATTGCAGCCGTTGGTGCGGCAACCGCTGCGCCAGCGCGCCGCCACATTGCTTGACCATAGTGAAGGACTGTTTCGCAAATCCGGGGTATCGGACCCAAAGATGGCCGCCCGGCGTTTTGTGAGTGAGCTTGACGGCATTGCCCTACATTACCTGCGTGTATTCGATGCGTATCCGCTGGAAGACATGCTGATCCAGCTTTATGAAAACTATAAGGATATTGCCAAATGACACGGTTCACGGTTGCTACCGCAACAACACATGCATTGCAGGCCCTTAAACAGGAACATTTGACGTCACTGGCAGCGCCCCTTGATGGTATGTGGCAATCTTTCGCCGATATGGCGGATCAGTTTGAGATCCGGGAAGATGACATGTTTGTCGGGTTTTGTGCCGTCAATTCAGATCGCCAACTGCTGCAATTTTTCTGTCAGGGAAGCGTTAACCCACAAGGTGCCTATGCCCACATCGTTAAAACACTGGATGTGGCGGGGGCTGTCGTTCCGACCTGTGACCCGTCAGCCATGGCCCTGGCAATGGACCACCAGAAAGCCGTGTCTGTGAATGCTCTGATGTATCACCATCCCGGCGCGGCAGACACAGCATTCTTTCCGGACGGCGCCACACTCGCGGTACTAAACGCAGAAGACCTTGAAAGCGCTGTTGCGTTTGCCCACCAGACACTGGGGGCAAGCGAAGACTGGTTGAATGCCTATTTTGATGGTCTGATTGGCCGGGGTGAATTGTTCGGTTTATGGCAGGGCGGCACCTTGATCGCCACTGGTGAATGCCGCGCAAGCGACGTGCAAACCGCCATCTCGGATGTTGGTATGGTAGTGGGGACTGACTACCGGCAACAGGGCGTTGCTAACAACATGCTGCGCGCGATGGTGAGAGAGGCAACCCGTCGGGGTCATACAGCCATTTGCTCAACCGAAACCGGCAACGTCGCTGCGCAAAAAGCAATCCGCCGGGCCGGGTTTATCTGTTACCATCGCATTCTGGACGTTAGGTTTTAGCCTTGGCTATTGGTCGTCAGCCAGTTTGCTGACCATCGCAACCGGCTCTCCGGCGCTTACCGGCGGCGTCGCGATCACATAATTAACCACTCCGGCAAATGGTGCCCGGATGGTCGCGACAGGCTTACCGAACAGGTCTACCAGTTCGCCCAGCACACCGCCCTCCGCAATGGCATAACCATCTTTCACCGCAGGCCGAAACATGCCTGTCTCAGGGCTGGTGATAACCTGATAGTCTTTCAGCCATACCACCGGGCTTTGGGGCGCGGGATCACCCGGCACCATATCCAGATGCCGTAACAGGTTCATTGCGCCGCGGACATTGATGCTCACCCAGTGTGGATCACTGGAGCCAAGTTGCCCGGCTTCCGTTGTCATGGCCGGTATGCCGCGTGACAAAGCGGTCATGTCCGTAAACACGGTGGCGTCCGGCGCGCTGACCTCGCGCTCGTCGATAACAATATGGTCAATGCCAAATGCCAGCGCCATGCCTTTGATTTTGGCATCAAATACTGCATCGCCTGTGCGCGGCATATAGATATAGGGCCTGAGCGCCTCGTTGCCGTCACCACTGTGCATATCCACCAGATAGTCCGCGCTCTCAATCACCGAGGTGGTAATTTTGTGGGCAATACGTTCGCTCACTGTACCGTCAGGCTTGCCGGGATACGCGCGGTTGAGGTTTTTACCGTCCGCCGGACTATAATAAACCGTTCGCACCAGAAATGACGGCATGTTTGCCACATGTACAATTACCAGCGTGCCTGACAAGCGCGATGGGTCAACGGCCGCTGCAAGTTGCTGGAGCGCCACAATCGGGGCATATTCATAGCCGTGCGTACCACCGATCAGCGCCAATGTTGGCCCTTGCGCCATGCCGCGTATAACCGTTACCGGGATTTGGATATCGCCTCCATCTGCGAGCGCAACATCCAGGAAGCCAGAGGTTGCCTGACCTTTTTTTGCACCAAGTTCAGCCACCACATCAGCGCGTGCACTATTCGCAGATACTGCGCTTGCACTGACCAGAAATAAGGCAAGCCCAACAATTTTTTTAAGCCCTGTCATCAGAATTCCCCTTTATGTGACCCTTTTGGTATGTGACCCTTCAAGAATGGACCCAGCCCAAGAATAACTATAGGGTCTGAAATCAAATTAGCCGAGAGTGAAGTGTTACATGCTGTCCCACAAATGGAAAATCGCCCTGTTAGGAATTTTGTTACTGCCGACCGCAACCGCGAACGGTCAGGGCAAAAACGACACCGAGCTGGAACGACAAAGGGCGATCTACAAAAAATACTCGCCGGATAATTTCGATGATGGCGGCGAGATAAGCCATTATGTTTGGAAGAATTTTCCAGCGTTTTTCCTGCACGACACAATTGCCCGCACGAACCCGGCGCGCCCGCTGCTTGAAGCCCCATCACGGGAGCTGGCAAACCTCAGCGTAGAAGCCGAAGGTGAAGACCGCAGCCTGGAAAGCTATGTCACTAATAGCCCGCAAGTGGACGGCATGATTGTGATGTCACGTGGACAGATTGTTTTTGAAGCCTATCCCCGTATGCAGGGTCATGATCGCCATTTGGGCTGGTCTGTGACCAAAGTTGTGGTGGGCGCAGCGCTTGCAGCGCTAGAACATCAGGGCAAAGTCGACATGGCCCAGCCGGTGGAAACCTATGTGCCGGACCTGAAGCGCACCGCATGGGAAGGCATCAGTGTGCGCAATATTGTGAATATGGCATCCGGCATCAAGTGTCTGGACAGCGAAGGGTATCAAAATACCAACGGATGTATTTACCGTTATGAGGAATCGCTTGGCCTGACCGCACAGCATAATGACCCCATGGAAACCCTGGATGTACTGCGAAGCATGGAGCGGCACAGGGCGGCGGGCACAAAGTATGAGTATGTATCTGCCGACACATTTGTAATTGGCATGGTGGTAGAAAACATAAGCGGACAGCCCCTCGCTCTCGCCCTGCAATCATTGGTGTGGGACAAAATCGGTGCAGAAGCCGACGGCATGATGATGGTAAGCCCGGATGGCCGTGCCGCCGCGCACGCCGGCCTTTCCGCGCGCCTGCGCGATATTGCCAGGTTTGGTCAACTGTATACAGGCGACGGAATGGGTGCCTTTGATGCGGCGCACCAGGCCGACCTGCGCAGCCGAAATGGTATTCGGTTCAGCCCGCAGCAACTGTTCCAGCTGAAAGAGCGCTACGGTGACGATGCGCCAACCCATGCCGCCTGGCAATGGGACATGATCTGGGCGGACGGCGCCATGTTCAAAGGCGGTTATTCCGGGCAAGGTTTGTATATCGACCCGGACAAAGAGTTGGTCGTTGCCTTCTTTGGTACCGCAAATGAACGCGGCCGCAGCAATGACTTGTTGTGGGTGTCGCGGCAGCTATCAAATTCCGGGCTTTTCGACTAGGCATCACACACAACAGAAACCCGATCTAACAAAGTTTGCGCTTGTATTTTCAGTCCATCGGCGTATGAAGCGCGCTGCAGATTTCTCCGCGTGCCAAACCAAACCTTGTTGGTTGCGCATCCAAGGAAAGCCACGCCCAGCGTGGGACTTTTTATTTTCCGACACATGAATGCAGCAGGCAACCAAGCGGTGCCGCCAACGCTGTGTTCCCAAACCAAAGGTACAGCGATGTCGCTAGCTCACCTGAAAGCCGAATGGTTCGGCAACATCCGCAATGACCTGCTGGCTGGCATGGTTGTGGCCCTTGCTCTGATCCCGGAGGCCATCGCCTTTTCGATCATTGCCGGTGTTGACCCAAAAGTTGGCCTCTACGCCTCTTTCTGTATTGCTGTTGTAATTGCGATTGTTGGCGGCAGACCAGGCATGATTTCAGCAGCCACAGGCGCAATGGCGCTGGTGATGGTGGTATTGGTCAAGGAACACGGCCTGCAATATCTTCTGGCTGCGACGGTGCTGACAGGGGTTTTGCAAATCGGCGCCGGCATCCTACGATTGGGGTCGTTGCTCCGGTTTGTATCACGGTCGGTGATGACGGGGTTTGTCAATGCGCTGGCGATCCTGATTTTTATGGCCCAATTGCCCGAATTTGTTGGGGCTGGATGGCAGATGTACGCCATGGTGGCTGCGGGTCTCGCTATCATTTATTTGTTCCCATATGTGACGAAGGCTGTGCCATCGCCGTTGGTAGCCATTGTCACACTGACGGCTTTCAGCATGTTTGTTGGATTGGATTTACGCACAGTTGGGGACATGGGCGACTTGCCGGATACCCTGCCACTGTTTCTAATACCGGACATTCCACTGACGCTGGAAACACTGGAAATTATCTTTCCTTATTCGGTGACGCTAATGGCGGTCGGACTGCTGGAGTCGCTGATGACAGCGGTTATCGTTGATGACCTGACCGACACACCAAGCGACAAAAATCGCGAATGTGCAGGCCAGGGCATTGCCAACATCGTTGCCGGTTTTTTTGGCGGCATGGCAGGCTGCGCTATGATCGGCCAGTCGGTCATCAATGTAAAATCCGGTGGTCGCGGACGCTTGTCCACTTTCTTTGCAGGCGGATTTTTATTGTTTCTAATCCTCGTGCTTGGCGATCTGGTCAGCCAGATCCCCATGGCCGCGCTGGTCGCCGTTATGATCATGGTCTCGGTCGGCACCTTCAGTTGGTCTTCGGTAAAAGACCTGAGGACACATCCTAAATCATCGAGCCTGGTGATGCTGTCCACGGTTGCTGTGGTTGTCGCGACCCACGATCTGGCGCAAGGCGTCTTTGTTGGCGTGTTGATGAGCGCATTATTTTTTGCCCGCAAGGTATCGCAGCTACTGATCATCAAATCCGATATAACGCAAGGTCAATACAGCCGGGTCTACACAGTATATGGTCAGGTATTTTTTGCGTCAGCAGGCCAATTCTCAGCGGCCTTTGACTTCAAAGAGGTGATCGGCAAGGTCACGATCGACCTAACACAAGCCCATTTTTGGGACCTGTCAGCCGTGGGCGCGCTTGATAAAGTCGTACTGAAATTTCGCCGTGAGGGCACAGAAGTCGAAGTCCTGGGCCTGAATGAAGCAAGTTCAACCATCGTCGACCGGCTGGGTATCCATGATAAGCCCGGTGCGTTGGACCTAATGCCTGATCATTGATAGGGGTAATGATGATGAAACAGATTATTGCATGTGTCGACGGCTCCTCCCACGCACAGAATGTGGTCACCATGGCCGCTTGGGCTGCTGGTAAAACGGACGCCAATATTGCCCTTTTGCATGTCGTGGCACCGCACACAGAGGCGGTCGCTCCTGGTGACCTATCGGGCCAAATTGGCTTAGGGGCAAAAAGCGACCTCCTGGAAGACTTGGCGAAAATTGACGAAGAACACGGTAAACTGGAACAGCGCAAAGGCCAGTTGATCCTGGAGCACACGCAAAAAGCACTGGCTGATGGCGGTGCAAGTATCACCAGCCTACTGCATCGGCGTGGTGATTTATTAGAAGAAATTCAGGCACTCGAAGCCAACGCCGGGCTTATTATCATTGGCAAACGCGGAGAAACGGCGGGCGATGATCGTGGGCATCTGGGTGCCAACCTTGAGCGCGTATCCAGCGGGGTTTACAAACCTTTGCTGATTGCAACACAGCAATCCACAGTACCCCGTCGGTTCCTGATTGCCTATGACGGGCGCACAAACAGTGACAAAGCCGTGGACTTTGCCTGCAACAGCTCCCTTCTGGTCGGGTTGGACTGTCATGTCCTGAAGGTTGGGACACAAAACAGCCTGTCAGATGCAATTGTCAGGAAGGCCCGTGACAAATTGAAGGATGTGGGTTTTGACGTCACCGCGTCAGTGATTGAGGCACCCTCTGTTGAAGCGGCAGTGAAGGACTATACTGCTGAAAATGACATTGAGCTGTTGCTGATGGGGGCCTACGGGCATTCACCCTTGCGCCGGCTGTTCCTTGGCAGCACCACAATGGCACAAATTGAACAGTCAAAGGTGCCGGTCTTGCTGTTCCGCTAAAGCGGTCAGCACAGGGGCCTAGGCGCCGCTGAGTCGACGCCCCACGGCAGCAACCACGGCGCATCAACCCAGTTGGCGGCTATCAACAAGGGGCGTGACTAACAAAACACCAAAAATGGGTTTTACAAACCCGGAAATTAAACAATGCTTAACCCGCCGTGACTAGGTTAAACTGTGCTGGTTAGGAGAGGCGCATGCGCCGTTATTTGATTCCATGCTTTGCCGCACTTGCAGCGTGCCTTTCCATCTGTCTTGCAGGTGCTGTTGTCGCACAGCCATCGGGCAAAACACGCATCCTCTACTTCTCCTCTTTTCCCGAGATTATGCAACAGGACGATAAACCTGGCCTTGCAGAGCTGGCGGGTGCCATTCGTGCCGAAACTAACAGCAATCCAGACACGTTTTTTATCAACGGCGGTGCGTCTTTCGGACCATCGGTGTTTGGAGCGTTGGACAACGGCGCTCACATGGTTGATATCTTGAACACTATCAACCCAAGTGTAATGGGCATTGGAAAACGGGAGTTTTCCTATGGTTTTGACAATTTTGTCCTAAACGCTTTGTCGGCATCATTTCCGCTGGTCAGTAGCAATCTGGTTGATTCGTCAACGGGCGCAGCGATAGAGGCGACCTATCCGACCTATGTCCTTGAAGGTAATTCAGTATTGGTTGGGGTTATTGCCCTTACATCCGCCAACGCAATCATTGAATATGGCGCCAACCAGGCACAGTTAATTGACAGCGAACAAGCAACCCGCGACGCAGCGGCCAGCTTGCGGGACGAAGGCGTGCAAGCTGTCGTGCTTCTGGCGGACACAGACTATGACGACCTGAGCAAGTTGCGCCTTGATGGTACAGTAGACGTCATTTTCTACACCCACAATTTCGACAACCCGCAAACAGTTGATGCACAAGGCGTTATCTTGACCGAGGGTGCGCTGGACGGGAAAGTAATTGCTTTGGACCTGTGGCTGGATAAAGCTGCGAGTGGTAGCCCAAACTTGAATACACAGGCAGAACTGCTCACGCTGGCTGATTATGCGCCTGCCAATGATGTGGCAATCGTTGTAAACGAATACCGCGACCGGCTGGATCAGTTACTGGGCCCCCGTATCGCCACTGTTGAAACACAATTTGATACCTTGCTTGGTAATATCAGGTCGCGGGAAAATCCATTTGCCAATATGGTAACAGATGCCCTGCGGGCCGAGGTTGGTGCCGATGCCATGATCCTGAATGCAGGGTCCATTCGAGGTAACAAGGCCTATCCAAAGGGCCACGAAATAAGCCGGGGCGACATTCAGCGCGAACTCCCGTTTGGAAATAAAACCACGCTTTTGCGCCTTCGAGGGGCAAACATCATTGCCGCGCTGGAGCACGGTATAGACTGCGGCCTTAGGGGCGATGGTTGCTATATCCATGTCAGCAACTTGACGATAGAATTCGATGGCGCCAAGCCTATCGGAAACCGGATTATACGTGTGTTGATTGATGGAAAGCGCCTGGATCCGGAAGCCCATTACCGGGTGGCCGTCAGTGATTTTATGGCTGATGGCAATGACGGGTTTGATGCTTTGGAAGACGCGCAGCGGTTATACGACGTAGGCACAAACCGCCTAATTTGGAATATTGTGGCAGAGCATGTGGAAAAACTGGGAATACTAACTTTGCAGCCTGAAGGGCGCGTGATTGACGTCAGAAATTTAGGTGATTCTAATTCATGACTGACGTGTCTGCAGGGTCGAGGAACAGCCGGTTTGGCCTTGGTGTGAAAATCAAGGCAATCGTTGCCGTATTGCTGTTGCTATTGCTGGGCGTATCCACTTTGTCTTTTGTCACTTTGCAACGGCTTGGCAACGAAGTGACCGTATATGCGGAACAAACCCTACCCGCTCTGGCTGCGTCCATTGAACTGAATAACTCGCTAGAGGAAGTTGTCCAAAACGCTGAACAATTGGTATCCAGTGATGTACAGGCGCAGCGCCGCATTTCGTTTGGCGCGACGCAAAACGCGCTGTCAGCTATTGATACACTTCTCGCCTCCCGTACCACCCTGGTGGACTTTAAAGAAATCCAACCGGTTTTAGCGATCCTGGCCGAGACAACCACAGAATTAAACAGACTGATCGAAAACCGAATTGATCTATCCTCTCGTCTGGACCAACACCGGGCTGACCTTGGGACATGGGTCGTTGATGACCATGTCGGCGAAACAAAAATCGCCAGCATAGAATCAGGCGCCGCTTACAGTGGCTGGCTAGAGCGTGAGAACCAGCTGGTGAAACGCGTGGTAACGCTGGCAACCAGTGATAATTTTCGGTCACAACAGCGGTTATTGCCCACCATCCAGCGCTCATTGCGCGCCCTCAGGAGCGCAACAGAAACATTGCCACCAGCCGCACGCGAAGAAGCACGCGCCCGGTTAACCGGTCTTGAGACCCAACTAGGGCCTGATACCGGTATTGTGCCAACGCTGCGAGCGCTGTCACAAGTGGACGTAAGAGCCCGAGCGCTTGAACGCCAAATGAGAGTGCTGGTTGCAGAACTGCTGCGCAAGACAGATAGCCTTGCCTCAGAGCGCAGCAGTGCAGCGCAACTTACAGCACAATCCATGGCACGCCAGAGTGAGCAACAGCTGGCTGGCCTGTTGGTGGGTGCCATCATTGCCTTGGCAATAGCCACTTTCAGCTTCCTCTATATCGATAGACGAATGTTGGCCCGTTTAACGGCGCTGTCGGATGCAGTTATCGACCGGGCGTCAGGCGGGACAAGACCTGTACCGACACTAGGTGACGATGAAGTGGGCGAAATTGGTAAGGCGGTTGAATATTTTGTCGAGGAAATTGACAAAAGGCAGACGCAGTTAGCGGAAAGTGCAGAGCAAACCAATGCAATTATTCGCCTTTCCCCGCAAGCGATGTGCATCGCAACTGAAGATCAGGTTTTGTATCACAACAATGCTTTCCAGGCCCTGTGGGAAGACGAAGAAACGGGTGTCAAAGCCGCTAAAGAAACCATTTTGGATATTGTGCCTGCGCATCTGCTGTCGGCGTTTGGCGAGCCCGGCGAACGCTCCGTCGCGCGCCACGCAGCACCCGGAAGAAACGGAGGCACCCGCTGGTTTGCCATGACAAGCAGTCCGGTAGAATGGCACGGCACCAAGGCACGACAATTGATTGTGGTGGACACCAGCAAACAAGTACAAGTGGAGCACACCCTGGAAGAAGCCCGCCGCAAAGCCGAGGCAGCGGCACAAGCCAAATCCAACTTTCTGGCCATGATGAGCCACGAAATCAGGTCACCGATGAACGGGATCATTTCTGTCGGTGAAATGTTGGCCAAAAGTGACCTTGATGAAGAACAGGATCAGCTGGTTACAGTTATCAACCAATCTGCCGAAACATTGCTGACTATCCTTGATGATGTGCTGGATCTGTCCAAAATTGAGGCTGGCAAACTTCAGATCAGTACACATGATTTTGCCCTGCCCGCGATGATAACAGGTGTTACAGACCTATTGCGTGAAAGTTTTCGTCAGAAGTCGATCAATTTTGATGTCGTGATAGACGATACGGTCCCAGATTATGTTGTCGGCGACTCCAACCGTATCCGGCAAATCATGTATAATTTGCTGAGTAATGCGCTAAAGTTTACGCCCGGGGGCACAGTCACTGTTAAAGCATCAGCAAAAAATACGTCTGCTGACAAATATATGGTGCGCTTGGCCGTGTCAGACACAGGCATCGGCATCAACCCACGAATGATGAGCCGCTTGTTCCAGCCGTTCGAGCAAGCAGACTCGTCCGTGGCGCGGAAGTTTGGCGGTACGGGACTGGGGCTTAGCATCTGTCGGCGGCTGGCAAATCTTATGGGCGGCGAAATTATTGCCAACAGCGCAGAGGGCAAAGGCTCGACCTTCACCCTTGTCATACCGCTGCAGATAGCCAAAAACATACCTGCAGCCGCATCTGAGGTCGGTGAAATTCCCGATGCAAAAAAAGAAGATGCCGAAGAAGCAAGTTCAAAAGAAAAACCACGGATTTTGGTGGTGGAAGACAATAAGATCAATCAGCTTGTCATCGGTAAAATTTTAAAGTCACTGGGGTATGAATGGGATACGGCCGACGACGGCGAGAAAGCGCTGGAAATTTATGACCCGTCCCGGCATGACATTGTTTTGACCGACCTGCGCATGCCGCATATGGATGGATTTGCCCTGGCCAGTGCAATCCGAGCGAGCGAAACAAACGGCGTGCGCGTCCCGATAATTGCTATTTCTGCCGATGCCATGGAAGAGGCAAAAGACCGCAGCGTCGAATCAGGGATTGATCGTTTCCTGACCAAACCCGTGAAGCTGGGTGACGTTAAAGACTGCCTGGATGCCTTTGTATAAGCCGGTTAACCGCCGGATTCCCCCTTACTGTTGCCTGAAAGCCATGGCGAAAATATAAATATTGCTCGACCAATGATTGTTTTTCCAATTGTAACAAAAGGCTGATAACAGTCTGCTTACTGCAAACGCCCGCACGGCGGGCTTTACTATATGCAGGTTAAAATCCCGTTTGGGGATTGAACTTTAACCCTGCGACTGATCTGATTTGGCTTTTGCGCGATAACGACCGCACCTCATCTGACATCGCGCGAAAGGACTACAAAATGGCTAATGGTACTGTAAAATGGTTTAACGCCACCAAAGGTTTCGGCTTTATCCAACCTGACGAAGGCGGCAATGATGTGTTTGTGCACATTTCAGCGGTTGAAGCTGCTGGCCTTAAAGGCTTGAATGACAACCAAAAAGTTTCTTACGACATCGAACCTGATCGTCGTGGCCGGTCTTCTGCTTCTAACTTGCAGTTGCTCGACTAGTATAATCTGGAAGACTTGTCTTTCGGTAAAACCCCGGCTATGCGCCGGGGTTTTTTATTGCCCGTCTGTCTGACGTACGTCTGAAAATCTGCTAGGCTACGCGCCACGTACCAGAGATACGTTAAATAAAGACAATGTGGGTATGACAGCAAAAAAACACAGCAAAACCTGGTTAATCACTGGTGGCTCCGGTTTTATCGGCGAGGCCCTGGTGGCCGCTTTGAAACAGGGTGGTCAAGGCGAGCGCAAGAAACAGATCATTGTTTTGTCGCGCAACCAGAATAAAACCCAGGTCAAGCTGGGGCGCGGCGTACAGGTGATAACATCCCTTGATGAAATTGCAGCATCTGAAACGATTGATGTTGTTGTCAACCTGGCGGGCGAACCCCTGTTTGGTGGCCTTTGGACCAAAAAACGCAAGCAAGCATTTTTCGACAGCCGACTGGGTACAACACAGGCCCTGATGGCCTTGCTGGGCCGGTTGGAAACTAAACCCTCTGTCATCATCAGCGGCAGTGCTATCGGGTATTATGGCACGGACGAGACCCGCGAATTCCACGAATGCGCCTTGCCAGGAAACGATGACATGGCCCGCCTATGCACAGAATGGGAAACGGCGGCAAAACCGGCAGAAGCCATGGGGATACGGCTTGTTTTGCTGCGCATTGGCCTTGTCCTTGATGATGCAGGCGGGATGCTCGCTCCCTTAAAACTATCCAGCAAACTAGGGCTGGGTGCACGCCTTGGCAGTGGCAAACAATGGATGAGCTGGGTCAGCCGCACCGATCTGGTAAACATGATTTTGTTCGCAGCCAGCCATCCGGCGATTAAGGGCCCTATCAACGGCACCGCACCACACCCGGTCACGCAGCGGCACTTTGCTGATGCCTTGGCAAAAAAAGTGCGCAGGCCTCGCTTCCTGTGGGTACCCGGTCTGTTCCTGAAGATTTTTCTGGGCCAAATGGCCGGTTTGCTGTTGGAAGGGCAGAAGGTTTTGCCGCGCAAAGCCATCGACATGGGGTTTGACTTTAAACACACGAATGTTGAAGACGCTCTGTGACGCATCTTTCAAGTTAGTTAGTCTCCATGCCCTCTGTTCTTGCCACATACAATCCGCCGGGAGAACCGCTCAGGGTCCTGTATCAGGATGAAGCGCTGCTTGTTCTGGATAAGCCAAGTGGGCTTTTGTCAGTGCCCGGCAAGTCACCAGACCATGCGGATTGCCTTGAAACGCGGGCCAAAGAGCAGTTCGATGATGCCCTGTTGGTGCACCGACTGGATATGGAAACGTCCGGCGTGTTCATTATGGCGCGGAATAAAGGCGTTCAACGTCACCTTGGCCTGCAATTTGAACGTCGCAAAGTTAACAAAACCTACCTGGCGCGGGTCGCCGGGCACATAGGCGAACCTGAAGGCCGGATTGATCTGCCGCTTATTTGCGATTGGCCCAACCGTCCGAAGCAAAAAGTTGATCATGAAAACGGCAAACAGGCCATAACCAACTGGACAGTGCTGGAAAGAGAACCCGCAACCGCCGCGCTGCCTAGCGTTACAAAGGTGGAACTGTCACCAGAAACCGGCCGGTCGCATCAATTGCGTGTCCATATGATGGCAATTGGACATCCCATCCTGGGGGACCAGTTATATGCACCCCCAAATGTGTTAGCAGCAGCACCTCGGCTGCAACTGCATGCACTGGCAATCACATTGCGGCATCCGGTCAGCGCAGAAATTCTGACGGTATCCGCGCCGCCTCTGTTTTAACTGGTAACTGTATTATGCCGAGCCGGGCATGGTGAATATATCCAGACTATAGCGGTTGGACTGCAACCCTGTCTTTACCGGCGCGTTGGTGCGGGCATCGTCTATATTGCCCTTGACCATTTGAATAATGCGCCTGGGTGAATCAAGCCCGCCTGCAACGCTTAGGTTAGAACAGCCACCAAACCTGGGGTTTACCTCGATCAAATGAATATTACCACTGTCACTGACAAAGGCCTGCACCAGGTTGTGGGCTTTCAGGCCTAAATGCTCGCCAACTGCCATGACCATGGCTTCAAGATCGGGCAAGGACACAATTTCGGAGCGCCAACTCTCGCCGTTCACCAAACGCTGCCTGTGGCGGGCCACAGCTTGTAGTGCCTTGCCGTCCAGGTCCATCAGCAGGTCAACGCTATATTCATTATCCGTGCAGATCGGTTGGCAAATGTGATGGGTACGGTCCAGACCCAGCATTTCCCATACTTTGAGGTCTGGCACCTCGTAAGCTACTTTGCCGTTTGAGGTATTGATAGCGCGCACAAACAACGGGAAGCTGTTTTTGTCGTCAGGATTAACCGTTGGCAAAACAGGGAAACCTTTTTCAACGCAAAAGCTGTGGAAACGTTTTTTGTCCAGGCATGTTTCAAGCTGATTGCGGTCTGGCAGCGGCAGCGCAACATTAAGCGCTGTTAACTCCCGGCGCAGTCCCTCCAGTTGGAGCAATTCACCGTCCCGGGTCGGGATAATAACGTCAATAGCATAGCGACGACAGGTTTCCAGCAATGCTGTAGCAAAGGCATCCGACCCATCGGGTGGCACCGTAACAAAGGCATCGACAAAGTGCGACGCGCAGCATTTTTTATCCATGTCAGTGCCAACAATAAGGCCACCAAGTGGCCGAACCGCATCTTTGAATGCCTGAACAAGCTGCACTTTCGCGGATATGCTCGTGATCAAAATATTCATGACCCAGACCCTTCTTTCTCGATCATATCCCAAGCAAAAGGCGTGCCCGCTTTTACAGTTTGCACCGCTGTCCGGCCCAGAATGTCAGCGTAATACCGGGTATGCAGACCGCCCGCTGGGCGGATGGATCGCACGTTACGCTCCGTTATGCGATCACCTGGCGCAATATCAGCGACAACAAAAAGCGACCTGCGAAACCGAAGACTGTCTGCCTCCGCCGCGACCGGGCCGTTAGCGACAGTACCAAGCGCCGCATGAGCATTCCGGCAATCACCAACCAAACGTGCGAATTCATCGGGTTCCAGCGAAAAATCACTATCGACACTGCCGTCTCCGCGCTCAAGGCATAGGTGCTTTTCAACGATACAGGCACCCAGTGCAACGGCGGCAACAGCCGTTGTTGTGCCGGGCGAATGATCGGACAGGCCCACCAAAGTGCCAAACCTGTGCTTCAGTTCGGCTAGCGTTGCAAGATTGGCGTCCGCCGCCGAAGACGGGTAACCGCTTACACAGTGCAACAAAGCAATGTCCCGTGCACCAGCAGACCTGGCCGCCATGAGGGCTTCATCAATCTCGTCAAAGGTTGCCATGCCGGTCGACATAATCATCGGTTTGCCGGTTGCAGCAACGCGCATGATCAATGGCAGGTCAACAAGTTCACATGACGCAATTTTATACAGCGGACAATCAAGTGATTGCAGCAGATCAACTGCCGTCGGATCAAAAGGCGCGCTGAAGGCCAAAATGCCCGCATCTGCGGCTCTTTGAAACAGTCGCTCATGCCAAACAAATGGCGTTTGGGCTTTTATGTAAAGATCATACAGCGTTTGGTCGCGCCACAGCGGCGTTTGTACAGTGAAGGCTGGTTCTTTGCTGTTGATGGTCAGCGTGTCAGCTTCATAGGTCTGAAACTTGACCGCGTCTGCACCTGCCGCCGCTGCCGCGTCAATCAGGTCAAATGCACGACCAATATCCCCTGCATGATTACCGGAAATTTCAGCCACTACAAATGGGGCCGCTGGTCCGCCAATACGGCGCTTACCAACAGTGAATGACAGTGGCCTTTTTGGTTGATCGCCCATGGTCATACCCCATTCCCAAGGCTCATTTAGGCAATTACGATTGCAAAACTCAAACCCAAACTGCGTTATATTGCATTCAGTAAGCCCATTACTTCAGAAAAAGCGTTAATTTCCGCACCATTTGATGGCATTTCTGCAAATCTTTTTGTCAGCACACGAATGAACGGAACATGGGCCGCATGGGCGGCCAAGCCATCCGTCGCCGGATTGTCCCCAATAAGAACCGCTTCACCTGGCTTTACGCCAAGGTCCTGCATCGCATGGAGCAGCCCCTCGGGTGCGGGTTTGGGGGCCGGCAGCGCATCACATAAAACCACCGATTTGAAAAACGGCTCTATTTCCAACGCCTTGATTTTATTCATCTGCATAACAGGCAGACCGTTCGTGACCAAGGCCAGCAGGAAATCGGATGATAGACGTTCAAGCGTATCGAACACATCCTGATACAGCTTTAATTCAGGTGCGTGCTCACGGTAAACGGTGACACAGCGGTCGACCAAGCCGTCCGCATGGCGGACCTCGAAGCGTTCGATGATACGGTCAAAAACCTTGCCCCGCCCTTCCAGTTCCAAAAACGCCAGCATCGATGGGTAGCTATAGTCAGCGGGAAGGTCGCGGTCCTGCTCCAGAAAGTTTGCAACAGCACGAAAACCACTTTCGACATAGTCGCGTTCTTCAAACAGCGTGTCATCAAGGTCGATCAACACGGCTTTAGCTAAGAGCATGGCTTGGTCCGAAAAACAGCAAAATTAGGCTGCGTGATGATATGTGTGTAAGGCGGCGGTCGCGATATCTTTTGAAGCATCCACATTGAACACCATAGATGGCATATCTGTACGCAAGGTTTTTTCTGCCATCACTGCCATCGCATCCGGATGATAGGTCCCAAGGGCAGGTATGCCGATGGTTGGCAAATATTCCACATTGTGGCGCTGGTCTTTTTGGGTTGCGGCAACACAGACAGCGCAGCCAGAAGCCAGTGCCTCCAGTACGGTCGCACCAGCAGCACCAACATAAAGGCGTGTTTTGCCCAGCAATTCCGCCATTGCCGGATTACGAAGCGGCATCACCGATGGCACACGTTCAGCAAGCGCCATTAACGATCCAGCTGGTTCCAGATAATCCGGCACAGGCACGTAAATCGGTTCGTCTGTTATTTCGCTCAGCTGCGCAGCCACCGCAGCCGCCAAAACACCGTTGTCTGTACCACCGAAACTGACAACAATACCTGCGCGGTCACTTGTATCCGCCGCCTGATCGAAAAAGTCGCTCGCGAGCAAGGAATGGGCAGGGCCATAAAAAATCTTGCGCGCCGTGTAAGCAGCATAATCAACATTTGTCGCATACAGATTAGGGTTGATGATGTAATCACAGGTCACTGGGCGTTCGCCCATGTCATCAATCACGCAGCTAACCCGCGCCTGCTGGCACAAGGTGCTGATCTCGTCTGCGGTCAGCGTACAGGTATCAACTATCAGGATATCATCTGCGAGGTCGGTTGGTGTTCCAATCTGGTAAGTGTAGCCTTGTTCTGCCACCAAACCTGCACCATCTTCATCGCTCAGGAAAATGCGGGGCGTCACGCCTTGCGCCTTAAAGGCATCCAAAAGGGTGAGCGTACGACGCACCCGGCCAAGGCCGGATTGCCGTCCACAATCAATCATGATTGTCGCTCTCACCATGGGTTGCGCTCCTGTCCATCCGACACACTGAGTGCTCAGCGTTATGTCACTGCCACCAAATTCAGCATGCATAGTGTGTGCCAAGGATTGCCGTCAAGGCAATTCAATCAGGTCTATTCTTCCAAATAAGTCCCTAACCCTTTGGTACTAAAAAACTATGCACAAAGTGTTAATGAAGGTCACGCACTAAAATATGATGGATTCGTCACGCGGCAACGTCACCCAGCGGGATCACAATGCTGGTTTCCCCGGCCTCAAGGAAGAAAACAGCAGCAATCAGGGCAATTTTTCCCATGTCTTCGGTGACAGGTCCTACATCTCTTGCGTGCATATAACCGCTCAGCATCGACGCGGCCTGCGCGCGGGTAATCGCAATTTCTGTCAATAAGGGCTGCACCGCTGTGTAGTTTTCTGAAGAAACCTCAAAGTCTCCATCCAGAAACGGTTCGCCGTCTTTGGTAACAGCCACTTTCAAAATCTGCATACAGTCCTCGTGGTGTTCTGGCTTTTCTGATTTTCTGGGCTTGCGGGCACATGCCGCGTCACCATCCCTTATCTTTGCTAATCTGCGACGCCACATCATGCCCCATTAAGTTTTCAAGCTCTTGCCGCGACCGCTTGGCAAAGTCAATAACTGCAGCTTCATCATCACGAAACTGGGCAACATGCTCAACCGCGACCTCGTCATACCGGCGAAACCGCCCAGCGGTCCGGTGAGCAACATGGGCAGGATACCCCAGCTCCCGCAGCGCCATTTCCCCAATCTCCAGCGCGGATGCAAATGTTTCACGGCGCACGTGATCAACGCCCGCCTGCAGCAAACTGTTCACGTCGCCTCGGGTACTGGCGCGGGCCAGTTTTCGCAGTTTGGGGAAATGCTGACTGGCTGTTTCGGCAGCCGCCAGCACGGCTGCGGGGTCATCCATGGCAAGCACCAGAAGCCGTGCATCTTTGGCACCAGCAGCCTGCAATAAATCAAGCCGCGTTGCGTCACCGTAAAACACCTTGAAGCCGAACTTGCGCAGCGTATCGATATGATTGGGGTTGTTGTCCACAATAACTGTAGGGATTTTAAGCGAGATCATCAGTCGGCCAACAATTTGGCCAAACCGTCCAAATCCGGCAATAATGACGTGGCCTTCGGCTGACTCCACGTCGCTTTCCCGGTCTTCGAGGCTGGTTGCGCGGCGAAGCATAAAATCGCGGCAGAAAATCAGCAAAGGGGCTGCCAGCATGGACACTGATGCCACCACCAGCAATTTTGCCCCTACTTCGGGCGGCATCAATTGCGCGCCTGTCAGCAGGGAAATCATCACAAAGGCAAATTCGCCTGCCGGCGCAATCAAAAGCGCAAAAAACACCTGATCTGTGAAAGTAAAACCGGCAAACCGCGCAATCGCAATCACCACAGCCGCTTTAACAATCATCAGGGCACCAACCAGCAACAGGATTTCCAGCGGTCCAGCAAGGAACAGCCCGATATCCACGGACATACCAACCGCAATGAAAAACAAACCCATCAACAAGCCCTTGAACGGCTCGATATTCAGCTCAAGTTCGTGCCGGTATTCTGAGTCAGCCAGTAACACGCCCGCCATAAAAGTTCCCAGTGCCATCGACACACCCGCCAGCTCGGTCAGCAAGCCACTACCGACAACCAGAAACAGGGAAAAACTGGTGAAAACATCCCGTAAACCGGTTAGGGCAATGTAACGGAATAAAGGCCGCAGCAAAAACCGACTTGCGATCACAAAAATCGCAAAAACCCCCAGTATTTTTAACTCAGTCCACAGGAAAAACCCTGCGGTGTCTGCCTCGGGCGATAGCAAAGGCACCAACGCCAAAACCGGGATAATTGACAAATCTTGGAACAAAAGCGTGGAAAACGAAGCCTCCCCCACGTTGGTTTTAAGCTGGCCGCGTTCTTCAAGAGTTTGAAGCGCGATCGGCGTTGACGAAAGCGCCAGCGCAATACCCACCGCAAATGACAGCAACAAAGGCACACCAGAGAGAAACACGAGCCCGGCGATAATACCCGTGGACACTACCACTTGTGTGGTCCCGAACCCCAGAAGCAAGCGCCTCAATTGCCACAATGTTGAGGGTTTCAGTTCCAGACCAATCAAAAACATCAGCAACGCAATTCCCAGTTCAGAGAATTGCAGGATGGCGTCTACGTCCCGGATCAGCCCTGCCCCCCAAGGCCCGATAACCATCCCCGCAACCAGATAGCCAAGAATAGATCCAAGGCCCAGACGCTTAAACAAAGGCACAGCAACAACGGCTGCCAGCAAGTAGACAAATGCACTATCAAGGAAATTTGGGTCTTCCATGACTATGCCTTTCCGCTTTCCGTTGGCTTTTCGCCGTCCACCAGCGCCTGAACCCTGGTGGCAAAGGCCTGCGCACGCTGGTTTATAGTATCATGGCTCATCGCACGAACATTGTAGGAAACAAATGGTTCCTCCACCCGCATACCGCAAAATTCCGCGGTCATTCTAAACGGCAACAAAAACGACTCCACATTTGCACCGTGTTTTGCCCCGTCGGTATAGGAAATCTCACTACCACCGGTCGACACCGCAATCATCGCTTTTTTACCAACCAGAGCCGTACCGCCCTCACCAAACGCAAACCCGTCTTGCAGGGTGACGTCCATCCATTCTTTCATCAGGGCGGGTGCGCTGAACCAGTATATTGGAAACTGCAAAACCACAGCGTCCGCCTCGCGCAAAGCCTGTTGCTCAACACCTTCATGTACATGCAGGGAAGGATAGAGTTCGTACAGGTCGCGGACGACCACGCCGGGCATTTTGCGCGCTTCCGCCAGTAACCGGCAATTGTAGCGCGATTTGTGCGGCCATGGATGGCAATAAAGAAGCAGCACGGTATTCATATCTCGCCACCCTAAGCTGCTGGTGCAACCATAGCAAATGCTATGCGCACAGGTCGCCAGTCTTGCACCGGGCAGTCTTGTGCAGGGCAGTCTTGCGGAGCGCCATGGTTAAGGTCTATCGCCGGGCAATCGGGGAGCAATCTGGTTATGCAGAAATATCCGGTCAATGGTTTCCCCATCATTGGACATAGGTATGTAAAGAACGGTGATTGCCAGGAAGTTTTTCTCATCTGAAAGCGATTGCGCGTTCACAACGATTGGCTTTTTCAAAGTAACACACTGCCGGCAAGCCTGGATCACACGCAGGGCAACCTGAGCCTGTGGGAACTCCTTCACCCGTTTGCCGGTCATACGACCATAAAAATCATCCAAACGGCTACCCAATAAGGGAATGTCAACATCAACCAATTGACCATCGTCACCATAAATTGGTTCAAATAAACCGACCTGTGGCAAATACTGTTTCAACTCCATTGGTTGTAGGTCATCGCGCCGGGGCAACCGTGTGCCCCCTGTTTTCTGTTCAAAATATCTCAGAATTACATCAACAGCTTCATTTAGATGGCGCACCTCTTCAGCATCCACAATACTGAAGTCTTCCAGCCATTGGTTTGCGTCAGCCGCCATGTTCATACTCAATCCTGTTTTTGCGGATGATCATTCATCGCTTGTGTC
The DNA here is from genome assembly GCA_947503575.1 of uncultured Kordiimonas sp. Lineage (GTDB taxonomy): Bacteria > Pseudomonadota > Alphaproteobacteria > Sphingomonadales > Kordiimonadaceae > Kordiimonas. Next base: position 75,742 of record CANNDZ010000004.1, on the reverse strand, counting down.
CTCAAGCAATATGCAAACCATCAAAATAACACCGTATTCTGGATAGTTGGCTTTATCATACCAGAAATTCATCAGGTTGGCACAGCGGCCAGCACGCCCAGGGGTTTCTCAAGGCTTTCTGCTGGTTCGGTAAACCACTGTGGGCCTTGTTCGGTCATGTACAAACAGTCCTCAAGACGGACACCAAATTCCCCAAACGTATAAAGTCCAGGTTCATTGGAAAAACACATACCGGCTGCCAGCGGGGTTTTTTCACCGCGCACAAAATTCACTGGCTCATGACCATCCATGCCAATGCCATGGCCCGTGCGGTGGCTCAAACCGGGTGTTTGATACCCGGGCCCCCATCCAAGCGTTTCATAATAGCTACGCACAGCATCATCAACGTCGCCTGTCGGACGACCAATTTTTGCCGCTTCAAAAACAATATCCTGACCCCGGCGTACCGTATTCCACACCTCTCGCTGGCGTTTGGTTGGCTCGCCGTACACAAACGTTCGGGAAATATCAGACTGGTACCCCTCAACACTGCATCCGCAGTCCATCAATACAATATCACCCTCTTTCAGTGTTTGCGGTTGCCCGGTGCCGTGGGGGTAAGCACTCGCTTCCGCCAACAGTGCCATGGTCCAGACACCACGCCCGCCAAGAGCCGCCTGCGCGCCGCGCATCAGGCCGTTAATATCAGCAGGGGTCATGCCCGCTTCCAATTTGTCCCACACCTCGCCGTACGCCCGCAACGTGATTTCATTGGCTTTGTGCATCAGCCGCAGTTCCTGTGATGACTTGATCATTCGGCAACCATAGGCGACAGACCACCCGTCCCCAACCGCAACTCCCAGCTTTTTAAGACCTTCAACAACAAAGTAACGAACCGTCGGCTCCAGTCCGATGGTGCCGCCTTCAAGACCTCTGTCTTTCAGGATTTGAGCAACTCGTGCCAGCGGGTCTTCATGCTCGTGCCAGGTGCGCACATCATCCCCAAACGTCATGCTTTCCCTGACGCTGGGCTCTTCAAAATAGGGCGTCACAACAGCAGTATCGCCGTCCACGGGGATAATCGCCGCCGTTAGTCGCTCGCTGCGCCGCCAGCGTATGCCGGTGAAATACAGCATGGCGGACCCGGGCTCTATCAGCAAAGCAGACAGCCCAGTTTCGCGCATCAATTGTTGGGCCCGCGCAACCCGCGCTTTTCGCTCGTCAACAGAAATGGGGGCCACCCCGCCGGTGATATCGCTAAGTCCGCCGCGCACCTGACGGGCATAAACCCCGCCAGACAAAGGTGTTAGCGCAGTAAAGGCGGCTGTACCCGCCACAACTTTGATAAAGGCACGCTTGCTATACACTGTTGTTCTCCCGTTGCCCTTAGGGCGCTGACTTGACGATTTCGCCGCTCTTCATCACAAAATCGACGGTTTCCATCGCCGTAATATCGTCAAGCGGATTACCCTTTACCGCAATAATGTCGGCTATGAAGCCTTCTTGCAGTGTCCCAATTTCATTTTCCATTTTTATCAGCGTCGCCGAATTAATGGTTGCTGCCTGCAAAGCCTGCAGGGGTGTCATGCCAAATTGCACCATGCGGGAAAGCTGCTTGGCATTGTCGCCGTGTGGATATATCGCGGCATCCGACCCAAAGACCATTTTTACACCGGCTTCAACGGCGCGCCGGAAGCTATCCCGCTGGGCCTTGGAAACCTGCTTTTCCTTGTTGATATTTTCTTCCGGTACGCCGTTGGCTTCACCAAACGCCAGCGTGTATTCGGTATTATAAATATCCATCGAAAAATAAGTGCCAAATTCCTTGGCAAGGTTAATGGCTTCGTCATCAGCGAAACTGGCGTGCTCAATGCTGTCAACGCCCGCTACGATGGCGGCTTTAATACCGTCAGTGCCGTGCGCATGGGCCGCAATTGTCAGGCCGCGCAAGTGGGCTTCAGCAACAGCCGCTTTCAATTCCTCAAGCGTCAGTTGCTGCACGCCAACTTTGGTACCTTTTGAAAACACACCGCCAGTTGCACATACCTTGATGGCGTTAGCACCATATTTGATATTTTCGCGGACTTTCGCCCGCACATCCCAAGGGCCATCAGCTGCGCCGCCACTTGATGCCTGCATTTCGGGCGGGAAAAAATTATTGTCACAATGACCGCCAGTGATGCCGATTGCGTTACCCACAGCAAAGATGCGCGGACCAATAATATCGCCAGCATTAATACCGTCCCGTACCGCAATAACACTGTAACCGGCGGCACCAACATCGCGCACGGTGGTAAAGCCCGCCATCAGGGTTTTACGCGCATTTTTAACCGCAACAATCGCCTGACGCGGCGCGGAATAACTAAGCCCGGCAAAAAAACTGCCCCCCGCATCACCAGACAGGTGGACGTGCATATCCATTAACCCCGGCGTAAGCGTATGATCATCCAGCGCCACAATCCGGCTGCCAGTCGGTGCTTCCAAGCTGTCTGTGGTGCTCATGGCAACAATACGGCCATCCCGGATCACCAGCGCGGGATTGTTAACAATTTCACCCGTGGTGACGTCCACCATGGCGCCGGCAGACAGGTAAATATCCCCATCATTCGCCGATACTGCAAAGCCTGCAAACACCATAAAAATGGCCGCAAAGCGGTTAAGAAAGCCCCTAAATTTCCGCATGGTTCACTCCCGAAAAGCCTAAGAAAACAACCTTAGTAGCAGTTGTCACCCCTGTCCATGAGCGTCCCGGTTTATACCTGTTTCAGTCACTCGTATTTTCTGAACCAGGCTAGAATGTTTTCCACCTTGCCAATAAGACGCGACGGACGGCCTGCAATACCATGCGGGCTTCCGGGCACGCGCACCATCACCGTATCAATTTTCAACAGCTTTAACGCCTGATAAAATTGTTCTGTTTCCGAAATGGGCGTGCGCTTGTCGTCTTCGCCCGTAATAAGGAGCGTCGGCGTTGTCACATTACCAACAAGCGATAGCGGCGAGCGCTGCCAGTAATGTTCTACATTCTCCCACGGTACGCCAGGAAACTGGTTTGGAATCTGGCCAAGCCCGCTATCCGCTGTCAGCACCTTCGACACCCAATTGATAACAGGCTTGGCAACCGCCGCCGCCTTAAATCGGTTCGTCAGACCTATGGCGTAAGCACTCGCGATCCCACCAGCAGACCCACCGGTGATATACAGACGGTCTGGGTCAACAAACCCTTTTTCGAGCACGGCATCAATGCCAGACATGTGGTCCGCAAAGTCGTACTTTGATGAATATTTGCCCTGCAGAAGCAACGCAAACCGTTCGCCGTAGCCGGTGCTGCCCCGGTGATTGTCGTAAAACACCACATAGCCTTCAGCTGCCATGCGCTGCATTTCCGCCGAGAAATGCGGACCATACGACAGATGAGGACCGCCGTGAATTTCAAGGATTAACGGGTATTTCTTATTGGGGTCAAAATCGGGCGGGGTGAGGTACCAGCCCTGAATTTCCTCGCCGTCAATGGAAGATGCGTAGACAACTTCATGAACGCCGCCCAAGGTCTTGTGACCAAGCAAGTCTTCATTAAGCGTTGTAAGCTGTCGCTCGTTTCGGCCTTTCAGAACATATAAGTCCGCAGGGCGGTCATGCCGCCCTTTGGTGAAGGCAACCGTGCCATCTGCTGCATCATAGGTTCCGCTCGCATAAGGGCGCCCAAGCGACACGCTACCAAGGCCACCAACAACCTGCCTGTGCTTGCCCGAAAGCGTGACATGCCCAACTTCGGTCACGCCGCGCACAGTTTGTTGGTAATAAAGCGCCCTATTGCCATCCCACGTGGGGTTGGCAAGTGAATTGTCGATGTCTGCGGACAGGTTCCTGTCATTCCTGACACTGCCATCGTCTGCAATGTCCATCACATGCAGGTATCGATTGCGATAAGCAAGCTTCTGGTTATCTGACTTGATGTAGGCAACATGCTCACCGTTTGGCGAAACGGTTGGCGACCGCTCAAGACCCGGCGCATCTGTAACCTGGGTGATCGTGCCAGCCAAGTCCACGGTGAAGATATCGGCTTCGCGGCTTTCATATTCCCAGGTCTCGCTGCGGTTCGCCGAAAAATAGATTTTGGAGCCATCCGCTGCCCAACTCAGGGAACCGCGATGGTGATAGTTGCCGGATGTCAGTTGCCGGGCGATGCCGCCCTCGGCTGCCACGATAAAGATATGGGTGTAAGCAGGGTCAAGAATACCGCGCCCATCGGCCTGATACCGCGCTTTGGTGATATATTTGAAATCCGGTGACCAATTGGCACCCTTTGGTTTCTTTGGCAGTTTCACGCTGAAAGGTTTTTCGTTTGACGGCACACTCATGGTGAACGCCAGCGTCCTGCCATCCGGCGACCAGACGAGATTGGAAGCGCTTTTCTGTATGTTGGTCAACAGCGCCGTTTGCCCCGTGTCCATCCAGCGCACATAGATTTGTGGTGTTCCGCCTTCTGTGTTGGAAATATAGGCGATACGCGACCCATCCGGCGACCAGGTCGGTGCCGTGAAATTCTTTTTGCCCGATAATAACGGCCGATGGTTACTGCCGTCAGCGTCAGCGATCCAGATATTAGACCGAGTGCTATCAGTCATAATATCGTTGGACCGACGCACATAAAGGACCTGCTCTCCGTTTGGCGAGACCTGCGGGCCAGTCGCTACTTCAAGGCCAAAAACATCCTCTGGCTCGAAGTACCGCGCTTCAGCCTGATCGTCCCCTCGTGCATCATCGGCAGCCAGCGCCGTGCCGGAAAACGCCAGCGCCGAAATGCCAACAACGCATATCGCTTTGCCAAACTTACTGATCTTCATGATTTACCCTCCCAATGTCCCAACTGTAACGAACAGTTGACAATATGGAGGGGCCGGTAAGGGGTCAAGAAAGCTTATAGCTATTGATGCCGTATCATTTAACGTGGGCGATCACCTTGATTTCGACAATGCCCGTCGGCACCGCCAGTTCGCTGATACCAATGCCGGTCCAGGAAGGGTATGGTGCCTTAATGAACTCGTCTTTCACTTCTGAAAAACCTGTCAGATGCTCGCTCAAATTCGTGTGAAACGTGGTCATCTCCACGATATCATCGAGCGACGCACCCGCTTTTGCCAGCGTTGCTTCAATGGTTTGCCATGCGCGCCGATAGCCTGCCATCAGGTCGCCGTCCTGCGGGGCCGCTACCACGCCTGAGACATATATCCGGTTATCAATTTTCAGCGCAGGTGCAAATTTCCAGTCTTCGTAAATTTCTTCCCAACCATCCGGAATGATAATTTCTGCGCGTTCACGCGCTTTGTGACCATCCGCTGCAACAGGCAAGCTTATGCCAACAAACAGGGCGGTAAACGTCAGTGATTTTAGTATTTTCATTGAGTGTAATCCCCTCGAAAGTATCCGGTCACCTCAGTCGAGGCCAGTCCATTAGAAAATCAGCTTGCGATGAGCCGGTGGATTGTTGCGATAAAGCAAAAGGCCAAGACCAACGTGTATGAATATATTGCGAAGGTTGCATGGCCAACAACAACTATGGTTTAATAAAGCAGTGTCCGCTGGGGTTATGAGGCTTTGACAGGATGGCAATTGAGACGTTCATCTGCTCAGAAAACAGGAAGTATTTATCATGATCCAGCGAATTCTCGCCATCGCCTCTACCGTGATATTGCTTTCCGCCGGGTTTCAGGCAGCAATCGCCCAAAACCGTTCTGTATCGAGTAGTGAGCTTAATCAGGCCTTTCTTGTTAAGTACGGGACCGTTAGCGATGTGCAACGCACCAAGGTCAAGTCATCTGCAGGTAAAGGCGCCGTTTACGGCGGCTTGGCATCGGGGGCGCTCAGGGGCAAAAAGCATCGCACCAAACACGCGATCGAAGGAGCCATTGCGGGTGCTCTGATCACATCTATCCTCGAAGGCAGCCGCCATGTAAACGAATACACCATCAATCTGATGGATGGCTCGATAACCAAAGTGATAATTGAACATACACACATTCAACGCGGAGACTGTGTGGCCGTCGAGGTCGGGCCCTCTGCAAATATCCGACAAGTTTCTCAGTCGCATTGTCAATATGCCCAAGCGTCGGTGATGCAAACACCACAGGTGGTTGAAAAGCAGCAGGAGGAAGCCTCCGACTGTCATGCCGTCAAGCAGGAATTGATTGATGCTGCAACGGAAGAAGAATTGAATATGGCGCTCAAGAAGGTGCAGATCATCTGCGAGAGTTGATGGTTTGAGCCATATGCCTGCATAAAACTCACGGAAGTCACAGATGAAATAGATGGAGAGGCTCGATGGCAAAGACTGAGCTTGCGCTACACCATCCAACGCACAGGGAAACAGCCCTGAAGTTTTTGGCGCTTGCCAGCTTCCTGGCTGCTTACTTCTTCTATATGAGCTGGAAGTATGACGCGGCTACAGGGGCAAGCGTTGCCATTCTGACGTGGAGCTTTTTTGTTCTGTGCACGCCGATCGCAGATGGCGGCTTTATACTCGCGTGCCCTATTCGCGCTCTATTTGGTGTGCGCATGGTGATAACGCAGGTAGTGGTCTGGGTTTTGGCGGTAGCAGTTAACCTTTATATGCTTTTCAAAAATCGGGCGGCCTATGACATAACCTTTTTAACCGGGCTGCTGGAACGCATCCTGACCGAACCCTATCCCTATTGGAGCATCCTGCTGATCAGCGCGATGGGAACCTTTCTGTCAATTTTCTTCGGTGACGAAATGATAGATGTGACAACCCACAAGGGTCGGGAAAAGCATCACAAACACGGCTTTAAGCACCAGACACTTCTGGTGATAGGCCTCGGCCTCCTGACCGTTTTTGCGTATTATCATCTATTGGCCGAGCTCGGTATTGACCTGCCTGCATGAGCTCAAAGCTTAGTTTTTTTTCTACATACGCGTTTCCGAATTCAACTTTCGGCTCATTGTATACTTTTCTGCACGCGATAATCGTCTCATCGGATGGCGGAAACGGTTTGGCGCGTTTCTGAATAAACATTCATCTGAAGGCCGCAATCCACCATAATTTTTCAAGAATTTGCCTCTATTTCAGGAACTTTTGGTCACAGTTTATTGGCATCTATGTCTCGAAGCAGGGCCAACACTTGCGAGGCACGAACGCCTGCTTCCGGCATCTTGGTGCTTAATGAGCTAATCGCTCACTATGGCATTGTTTTGAGTAAATGCATCAAGGTGGGGGCAGTCTGTATCTATCAGACTGCCCCGTGGGAGAGCAGATTACTTCGAAAAGAGCCACAGATTGTCGCCCAGTCAAAGGCCGGCTCGAGTTCGGCCAAGCCAAAGACGCATAATTCGGGGATTCAGCCCGGTCAGTATATTGGCTGGGCTTTCATGATTGTATGAATCAGGCCGTTGCCGGTACCTCATTCTCTGATGCCGCCTTTGCAAATTCTTCCCGGGCATGACGAAACTGGGACAGGGATTTCCCCACATACAGCAGAACTTCATCAACATATCCGTCAGTGGACGCAGACCAAACCCGGTTGATATAGCGTTCCCCCGCAGCAAAGCTGGACATCACGTCTGCAAACGACTGCAGGCCAAAGATATGCTTCATGCTGTCGCGGGCGTCTGCAAAGGCAAAAAGGTCTTCCCGGAATAATTTATCAATCTCAAACCGCATGTCGTAAGTAGGCACCGCATCCTTGCGACCATCAAGGGCTTCGAGGTTGCGCACGATGTTATCAAGGCTTTCTTCCAGCACACGCCGGTCATTGGCCAGCCGGTCCGAGGAGCGTGCTTGCGCAGCTTCTTCCCGCTTTATCATTACCACACCAATAACACCGGCAAAAATGACAGGCAGGAAAGTCACCCAGTCAACATGGGTTTGATCCAGTGACGTTAAAAAGGCACCACCAAGGAAAGCAGCCATAACGATCATATAAGAAATGGTTTTCATCTGCTCTCTCCCTAGCTGGCGTTCATGATGATGTTAACGGCGTTGCCGACGCCCATCAGGGCCTCACCAACAATCAAGCCAGCAGCGATGGGAATGCCCTTATTGTCTGACCAGTGCTGCCCCATCTTGCGGTCCGATATTTCCCGCACCAGTGTACCCAACGAGTAGGTCAGCACAATGTTGAAGGGCAGGTAAAAACCAAGGCCAACGGTAATCCCCAGGCCGCCTTGAACGGCAGACAACAGCGCACCCAGCGCCGCACCGGCCAGGTATTTTTCAATGGGCACATCGCCGCCCGTTATGCCCTGAACCATAGAGGCCAGCGCCTGCCCCTGCGGCGCAGGCAACTTGTCCGACCCCAGCGTGAAGGCGTCGTGCAATACGAAGATCAGCACGATAATCACGATGGGCCCAAGCCAAGCACCACAAAACTGACCCATCTGCTGCATGCGCGGCGTCGCGCCCACCAGATAGCCAGTCTTCAGGTCCAGCATCAGGTCGGTCGCCTGGCTCATGGCAACGCATGTCGCAGCGCCCACCGTAACCGACGCCACAATCGCCTGGCCGGTGTCCATCCCGCCAAAGCTCTGCGTAATCATGATCAGGATGGTGACAGCCACCAGCGTCATGCCCGACAGCGGCGACCAGTTTGTACGACCAATCGCTTCCGACAGGATGATCCCCGCCATCCATATCCATAGCGTGCCCAAAATTGCCATCATAAGGCCGCGCACAAGGCCGACCTGCTCGGCAGAGGTCATCGCCATCACACCCAGCAGGATCGCTGCACCACCAATCGCAAAATAGAGCAGTTTGATCGGCATTTCATCACGGCTCATCGCGCTTTCAACCTTTGACGATGACTGCATGGATTTAACGGCAGACCGAATAAGCGGGAAGGCGAAAATAACGCCGACAACTGCGCCGCCAATTAGCATGCCAATGCCTGTTGGCCGGAACAAAAGCGTGCGCAGGCTGCCGGGGTCCGACAGCACAACACCGTCCACCACAGGAAACATGCTGGTGACATCCAGCAAAGGCGCAAGCACCCAGTAACAGACATAGCCGCCAATAATAAACGCCAGACCACCCCGGCCAGCAATGAAGGCCACGCCAGCTGTCATGAGCGACAAATACCAGGTGCCGTTCAGATATTCAGGCAGCCCCAGCATGGAAAACAGCGGGAAATTATCATATTCAAAATAGATGGTGATGATGTGCACCACCGCCGAAAACAGCATTGCACCAATCAGCAGTTTAGCCTTTTCAATGCCCGCACCCGGCGACTTGAGGATCGACGCCACAGCCACGCCGCCAGGGTAGGTCAGACGCTCAAAATCAATCATCTGTTTCCGCAGCGGAATGATAAAGGCGATGCCCAAAAACGCGCCTGCAATCGCGCCGAAGGTCAGGATGTAGGGGTCAAAATCGTTGCCATAGCCAAGGATGAAAATGGCGGGCACAGAAAACATCATACCCGATGAAGCGCCGTTTACCGCGCTGGCCACTGTTTGCGTGACGTTGTTTTCCACAATCGACCGGCGGCGCAGGATGCCACGCAAAATGCCGAAACCAAGGATGGCGGCCAGTTCTGATCCCTCAATTGAAAAGCCCAGCGTCAAGGACGCATAGCCAATCGACAGCGCGATAACAACGCCCAGAATATAGCCAACAACAATGGCGTAGCCTGACAGCTCCGGATAGGCGCCTCGCGTAATCGGCCCCTCTACAGTGGCAGTTTGATCTGTCACAGAAATGCCTCCCCTGGAATAGACGTTTTGTCTTTTTTCGCTGGCCCGCCGCCATATTCGGCTTGCCAGCCCCCCTATTAGCGCATAGCACTATCACAACACCACAGGATGCTCCAATCCCTATCAAACGGGTTGGGGCATCTTTGCCCTCAATAGGCCCATACAAACCAGGAAACCCGTAATGGACACCCCGTCCGGCATTGTTACAAAAAACTGGCTAAAAGCCAGGGTCAAGCGCCATGTGCGGGAGCTGGTGCGCCTTGCCGTGCCTGCGGTGATGATGCGGATCGGTCTTATGGGGCTTGCGATGGTTGATACGGCCATGGTTGGCCATTATACCACCCAGCACCTTGCATGGCTGAATTTGGCGAACCAATCCATTATCATGACCGCGCTGGTCACGGGGCTGGGGCTGTTATCCGGCATCATCATCTATACGGCAAACGCCTATGGGTCCGCTGATTTCAGGGGCGCGGGCAAGGTCTGGCGGCGTTCGCTGCCCTTTTCGCTCAGCATCGGGCTTATGCTGGTGGCGGTGTGCTGGCCTGCCGAAACCTGGCTTTTAATACTGGATCAAACCCCGGAAAATGCCCGCATCGGCGGGGACCTGGTGCGCATCCTGGCACTGGGGCTGCCCGGTCATGCGTTGTTTGTTAACTGCACCATGTTTCTGGAAGGCATCAAACGTGGGCATATCGGCTTTTATCTGATGGTCGGCGCCAATATCGTAAATGTTATCCTCAATTATGCCCTGATTTTCGGGCACTTTGGCTTCCCGGAACTGGGGGCTGCGGGGTCTGCTTGGGCGTCAACGGGCGTGCGCTGGTTCATGGCGGCCAGTGCGCTCCTGTATGTCTGGAACGCGGCGTCCCTGCGCAAATTCCGTGTGCGGGAACCCCATGATCAGGCTTTGTCAGATTGGCGGGACCAACGCCAAATGGGCTACGCCTCTGGTGTATCGCTGGCGGCCGAAGTCCTGGCTTTTTCTGCCCTCAGCATTTTCTGCGGCTGGCTGGGCACCGTACCACTGGCATCCTTTGGGGTGGTGTATCAGGTGCTGGGCATTCCGTTGATGATCTCTATCGGGGTCGGCGTTGCCACGAGTGTGCGCGTCGGTATTGCACTATCGCGGCGGGACGGGCGAGATGCCGCACTCGCGTCGTTTACCGGCATAGGTATGACCTTCTTTGTTGTCGGTATCATGTCTATTGGCATCTATATTTTCATTGAACCGCTGATTGCTATTTTCACCAATGACGCCCGCATCCTGGCGCTTTTGGCCCCCATTGCCGTCATCTATATTATCGGCATGCTGTTTGATGCGGCGCAGATGGTCGCGTCCATGGTGCTGCGCGGCTATAAGGAAACCTGGTGGCCCACCTATTTGCAGGCAACTGCTTTCATCTTTGTGATGCTGCCCGTTAGCTACCTTCTGGGTATCTATCTGCAACGTGGCTTCAGGGGGTTGATGGAAGGCATGGCTATCGGCGTTGTTGTGTCACTGGTGTTGCAGCTTTTGAGGTTCTCATACCTCAGCAAACGTGAAATTCGCAGAAGCCCATTCAGAACCAGCCTGACACACCGACAGCAACCCTGACAGGGCCACTGACAAAAATTCCAGGCAATTTTACCGCAAAGTCAGGTAATTTTTAGCCAGCCTTTTGCCTTGATTTTACCATTTTGTGTTTCACAATAGAGGCATGGAGGAAAAAGGGGTGTCAGCGCTATGAGTCTCAATTATATGCAGTTTAGGACGACAATGAAAAAACTGGCCCTTACAGTTTTTGTTGCTGTCGGGCTATCGCACCCTGCCACATCTCAATCAACTTTTGGCCAGGGGTTTGCTGACATTATCCAGTCCATGCACAATGGTCTGGACAGTTTGTGGCCTGACGCGCTTGAAGTTGATGGCCTTACCTTTCGCGCCGGCGTAGGCACAGGCCTTATTCCAGATTACATCGGATCAGATGACTATGGCCTGCGTGTCGTACCACTCCTGGAAGTGCGATATGGGGAAAGGTTTCGCATTGATGGCGGCCTCATGACATACACAGCGATCAAGAAAGGCAATTTCGAAGCCGGGCCTCTGTTGAATTTGGCGTTTGGACGCGACGAGTCTCGCAACCGAATCCTGCGCGGTATTCGCGACATCGACACAGTTTTTGAAACCGGCGCCTTTGTCCGCTACCGAACAAAAGCCGGTATAGCAGCTCTTGAGTTCCGCCATGCGCTCGCAGATGATCTCGGGCAATCAATACGCCTGACTGTCGGCCACGGCATATACAAAAGTGGCAGGCTTTCAGCGATTGCGGCAATCCGCGGTCGCTGGCTTTCGGACAGGGGCATGCAACGCAACTTTGGGATCACACCAGAAGATGCAACGACTTCTGAAGTCGGTTTGCCCGCTTTTGCCGCAAGCAGCGGTGTGTCTGAGATGAACCTCAATCTGGTCGGCGCTTACAGCGTCAGCGAACGGACACGCCTCCTGGGCCTTGTGTCTGCTGGTCATCTTTTTGGTGATGCTGCGAACAGCCCACTGGTAACCGGCTCCAACGGGTCAGCGTTCCAGACAACAGTCGGTATCGGCTTTATGACCCAGTTTTAGCCTGGCGTTAACGCCAGGGCCTAAAACCAGCTTGAAAAATCGTCGAGCGGCTTTTTATCGATATCCGGCACCGTCACTTTGTCGGCGGGATAACCCGCTACAACCAGCATGGTGGCGTGCTCGTTTTTGGGTCGTCCGCAAAGCTCGTTTAAAAACCCCATCGGCGACGGTGTGTGGGTCAGGGTGGCAAGCCCGGCGTTATGCAAGGCAGCGATCAAAAACCCAGCGGCAAGGCCCGCACTTTCATGCACATAATAATTCTTGGTGCGCTCGCCGGTTTCTTCGTCGGTACCGTAAGACTGGCGAAACACCGCAATCAACCAGGGTGCAATTTCAAGGAACGGCTTGTGCTCGTCCGTGCCAAACGGTTCCAGATCCGAAAGCCACTCTTCCGATGCCCGGCCCCCATAAAATTCGCGTTCTTCTTTTTCCGCAGCCTCGCGGAACCGGGCTTTCATGTCAGGGGCTGAAATGGCAGCAAAATGCCAGGGTTGCTTGTTAGCCCCAGAGGGCGCACGCCCGGCAGTGAGGATCGCGTTTTCAATCACTTCGCGCGGTACGGCACGGTCAGAAAACTCTCGTACCGTACGGCGGCGCTTCATCAACTCCAGAAAATCAGCGGACCGTTTGATCATGTCCGCAGGTTCCCGCTGAATGAAAGTGGTGTGTTCAACAAATTTCGCACCTGACATGACTGGACCCTCTATTTCACTGGTAGCAATTTCCCGTTTCCTAAGGCTTAATAGACGGGCATATGCTGTGAAGGCAATCACGAAAGGGGCTGCGTATCCACTGCCAACACACAAACCGTCACCGCTGGCTTGCCACGGCATTGGGTATTTGGGCATGCGTCATCATGGTCATGGCTGGCGATCACAAACCGGCAGCCGCACAGGCCATTGTCCTGAAGCCAGAGGCCGTGATGCCCCAGCTTACGGTCAGCACACCAAATACAACCATATTGTTTCTGAACGGCCAAACCACTGTTTGGCACCCCGCCAGCGGAGCGGCATTAATGGACGCCGGATCACTGGACAAAATCACGCTGGCTCTTCTAACGCTGCGGCTGGTGGACACAGGGGTGCTGAAACTTGACAGCTCCGTGTCCGAATTTTTGCCAGATGTCGTACCCGCCAGCGCGTTTGAAGCCGATATAAAAGTCCGGCATTTGTTGCAGGAAACCGCCGGTTTTGCCTCACCGCCGCTGAAACTAGAAAGAACCGACATGCGCGGGCAAATCAGCCATCTGGCGCTGGCGCGCTTTGCGATCCGTCAACGCAGCCCGGCGCAAGCCAGCAGTCATGACCCGGTCAGTTGGGCCGTTTTGATTGCCATACTGGAAGCCGCCACAGGCAGGCCGCTTACAGACTTGATGGTCCAGCACATTGCGCACCCGCTTGGATTTGCGGAAAAAGATCTGGCGATTAGGTACGCATCCCTTTCAGGCGATCAGATGCCCATGACGCTTGGCCTGTCACAACAAGCGACAGCCGCCATCGCGCGTCTGCTGATCCGAAACCGGGACAATAGCAATCAATTGTTTTTGACCTACGAGACGTATCAGGACCTTGTGCAGGGTCGCGGCGGATTTCGCCTGCACCCAGACGGTGATATCGTATCCTACGGCGTTGTCATCAAACGACGCGGCAAACAAGGATGGCTGGAACCCATTAACAGCCGTTGTCGCAACGATTTTACCCTTGTAGCCTTCCCCATTGAAGGGGCGGCTTTTGGCGCAGCCAATTTGCCAGAAAACTGTGGGGCAACAAATTTTCGGACGGCGGTTCTTGCCATTGCAAATGATGCCTTCCCGGGCCGCGTACCGCGCGGCACAGATGGGCCACCGCTCGCTCGGCCCAGTAAACTGGAAGGGCGCTATGTTCTGGCATCCCGCGCGCCGGCCGCTTTAACGGAACGGCTGGATGTGTTGCAGGAAAGTTCCCTGTCTGTGTTTGGTTACACGGGCGATACGCTGCGTGCCCGCCTGAACGACGGGCCGGTAATGCTGTATCGCCAAACCAGTGCCTACCGGTTTGAAGCAGCCGGAGCAGACAGTCAAACCTCCCCCCCCTATCCCGCCCTTACTTTCAGCCCGTTCAAATTGGGGGGGTATGTCATGGTGAACGATCAGATGTTCCGCCGTGCTGATATTCTGGCGTCAGCAGGCAATCTTCGCGATATCATGCCCTGGGCCCTGTTGACTGTGTTAACTGCGGGGTACTATGCAGTGGGCGCACGGCCAAAACCCTGGCGGCGGATGGGCCAATTTGCCGTTATAGGTAGCGCGCTTGTGGGGTTTGGCCTGTATATGGAAGCCAACTATTGGGCCGGTATGCTGTATGAAACCGGCATGCCCTGGCTGATTACATTGTGGCGGTTGGGGCTGAATATCGGGTTGATGCTGGTGCTGTCGTTGCCCATGTTTGTGCTGTCGTTTGCGCGCAAACGGAGTATTCCGACAAGCGGTTTGGCCCTATTAACGGCGCCGCATTTGGCGCTGGTTGCTGTTTCAGCGCTGACCATTTTTTTCACCCTTGTGCTGTGGGGGGTGGCAGGCACATTCAGGCCATATTAGGTGGCACATAATAGCCGAAACCGGACGTCAATATAGGCCGGGTATTGTTGACCCGCACGGGCCGTGATAGCCAGATTTGATAGAAACAGCAGCAGACCTTATGGAAAATTTTCAACTGAGAAACGCACACATCCGTGAGCAACTCGGCAGCTTGGCCGACAAGGACACACACGTCCGAACAGCACTGGAGACTGTTGGCTTTCCGCCGGAACGGGTGCGCGACCAGTCTTTCGGCATTTTTCTGCGGGTGATTGTAGGGCAGCAGCTTTCGGTAAAGGCGGCAGCAACTATTTTTGACCGGGTGACTGCCCTTGTGGGTGACGACCCGCAGCCTGAGGCTTTCACGCCAATTGATAACGCCACGCTGCGCAGCGCGGGCCTGTCGAAGCAAAAAATTGCGTACGTGCGGTCCCTGTGTGAAACCGTGCAAAACGGCACGCTTGATATTGCGGGCTTGCCACAGATGTCAGACGAAGATGCAATCCGGTCCATCACAGCCGTAAAAGGCCTGGGGGTATGGAGCGCGCATATGTATTTGCTGTCGTCATTGGGGCGACCTGACATATGGCCGGTGGGCGATTTGGCGGTGCGTGTTGGGGTTGGCCGCATCACCGGCATGAATGACCGCCCCACAGAAAAACAAACGCAGGAAATTGGCGAACGCTGGCGACCTTACCGGAGTGCGATGGCATTATTGGCTTGGCACTATTATTCAAACGCGCCATTCTAGGGCTAACATTTCAGTGTAACCCTGATTTAGGCCACCCCTGACCCACGTACCGGAGCGCCCCATGACCGATTTCCTGACCGTAACCAGCCAGCTTTCTGTAGCACCACAAATCACCGAAGCCGACATTGAACGCGCCGCCGCAGAGGGTGTGAAGTTGATTATCAACAATCGGCCAGACGGCGAAGAAATGGGGCAACCGCTAAACGCAGATTTGGCAGCAGTGGCGGACCAGCATGGCGTTAAATGGGCGCATATTCCTGTTGTTTCGGGCCAACTGACCATGGAAGGCATCGAGCAGATGGCGCTGGCCATGAAAGAAGACGTGAAAACCCTGGCTTACTGTCGGTCAGGCACGCGGTCCTGCACCCTTTGGGGCCTGGCTGAAGCCTTCACCGGTGGCATGACAACGCAAGATATTCTGGCGCACGCCGGAAAGGCCGGATACGACCTGTCTGGCATGGCTGCCACGCTGGAACACCTGCACGCAAACGCAGGCGGTTAGGCTGGCAAAAGTCGATCAGGCAGACAAGCCAAAGCACTTCAGCACAAACATATATTCCTCGGCCACCTCGCGGTAACGCTCAAACCGGCCTGACTTACCGCCGTGGCCTGCGCCCATGTTGATTTTCATGATCAGCAGGTTGTCATCGGTTTTCATTGCCCTGAGTTTTGCGGTCCATTTTGCGGGTTCCCAGTAGGTGACGCGAGGGTCGTTCAGGCCACCAGTGACAAACATGGGCGGGTAGGTTTTGGCTTCTATGTTTGTGTAGGGGCAATAACTTTTGATGGTGGCATAGGCGTCTGCATCTTCGATGGGGTTGCCCCATTCGGGCCATTCGATGGGTGTTAGGGGCAGGTCCGCGTCCAGCATGGTGTTCAATACATCGACAAAGGGCACATGCAAAACCGCGCCGGCAAACAGGTCTGGTGCCTGGTTGACAACCGCCCCCATCAGTTCGCCGCCCGCGCTACCGCCTGAAATGCTGATGCCGCCTGGGGCAGCATACCCCTGATCCGTGAGCGCGCGGGCCACATCGACAAAATCGTTGAAGGTGTTGGTACGGCGCTCAAGTTTGCCGGCTTCGTACCAGCCCTTGCCCAACTCATCCCCGCCCCGGATGTGGGCGATGGCATAAACAAACCCCCGGTCCAATAACGAGAGGCGGGCAGCAGAAAACGATGGGCTCATACCAAGACCGTAGGCCCCGTAGCCATAAAGATGCAGGGGCGCACCGCTGCCCTTTTGCCAGTCTGATTTATAGACCAGGCTTACTGGCACCTTGGTACCATCACGGGCGGTGA
Organism: uncultured Kordiimonas sp.; assembly: GCA_947503575.1. Classification (GTDB taxonomy): domain Bacteria; phylum Pseudomonadota; class Alphaproteobacteria; order Sphingomonadales; family Kordiimonadaceae; genus Kordiimonas. The sequence continues at coordinate 58,846 of CANNDZ010000004.1, read as the reverse complement.
CCATGATGCGTTCGGAGCGGTATTGACGGCGGTCATACTCGCTTGGGATTTCCTGTACCTTGCGCACAAGTGGGTCCGCAGGCTGCCCGCCTTCACCAATCGGAACGTCCATCACGGTGGGCGGTGTTAGCAGGCTGGAAAAACCGAGCCGGACAAATTTTTGCCCTGCCTCAACATTGGTGCCAAGCCCCACTTCATATACCGCTTCCTGCATTGGGATTTGGCAGCTGGTGCCGTCCGGCATCAAGACGGTAATCTGATCCAGGCCATTGATGCGATCTTCGACCACAGTGAAACCATCGAACGCCTGCATGCCGTGAATGTAGCGTGTCGCGGTGCCAGAAAGTTGCTCCACCCAACTTTCTTCAACCGGGTTATCGCTGGAAGTAAAAATACCATAATTTTGATGATTGCGGTTTGACCAAATGGCGAATCGGCCCCCGGCATGGTCGATAGAATAATCATGATTATCGCGTCGTTTTGCCGCCAAAACAGGCGAAAATTGTCCTTTTTTGATCGCTTGTCGTACATTTTTTAGCGGCAGAATCCGGTTTTCGGCGGTCACATGGTCCGCAGACCGGATAATCAGATACTGTTTTGACGTGGTTTCACCGATATGCACAAAAAAGCTGCTATCGCTTTCTTCATAGACCTCCCTGTCGTCTGAACCACCGCCAAGGGTGTGGGCTAATACCAAATATGGTCGCCATTCTTTGGAGACATGTACGTAAAAGAATGCATCACTTTCGGCAGACCAGCATACTTCGCCAGAGGTCTCTTCCACCGTTTCTTCAAGCCACTGGTTGCCTTCCAGGTCCTTGATTTTTATGGCAAATCGCTCTGATCCATTGCTGTCATGGCTCACCGCGAGATAGTGCCCGTCGGGGCTTACAGAAAGCGTACCCAGCCGGAAATAATCGAGCCCATCTGCAGCTTCGTTTTCATCAAACAGGACCTGCCAGCCTTCGCCGCTAAATGGGTTGCTGGTGCGCGGGCGATAGTACCAGGTGCGATACTGACGTCCCTTGGTGAACGCCCAGCGAAAATCGTACATGCCGTTTTGGTACGGCACGCCTTCTTCGTCTTCCCGAATGCGCCCCTTTATTTCATTAAACAATTGTTCTATAAGGGGTTTATCGCCTGATGTCACCGCTTCATAATAGGCGTTTTCAGCATCCAGATACGCAAGCACCTCTTTGTCCGTCACCTCCGGATACCCAGGATCTTTGAGCCAATAATACGGGTCTTGCACCGTATCGCCATGATAGCTGAAACGGTGGGCTTTTTGGGTGGCAACAGGCGCGGGAATGTCGGATGGTGCAATAAGCATGCGGGACCTCTGGAACAAGTGGGGTTTCACCCCTAAAAGCTGCGGCTCTTGCTGTAAAGCAAAAGCGGGGTTGCAATCGGCAGGTGGCAAAGGCACAACAGTCACCAATCAACGGCAGCAGACACCACACAAAAAAGCTGTAAAACCAAAGGCTGGAAACCACACTATGACGACAAACCCTAATCATATCAAAGCGCTTCGCACTGAGCTTTCAAACCGTGGGCTGGACGGCTTTATCGTGCCGCTGACCGACGAGCATATGAGCGAGTATGTTGGTAGCTACGCCGAGCGATTGCCCTGGCTTACCGGGTTTGAAGGCAGCGCAGGCAATGCCGCCGTTGTGGGGGAAAAAGCCGCAATTTTTGTTGATGGCCGTTACACCATCCAAGTCAAAGATCAGGTAGATGCCAGCATTTTTGAACAGCATCATTTTCAGGAATACCCGCTGCTGACATGGGTTGCCCACAATGCAAAACCGGGCGCCAAAATCGGCTATGACCCAGAGCTGGCAACGGTTGCCTGGGTTAAAACTGCAATGGCCGCGTTGCAGAAGGTCGGCGCTGATCTTGTTGCAGTGGACAGCAACCCCATTGACGCCGTGTGGGCAGAGCGCCCGCAGGAGCCAATGAACCCGGTGCATGTGCTGGAGGACAAATATGCAGGCCGGTCGGCTGCTCAAAAACGCGCGGACATTGCAAATAGCCTCAAGCATGAAGGCGCGGACGCCGCCATTATCTCCATGCTCGACAGCGTCGCATGGGCCTTCAACATCCGATCCAAGGACGTGAAAAACACGCCTGTCGCCCATGCCTATGCTGTTCTACGCGCAGATGAAAGCGCCACCCTGTTCATTAACCCGGAAAAAGTGAGCAACGAGGTGCGTGCTGCCCTGGGCAATGCCGTCACTATTGAGCCCCGCAGCACATTTTATGAGCACCTGGAACGTTTGGGGGCTGACGGTGAAACTGTGTTGGTGGACCGCGCGACCAATAACGCCAAAATCTTCTCGACGCTGAAAGGCGCAGGCGCAACGCTCATGGAAGGCGAAGACCCTTGCATCCTGCCCAAAGCCATCAAAAACGCCACCGAGCAGCACGGCACCCGCAATGCCCACATCCGCGACGGCGCAGCAATCACGGAATTTCTGCACTGGCTGTCGGTTGAAGCGCCCAAGGGCACCGTCGACGAGTTAGGCGCCGTGGCAAAGCTGTGGGCTTTCCGGCAGCAGCGGGACCTCATTCGCGACAACAGCTTTGATACCATCTCCGGCGCGGGGCCAAACGGTGCAATCGTGCATTACCGCGTGGACGAGAGCACCAACCGCAAGCTGGAGATGAACAGCCTGTTTTTGGTCGACAGCGGCGGCCAGTATCTGGACGGTACAACAGACATCACCCGCACCATTGCCATTGGCACGCCAACCTCGGAAATGCGTGAGAACTTCACACGTGTCCTGAAAGGGCATATTGCGCTGGCAACGGCAAAGTTCCCGAAGGGCACGCCAGGCATGGCGCTTGATACACTCGCCCGCCGCCCCCTGTGGGACGCAGGACTGGATTATGATCATGGCACTGGCCACGGCGTTGGCTCTTACCTTGCTGTGCACGAGGGGCCACAACGCATTGCAAAAGGCTCGTCAGACGTACCGCTTGAGCCCGGCATGATCCTGTCGAACGAACCCGGCTATTATAAAACCGGCGAATATGGCATCCGCATTGAAAATCTGGTTCTGGTGCACCCCGCAGATACGGACGGAGAGCGCGAATTGTTTGGCTTTGAAACGCTGACCCACGCGCCGATTGACAGGAATTTGGTGGATACCCGTCTCATGAGCGAAACTGAACTGGCGTGGCTGAACGCGTACCATGCCGATGTGCGGCAAAAAATCAGCCCGCTTGTTGACGGCGATGCGCTTGCGTGGCTTGCGGCAGCAACAGCACCGATCGCTGCCTAAGATCTGTTTATCGTGGGAACACCCCCGCAAGCACCATCGCTCGTCCTAACAAAGACGCACTAACCGGTTAATGGAGTGGCCTTAGGCCCTTTAACCATCAACAATTTCGTACTCGGTAGTGATGGCGGCCAGGGCGCCGAGCTGCACGGAAGCGGAGCAATATTTGTCGCGCGACAGTTCAATGGCGCGTTCCACATGCTTGGGGTCGATATCATTGCCCTTCACAAAAAACTTGGCGTGGATTTTATTGAAATAACGCGGGTGATCGTCAGCGCGTTCCCCGACCAATTCAACCCAGCAATCCTGAACATCCTGGCGCGCTTTTTTCAGGATCATCAACACATCAATTGACGAACAGCCACCCATCCCCAGCAACAGCATTTCCATGGGGCGAATGCCCATGTCATTACCGCCACTTTCAACACCAGCATCCATCACCACCGAATGGCCAGAGGGCGATTCGCCAACAAATGTCATGCCACCTGCCCATTTTACCCGTGCAATTTTGTCACTCATGTCATGATCCTTCTGTGTTTCAATGGCCGCTCAAAGGCTTTGTCTGCCTGCAAACTTCCGTTTATCGCGAGCCGCGCACCGTCTGCCGCATGGCAGTTCTGAACCCGAGAAGTAGCGGGTAGCACAACAAGACGCAAGGCTTGGTATTGGCCCGGCACGACAGCAGCAAAACATCCTCCCTAAAATCATAAATTCATCCCGCGCCCCCTCTAGCAGAGGCGGTGCGGCGCATGATGTCGAAGGCTGGTTAGTCAGCGGGGGAAATAGCTGTTTACGGGAAAGCCACACCAGGGTCACCGGCGCGCCACTGCGGGTATTTTTTCATAACAGAGACAAACAGGTCCGATGATACATGGCCATCAAACCAGCGCATCAGGGCGCTGAAACGATCATCCTGCATGAAGTCCCCTGCCGCATTGGCAAACTGACGCACAAAAGGAAAGATCGCAATGTCGGCAAGGGAGCGCGTGTCCCCCATCAACTGTGGATGATGCCGCAGGCGGTCATCCAGCGCAAGCAGGTACGGTTCTGCTGCTGTTCGATGCTCTTTCGATGACTTTTCCGGGTCAGCATCTTCGTAGCGCGTGGCATATTTAAACCGGTCCAGGTGATGCTTGAACGGGCCGTCGTTGTCGGCAATCAGGGCTTTGGCGGCGGTCTGGTCCGGGGCAAGCCAGTGCTCAGGGTCTGACTGCATTAACGCCCATTGCATCACCTCCAGGCTTTCATCAATGACCACGCCCTCCGGCAGTACCAGAACCGGCACTGTTGCCTTGGGCGACGCCTGAACCATGGCGGCGGGTTTGTCACGCAGCACCACTTCGCGCAGTTCAACCTGTGAGCCCGCGACCGCGATAGCCATGCGTGCCCTCATGGCATAGGGACACCGCCGAAAACTATACAGAACAGGGGTGGTACTGGTCATTGGCCCTCGATCACCTCCGTGTCGTCCGATGTTTCCGCCCGAGGAGCAGCGGTGACGCCCAAATGGAGTTCCCCGCGTTCCTTTGCCAGTGCGATCTGCTTTTGTCGTTCGGCAAAGCGCGCTTTTTGATCCTCGCTGGTTTCATCAAAACAGTGTGGACAACTGATACCCTTTACATAATGCGCGGAAGTTTTGTCTGCGTCGCTAATCGGACGTCGGCAGGCATGGCACATGTCATAAGGGCCTGGCTTTAAACCCTGACCAACAGAAACCCGATCATCAAAAACAAAACACTCGCCTTGCCACAAACTTTCCTCTTTGCCGACTTGTTCCAGATACTTCAGGATGCCGCCTTCCAGGTGATAGACTTCTTCGTACCCCTGTTCTTTCATGTAGGCGGTTGATTTTTCACATCGGATGCCCCCAGTGCAAAACATGGCGACCTTTTTATGCTTTTTCAGGTCCGCTTCGTGGGCTTTCGCCCAGCGGGGGAAATCACGGAAAGACTTGGTTTGCGGATCGACCGCTCCTTTGAAGGTGCCGATGGCAACTTCGTAGTCATTGCGCGTATCCACCACAACAACATCCGGGTCGGAAATCAGGTCGTTCCAGTCTTGTGGTTTAACATAGGTACCAACAACCCTTTTCGGGTCGATGCCTGGCACACCCATGGTGACGATCTCTTTTTTCAACCGCACTTTCATGCGCGGGAACGGCGGGTTTGTGGCCCAACTTTCCTTGTGGGCCAGTCCTGCAAATGCCGGGATGGCATTAAGGTACGCAAGTACCGCACGCACGCCGTCTTCCTGCCCGGCAATTGTGCCGTTGATGCCTTCATCCGCCAGCAAAATCGTGCCTTGAACGCCGTTTTCATCGCAAACAGCGCGGATGGGTGCCTGCAGATCTGCAAACTGTGGCAGCGCCACGAATTTATAAAGTGCGGCTACCAGATATTCCGGCGAGCAATCAGTAGGGGCCTTTTGTGCCATAGCAGAGTTCACTCTTGTGCGGTCAGTCCATAAGTCATTCCTGGCGCGGTTTATAACGGGGTCGAACACGCTTGTAAAATAGCCCTTGATACCAGCCTTGGTGACAGTTTGGCGGCACCGGCGCGTGAGCAAGGATTCTATGGCTAAAGGCTGCAGTTGAAACGCACTCTTAATTGCAACAAAAATCCCGATTTCATTATATTTTACAAACACTTAAAAGTCTGTATAATGGCTTGAAATTGCGAAAGCAGCCGGTATTATCCGGCAGTAATTTAACTCCGTACGCGTACCAGAAGGATAGACCTATGAAAGGCGATAAAGAGATCATTCGGCACCTGAATGTGATTCTGAAAAATGAACTGACAGCGATTAACCAGTATTTTTTGCATTCCCGCATGCTGAAAGACTGGGGCATGGACCGGCTGGGCGCCAAAGAATATGAAGAGTCCATCGACGAAATGAAACATGCCGACCAGTTAATTGAACGTATCCTGTTTTTGGAGGGCCTGCCAAACCTGCAGGACCTGGGCAAAGTGTTGATCGGGGAAAATGTCGAAGAGATCCTTAAATGCGACCTCAAGATGGAATATGACAATCACGAAGACCTGAAAGATGCAATTGCCTACGCCGAAGAGGTTAAGGATTATGGGTCCCGTGAATTACTGTCTTCCATTCTGGAAAGCGAAGAAGAGCATGTAGACTGGCTGGAAACCCAGATTTCCCTACTAGAAAAAATGGGCACACAGAATTATGTGCAGTTCCAGTCTTCGCCGGAAGAGGGCTAGGCGGCCCCTAAGCCTGCAAGCTGAATAAAAAAATAATACGGGTTGCCAAGCGCCCAATAAAAAAGCCGCCTCAATGGGCGGCTTTTTTAATAACCAAGGAAAGCAGGCCAACTATTCGGCCGCCAAAACCTTCTGAAACGGTAATTCCTGAGACACAATATCATTGGCGCAATCCGCGCACGCACCACAGCAAAACCCGTTTCCAAGCGACATGTAGGCTTCTTCGGCTGTTTTCACACCGTTTTCACGAACTGCGGACTTGATCTCTTTGTCCGTATAGCCATTGCACAGGCATACATACATGGGCAGTTACTCACTAACTGATATTGCGAACTGTTATTAATATTAGTAGGGCAGAAAAAATGGGAAATCAAGGGGGTAAATGAGACTTATTCGCAACAATTCTGCAATAAAATCGCTTTTTCAGGGCCTATGACAGTGGTGAGGACATCAAATTGTCAAATTCTGTCCCTATTTCTAAAGGTGAAAGACACCGACACGAATCGGTGCCAAGGCCTGAAGAGTGGGCCAGGTTTTCGGCAGGAGAGGATCATGCCTTTTGATGTCACCCGTTTTGAACCCAGGCGCATTGCCCTGTTTTCGGGTAATTACAATTATGTGATGGATGGCCCGGTCCGCGCGCTGAATAAACTGGTTGCCTACTTGGAAGCACGCGGCGTCGAAGTACTGGTGTTTGCACCGACTGCCAAGCAAGCTGCCTTTGAGCATGCTGGAAAGCTGGTTTCGGTACCGTCGGTGCCGCTGCCCGGGCGCGGTGAATACCGCCTGGCCCTTGGCATGCCAAAATCAGTCCGCAAAACACTTGAAGCGTTTAATCCTGATCTGGTGCATCTGGCTGCGCCAGACTGGCTGGGCCACGCCGCCCTGACGTGGGCCGAAGGTAATAATGTGCCTGCGGTGGCTTCATTTCATACCCGGTTTGATACTTACCCACGCTATTATCATATGGCGTGGCTGGAGAAACACGTTACCGCCTTCATGCGACGTTTTTATCATCGCTGCCAACAGATTTATGTTCCCTCCCCGTGCATGGCAGAGGTGTTGGCGGGCCAGGATATGGCCCCAAACATCGGCATCTGGAGCCGGGGCGTCGACCAGACGCTGTTTCATCCTGACCAGCGCTCGCTGGCATGGCGCCGTGACAACGGCATTAAAGACGATGACGTCACCATCGCTTTTGTTGGCCGACTGGTCCTGGAAAAAGGGCTTGGGGTTTTTGCGGACACCATCGACTTGTTGAAAAAACGGGGCCTGCCGGTTAAAGCGCTGATTGTTGGCGATGGACCCGAACGCGACCGCTTTGAGGCACGGTTGCCAGACGCGGTTTTTGCCGGATATCTGAACGGTCAGGACCTTGCACAGGCCTATGCCTCCGCCGATGTGTTTTTTAATGCCAGCGTCACGGAAACATTTGGCAACGTTACCCTTGAAGCCATGGCCTGCGGCCTGCCATTGGTGTGCGCAGACGCAACCGGCAGCCGCAGCCTGGTTGACCATGGCAACAACGGCTTTCTGGCGCGTGCGGTTACAGCCGAAGCCTTTGCCGATGCGCTTGAAACTATCGTGCAAGACAAAACGCTGCGGTCCACCATGGCAACAAACAGCCTTACAAAAAGTGCGGCTTATTCCTGGGGTGCTGTGCTCGGTCGGCTTTACGACCAATACCGCGATGTGTTAGCCGGGTATCAAGCAGGGCCAGAGCAAAAGAAACGCAAATCTGGTAACGTACCCAGCGTAACTGCCGCAGAATAACGGCAAACGCTTTAGTTTAACAGATTGCCAACACCCCCAATGAACACAGATAGTGTAAAAAACTTGCTGGAGACAGCGCGGGAAAACCCTGCAATGCGCCTGTTGGCCAAAGGTCTGCAGGCGACAATTGTTATAGGCGTTTGTTATTACCTGACCACAAAAGTCGCGGCAATTGGCTGGCAGGATGTGGTTGCCGCCATGCCGCAAACACCCTGGTTTTATATCGCTGTGACCGGCATGTATTTCGCTCATCCGGTTGGGGAATGGATGGTCTACAAATCCTTGTGGGGGCAGGCGGCGGCAAAACGCTTTGACGTTTTTCTGCGCATGCGCGTTTATAATGCCGCTGTCATGAGCTATTCCGGCGAAGCCTATCTGGGACTGTGGGCGAACAAACGCATTGGTGGGCGCAAGCGGGATATTCTATCCAAAATCAAAGATAGCCAGATATTGTCGGCGCTGTCATCCAACAGCCTGACTATTCTGTTGCTTGCAATGCTGTTTACGTCTGGCAAGTTGGGTGTATTCACCGATGCCGACCCGTCTTACCCAACATATGTTGCGGTTGCGTTGGGGCTTAGCCTGTTTCTCATTCCGCTTGTGGTGTGGTTCAGGAAGCAACTTCTTGCGCTCTCGCCTGCGTTGGCGCGCACAGTCTTCCTGATCCATTTTTCCCGCTTGATGATTGTTGTCACCCTTCAGGTTGCCAGCTGGGCCGTGGTATTGCCGGATGTACCCTGGGACATATGGCTGGTCTTTCTGACGGGTCAGTATGTTTTAACCCGTATACCGTTTTTGCCGAACGCTGACCTGATGATTGCAGGGCTGGGGCTGACGCTTTTGTCGTTTGTGGACGCGCCAGCCGCTGCCCTTGCGGGGATATTTGTCGCCAGCGGTGCCCTCATTCAGGTTCTGCACCTTGGTGTGTTCACCGCTTTAACGATCAAGGACCTGACCCACCGCGACAAAAGCAAAGCCAATCCTGACCAAAATGTCGAAAAAACTGTTGTTCCCTAAGCACCCTTAATTCCGCGCCCAATGTCCCTATCAAAGGCACCTCTGCCAACTGTACTGCCGGGCTGGAAAGTGACGACAGTGGCATAAAGACAATAATTAGGCTAAACTCCTGATGTTTGGGAGCAAACTAGGCAACGCAATAGTGTTACGACCAGAAAACCAGACAACGTCGCGCGATGCCATCTTTGGCGACTTCAAGGTCTTCCGCTACGATGATATCCGCGGTCGGCTGCCGATGGCTGATTTTTTTCTGGATATCTGGCAACAAAAAGGCGGTGAGGACCGCACCATCACCCGCGCCGACCTTAGCCCGATGGAGATGAAAAAATATCTGGAACATGTTGTACTTCTGGATGTGACCCGCGAAGGCGCACAGGACTTTGGCCTTTTGGTGCGTTTGATCGGTGGTCATGTTGCGGGGTTTTACGGCGAAATAACCGGTAAAGACGTGCGAGAAATGGAAAACAATAAAGCGATTGAACGCATTTATTGTGGCTGCGGAGAGGTTCTTAAATCAAGCGAACCAACCATGACCATCGCCCCTGCCTTTTCACCTGACCGTCATTATCTGGAGGCTTCCGCTCTATATCTGCCACTTTTTGACGAGTATGGTATGGTCAACAAAATCATGGTAGCGGTGCATGTATCGGCACCCCAAAAAGTGTAACCCAAAGGCATAAAACACCGCCATGACCAATGACACCACGACAGATCGATTGAATGACCTTGAGGTTAAGTTTTCCTATCAGCAGGAAACGATCGACAGCCTTAACGATATTGTTACTAAACAATGGGACACGATAGAAAACCTGCGACGCCAGATTGAACGGCTTGAAGGCCGGTTTCAGGAAATGGCTGACTATCAGGGCGAAGCAGGCAATGAACCACCGCCACCCCACTATTAAACATGCGACACGCCAGTGAAGTGAGGAGTTCAATTATGCGCTGCTATCTGGCTGCTCTTTTCTGTCTTTTTACTGCCGGGGCGCACACAACAGCTGCCCACTCTCAAGACGACAGCCCGCTGACAAACGCGCTTTGTACCGGCCACACATCAGATGTTGGGCAAGGCATTTACCGGACTTGCTTTACATATACAGGGGAAAATTGGCCCCATGCCGATGTTGCCGCCATCCGCTTTGATACCGATAAGCCAGTTGCCATTATCCCGGTTCAATACACCGCCAACGGTGCCCAGCCGGGTGCAGAGGTTGCTGGCCGCAACATTGGCCTTGAGTGGAACCGTATTACGCAGGAAGAACTGTCCCGCAGGCTGGCAGGCGCTGGTTTTTTTGTCCTGACACCAACAGTGCAAATGTACGGTGAAAACTGGGACGGGTTTCAGGGGCTGGAACATTTCATCGCTGGTGTTCACAAAGGCAACCCGAACACACAAACCATTCTGCTGACAGCAGATTCACATATTGCTGTGGAGCAAAACCCCGTGCCTGGCGCGCAAATGCTGGTGACCGGCCTTCATAACCGCAACACGGCGTGGGAGAGCCTCATTCAAGATCACATGGCTGCTTTTTACCAGGCGACAGGTCTGGGCAACATTGGACCACGGGTACGCGGCGGACTTTCAGACAAGGAAGGGTCGTCAAAAGCCTGGCATCCTTTGATTGAGCGGGCCGCCGAGTATGGGTCTACTGTCGCAATTATTGAGGCGGCGCAAGCCATGCAAATCCATGAGAGGGCGGGCTCGATCGCCGATGGCAGAACATGGGCAGCGCCCCTGTTTGATGGCATCGTGGCCGGCATGACGGCACACGCCTGCAATGTTGGCTACAGGCTGGCGGCCTGCGGTAAATAAGCCTGAAAAATACGATAAACCGGCCAACTCATACGGATCAAAAAACAAGCATTGCCACAAGCACCAATATTGGCGTCACAATTAGAGTTCTGGCGACAAAAATCTGAAACAACTGAAACACCGTGACTGGCAACCCAACCCGGATCACAACCAGACCCGTTTCAGTCATGTAGATCAGTTGACACAGCGACAAGCCAGCCAAAACAAACCGCATCGGTGCGCTCGCGAGGTCCGCAGCAATAATCGTCGGAATATACTGATCTAAAAACCCGAAGATAAAACCAGGCGCAATCCGCGCAGCATCATCCACCTGAAATAAAGCCAAGACCCAGGCGATTGGCATGGATATCCACTCACCAATGGGTGAATGAAAAGCAATGGCTGCGGTTAACGTTCCGAGCGCAATCAAGGGACCAATAATACCAAACAACTGCTCAAACATCATGATATTGCCTAAGCGCGCGAGCTCTCTTATAGGCGGCGTGTTGGCCGCGGTTGAGATGGCGTTATCAAGACTGCGCCGCAGTAAGGGGCCGCTCTTGGCCTGGCGCAACCGTTCCGCATTGGCTTGACCGTCAATGAACGTAGCTGGAATACGGGAAATGGGGGGTATGCGCGGCGTAATAATCGCGCACACGGCACAAGCCAGAATGGCCGTCATATACCAGATGAAAAACATATCGCTGATTTGAGCAACCTGAGAGATAACAAGCGCAAACGGCAACGAAACTACGGAAAAATTTGTTGCTACGCTGACTGCCTCACGACCATCATAAAACCCCCGGCGGTACTGTTGGCCGGTCACTAGAATGCCTATATTGGACGCTGATATGAAGGACGCTGTTGCGTCAACTGCCGCCCGCCCCGGCAGACGAAACAGCTTTCTGAAAGCAGGCGCGATGATAGTGCCGAAAAAATCCATAGCGCCGAATTCGGTCAACAGAGGCATCAGGAAACAGGCTGGAAGCATGACAATAGAAAAAGCGATAGCCAAATCCGCCACAAGGACCTGGCCTGTATCCTCAAGACGCAGAACTTCGGGGCCGAATTCAAAATAGACCATAAGCGCAATTACCGCACCAACCAGCCTGAGAAGAAGCCATCCCGGCGTGATCGCCGACACTGCATGCAGCACCGGGCGCCGCGTTTCCCAGTCCGGCTTAACCACAAGATGAAAGGCACCGGCCACCGCGGCGACAACACTGATAATGACCATCAACTCGACCAAAATGAAGCCAAAGTTAGCGTTGACCCAATCGGAATACAGGCCAAATAAAATCGTAAACCCACCGTCTGTCGGAAAAGGCACAAGAAACAGGATCATGCCGATCAACGAGGGTATGAAAAATCGCAAAAATGGTTTCAGGCCGCGCGTTTCAATATCAGCAGCATGTGCAGTTTCCATCAGTCCCACCCCTTTGTTTGGTGCATTGCAGCACAGGACCAGCCAACCGCGCAAGCAGACTTAACAGCAAGTCAGTTTCCCTGTGCGACAATCACATATGCAGGCGCTCAAATGCCCATTATTGTTCGGCTTTGTCTTTCTGTACGGTGCTTGTGTAAGAAACCGGGAAAACAAAATCTGCCTCATCACCAGCAAACACATGTTCCCGAAACCACGACAGCGCATGTTCCGTTATCGCCCGGCGGTGTTTCGGCGTTGACGGGCCATGACCCATGCCCGCGTAAACGATCATTCGGGCTTCAACCCCCTTGTCCAACAACAGTTGGCGGAACTGATAGCCGTTGGCGATGGGCACACGAGCGTCGTTCTCGCCGTGCTGGATCAAAACCGGCGTTGTCGCATTATTGATATAGCTGACCGGCGAAGTTTTACGATACACCTCGTCGTTCGCGAACGGTGTTGCAGCAAAATACTCAGTCGTAAACTGGGTAATGTCGGTATTGTAATAATAGGTGCGCCAGTCGCTGATGCCTGCGCCCATGATCACAGCAGTGCAAATATCTGAATATGTTGCAAGCATTGCCGAGATATGACCACCCTGGCTCCAACCAAGGCATGCAACGCGGTCCGGGTCCACAAGACCTTCCGCAACCAGCATCTCCACACCGGCGATAATGTCTTTAGCCGGGCCAATCCCAAGGTTCTTCAGATTACTGCTTTGGAAGGCATCGCCGTAGCTTGCGCTGCCCCGATAATTGGTTTGCAGCACCAGCGCACCGCCGCCTTCAGCCGCCAAGACATCCGGGGCATAAATCGAACGGGGCGGATTGCCGAGGATTGGTCTGTCCGTGCCTGTAGGACCACCATGTGTACGCACGAAAAGAGGATAGCGCTTACCTTCCTCATATCCCACAGGCTTTGTGAGCACACCTTCAATTTCCTGCCCAACATCGTTGCGCCAGGTCACCAACTCTTTGCTTGCAACTGCTATATCTTTCAATTGATCAGCATATTTGGTGAGCGTGCGGTAGTTACCTTCTTGTGTTACAGTGATTTCCCCCAATTTTGTTGCAGTTGTAGCAATAAATGCCGTTACGCTACCATCATGCGAGTAACTCGGGTCGAAGGCATAAATGCCTTCAGGGCTCATACGTTCAATATCGCCAGAATCGGTATCGAGCTTAAAAAGCGCATAATCCGTACGAACGCCAGCACTAAACTGAACCTCGGTATTGTCGTACCACTTGATGCTCGCATCATGATTGGGCGTCTTTATCGTTTTGATGTCGCCGTCAAGAGTATTGATGACCACGTCGCTATAATTGGGGAAGCTCGCTGCATTGGTATAGGCGATCGCACTGCTGTCAGCGCGCCAAACCGGTGTTGATTTGCTGCCATAACTGTCGTCAACCACTTGCGGCGCATCGCCGTCTAAAGTGGTAATATAGATTTTAGACTTCAACAGGTCTGCCAGATGCGGGCTAGGCCAGGTGGTGAAGGCAACCTGCTTGCTGTCAGGGGAAATGGCGTATCCTGTGATGGAAAAATCTCGCTCAAACGTCAATTGTTCAGGATCATCAATATCCATGGGGCCGATCAGGTCGGCGCGCCATAAATGACGGTAGGTCCCGTCTTCGCGCACAACTTCATACTTGCCATACCGTTTTTCACGCGCCTCAATTTTATCCTGATGCTGCGCACCTGCCGTAAAAAACACGGCACTGCCATCGGGGGCAAACCGGAAACCCCGGGCGCCTTTTACGCCAAGGTCCTGCTGTTTTGGTTCACCACCTTTGACACTGATGAAATACAGCTTGTTGTCACGGCGGAAGGCGATAAAACTGCTGTCAGCCGACCATTCAAATTCGCTTACAGACTCCTCGCCGTGTGTCAGCTGCAGTGGCACACCCGAACCGTCGCTCTGCACCAGCCAAAGCTGAGCCATATCTTTGTTAAGGCCGAAGTCATTTTCAAATGTGCGGTAGGCAACGAACTCGCCATCTGGCGAAATTTTAGGGTCACGAACGGTCTCAACCGCCATAAACTTATCGAGCAGTGTTTGCTTGTCAGCGTCCTCAGCATAAACCGCCTGAGTGACAGATTGTGATGTAATCATAACGGACAGGAATAGCCCGTATATAGCCTTGTGCATATGACGCCTCCCAACAAAAGACGTCACGGTACAATGCTATCTGCTGCTGGTCTAGCGGGAGTTTTGACGCCTCGCTTTCATACGCGCTAACGTCATCTGGTAATACTCCTGAAACGACAGGGCGTTGTCACCGTCTACGTCAGCGGGTTTCAGGTCACCCCGATCCCACGACTGGGCAAGGCGGCCCCAGACTTCCTGGCGTGCAAGCTTGCCATCCATATTTTTGTCGGCGAACCCATAGAACTGGCGCAGATTAAACTGCAAGGGGTCATGGAGTATGTTGTCTGCGGTTTCTTCGGTCCAACGGAACATAAAGCTGCCATACAGCATCTCATCATGGGACTGCAAACCCCATGGGACCGTGCGTTCGGGGTTTGGATTGGCCAAATTGCGGGCTGTGTTGTCATACAGCGTGCGATGCAGCAAGCGGCTGCCAGCTGGCACTTGCAATGGTTCCGCAAGGTTATAGGAATGCTGCCAGTTGAAGTCATAATCAGGCACGGAAAGGATGGTCTCCTCGCGACCATCCGGATAGATCACGTCGAACGTGCTTGCTTTGCCACGATAATGCGAATGCGGAAACAGCATGTAAATCGTGGCAGGCCGGTCAAACTCAAAATACGCTTGCTCTGCATGATCAACAGACTCAGGTGGAATGCCAAGCGCAAGGTTCAGGGCAACCTGTTGCCGCAAAGGGTGCTTGGGCGGTGTGTCATGGAAATACAGCCCAAGCTTGGTTCTGTCTGTTGTCGCTTTGCCGGACGTTGTGTAATGCATTTGGAAACGAAACTCGCCGCCTGCCTTCACCTGAACGCCTGTGTTTTCTGGGTAAATATAGCTTTCCGCACCCGGTACAAACCCAATCAGGTAATTGTCAAACACATCGCGGTAGTCACCTTCGCCGGGCTTGGTAACCGACTCGGATGAACCCACCAGGGCATGGTGAACGACAGTTTTATCTCCCGGCACCACCGTAACGGCCTTGACCCAGACATCTCGGTCAAGGGGGTTGAGAACCGTCGGGAACTGATAATCCACAATACCAGAGGCCGGCACATCAAACGCAGGGGCTTCGATAATGAGGTCTGGTTCCCCGAGCGGCCATTCAGCGGCAACAACCTTGCGTTCTGCCAGTGGGTCCGGGCCTTCGCCGCGCGGGGCACCGGCTTCAATCCAATGAACCAACGTGCGGCGTTCTTCTACGGTCAGGCCGCGCGCATTGGAAAAGGTACCAACATGTGGGTCAGCCGACCAAGGCGGCATACGCTTGGTACGCACCACTTCGCGGATCATTGGGGCAAAGCCCTCGATCATGGAATAATCTGTCATCGCCCAAGGCGCGATACCGCCTTCAACATGGCAACTGGCGCAGTTTTTCTCCAGCATCGGTGCAATTGTTTCGCTGTAGCTGATGGCCGCGTGTTCCTCGCGTTTCGCCATCTCCGGCAAGTTGACGATACAGCCTTTTGACCGGCGCACATGTTTTTCGATGGCGGTGCCTTCAAGCACGGCAGTTAATGCGTCGGCCAGATAATGCTCGCTCGCCTCTGTTTTTTGCTGGCCATAGTCAAGCCGGTCATTAACCGGGCCACGGTACACCACGCTCCAGTCTTCTGGCGAAATCACCAGCACTTCGGCCGTGCGTTTCACGCCCAGGCTTTCAGCAACCAGTTGGGTTTCGTCGTCCAACACCGGAATATCGAACGCGAATTCGTCTACCTCGGCTTTGATGGTGTCTCGCGTGTCCTGCTTGTTCGCATTCAGCATGTAAAAAGGAATGCCCTTGTCGGCAAAGGCATCTTTCACCGCTTTATAATCAGACCAGGCGTTGCGCACGATCGGGCAGCCATTGCCCTGAATCATAACCACAATCGCAGGCGCATCCTGATAATAATACAGTTCATGGGAGCGGCCCTCATGGTCCAGCAAAGCGAAATTATCGACATAGTCTTTGGTTTCAGCCGCCGCAGCCATAACACGGTTGGTTGTTGCATTGTCGGTCGCCGCTTGCTCTGTTTCCGAACTGCACGCCGCCAGCGCAATAAGCGCTGCTATTCCCAAAAGTCGCATTTATAATTCCTTATGCCTAAACGAAGGCTCAGCCTATGATCAGCGCGGGCAAATCACAAGTGACAAAATTGTCAAAAGCGCGATCACAATCGTCTATGGGGTTTTTAAGAATTGATCAACGATGTTGTATTAGAGTGTGTCTTAGTCAAAAGCCAGTGACGACCATTGGGGGGGGTAAAATTCTTAAAAAAGCAAAATCGCTGTGTCCGTTGCTGACCTGTTTTTCCGTTTGTTTTGCTGCCGCTGCGGCTGCAGAAGAGCAAAATGCGGCGGAGAGAGTTACTGTTTTTACAGCCCATGTGCCGCCTTATGTTGCACCGGTTGGTGGCACAGACCTGACAAGCAATGCTGTTGAAGGGCTGCTTGTGCCATCGGTTACAGATCTGCTGCAGGGTCTCAATCTGCGCTATGAAATGGTGATGCTGCCATGGTCAGCGACCTACCGCCGCGCTCTGGCGACATCCAACGCCCTGATCTTTCCGCTGGATCGCACACCGGAACGGGAAAACCGGTTCCACTGGATCAAAACCCTGCATACCAGCGAATATTTTATTTATGGTATTCGGGGTGTCATAGACCCCGAGATAACCATCGAAGATATTGCGGCGCTCGGCGCATCAGTAAGCTGCACCAAAAACTCTGTACAATGCGAACTGCTGTCGGAGGCCGGATTGACACCAGATACCATCCTGGCTCTTGAAGGTGCGACTATCCCTGATCGCTATAGGCTTATGATCCGCAACAGAAACCTCTTTTCTGTTTTCGATCCGGCAGTGTTCGATTTTCTAACGAAAAAACATGGCCTTGATGCCCGAAAGCTGGTGCGCCTGCAAAAAGTCGGAGAGCGAAACTCATACCTGGCAGTCAACAAATCGGCATCAGACACCCTCTTGGACAAATTAGGAAAACCGACGGGCGATTAGCGGCGCGTCGCCTTAATTTTGTAGACAGGGGTCCAGGTCCCGCCTTGATCAAAAGACATCTCCATCACCCAGTTCCAGCCCGCGTCTGTTGGCGTGAAAAAGGTGATACGTCGCGGCTGTGGTTGCGGCGGCGACACCCAGTGCATGACAATGTCGCCTGCTTCATTTTGTTCAGCACGGATATGGGTAAACCCTGGGCTCTGTGTGGCTGTCCAGGCAATTTCCCACCGCTCATTGGCAGGGTCATAGATGCGCAAGTTGGTGCCAACACCCGGCGCTGGGCCGCCGTTTGCACCGTTGGGCATCCAGAAATCCTGCACGGCAATACCGTCGCCCACGCAGGTAAAATTCCAGCGCGCGCCGTTGCCGGGAACCCAGGTCACGCCGTCCTGCTGCAATCCCTCGTCGGCAATATCCCAGTCACCGACGTAACGGCCAAACTGAGCCACCGGACCTTCCATGCAGCCATTTGTTTTGTCCATTAAAACATCAGGCATACCAGCTTCTTGTGCCGAAACACCCATGGATGCACCCAGAGATACACCCAGCGACATAACCAGCGAAGTTGCCATCACGGGCGCGGCACGCTGTAACAGCGCAGGCATACGAATGATCATTTTTTGCTCCCCTTTGATACCCTGCAATCAGACTAGCCTGACACGGAGAGCAAAAAACTGTTCGGCGGCAAACCGAGGCCAAGACGCGACACAGCGTTTCAAGCACCCCTGAGACAGCTAACTGCACTACCTATAGCCATGGTGGTTGTGTATGATCACAAATAGCAATTTTCTCGCGCGTGTCGTGCGCCCGCCCTCTAGCGGGCATCAGGTTCACGCGCCGACAAAACCGATCAAGCTATAGGGTTATTAGTCCCTCTGCGCATTCAGGTAATCAACCGCCAAGGTCGATAATGTCTTTATGCCTGACGTCAGAGCATCATCATTAACATAGAAAAAGGGCGAATGATTCGGTGCCGGCTTAACCGATCCTTGATCTGCTTTATTGATCCCCAAAAATAGAAACAACCCTGGTACTTTGGCCTGAAATTCGGAAAAATCCTCGCTTGCCATTATCAGCGGACCTTCCACCACATTCTGGGCGCCTATGGCCTTAACCACACTGGGCATCATTTGTGCCGTTAACGCCGGGTCATTGTAGGTAAGAGGCGCGGCCAGAAATGTCTCCACTTCTGCTGTTGCGCCGCCGGCTGTTGCTATGTCTGTAACCGTCTTGTTTAACCGCGCCAGCAGGGCTTCGCGCACATCAGGGTCAAAGGTGCGAATTGTGCCTTCAAGGGTGACTTCATCAGGGATGATATTTCCGCGCACACCGCCGTGTATGCTACCAATAGAGATGACCGAAGGAGCTTTGGTAATGTCCAGCGAGCGGCTGGGGATGGTCTGAATTGCAGAGGTGATTTGCCCTGCAATCGTAATGGGATCAACACCCAACCAAGGCGAAGAGCCATGGGTTTGCTCACCTTTTACGGTAATACGCAAACTATCCGCCGCAGCCATTGCGCCGCGGGCCCGGTAGGAGATTTGTCCTGGAGGTCCAGGCCACACATGCAAGCCAAAGATGGCCGAAACCTCGCCGTATTTTGTTAAGACCCCTTCTTCAACCATCAGTTTTGCGCCGCCGGTTTCCCCGCGTGGTGGGCCCTCTTCCGCAGGCTGGAAAATAAACACGACGCTGCCATTAATCTGATCGCGCATGCCGGACAAGACTTCAGCGACCCCCATCAACACAGACATATGCGCGTCGTGGCCGCAGGCATGCATCACGCCAACCTGTTTGCCGTTATAGTCCGCCATCACTTTAGAGGCGAAAGGCAAGCCTGTTTGTTCCGTTACGGGCAATGCGTCCATATCGGACCGCAAGGCAACAACCGGGCCGTCATGCTCGCCTTTCAGCACCCCCACAACTCCGGTGTGGGCAACACCTGTGACAACCTGATCAAAACCAAGGTCGGTTAAATGGTCTGCGATAACTTTAGCTGTGCGAAACTCCCGGTTTGAAAGCTCCGGGTGCTCGTGAAAATCGTGCCTCCATGCAATAGCCTTCTGCGAAACTGCACTTGTTAATCGGTCAATATCTACGGAAACATCTGCCTTGTCCTGTGCCGCAACGCCAGCAGACATGAAAGTCCCCAGCATCAGGCCGGACAAAGCATGTTTAAAATTGACCATGAAAAACCTCGTTAAATATCGGTTGAAGGGAACGATGTAACTTATGTCAAACTGCCCTATAAACTTTAGGGCCATGGTGTTTGCGTCGATTGTTTGGTGGGCACCCCTAAGCCCAAAGCAACCGAATATTTTCCTGCATAAAAATCAGCCACCTGCAGGCGCAAAGAATACCGAACAGTAGAATGAAAAATCAAGTCTAACCAGCCTGCGCGCTCTTGCCGTGTGTCACCTGCAACAGGTGCCTTAAAACCATATCCTTATCGGCGTTTCGTAGCCTTGATTTTGTATACTGGTTGCCATGTTGCCCCATCGTCGTATGACATTTCCAGCAGCCAGTCCCACGCATTGTTAGCGGGCGGGAAAAAGGTAATCCGTCGCGGCGGATCTTGCATCGGCGAAACCCAATGCATCACAATATTACCATCTGCGTCCTGCTTGCCCTTAATATGAGTAAAACTGGGGCCGCCTGGCCCAGCCCACACGGTATCCCAACTATCGGTTATAGGATCATAAATCCGAAAATTGCTGCCAAAACCATACAGGAAAGACTCGCCGTCTGGACCATTTGGGACCCAATAATCTTGTACAGCTTTACCACCACCAATACATGAGAATTTCCAGCGCGCACCATTGCCTGCAACCCATGTTTCTCCATCAGAAGACACGGTTTGCTCTGCAATGTCCCAATCGCCAACATAACGCCCAAACTGCGCAACCGGGCCATTAAGGCACGCGCTGGGATGGTCCAATAACAAATCATCGAGCACATCACCACTGGGTGGCGGTGCCCCCGATTGGATAATGATAACTTCTGGCTGGTTTGGTGCCGGGGCTGAGGTGTCGTCTAGGTTTTGGGTTTGCTGACCAAGAGATTGCTGATCAGACACCTGCATCGCATCTCTCGACAGCGGTACAGACACCAGAAAAACGATGCCTGCCAGCAGAAGCAATTGCACGATATATAACGCTTTACGTTTCATTCCACTCGGTCATCTGAAAGCCAAGGAAAATACCGATCACCACGATCAGGGTTTCAATAAAAACTGTGAACCAGTTTTGTTCGCGGATGGCATCCGCCATACGACGTAGTATCATTGGGTGCGCTCCAGTTCAGCGTCTATCGCGGCAATCGCTACTGCAAAAGTTTTGGATTGTGCCGCATAGTTTCGATGCGCGAAGGCGTTTTGCCCTATCCAGCCATTAAGGTTGCTATGGAGGCCAGGCAAGTTCCTAAGCATTTCTATAATAGGTGCAGCGTTAATAGCATCTAATTCAGGCACGCAATCCTGTATGAGAGTTTCAAACTCGCTACTGACGGTAACGTGACAATGAAGCCACAATAGGTCGATGGCGGCTACTGGAATTGCGTTGCGAGCCTGCCGTCTGTATTCAGGCAGATTTTCAATCGACACGCTTAGTCCCTCAAACACGCCGTAAAAACCATTGACTGCTTTTTTAACCGGGCTTGAACGCGGCAACCCAAGGCGTTTCATCTCTGTGTAAACAGAGGTGTGGCTGCTGATGCCCCATACTTGTGTTGCGTGAAAAAAGTCCACGAGAAGCTGAGTGCAATCTTCCTTGCATGGTCTATCTTTTTGCAAGAAAGCTAAGGCCCGATTGCCCGCTGTAACAATATCGGCCGTATATTGTATTCGGGATTTGATTTGCGTCTCATTTGCTAAAATCTCGTCGCGTAATTGCATGAGGTAATCACGCTCCATCGCATCAAATTTGCGGCCTTCATTCCAGTTATCAAACTGCAAGGCCACAAGCACCCCTGCAACAACCAACGTGAATTCAATGATAACGGTGAACCAGTTTTGGGTGCGGATCGCGTCAGCTAAGCGGCGCAGGATCATAGTGTTTCTCCTCTTATGCTAGCAAAGCTTAGTCTTTAGAAAGGGCAGGAGGAGCCAAGTGCCGCCCCGGCGCTAATATCCGAGTTGAAAATATCTCTCGTGATCAGCCACTGGCCATCAGTTTGGCGCTCTCTTATTTCAAGGAATTTGCCGATATCTACGCCCCGGCTTCCATCCTCAATCGGAATGAAAACACAGGAGCGCCCTTTTACATAGGCAACATCGCCTAGCACTTTGATTTCTTCAATATCGAAAGCGATTTGGAAGCCGTTTTCAAATGTTGCTTCCCATTCTGCAATCGCTTTTCTGCCTGCAACAGCAGGTGAATTGGGCGGCATTATCACAGCGTCGGGAGCAAACAACAGACCGAGCGCCTGCCAGTCGTTGCTGTTATATGTATCGACCCATACTTTGGAAGCGTGTCGTATGTCTGTTTCGTCATCCGCTTGAACACTGACGGACCCAAACAGTACCATTAGACAGACCTTAATAATCATTTTCAGCATCTTATTCCTTTGCAAAAGTTGTGGTCTTGAACGTGTTTTATCCCCCTACGCGGGATCATTTCTGGACCTCATGGTCGTTTTGAAGAAGTAGACTAAAGCTGTCGAAGTGATATTGGGCTTGTGTTTCCGTAACGGCATTGGGGCGCTTTTTGCCCGTGTAAACCGCTTCAAATCCGTCGCGCACTTTCACAAGCTCAGCAGGTGTGCTGAAGGGTTCATTGTGTGCACCGTGCACAACTTTCAGGCTAGGGGCCAGCGCCGCGAGCCGCGCGATAGATGCACGGTAAGCGGCAAGGTCTGTTTCCGGGGCATAAAGCCAGATCGGCCCTTTGTAATAACTGTCACCCGTAAAAATACGACCATTTTCACGGTCCAGCAAAGCAAGCGCATCGGGTGTATGACCCGGTATCATCAACACTTCAAGCTGCGTGCCACCAATATCAATAACGCTGCCATCAGCAACGCGCTCACTCGGCGAAAATGGTTTGATATGATGGTTGGTTTCCGTCACACCTGTGGGCAGAGCCTTACAGAGCGCGATGGAGCTTGCTTCTTCGCGCACAAAGTCATTGGGCTGGCCTTTGGCCCGGGTGTTGGTGAACTCTGTATTGGGGGCTAAAACTGTTTCAAATTGCCAGTGTCCACCAACGTGATCGATATGGCTGTGACTGGCCAGAACGGTTACAGGCAAATCTGTGAGCTGGTCAATGATCGCTTTAATATCACCAATGCCGTTGCCGCTATCGAACAACAGCGCCTTGTCCGTGCCGATAATCAGATAGTTGATGACCTCTTGCCACTGAAAGGGTTCCGTGATCGCATACAGGTCATTACTCAGGTGGTAAACATGAAACCATTCATTGCTGGCGGCTTGCTTTTCATAGGCTGCCCATCCTGCCCGCGGAATTTCTGCACAGAAAGACGGCAATTCTGCTGTCTTATCATCAGCATAAGACGTGGCATTTACCGTCACCAGAAAAGCGAAAGCAGGAGCGAAAATTTTCAGATGTTTCATCATGACACGTCGGATCATTGTGCAGCCCCTTCATTGGGGCAAAAGCTGCCACCGCAGGCTTCTGTCATGTAGGTTTCAACCTCAAGGGTCCATGCGCCGCCGATTAAGCGCCATTTGGCACTATAGCTACCTGATGCAAAATTGTCAGACGGGGCAGGCTGTTGCCCCCGCCATGTGCCATGTTCCATAGCAACCGGAAATACAGGTGAAACCTGCACGCACGCTGGGGTCCGGACATAAACTGTGCGGTTTACATCATCCGCATCACCGCGCCAGATTTCCAGCTGGGCTTCACGGCCTCTGTAGACATCGCTGTTTGTGCCTGTGATCAGCAGCACATCTTCCGCGAGCACGGCCTCAATGGCATCTATGTCCAGCGTGCGGATAGCGGCATTGAAAGCATCACGTTGTCCGCGAATGGCGGCGACTTGCGCGCTGTCACCTGTGTCGGCACAAACGGGCTTTTCATTTGCGCTGACATGAGGTGAAACCGCGCCGTGTAAAGCAGCGCACACCAAGGCGGTGAACAGTCTCAAACGATGTAAAGTCATACCACAGGTTGCTTTCATATGGGTTAATATGCGTACTCAGACGTGGCATGCACCGCCAATTTCCCTGATTGTTCAAATGTCACATGGGTTTCGCCGTAAGCGATGGTTTTGCCCATTTTCATCACCTTCGCCTCAATGATCAAATCCTCGCCGATGGCTGGACGCAAAAACTGATTGTTTTGACTGACCGTGCCCTTGCTGGTGCGCGGGTAGGTGCCCATAGCCAGTGACATAACCGTATCCACCGCCGACATAAGGGATTGCCCGCACATGGCACCGGAAAAGAACTGTTGGTCAGGGTGTTGCGGCAAACGGGCCTTCACGCGGCCTTCTTCCACCTCCAGAATGTTCAAGCCTTGCTGATGAACCCACGGAGCAAAAACATGGGCGTAGACCTCTTCAATATTGTCCATTGTGCTGGGGCCAAGTTGCGCCAGCTTTTCGATAGTCTGTTGCAACGTTAACGTCACGGTGAAAGCGCTCCTTTAATAAAGCTGACCCACAAATCGCTGGGCCCTACAATGAAAATGCCAATGGTCATGGTAAGGCAGACCAGCATGCTGACCATGGTTGCAGTGTGCAGGCGGTCATAGCGCTTCAGGTCGTAAAACATGATGATGGTGATGAAGGCGTATTGAATAACAATACCCATAGGGATGGGTTGCAGGGCACCAAGCGCGGCAGCCAGCCGGAAGGTTGCCGCCAGCATCATCGCAACACCCGCAAGCACGATATACCGCTTGTGAAAGTCCCCTTGTCTGCGCGTTCCGTAGGCAAACCCGTATAAAACGGCAAACCCCAAAAGGCTGGAAAACGACAGATATACCGCCAGTTCTGGCGTGTTGATGCCCTGGGTGATGCGTCTGCTGTATGTTTCCAGCGTCACAAGCGTACCGGAAATAAGGACGAGAGCGACGAGTACCGGGCTGAACCCACCCACGCGCTTGTGCAGGGTAATGTTGCGCCCGGCAACCAACCGCGCCTGCCAGCAAACAAGGCTGTACCAAGCCACCATGATAAGCGCATGCACCGCGATCAGGGGGGTAATATCAGGTGTAAGGTCTGGCCGCATGACGGCGCGTCCTGCAAAGCCCGCCACAACAACCAGAAGCGAAGCCAGCGCGACATGATAGAAAACCTGACTTTGAGTTTTTGCCGCAGGCGCCGCTTTTGCCGCACCATCTGGTGTCGCCCGTTTCACCCGTTTGTTCTTGGATTTCGGCACCTAGTAGCCCGCAATCCAATGAGCATGCCGCGCCTTTACACCCCAAAAAACAGCACAGACGTAGGGATGTCGCCGCTTAACTGCATCTGTCATAATTGTCCCCCGACGATAGCCCCATCCCCCTAAAACAAGGTCTGGCAATCGGGCCTGCAAGTCAAGGTTTCTGGGGCATGTCGGTTTTTAGAACAGAGGTGGCGCGAGTTCGCAGGATAAGATAGTAAGCCAGTGCGACCGCAACGCCAGGCACAAAACATAAAATGATCGCAACCCAACCATGCCGAATACCCCTGGCGCGGCGTTCATGAAGAACCCATGCAATCAGGATAAATCCCGTCAAAATGGCATCCAACGAATAACCTGATGAATAGGGGTTCACGAAGCCTGCAGCAAAAGCGCCGACAATATCACCGCTTTCAAACGCTGGTGGCGCGACAAAAACTGCGAAAAAAATTACGAAAATAGCGCCAAAAATGACGATAATGGCCTCAAAAACCGGTTTGCTCATGTCATATTCTCGCCCTTTGGGCGCTGGGGTGTTACCAGCGTATTGAGCTCATTTGAATCACTTCAGGTGCATCGCCCCAAATAAATCGCCCCAAGTGAATCGCATCATTTCACTCGCGTTAGGTGCCAGCCCAAACATCCAGCACGTAGCGGCCTTCTTTTGCCAGGCCATCGAGCCAGGCATCCGCGATTTCAAGCGTAACCTGTTTTTCTTCGGCATACAGAGCGGCGAGCGTGCGTTTCACGTCGGGTTCCATCGCGGAGCCGTCACCGCAGATATAGATAATCGCCCCGTCTTCGATCATCTGCCAAACCTTGCTGCCCTGCTGGCGCACCAGGTCCTGGACATAAACGCGTTCTGGGCCGCTGCGAGAAAAAGCGGTGTGCAAGCCAATAAGGCCGTCCGCTGCGGCTGCTTCAAGGTCCTGGCGGTACAGATAATCCTGCTCAGGGTCACGGCACCCAAAAAACAGCATGGCATCGCCCAAAGTTGCACCTGCATCCCTGAGCGCCCGGCGTTCCTGCACAAAGGCACGAAACGGCGCAATACCGGTACCGGGTCCGATCATGATAACCGGTTTGCCGGCATCCTCCGGCAGGCGGAAGTTTGCAGATGGCTCGCGCACAACGGCCTGAATTGTATCACCCACCGCAGCATCTGCCAGATAGGTCGAACACACCCCATGATAATCACCATTACCAGAAAGCGCAGGGCCTTCCACAACACCGACCGTAATGGACAGCTTGCCGGGTGTCGCTTTCGGTGACGATGAAATGGAATAATACCGCGGCGATAGCCAAGGCACCATTTCAAGGAAAACTTCAAATGGCAGCTCACAAGCCGGGAATTCTTCCAGCAAGTCAAGAAGGGACTTGCGCTTTAAAAATACCTCAGTCCGGTACAGGTCTTCGCCGTCTTTTGCGGACGCCGCTAACGCTTCAAGCTGGGGTTTTGTTCGAGGGCAATGCGTATGCGACGCAAGCACACCCACGTCTTTGCGGCTGGCCACCGCCTGCAGTTCGCCGCACACTTGCGCAAGACGTTTCACGGAAAATGTACTGCCGTTCGGGAACGGGCTGCGCCGCCCGCCTGTTACATCGACCCGGATATAGGCATCATCATCAAAACCAAACCGCCTTAGCGCACGATGTACATTCTTTTCCGCATTCACCGGCACAACACACAAATGATCCCCAGGCTGGTATTCCATCCCCTCTGGCAATTCAATTTCAATGTGACGTGTCGACCGGTCCGACGGGTTGTCGCCGCTGTGGTTTTGAAGCTCACGATTTTCGAGCACTGTCATCGCGACCGTACCCGCCTGCATGGCAATAGGGTTAGCGGTGACACTATCCGTGATTTCGACCTTGTAAAGCGGCTGGGCATCAACGGCATCGCTGAAATCAATACCCAGGTCCATCTTGTCGCTGATGGTCGCAAACAGGTCATCAAACCAGCCATGGAACTGACCGTCCATGTCTTCGCGGGCGTCTGCCTCGCCTCGGTGTTCAACGCGCGTTGCCCCCAGTTCAGCCAAGCGGTCATCAATCATCCTCGGCACGGTCTGGAACGTGGACGCCCAGTCCCGACTGCCGCATCCAAATACGCTATAGGACACCCCTTCCACATCGGTGGGTGTCGCTTTTTCCAGCCAGTCGCAAAACTGCACGGCATTATCAGGCGGCGACCCATTATAAGATGCGCACACAATCAATACAGCGCCTTCGGTCGGCAGTGATCCAACATAATCATCCAGCGGCGCAAGCACGGTATCAAAACCATTAATGTCGCCTGACTGAGCAATATCGCGCGCAAACCCCTCTGCCGTGCCGAGGTTTGAGCCATACAAAACCGTCAGCTTTGTGCCATGCTTGGGGCGGCGGGTAATTTCAGCCGCTGCAGAGTCTGTTTCAGTTGCAGCCTGCACAGGCTCTCGCACAATGCCGTCCCGCAATTTGACCTTCATGGTAAACCCGTCCGGCTTCAAAGACAGGGTCTCTTTGATTTTCAATTCGTAATTCTTGTGATCAAACAGGTCAAACCTCTGCAAAATCATCGCCAAAACCAGCACAGCTTCCTGAATGGCAAACTGGCGACCGATGCATGCACGTTTGCCGTTTCCAAAGGGTTTGTAGGCATAGTCGGGGCGGGCGGCTTCAGCCTCCGGCAAGAAATTATCCGGGTTAAACTCCTCAGGGTTATCGCCCCAATAGGTTTTGTCCCGGTGCAGCGACGGTATCAATACTGTTGTGAAAGTCCCTTTTTTAATGGTGTATTTGCCGCCAATCACCTCGTCTTCATAGGGTGCCAGCGAAAATGCGGGAGCCGTTGGCCACAGCCGCAAGGCTTCCATCAAAATTGCGCGGGTATATACTAGCTGGCCAATTTGCCCGATGGTCGGCGGCACTCCCACATTGTTACCTAAAACCTCATCGACTTCGGCGTAAGCCTTGGCCAGCACATCTTTGTTGTTCAACAGGTAGTACATGGTGAACGAAAGCAGCCCGGACGTTGTTTCGTGGCCCGCAATCAGGAACGTATTGATCTGATATCTGATATTTTCATCGGTCAGGCTTTCACCCGTCACTTTGTCAACGCCAGCCAGCATGAAATTCAGCAAGTCTTTCTGGGCCTGGTCGCCGCCACCGCGGCGGCGTTCGCGCACAATGTCGTCCACCAATTTGTTCATGAAGCCAACGTCGTCACCCAAGTCTTGTATCCGCTTCCTAAGCGCGACTTTCTCAAACGGCAAACCCCGCTGCAGCATGCAGGTTTCCAGCGTGCGTGCCAGCGCATCAATGAAAGGGTGAAAATCTTCGCGGTAGAACGAATTAAACCGGTAATCAAAGCCGCACAAACCAATGGTATCAAGGGTCAGGCCGGTCATATCGCGAACAACATCTATTTCTTCGTCAGCGTTCAAGCGTTCCCACTTCAGCATAAGCTGATCTGCGATATCGACCATCATCGGCAGGTAATCCACCATCGCCTTTTGGCTAAAGGTGGGCATAAGGATATTGTGCGCCTTGGACCAGGTGGGGTCATCACTATCGCCCGTAAACAGGCCGTCCCCACCAATGGCGCGCACCCGGCGCAGCGGTCCGCGTACCACCTTGCCAAACCGGCTTTCATCGCACAGTTCTTTCACCAGCTCCGGGCCTGAAACAATCACAGACTCGGCCCCCATCAAGTCGAGCCAAAAGATAGGCCCTTGTTCTTCTGCATGCTTCATTAAGGACTGCAGCGGTGCATCCGGGTCAACGGAAAAAACATTGCCAACAACAGGCTTGCCCGCTGGCTTTGGGATGGGGTGCATTCGGTTTTTTTCGGCCATACGAAGGTGTCCAGAAATCAGGTTAAACAAGACGTTATGGGAAAACACTCAACACAGGCTAGGACGATACCATTTGACCACAGGCCTGTATAGATGCCGTACCTGAACTGGTGATCGCGGCGTCACCACCCCAAGCACTACGGTGCAGATGGAATTGTGGTTTCAACTTGCTCCCAATTCTCAAGAAGGGTGTCGACAACTTTACGGCCAACGACATAAGCGGCTTCCAGTGACGGTTGAAAACCGGCGCTAGCAATCTCTGGTGACAGCTTAATACCGTTAAGGCTTTCTTCTGCTGTTGCGCCCGGAGACTGCATCGCATAATTGCTGGCGGTGCGCAGCAGCATGACCCTTTGCGTGTCTGCCTTTCCAACATTTTCAAGCATTTTCAGCGCATAAAACGTGCCGCTATCTTCCATTGCGGAGGTAACAAAATTGCCCTTGCCTTCTGTCCAGTAGGCCACCCATTCGTTGGCCCACTGGTTCATCTTTTCGCCGTGCCAATAGGTCATGGCCGCCAAATGGTCACCTTTCAGGACAAACGGCGGGCGCTGGGCCATGGGGTGGTTGGTATAATGCGCCCGGTGTTTTTGCATGTTTTCGGTGTCTGCAATTTCAACATCTTTGGTCAGTTGATACGCCCATTCGGTCAGGCCCCGATTTAACTGGAACACATATCCCTGCGCCGCTGGCGGTGTTGGCGCTTCATAGGGCTTGTCACGCCGCAACGGAAAATAGCCGGTGGACCAGTCTTCTGGCATTTCGCGGGCGTCAATATGGTGGGCCAAGTCACCATCAACAATCCATTCTGCCCACGCGGCTGAGCCGATTGAACCATCAGCTGGGTCAATGCCCGATATACCAGCGATCAACCAGTATGCTTTGGAAAGGTCAAATCGCTCATCCAGCCCAAGCGCCATAATGGTGGACGTTGCCTTGATGGTGCCAATACCCGTTACAACGCCCAGCACACCTTTTTCACGGTTGATCCGCAAATCCTGCCCCGTGAGTTTAAAGTCCAGCTTTTCATCCAGCGGCATGCGCCTTGCCCAGCGGGTAAATTCACCAGCGCCTTCTGCGGTCGCAGCACCACTGTCAAACATAGCGACAACAACAACTTTGATAGGGATTTTATCCTCTGCTGCGTGTGCCAAACCGGCGAATACAAACACAAAACAAACAGCCAGAAACTTCAGGGCAGAATTGAAAAACGATGAGGGCACAGGTGTCTCCTTCTGTGGTATAGCCTGTTTATAATACGACGTAACGCACGATGAATAATACGGCAATCAAGACAGCAAGCGGGTGCAGCAACCGGGCCTCCCCTTTCACCAGTTTGATCAAAACGTAACTAATGATGCCAACGCCGATACCGTTGGCAATACTATAGGTAAAGGGCATTAAAACGATTACCATGAAGGCCGGAACGGTTACTTCAAGATCACCAAATTCGATTTTGCTAACTGACCCAATCATCAAAATGCCGACCATCACCAAGGCCGCAGACGTTGCCGACACGGGGATAATAGCCAGCAAAGGTGTTACCAGAATGCTGATAAGGAACAGGGTAGCTACAACCACTGCCGTAAGACCGGTTTTGCCGCCGGCGGCAATGCCGCTGCCGCTTTCGATATAAGTTGTAGTGGTGGACGTGCCCAGAAGCGAACCAGCGGTCGTTGCTACCGCATCCGCCATCAAGGCACGGTTAACCCTTGGCAGGTTGCCATCCTTATCCAAAAAACCACCCTTGTCGGCAGTGCCATAAAGCGTGCCCACGGTATCCAGCAAATCAACCATGGTGAAAGCGAGGATGATGAATAAGACATCAAACACGGCCCCCGCACCAAAACCCGCAGGACCCCAAATCGCACCAAAGTCCAGTTGCAGGAAAGTTGCGCTGATATCAAAAGATGACGCAAACACAGTGTCTGGCACCGTTGTTTCACCCAGGAGCAAGCTGAGAATTGCTGTGGCCGCAATACCAATCAAAATCGCACCGCCGACACGCCACTGGCTTAGCACCAGCATGATCGCCAACCCAATGAGCGTAAGAAAGATGGTAGGATTGGAAAAATCCCCAAACTGCAAAATCTGAGGCGGGGCAGCCAGAACATCCCCAATCAGGGCATCCGGCTTATTGCCCGCGTTGGCCAGCAAAATATCAATGATCGGCCCCTGGTTGATATCAACGACACCTGCGTTATTGAGACCGATCAGAGCGATAAAAAGACCAATACCCGCCGGTATCGCATTTCGCACACCCGGCGGTATGGCCTGCAGTATCGCAGCACGTGCACCCGTTGCGGTTAGCAAAATGAAGATCACGCCAGATACGAAGACCACAGCAAGCGCGCCTTGCCAGGAATAGCCTGCCTGCAGCACAACCGTGTATACGAAAAAGGCGCTAAGGCCGATGCCCGGCGCCTGTGCAAACGGGTAATTGGCCAGAAAGCCAGACAGCAAACAACCAATTGCGGCGGCAATGCACGTGGCGATGGCGACAGCTTGGAAATCCATGCCGGTTTTGGACAATAATGCCGGGCTGACAATAACGATATAGGCCATCGTGGAAAAGGTTGTCAGGCCAGCAATAAGCTCCCGTGAAATTGTGGTGTTATTGTCTTCCAGCTTAAAAAAACTGCGCATATATCCCCCGAAAGCATGACCAGAAAAACCTGATCTAAAAGCTGCACCAGGATACCGACCCCACAGCGCGCCTTAAGTAAACGATAGTGGCGGAAGGTGCGCTTTATTACAAGCGCGCGTATCAGCAACAGATACTGTCACTTTTGGACCCACCGTTGGCTAGTCAGGCGCGGGCAAAACCGATTTCTTCAAGTCGTTGGCCATGCGGGCGTTGGCGGGCGGTTGCGACCATATGGTGCGACCGCTGTGCGCTTGAGTTTCATACTGGGTGAAAAACTTCTCCATCTGATCGATGATCATGTCCCGCACAGCCGGGCGCGGCGGCGCAGAGGCATGACGTTCCCCGAGCGGATGAGCCAAATCATACCATTGGTCCAGAGGTTCTGCATTGGCATCGCTCTTGTAGCGGCGAACCAGTTTCCAGCGGCCATCAGTTGCCATACGGCTATTGCCGCGTTCGGCAAACTGCATGGTGCGCCAGCCCGTGGAACGCTCTCCCGCTAACAACGGTTGCAAGGATCGTCCGGGGCCCGCAGGGTTGGTTGCTGTGCTACCTGTTGCGAGGCCCATAATGGTCGAATGCAGATCAATCAAATCGACGAATTCGCCTCTGTCCTGGCGCGGCTTCAACCAGTTTCCGGGGCCATACATCACCATCGGAATACGGATGGTTTCCTGATAAAAGTTTGGCGGGTTTGTTGCGTTGGTTTTACCATACAAACCATACTGCCCCATCAGCATACCGTGGTCTGAGGTATAGATGATGATGGTGTTATCCAGAATGTTGCGTCCTTCAATCGCATCAATCACGCGACCCACCTGTTCATCAATCAGAGACACCGCTGCCAGATACTGCGCAAGCTGCTCGGTATGGTTTTCCGGCGTGCGGGTACCCGAGCCCCGGTCCGGCAAATCAGAGGCACCGCCAGCCCGCACAATGTTTTCTGCAACTGCACGATAACGCCCAACAAGGCGCTCGGGCAGGCCATCAAAAGGGGCATGGGGCTCAACAAAATTCAAACTAATGAAAAACGGTTTATCCGACGGCTCATCGACAAATTCAATGGCGTTTTCTGTCAAAAATCGAGCCTGCACCCCGGTGTGATCAAGGGAGGTGCCATCTTTTGAAAAATGCACAGTACCCCGGTGCAAATACTGGTTGCGCCACCCGGCTTTCAGAGCATCATAACTGAGCCACCTGTCGAACCCTCTTTGAGGTATAGCGCTGTTTGTTGTTGCGTGCCATTTACCAAAAAGTCCGACCCTGTAGCCCGCCGCTTGCAAGTGCTCTGACAAGAGCGTTTCTGCTGCAAGCCAGTTAGCGTCATAATCCGCTGTTTCGGCCAGGAAATCATGAACACCGTGCTGTGATGGCATTTTTCCGGTGTAAAAACTTGCCCGGGACGGTGAGCAAACCGGCGCTGGTGAAAACGCATTTGTGAACTTCACACCCTTTTCGGCCAACCAATCGATGTTGGGGGTTTGCACCAACGACCCGCCATACGCCCCAACAGCCCACCGCGCATGATCGTCCCCCATCATAACGATGATATTTGGCTGTTTGTGGTTATCCTCGCTGCTTGCTGCAACGGTTGCACAGCTTATGAAAATGACAAGGCGCAGGCCACCGCGTGCAAGCTGCCAGATACATCGGACCATCGGTATTATCTCCCTGTTTTCACATCTGATTAACGGGTTGCAACCGTCCTGAAGCCGATATGATTACTTCCCATGCCTTTATCTTGGGCGTGTCGTGCTGGGGGCCTGTAGCGCATGCAGAAATTTGGCGAACACAAGTACGATCCGCCTTTTATCACACCAACCGGTACGCCGGGCTGGTTGGGATCATACCCCTCGGCGGGGGCTTCATCCGGCACATCATGTGTTGGATAATAGGTGCTACTTGTCCATTCCCATACATTGCCGATAGCATCGTAAACACCTTGGGCATTGGCAGCAAAACAGCCCACCGGGGCTAGGCCCGCATAGCCATCACCCACAGTGTTTTGAAACGGGAACAAGCCCTGCCAGGTGTTCGCCTGATGTGTGCCGTTGGGCGTGAAATCATCACCCCAGGCGTATTTCCATTCCTGCACCCGAGCGCGGGCCATATATTCAAACTCAGCTTCTGTCGGCAGGCGGTGACCTTTCCAGCGGGCGAACGCCTGTGCATCAGCATAAGCGATATGCACAACCGGATACTCTTCACGGCCGTCAATGTTGCTTTCCGGGCCCATTGGGTGACGCCAGTTCGCGCCCTCGACAAAGGCCCATTTGCCGGACAGAGACACCTCCTTCGACCCCGGCAGGAAAAACACCGCTGACCCGGGCTTAAGCAGATGAGATGGAATATCAGGATACAAGGCCGGGTCAGGCGCGCGCTCGGCAACCGTTTGATAGCCTGTATCCTCAACAAATTCTGCGAATTGGCGGTTGGTGACTTCTGTTGCGCTGACAGCGAAATCAGTGATCGCTACTTCCCGCGCAGGGCCCTCTTCCTGGTAGCCTTCATTTGACCCCATTAAAAAAGTGCCGCCAGGTACATCGACCATGTTTGGCTCAGCCACGGAGCACGACGAGCTTTTGCCAATAAAGCCGACTGCGTCGCCCGGAGAGGATTGGACAAACCAAACACCGGCACTGACAGCGGCAGCAACGGCAATCGCCAAACCCACAGTCATTTTGGAATTCATTGTCTTGCCCACGCCCGCCATTCCCTTAGTTGGCCTCAGTCCCTGATGTGACTATAAAATTTTTGGGCAGAATTGAAATCTTTGTCTTCAACAAACGCCGAAGACCAACAAAGCTGCGGCAGGAACGGCCCGGAAGGACTAGAGAAGGGTGCGGACACAAAAAAACCGCCTTGCGGCGGTTTGTTTAGTGGCGCACCGGGGAGGATTCGAACCCCCGGCCCCCAGATTCGTAGTCTGGTGCTCTATCCAGCTGAGCTACCGGTGCATACCTAAATTTTGCAGCCACCCCACAAGTGCCTGAAAGGCCTGCTGTTTGGCGTGCGGCGGAACCTAGTCAGATTACCTGATGAATGCAAGGGGGAAATCGCTTTTTCTTGTTCCCGGTTTAAAAGGTCACTAGCGTTTATCTGAAAAATGCAGATAAACTCTTGTCTCTATAGTGATTTAAGGGCGACTTAATGACGGCAAACAAGCTTCAAATGGTGGTGATGGCAACAGCGTGCATAGCTCTTGCGGCTTGCGTCAATAAAGAAGGCTGGCCGAATCTGTCTGACAGGCTACCAGATACCAAAGAACGCAACCGGGTTATCGAGCGCGCGAACCCTTCGCTAGAGCCTCGCCCGCAGGATATGGAACCACAAACCCTGCAAAGCGCAAACAAGTTAATAGCCGACGTGAAACAAGCGAGCGAAGCGCTTAAGCTGGAATTTGAGGACGCCCTGAACGTTGCCCGGATAAACGCCCCAAACGCTGGCACTGACGCTACTAAGCAGGAATTTGCACACCTATGGTTCGAGGCACAACTGGCGCTAACCCGCCTTAGTCAAACAGCCAACCGGCTTGACCCCCTGCTCTTCAACGCAGCAATTAAGGATTCACTTATTCAATCCACGGCGAAGCAGGAAAAACTGGCAATAGACACATACGTTGTAGCAATGCGGCAAGAGCTGGGATCCTTAAAACCATAGACCCCTGAACAGGGTAATATTTCAGGTGTCAGTTGGCTGCACCGCCGCCTGAATAGCCGCAACCAAACAGTCACTCGCTAACGTCCCAAGCACCGCCATCATCACAGCCGGGTTTTGCTCTATAGTGTGCGTGCCTGTCGACAGGGCAAACACCGTATCCCCGTCAAACGGGGTGTGGATGGGCCGAATAGACCGCGCAAATCCATCCTGGGCCATCATCGCAAGCCGCTTGCAGCCTGCTTTGTCCAGTGCCACATTAGTTGCGATTGCTGCAATTGTCGTGTTGGCACCAACAAACCCAACCTTGGGCAACTCAACCTGGCCATGTTTTGTCGCCGCATCGTCAACCACTGCGCCAAAGCTGTTAACCGCAACAACCGCCCCAACTGCTGCGCCATCTGGCAAAACCAAACTAGCAGTCCCAAGCCCACCCTGCGCAGCGCCAGCGCGGGCACCAAATCCGGCACCGTATCTCCCGCTCTTCAAAGAAGCCCCCGCAGCTTTTGCCGCCCTGATCCCCAAAGCCCGGTAAGGTGGTTCCAGTCCCCAGTTTTTGTCGCCGCCATTGGCCAGGTCAAACAAGATCGCGGAGGGCACAACCGGCACCGCAACCGGACTGATAGCCAGGCCAATGCCCTCTTCCGACAAATAGCTAACGACGCCGTCAGCCGCAGCCAAACCAAATACAGACCCACCTGCTAGAACAAGGCCATGAACTTTTTCAACCAGACAGGTGGGATCAAGCGCATCTGTATCGCGTGTACCGGGTCCGCCACCCCGCACATCAACACCCATTGCCACAGGCTCATCGGGCAAAATGGCGGTAACACCTGTGCGTACCTTGTCATCGTGGGCGTTGCCAACGCGAATGCCCCCAACATCCAACAGTGAGTTGCTCTCGCCCGGCTGTGCCACTATGCGCTTCATGCGCCGCCCCCCTCTTCATCAGGTGGCAGGCAAATTATGAATGTCGTGCCTTCCGGCCCCGTTTGTTCCAAACCAATCTGGCCACCGTGCGCCAGCACGATGTCCCGCGCGGTCGCAAGACCCAACCCGGTCCCCCCGGCTTTGGCGGACGCAAACGCTTTAAAAAGGTTTGGGCGAACGGTTTCCGGGATACCGGGTCCTTTATCCATGATACGGATATGGCTTGTGCCGGCCGTGTCCTTCTCAGCGGTCAAGCCGATATATCCGCCTTTGCCCTGGACTTCGCCTGCATTTCGGCACAGGTTCAAAAGTACCCGGTGAAACTGCTCTGCGTCGACAAAAACCGTAAAATGCTCATCAATCGAGCAATCAAACGTGAAATCTTCGCCGTCCAGCAAGCCCAGCGACGTAGCAACGTCAAATACAAGGTCCCGAAGCTCCACCTCTGCCTTTTCCGGCAAAGGGTCTTCGGCCTTACCGTGGCGGATTGTCGCCTCACACAAAGCAATGGCGCGGCTAACCGCTGTAACAAGCCGGCGGGAAACTTTTTGTACCCGCGGGTGGTCTACTCGCTGCAGGGCATCAGAGGCCAATTGCGCCGTCGCCAGTACGTTTCGAAGGTCGTGATTAATCTTGGCGACAGCTTCCCCAAGCGCTGCCAGATTGCTTTTTTGCTTAAGGGACTGGCGCACTTCTTCCTGCATTCGGGCCAGTTCGCGCTGCACAAGGCCAATTTCATCAGACCTGTTGCGCCCCATGCGCACTCTGTTCGGAACCTCGGGCTGGCGACGGAAGGACACTATGCTGTCCTTAATCTTGCGAATCGGGCGCACTAACATCCAATGCAGCGCCAAATACACCAGAATACCGGTAAACAGGGACACAATAATTGCCAGCACCAGCACATTGTTGGAATAGTTTCTTAGCTCTTCATACAGTTCCGCCTCATCCAGCGTGATCTCCAGCCAACGAGTTTGCGGTGACATCGGCGTTCCGACAACGCGAATAACGCGTGACCCGCCCGTATTCAAAACATCATAGGCGTCGAAGATCAGCATCCCCAGGGATGTGGTACGCAAATCGTAACTGGCATCCACCTCTTCCGGCATCACATTAAAGCCGAGAAACAAGCTTTTTTCTTGCCCACGCAGGATAACAGCAATCACGCCCGACTGGGTTAACAGACGTTCTTCCAGCAGCGGGCTGACGGAACTATCGCCCCGTTCTTCAAGAGCCAGGGCCGCGATCTGCGCGTTCTCCAGGCGTTTTTCAAGAAACTCAAGCCGGAACGTGGCGATCGATGGCAGGTAAACAAACCCTGATACCACCATCACAAAAAAGAAGGTGAGAATAAGCAAGCGGGAACGCAAGCTAGCTGTAATCGGTCGATAGTGATCTGGCATGTCCCTTGTCTTCAAAACCATTCAGCCAGGAAATGCAAGTAAACAAATGCCCATGCAGGGCCTGTGCGCTGATATGTCGTTTGGTGCGGCTATGATGGTAGCGACACCACATACCCGCCCAAGTGTTTTAAGGAGCTTAAAACTGTACCACCTGAAAACGCTCGCTTTTTCCAGCGCTAACACCTATAAAAAACATGGTTTTTGTGCTGTTGACTTGGCTTTAACAAGCCGGTATATAGCGCCCTCGAATTTGATGCGCCCGTGAAGTATCGGAATGACGACCGGCTGGCGGCATCGGTTTCAGGCTCCTTGGAGGCTGTACCGACCACAGTAAGACCAGTCAACGATCAGGGGCGACAACGGAGTAGAAGATATGAAACGTACTTTTCAGCCAAGTGAGCTTGTTCGCAAGCGTCGGCATGGTTTTCGCGCTCGGAAGGCAACAGTAGGCGGTCGTCGCATTTTGAATGCACGTCGTGCTCGTGGCCGCAAGCGTCTGTCTGCGTAAAACGCGACTGTCCGGTCACTGCCGGAAGACCAGAGAATAGAAACCGACCGTGATGAACGGTCGGTTTTTTTTTGGATTATTGATTTTTCATGGAGCTGCGCCCCTTGCGCCGAACACCAAAAAATAAAGATCTGGCAAACAGCGGCATCGGGCGAATCACCGCGCGGGCGGACTATATAGCTGTTGGGAAAACCAGTCGAAAATGGGTTACGCCCAGTTTTATTGTTCAAGCGCAACCAGGGCAGCAGGATTGCCCTGCAAAAGTTGGCTTTACCGTTTCAAAGAAAGTCGGCAACGCGGTAAAACGCAGCCGGGTGCGTCGTCGCCTCAAGGAAGCAGCCCGGATCGGGTTTCCGGGATACGCACCAGACGGCTGGTCCTTTGTGTTGATCGGTCGCACGGCTGCTATTGACTTTCCATTTGCGAAAATGATCACAGATATGCGGTGGGCCCTTGCGAAACTGGCCGCCAATGCCGATTTAAAGTCCTCAGAGAAAAAACGAAGCGCCAAACCCGGCGTTAGGTAGGACACAAAATTGCCAAAACCTGATACCCACTCCGATCACAAAAAAACGCTGCGGCGGTCTCCGTTCGCGGTTTTACTGATTGGTTTGGTGCGATTGTATCAGGTTATTGTATCGCCGGTTTTGGGTCCTCGGTGCCGATTTCAACCAACGTGCAGCACGTATGCCACCGAAGCCATTATTAGCCACGGTGCCATAAAGGGGGGGTGGCTTGCCCTCAAACGTATCCTGAAATGCCATCCTTGGGGTGGATTTGGATACGATCCTGTGCCAAAAGGCTCGCAGGAAGCCGCCCGCCGAACTGGTGATGGCGGCAAAATACATTGATGAGGCCACAGGGCACCAATTGCCTGGCCCGAAATTGGGATGCGTTTACCCATGGGTGACAGTAAAAATTTCATTTTGTTTGCCGTGTTATCGCTTGGCATTCTTATCGGTTATCAAACCTTTTATCTTGGACCGAAAGAAGCCGAACGGCAGCGGATTGAACAACAGCAGCGAGCGCTGGTTGGTGAAACAGTCCAGCCGCCTGCAGCAACAGCCGGTCCTGCGCCCACCAATACACCAGCCCCCGCACCAAATGACCCCGCATATGAAGAAGCCGGCCGCGTAACAATCGACACACCTGAACTGTCAGGGTCAATTTCACTTCGCGGTGCACGCATTGATACGCTTCTGTTGAACAATCACCGGGTTACCCAAGACATCGACTCTGGCAACATCCAGTTATTACGCCCACTAAATGAAGCGAACAGCTACTTTGTACGTTTTGGCTGGACGGCCAAAAACAAGGATAGCGACTTTGTACCTGGCCCTGGTACGGCGTGGACTGCAAACGGCGAGGAACTGACCCCTGCCACGCCTGTCACTCTGTCATGGACAAATGATGATGCCGTAACCTTCCAGCTGAGGCTGGAAATTGACGACCAATTCATGTTCTCGGTCGACCAAATGGTGATCAACAACAGTGGTGAGGCAATTGAAGTTGCGCCCTACGGCCTGATTGTGCGCGAAGGCCTGCCAGAAACCGATGGTCTTTACATTCTGCATGAAGGCGCGATTGGCGTGTTCAATGGTGAGTTGAAAGAGCTGACCTACAGCGACCTTGAAGACGATGGCAACTTTGAAGCGGGCACCACCGGTGGCTGGATGGGCATCACTGACAAATTCTGGATGACGGTTCTGATACCTGATCAGCAGAAATCGCTGCCGGTTACGCGGATGGCGCGGCGTGTTAGCGGCCCGGATGTCAGCTACCGCATTGAATACACAGAAAACTGGCAACCGGTTGCCGCCGGCAGCAGCCTAACCGGCTCAAGCAAACTGTATGCGGGTGCAAAAATTGTTGGTGCCATCGATGACTATGCTGAACGCTATCAAATTGAGCTGTTTGACCGCGCGATTGACTGGGGCTGGTTCTGGTTCCTGACCAAACCGATTTTCGCTATCATCCATATGCTGTTTGAAGCGACGGGCAACTTTGGTGTTTCCATCCTGCTGATGACCGTGATTTTGAAAATTGGCCTGTTTTGGTTCGCCAATAAGTCATACGTGTCCATGGCCCACATGAAGCGCGCACAGCCAAAAATTAAAGCGCTGCAGGAACGCTACGGCGATGATAAAGCCAAGATGCAGCAGGAAATGATGGCGCTTTATAAAAAAGAGAAGATCAACCCGATGGCGGGGTGCCTGCCCATGATCCCGCAGATGTTCATCTTCTTTGCGCTATACAAAGTTCTGTATGTCACCATTGAAATGCGCCACCAGCCATTTGTTGGCTGGATTAAGGACCTGTCAGTTGCCGACCCACTCACGCCAGTTAATCTGTTCGGTCTGCTGCCGTTTGACCCGCCGGGTATTGTTGCGGTTGGCGTGCTACCGATCCTGATGGGTGTTTCCATGTGGCTGCAGCAAAAGCTGAACCCGCAGTCCGCCGCGATGGACCCTACACAGCAGAAAGTCATGAGCGTACTGCCGATTGTGTTCACGTTTGTGATGGCACAGTTTAGTGCCGGGCTGGTGCTGTACTGGACGTGGAACAACATCCTGTCCATCGGCCAGCAGTGGGTTATCATGCGGCGCGAGGATGCCCGTATGGATGAAGCGAAAGCCTAGATGGACGCAGCCCCTTACGACCAGGAAGATATTGAGCGCGGCAGACTGTTGTTTGCCGGGCCAGTGACCTTTGTCATGGGGGCTGTTTCTCTTGAAACCCTGCCAGATGCGGACCGCCCTGAAATTGCCTTTGCCGGTCGGTCCAATGTGGGTAAATCAAGCCTTGTTAATGCGCTAACAGGACGCAAAACACTGGCTCGTACATCTAACACGCCCGGCAGAACACAAGAGCTTAATTTCTTTGAAATGGGCGACACCATGGAAGCGCCAACGTATCTGGTAGACCTGCCCGGCTATGGCTACGCCAAAATTGAGCGTAAAAAGGTGCATGCCTGGACGCGGCTTGTGAAAGACTATTTGCGGGGGCGCCCAAACTTACGGCGCATTATGCTGCTGATCGACAGCCGCCACGGCCTCAAGGATAACGACCGCGAAATCATGACTATGCTGGATGAAGCCGCTGTCAATTATCAACTTGTGTTGACAAAACTTGATAAGCTGAAAGTTGCAGAACGTGAAAAAATGCTCAAAAAAACGCAGGCTGACGCGATAAAATTTGTCGCCTGCCATCCAACGGTTCTTGCCACCAGCAGCGAAAAAGGCTGGGGCTTGTCTGAGGTGAGAACTGAAATCGCGTCGCTTACGAAATTCTAGCGCTTGCGGGCAAGAGCCTAGAGATCATAAGCTTCTCGTGCTTCCGCAATCGCGCAGTCCAACTGAGCCACAAGAGCAGCAAGATGATCGGCAGCCGACCCGTCCCGCGCAGCAAATTCAATAGACTTACAAACTTCGCTTAAGCGAAGCGCCCCAAAAGACGCTGTCGCACTTTTGAGCGCATGAGCCGTTGTTTCAAGCAATGCATAGTCTGCCGACCCCAGGGATTTATGGATTGTTTCTGCCGATTGGGTCAGCTCTTTGGCCAGCGCCTTCATCAAGACGGGGAGCGCATCATCGCCGACATCCCGCGCTAGCTGAGCGAGAACAGCATCATCCTTGATCGGCATACTTTGTACCATCAGTTAGCCTCTGGGTTAAGCAACACCGCCGAGGGAGCAGCAAGACGAAAAACGCCTTTCAAGCCATCCGGTGATACAATCTTTTTCTTACGAATAAAAACCAGCTTATCCTCGCTGTGCAGGGCAACAGCAATGGCTCTTATGCGCTTGAGGTACCGTCGCCAATCCTCGCCCTCCGGTGCAATGACCGTTGCAATATCTCGCGGTGCAACAGATTTACCCCCGTCAATTTGGCGCAGTATTTCCTCTCGGATGGTATCGTCGGTTACTGTCATGGAACACTACTCTGTTGCAGGGTGTTCACCCGTACCATGCTGCCAACATCGACGCACCGACAAACAGCAACTTAAATCTTTTTTCTTTCCCTTGGTTCGCCTAGCCGCTAGGGTCCCGGCGAACGAAAACAAGGACGATCAACAATGTTTCCAGTATCGCGCGCGATAGCGCTACTGTCCTTTGCGGCGCTTGCCGCATGCAGCGACAGTTCAAACAATAACCAAGCTGAAGATGCAGCCAGTCAACCTGTTGCACCAGCCGAAGTATCAGATTCGAAAGAGACCCTCTCCATGACTGAAGCCTACGCGCTCGAAAATGAGCAATATCTTGAAACCAATAAATCCCGTGAGGGTGTACAGGTCACCGAGAGTGGGTTGCAATATAAGGTTCTGGCCGAAGGCGATGGCAAGACCCCGACCAGAGACGGATTTGTCTCAGTTCATTATCGCGGCAAATTTATTGACGGGACAGAGTTTGATTCGAGCCATGGGCGCGGTGAACCCGCAACGTTTCCTGTTGGTCGTGTCATCCCTGGCTTCACAGAAGCGCTTTTGCTGATGCAGGAAGGCGATACCTACGAAGTAACCATCCCATCAGACCTTGCATATGGTGAAAACGGTGCGGGTGGTGGTGTTATACCCGGCAACAGCACCCTGATTTTTGAACTTGAGCTGATTGAAGCAATGACCGAGGAAGAAGTCGCCACACTGCAGCAGCGCCGTATTGAGGCAGCCGCCGCAGAGGGCCGCGAGTTCCTGGAACGCAACAAAAGCAATGAAGGCGTTCAGGTTACTGAAAGCGGCCTGCAATATCAGGTTATTGAAGAAGGTAACGGTAAATCGCCAACGGCGGCATCGCAAGTTACCGTCAACTATTCCGGCAAGCTGATTAATGGTGATGAGTTTGACTCCAGCTATCGCCGCGGTGAACCGGCAAGCTTCCCGCTTAACGGCGTCATCAAGGGTTGGACCGAAGGCCTGCAATTGATGAAAGAAGGGTCAAAGTATGAATTCTTCCTGCCTTATGAGCTGGGATATGGTGAACGCGGGTCGGGCAGCGGCAGCATTCCGCCTTATGCAACCCTGATATTCATCGTAGAGCTTATTTCTGTGGATAGCGCCCCGGCTGAGTAAACGGCGAACAGGCGACCTCACGGTTTTAAAACAGCGTCGACACGTTTTGGCGCTGTTTTTTAATGGCCAAAAAACGTTGGATTGCCTGCGGCAATTGGTTTATGACTAGGGAATGTGATATTATAACCTGTCTTAAGCAGGGTGTGCCTAGGAAGCCGTAGTGACATTTATAGTGATATTGTCGGCCTTGATATTGTTGGCCGCGCCCCTGTTGGCGCGCGTGGTCCAGCGCGTGCCTGCACTCAAGGGCGGCATAGATGGTTTTGTGCTGATCACGGTTTTGGGCCTGATTACCATGACACTGTTGCCAGAAGCCCTGGAATACGGCGGAATCATTGCACTGGCCATTGCTTTTCTGGGGTTCGTCTTA
Organism: uncultured Kordiimonas sp.; assembly: GCA_947503575.1. Classification (GTDB taxonomy): domain Bacteria; phylum Pseudomonadota; class Alphaproteobacteria; order Sphingomonadales; family Kordiimonadaceae; genus Kordiimonas. The sequence goes on along the minus strand of CANNDZ010000004.1, from coordinate 15,431 downwards.
CCCTGGTTGTCCGAACTTATGTTCCACAAAACCGAAGAAATTACGCACCGGGTCGTAATGCTGGTCGCCACACTTGCGCTTATTATCCACGCGGCCAGCGATGGCGCAATTTTGGCCTTTGCCCGTGACAGTGTTCATGGGTCTTTTTTGGCAACCGGCATATTGCTGCACCGAATCGGTGTTGCCATAGCTGTTTGGTGGCTAATGCGGCCGATCCTTACAAATGCCGGCGGTTTTGCCATTTTGTCGGCCATGGCAGCAATGACCTTGGTTGGCTACTTTATGGTGCTGTTCGCTGGCGAATGGTACCATGTCCCGTTGGCGGGGTACTGGCAGGCGTTTGCCGCGGGGTCTTTGCTGCATGTTGTTATGCATCCCGTTGGTGACCATGATCATGTGCCCAGCGCATCAACCGCCTTATCCCACCGTGTTGGCACAGCGTTCGGTGTTCTGTTTGTTGTATCGTTGATTGGCTCACATTATTATGATCATAGCCCGGTTTCCGCAGAGGCCGTAACTCATGCACACAATTTGCAGCATCTGATTGATTTAATGGCTCTTACCGGCAGTTTGGTTGCGCCGATCGCGCTACTGATGATTATTGGCTTTGCCATTTACGGCAAAATGCATGCGGACTGGGTGCGCGCCTACAAACGAGTGCAGCAAGTCATGCCTTGGACACTGGTGCTATGGATGGTTCTGGCGTTCGCAAGCATGTTGAAGCCTGAGTTCTTGCCGCTGCCCGTGTCCATTTCCTTGCTGTTTATGGTCTGGATGGCCTTACTGACGCCCGTAATGATCCACACAGGCGCCAGAAGTTTCTTTGGGCGTATATTTCCTTCTGCTCTGGCCGGGCATAGTCATGCCCATGGTAACCGCTAATCCGCTTGGTTTGCTTTAGCTGTCGCCGCTAAGCTTCTGCAGCAACGGCCTCTATGAACCCACCAAGCATCTGTTGCAACATATCGACCTGATGCTTCTTTGCTGTCCCGGGAGACCCGGCATTAAAAGGGGGGTCAGGTGCATATTCGCACAATAGCTGGACCGTCTCGGCATAATCAGCGTCACGGAATTCGCCAACAAGCTGAAGTCCAAAATCAAGCCCAGCGCTAACCCCGGCACCGGTTATGCGGTTCCTGTCAATAACAACACGGTCCTCTACTGCCGTAGCACCAAAAAGGGGAAGTTGCGGCACTGTCATCCAATGCGACGTTGCTTTATATCCGTCCAGCAAACCAGCCTTCCCCAAAAGCAGAGACCCCGTGCATACAGACGTGACAAACGCAGCACGGTCCCCGGCAGTTTTCAGGAAGTCGATGGTTTCGCTATCTCGCATGGCTGCAAGCGTGCCCGTCGTGCCGCCCGGTGCAAAAATGACGGTCAATTCACTGGGCAAATCCTGAAAGGTAGCATCCGGCACCAACGTTAAGCCCGTATCGGTCACTAAAGGTTCGCGCGTTTTTGCAACCACTTCCACCCGCGCGCCCACCAGCGATGAAAACATATATTGTGGACCTACCAAGTCTAGCGCAGTCATACCGGGGTATGCCAACAAGTATATATGTTCATGTCCCTGCCAATGGCTGGGCATGTCGCTCATATCATGGTCGGGCTTTTGTTGACCGGAGCCACCCTGCCCAGATCTATCCTGCCCTGAAACGCTTGTGGCGCCGCCAGCGATTAATGCGCCAGCAACGAAAGTTGCGAATGATCGTCTGTTCACGAGAGGGCTCACATCAGTCTCCTTGTTACAGTCTTTAAAGCATCCTGCCGGATAAAACACGAGGATGCCAGATGATAGAACGACGCATCACCCCAAGGGACAAACAAGATGCCCCGTTATCATCTGAGCTGATATTTCTGCTTGCCTTCGCTGTGCCGGACCGTTAGCCATCGCCGTTAAAGGAATTTTCCATGCGCTTTGAAAACAAAGTCATTGCTGTAACAGGCGGCACTTCCGGTCTCGGCGAAGCCATCGTCAAGGCATTTGCAGCGGAAGGTGGAAGTGTTTTCTTCTGTGGTCTTCTGGACATAGAAGGTGAAAGGGTCATGCATGAGACCAGTTCGCTTGTGGGTACCACCCAGTATGTTCAGGCTGATGTTCGCGATGATGCCGCTATGCAGGCTTTTATTGGTCACGCCGTGGCATACAAGGACAGGCTTGATATAGCGGTCAATAACGCAGGCATAAGCCACACGGCCGCTCGCTTTGCAGACCATGACCTTGATACCGTTAATGATGTCCTGCAAACCAATGTAATGGGCATTTGGCATGCCATGCGCCATCAAATTCCGCAGATGCTGGATGCAGGCGGCGCGATCATTAATATTGCGTCTATTCTGTCTCGTTCTGGTGCGGGATGGATGGCCCCGTACGGCATGAGCAAACATGCTGTTGTTGGCCTTAGCAAGTCAGCCGCGCTCGACTATGCCGATATGAACGTGCGGATCAACACCGTTTCCCCGGGGCCCATGCAAACACCCATGTTCGAGCGTGCCCTTGAAGATATTGGTGGTGACCTTGAAAAATTTGCAGGCGGTATTCCAAAAACAGGACCAGCATCACCGGACGATGTGGCAAAAACCGTTCTGTATCTTGCAAGCGATGAAGCCGCAAATGTGACAGGCGCAAACTTTATTGTCGACGGCGGTGTTTCAACCGGATAGCGCCGCGAAAACGCCCTATTTTCCGGTATCTTAAAGCTTTGAACGCATGCTAGAGTGCAGCCCAAGATATGCGTGCCTACATAGCCGCAGGTGGAGAGCAATGCATGAACATGATCAGTGAATGGTTCCACAGAACCTTCAGCGACTCCCAAGTGGTCATCCTTGTTGCCGCTTTGCTTGCAACGCTGCTGCTGGTCACCCTGTTTGGTGGTATGCTGGCACCCGCTATTGCAGCCGTCGTGATCGCCTTTTTACTGGATGGACCGATTGATTGGCTGGTCCGTCGGGGCGCGCGGCCAATGCTGGCATTTCTGGCGGTATATATCGGGTTCCTGCTTATCGCCCTGATTGTGCTTTTGGCGGTTATTCCCCCCCTTGTGCAGCAAATTGCTCAGTTCATAAACGACACGCCGGCCATTATCAGTAGCGTGCAGCGGGCCCTGCTGGATCTGCAAGGGCGGTTCCCGGAGCTGATTTCAGAAGATCAAGTGCGTGCATGGTTTGCAAGCCTGGGCAACGAATTTGCGAACGTAGGGCCACAGATTTTGCAGTATTTCTCCGCTGGTCTTACTGGCGCCATTACAGTGGCCGTTTATATGGTTTTGGTGCCTGTGATGGTCTTTTTCTTCCTGAAAGACAAAGACGTAATTCTGGACTGGATCGCTAACTTTTTACCTCAGGACAAGATGCTTCTTGATCAGGTTTGGCGGGAGGTAGTGGAGCGGGCTGGCGATTATGCACGCGGCAAGATATACGAAATTCTTATTGTCGGCTTTGCGGCCTTCATCGCATATCAGTTCCTTGACTTGCGGTATGCCACACTGCTGGCTGTTGCAACCGGCCTCAGTGTTGTGGTCCCCTACTTCGGGGCTGCCGTTGTCACCTTACCTGTTGCGCTTGTGGCCTATTTTCAGTGGGGTGCCGCACCTGAAACAGTGTGGGCAATTACGGTCTATCTTATTCTGCAAGCGTTTGATGGCAACTTGCTTGCCCCGCTTCTATTTTCAGAGGTCGTCAAACTCCACCCGAACGCCATTATTCTTGCGATACTGGTGTTTGGCGGATTGTGGGGCCTGTGGGGTGTATTCTTCGCTATACCGCTTGCCACAGTGGCAAATGCCGTTATTCGTGCTTGGCGCGAAAGGTCCGCCGCAAACAAAGCCACCGCGATCAAGTGAAAAGAAAATTTCTTTTATTTTCATTATTTTCTGCCTAGATTGAAGGCGTTACCTGGCAAAAAGGACACGTTGGTTCGATGATTTTAGAATCCCGCAGTATCATTTTTTCAGATGAAGAACTGTTTGTCGCATTGCGTCCTGTTCTGGAAGGCAGAGGCCTTACAGCCGACATACCGGTGCGCACGATTTCCGCCAGGGTAAATGCTGATGGCGAAGTCGCCGCCACCATTGAAATGACTGATGGTTCAGAGCCAGTGATTGTGGATAGCGGCGAGCTTGGCCCCGCAGTACTGAACCATTGCATTGATCAAGGTATACCGCTGCCTCGTGGGTCCTATAAGGAATTGGCAATCCGGGGAGATCATATTGCGCTCATTGTGCGTCTTGAAACCGGTTCCATTCAGCCAGACATCGACCAGGACGAAGAATAAGACCAAATCATTATGATTTAGGGTTAGCTGCGACGGGTCAGATACCTGAAACAGCAATAAGATACATAGTCTCTCAAAAACACGTCTGAAACAGACAGGTCTCTCAAAACTAACCTATTTTATCCAACTCAACCTGCTGATTTACTCAGGTCGATTAACCCTGGCCGATTCATCCTGGCCAGTCTAGTCTGGCCGCCCTATTCCGGTAGGAAGTCGGGCACAGACAGGTAACGCTCGCCTGTGTCGTAACAAAACCCAAGTACCCGCATGCCGGCAGGTTTACCGTCAAGATGCTGGCTAATTGCAGCCAACGTCGCGCCAGAAGATATACCAATTAACATGCCTTCTTCCCGTGCCGCCCGGCGCGCCATTTCTTTGGCGTCTTCTGGCTCAGCCTGCAAAACACCATCCAGCAGAGAGGCATCCATAACATCAGGCACAAACCCGGCACCTATACCCTGAATAGGGTGAGGTCCCGGGTCACCGCCAGACAGAACAGGCGACAACGTCGGCTCAACGGCATAAACCTCAAAGCCTGACCATTGATCTTTCAATGTCTTGGCACAGCCAGTGATGTGGCCGCCAGTGCCAACACCGGTGATCATGCAGTCCAAGCCATCTGGGAAGTCATCCAGTATTTCCTGTGAGGTGATGGTTTGATGCACTTCCACATTGGCCGGGTTGGCAAACTGCTGTGGCATCCAAGCACCCGGCGTATCTTCAAAAAGCTCTGTTGCCTTTGCCAGAGCCCCTTTCATACCCAACTCTTTAGGTGTCAGGACAAACTCGGCACCATAAGCCAGCATGATACGGCGGCGCTCAATGGACATAGACTCTGGCATAACAAGGATAAGCCGGTAGCCCTTTACTGCAGCCACCATCGCCAGACCGATACCTGTGTTGCCAGAGGTTGGTTCAATAATAACACCGCCCTTTTGCAATGAGCCATCCGCTTCGGCCGTTTCAATCATGGCAAGCGCAATACGGTCCTTGATTGATCCGCCCGGGTTAGTGCGCTCCTGCTTGAGCCAGACCTCATGATCCGGGAACAGCTTTGCCAACTGCACATGAGGGGTATCGCCAATCGTTGCAAGAATAGAGGAAGCTTTCATGGGTAGATCTCTCTCAGGTTATAATTGAGGGCTTTTGTGGATCATCGTAACGGATACGTCTGCGCGGGGAAATGGCCATCAAGAGAAATTGATGGCTACCCTTTTTGGCCAGCTTGTTTTCGCGCCTGAATAGGGATGATTTCATCCGTGTCGGCAGGTTTGAACATAACCCGTGACCACGCCGGGATTGACCGCGTAATCCATACGTTGCCACCGATAACAGAATTACGGCCAACAATTGTCTCTCCGCCTAATATTGTGGCCCCGGCATATATCACGACATTGTCTTCAATGGTTGGATGGCGCTTTTTCGCACGGTGTTCACGGTCAACGCGCAGAGCACCGAGGGTAACGCCCTGATAAATTTTAACATTGTTACCAATAACGGTTGTTTCGCCGATCACGACGCCGGTGCCATGGTCTATAAACAACGAGCGCCCGATGGTTGCGCCGGGGTGAATATCGATGCCGGTTTTCTGGTGAGCATATTCACAAATCATACGCGGCAATAAGGGGACGTCGCGCTTGTACAAGGCGTGGGCAAGACGGTAGGCCACCACCGCAAAAAAGCCTGGATAACACAAGATAACTTCATCAATCGACTCTGCCGCAGGGTCGCCTTCATATAGCGCAGCAGCATCTTCGCTCGCATAGGCAGCAATCCGCGGAAGGTCGGACATAAAGCCTTTGACCAGAAGCTTGGTGCACCCGACATCCTTGTCTTCACATAAAGGTTCAACAAGGTTGTGGAAATCTCCCTCAAGGCTTTGCAGCCGATCTATGAGGCTGTCATCTGCCGAATCTGTTGGGGCATGGTGTGGGAATAGTACCGCAATTGTTTGCTTAAGCAGGCTGCCAATTTTGGTGAGCGACAGGCCAGACTGCCGACCATATTTTTTATGGTGCGTCCGAAGCTGTTCTGCCACCTGCTCAAGGCTGGATGGACTTTCAGATACCTGCGCCATATGCGCTCTCCCTGCTGTCTCATACACTTTAGGCTTCGGGGGATGAACTACAAGCCCCGGGAACACGAGATTTTCTTCACAATTTCGGGAGAAAACTAATCTGAACCGGCCATGGCAACCGCGACAGCAGTGGCTATTTCAAAGGCTTGTCTGCGTCTTTTGGTAACAGATGCTCGTAACCGGCTTCGCGCACCAGCGCATTGCTTTCCACCACGACCTCTTGGTGCAGACGCGCCATAAACTCTTCTTTGGACATGTCGCTTGGAAAAGGTTCACCGATCTGAAAGATGGCTGTCCCTGCCCGGTGCCAAAAACCACGGGTCCAGAACAGCCCTGTGTTTGTGGCAACTGGATACACCTTAAGGCCCGCATCTTTGTAAAGATAATACGCGCCGCTTTTCAGCGGCTTACTTTTACCAATCGCAACCCGTGTCGCCTGTGGATAAACAATTAGCGGACGACCACTTTCTTCAACATGTTCTGCAACCGCCTGCATGCTCCTGTGTGCAGTTTTCGATTGGCGATCGACTTTTATAATTTTCGCTTTGGTCAGGATCGGGCCAATAAACGGCAGTTTGAACAGTTCCTTTTTTGCCAAAGCAGTCACGTCACCGCGCAACAAATACGTCAACATTGGGTCCATGTTGCTTTGGTGCGCAGCCGCAATGATGAGCGCACCATCCTTTGGCAACCGCTCTGCATACCGATGTTCATACCGTATACCCGAACACACACGGGCAATCCAAAGCGACCCTCTGCAGTACCAGTAAATGCCCCATCGCACAGGTCCGTCCGTTTTTGCAAAACACAGAGGGGCCACCACAATGCCGCAAAACAACAAGGTAAAAGGATAGAAAAAGATGTTAAAAAACAAAGATCGTATGCGGTCGGTCAGTTTCATGGATTATCTCTGATTTACTCTCTCGGGAGCCAAATGCCACTAATCCCCGCTTGGATACAAGTGAAAAATCCGTTAGCGTTGCTGCCTAAAGCTTGGGGACAGATAGGCAAACTATGGTTGAACAGAATAAGCGCGGTGATGATAGACTGCCTGTTTTATGGACTGGTACGCTTACCACTGACGATGATCGCCAGTTTGCCTGCAAGGTACGCGATGTGTCGCTGGCGGGGACCCTTATCTCGACAGATGCGGACATAGAAATGGGTGAACGCCTGTTGCTGGAGATCAATGAGCTGGGCGAATTTGCCGTTGAAGTGAAATGGTCCGGATCTGAGCAATTGGGCCTATTGATTCTCGCGGGACCAGACCTCGAGCTGAAAAAGTTTGCCGAAGGCTCAGGTGGGTCAACATCGAAACGACCTGTTCTTGTTGCTGGTGATCCCCTGGCCGACTGATACCCGGCATGCTCGCCAAATTTTTGTGCAGCCAACTTGTATTTGACACGGGTCAAAGCCTGGCCAGCGATCTGTAGCCATGATCCTGTTGTGACGACAGGTAAAATTGTGCGGTATTCATCGTGGACATAATCCTTTTGTTATTAGGTTTGGCGGGCCTTGGAGGCAGTGCCGAATTGATCGTGCGCGGGGCATCTGCTTTGGCCCGTCGGTTTGCTCTTAGTGATACATTCGTCGGACTTGCTATTCTGTCTGTTGGCACGGACCTACCCGAAATAGCGATTGCTGTTGATGCATCAATTCGCAGCCTGGCTAACGGCGGTGGGGGCGGGGTAGCCCTAGGCAGCGCGATAGGCAGCTCCATCGCACAAATCAGTCTTGTATTGGGTGCTGTGAGCTTGATCGGCGTTCTGTATGCATCCCGCCGTGCATTAAAACTGTATGGTACGGGCCTGATAGGTTCGTGGGTTTTGCTGTTTGTCGTTGCATTGAACGGAGAAATGACACGCCTGGAAGGGTTTGTTCTTATCGCCGCCTATGCAGGCTTTTTCCTGCTATTGCTGAAAAACAAAAACTCAACCGAAGATACCGAGGAAGATGCAAGCGTATCAGCCCGGTGGGCCTGGCTGATGCTGATTTCTGGGTTTGCTTTATTGCTGGTTGCAACCGAGTTAACCGTTATTTCGGTTCTGTCCCTTGCCAATACGTATCAGATAAGCGAAGCGACAATTTCAGTCATCATATTAGGCGTTGGCAGCAGCTTGCCCGAACTCTCCCTGTCCACATGGGCGTTGCTGCGGAAACGCACCGGCCTTTCACTTGGCAATCTGATGGGTAGTAATATTCTTGATACCCTGCTGGCACCAGGACTGGCGGCATTGATTAGTCCCATTGTCGTTGAACAAGCAACCTTATGGGCAGACTTGCCCATGTTACTATTGGTGACCACGCTGGCGCTTGGTTTCCTGTGGTTGTGTCCAAAGGGCCTGAAGCGTTGGCATGGGCTGATTATATTGGCCGTCTACGCGACATATGGATTTGCGCGATTCGCCTTATAGGTGCTTGGTTGCCTCGGTTAACTTGCTGGAACGCGGGAATAAAGTTGGAGAAAATAGACCGCCTTTTGGAATAAAGTCGGAAAAAACGATGCCTTGGCTACTCCAAAGTTCAAGACCAAAGAAACAAGCTAACCACCCGCGATTCAAATTAGTAGCGGATTTCGGCCGGAAGCCGACCTTGCAAGTTGCAACCAATCACGTTCTGCCCACTTCCCACATTATGCTCAAAGGTAGCGGGTGAGCTGCTTAAATTAATTTGGCGAGCTGTGTCTTACTACCCAAAAGCAAGCACCTAAGCGCGCCCCAAGGGGGTCAGATCTCACCTGGCGAAAATAACCTCCTCAAATCTGAAAACCTACAACAGGTGAGAGCTCTCTCAATCAATGAGACAGAGATCAAAAGCTCATCTACCGTCATCGGATAATATAGGGCATTCAGGCGTTCAGAATAAGAGAAGCTGTAGTCTCTCGGAAAACCTCAATACAACAGGATTCTGGCTGGACCATAAAACGCTTCAAGAGTTCATCACAAATATTTGCTCTTCATGATGACCCCAATGGCAAACCGTCTTCATCATAAAGAAAATCGCAAGCATCCTGCGAGGTAATCCCAGCATGATCACACTTGAATGCAGTGTCTCGAATTCGAGTTAGCAACTGGCGCTTTTCTCTAGAGCTAGGTTGTTTTTGGTTCAAGCTATTATCTTGGTTGCTTCTGTAATCAATCATAGCCAACTCCAGATTCGCAAACGTAAGTATCTGCGAAAGTCACCGGTCTGCCAAATAATCACATTTTTGCTACATGATAGCAAATGGTTGGCAATGACATAACATCATGGATTTATGATGCTCCTTCAGGTCATCACCCAAAGCTAATTGCAGAATTAGAGCATCATATTTTTCTGGCAAACACTGCTCCGATGAGATTTTTTGCATCGTTTGCGGTAGAAGGTTACGCCTGATTTCATGGTATCTGCAGAATATTGAACCGACCAAAGAAGAAAGGCCTAGTCTTGAAACTCGCCTATGCAAAATGCTCAGGAAGTCATTCGCGATCTTTATCTTATTCCCGACACCCCGCAGCGATGTCGGTTCGCGCCATGTGTGAGTATTTGCCAACAGGACTGCGACTTGTTAGGGTTTGATCGAGGCGGAGAAATATACGTGAACAAAAAGTCGCCAAGAGATTTGACCTTTGCAGACGCGCAGAGAATTGCTTCCGTGGCATTTGCGGAAGATGCCATAGAGCTGCGTGTCATGGGGATCGAGCGCAACTATGCGGATCTTGAAAAAGACCATAGGGATCGGATGCTGAGAGCTGCCAAAAGGTTTTGATGTGCCAACGTCCTGATCCGCGCTACTGCGATTTGTAGCGGAAGTCGAGCCCGAGGTAACTCACCAAATCCATCTTGAGACAAGCTGGTCCGGTGTATCAGTGCAAAGCTTCGCAAGCATGCACCAACTAGTTGTGGCTGTTTTTTTGTGCCTGCGCGGTGTTATTTGCCTCAGCAAGCAATTCGGAGCTTATTGAAATCAAAAATTGGCGTGAACTGGTCATGACGATACAGCTATCGCAGAAGCAAAAAGCACGGCCAGAGCTATTAGGTTGATCTCTGGTTGGCTCTGGCGCCCCAGCTATCCTCCAGATACGAATGTTTGGTCGGCAATCGGCCAAAAGCATGTGTAATCGGGCTTGATGAGATGAGTTAAGCTCTCGTGAATAAACAACGGGAGGTTCACATGCACTATTATACAGCACTTGATGTTTCATTGCGTTCAGTTTCCATCTGCATTGTCGATGAACAAGGCACGATCTGCTTTGAAGGCAAAGCCTCTTCCGAAGTTGACGACATCATCGAATGTGTATGGGCCGTCAACCCCGATATTCGTTCTATTGGCTTTGAAGCTGGTACACTGACGCAGTACCTAACCTACGGTCTGCAAGCGGCAGGTTTTGAGGCATCTGTCTGGAGGCCAGACGGGTCAGCGCTGCTCTTTCAGCAATGCGCAACAAAACAGATAAAAATGATGCACGGGGCTTAGCACAGATACTTCGCACTGGCTGGTATGGTCGTGTGCACGTCAAAAGCTTTGAAAGCCATTTGGTAAGGGCATTGTTGACGAGTAGGAAGACCGTTCTCAAGAAATGTATTGATCTGGAGAATGAACTGAGAGGCCTGATCCGGCTGATTGGCATCAAATTACCAGGAACACTGAAGCATGGCGTCTTTGATCAAACCGTCCGGGAGGCAGTTGAGGGACACCCTACTTTAGCCGCCGCCTTGGTACCGCTGCTTGATGCACGATTGGTTTTATACAAAACCTACCTCAAGCTGGATAACCAAGCGAAAGCCATCTCAAGGCATGATTCCATATGTCAGAGGTTAATGACTGTACCTGGTGTTGGTGCAATTACAGCGCTAACCTATAAAGCTGCCGTTGACGATCCTACACGCTTCAAGAGCTCACGGACGGTTGCCGGACATTTTGGACTGACTCCGAGACGCTTCCAATCTGGAGAGACAGATAACACTGGCAGAATATCAAAAGCAGGAGACCCAGATGTAAGGTCCGCACTTTATGTGGCTGCCCACTCTCTGGTTATCCGGTCAACAGAAGCTTCATCCCTGCGCGCATGGGGATTAAACCTATCTAAGACCAAAGGGCATCGACGCGCTGTTACAGCCGTTGCCCGAAAGTTAGCCGTTATCCTCCACAAGATGTGGATGAACGGCACCGACTTCCAGTATGGAAAGATTGAGGCAGCTGGATAGCCGATCGCATTCTAAATTGGAAATATCCCTTGTGTGGACGATGTCTGGATGAAGCCGTGAATGTCTGCTGCGCAAAAAAGCGCGTCCAAAAGCGAGGCTCTCCACACTGTCTGACAAATGCCTGCAGCGCATAATGTGACTGCGGAAAGGAGCGTGACCCACATGAGAGACAAACAGCTGAATATCGACAACTCGTAAGAGCTTGACTTTGTCACCCGATTAAAGGAGCGGACAATGCAAGAAATTTGTCTACATGCAAGTCACAGAAGTGGTGTGCTGAATTTTCACGCCATCAATCCTCCCAACGATCGCCGAATTAACCTGCATTCGGCAAGGAACTGTTACGACCTACGTGTTGCAGAATGCGCCGGTGTTGGTAACAAGTCTGTAAGTCTCTAGCCGCAAACTAGAAATGAGTAAGAAAGACTAATCAACGACATCGGCATCTAGCAAATCAGGATTGCGCAATCTGCTTGGTACTTCTAAACAATATCACGTTAGAAAACAATCTCAACGATGACCTCTCATGAATCACAGATGACCTCTCACTAACTCATTAAGTTCCAGAATGTACTTTTCAGAGTGTGAGTTGATAAAAAAGTGATCGCCAAAGAACTCTTTGAAACTGATTTTACCGGTAAAGTACCTATCCCAAGCAAGCATATCTTCTTTGGGAACGTCATCATCATTTGCGCCCCAAAACAGCGAAGCGTCGCACCCAAGACGCAGCGGATCACTGAAATCGTACCCAATGCCTAGCGCATAGTCGGCACGCAGCATGGGAATAAAAATATCCAGCATCTCTCGATCATTCAATATGGTGTCCGGTATTGCCGAGTTCTTCCTCAGGTCTGCAACAAACTCCTCATAGGGCAGATTGTATGTCGGCGCTTTCGTATGAGGCAGGTGGGGAGCGCGCTTTGCCGAGATAACCATGTGAACAAGTTTTTGGTTGCCTTGCTTGGCAAGGCTGCGGGCCAGTTCAAGGGCAACGATGGAGCCGTTGCTATGCCCTACAAAAACATGAGGTTTGTCGAGGAACGGCCAAATTTCGGACTGCAGCTTTTCTACCATTTGGTCCAGGCAACTAATCGGCTCCTCGATATATCGCCCTTCCCTTCCCGGTGCATGAATCGCAAACAGGTCTACCCTTTGGTCAAAACTAGCCTGCCAACCCCTATAAATTGATGGGCCTCCGCCAGCAAATGGGAAAAGAAACACCCGCATTTTCGCGGCGTGCGTATAGCGCAGCTTAACAAACCATTTTGACATAGTCAGACTTTAATCCAGTTGCACAAATTCGTCGAATGGTCCAAAAAAAACGCAGATGATTTGCGAGTAATTTGCAGTGTGATTTATTCTGCGCACCCGACAGACGAGCTCTACACCACGCGTATTAAAAGGGCCGAGCGTAACTGAAATGTTATTGGCGGTTACTTCAATTAATATAAACACTCCATATGCAACTGCATTTAGAAGGTCAATAAAAAGTGGTTTCACTATACATTGTACGGTCCATTTCAGACCTAAATAATGGTTTAGTTGCAAAATACTGGACTGTTTTGAGTGAAGCTGAAAAACTGAAAAGCATGCGATTTAGGCGCCATAAAGATCGAAATCGCTACATAGTTACAAGAGCTTTGATGCGGTACCTTGCCTGTGAGCTGATTGGTGGAGATGCCAGTCTGTGGCGATTTTATAATGGTAGATATGGCAAACCACACTTGTTATTGCCTGCAGGAAATGCAGGCTTTCATTTTAACCTATCGCACTCTGACTCAATGATTGTATGCGCGATTTCCAACTCCTCTGAAGTTGGCGTCGATATTGAAAAAAGACGACATCCCTCCGATATCATTAATACGGCAGAAGAGTTTTTCGCCCCTGTCGAGGTCGATAACTTACGTCGTCAGCCAATGCCTAAGCAAACGGAACGCTTTATTCAGTTTTGGACTTTGAAAGAAGCCTTCATAAAGGCTATTGGCACGGGTCTGTCAATGCCGCTTAATAAGTTTTGGTTCGACCTGCAGCAGAACAAAAAAATATTCGTAAGCGTTGACTCTTCATATTCTTCAGTGAATACGAATTGGGATTTTTTTTTGTTTTATCCTGATTTGGAATATGTCGGGGCTCTTGCAGTAAACGAAACTGGATACCAGGAAAACATTACTATTTTTGAAACTGTACCGTTCCTTTCAATTGAGCCATCCGAGCTTTTATTGTGTAACCACGTTAAATTTTGATCCAAGTGCATTTGCTTCTCGTACCGTTAAAACAGGTATGATGAGTGTGCCACTGACAATTTCTGCCTTTAACGAATATAAAACCGCCAAATTCACCCCTGCGTATGTGGGTTAAGTTATTAGTTGTGTTTAAGAGTTTTGGTTTGGTTTTCCCACTTAAGTCGGTTTTAGGTCAGGCGACATAATAGCACCATCTCTCGATTTGAATGCAGTCCTCGTTTGGCGGCTTGGTCACACGCGCACGTCGTTTGATCGAGAATATTGACACTTTCAGTTTTGGGGACTGAGCATTGACTTTACACTTTGATTTACTGGACCTCTCTCCAACTCAGGAGAGCATGTTTTACTCGGGCGAAGCTCTCGACCCACGAGTGAACCTAATTGGTGGCTATAACAATTTAAAATGGAAAGTTGATCCAGTCAGATTTCACAGTGCTAGAGACACAGTTATACACCGACATGACGCGTTCAGGTTGGAGTTTTGTGAAGTTGATGGACGTGTCCGCCAGTTTCTCTCGGATGGACCAATTCGCCAACTCGAATTCCTCGATTTTACGAACCAAGAAAACCCACTTGCAAGTGCTCTCGCATGGATAAGGCACGATTTTCGGGAATGTATTGAGTGGAATAGCAAGAATCTGTTTAAGGACGTTCTGCTGCGAGTTAGTAGCGATCACTGCATTTACTACTACAAAGCCAATCATCTAATTATGGACGGCTGGTCTTTTTTTGTGTGGATGAAGCAAATCGTCAGCGCATACTTTCACACTGGCACTTCAGCTGAAGTTGACCCAGAATCCTCTTTTGTAGCAACTCTCGCCGAGTGTGACTGCTACTTGCAGGGTACAGCTTACAAAAGGGATAGATCGTACTGGCTTCAAAAATACTATCAGACGCCCTCAACACTATTTCAACGCAAAATTGTTAACAATTCACTCGACGCTTTCGGGCATGACTGCCTACAGATTCGCTGGGCAAAATTCGCTAAGCTAAATGACCTTGCGCGAAGCTTAGGCGTAAGCGTTTCACATGTTTTTATTGCAGCAATTTACGTTTATTTTTCAAGGACGCTAGGCACGTCTGATATCCCAATAGCCCTATCTATGCATAACCGGAGTGCTGCAAAACTGAAGGGCGTTATCGGCCCCTTAATGAGTCAGATAGTACCTCGCATCCAGGTTAAAGATGATGTGGATTTTGACAGCCTGGCAACAATCATCTCAAAGAATATTCGAAAAGATTATCGGCACAGAAGATATCCAGCATCATTTTTAGCAAGGGAATTACGGATTGTTGCAGGCAATCAATTTAGCATTGCAGACATTGCATTCAATTATGAACGATTTGACTCGGCAGAATGTCCAGATGGCACCGTGGTGGACACTCACCAATTGGGCCAGTTCAATACCGCACCCCTATTCTTTGACTTGTGTGATTTTGGGCACGGACAAGACTGCTGGTTAAATGTCGACTACCAGACAGACTTTTTCTCTCCCGATGAAATTGTATCTTTGATCACACGACTAGATGTCTTATTGGACGCGATTTTGACATCTCCAAACACTCAGATTCAGTCTTTGCCGCTTTTAACCAAAGCTGAAGAGCAGACCCTTCTTGTCGACTGGAATGCAACCGAGGCTGCCTATCC
>CANNDZ010000003.1 GCA_947503575.1 uncultured Kordiimonas sp. | reverse complement strand
GCTCAAATCTCGCCTGTTATCAGGCAGCCTTGAGCGCGCTTCATAGGGTCGCGATAGCGATACCGGAAGCAAACAAATATATGACGCGGGATGGAGCAGCCCGCCCCTTTGAAGCCGACAGGCTGAAAAGATATGCATATCGCCGTAGGTGACATGCAATCTGCTACCGGGCTCACGGCCCTAAAACATACATGACGCGGGATGGAGCAGCCCGGTAGCTCGTCAGGCTCATAACCTGAAGGTCGTAGGTTCAAATCCTACTCCCGCAACCAAAAAAAGCCCTTTAAGTCAATGTACTTAAAGGGCTTTTTATTTTCCTGTTTACAGCCCGAATCCCAAGAACGTAGCCTTAAATCGCTAACACAGTTCCAACACACTTAGCACATCTATCGCAGTCACGCTCATTTGGGGAGAGTTGACAGTGTCAAACGGAGTCCAACATAAGATTTTGGGCGATAAGGTTGCCCTTTATCGCCGCCCCAACAGTTCCAGATGGCATTGCTCTGCCTCTGTTAAAGGAAAGCAATATCGCACCAGTACCAAGCAAGAGAGTTTGAAAGCCGCAAAAGATGTTGCGCAGGACTGGTACATGGAGCTCCTGAATAAGGACCGTTTTGGGGAACTATCCTCTGGCAAAACCTTTCGAGAGGCTGCCAGAGTTTTTGAAAAAGAATACGAAGTAACTACCCATGGCCGTAGAAGTCCTAAATGGGTGCAAGGCCATAAAGACAGGCTTCGCCTGCATCTACTTCCGTTCCTTGGGAGTAAGTCACTTAAAGAAATTACATCAGGTGTAGGTCAGGAATACCGCGTACACCGCATGACCAAGCCCAAAAACTGGGACGTAGAACACTTCGACGATGACAAGCTGGAGCCCAAGCCATGGAAGCCACCGGCGCGCAATACCATTCATAATGAGATTGTGACCTTATCCATGGTCTTAAAGACAGCACAGCGGCACGGCTGGATAGACTTCATCCCAGACCTCTCTGACCCCTATCGTCGGCAAAGTAAGGTAGAACATCGGCCTTGGTTCACTCCCAAAGAATATAAACAGTTTTATGAAGCGACCAGAGCGAATGCCGCAAACCCTAAAAACCCTCGCTATAAATGGTATGCGGAGCAACTCCATGACTATGTGCTTTTGATGGCAAACACTGGCCTTAGGCCAGATGAAGCTAAGCGCCTTGAGTATAGGGACATAGAGATTGTCGACGACGAAGCTACTGGCGAGACTATTCTTGAAATTGAAGTGCGCGGTAAACGCGGTGTTGGCTACTGCAAAAGCATGCCGGGGGCGGTGCGCCCATATGAGCGCATGCTGAAAAGAAATAATCCCGAACAGACGGATCGTTTGTTCCCATCAGATTTTAAAAAGATGCTGAACGGCATCCTTCACAAGCAGAAGCTGAAGTTTGACCGTAACGGGAAAGCCCGGACGGCCTACAGCTTGCGACATAGCTATATATGCTTCCGGCTCTTGGAGGGAGCCGACATCTACCAAGTCGCCAAAAACTGCCGCACCAGCGTAGAGATGATTGAAAAACACTATGCTGCGCACCTCAAGGACATGATTGATGCTAGTTTGGTGAATGTCAGGAGGAAGAAGGCAGGAAAAACACAATAGTATTTATTGCAACTTATATGATCTTACGCCTTGTTGTATAATGTCACGCAAAACCAATAATTGAATTGCTGAGTTTGCTCGAACCCTATTGCGAAGCCGTGCAATCATTTGAATTCCGTATAATGGAGATACAGGTATGAATGACATCACGTGCCCACATTGCAATACAGCATTTAAAGTGGATGAAGCTGGGTACGCAAGTATTCTCAAACAGGTTCATGACAAAGAGTTTGAGCAACAGTTGCAAGAACGGCTAATTCTGGCAGAGAAGGAGAAGCAAGATGCAGTCGAGCTTGCTAGGAGTAAAATTGCTCATGAAAATCAGAAAAATATTGCTGACAAAGATGCTGAGATACATGATTTGAAAGCTAAATTGGATGCCGGTGAGGTTTCTCAAAAACTCGCAGTCGCGGAGGCTTTAAAGGCCGTAGAGAAAGAGCGAGATGCGCTTACAAACGAATTAGAAAAAATCAAACAAGAAAACCAGAATGCTCTAACTTTAGAAAAATCAAAAAATTCAGAAGAGCGACAAAGTATATTGGCAAGTAAGGATGCTGAAATCCTGCAGCTAAAATCAAGTCTTGAAGCAAGAAAAGTTGAGCAGGAACTCGCGATCTCAAAGGCTGTAAGTGAGATCGAGAAAGAGCGTGACACTTTGAAGAGTGGTCTAGAGCAAGCGAAGCTTGAGAAGGAATTATCTGAGAAATCTCTTAGGGATAAATACGAGATACAGATAAAGGACCGAGATGATGCGATAGAACGTTTGCGCGACATGAAAGCTCGTTTGTCTACCAAAATGGTTGGCGAAACTTTAGAGCAACACTGCGAAACCGAGTTTAATCGCATTCGTTCTACAGCCTTTCCTAGAGCTTATTTCGAGAAGGATAACGATGCTACCACTGGCAGCAAAGGGGATTACATATTTCGCGATACAGATGAGGCGGGCATTGAAGTCGTTTCAATTATGTTTGAAATGAAAAATGAAAGCGACACTACTTCAACGAAGAAAAAGAATGAGGATTTTTTCAAACAGTTGGATAAAGACCGCCAAGAGAAAGGCTGTGAATACGCAATCTTAGTATCTTTGCTTGAGCCAGAAAGTGAGTTTTACAACTCTGGGATCGTCGACGTGTTCCACCGTTACCCGAAAATGTATGTCATACGTCCACAGTTCTTTATACCAATGATAACGCTGTTGCGAAATGCAGCCATGAAGTCGCTTGAGTATAAAACTGAGCTGGCAATGGTTAGAGAACAAAGCATAGATATAACGAATTTTGAAAGCGATCTTGAGCAGTTTAAGAATGCCTTTTCTAAAAATTACGATCTTGCGTCAAGAAAATTCCAGACAGCAATTGACGAGATCGATAAGTCAATAAATCATCTCCAAAAAACAAAGGATGCTTTGCTTGGGACCGATCGAAATCTGCGCCTCGCAAACGATAAGGCCCAAGACGTTACTATCAAGAAGCTGACGCGTAAAAACCCTACAATGGCAGCAAAATTTGAAGAGCTAAAGAAGTAGCTTCGATTAGGCAGATAGTGCATGAAAAGTGGTTTTGTTTATCCGTTATCTAGTTGGGTTAGCGGTAGCCAATCAATTTCCGACACACAATAATTATATAGCTTTTGCAATTTTACTCATTAGGAACAAACATAGCTGTCCAAGGGATTGCAGTCTGGTCATGTTATTTGTTGAAGCAATTTCTTATATTCATCTTCGTTTTCAATGACTACAGGCGTTTTCCTCGGAATGTTCATGTCCCGGTCTATGTCAAATCTCATGACTTTATCAAAATACCAGAGCATCGCGTGTCGAACTCTGAAGGTGAGTCTGCCACTCTGCATTCCGAAGTCACTTTCGATGACCTGTTTCTGAATATCTGTTAAAGCTGGGTTTGGGATAAGATGAATTGATAAGAAACTGTTCCAATTGCGGTCATCAAATTTGGAAGCTTTTGGGTCAGCAAATTCGGCCACATTTAAAAATCGAGATATTACGAAATCCTTAAACTTTTCGCTGTCGTGACAATATGCGCGAACATGCCACCTTAGCCCATCTGAGGCGAAGGAGTGCGGCGAGATGAATCTCCAAAAATTGTCTCCGGTGGACTTGCTCATTGAAATGTATTCGGCGTTGATAGCGTTCTTTTCTCTGATGGCGAAGTTTAGTGCTCTCAAAATGTGGGGTGCTATTGGCCGTCCTGGTACTGACAAGACGTCAGCGGATGTGATGGTAGAAAATAATGTTTCTTCTATCGATATCGTCGCTTTCTTCAACGCACTGAGTTGGGCGAGATATCTTTCTGGGTTGGGCGCGTAAAATATCGGCTTGAGTGGATCATTCGCGATGTAAGACTTCAGACTCGAATCGTATTGCATGTTTTGGGGCGCTGTTTCTTTGTACAATGCAATGTCTTTAGAGGCTTGAGGCACTGAAATGCCAAACTGCTCCGTCAAATCGCGGCGCTGAAGTCTACCTTCCCAAAACAAACGAAACTCAATGAATTCAAGCCTTTGTTCGACGCTCCACTTTTTCTTGCTACCAACCATTGTGCAAATACTACCAATACCTATGTAAAAACTTGACGAGTATACTATTTATGACCAGTATATTTACTATACGTATTTTTCTCTGTCAAAGCGTTAAAAAGGCTGGCCGGGGCGCTGACCACTGGAGAAAGTTATTCAGATAGGAGCAAGCCATTGACGCCTGTAAATGTTTACAATCCAAACGCTGAAGCGATCGACCCAGCGAAACTAGACATTCTGTTGTCAGAAGCGGATTGCACGCCTGTGCCTCTAGGGCAGGAAGCGCGATCATTGATTGTTGTTGTGTCTAGTGAACTGCATCAAGACGCTGCATTGGAGCCCACTGTCCAGGAAGCGCTGAATAGGGGCATGTGCATTGTTGCATTGTGGCCTTCACCACCAAACACAGACGAACTCCCGGAAGTGCTGAGAAAGTTTGCCCAAAAAACGCCCTGGAAGCCTAGCGTCTTGGCCTTAGCCGCAAAGTGTGAGGCTACTGAGGAGACCGGCGCGTCTTCCGGGTTCAAAATGCGGCATCATGACTGCTAGTTGAGTGAGTTTTAAAATGGACGTTTACTCCTATGTAGTCGAGCATGACATGGGGTTTGCGCCAAACCCTTTCCACGGAATCTGCACACTGGCCTGCTGCAAACCAGATATTCGCAAACGAGCAAACGAGGGTGACCTCATTATTGGGACTGGTAGTAAAAAGTATGGCAGCAACTTTCGCTTAGTCTATTGGTTCAAGGTGGATGGAATTATTACCTTCGACGAGTTCTGGCGAGATCCTCGATTTGAAAGAAAACGTCCCAATGTAAATGGCTCTTTAATGGCACAGTATGGAGACAACATTTATTTCCGCGAAGATCCCCTCAATCCTGATGTGCCGCTAAGCCAGCTTCTATCATTTCACAGTTTGCCGGATGGGCAGGTAAACCTAAACAATTATCGCCGAGACACTCAAAAAACAGAGAACGTTTTGTTTGGCCACGAGTTTGCCTATTGGGGAGGCTCGGGGCCTGAGATCCCGGAGCACCTAAGGGATATTGTTAAAAAAGGGCCGGGCCTCAAAAAGAAAATTCCGACCGAAAAACGGGAAGCGATTTTAGAGTGGTTTGGTGAGCTTGGGGTGCTTGGGTTTCGCGCAGACCCTGCGGCCTGGCAACGAATAATTGCCAGGGAATGATTGGAAGGTGACCATGTTAGTTTCGGAATACAATAAGTTTGTAAAAGACACGCTGCAATTCGCTGACCGTTCTACGAAAGAGCAGAGAGAGATTGCTCTCTACGGTTTGATTGGGGAAATCGGCTCGCTGGTTTCTGCCATCAAAAAGCAGCTACTTGGTGAACATGGTGAAACGAGCGCTTTTGGAAGAAACGAAGAGATCATAGAAGAACTTGGGGACGTGATGTGGTACTGCTTCGCTCTGAGCCAAGTTCTTTTCTCTTCTGAAATTAACATTTTCACACAGAACATAGCCTTCTTGAAACACGAGCTTTCAAGCGATGATGAGCGCTCATCCAGCGTACAAGACTTGCTCGGATCTGGAAAAACAGCATCCTTTTTTGAAGGCATAAAGGGGTTTCCTAACACTCAGAGGATGCATTTTGAGGACTATCAAAGCCTAGCCTTCGTTACGGCGAGAACTGAAGGCAAAATCTTGTTGGAGGTCTGTCTCACTTCGATGTGGCAGATCGGAGCTCTTCTGCTTGGGGAGTACTTGCCGGAAGAAGAGAAGGAGCTGGCTTTTATTCCAGTGAAAGGGGCCTCGTTACGAAAGAATAAGCCAGCAAAGCTTTTGGGTGACATTGCTTGGTATGTGTCAGCCATCGCCAGCCTTTATGATGCCAAATTGAGCGATATTGCTGAATTCAATGTTCGCAAATCTAGGTATCGTTCTACAGACAAAAAAGAGCACACACCATTGTTTGATAGGGCTAAACATGCCGTACTTCCAGGCCAATATCTGTATCCCGAAAAAGAGAGGTTTCCGGACGAGCTAACAATTCAGATTGTCAGTATCGGCCCAGGACAAGCAAGAATGTATTGCGACGGGACTCAACTGGGAGATGACCTCACAGACAACTCAGTGAAAAAAGATGGTTATCGCTTCCATGACGCTTTGCATCTTACTAACGCAGTTTATTTGGGTTGGTCGCCAGTCCTACGTAGCTTCTTGGGGCGAAAAAGAAAAAGTGACGAGGTCGTTGACGAGGCGGAAGATGGGGCTCGAGCAAAAATCATCGAGGAACAGATCATCAGCGCCATCTACTTTGAAGGTCGGCGGCAAGCGGATTTAAGAGAAGACGAAGGTGATTCAGAAACAGTGAGACTTTTCCCAGAAGAAAGTCACGTTACCTTCAAGCTTATCAAGACCGTCCAACGGTACATCAAGGACCTCGAGGTCAGGGCTTGCAAGGTTTGGGAGTGGTCTACGGCCATATTTCAGGGGATGGAATTATACCATCAGCTCAAGGTACATAAGCAAGGTACTATCAAGCTAGATTTTGTAAATCGTTCGCATTCGTTTACTCCCCACACGCATGTAAATTTAAAGGGTAGCGTAGTCGGTCTAGGAACCGCTGTGAGCTCTGACGGCGATCAAGGCGCAAAACTGAATGCCGCAACAGACGCAATTATGGAAGCTGTTCTTGATCGAAAACCAAATGCTAGCGATCGCCTCCAGATTTGTTTGCATTTTCTGGATGAAGAAACCGTCAGTGTCACAGCGAAAGGTAACTTGCAGGCTAAGATTTGGGCCAAGAAGGTGATCTCATATCGTGTGTCATTTGCCAGTGAACCTGACAAGGTATCTTGCACCGCCCTAGCTTTGAGTGACGTCAAAGACTAGACGTCAAATTATGTACTGATTGATATTCCACTTGGGAGGATACCAGGGCTGGATTTTATCATTTGTACCAACGTACTTTTGTTTAATTCTCTTTCGGCCGGAAACACCCGCAACATCTGGAAAAGCTACTCGCGAGTATTTCGAGATTTCGCAGAATAGGCTTTGGCAGTCAATTAACTGCAATGGGCGCCCCCACAACGACATAAAATCCAAATCAAGTTCGTCAAAGTATTTCTCTTGGTTTTCGTACATGTGCTGGATTAGTACCTCTGGTTGAAATTTTTTGGCTTCTCTGAAGCACTTAGAAATCCCGTCCAATGCACCTGGACCAGCGACCACAAATTCATCCTCTTTGAAGTCTGTGATCTCACTGTAGTTTATGTCAGTAGCATACTGATAAGCCAAAAAAGCTCCAAGTGACGGAACGCTGTGCATAAGATCAAATGCCTCTCCCATATCTTGCAGTCCTTGCAGTTTCTCGGGGAGATTCCGATCAAGAAGACTTTCTATCAGTCGAAGGTGATTTTGATGCTTGTATTTCTCTTTGAAGACCCTACCAGCGGAAGGCATGATGTACGCAGCCGAATAAATTGCTCCCCCACATGCACGCACATCTGATAGAATCTGATCATATTGAGTAAAGCTGTAGTTTCGAAGTGTTATTTCGCCAACCCGATTTTCTAGGGCTTGCCATGTCTCGATCTTATTGAACAACTTAAACAATAGGATCCTAAAAAACGTGTCCTCAGCACAAAACGATTTCCCCTCTTCGTAGATTACCTTCCTTATGAGATATTGGCTGACGCGATCTGAAGCACGGTAGGCGTTGGTAAATTTAAACGCCGAGATAATTGGGTCGTCCGTCAGTCTTGGATCATTTACCTGTTTGAACCGTTTGAAGAAAACCCTCTGGCGCTCAGCCGCGAAGTACCAGTAGGCCGAAAAAACCGGTGTCACCTCAGTTTGTTGACCATGAATTGAGACGCGCTGAATCTGATTGAAGTCAAAAGGCGGTTTTTTGTCGCCGCTGTCTTTGAAGAGGTTAAACTGACTAACGTCTGACCCGTGCTGAAACATGTATTTTCTCTATGATTTACCGTGGCTAGACGCAGCAAGATTTCCCTCCCGCCTAGTAGCTGAGCATACGAGATAAAGCACATCTACTTCCACTATTTTTGGACATGCGATCAGGTAAAGTTGACTACTAGCGTGGAAGAGAGACTAATTGGCCAATTAAGTTGTCGTGTGCTTTGAAGCCAAACAAAGTTACCACATCCGACTAACCAAAGCTCTCCTTTCATCTCCGACAGCATCTACATAGATAGCCGTAGTAGACATATTAGCATGTCCCAGGAGTGATTGAACCACGTTGAGTGGTACGTTGTGCGTTACCGCATGTATTCCAAATGAGTGACGTAAGCCCTTGCATGTTCCGTAAGGCATGCTGGTATTAATGTCAGCCTTTACCATTGTAGCCTTCACGAGCCTCCATGCTTGCGAGCGAGACCAGCTCCACAGTTTATCGCTACCATCGGCTTTTAGGGCGTGTACAGCGGCCAACTCTTCCATAAATGACATAGGTACAGGTATGGGGCGGTAATGCGGTGTTGTTCGGCGTTTCTTTAGGGATTGAATGACAATCTCACCACCAGCCATGTCCACTCGGTCAGCAGTTAGATTCAGCGCCTCGCTGACACGGCAGCCAGTGTAGTACAGCAGTTGGCAGAGAGTCTTTACTTTGTCAGGCTGGGTTTTTGATGTGTCGAAGAAAGCCTTGCGTTCATCAAGAGTAAGATACAGGCGTTTGCCTTGTGCATTGTAGAGTGAATATACATTCTTCATAGATCATTCTTGCCTGCCCTGTTTGTATTGTACAGAAAAGCAGTTCAAAAACAGGGCTTTAACCCCATAAATGACCAGACCCCCGTGGGGCACTGATGCAACACAATTGTACATAGTGTTGCATGAGGTTTGACCTCACATTTCTCGAGCCGTTGCTCATTGGGGGTTATATGAATTCTGAAACACTAATCAAAATACTGCCGCTTATTGGCATCGTTGTTGGCCTTTTTATCGGTGATGCCAATCGTACTAATTTCATTATAGCGGATGTGCCGTTAACCGAGCTTATTGATGGCTTTTTCACCAGAACTGGCATGGACCAGCAGCTTGCAAAGCGTGAACTTACCCACATTGGCACCTACGGCCTGATCGGTGGCCTTATTGGCTTTGTTTTATCAGTCGTTCTTAAAAACCAGACCTCAGGAGACAACAAATGAAATTGCCTTCAGTTAAGCTCCTGATGCTGACGATAGTTTTATCAATTTCTGCGTCCACAGTCTCCTTTGCTCAACAGGGCGGCACATGGGAGCGCGCTTTTGCTCGCCCTCACGGGGCCATACTGATTGATGAAATACTGTTTGAGCCAGAGCGCTTTGTGGTCCGGCTTCAGGATCGGGAAATCAGGGTGGCGGGCAGGTTATTAAGGCCGGATGTGTCTTTTGATGGCTTCCTCACCGCAGCACCCATTGTCTGGAACAGGAAGTCAGGCGGTGTGCTATGCCTGTCTTCTGACCGGGAAGAAATGACCAAAGTGGTAGATTTGGTGCCCGGCGAAGAAGTGCTGGCAACTGGCACCGTTGCGAGATTTGATGGCTTCTGGGTTTATCTGGAAGATTGCCGGATTGAATCTGGTGTTACGCTTTTCCATGACCGTGACCCCAAATACATATTGGGGACATGGTGCTCTGTTTATGGCGGCCTTGCGACCCGCAAATATACCTTCACGCGGGGTGATAAAGGCCAGTATCTGGTGTCCACTTCTGACCCTGACAGAGCCGGTGGTTGGCGCGTGCCAACAAGTCCTATGCAGGCTCGGATCAAGCGTGTGTCACCGACATGGCTGGAGACCATTCTGGTTGGTCCCAAGCACGATTTTGGCCGTGATCGCTTCACCATAGTTTCGCACAACCAAATGTCTCGCGGTGATGGTTTTCAGTTCCACCGCTGCCGCTAATTCCAGCCCCCATATCTCAGGAGAAAATTATGTTCAAAATCACAGCCCTATCTCTAGCCTGTTTCATGTTTGCAGCCTGCAAAACAATGGACATGAGTTACCCGGTTTCCAAATTTAATCGCATTGAAAGCGCCGAGTTTTCGGAATTGATGACAACATACGATTCCAATAGCGACAGAAGCTACGGCATGGAGCCTGGCGATGTGAAGTTTTATGGCCCCAAGATAGGCTATTTTTTGTACACTCACGGTAGGCTGCACGCCAACAAGAGCGCAAACGGCGACACCAAATACAGCTTCATCGCGGCCCTGTCTTATCAGGAAGAATTTCTGAGGAAATATGACACTGTAACTGACCTGTCTGGCACTAAACTGCCCTTTAAAACCAATAGTGCGTTTCAGGATAATGGCGGGTATATGAAAGAGTTTATCGAGGTGTCGCTGACCAGAGAACAGCTTGAAGAAGCGCAATATGATGGACTGTTTCTGACCTTTGCTGCCAGAGAGCACGAACGTACCGCAGCGCAGCGCCGAGCAAACAGAGGCCTTAGTTTTGGTGAAGTCATGCGTCTTGCTGACGAAGGAAATAGCGGCAGTGCCGCCAGAAAAACAGAAAATGACAACTTCGACCTGACCGTGCCATCAAACTATATTGTTAATTTCCTAAATCGAGTAAATTAACAATAATAACAATGACTTATGATGATGCAACACTATGTACAATACTGTTGCATTGGTTGTCAATGTACAAACAGTCTACAGCTCAAGCTCATCCTCATCTTTCTCAAGGTCTTGCTCTGTTTCATTTATTTTCTCGGTCTCGTATATCTCGGCATAACGTTTCTTCTTCTCTTCCCAAGGCATATCAGAATTAACAATATCCTGGGTAGTCAACTCCTGCCCATCGCTTTGCTCCTGCTCAGCATCAAAATCATCCATTTTCTGTTCCGGTATGGCTGCTTGTTTTTTGTCAGCCTGGGCACGTTCACTGAAGTAGTCACGTTTACTATCCACTTTGCGCGCATTTAGCCTATTTTCTTTAGTTATAATTTTATGCCCAAGCTTAATCATTTTATCGTGGGCGGCTTTTCGAGACTTTTCAGGGCTATTATCTTGTGCGTTTCGGTGCGGGTTGTCCAAAATATCATCTGCGGTATTTAAGTTCTGTTCGGCCTCTTCATAGGCGGCGGTTAGTTTTTCAAGTCTTTTGGCATCTAAAGTATCTTTGATTATCTCGAAACCCAGTGATTTAACATTATCAAGTGTGATTTTCTCTTCCTTTGCGGCGACTGCTATTGGATCAATCCCATCTGAGCGCATTAACTCAAGTGCGGACATGGCTTTACTTTTGAGTTTTACTTCAAAAGGCCCACCAGGCATGAAACCGTCTTCGACGAGCATTTTATTGAGTGTATGCAGGGTTCCATCATCATCTCCCATGCCATCACAGTAATGTCCGACATAGATGCTGCCATCGTATTCAGGGTCTTTCTCTAGTTCTTCCAGACGTGCCTTGGCTGTTTTTACCTCTTCTTGATGTTGCGCTTCAAGTTCCTCATAAATTTTCAGTTCTTCAGCATTTAAGTCTCGTTTTCTAACCATTGGTTTTTCCTCGTATCGTTTATTTAATCATCAAGCTCGATATCGCGGTCGTATTTCTTGTCACGTTCTTTTGCCTTTTTCAGGTCTTGCTCAGCATGCCATGCTGCAAACAGACGTTTCTTTTCTATCCAAGAAACATCAGCCGTCATGACGGCTTCTTTGGGCATACTCTTGACCAAATTTTTGCGGCATTCATTGAGATGTTTTTTGGTCGCAATATTCTGCTCGTGCGCCTTACTGCTACGGCTCATCTTGTTTTTCGCTTCGTTCAGGTCCAACTCGCGTTTAGTAACACGGTGACTGGCTTCCTGAAGCTTCTGAATGCGGTAGATATGCTTTCTGTCAAACTGCTGCTTTTGCTGGACCTTAAGTTCTCTGTCGCGCTCTTTCCTGTAGCGTTTGGCGCGTTTTTGCTCTTTCTCTATCTTTTGTTTGCGCCATTTGAGAAGCTTAATCAGTTGTTCGGTTTTATGCTGTTTGAGGATTGATTTAGGCGTCACCACTTTTGGTTTTCTGGACTTGTATTTTCCGAGCTGCTTTAGGGCCTCATCAATCTTTTTGCCCGTATTCAGGCCCTTGTCCTCAACTGGCTTTCTATAAGCGCTGAAGATAAGATCGATACCGGCCTGTTTATGAAACTCAAGCAGGTCTTTTGCCCGCCCTAAAAGGGACTGCTGTTGTTTTACTTTCTTATCGGCCGTCATCAAGGCCGCAGCAGACTTGCCTTCATTCCAAAGGCCATTGAAGCGCTCAATGGCACCCAGAAGCACCGAAAGCTGAGTAACACGCGGATCAGTTCTGCTACGCGCTTCATCTTCTATCTCAGCCAGTTGACGTTTCTCCAGCAGCTTGACCTGTCGTTCCAGTTCCTGGTCAATCTCTTCGGGTATTTCTTCCGGGCTGTGCTCGACATAATCCTGTTCAAAGTGTTCTTCGGTTACAGGCTCAAGGGCATTGCCTTTGGCATGTTCTTCAAACTTCTCCCCGAACTTCTCTTCCAGTGTCTTAAGGCGTATCTGCTTACCCATTTTGGAAAGCTGCGTGTAGTGGGTGCCATCGGTAATTATCAGACCCTGACCTTTGGAACGTAGTTCATAGCCAGAGTCCTCAAGAGTTTCAGCGAGAGCTTCCCAGTTTTCGGCATGATAAAAGGCATTGCCAATCTCAGCCCTGATGTCCGGTATCTGTTCTTTTGACCAGGGCTTCAGGTCTGGCTCCGTTGCCCGTTCGCTTCGGCTTCTGGTGGCGTCTTTGGATTTATCAGGCGCATAATCCAGTTCGTTGTGTTTGCCCGGCACTTGCAGAAATTCCATTTCCTGCGCCACTTCATGGGTAGCGCGCTCCAGCTTTTCCTTCGACTTCCACATATCCCAGGCTTTGCCGGTGTTCTCGTCAACCCGGTTGACCACCACATGCATGTGCGGATGATCAGCATCCACATGCCAGAAGTAGAGTGCCTGATGGTCTGCAAGCCCGATTTTCTCAAGCACTTTGTCTGCGGCTTCAATGCACTTTTCCTGACCGAGAAAGCGCTCTTCCGACCGGTCCCAGTCTATGGAGAAGTGATAAGCAGGCTTAGGAGTCTTACTCTGCGACGCTGTCGCTTCCATTATCTTGCCAGCAGCATCAAGGTCATCTGTGAACATGTTACGGCTGACATGCCATGCACACTTATGCGGGTTAGGTTCAGCCTTATTGCCATAAAGATTATAGTGGATGTTGGCCTGAAAGCTGTTGCCGAAAGCTATCTGATTGGCAATCATCGGCTAAATGTCTTTGATCGTGTCAGTGATCTGATCCAGCACGCCTTCAAGCGCTGCCTTGGCCTCCAGTAACTCATGCTCTTTGGGAAACTTCTCCCTGTTGGCAGCATGGGCAAGCTGGTTGACGTTATTGCCAACCCGATTGAGGTCAGCACCCAGCCTGCTGAGTGTCTGCACCAGCTCCTGCGCCTGACGGCTTTTGGCAGGTCTAATTTGCTGCGAGAGCGCCACCATACGCAGGTAGACCGACACTTTCATGTCTACCAGGTCGGCGGCTTCCATAATCCTTACCCGTTCTTCCTCACTCACATAGGCATACAGGCGTATTGGTCGCGGCTGCTTCTCAATCTTCTTCGGTCGCGCCATCATTCAGTCCCCCAGCTACCGAACAATCCTTTGAAGATACTATCCTTATAGTAGAAGATACGATTTACAAGCAATGGTCGCATTCCGGATACAAATAAGAGTATTTTTTGTTCCGGCAGACAGAGTATTTCATCGGGGGTCAGCAGCCTGCGTGTGCGTTGATTGCGGTTGTCGCTATAGCTTCTATTGGCTCCAAACAGATGGCGCTGGTTGCGGGTTTCACTATAGGTGGTGACCATCGTATCACCGAGCGTACGCGACACATGCTCGGCTGTTTTATAGTCCGCTGGTGACAGTGACCAAACCTGAGTAACTGCACAGTTGGACAGGATCGCATCGGCCTGTTTGCCATATATAGCCTGCAACTGGCCGATGCTCTGACTGAAGACCCACAGGCTCACACCGTATCCGGCAAGGTAGGCAAAGCCATTGATGGGCATTTTGCCAAGGGCTGGAAACTCATCCAGCAGGAACAATACCGGCTTGATCGGCTTTATCTCAGTTCGGGTCATAGCCGCCTGAGCCAGCCCAACCATCAAGCGGAGATACGAACGGTAAACGGCGATCTGGTGCGGCGGGATGTTCAGGTAGAGACTGATGACATCGCGTTTTAAATTTTCCAGTCTGAAGTCGCTATGGCTGGTGATATTCACCAGACGTTGGCTGTCAAATACCTTGGTATGGCTTTGCGCGGTCGAGATAACAGCACTGCGCTCTTTCTCTGCTTTCTGGCTGAAAGCACTGGCTGCACGCCTGATCCACTCATGTGGTGAGTGCATCATGACATCCAGTACGCCGTTCAGTTCTTCTTCACCGAGGGTCAGCAAGCGCCTTACTTCCGCAAGGTTTCTGCTGTGGGTTGGTTTATGACGTACCACATAGAGGATAAGGCCAGTAATCAATGCCCTGGCTTCTTTATCCCAGAAACTGTCGATTGACACTTCGCCCGGAACAACAATTAGACTGGCAATTAGCGAGGCATCGTCAATTTCATCAGGACCTAAGCGGATGAAGTCGAGCGGATTGTAGCAGCTTGACCTTTGCTCAAACGGTGCAAGATTGATAACCCTGCTAAAGGTGGAACGATGCTTGGAGGTGATAGCGTGGTTCTCACCTTTGATGTCCACGCAGAAAACAGAGCCTTTGTGATCCAGCAGGTTTGGGATAACTGAGCTGACACCCTTGCCGCCGCGTGTTTTGGAAATGGTGATCAGATGGCCGGGCTTATTAAAACGCATTGGCGTATTACCAGCCTTTGCGACAATCAGACCATCTTTGCGATTAAGCCCGCCGTGCTTAAGCTCGCTTAACTTACCGAAGCGGGCAGTTGCAAGTGTGCCGGAACGGAACTTCTCAACAAATCGTTTTACCTCATAGCAAAAGGCAGTGATCAGGCTGCCGATAATAGCTGCGCAGGCAAACCAGATCAGAAGTTGCCAGGTTGGGAATGTTATCGCACTCAGGTTGGTGATCAGAAGCACTGCTCCTACAGCGCCACTGGTCCCGAACAGGATTATAAATAGTTTCATGGGTTTATCTCCTCGGGCACTTCATTGCGCCTATGGAGAGTTATGCGGATGAGGAAAAACGAGTGTTTAAGCGAGCATAAATTCGGAGGCAAAATTGCCTTAAAATGAGGCATAAAAGTGCGCTAAAAAAAGCTCTGGCCGCATATATTCCGCATTGGATGACAAGCAGAATTTCTAACCTCTGTAAGTCACTGAATTATTAGAAGAAAATATTTTTTTAAATGGCGCGCCCGAAAGGATTCGAAGAGCAAAATTGAGTTTTCGTTTCTCCATACAAGTATGGAGAAAGTCATTAATTTTCAATGAATTAATTCCTGACATACTTACCGTAGAACTGTATTGTATACTGTGAAAACAGGTCCATTTTCGGATACCATTCCGCATTATTTCCGCATAGAATCAGAAGAGCCAAATGGACAGTCGGACTGCTAATGCGCGACTACATAATCCATTAACTTTAAAACTGACAGGAGGGTAATATGAATGGCATATTTCAGGAAGTATCATACATCGAAAGGCGAAGTTCGATATAAAGCTGAAATAAAAATCAGAGGCGCAAAGCCTTACTCTAAATCGTTTCGCACACTATCAAATGCAAAGCTATGGGCACGAGATCAGGAACATCAATCTGAAAAGATCGTGGCCGGGATAAAAACACACAAACAATATACTCTTTCAGAATGCATTGAGCGCTTTATTGAAGAATGTATGCCAAAGCGTACATTCCAAAGAACACTATATCTTTTGAAATGGTGGGATGAACGACTTGGCGACAGGTTTATGGATAGTATTAGACCTGAGGAACTCATTCGTTTGCGCAATCAGCTCTTGAAAGAGCCAGCGTTCTACAGTCATTCAAAACCAGGAAAACCCGCACCTAAACGCAATCGCGACGGGTCGATAAGGCTAAGAGCACCACAAACTGTTCAGCATTACATGGATCAACTTGGCGTTCTGTACAATGTCGTCATCAATGAATGGGAATGGGCTTCAAGGAACCCTCTGCAAAAAATCAAGAAACTTGAATTCAGCAACGAGCGTGACCGCTTTTTGTCTGACCACTTTCATCTATGGCCAGGTGAAGATGAAGCATGGCATTGGGATGAACTGAACAAAAAAGAACAAGCCGAAGCTAGAAGAAAGTTTCCGCGAGCGTATGAATTGCCTCGCCTCATCGATGCTTTGCTGGATCAAGTGAACAAGCCACAGATTAAGGATAATAACCCACTCTGGGCTTACTATCTGTTCATTATCCAATTGGGTACGGGCTTACGAATGTCAGAGGCCAATCATCTGGTTTGGGAAGAAAATGATCTTATCGACCACCCAATCGTGATCGTTGATATGAACAGGGCTGTTCTGCACCTGAAAAGCACCAAGCAAGATAAATCCTCGCGCTTGAAGCCTATATCCAAAGAAGCATTTGAGGTGCTTAAAATTCTTTATGAAGAGCGCCGATTTGACTCACCGCTGGTGTTTCACAATACAGATGGAACAAAGCCGTTTGATTTTAAGAGACGAATTTATCATGCAATCCGTGATGCAGGCCTTCAGGACTTCCGTTGGCATGACCTAAGACATACCACTGCGAGTTATCTGAGTATGATGGGCGCTGGCCAGAAAGAAATCATGGACGCTTTACACCATAAGTCGATGAAGTCGTCTGAACGATACCAACACCTTTCAAACGAACACCTGCGCGGCCTTCTCAACAAATTGTCCTTCACCGTGCTGACAGAGAAAGAAGCACCGTCTCGCTTTAAGGCAGTGTCAGTTGCCTGATTATCATGGTTGCGCATATGAGTTATGTACAATCTATGATGGTGGGTAAAACGTATCGCACAAATGAATTTTGAGAACCTGATTTGTGTTCAGGAATTAGTGAAGCAAGCGCCAGCGTTCAAGCTTGGCACCGTCCGCGAGTGGCTATTTCACCGCAAACACAACATGCTGACATCTGCCGTGGTAGAGATTGATGGAAATGTCTGGTTAGATATTGATCGCTTCAACATCTGGTTATCACTCGACAAAGATGAGGTCTCAGACTTTCGTAACCTTCGCACCAGAGAGCAGTTGTTGGAAAACAGCTTTATCAAAGCGACCAAGCTGGACGACTGGCTGCGAAAACGGCATTGGAATGGGCTTGAATCAGCAGTGATCAAAAAAAGTGAAAAACGTCTTTATATTGATGTTTGCAAGTTCAATGATTGGCTGGCAGAGCAAAATCAAAATCGCGGTTTTGGAGTATCAAGTTTCTAGCTAGACTTTTTGTTTTTAAGTTCTTTATCAGCCGCTTCTAAAACCTTCTTTTGATATTCACTATATACAATAACTTCTTCAGGGTTGAGCAGTTTTATGCAGGAATTAGTATCCAATATAGCATTCTTTAGGTGTTCAACTTGAACACTATGGTTCATGCCTACAATTGGATTTTGGTCAGGCTCTTTGGGGATCATAGCCACATCAGAAACATAAAACTTTGTGAGACAACGGAGATGTTCATCATCAAGAAGAGCAGCATACAATGGCAAGCTACTTCCGAACATAGGGTTGAATGTTAAGCTGCTTCGTCCTCTGTCATTATCCAAAATTCGTGCATCTAACTGATCGAAAAACCTAGTTTGGGAGTATTGCATTTCTTGAACGAATAAAGAGAGTAATTGGTCTTTTTGTAGCGTCGCTTTCGCCTCGACGGCGCCTACCGCTGTATTCGCCGCTTGCATCGTATAAGAACCACCAATTAAAGCAGCGATAATAGTAACTATCATTGCTGCGATACTAATTTGAGTTTCTGTCTTGCTTGCCATAACCGTGATACCGAGTTTATCAATCTAACCAATTTTCAGCGTATGTTCGCCTTTTTTGTAGAATGGACCCGCGACGTATTCAGACTTGTTAAGCACAGGATCAATCATGGAAGTAGTGAAGATCATCTGATAGTCGTTTGTTAAAAGGTCGCACTCAGAAACCAATAACCTTTGAAAATTTTGGCTTCTCTCTGCCATCATGCCTTTATCCTCAATATTATCCATTAGCATCAATCTTGGGAGCCTTACTTTTCTATCGAGAACAGAAGCAATGAATATGGCGACGCGAATTGCGTTCTTCATGATTACCATAGAACTAGCGGAAAATTTTGAGCGTCCATTGACTGACATCTTATCCTTGGCAAAGTCCAAAAATATCTCACCTGGATCTTCAAAGACATTTTCGTAACCACCGTCCGAAGTAATGAATTTATTCGCATACTGCTCAATAATCGAAGCAACACTGATTTTTCTGTCTTCAATTGCAGCATCCAATCTTTCTAACTCATTTTCGAGTCTTGAGATTTCGGCTTGGGCACCCGCTTTCTTCTCGACCAACTGATCAATCTGCTGGATCATTTTGCGCTTTTCATTCCAGTTTGCAATTTGCGCTTTATTGAAACCAATGTCCGCACCAATATCGGATATTGCAGCATCAAGTGTATCAGCATTCATAACCAGTTCATTGTAAGCTTGTCTGAGGCTCGCTAATCTATGCGTAACAGCCGGAATATTGGCCTCATTGCGTTCAATATCTTTTTCATAATGTTCGATGAGATGCTGGCTCTCTCTGATCTGAAAATTAATTTCATTGACCATGCGAATATAAGAAACATGACGTTTCCCATCAGAGAGGTCTGATTTACATAAGCCACAACTATCGCCATTGCTGTGTTCTGCTATTGGCGTCAAACATGCTGGGCAATACTCGAAGATCAATTCCCCTAGTTCTTTTTCGGTCAAAGTGGAGTGTTCCAGAGCCTTTTTACGGCTTTCCAAGGACTCCAAAAAGTTGCCGATATCTATCAGTTCTACTTTTTTAACTGAGATTTCCTCATTCATAGCAGTGAAAGCTTCTGCTAGCTCAATGATTTCAGCTTTTAAACTATCTGCCTTCTTGCGGTTTTTTTCATCTAAACTTGCTAATTGTTTATCGCGTATCGCAGCTCTCTCTTCTTCTAGTATTTCGATTTTCCTACGATATTCGGAAATTTGTGCATCTACGTCAGACATTTTTAAAACCCCAGTGTCTGAACTAACAAACCTATATATTGTTTTTAGTTCTGACCTGATTTCTTCGAACTTCCTTACAGCCGAAATGTGTGCCTGACGTAAGTTGTGAGCCTCTAAATCATCAATGCCTAACAAGAATTCGCCGATGGCACGGCGTGTCACAGGGCTATCGTGTTTCTTGTCTTCATTAAGAAGTTTAGTTGGAGGGGTTATTTGGTCCACATATATGAGACGCAAAATCTGATGCATTGTCAGGTTTTTTGAGTCATCAGTTTGATGCGCTGGCAAATTCAGAAGCTCGAACAATTGCTGAGAAAAACTGTGCTTCTCTTTGCTTCTTGCTGAAGGGTAGCGATGCCAGTTCAAACTATCAGATAGAGCTGTTTCTGCATCACCGCTGTAGAAATACATTGCAGCTTTACCTGTATCAGTAATTTCTCGTTTGAGGCAGAAACGTTTAAAATTGATGGCGACATCAATAATGGTTTCATCGCAAAGCTTTTGTTCATCTGTCCATTCTGTGACTTCAGCACCCAAAGCATAATATATCATATCCATAATGGTTGATTTACCAGTGCCATTATCTCCACGAATAATGTTGACGCCCATTTTAAAGGTTTGATCATATGCAAAATGACCAGATCGCAAGACGATAAAGCGCTTGATAAATAACGAGGGGATATTGGCGGGCATTTCAGACGGGATCATATCTGTATTCCATCAGTTGGGAGCGGAATTTCAGGCCTGACCGTCCTCCAAATTGAAGTTGAGGGATGATTTTGACGATAAATTCCATCCAAGAAGTCTCTTGACTAAGCTCTGCTTCAATTGCTTCCCGAATAGCTAAAGGTATCGTGGCTTCCGTACGTCTTATGTTCATTTTAGAAAAATCCTCAACATCGAACAGTCCCTTGGCAATTAGATTTTGAGCCGCAGCATGTTGAATCTTTTCCAACTCAAATAGCACCCTTTTTGAGTTATTAATCGCTTCATATGCGTCTGGAATTTTTTTGATTTCTTTACTAAAACTTGAATAACCGCGCGGGAATGGCTGTATTTTTTTTAGCATATGAGGAAACAAATAATAGAAATCCATCAAACGAAGAGTATTCCAAGGTATGGATTCTACTTCCGAACTCTTTGCCAAAAATAGCAGCCTAAACAAGCAATGATTGATGTCGTAAATTGGGTGATAAATCAGCATTATTTTTCCCAAACTAAATGACATCTTCCGGTCAAAAAATAAAGCATCCCAGAAACGTGGGCGATAGTAATGCTATGATCAAAATCCACGATTGCGTTGTAAATTGGATCAATTATTTTCTCATGAATAACAGCGTCAATATCGGATTTTGGACGCCCTTCAATAATCATTGGTCTGATATACTGATTAAAATTAGTGTCGATGTTAGCCAAGATATGTAGAAAGACTTTTTGCTCGATGGTGGAGAGCTGACGTTTGGCGATAATTCTCTCAAACTTATTCTTATGAGCAACAGCTTTTTCAATTAGATCTGCTCGGTCACCATTTGTCAGTTTCTTTTCCACGCCGATAATAGGTCGATCAGGGTTGTCAGATATGTATTCGTTTAGCTCTTCAATGATTTCGCAAATTTCAGGATTTTCTTCTGCGGAAGCGACAATTTTTTGAATAGCTTTTTCAAGAGCACTGACGGAGGGTAAGTATTGGTTTTTATCGCCAATAACTAAATCGCCATCGACTTGGTTATTTTTCACAGAGACAGATTTACTCATCATCAGTCCTCTGATTTACGTTCTTGTCTCCCACGACAAAGTCACCCTGAACTTTGTTGTCGGATATTTTGTATTTTGTGGGCTGACCTTTTTGGGGCAAAGGCTTTTTGTGGACGAGAATGCTCGCAAGCAGTACCACTATCAAACTACAGATAATAACCAATATTAATGTGAATTGTTGCTCGTTATCGAATAGTAAAAGTAAATTTTGGCTAAAGAATTGTTGGAGGGTAAACCAGAGAATGAAGCCAATTACAGCTACCGGACCACTGACTTTCAAGGCCTGCTTCCAGAAACCTTCCAACGCTTACTCCCTCCAATTTTTGTTATTGTTTATTTTATAATAACTCTAGCTGATGTCATCATTTAGTTCAATTATCAACTAAGAATTGCACAAAAAATATTCATCATTGTACTTATGCGGGCCATCCGGTTGTGACGGCAAAAGATTGTTCATTTGCTACTTCTTGCTTTGAGTAAGCCCTTTTACCGGCCACAGTCGAACCCTCAACCGGTCTTCCGCGCCAGCACCGAGAAGACGGTTGCTGTTTAGCCTTAGTGGCCAGGGCCTCCCTTGCAAACAAAGCAAGGAGAAAGACAATGACAAATATCTATCACGCAACACCGTATGACATCAGTGCAATCGGTTTCTATTTCAAAACATATGATGAATATATCAAGAAAGCTAACAGTCACAGGAATGCGCATGGCAGTCCTGTCGAAGAATATGAAATCCAATTTATTGACGGTGAAAACTACAAGCTATTTGAAGCTTTAAGTATCAATCAGGCTAATCTCAAACAGTGGTTTGAGGATTTTGAAAGCCTTGATGGCGAAGACTTAATAAAAGCTCTTTATTTGGCTAATGACCTGCATTGCAGCATTGATGAAGTGCTTGGGCACATGGATGATGTCTGCCTATTTGAAGGTTCAGCACTGGAATATGCTGAGCAATTCATTGAAGACACGGGTATGCTGGATGAAATGCCAGAGAACTTACGTTTCTACTTTGACACGGAAGCCTTTGCCCGTGATCTGATAATCGGTGGTGACATCACTGAAATTGAGGTAAACGGCGTCAAATACATTGCATGGGGGTGCTAAACGCAAATCACCCTTCATGTGTTGGCAAGCCTGCCAGCCAGTAACGTGTACCCTTCAGCTTTCCGGTTTTGGTGAACGCTTTCTTATCCAATAGGTTCTGCAAATCCCTTGTTGCAGTAGAGCTGGATGCCCCGGTTATTTTGGCATATTTGTCAGCACTCATGCCGCCTTTGAAGCCCTTTGGGCCTTCCCGAAACATACGGTCGAGCGCTTTCGCCTGGCGAGCATTGATCTGCCCTGACAGCCGATCAAACAGTTTGGTTTTGGCAAGGATAAAGTCCAGAAGGGTTTCAGAGTATTTTTGCGCTGCAACAATGGTATCAGCAAAGTACGTCAGCCAGTCTGTTATCTCACAGTGCTTATTGTTGGCTTCCAGCGCATCGTAATAGTCTTTTCTTTTATCCTGTATGGTTTGTGACAGAGCAATCAGTGATGGCTGACCAGTGGTCTGCGCAAGTGCCTTTTGGGTTAATGCACGGGCGATACGGCCATTGCCGTCTTCATACGGATGAATGCACACAAAATACAAATGGGTAATGGCGGCTCTGGTGAGTGCTGGCATTGGCCTGCTGCCATCTGGTGCGGTGTCATTGAACCAGGCAATCAAGGCATCCATTTCGGGTTGCATCTGCTTGGACGGCGGGGCTTCAAAATGTACCACCGGCATGTGTGCATAACCTGATACCACCTGCATAGGTTCCGCATGGGTTCGGTAATCACCAACAGTGCGAATATCAACCCGGTCCGCCATTAGCATTGTGTGCCAGCTATGCATGGTGTCATGCGTAAGTGGTGCTGCAAAGTTCTCAAACACATCCACCATCACACTTGCCACGCCTTGCTCGGCTGGTGGTATGCGCTTGATGTCTTCAATCAGACCAAAATGCTTTTTGATGGATGACTGGATACTATCACGGCTCAGATATTCACCCTCAATTTCAGAAGTCTTAAAAGCTTCTTCACTGATAATATCTATCAACAGAGTCTGTTTTTCATCATCGGTGATATGTTTATAAGTGCCATAAAACACACCGGAGCCTTGCAGAAACTGTATTTCCAGTGCTGTGATTGCACTGCTATCATAGCTGAATTCAGGCCATTCGTTACGCTGCCAGTTCCATTTCATGAGGTATATCTTTCTTATTTATAACTCATAATTTATCATTATTTGAGCTATATCACCAGTTTTTATAACTCATCTGCTTTCAATTTAGGCAGTTTAGATAGACCCAATAGCCATAAAGTAGCCGTAAAATAGCCGATTAAGCTGGTTGGCATGAGGTCAATTTTATCTCCATGTTTTCCGCCGACACAACGCTCGGAGCTGTTCTCGCTTACGGGTAGCGGTTTGGTAAAAGTCATCAACAGATCTTCCGCTCCAAGGTTCCGAGAAGACTGTTGACGCCTTTTTAAAATCCCAAACCGCTTCTTCCTTTGCGAACAGTCCGGCGCAGTGTCGGCTGGAAAACAAACAAGGAGATAAAATAATGACTAACTCAAACCAACCAGCTTATCACGCTTACTCAGTGTCTAATCCTGAGCAGGAAGGCAAATCTACCTGGACCCGTATTGGTGCCGTATGGGCGCATAAAAATGGTGAAGGATATAACCTGCAACTGGAATGCCTGCCACTTGATGGTCGTGTGGTTTTAAGAAAGCCAAAAGCTAAAACAGAAGCGAGTATGCAGTAAGCTGACCAGACGAACAGGGAGAGTGATTGCTCTCCCGTTTGTTTTATAGACTGTCCGTTCTTAACCAGCCGGACGCCCCCTTTATTTCCCGGTCTATAATCTGGCGAATTTCCGGGTCGTTAATGTCCCGTCGGATATTGCCAATAGTGGCTATACTTTCATTGACAGCAACACTGGGGGAAGCAGCCTCTGCCTCCAACCATACTTCTAAAAATCTGAAGATAGCAGTGTCACTGCGTTTTGTTCTGGGAGCGTCTGCATTTCGCGACAGGATGGTTTTACCGTTATCGTAAACAATGCAAAGCTGGGTGAAGTTGAAGTATTTATCAGACACAAGGCCTAAGGTGTTCATGAGGCTAAGAAGCTTTAAGATGCCAACTTCACGCTCACTCATATCGGCGACAGTTCTACGCACACTGTGACCGATACCCTGCGCGAATGCCTTTTTGACCTCTTTTTCGTTTTGATCGATGTTAAGGCCATGTGGCCCCAGTTTTTGGTAGATCGGCAGCATATACTGTATAAGTTTTTTTTCGCTTATAAACATAAGCATTTCACTCAGGTCACTCTCAAGCTGGTTAAAGTCATCAGACAGACATTCAATAAGCTGTTGGTGCCTGTGTTTGCGTTTGGCGATAAGTCTTTCCTGTGCCTGTCTGGTTTTTCTGGCTATTTCCTCATTGATCGCTTGTCGCCTGGCTAAGCGCTGTTCCGCTTTTTTGCCCGCATAAGCATTATAGCGGGCAATAGCTTTGCGACACATATCCAGAGTTCTGACAAACCCGCTCTTTACTTTACTTGCCAGATTGTTTGTTTGAGAGCCTTCGTCGTCAGATGATGTGTCCGCCATAATATTCCCCCTTATGTGCGTGTTGTCCCCATGCGGCCTTTGAGCATTGAATGCTCATAGGCGAAACTCTTGGTAAGTTTGATTGGTGATTTGCCCCTGGCAAACGTCATGATGATGTTGTCATACTCTTCACTCATCAAAGCCTGCGGCTCAGCCAACCGTTGTTTTTTGCCGCGCAAAAGACTTTCTTCAGAGCCAAGACGATCAGACAGGCGTTTGGCGGTATCAAATTCAGGGTTCATGTAAGACTGGATGAAACACATCTCCATCAGTCCATCTGCATCGGGGTATGATTTACGAAGCTGTCCCATACTTTGCGCAAACATCCATGTGCGAATGCCGTAGCTGCGCCCAACTTCAATGGAATACTGAATGGGCTGCATGTAACCAAGTTGCGGCATCTCATCGATCAGAAACAGAGCCGGTGGTATGTTGCTCTGTCTTCTTTGTTGTTGTGATGGTGCGCTCGCTATCAGTCCATCAATATGCTGGCCGATCAGCACCCGCAGAACTGAGGCATAGGTGTTTACCTGGCCAACAGGTACGCAGATATAGAGCGTGGGGTAGGGTGGCTTCCAAAAGTCTTCTGGCAGCCAGTCTGTGGAGTTTGTGATATTTTCAACACGCTGGCTTTGCCAAATGTCCACATGGCGGCGGGCGCTATCCAAAATGCCTTCTCGTTGTTTAACCGGCATGGTGGAGAGAATATTGCCTGTGCGCTTTAAAGCCCTGATGCTGGAGTTTTGCATGGTCTCTGCAATGAGCTTAAAGTCGCTTTCGGTTGGATAGAGCATATCCAGTACCGTTTGCATGTTTTGTTCGCGAGCAGGGTGGTTCAGTTTCACCTGCGCAATGATCGCCGCGAGCAGGTCCTGCGCTCTGCCCTCCCAAAAGTCCGGCTTACCTGTTTGAACGGTGAGCATGGTTGCAATCAGGCGTGCACCATCCCAGATTTTAACGGGGTCTTTGTGGTCTAGGAAATCAAGCGGGTTATAATTGTGGCTGCCTTTTTCAAAGGGGGCAAACTTGTAAATTGGGCCTACATTCTCTCTGCGCCACTCATGGGTGAGATCGTAGTTCTCACCTTTAATATCCAGCACTATAGCTGGACCATTATACAGCAGCAGATTTGGTATAATCAGAGCCTGTCCTTTACCGGCCCCCGGTGGTGCAATCGTGACAAGTGACCCTTCGCCGGTAAACCAGACTGGCTCCGGTGCGGAGTTGTTTTCGGGTTCGGTATAGCCGACATAAACACCTTCTTCAGGCATATGCACATAGGCACTGTTTCGGCTCAGCATGTATGTCCCCCAACCATATAGTGTCTCGAATCAACTAAGGGTGAGGTAACTACAGAACTGCGTGCATTGCAATTACATATAGTTGTATATTTATTCTTAAAGGTTGAGGATTAGGGAACGTTACGTTGGCAGGCAAGCAGGTGGTTAGGGTGTTTAAACTGACACCGGCGAAGCCGAATATCAGACACCTAACCATACTTGACCATTCGCCCACAAGGGGCTCAAGGTGAGTTGCAAAAATCTCAAAATTGTGAGTTTAATAGTACAAGCAATAAGAGAAAGTGCTCATATGAAAATTAAGGTTATTTGGGGAGGAATATTTTTATTACTTGTCGTTCTTGTTCTGATCGTTAGCGACGGGGAGTGGCGGCAAAGTTCTAAATCAGAGATGAAAAAAGTGTCTTTGAGGTTGATGTGGTATCATCAGGCTCAGTTTGCTGGATACATCGTAGCAAAAGAAAAGGGTTTCTATCGGGAAGCGGGCCTGGAAGTTGAAATAAGACCGGCTGGCCCAGATTTGTATCCGCATGTTACTGTTGCAAACGGAACAGATGACTTTGGTGTAGGCGTTCCTAACCAAATAATATTGGCTCGAAGCAATGGGGTGCCATTAAAAATCTTGGCTCAAGTTTTCCAAGATTCTGCAAATAGATATGTGTTGAAATCTAGCAATAAAATTGACTCGCTTGCAGACCTTAAGGGTAAGAAAGTTGGTTTATGGCTGGGGGGTGATGAGGCTGAATTTGTCTCAATGCTCAATTCCGAAGGCTTAACTGTAAAAGATGTTCAAGTGGTTCCTCAAGGGTACAGTGTTATTCCATTTTTAGAGGATGAATACACGCTCTCGCAGGTAACGATTTATAATGAACTTCAACAGATAATTGCTTCTGGCATCGAAAAAGAAGAGCTTCAAGTTTTAAGCCCCAAAGAATACGGCTCAGCAATTCTCAGTGACTTGCTGTTTACATCCGAGCAAGTCATTCATAAGTCTCCAGATACTGTTAACAAGTTTACAGAAGCTTCATTGAGAGGCTGGGTATATGTGGCAAATAACCCTGACGAAGCGCTTGAAATTATCTTGAAAAAATATCCTCAGCTTGAACGGAGCATACAACAGAGTCAGTTGCTAGAAGTTGTCAAGTTACTTGGTAATGTTGATGAGCTTGGGGAGATGAATCTGGACGATTACGAAAACACCATTAGAATTTTGGTGCTTAGTGGCCAGTTGCGTAACCCGATATCTTCACGAGACCTCATTTTAGCAAACTAATTATTGAGGAAATTATGTCGCCATCTGACGACAAAGATGAATTCGTTCTTACTGAAAGAGAAGAGCAAGTTTTTGCCGCAATTGCAGTGCGGGCATTGCAAAACATGCATGCCGATCATGTAAGAACGATTGAGAAACAGCAGTTCTTAAACGACACTTTCGCAAGAATAATCTTGCCTGGATTGACAGGTGTTATTGGCGCAGCAGTCGCAACAGCCATATGGCTGCTTACGGAAAGCTCGGAGGTGTTGAAGCTTCTTACACCTCAACTTCCTTTGTATGCGCTTGCGGTAGCCAGTTTACTTGGTTTCTATTATGTTTTGTCTCTATTGAGGAAAGGTTGGATAAATTCTGATCACGCGATTGCGCAGGTCTCTAATGCCTATGAAAAGCACAACGAGAAATACGATGCTCAGATGCAGAGCTATATTGCTTTTTTTAAAGATCAAAAAGAGTTGACGGTCTCTACTATTCCGGAGGTTCGCTCTTGGAAAGATACTCTAAATCTCGAGGTATATAGTGAAAAAGTAAATTCGATAACGGCAAGTGCAGATTGGTTGTTGATCAAGGAGCCATGGCCCAACCACAAGTTACGAACCTACAAAGAGCAGACTGTTATTGAGCACATACTTGATGACATCATTCACGAGCTCATATACTCAGGCGAGCAAAATAATACGAAGTATAACTATCTTTTCTACAGGCGAGACAAAGAGAGTGAAACAGATAAAAATCTAGAAAAAATCGCTTTAATCATTAACGAGTATATTGAGAATTGGTTGGGTAAGATTTCTAAAGCTCACAAGAATTCGGATTTGAAGAGGCTGAAAAAGATTAATCTGTATCAAGCGGTAGCAGAAAGGCTTAACTTTAAGTACCCACATTCTCACAAGACAGGTTTAATTGAGTTGCCAAGCCTACCATTGGTTAAAGATATTGTTCTTTATCAAGGCTTCGGTGAAAAAGAGAGAGAGTTGCTAGGAGATCTGGCTACTAAGAGAAAACTCAATAACCAGATTGTTGTCATGTCAGCAACACCGCAAAAGAAAAACGACGTATTGTCTGGCTCATATTCAGCAGGCTGGGATGTTTATTTTTGGGATGACGATAGCATTGAAAAAGTGACCAGTTGGTGGGGTTCACGTTGGTCACAAGGGAAACCCGCCATTAAACTGAATGATAAAAACAAATTTGTTTACTGTTCAATAAGCGATTACAATAGTAGTCGCTAATTAGGAGTAACATGATACAAATAAAGGACTTATCATTCTCATACGACGACTTTCTAGTCTTGAACGGAATTTCGTTTAGCCTCTCAAAAGGGGCCGTTGTTGGTATTCTTGGTCCATCAGGTTGTGGGAAAACGACGCTTTTGAAAAGTATTGCGGGGGTTTTGCCGAATAACCAATCTGTTTTTATTGATGACTCTCTCCAGGCTAACACAAGCTTTGTTTTGCAAGAACATGCCCTTATTTCTTGGAAAACTGTATTTGAAAATGTTGCTGTGCCTTTTGATGTCACTCAGAATCTATCTGAAGATGAGATTGCAGCTAGTGTAAAAAATGTGCTCGACATGGTCGGCCTAACGGACAAAAAAAATAGCTATCCTAACGAGTTGTCTGGAGGTATGAGGCAGCGAGTGTCATTAGCTAGGGCTTTGGTGAATACCCCAGACGTTTTACTGCTGGATGAGCCTTTTTCGTCAATTGACATGATTACGCGCCAAAAAATAATG
This sequence comes from uncultured Kordiimonas sp., assembly GCA_947503575.1. Taxonomy (GTDB): domain Bacteria; phylum Pseudomonadota; class Alphaproteobacteria; order Sphingomonadales; family Kordiimonadaceae; genus Kordiimonas. The sequence continues at coordinate 253,685 of CANNDZ010000003.1, read as the reverse complement.
GTACAGCTCAAAGATATTCTCTCAGCAACTCTGACCCCTACAATTATGGTCACACATTACATTGAGGAGGCTGTGTATTTATGTGATGAAATTCATATCTTGTCTGCAACGCCAGCAAGAATTGTGGAGACTATTGCGATACCTAAACACGCCTCTAGTACAGATAGCGAGATCAATTTTGACCTGGTGAAGCGTATACGTGAGCAGATAATTGAGATGTCTAAATGAACAAAGTTAGCCTCAGTACACTTGCTCTTTTACTGGCTTTATGGGCGGGAATAGACATGACTGCTATTCCGCAATACATATTCCCTTCTCTAGTAGACGTAACGCGTGAGCTATATGTTAGTTGGATTGATGTATTGACAAATGCTCAGGTGACGTTTCTGGAAGCTATAGTTGGAATGGTTATAGGATGTTCCTTGGGAGCAATAACTGGCATAATGTTGGGACAGAGCAGGTTTTTCGAACAAATTGCATTGCCTTATATTGTTGCATCCAATGCAATACCGATTGTAGCCATCGCTCCACTTATCTTCATATGGTTTGGCCACGGATTGCTTTCGAAAGCGATAGTTTCAGCTTTTTTAAGTTTCTTTCCTTTAACTATCAGTGTCTATCAAGGACTATCTAAAGAAGACGCAAGTTTGAAGACTTATTTTCAAAGCTTGAAGGTTAGTCGCTGGTACTATTTTTATGAAGTCAAACTCCCACAAGTAATTCCTTACGCACTGTCTGGCCTGAAGGTATCTGTGACGTTTTCTGTTATTGGTGCAGTAGTCGCTGAGTTTATTGGCTCTGATGCAGGCTTGGGATTTGGTATGCTTCAAGCAACATACAGCCTCAACACGCCCAAATTATTTCTATATCTACTATGTTCCTGCCTATTGGGATTGTTGATGTATGGTGCGGTACATTACTTGGACAAAATAGTCAGAAGCAGTCGGAAATGGCGAGGGCTTTATGAAGTGTAACTGTTAACTGGCTAAGGGAGTTGAACCCTTACTTTCAGCTAGGAAGGCTGACGTCCTATCCAATTAGACTAAGCCAGTTAACTTATTGATTTGATAGTAGATATACTTCAGAGCGTCAATGCTATTCTCACAACGCAAATTGCTTGAGAAGGCTCGTCAGGTAGCTGCTATAGTTTTGTTACTATACTAATATACGCAATCTTAATTTTATCACACTTTCTATCACAGTAATTTCATATAAGTATAATTTATGTAATAATATCAAAAGATTAATAAATTATCAATCAGGCTCATAACCTGAAGGTCGTAGGTTCATAGCGAAGCTGACGAGGAAGCCTTCAGGCGACGGGACTAACCCTACTCCCGCAACCAATTAAAGGGTCGTCCCCATAAAGGGGACCGGCCCTTTAACTTTGTTACCGTGAGCATGGTGAATGGAGCTATGTACATACGCAGCCATAATCGCCGAAGGCAGCTACTTTTTTGTTTCAATGTTGACTCTGTTCTCATAAACACAGTATGAGAACAAAAGAAGAACATATATTCAACATATGAAATATAAACTATGGAAATGATCAAAATTCAGAACAAAAAAAATGAGGAGACCTTTCAAAACATACCGTCAGCTAATTGGAATGCTCCGGATACACCCTGTCGCAATTTATCTGAAGCTTCTGTGCTGTCATTTGACCCCGTAAAAAGTGGAAAACTAAGCGAAATCTTGCCAGCGAGTTACCGCGACAGGGTTGCTGCGATGGGTGTAACGCTGGCACTCATATCGGGAATATTACAGGAAAAAAAGGGTTCACTCATTTGGTGTCAACTACGTGACCCAGACCGCTTGCACCTGCATGCACCAGGGTTAGCAGCGTTTGGTATTGACCCACAACGAGTCACTAAACTAACACTTGCGACAGAGAAAGATTTGTTATGGGCCATGGAAGAAGCAGTCACATCAAAGGCTGTAGTGGCTGTTGTCGGCGTTCTCTGGTCTGAAAAACTCTATGATTTTACCGCAAGTAAGCGACTGAGATTACGTGTATCTGAGTCTGGAATACCAGCTCTGCTCGTGCGGTCCCACCGGGCAAATGGGACAACGGCTGCTGATACACGTATCTCTGTTGCTAGCCATGCCAGTCACACGGCATCTGAAAAAAACGGGTCATTTGCAAGGCTTGGCAGGCCTGAATGGCAACTTAACTTCACCAAGAGCAGGGGCATAAAGCTCCGTTCCGATCATGTGCGCTGGCACCATGAAACGTTACATCTCGGTATGGCTACCAAACTGGGCAATCGAATGCCACAGTCGCCGCATAAGCCAGCCGCCCGTCTCCAAACAGGGTAGTCATGGCTCCCTTGGCCCTTTTGTCCTTGTCGCCCCCGCCCAGGGCGGTATTCGGGTCATGGCAGCAAATGGGCAAGCTCAACATGAAGGCATCAATGTTGGTCAGTCCCTTGCTGACGCGCGCCTATTGAGCCCTTCTCTTAAAGCATCAGATCATGATCCGCTGAATGATGCGGCGGCTTTACAGAAGCTGGCGCAATGGCTCACGCGCTATAGCCCATGGGTCAGCGATGACCTACCTGACGGTTTGCTCATGGATATAACAGGCTGTGCGCATTTGCTCGGCGGTGAAGCAACTTTGGCAGAAGACCTGATGCACCGGTTGCGATACTTTGGTATCACAAGCCGTGTTGCTATTGCGGGCACAATAGGCGCCGCTTGGGCTTTTGCACGCTATAGCACTAGGCCGCTTACCATTGTAGAAAGCGATAAAACAACGCAAGCACTCAAACCTTACCCTGTATCAGCTTTGCGTGTTGATGCTGCGATCACTGCCCGAATTGCCCGGGTTGGTCTCAAAACCATTGGTATGCTTATTCCAAAGCCGCGCGCGCCACTGGCCGCACGCTACGGTAAAAACCTGATGACACGCCTTGATCAGGCCCTCGGTTTGAAAAGCGAAACCTTATCGCCGATCACACCACCACCAGATTATCGAGTATCAGCCAACTTCATTGAACCAATTCAACACCTGGATGCGGCCGAGGCAAACTTGGACGATTTAATAACGTCATTGACTGCCATATTAGAAGAAGCATCCGTTGGTGCCAGACGATATGATCTGACGCTTTACCGTGTTGATGGCGACGTCCACACTGTTATGATCAGAACCAGTGCGCTAACAGCCAATAAACCTCTGATCAAACGCCTGTTTGCTGAAAAGTTAAAATTTTTCGCAGAAAATTATGATGTTGGTTTTGGCATTGATCAGCTTGTTCTTTCGGCTTTTGAATGCGAACGCAGCGGTCAAACCCAATCAAACCTGACCGGTAAAAATGAAAATGACCGGCAAATCGCTCTGCAAACATTGTTGGATCGTTACAGCAATCGACTTGGTCGAGAGAGTGTCGGCCGTTTTATACCACAAGAGAGCTACATCCCGGAAAGGTCGGAACGCTTAGTACCTATCGCAGATGCGCCAAAAGCGATACCTGACTGGCGTGCTTTTCTGGAACAAATACAGGGCGACAACCACTTGGGACGGCCAATAGCATTGCTGCCACACCCTGAGCCGATCACGGCCATTGCTGAAGTGCCTGACGGGCCTCCTATTGTGTTTGAGTGGCGCCGCCTCAAACACCGTATTGTATGCGCTGAGGGGCCAGAACGTATTGCACCTGAATGGTGGGCGAGGCCAGCGAAAGATGTCGAGCCAACACGTGACTATTATCGTGTCGAGGATGATGAAGGCTATCGCTACTGGCTGTACCGGCAAGGCCTTTATGAACGCGGCGAAAATCCATACTGGTTTATGCATGGGTTTTTCGCATGAGTGGCTACGCAGAACTGTCAGTTACCAGCAATTTTTCCTTTCTGCGCGGTGCATCGCACCCCGATGAATTGGTACAGCAAGCCGTGAAGCTTGATTATAAAGCCATCACCATCACAGACAGAAACAGTTTTGCGGGTATCGTGCGCGGCCATGTGGCGGCAAAAGAAGCTGGCATCCAGTTTCTAGTGGGCGTGAGGTTGGTGCTGACATGCGGTTTTGAAACAGTGTGTTTTCCGCAAAACCGGGCTGCGTATGGCAGGCTCACCAAGCTGCTAACCAAAGGAAACCGCCGAGCGGAAAAAGGAAACTGCATTCTAACCAGTGATGATCTTTATGACCTTGATAGTGAACATATCTTCATTGCTGTGCCACCATACAAACTTAGCACAAAATTTGCGACAGATTTAAACTGGCTGGCGGGCGTGTTCCCAGGTTCAGTTTACCTTGGTGCTACACGATTGTACCAAAGCAATGATGACGCGCGGCTTGAGGTGCTTGAGCAATTATCCTTGCAATTTCATACACCGCTCGTGGCTATTGGCGATGTGCAGTATCACATACCAAACCGGCGACCTTTGCAGGATATTCTGACTTGTATCCGTGAACACACAACTATTGCAAAAGCCGGGCTGCGTTTAAATGTCAATGCGGAACGGCATTTAAAAGGTATCGGTGAAATCACACGTGTTTTTAAAGGCTATGAAGGCGCTGTTGCGCGCACACTAGAGATTGCAGCGCAGTGCAAATTTTCACTCTACGAGCTGAAGTATGAATATCCAAAAGAACCAGCAGGAGAAAGCGCAACACCGCAGGAAGAACTGGAACGCCTGACATGGATCGGCGCAAAACAAAGATATCCTGAAGGCGTCACACCGAGAGTTAGAAAGACAATCACACATGAGTTAAAGTTGATTGAGAAGCTTGATTATGCGCCGTATTTCCTGACTGTTGATGACATTGTTCGTTATGCCCGCCGGAAAAAAATCTTATGTCAGGGGCGGGGGTCTGCTGCCAACTCTGCCGTTTGTTATTGCCTTGGCATTACCTCTGTGGACCCAACCCAGATTGATCTGCTGTTTGAACGATTTGTCTCTGCAGACCGCGGCGAACCACCTGATATTGATGTTGATTTCGAACACGAACGCCGTGAAGAGGTTATCCAGTATATCTACGCAAAATATGGGCGTCATCGTGCAGGAATTGCGGCAACCGTCATCACTTACCGTGCTCGCAGTGCTATTCGGGAAGTAGGTAAAGCCATGGGGCTGTCACTGGATACCGTCAGTGCGCTGTCCAGTAATGCATCGGGATGGAGCAGAGACGGCCTTGCTGTTGAACGCGCGACAGAACTTGGTTTAGATGCAAATGACCCAACATTGATGCAAGCGATTAAGCTAACGCATGAAATTGCAGGGTTTCCGCGTCACCTTTCGCAGCATGTAGGTGGGTTTGTCATGACAGATGGCCCGCTTGAGGAAGTCATCCCCATTGCCAATGCTGCAATGAAAGACCGTACCTATGTTGAATGGGACAAGGACGACCTGGATGCGCTTGGTATCCTTAAGGTTGATGTGCTGGCGCTTGGTATGCTTACAGCCATTCGAAAGGCCTTCACACTCATCAAGCATCATTACGGCAAGCCTTATGAACTCGCGACGGTCCCTATAGAGGATAGTGGCGTTTATGACATGATCTGCAAAGCAGACACCATCGGTGTGTTTCAGATAGAAAGCCGGGCGCAAATGTCCATGTTACCGCGCCTTAAACCGCGCAAATTTTATGACCTTGTTATTGAGGTGGCGATTGTAAGGCCGGGGCCTATTCAAGGCGACATGGTACATCCATACCTGAAGCGTCGAAACGGATTGGAAGAGGTTACATATCCCTCAAAAGAACTGGAAGCTGTACTCGAGAAAACATTTGGTGTGCCACTGTTTCAGGAGCAAGCCATGAAGATCGCCATTGTTGGTGCAGGCTTTACACCGGGCGAAGCAGACAAACTGCGCAAAGCCATGGCTACCTTTAAGCGTACGGGTCAAATTGGTGACTTTAAGGAGAAGTTTTTAAATGGCATGATAAAAAATGGATATGAGCCTGAATTTGCTGAGCGATGTTTCAAGCAAATTGAGGGGTTTTCAGACTATGGTTTTCCGGAAAGCCACTCAGCCAGTTTTGCATTGCTCGCCTATATATCATCATGGCTTAAATGTTATTATCCAGACGCTTTCACCTGCGCCCTATTAAACTCTCTCCCTATGGGTTTTTACTCCAGTTCATCGCTTGTGCGAGACTTCAGAGACCATAAAGGCGAAGTGCTCAACGTTGATGTGAACTTCAGCACATGGGACCATTTGTTAGAGAAAACAAACAACAAAAGAGCACAAACGCGTGAGGGGGGTGGTGTGATGGCGCTAAGGCTTGGTTTCCGGCAAATCAAAGGCGTGAGCAAGCAAGAAGCCGAAACACTCACACATGTTAGAGAGCGTGGGTTCGACAGCGTAAGGGACCTGTATTTCAGAACGGGCTTGTCTGTAGCCGCGATTGAGAAGCTGGCACGTGCGGACTGTTTTCGCTCGCTTGGCTTAGATCGCCGCGACGCGTTATGGGCAGTGCAGGGGCTGGGAGCGCCAACGGGTGCACGGAGTGCGGTTGAAGACTTGCCGCTTTTTGAGCATGCTCTTGAAAATAATAGCGAAGCCATGCAGCGAGAGCTTGAAGTTAGTTTGCCTACCATGCCGCTCGGCGAGCATGTGGTTGAAGATTATACAACGCTCAGGCTATCGCTTAAGGCGCATCCGGTTAGCTTCATTCGGCCAAACCTTGAAATGCGCAAATTCATAACGGCTGCAGAATTGATGGAGCATCCAGCAAATCGCCCAGTGACAGTGGCGGGCCTTGTACTTGTCCGGCAGCGACCAAGTACAGCAAGCGGGGTGATATTTGCGACACTTGAAGATGAGACGGGTGTGATCAACATCATCATTTGGCCAAAGCTGTTTGAAGCCGAAAGGCGCACAGTGGTTGGCGCACGTTTTCTTGGCGTGGTGGGCATGTTGCAGCGGGAGGAGACGGTTATGCATGTTGTCGCACGACAGCTTGTGGATATGAGTGATGAACTGGCTGCTATTAGTGACTGTGATGAGTTATTGAACCCTAATGAACCCTCAGACGAAGTTCGAAATGGCACGTTGGTAGATCATATTGAAGATGTGGCGCACTCGATGAAAAAACCGAGAAGAGTTTCTGCTATATTACCAAAAGGCAGGAATTTTCATTAAGCTAAAAGGAACTATCTAGTGATCAAGGGTTAAGGTGTTTCCATGGTGGTATGTGAGATGAATACTTAAGCGCTTTGCGCTCTTTTGCTTGATGTGGTTTCAACAAAATATGCAGGGATATTGTTTGAATGTGCTTGTGGTGCTAATTCGACTAAAATCATTAGATAACCGCCTCACAAGCCTTAAAATGAGTTTTCTGATTCGCAATTTTATCACAGTTTCTATCACATTATTTTTTCATAAAATTAATTATATAATAATATCAATGATTTATACGCCTATCAATCAGGCTCATAACCTGAAGGTCGTAGGTTCAAATCCTACTCCCGCAACCAACAAGAAAACCCTGGTCCTTCGGACCGGGGTTTTTTGTTAGCTGGGGTTCCGGATTTTAACCTATGTTCGGACCAACGAGCATAGCGAGGAAGGTCAACGTGAGGGGCATAGCCCTGATACGGTAAATCCTACTCCCGCAACCAAAACATCGAAGCCACCCCAATCGGGGTGGCTTTCGTGTTTTTGGGTTACAGGAATACGCTTTGAACCTACGGATAAAGTAGGTTCAACCGCCGGCGCAGCAATGCATTGCATTGCGATATAGCGCCAAGGTCAAGGAAGCAATGACAAAGGCATGCGCACCTAAAACCCTACTCCCGCAACCAACAAGAAAACCCTGGTCCTTCGGACCGTTTTTTTGTTGGCTGGGCCTCCGGATTTTAACTGCCATTCGGCTGGAGCAACGCGAAGGCAACACGAGGATTGCGTAGCGCCTGCACAAATGTGTTTCGCTAAAGAAGTTTATCACAAATAGTGTGTCGTAAATGTTAGTGCGGTCTCAACATCAATGCGGAGAAACTCTCGAGGCCGATTAACTCAGGTAGCCATAAGCCCTTCATAGAGTGTTCTTAGCTTTGCCTGATACAAAAAAATACTATTTCGCCAATACCCGCTAACACTTTGAAGCGCCATACTCGCTAGCATCTACAACTCAATTACTAGTGTGTGAGGTTTGTAGATGAACCACATAAATACAGGTAGTGCAGCCACTGTCCCCCTTCCGTGGTATGGCCCAGAAGATTTTGAAGAGGCGAAAGGGCTTATGCTCGATGCCGTTTTAATGCCAGCCAGTTATGCTCAATGGTTGGTGAACATGCTGGCCTACGAACGTCAGTTGGATGGTCAGGGACTCGCTGTTACGCGGGTATATGTCGAAACTCATACGTTCCTCGCTTGGTGCCACCATAGTGGGCGCCGTCCTGATGCGCATAGTCAGGGCGAATATGTTCGAGAATATCTCAAATCCAGCTGAGTAGTTAACTGATACATATTTCTATCATTCTAGGACAAAGGTGACAAATTAATCAGCTGCAGGTCCGCTAGACTCCTTTTGGTTTAGCAATGATTGGGGCCTGTATCATGAACTATAGTAAGGAGGTCATTAAGGCTATCATTTCCTGCATAGAGAACCACTCCTGTCCTGAGGTGCGGTTATCGGAAATTGCTGCGTCGCTCGGATATATAAGGTCCATGAGGCAACAGCCCAGCCGGGCGGCTTTCGAGGAATTACGGAAACATCTTACCTACCTAGTCGATGTCAAGGCGATTGCTTGCAGAAGTCATAGCGGGGGATTCGCCTATGGCCCAAGAGGCGGGCAAATTTTCGTCGGTGGCACCATATATCGGTTAGAGCACGAACGAGACCAAGCGGTTTAAAGTCGTGATTGTGGCTAACGAACTTCAACAGAAAATACGGAACTACCTATGGAAAAAGCACCGTTAATAAATCGATTTGTGTTGAGCCTGTTGGACAGTTTCAACAGACCACTGCCTGTCACCGTTGCCCTGCCATTGTGCGGGATTGGCATTTCACTGGTTGTCTTGCTTTAGTGCACTGAGCGCAACACTAGTCTTCCCTTTCAAGGAGTCCGCGAGCAACATTGTTTATTGTGGGATTTACTTAGGTGTTGGGATGAAAGCTGACGTCGCACTCAAATGCATAGCCTCCCTTAGAGTATGTTTTTATGTATTGAGGCTGTTTTGGATGCTCTTCAATTTTGCGTCTTATCCTGGAGATATAATTGTCAATAGAACGATCATAAATATCTGCCTGGGCTTGGCCTTGTTTAAGGTCTAGCAACATCTGTCGGCTCAAAATCACTCTTGGGTTGCGCAGGAAGGCCACAAGAATTTTGAATTCACCGCTTGTAAGTCTTATTGGCGCTTCACCGTCTTTAAATAGAGCCCGCTGAGAAGGATCCAGTGTCCATGGGCCAAACGAAATCTTGGATGCAGGAACTTCTTCCGCCACTTTACTCTCGGAAGGGGACGGACGCCGCCGCAAAACTGTACGGACGCGTGCCAAAAGTTCTCGTAAGTCAAATGGCTTTGTAACATAATCATCGCCGCCAATTTCCAATCCCAAAATTCTATCTGGAAGATCAAGTCTGCCAGTTAAAAAAATGATTGGTGTATTCGATATTCTGCGAATTTCCTTGCAAACCTCCAAGCCATCGCCGCTATCAAGGACGATGTCCAAGAGAACAAGATCTGGTTCAACAGCTCTGTGACGCTCTAAAGCTTGAGTTGCATTTTCTGCTTCTGAAACCTTCAATCCGTTAGACTCAAAGTAGGAAGCAATTGACTTCCGCAGAGCGAACTCATCTTCGACAATCAAGATATGATGTTTTTTATCCATGTCGCATTACACCTGTTTCCAATGCGCAGAAGGCGTTTAACCTGCTGCTCATTCTTTATTAACGCTCCAGCAGTGTTAGTGCCTGTTATCCCAGTCACCAACTGTGTCAGCTGTGTACTCAGCTGTTACAATGGCTGGACAGCCGTGGCCGCCTTACTTCGTCTATGAGGCGTTGACTGCTGGTTACAAGGTCAAATATATCAAAAAATGTAGTAACAAATTCTCGAAAATGTATTTTTTTTCCCAAAATTACACAAAAATATACAATTACGTGTCGTTTGATCATCCAAGACGCTCAAATCACCCCAAACCGCGGAATCAACTTTGGTGTTTGCATTTCGGAGATCACCGCGGGTTAGCCGCATCGGTATTCGCTGGATGGAACATTTTCAGAAAACCCAGAATGGCTAGAAGTGTTCGCAGCACTTGACAGCATTGTGGGAGTGAATTGCGGACCCGCTAAAACGAACCAATGCAAATGGGGCAAGGTCAGCCGGAAATGAAAACAACGGATGAGGCCGTGTGCCTTAATCTGCTGCAGCGGTGATGTTTCGCATCATTGATCCACATGTCTGTTTCGCTGCTTCCGAGCCGTCGAGTTTTTTAGCGAAAATCGTCAGATACCTCATTATCAAAACCTAACTTTTTCCAAAAAAAAGACTCCGAATTTTCGCGGCATTTCGCAGATAAAGCACTGAAAATTCGAAATTTTTCTCCTTCGATACATTTTGACAGAATTATCTACTTTTCGGAGAAATTTCGGAAAGGCCACCGTGTTAGCAGGGACATAGATTTTAATGCGTCCGTGCAAATTTTTGGGTCTATCACCTAGTAAATTTATCGGCGCTGCAAGCTCAGAGGATGAAGCAATGGCTGATATAATAGACGATGAACCCACAGCAGGTGCAGACACGGCGGCAACAATCGATGTTGGCGGCACTTACGAAGGCGAGATTGAAGTTGACGGTGACGAAGACTGGATTGCTGTAGATCTGGTGGGAGGGCAGGACTATGGCATTCGGGTTTCCGGTGAGGACTCCGGTTTAGGTACGCTTGCTGATCCTCTATTGGTAATCGTTTCTGCCGATGGCACGAGGCTTGTGACAGACCGCTCTAGCGGTCCAGGCTCTGATGCATTCGCAACGTTTATCCCGACAGAAAGTGGTACCTACTACATACGGGTTACCGGATTTGGGAATAGCATTACGGGGACCTATCAGGTTTCTGTGGAAAATATTGGAGACGACGAACCCATTGAAAGCATCTCAACGGCTGCAACTGTAAGTGTTGGAGGCACCTACGACGGTACTATTGAGCAGAACAGCGATAACGACTGGATAGCCGTCGAGCTTGTGGCAGGGCAGACCTACACTTTTGCGGTATCGGCTGATGACGCGTTGAATCCGCTCGCGATCCTTCGTGATCCTAACGGCGTTGAAATTGACAGGGACAATAATAGCGGACCCGGGGATGATTCATACCTCGTGTATACGGCACTAGAAACTGGAACATTCTATATTGATGTTAAAAGTGCGGTGCCCGACCGAGAAAGCAATGCTGGCGACTATCAGGTTGCAGTGGGGCGGCTGGGTGCAGCTGACGACGAGCCGACAGCCAGCACGGACACGGCGGCAACAATCGATGTTGGCGGCACCTACGAAGGCGAGATTGAAGTTGACGGTGACGCAGACTGGATTGCTGTAGATCTGGTGGAAGGGCAGACTTACACTTTTGCAGTATCGGGTGAAACTTCTGAAGTTGGTACTCTGGTGGATTCGAACCTGAGCATCCGCGCCCCTAACGGCGACGAAGTTGACAGCGATGATGATTCCGGACCGAATAGCGAGTCATACCTCGCGTACACTGCAACTGAAACCGGTACATTCTACATTGATGTTAGCGGCGATGGCTCCGACTCTGACGCCGTTGGCATCTATCAGGTGGCAGTGGAGCGGGTAGATGCAACTGATGACGAGCCCAAAGCCAGTGCAGATACAGCAGCAACAATGGATGTTGGCGATACCTACGACGGTGTAACCAATTACGGCGACGACAGGGACTGGGTCAAGATTTACCTTGAAGAAGGACAGACCTATAAAATCCGCCTGTCAGGCGAGGATTCCGGCCTTGGTACTTTGAGCGATCCGCGCGTCTATCTTTATGGGCCGGACGGCGAGACGCAGGTGGGCGAGAACGATGACGGCGATATTGGTTATGATTCGCTTCTTCAGTACACAGCTACAGAAACTGGTTTCCATTACATTAATGTTGGCGAGAGAGGAGGTGATAGTAATGACACCGGCACCTATCGGCTTTCTGTCGAAGCAATAGATGACGAGCCGACAGCCAGCACAGACACAGCAGCAACAGTGGAAGTTGGCGGCACCTACGAAGGTGAGATTGAATTTGACGGTGATTATGACTGGATCGCTGTCGAGCTTGAAGCAGGAGAGACCTATGTCGTCACGGTATCCGGCGAGGGTTCAGGTCTGGGTACCCTGGAGAATTCGTATTTGTCCCTTCGTGGACCGGACGGTGAAGAGGTTGAAGCCGACAACAATAGTGGTCCAGGCGATGATTCCGTTCAGCAGTACACAGCTACAGAAACTGGTACCTACTATATTGCAGTGAATGCGTTCAATGGAGACCCGGGCACCTATCAGGTTTCTGTCGCATTAGAGGGGGCACCTTACTTTACCACGGTGCCGTCCGACGAAGATGTTTTGGAGGGTGATGGCAACCTGGAAGTAAGCGGCAGCTTCTCCTTTGATGATGATGATACTGATGTGTCTGTTATCGATGTAAGCGTGGCATTTAACGCCGATGCTAGCGGCCATGATACAGCGCTGGGCACCTTGACGCTGACACCGGGCAGCGAAGACGGTACCTATGACTATGTGTGGGATGTTCCGGCAGGCGCTATGGATTATCTGGCAGAGGGTGAAGTTCGCCAGGACGTTTTCACTGTTACATTGACGGACCCTGATGGCAATAAAGCCACGCAGGACATCACCATCAACGCAACAGGTGTGAATGATGACGCAGTGATTGGTGGCGACACGTCCGTAACTATTGGCGAAGCTGATGACGGTGCGTCTGGCCAATTGACGATCACAGATCTTGATGACGGCGAGGATAGCTTTACCGCCGAAACCATAACCGGCACATTCGGCGAATTGACCATCAATGCAGACGGCAGCTGGTCATATGACCTTAACACCGACTCGGTGGCTGACCTTAATGATGGTGAAACGGAAGCCGATACCATCACTGTTAAATCAGTGGATGGAACGGAACAGGTCATCACTGTAAACATTGAAGGCGCAGACGATGTTTCTGACGACGAGCCGACAGCCAGCGTTGACACAGCGGCAACAATTGATATTGACGGCACCTACGAAGGCGAGATTGAATTTAACCGTGATTATGACTGGATCGCTGTCGAGCTTGAAGCAGGGAGCACCTATGACATCGCTGTAGCCGGCGCAGGTTCAGGTCTGGGTACGCTGGAGAATTCGTATCTGTCCCTTCTCGGACCGGACGGTGAAGAGGTTGAAGCCGACAACAATGGCGGGCCCGGCGACGATTCAGCTCTTCAGTACACAGCTACAGAAACTGGTACCTACTATATTTCAGTGAATGCATTCACTGGAGCCCCGGGTACCTATCAGGTTTCTGTGAAGGATATTACAGACGACGAGCCCACAGCCAACGTGGATACTGCGGCAACAATAGATGTTGGCGGCACCTACGAAGGCGAGATTGAAGTTGACGATGATTATGACTGGATCGCTGTCGAGCTTGAAGCAGGAGTGACCTATGATGTCACTGTATCCGGCGCGAGTTCAGGTCTGGGTACGCTGGAGAATTCGTACCTGTCCCTTCGTGGACCGGACGGTGAAGAGGTTGAAGCGGACAACAACGACGGACCAGGCTTTGATTCCGCTCTTCGCTACACAGCGACAGAAAGTGGTACCTACTATATTGCAGTGAATGCGTTCACCGGAGACCCGGGTACCTATCAGGTTTCTGTCGCACCGGTAGAAAATGACGATGAGCCCACAGCCAGTGTGGCCACAGCGGCAACAATGGATGTTGGCGGCACCTACGAGGGTGAAGCTGAGGAGGATGATGATGAAGACTGGATTGCTGTAGAGCTTGAAGCAGGACAGCTATACCGGATTGGTATTGAAGGCAGGGACACCGAGCCCTATACGCTGTTTGATCCGCTCCTCACGGTTTATGATTCACAAGGCAATGCGCTCGCTAGCGACGATGACACTGGAGAGGGCAGGAATCCGCTGCTTGACTTTACTGCGCCATCAGACGGTACCTATTACATCAGTGCTACAGGTGATTCTGGTTCTACAGGGACTTACCGGATTTCTCTGGAAAATATTGTAGACGACGAGCCAACAGCCAGCGTGGACACGGCGGCAACATTGGAAGTTGGCGGCACCTACGAAGGCGAGATTGAAGTTGACGGTGATTATGACTGGATCGCTGTCGAGCTTGAAGCAGGGAACATCTATGGCGTCAGTGTATCCGGTGAGGGTTCAGGCCTAGGTACCCTTGAGAATTCGTACCTGTCCCTTCGCGGACCGGACGGTGAAGAGGTTGAAGCCGACAACAATGGCGGTCCAGGCGATGATTCCGCTCTTCGCTACACAGCGACAGAAACTGGTACCTACTATATTGCAGTGAATGCGTTCACTGGGGACCCGGGCACCTATCAGGTTTCTGTGGAAAATATTGCAGATGACGAGCCGACAGCCAGCACAGACACAGCGGCAACAATTGATGTTGGCGGCACCTACGAAGGCGAGATTGAAGTTGACGGTGATTATGACTGGATCGCTGTCGAGCTTGAATCAGGAGAGACCTATGATGTCACTGTATCCGGCGCAGGTTCAGGCCTGGGTACCCTGGAGAATTCGTACCTGTCCCTTCGCGGACCGGACGGTGAAGAGGTTGAAGCCGACAACAATAGTGGTCCAGGCGATGATTCCACTCTGCAGTATACAGCTACAGAAACTGGTACCTACTATATTGCAGTGAATGCGTTTAATGGAGACCCGGGCACCTATCAGGTTTCTGTCGCACTAGAGGGGGCGCCTTACTTTACCACGGTGCCGTCCGACGAAGATGTTTTGGAAGGTGATGGCAACCTGGAAGTAAGCGGCAGCTTCTCCTTTGATGATGATGATACTGATGTGTCTGTTATCAATGTAAGCGTGGCATTTAACAATGGAGTCGGTGGCCAAGATGCATTGGGTGACTTGGTGCTGACAGCCGGTGATGAAGCTGGAACCTATAACTACACGTGGAGCGTTAATGCTGGTGATTTGGACTATTTGGTTGAAGGTGAAGAACTTCTGGAGGTTTTTACAATCACCTTGACTGATCCTGCGGGCAATACGCGTACCCAGAACGTTACCATCACGATAACCGGCACCAATGATGTAGCTGTGATTGCTGGCGATACTTCCAGAACCATTGATGAGGATGACCGCGGTACTTCTGGCCAGTTGACGGTGACCGACGCTGATTTCGAAGAAGATGGCTTCGTTGCAGAAACCCTGACCGGTAGATACGGCGAGCTGTCCATTGATGAAGATGGTATCTGGGAATATGACCTCAACAACAGTTCGGTGGCTGGCCTTGATGATGGTGACACTGTCTCCGACAGCTTCACTGTTCAGTCCATTGATGGCACTGAACAGGCAATCACAGTGCGCATTGAGGGCGAAGATGACGATGCCGGTGGTGGCAACACTGGTAGCGGTAACACAGGGGGCGGTAACACTGGTGGCGGAGACGGCGGTGGCAACACCAACCCGGACCCCGATCCAACACCCGATACAGATCCGGTTGATCCTGATGTTAGTCAACTTATCATCGGAACAGAGGGCTCCAACGTTTTAAATGGAACCGCGTTGGATGATATAATCTGGGCGCGTGGTGGTCCAGACGCTGTTTCCGGTGGATTAGGCGACGACATCATTGGTGGTGCTAGCGGTGCAGATACTCTGAACGGCGACGGTGGCAATGACACTATCTTCGGTAGCGATGGGGACGACCTTATTGACGGTGGCTCCGGGGATGATGTCTTGTTCAACGGTGAAGGGACAGACACCATGAGTGGTGGTGTCGGCAATGATACGCTGTGGGGAGGCGGCGGAGACGATATCATGTCCGGCGGAAGCGGTGAGGACGCCTTCAAATTCATCGACAACAACGGCACCGACGTTATCACTGATTTCGACGCAGACGAAGACACGCTCTTTTTCGCCGGATTAACCAACGGCTTTGAGAGTATTGAAGAACTAAGGGCGGCGTCTGAATTTGTTGATGGTTCGTTGAGAATATCACTTGGCAACGATAACTTTGTCATTCTGGACGGAGTGGACGCGAGCCAATTGACAGAAGAGAATGTCGTACTTTGACTCCGTTTTTTCACTGAGCAATCAAATCATGATCCGACCGCTCCCAAGGGGCGGTCGGGTTCTTTCACGTACGTCAGTAACATCAAGCACGATGGATTTCTTTTGGGGAGAAACAGTGTGAGTAGTAAAAAGCATATTCTTATTGTCGACGATGAATTCGCATTTCTAAAGCCCTTGGCTGCATATTTCGAAAAACAGGGCTTTAAAGTTTCTGAAGCTCAGACAGCACGTGAAGCAATTAGAAAAGTAAATAGCGTGCGGCCAGACATAATTCTGTTGGACCTTACTTTGCCGGATGGTGACGGGTTGGATGTATGCAAGACAATCAGAACTTCGTTTGATACTCCAATTATCTTTTTGTCGGGAAGAGTAGATACCACTGACAAGGTTGTTGCATTAGAGTTGGGCGGAGACGACTATGTTACAAAGCCTTGTGAACCAAGAGAGTTGTTGGCCAGAGTCAGATCAACACTCCGGAGATATGGGGGCATTCTGTCTGACCAAAAACACTTTGAAACCCCCAAATCAATTATCAAATTCGGGCCTTGGAGCCTGGACCCCCAAGCCCAGCTAATATTCGATACAAAAAGTGGCAACAAAGTTCACCTGACAGGTGGTGAGCTTAGAATATTGTTGATGCTAATCAGATACCCGGGCGTTGTTTTAAGCAGAGACAAATTACTTGATCTGAAACAGGAAGACGGGACTCCAGAGGTGTTTGACAGGACAATAGATAACTTTATTTCTCGACTGAGAAAGAAAATAGAACCTTCAAAAGACTCGAAACGCTTGATCAAGACATATTGGGGTGGTGGCTATTCGCTAGACTGCGACGTGGAATATATACCCCGTTAGGGTCTCTTTTTGTATGACTTCATTTCTAGCTACCAGCGACCAAACAAGCTCCTATTCCTAAAGCTCAAAAAATCGACCTCTATTACATAATTAGAACTAATTATAGTTGTATTAGTACAATATTAACTAGAAAAATAGTATCATGCATGTGATTAAATACAGTTTTTGGAATCACGATGCCACACAAGCACGTTGCTCTACCATGGTACACATTTGCCGAATACCGTTACGCTAGATCTAGGATGTGTGATGCGTACTTAATGCCAGACACTTTTTACTACTGGGAGCAGAAAATGCTATCGTTTGAAGCCCTATTGGTTGGTGAAGGCCACGAAGTATCGAGGATTTATATTGAGATTGAGCAGTTTATTGATTGGTGCAAGTGCCTGCAAAAGCCGGCTGACGCAGTTAGCCGAGTTGAATACAGTGAAATTCTCCTGGCCAGCCCTCAAAACTCAGCAATTCCCTGCTAAACAGTTCTTCATCAAAAAATGAACATGAAATCGTTTTGTTCACTCGGTGAGACATCCTGGAGCCAGACGCTGTTGCCTCCGGGCAAAGAAATAAGGCTGCCGCCTTGGTGCGCTATAATTGACATCAGGACCTGAGTTTGTTGTGATGGTGTTAGATTCAGAGTACTGAAATCAAGAATGTCTGTTTGACTTTCAAAGTCTGTCACCGTGTCGAAGCCATTGTTTTGTTTGAAAACAAAGCTGTCTGCATCAGCTCCCCCCGTCAATGTGTCATCGCCGTCGCCACCGCTAAGCGTATCCTTGCCGCTTCCACCAAAGAGGCCGTCATCGCCATTGCCGCCATAGATAAGGTCACTGCCTGAGCCTCCGAAGATCAGGTCAGCCCCGTTCCCAGCCACAAGCGTGTCGTGTCCGCTACCTCCATATAGTGTATCGCTACCGGAGTTTGATGGACTATCCTCAGGGTTGTCTCCTATCAGAAAATCGTTTCCATCGCCGCCTCCAATAACATCATTGCCGGCACCGCCGCTTAACTTATCTCCTGAAGCACCACCCCATATTTCGTCGTGCCCATGGCCACCATCAATAGTGTCGGCTCCATCGCCGCCGCCAATTATATCATCGCCGGCACCGCCACTTAACTTATCTTCCGAAGCACCACCCCATATTTGGTTGTGCCCTTGGCCGCCATCAATAGTGTCGGCTCCATCGCCGCCGCCCATAATATCATTGCCGGCACCGCCACTTAACTTATCTCCCGAAGCACCACCCCATATTTCGTCGTCGCCTTGGCCGCCATCAATGGTGTCGGCTCCATCGCCACCGCCAATAACATCATCGCCGGCGCCGCCACTTAACTTATCTCCCGAAGCACCACCCCATATTTCGTCGTCGCCTTGGCCGCCATCAATAGTGTCGGCTCCTTCGCGGCCTGCAATAACATCGCTGCCGGCATTGCCATGGATAACGTTGCCAGTTGCATTGCCTCGCAAAGTATCATCACCAGCAGCACCTGTAACATTTTCCAACACAACATCGTCCATTAGATACACTGTGTACGATTGCTTCTGGTTGGCCTCACCGTATAAAGTAATTTCGGTTCCTACATTGAGCCACCCCCCACGCAGATCAATGTTTGTCGGTTTTGAGCCGCCGGAAACAACAATAGTATCCACCCCGCCAGCATCCCATATCGTCAAATAGTATCTGTTTGATTGATCAAAGTGGTATGTATCGTCACCACCGGTATCGTTGTAGTTGGTTCCATACAGGTGTTGTAGCGCCAAGATGTCCAGCGCCATAAACGACTGCGGAGCAAGATCAGAACCGGTGACGCCTTCGTGGCGTAGTGTCATGGTCGTACTCATGACAGTATAGTCCCAGCTGTTGTACTCACCGACGTTGTTTGCGTGACTAAGACCGAGAGCATGGCCAAGTTCGTGCAACAGTGTTTTAGTGAAGTTTACGGATTGCTCAGATAAATATTCTCGCATTAGCCAAATGTCGCCGGCTTCCTGATAGTTTCCAGGGCCATACGCCCATCCATATGCGCGGGTGTCTTTGAGGTCGCTCCAGGCCAACCGTATGGTACCGGCCGAGGATTCATCGTCTGACACTTCTTCAAAGCGAAGGTTGGTCAGAGCTGATAGCTGATCGAAAAAAGAGACAAATTGATCACGAATGTTCTCAGAAACCGGTGAGACTGAAAGATGTTCGTCATGACCATACCCGTCCACAAAGTGACTTTCCGCGCCCGGAAAACTGAAGGTTATCAGGGTTTTGTCTTCATCTGACCTGGCATAGATGAGTTCCTTCAGCAATCGATCTACCAACAAGTTTCCAGAAGCAGTTATTTCAACCGTATCGCGGATGTCCAGGTGCGAGGCACCGCCCTGAACTGCCGATGTCGACTGCACACCTTCTAAGGATTTGAAATAGGGGTAGTGCTTCGACTTGAACCCAGACATACGGATAACCTTTGCTAGACAGCGTCTGCAAAAGCCTGCGCATCCAATGATGGAGCGTCAATAGTTTGCGAAGATTTTAATACAATTTAACGACAAAAGAGTTTTGTCGTTTATGAATTCATTCAAATTCTTGTCGAGCGCCAGTACACATCCAACCAAGCGGCATATTTTGCTTTTCATGGGGAAACAGTTGTTAATACTATGGTTCACAAGCAGTGGACAGCTGATCGTTCCGGTATAGTATGACAAGAAACAGTTAATTTTTTGCAATTATGGGGTGTAGGCTCGCTGTTGCGTCCTCAGTCCCAAATCCGTTATTGGAATTTGCGAATCAGTTGTTGGTCTGCTGGATGCTACAGGGCCAGTTGCTATGGTTCGTTCACTTTATGCGTGCCACTAATGAGTTTATCGAGCACTTTCCCGACATCTCTTGCGGAGAAAGGTTTCTCAATGACGGAGCGGCCTGTTTGCTTCAGGAATTCTTTCGTATCTTCGTCGATTGAGGAGCCGGTTACAAAGGCTGTTTTTCGGATGAACTCAGGTCGGTGCTTTTGTATCTGCTTATAGAACTTCTTACCGTCAATCGCAGGCATGCGGATGTCGGTAATGATGAAGTCGATCGTCTCTTGCTGGAATATCTTGGTACCTTCAAAAACGCTTAACGCTGTGAATACGGTTTGTCCCATCAGAACCAGTATGTCAGATAAGGTCTCCAGAGCATCAGGGTCATCATCAACTATAAGGATGGTGTGCCGTTCCCGCCGCGCAAAATCGTCAACTATACTAAGCTGTTCATCCATTGGCATATGACTGTAGGGTAGCCTTATTTGAACGCAGGCTCCTTTATGGTCTGGCTCAATAAACTGAATGGTGCCTTGATGGCTGTGCACGATATTGCCAGCTATCGACAGGCCAAGCCCTGTTCCTTTGCCTGCTTCTTTTGTTGTGAAGAAGGCTTCGAAAACTTCCGTCCGCATAGACTCTGGCAGACCGGGGCCATTGTCATGAACCTCCAACTGGATGAGCTCGCTTTCATCATCTACCAGACAGTTGATCCAGACCTCACCATTTCCCTTTTCAATGCTCTTGTCTTCAAGAATGGCATCTTTGGCATTCAGTACCAGATTAATGATCAGCTGTGTCATCTGGTCGGGGGAACCAAAGATAGGGGGAAGGTCTGGTGAGACACTGATCTTTAAGCCTATATAATCCTGCTTGAGGACCATGGTTGTCAGCTCAACAGCATCACCAATACAGTCCCCTATATCGAAGTTGGAATACTCCAGAGGCTCAGGTTTTGCTACATCCAGAAAAGATCGAATAATGGCTTTGCAGCGGAGTGCGGCTGTTTCGATGCGCCCTGCCTTTTCCTTGTTGTCTGGGCTCATTTCATCATCAAGATTGAGCACTTGAGATGTGCCAACCACAATAGCAAGAGGGTTGTTCAACTCATGAGCAACGCCCGCTAACAACCCTCCCAAGGAGCGCATCTTCTCGCTTTGCAGTAAAACCTGCTCCTGCTTCCGTAACTGATCAGTTAGCAAACTGTTCTTGTCGACTTCCTGTATGATTTTGGCCTTGCGCGCCGCTAAATTATCACTTGCCAACAGTGCAATTACGAATAGCCCCAAGAGGATAAATAAAGCAATTCCAACAAAGGTTAAGACGGTGTGAAATGCAGCTTGAGTTATTCCAAACGTAAAGCCAAAAACTGACATAAACCCTATAAAGAACTCTAGGCCAATTATTGCCAGCGAAGCAGTTATCAAAACCTCAAATGTTTTTTCAGCAAGTCTTTCTTTGTCATGCCGATCGGCCACTGCAGTACGTACAAGCCACAAAGAAACTGTTGCAGTGCCATGCTGAACTAACTGATAGCCAGTAATAAGAGGAGTGTCGAAACGAGTGACACCAAAATACATGGCGATATAGATGGCAGCATTTATCGTTATTAGAATAAACCAAATTGATCGTTCACGCTGCGGAACAGCTTTCTTTTGGCGCTGACGAACCGCAATATGAAAGAAAAGCAGCGGCAAAGGTCCAATTAGTGCATTGAAGAGCAGCACTTCCAAGAAAAAATGGCCGCCAAACGCCGCGTCAACAATAACTGTCACGTAGATCAGTGTGTAAATAAGATGTGCCCATGCCCAGCTTAGGGTATGGCTATTTCTACTGAATGTGTTCCAGCCGATAAATAATACCGAAGAGATAACTGTGCCCACAACTAAGCCGACGATCATCAGGATGACGAGAGTCAGGTACATGGGGCGCTCCTGTTGTTAGCTGGAAACCCAATTTTTCCGCCTGACACCATCCCTAGTTCACTTTATGCGTGCCACTAATGAATTTATCGAGCACTTTCCCGACATCTCTTGCGGAGAAAGGTTTCTCAATGACGGAGCGGCCTGTTTGCTTCAGGAATTCTTTCGTATCTTCGTCGATTGAGGAGCCGGTTACAAAGGCTGTTTTTCGGATGAACTCAGGTCGGTGCTTTTGTATCTGCTTATAGAACTTCTTACCGTCAATCGCAGGCATGCGGATGTCGGTAATGATGAAGTCGATCGTCTCTTGCTGGAATATCTTGGTACCTTCAAAAACGCTTAACGCTGTGAATACGGTTTGTCCCATCAGAACCAGTATGTCAGATAAGGTCTCCAGAGCATCAGGGTCATCATCAACTATAAGGATGGTGTGCCGTTCCCGCCGCGCAAAATCGTCAACTATACTAAGCTGTTCATCCATTGGCATATGACTGTAGGGTAGCCTTATTTGAACGCAGGCTCCTTTATGGTCTGGCTCAATAAACTGAATGGTGCCTTGATGGCTGTGCACGATATTGCCAGCTATCGACAGGCCAAGCCCTGTTCCTTTGCCTGCTTCTTTTGTTGTGAAGAAGGCTTCGAAAACTTCCGTCCGCATAGACTCTGGCAGACCGGGGCCATTGTCATGAACCTCCAACTGGATGAGCTCGCTTTCATCATCTACCAGACAGTTGATCCAGACCTCACCATTTCCCTTTTCAATGCTCTTGTCTTCAAGAATGGCATCTTTGGCATTCAGTACCAGATTAATGATCAGCTGTGTCATCTGGTCGGGGGAACCAAAGATAGGGGGAAGGTCTGGTGAGACACTGATCTTTAAGCCTATATAATCCTGCTTGAGGACCATGGTTGTCAGCTCAACAGCATCACCAATACAGTCCCCTATATCGAAGTTGGAATACTCCAGAGGCTCAGGTTTTGCTACATCCAGAAAAGATCGAATAATGGCTTTGCAGCGGAGTGCGGCTGTTTCGATGCGCCCTGCCTTTTCCTTGTTGTCTGGGCTCATTTCATCATCAAGATTGAGCACTTGAGATGTTCCGACCACGATGGCAAGAGGGTTGTTCAACTCATGAGCAACGCCGGCTAACAACCCTCCCAAAGAGCGCATCTTCTCGCTTTGCAGTAAAACCTGCTCCTGCTTCCGTAACTGATCAGTTAAAGATTTACGCCTTTTTGTCTCGTCAATTAAACCTCTTTCCCATTCTTCCAACGCATCTTGTGCTAGTAGCAAAAGAGTAAATATTCCAGTGCCTGAAATACCAATTGTCTGGACCACGTCCATAAGAATCTGAGAGCTCTCCGCGCCCCAGCTAAGGTTAATACCCATTGCGGCAAATAGGGCAACAATGCCACCGACACCAGTAACGACGGTAGCAATCGAATATACAACGGATAAATAGCTTTCGGTTGATTGTGTTTCCCTGCCCACATCCAGTATGGCGCGGCGTAGCTGCCAACAGATGATTGCAACTATGCAGCAGTGGGTGACAAGCAGGTCTTTGACAACAAAACTACCAATAGAAAAAATATCGAAATAAAAGCCTAAGGTCACTGCAAAATATGTCGACAGTAGCGTGCCGCCACAGGCAACTTCACGTTTTGTCAGTTTCCTATTTTGCCTTTGCCGGATAGCAATATAGGTGAGAACCTGTGGCAAAGGTACAAACGGCGCTAAAAAGAGTAAAGTGTCGGCCTGTTCTTGCGCAGATAACTTGAGTGTTCCAGCGTCGAAAAACAAGTCTGGGATGTAAACAAGTGTTAGGACAGAATAAACAAAGCTCCACAACAATATGTGTTTTTTATAACCAAAACCATACCAATAACCCAAAGCCCACCAGGTGCAGAAGAACAACAATGATAACGTTGTGCCAATAATAGCATTGGCAATCGACACCAAGATTAAGATGCTCAGTATTCTTCTCCCTGTACTGACAGAGTGATAGCACTCGCGATACCGTCGTTCGACAGCCCCAATAGCCCTTATCAATTCGTCTGCTTATCACGGCAAAAGTCAAAAAATGTGTTTTTTTTGTATTCAAATGGGCAATTTGAGGTTTTTTACACACTTTTTGAGAAGAACATTATCCACTCTCCTTGATATGAATTCTCGCTAAACATGTAACTAGTGCCAGCAATACGCGGAAGATAGTTCTCAAATCTGACTTCTTCATAAGAAATTGGATCAGTGCTCATTATGGTGTTTAGAAGTCTGAACAAATGAGATGGCTATGTGGAGACGCTTAAAATGCGTTTTCCGAAACTCAAGACTCACACAAAAATGCACACAAAAATTTTCTATGAATTTTATTATCTATATATTTCAATAGTTTGACAACCTATCAATCAGGCTCATAACCTGAAGGTCGTAGGTTCAACTCCTACTCCCGCAACCAAACAGTCAAAAGGCGTCCCTTATGGGGCGCCTTTTGCTGTTATGGGCTGCGTAGTAGGAGTTGAACCGTTAAAGGTTCATATGGAGCAAGCGTAGCGAAGCGGAATGACGAACCACGAAGTGGTGAGACTAATCCTACTCCCGCAACCAACAAGAAAACCCAGCCCTTGTGGCGGGGTTTTTTGCGTTTTGATTACGAGAGTAGTTGTGTTGAAACCTACTGTTCGGACCAAGGGCGACAGCCCGCAGGTCAACACGAGGAGGCGTAAGCCCCGCAGTGGTAAACCCTACTCCCAAGACCAACGATCAAGACTCTCGCCCTACCGGGTGGGGCGTTTTACTTTTTGGTCGCCGTGAGATACGGATTTTAACCTATGTTCGGCCGAAGCGCCGAAGCAAAGCGGAGCTGACGGACAAGCGAAGCGAAGGCAACACGAGGAGGCGCAAGCCCCGCAGTGGTAAATCCTACGTGAGTAACCAACAGCAAAAAGTGATAGGTCCAAAAGACAAAGGCTTGGTTTGTATAACCAAAGAATGATCCATGAGACGGCTTGCATACTCCCAGAAGGCGTAATGTAAGCATGTGTTTGGGTGAATTCTATCAAACATTTTAAATAAAGGTGTGCAATCGACAGCTGAAAGTAGTTGTTAAGGTATAAGCAACCGACTAATTTGCAGAGATTTTAAAACGAAACTCAATGGTGACAGTTATACAGCCTTTTCAAATCGCTATTTTAGACGATCACCGTATGTTTTTGGATGGCCTTACTCTTATGGTGCAGGGCGAACGCAAGGACTATGAGGTCAGTGGTTTTTCAGAACCTCTAACATTGCTTGAAAAAATCGAATTGGGTGACCGTTGGGACATAATAATCTGTGATCTGATAATGAACCAGATGAATGGTTTAGCTTTTGTCGCAGCCGTTTGTTCACATACCAAAAACATGCCTATTTTAGTGCTTTCAGGTATCAATACTGCGCCGCCATTAGATGAAATAAGAAGGTTGGGCGCAAAAGGGTTTGTTCACAAATCTTCGGACAATAAAGTTTTGCTAGAGGCAATTGAGGCTATCCTGGCCGGGAATAGTTTTTTTCCGGCAGACAATGGTGAGCCTGCTCAATCTGGCACGATAGATGAAAAACGGGTATCTGGTGCGCGCGTGTCAGATGACCATGTGTTGCCATCCCTTGGGGCGCGGCAGCTTGAAGTATTAAGAATGATAGCAAAAGGTGCGTCGAACAAAGAAATTTCACGCCTGCTATCGATTAGCGAAAATACAGTAAAAACCCATTTACGGCAGATTTTTATGGTACTTGGTGTAAACAAGCGCACAGCATGCGTTCAGCGCGCCCAAACTTTGGGTATGATTTAGTGAGCGGTGGCATTGCAGATATGCTGGTGAATGATGTCCGGAGCAGCCGGTTTTCTCAAAAATGTTACATTGGGCGGCATCGTATCGCTGCGCGGCTCATGAGGTTCGCCGCTCATTAAAATAGCCGGGATTTCCTCGTTAACTTCATCGCGCAGCGTTTCAATCAGATCACGGCCATCCTGTCCGGATGCAAGACACCGATCTATAATGAATAGCCATGGCATTTCACGCGTTACATTGAGAAGAGAGACCGCTTCGTCAGGGCCGGATGCTGAAATGATTTGGCAGCCCCAGTTCGTGAGGAGAGATGCCATGCTCTCCCGGATGTTTATATCATCATCAACCACGACTATCAGCGGCATGTTATCAAACGGCGGCATTGCGTCTTTGCCGGTACCATTGCCGACAGTAGGTTGATCTGTTCTAAGGTTTACTCGTGGCATGGTCAGTGTGAAAGATGTGCCTTCGCCAACAGTTGATTGAAGCTTCAACTGAAAACCCAATAGATCGGTGAGCCGCCGAACAATGGAAAGACCAAGTCCAACGCCGTGTTCGCTGTCATGATCTTGCTCAGACAATTGGACGTATTCCTTAAAAATTAAATCCTGCTCATGTGGGGGGATACCGGGGCCATTGTCTTTTACCACCACTTGAATGTCGGTTGCCGTTTTGGCAAGTCTCAGGTCAACCATACCGCCCGCTTGCGTGTAGCGAACTGCGTTCGATAATAGATTGCGAATAATCCTGTTTAATAGCACAGGGTCTGTGTTTGTTTGTGCGGATTGTAAGTGAGAGGTCAGGGCAACTTTGTTAACTGCTGCAATCGGAAGAAACTCGTCTACAAGAGCGATCATATCAGCTTCAACATCAACAAGCATAGTCTGCGGTGTGATTGCGCCACTGTCTAAACGGTTGATATCAATCAACCCGCGCAAAAAATCACCTTGCCTGCGCCACGTCTGTTCGATTTTCCCCAGCAAATTAATCTGTGAAGGATCAGTCACCAATTCTTTGAGCGCCTGAATAAAATAGCCTTGCGCGTGCAAAGGTTGCGATAGATCATGACTGGTCGCCGCCAAAAACCGACTTTTCTCTTCGTTCACACGGCGCACGATTGTATTTTCTGCTTCAATCTTTGCTGTGTGTTCCCTTGTTTTTCTGGCGAAGATAGAGTCATGCAGATCTTTCTCGGCGCGTGCGCTTGTGATCAAGCCAAACAAAAAATAGACGAGTATGGCTAGCCCCAACAGTTTTAAAGGCCACTCAGTCACAATCAGGATGCAAATCGAGAAGGGCAACAATGCGAAAACTGCGAGTGCAACATAACCAGGCCGGTAAGCAGAACTGGGCAGCATGCCGCCAATTGTTATTCCGCATACGAGAAAAACCGCAATGAAAAGGCTGAGCACGGAGTCTAACTGCACCATGTATATTGCAAAACCGCCCCATACGATGCCTGTAAGCGCGGACACAAAAATGTGCCCCCTCAGATACCCGTGTACATTGTCCCTGGTGATCCCGTCACGGGATGCGTTTCGAGCATACAAGAATGTTACGACGACCATGATGCTCGCAACAACAACCCACAATGCTACAACCAAGTTGGCACCGGTCGCCAACATCAAGATGCTGTAATTAGCGATCAGAAAAAGCACAAAAACGCAGGATGCAATGACCCGGCTCTTTAACATTTGCGCCTGTTCAATACGGGCCTCGACTATATCATATTCCGGATAAGCGCTCATTTCATGGCCATCGCAATGCTGTTCGATTGGTCGAACATAGTGTCCTTGCGGAGGAGCCAGAGAGCTACAAGCCTGAAGCCAATGGGGAGGAGCGCATAAAAACCAGTAAGCACAAACAAATTGTCCGATGTATTTGCACCAGTTTCATTGAAACCGACCCAATCAAGAACGGGAAATGCCAGCCCCATCGGGACGACAAACGCGAGCTTGGACACCGCATTTTTGACCGCTAGATAAATGCCCGCCAAGCGGCTTTCCCCTTCTTTTTCGCCTTCATAAACAATATCCGCCAACATTGATGTCGGCATAATGGCATCGGCACCAAACGCTGCGCCAATAACCATCGACAGTACAAACATAACTGTTATGTCACCTGCTTCCAGGAAGGGAGTTAACGCCAAAAGCGCACAGCATGTGATGATAGCGGCTTGCCATGCCCCAGGCTTGCTGGTGCGTTTTGAAATGAACACCCAAACCGGTAAAAAAACTGCAGACGACAGTAGAAGCACTCCCATCAAGGCACCAATCAGCTCAGGGGCAGCAATGACATGGGTGATAAACAGAACTGATAAACCAGCCGTCAGCGCATTTGCAGACTGGATGATCAAAAAGCAAAGGATTAGCCGGCGATAGGGTTTGCTATCCCAAATTAGGCCAAGCGCTGTGCGCATACTGACGCGCGGTGCAGTAACGATGCGGTGCTGGCTTGGCACAAACATCAGAAATGAGACCAACCCCAATACCAGTAGAACCGCAATCAACTTCGCGATCACGGATAAAGCATCAGGCGTCTTTAGAGCCAGAACAACGGGCACGGCCGACACCGAAATGGCCCCAATCACTTGAAAAATAGCCTTCGAACTTGCGAGAAAGGATCGCTCATGGACATTTGGCGACACTTCCAGCCCTATCGAAGAATAGGGAACGTCCAAGGATGTATACGTTAGAAAGTACAGCCCACTTGCAATCAAAAGATAGATCAGCCCGACGCCGTCTGGCGGTGACAACAGCAACCAGCTAGAAATTCCAAAGGCCGGAACGCCCATCACAATCCATGGTTTGCGCGGCCCCCAACGTGTTCGAGTTTCATCGCTTAGATACCCAATAACGGGGTCAGTCACTACATCAAACAAGCGCCCCGCCACGAAAACGGCGCCAACAAGGCCAAGACCAAGGCCCATATCCACCGCATAAAAGGTGGGCACGAACACAACAAAGGCAAAGCCAGCCATCGCTATTGGTGTGCTCAATAAGCCAAAGCAAATCAACTGCCACGCGGTGAAGGTGCTGTCCTGCGCCACTTCATGCTGTTCATGGCTATGCATAAATTGTTTCCAAACTGCCCCCAAACTCCATTTTGAGCCGCCAAAAAAGTGCCGTCAATCACCCTTTTGGGCGATTGTTTTGAATTAACGAATTGTTAATCATGAATTCGGGGTTCGAGAGCGAAATACGGGCGTATTTTTCGCCCTTACATGAAGGCAGATACAATGGTCTCTCCCCACACCTCGCCCCGAACATTCAACTTTATTTCCGGGTTGCCGCGCTCTGGCTCTACGTTACTGTCTGCCATTCTGCGCCAAAATCCAAGGTTCCACGCTGGTATGACAAGCCCCGTTGGTGGGCTATTCAGTAATCTGATTGCGTCCGTCAGTGCCGGGTCCGAAATGGCGCCCATGGTAAACACCGAACAGCGCAAGCGGTTAGCCCAAGGCCTGTTCGATAGCTATTACGCTGACCTACCTTCCGAGAAGTCTGTAGTGTTTGACACCAACCGCGCCTGGACCGCCAACCTCGCGGCGATCACAGACCTATACCCTAATACCAAGATCTTGGCTTGCGTGCGCAATGTCGCGTGGGTGATGGATAGTATGGAACGCCAGTTCCAGTCCAATGCATTTGAAAATACGCGCCTGTTTGGTGACGCAAACCAGCGCAGCACGGTGTTTACTCGGTGCGAGGCACTGGCAAACCGTAACGGCCTTGTGGGGTACGGCTGGTCTGCGTTGCAAGAAGCACTATACGGCGCGAACGCCGACAAGCTGCTACTGATTGACTATGATCTGTTGGTTGTGCGCCCCGCAGAAGTGATGGGACTTGTTTGTGGCTTCCTAGAAGAAG
Source organism: uncultured Kordiimonas sp. (assembly GCA_947503575.1). Taxonomy (GTDB): domain Bacteria; phylum Pseudomonadota; class Alphaproteobacteria; order Sphingomonadales; family Kordiimonadaceae; genus Kordiimonas. Next base: position 224,202 of record CANNDZ010000003.1, on the reverse strand, counting down.
ACCCATACGACCACGACTTCGACAATGTTGAATACGATGCCCCTGCATTTGACGAGAACCTCGGCGTATCGGGCCTGCACAAGGTGCACAAGAAGGTGCAGCCGATGCCGCGCCGTACCATCCTGCCACCTGAACTGTTCCAGCAGTATTCACAGCTGAACTTCTGGCAGAACCTCAAGGGCTCCCGCGCCAAGATGATCGTGCAGCAGCCAGAAGAAAAACCAGAGGCCGAGAACAGCAATGCGGCAGACACTGCTGGATCAAGCACAGATAAAACCAACGCTGCATAGCACCCGCATTTTCACTGAGTTTTATACACAGATACCGACCCGTTTAAGGACACACACCCATGGCAACGCTCACCGTAACCACCCTTGATGACGAAGCTTTTGATAATGATGGTAACGACACAACAGACGGTAACGGCCTCTCGTTGAGGGAAGCCATCGGCCTTGCCGCATCCGGGGACACCATTACGTTTGCCAGCGGCCTGTCTGGTGGCACGTTGACGTTCGGGCAAGTGACGGCAGGCAACACGTCCACGCTAGGCAGCGGGCAGCTTTCTATAACATCAAGTATCACCATTGACGGTGATCTGGATGGAGACGACACACCGGACATTACCATAGATGCTAATGACACTAGCCGCGTGTTCAATATAACCGGCGGCGCCAGCACACTCGACGGCCTAACTATTACAGGTGGTGATGTCGGTAATGTCCAAGGTGCTGGAGTCTATATTACCGGTGGGTCAACAGTTACCATTCGTAACAGCCGTATAACTGATAACACTAACAATGGCCAAAATGGCGCAGGTATTAGTGTTAGGGACGGAGCCAACACCCTCACTATCGCTAATTCAACAATCGATAACAATAGTGGTGGTGGTGGTTTGGCCATTCGCGAAAATAATATGGTGACCATAACGGACAGTCATTTTTACGGCAATTCTTCCGGTTCGGGTGCAGGTGCCATCGAAACAGAACGCAATGCTACACTCTCTATTACTGGCAGTAGTATTATAGGCAACACCAGTAGTTCAGAGGATGGTGCTATACTGATTTATGATACGAGTAGCGTTACTATTACAAATTCATTGATTGCGCAGAACACGGGTGGCGCGGCTGGTATCAGGTTGAATTACGGCGGTTCACTGACGCTCAATTCCACAACGATAACAGGCAATAGTGGTGATGGTGTTTTAATCGAAGGAGGGTACTCACCGCCACGTGTTTTTTCTGTGAACAACAGCATAATTACGAGCGAAAACAATGCTGTGAATTATGACGGTGGCCCCGGTTACAACGGTACCTTCACCTATACTGGCAGTAATGTTTTTTCGTCTGCAACATTGATTACTTCAGGTCAAAACCCAACAGTAAACGGCACGTCGGCAACGGTTCAAACTGATCTCAGCCAGATTTTTGCGAGTACGGTTACAGTAAATGGTATTGTCGGTGGCGCACTAGCTGGCACTGGTGCGGGCCAAACAGCACCAGCAACAGGTGCCTATGCTGCGCTCGGCGCCACTGGCCCCAACGCTGCGCCCACAATTACGCTGCCTACGGCGCCAACGGTGAACGAGGATGACACCAATGTCGCGATTGCGGACGATATTCAAATCGCCGATAGTGATAACGACACGCAGACTGTCACACTGACCATCACAGGTGGGACCGCATCTCTGAGTGCTGGTTTCATAGCTTTCACGACCGGCGACGGCACCGATGATCCGTTGATCGTATTCAGTGGTGCCCTTGCAGATATAAACAGCGCCCTTAATAGTCTGACCTTTACCCCCACCCCAAACCTGAACGGCACGAATGCAGGGTCAATCCGCATTCAGACATCCGATGGTAACGGGGGTACAGACGACGACACTGTTCAGTTTAACATCACCGCCCAGCCAGATACTTTCACTGTTACTACAACCGATGATACGGGCGATGATGCCACTGTTACGGGTGACCTGGCGGCTGAAACGGCGGACGGTGGCGGCCTCTCGCTGCGGGAAGCCATTGGTCTCGCAGAAACGGGTGACACGGTTACGTTCGCTGGCGCGTTGGACGGCGGCACCATTACCCTTGGCGGCACCGAGCTCGCGATCACGCAAGGCATCACCATTGATGGTGATCTGGATGATGACAATCTGCCAGATGTAACGATTGACGCAAACGATGCTAGCCGTGTGTTTAACATTAGTGGCGGAACAACGGTGCTTGATGGTTTAACGATAAGTGGGGGACAACCCGTTTTTCCAAACGATGATGGTGGTGGCGTTTTGGTTGGAACTGCGGCCACCGTTACGATACAGAACAGTGTTGTTACAGATAATTCCGCCGACAATGGCGGCGGCGTTCATGTTAGCGGTGCTGGGTCATTGACTGTTGCCGACACAGTGTTGTCCAACAATTATGCAAACAACACCGGAAGTGCAGTTTATGTGAACTCTAGTGCGGCTACGACCATTCGTGACAGCCTGATCGCTAGTAATACAAATGGCTATTTCGCATTTAGTGGCGTAGTTCACGTGGCGGGTGCCGCTACTGTCGTGGATATTCAAAATACCACGATTGCGTTCAATTATATCAATCGTGGTGGTGCAGTTTATGTTTCGGGTGGCACGGCGAATATCACTGGAAGTACAATTACCGGTAACGCAAACAATACGTCCGGCGCCGGTGAACTTACCCTTTATGGCGGTATCGTCAATGTAACAGGGAGTATTATTGGCGATTCGTCCCTTTCTGGCGATACAACGGACTCCAGGCCCAATATATATAATTCAGGTGGTACGGTTAACATTACAGGCCCTGTTGTTTTAACTGAAGCTTTCACACCAGATACCGGCGCCAGCAATATCACAGTTGAAACTGATCCAAGGAATATCTTCACAAATGTTGCGTCTGCGACAGTAGGCAGTGGCGGTGGGGCGCGAACTGTCACGACTGGTGTTTTGGCAGACAATGGTGGCGTTGTTCAAACCATCGCTGTTATATCGGGCGGTCCTGCGGCACCGTCCGGCACAGTTGTGGCAGGCTCCGGCCCTGCTGTTGCGCAAACATTTTTGGTAACAAGCAACAGCGATACGGGCGATGACTCCACGGTGACGGGTGACTTGGCGGCGGAAACGGCGGACGGTGGCGGCTTGTCACTGCGTGAAGCACTGGCGCTGGCAAGCGATGGCACAACAATCACTTTTGATCTGGACGGCACTACATCAGGTAATCAGGGCGGCACCATCACACTGGGTGGCAGCCAGCTTGAAATCACCACAGGTGTCACCATCGACGGTGATCTGGATGATGACGGCACACCTGATGTGACGATTGACGCGAACGGCATGAGCCGCGTGCTGAGCATCACTGACGGTGATGTGACGCTTGATGGCCTTACCATAACCGGCGGTTACCTGGACCCAAGCAGTTTGAGTAATCGTGGTGGCGGTTTATTCTTTGAAAATCGGAACGGGTCAACGCTCACGATTAACAACAGCGTCATTAGCAACAATACGGCAGCAACAGGTGGCGGTATTCACGCAAGATATGCCGCGTCCAGCCTTGTTATATCTAACACAGCTATCACCGACAACAGGGCAAATCAGTACGGTGGGGGTCTTAACTCGTTCGAAACTCCAGTGACTATCACCAATAGTAATTTCAGCCGCAACACTACCGCAGGCGGTAACGACATTGGCGGTTCCGCTATTCATATCCGTGAAGGTGATCTTTCTATTACTGGGTCTACCATCGCGGACAATTATGCTGGTGTGAATAGCAGCGCAGTGCGTTCATATACCAGAACAGGTTATGGCTCCGGGTCCAATATTGTCACATTCACAAACACAACATTTGCACGTAATGATGGGTATCAACTCTCCGGTGGTGGTAACCAAACAACAACTGTTACTGACAGTATTTTTGCAAATTCAGAAAGTAATACACAGAACAGTATCTATAACGGAGGTAATCTAAACTTTGTTGGCACCAATGTGTTGCGCACCGGAGTATATTCATCTGGAACAACGACAGGCACGCCAACTATCGAGGCTGACTTTGACCAGATACTTACCGGCATCACGTCTACAAACGGCAATAACACGATTTTCTTGACCAACCCGCTTGGCCCAGCTGGTGGGGTAGGAGCCGCTGCGGCAGTTTCAGGTAATAATACACCAACGATCAGCATTGATGACACCACGCCACTGAATTACACCGAAGGCGACGCAGCAACAGCACTTGATGCTTCCGCTATGGTGGCTGATGCAGATGGGGACGCGGACTTTGACGGCGCGAGCCTCTTTATTCAGATAACAGACGGCAGCGAAACCACGGACCGCATTAGCATTGTGGACGGTAACGGCACAGGTCCCGCAATCACAGTGGCAGGGGGCAACGTATCTGCGAACGGTGTGATCATTGGTACCGCCACACAAGGTAGTTCTGATGTTGATGTAGGTGGCGATGGTGTCTTGCAGATCACCTTCAACAGCATGGCAACAGCCGCGATTGTGCAGGAAGTGTTGAGGGCTGTTAGTTTCGATAACAGTTCAACATCACCCTCTACGGCAGATCGCACAGTGACGCTCGCGATTGTGGACGCCAACGGCGCATCAGCCAACGATACACGCACGATTGAAGTGACTGATTTGGCTGATCTTGGAACAACAGGTGATGATACGTTTGGCGGCACAGACGGCAATGATAACTTTGATGGCGGTGATGGTAACGATACGCTAAGTGGCGGCGATGACGGGGAAGACATACTGCTTGGCGGTGCCGGTAACGACAGCCTGATCGGTGGTAGTGAGAATGATTCCTTGTTTGGTGGCGACGACAACGACACGCTTGATGGCGGCGGCGATGACGACAGCCTTGATGGTGGTGAAGGTGATGACATCCTTGTTGGTGGTGGTGGCAATAACACCTTCATCGGCGGCAATGGTAATGACACAGCTTTCCTTGGAGAAAGTGACTTTGGGTCGCAAACCAGCACCTTTGCGGGTGTTAGTGCCAGCCTTGCCAATGGAACAATAAGCTCTTCTGGCGGCGGTGGCACAGGTATGTCTATGATGGGGACCATTAGCCTGGGGTTTGGCGGCATTGCCGTTGGTTCAGGTTTATCTCAGGCAGGAACACTATCCGGTATTGAAAACCTTGTGGGCACAAATGCCAATGACAGCTTAACCGGTGATGGCAATGCCAACAGCCTGCGGGGGCAGGACGGTGACGATACGCTGGACGGCGGCAACGGCGATGACACACTGGACGGCGGTGATGGCACCGACACCATTGATTTCAGTAATCTGATGGGTGTTAGCGTTGATTTGACAGCGGGCACTGCCATTTCTGGCAGTGAAACCAATACCTTAATCAGCATTGAAGGCGTGATCGGCAGTAATGCTGGTGACACCATCAATGGCTCAGCGAGTGACGACAGCCTGTTTGGTGGTGCCGGTAACGACACAATCACCGGCGGTGCCGGGGACGACACAATCGACGGTAACAGCGGTAATGATAGTCTGGACGGCGGCGACGGCATCGATACGGTCGATTTCACTGATACAGCCGACCCGACCAGCGTAATTGTTATTAACCTTGCCACTGGCACGGCGACAGATTTTGCAGGTGATACCGATACAATTGCCAACTTTGAGAATGTTATTGGCTCGAACGGCACCGACTCTGTCACTGGTGATGATGGCGATAACCGGCTGATAGGCAATGCTGGCGATGACTCGCTGATGGGCGGCGGGGGCAATGATACGCTTGTGGGTGGTATTGGTAGCGATTTTCTTAGTGGCGGTGATGGTGTCGACACCTTTGATTTCTGCGGTAGTTCTGACCTCAACCTTGATCTTGCTGCGGGAACAGCGACTTCTGGCTCCAATATTGATACATTAAGGGATATTGAGAACGCAAACGGCGGTAGTGGTAATGACACGCTTACTGGCGATGCGAATAACAACGCCCTTAACGGTCTTGGTGGTAATGATAGCATCAACGGTGGTGACGGTGACGACACACTGACAGCAGGTGTTGTTGATGAAGACGGTAATGAACTGGGTAATCAGGATGATACGCTAACGGGCGGTGCGGGTGCTGATAGCTTTGTAGTGGCTGGTTCAGCAAACGTGGTCAGTGATGGTAAGGGACGCAGCCAATCGCAAACGAATGAGACTACGATCACGGACTTTAATGCGGCTGATGGTGACACCATTGAGCTCGTTAACACAACGCTGACAAGCTTGGCTGACATCATTGCGAACTCGACCCTGGACGGTAATGACGACGAGCTTAACATTGATCTTGGTAATGGCAGTAGCCTCAGGATACTTGGTTTTGCAGATGTGAATGATGTGTTGCAGGCAAATAACTTCGCATTCAGGCAAAGCGTTACAGAAAGCCCGGCGCCTGCACCCGCTCCGGCACCTTCGCCTGCACCAGCCCCTGTGAGTGAACCAGAGCCAGAGCCAATCCCGGAGCCTGACCCAGAACCTGTTGTTGTTCGCGAGCAAGATGATCCGCAGGGTAACAATGACACTGTTTCTGGAGGTTCGCTAAACGACACGATCGAAGGCGGTAACGGCGACGATACTGTTTCTGGCGGTAGCGGCGATGACTTCCTGCGCGGCGATGAGGGGAACGACAGTGTTGCCGGTGGTAGCGGCAACGACAGTATTTTCGCGGGACCAAACGATGAGGGCGATGACACGGTCCAAGGTAACAGTGGTGATGATGTTATTGGCGGTGGCCGAGGCAATGACATAATTGTTGGCGGTGAAGCACGTGCAACCACCCGCGAAGACAATACAGGCCCAGCCGGTGATGATACCTTGTTTGGCGGTGAAGGGGATGACCTTATCGTTGGTGGTTCTTATAATACTGACACTGGTACAGTCGTTAACACTGAAGGCGGTGATAACGTTATCTTTGCGGGTAGCGGAATGGACACTGTGTTTGGTGATAACGCGCAGGACACCATTGGCGGCGGTGTTGGTGATGATAGTATCAATGGCGGCAACGGCAACGACATCCTTTATGGTGGCACCATTGATAGCGGTAACGACACCCTTATGGGCGGCAACGGCAATGATCAGGCCTTTGGGGCAACCGACAACGACATGGTTGATGGGGGTAACGGGGATGACACGCTGTTTGGCGGCGCCGGTGACGACACTGTTGACGGTGGCGCTGATGATGATCTGATATACGGCGGTGCAGGGGATGATAGCTTAACAGGTGGCACAGGCGATGACACATTTGCGTTCATCACCGGCTTTGGCAGTGACACCATAACCGACTTTGGCTCTGCAGGTGGTGATACAGACACGCTCGACTTTTCAGAGATCGAAGGCCTTGTTTTGGCTGATTTGTTAGCCGCCGCAACATTTGATGGCAATGATACCACCCTGACCATTGGCACGCACGGAACTATCGTTCTGGAAGGCATCGATGAGGCGGAATTACAAGCCATCTTCGATAATGGACAGATTGTTATAGGATAAAGAATTAGCCCAGAAACTTAGATCAATGATGTATTTTTAATCATAAATGTAGCCATGGCCCTTTAATTGCGAGTGTTCTTGTGGGGCTGAAAATGTTGACGAACAAGGTTGTGCTGTCTGGTGAAAAACAGGCGCCGGCAGACTCTGACTGAATTCTTATTCTGGCAAAGTCATAGGCCTCACCATCAGTTGTCACCCCTCTAATGTGATTGACTACATTGTCAGTGTATTGGTCTTCGCAAACGAGCAAATGACCATTTGGGGCCACCGTCAGGTTATCGCCGAAGTTAAAACTGTTTGGGTCGCTGGACTCCAGAAACAACTGCAATTGGCCGGGTTCATCGTTTTCTTTGCCTGTGCCTTCAAATGCACTGGGCACATAGCGCATGATTTGGCCCAATTCAGCACGACCACCCGACGTGCAGCAGAAGTACAGTTCATTGTTGCCCCAATGAATGCCTTCACCGCGCGCAAAAATTGCCGCACCCTTGGCGTGCCCTCTAATCCGCAAATCGTCGACATTGGGGCTATCAGTATCGTCTAGGTCAATCCAGAAGGCGGTGGCCCAGTCTCCCACATCCCATATAGGTGTGTCCCAGTTTCGGCTATCTGCGCCTGATGTGTGTCCTGCAAATCCGAGTGCTTGCAGCTTACCGCCTTCATGAAGGTTGCCAGGTGTTTTAGGGATAAAGCGGTAAAAGAGGCTGTCGTTCCGGTCCTCGGTCAAATATAGAATGCCAGTTTTAGGGTCGACTGCCACGGCTTCGTGATTAAAGCGTCCCAGTTGCTTGATTGGTTTTGGGTCAATCGGACCATCGGCATTTGCGGGCACTTCGAAAACCCAACCGTGATCTTTGTCAACACCATCGCCGCTTAGAGTGACGTTTTCCTCGCATGTTAGCCAGCTACCCCAAGGCGTTACACCGCCGGCGCAGTTGCGGATGGTACCCAGCAGACTGATAAATTCCTTTTCCACTTCGCCAGTTTTCAGATTGTAAATGATCGTTGTAGTACCGCCCGGTAAAGGGGTGCCGTCATCCCGTTTGTCATAGATGGTAAAATCAAGCTGTGGATTATCAGGCGCCGGGCCGCGGTCGTCGTTTGATACATTGAGTTCGTGGTTGCGAACCAGCGTAACGCGTGTCTCGTCCAGTTTAAAGCATCCCATCCCATCTGCGTTGTCCGGGACCCGAAAGCCATCTGTCATCCTGTCACCAAAGCTCGAGATAATCTCGTATGAGAAGCCTGGCGGTAAATCGATTAGGGCGTTTGGGTCTGGAACCAGCGCCCCATATCCCGTGCCCGTGACAGAAAGGTTCTCCAAAGCAATAGCCTGATGCCTTGCAAGCCCGGCAAATGCGAACGATGTCGCTAAAGCAGTGAATTGGCGTTTGGTCAATTTCATTTGATTACCTCTTGGATAGGCGTGTTGCTTATAGTCTCCGGGGTTGCGTGTTCGAGACCCTCAACGGTTTACCGAATTTTTCTGGTAATTGCTTTACATATTGCTGCATTGTGCCTCCCGAAAGAAGTTATATAGTAACCAAATCGGCGTAACAAGCTGAATGACACTGTAACGATTTACGTTTGTGCATACGTGTCATTGCTTAGCGGCAGGTTGGCAACCAAGCCCGGTATGGCCGACATAATTGAGGGACTGTTTTATGACAGGGGCAGGGGTTGCTGGAAATAACAGTGAGAAAACAGGGCGTATAAGGTCCTTGGATTTTCTCAGGGGAGTTGCTGTTCTCGGCATGCTTGTGGCAAATGTTCCGTGGCATGCCGGAGATTCCATGTCGCGTGTGATTGAGCCGGACTTCTGGAGTGTCAGCGCCTGGCTCAGTCAGTATCTTATTTTTGATCAGCGATTTGTTCCGATCTTTTGCATGTTGTTTGGTGCCAGTATTTACCTGCTTGCCGGGCCAGCCGGAACGACCAAAGGTTTCTCCATATATTATCTTCGCCGAATGGCAGTGCTGCTTTTGCTTGGGGTGATGCACGCTTATATCTTGTGGCCAGGTGACATATTAATCACCTATGCGGTTTGCGGGCCATTTTTGCTGTTGTTTTATCGTGCTCCTGTTTGGACCCTTGTTCTGGTGGGCATCAGCTTTAAAACTATCGGCCTTCTGATTGGTGAGTGGCCGCAAATATATTTCGAAACACTGGATAAATGGCTGTTTTCCTGGGTGGAATACGGCGATGCACCTTCAAGTATTTCTGAAGCCTATGCCGGTACTTATGCTGACCTTTTTGCTTACAACGCATGGCGAAATCAGTTTCTACAATGGACGGCGTTGCCTTATTTCCGGATATGGAGTGCCTTTGGCTTCATGCTGATAGGTATGGCACTGTTCAGGTCTGGTGCCCTGCAGGGCCGCAAAGATGCTGGCTTCTATAAAAAGTGGGCTGTAATTGGCCTCTGTATTGGCCTGCCGCTTGTGCTGTATGGCATTTTGGCGCGCGTTGGCTCTAATCCAACCGTTGGTCCGTTCATGGGCTTTACCACGGAATTGCCGCTGCAAAATATCACCTTCCGAACAGGCTGCTCTGTACTGTCACTCGCGCTTCTATCCGCCATTCATTTCCTTTACCCAAATATTACCGGTCAAATTAAGCGTATGATCGAGGCCATCGGCAAGACGGCGCTTACTAATTACATTTTTCATTCGATTTTCTTTTTGATTGTTTTCCACGTTTTCATGCCAGGTGCGTTCGATACGCTCGATCCCGATATACTTTTCCTCTTTGTTGTAGGTGTTTGGGCCATCCAGCTTGTGGGAAGCGATTTATGGCTAAAACGCTACAGGCAGGGGCCGCTTGAGGCAGCATGGCGTTTATTGGCCGGACAAAAAGGCGGAAATCCCGAACAAACCAACCAAGAAATGAAAAACGCACCTAAAGAGTTAAGAAGGTAGCGACTAGGGAAACGAAACAATGAATGCTGTGCTAAGAACCATTGGGAAGTATGTGACAACGTTGGTGATGGTTGGCACCATTGCAAGCGCCGGCATATCCTCCCAAGAAACGGCGCGCGGCCACCTATATATTCCTCGATATGCTCCGTCGCTGACAACTGATGGAGCGCGTGCTTTCATTTCAGGCGGTGCGCCGATTGGGGCGGGCGTAACTGAAAATCACACCCATTCAGGCGTGATGTCGGTGGTTGAAGCGATTGCGCCCGACACTTTGAAGCAAACATTTCTAGCCAATGCAATTTTTCCAAGAGCCAACCATGCGTCTGTCTGGTTAAACGGTCATTTATGGTTGCTTGGTGGCAGAACTCAGGTCGGTGATCAACGGCGGCTTGCTGCCGAGGTGGAGCGAATTGACCTTGATACCCAGGCCATATGGCGGGGACCTGATTTACCTGTACCTCTCATTGATTTATCCGCAGTGGTAGTAGGCCAGTCAGTCTTCGTATTCGGTGGTATCTACAGAGATGTCGAGGCCGGTGTTTCAAAACCAAGTAGCCGCGTATTTGAAACCGCGCCTCCCTATGACACATGGGTCGAGCGCACGCCTATGCCCACTGCTGTTGGTAATGCAGCATCCATCGTGGTGAAAGAAAAAGTGTATGTAATTGGCGGGTTCGACCGCCAAAAGGCGTATGCATTAACACAGATTTTTGACCCTGAAGCCAACTCATGGTCACTTGGTACGCCGCCACCCAGACCACTAAGCGCACATGCTGGTGCCGGAAATGAAAACCGTTTGTTTTTATTTGGCGATTACAATGAGCAGTCTTCGGTTTTAGGCTTTGATGTTTCTTCTGGTGAATGGCGCGACCTCGCCTTACCATTCACACCGAGACGTCATGTTCGGGCCGTCACAGTCAAAGACCGAATTTTAGTGGCTGGTGGCAATCAATCATCTCTGGCACCTGCAATTGATGTTTTAGAGGTGTTTAGTTTTGATTTTTTAAATAGCACTTTCAATAAGGCCCAGGGGAGATAGGCAATGCTGTTATCGAGATGGTTTCCGAAAATAGGTCGGGCGACGCTGCCGATACTGGCAAGTGGATTTGGGATTACCATCGCTTTAACAGCAATATTAATGATCGCCAGTTTTATCGCCAGTGAAGTCGGCTATGATACCTGGATTGAGGACCATGAAGTCACAGCGCAAGTGAGTGCATTGTTCCCGACAAACGGCAAACGGCTGGCCCGTGTGCCCGCGCCATTGGCAGGTGCATTGCCAGCCTTTGCACCCGACGATGTTGAAGACATCGCTCGCCTACAAGTGCGCGTACTGAGCGTCCAGCGCGGCAATGCTGTTTTTAATGAAGTTGTTTTCTGGGCTGATCCAAACTTTTTTAACGTTGTTCGTCTGCCAGTTTTGCACGGTGAGGACCGGCCTAATCTTGCCCCATCAACCTCAGTAATAACAGCCACGGCAGCGTTGAAATACTTTGGCCAAACTAATGTTGTGGGTGAAACCATCACCATTCAAATGCCAGAGGGGCCTCAGGACTATCGGGTTGCTGCTGTTTTACCTGAATGGCCCTCAAACACCCATTTTGCCAATGACATTTTCATACCGGTACCTATCGCTTACATTGAACGCACCGGCAATGTTATGTCCAACTGGAATTGGTACAGCAGCCACACATATGCTCGGCTTAAAAGCCCTCAGTCATTTGATAGGCTGAACAACAATATTGCGACCTTTATCGATCAGAATATACCGGCAGATGAAGGCCGGGCAACCAGCGAGCGGTTGCGCTACATCTTCTCACCCATTGCAGATGTGCATCTGCAGCCAACGGATTTCTATGCGCTGCGCCCGCGTGGGGATAAATTCCAATTGCAGGTTTTTGCAGGCATTGGTGTTTTGATTTTTCTGGCCGTTACCCTGAACTCAATATTTTTGACAACGGCGGATAGCCTGCTCCGTTTGCAGCTTTTGGTGTTGAAGAAAATTCACGGGGCCCAACGCAAACATATTGCAGCCGCAATCGCCTGGCGCACCCTTGTATTCAGTATCCCTGCCTTTCCGATCAGTCTCGCCGTGCACGAAATTTTGGTGCCATATCTATTTTTCGCCGAGAGCACCCAGAGTGGATTAACGGTGGACTGGAGCATTGTTTTGGTTGCGCTGGTATCAGCGTTTGTACCGGCAGTGCTTTCAAGTCTTTATTCTTTGTCGCGTATTGAACAGGTGGGACCGGCTCAACTGCTGCAGGCAAAAAAGCAACTGGGTATGAGTGTAAAGTCCATATTTGCAACCGTCATGTTGGTTGTCCAATTCACGGTTTCCTTAAGCGTGATGATGTTGGCGACGGTTGGGCATTACCAGACCAACCACCTTCGCAATCTGGACCTTGGATATGATCCCGAGCGTATCCAGGCGATCAGACTGTCTAACGTACCGGGGTACATTGATCATGCGCGATTGATTTCTGATCGTATTGCTGAGATTCCGGACGTTGAAGAGGTTGGTCTTGTGGCTTGGTTGCCGGGTCAAAATACGGCATCGATGCGGGTCCGGTTGGTCGGAGATGAAACGAACGAACCGGTGACCGTTTCTTATCAGGCAGGAGACGCCAATGTCTTGAGTGTGCTGGGTATCGAACCGCTTGTCGGCCGCGCATTGGTTCGTGATTTCCCTGGCGATCAACTAGATGCTCGGAGCCAGGGCGATAACACTGGCTCGGCAAATATTATGGTCAATGAAGCCGCCGTTCGGGTGTTTGGTTTCGCGAATCCGGAAGACGCCATTGGTGCTGTTGTTCAAGGGACTGGCACGTGGCAATTTCAATTGACGATTGTTGGGGTTGTGCCCGACTTTCGCTTTGAACCCTCCGATACACAAATCTTACCTCGTCTGTTTATTGATTGGCCCTGGAACCATGGCACCATATTAGCGCGGCTGAGAGAAGGGGCTGATGCGCAGACGATTAACCGGATCGAAGAAATATGGCGGCAGACACTTCCTGAATTCGCCATTGATAGGGTTCAGCTTGCCAACGAAATCGAAGCCACTTTTGCAGATGCGGTTGATCGGTCAAACTTGCTGACATTTTTTGGAATTATTGCAGGGGGCATTGCCCTTACCGGGTTTCTTGCTCTGCTTAGAACAGCGCAAATGGCGATGCGAAAGTCTGCTGCAATTAGGAAGTGTTTGGGGGCACGGCCATACCAGATCTTTTTCCCTGTTATGCTGCGATCCATGAGACCTTTGGTCTACAGCGCCTTTTTGGCCGTGCCGGCTGGATGGTATTTCAGCGAGCAATGGCTCACGCTTTATGTTGAGCGCATAGAAATTGGCGGTGTTCTTTTGACCTTGCCTCTCGTTATGTTGCTGGCAATTATTTTGCTGCTATCACTTTATGATGCAGTAAAGATCTCTACCGAGAGTCCAATAAATGTGCTGCGAAGGGAATGAGGGGGCAGCCATTGCAGTAAAGACCGCAGAACTTCGACAAGCATATAGTACTTGCGCGAATGTGCCCCGTAATATGGGCTTATGCAAACCCTCTAGAAACAGAGCTATTTATGTGCCAGCTTTCTCTAAATCACTTGATTGGAGCCGATTGTGCACATTCGCCTAGCCGTTCGGGAAGATATACCTATTTTGGCAGCGCTGATAAAACGCTCAGCGAAAGCGCTATGCATAAAAGACTATTCAGCAGAAGAGGTAGATGCTGCGCTTGATGGTGCATGGGCGATTGATACAGCACTCATTGATGATCAAACCTACTTCGTATGTCAGACCGATCGCCAAATAATTGGATGCGGGGGCTGGAGCAAGCGTGCCACTTTATTTGGTGGTAACGCCTACACAAGTCGCAACCCTGCATTTTTAGACCCTAAAGTCGACCGGGCAAAGATACGGGCGTTCTTTGTTGATCCAGACTTTGTTGGGCATGATGTTGGACTGTCTTTGTTAAATCGCTGCGAGACTGAAGCCCTAAAATCCAACTTTACCCGTTTTGAGCTTATGGCCACCCTTACTGGGGCGCGTTTTTATCGTCGCAACGGGTATGAAGGCGACGAGCGGGTTGCTTATCCGGTTGGTCGGCAGATGGAAATTGACTTCATTCCAATGACCAAAGACGCCACTTCCCAAAGGTAACACGCTAAGAGTGTTGTTTCTGGAGTGCCGTAGCATCCCATACTCTGGACAGAGTCATAATATTGAAATGCCTTAGAAACATTTATGTCACACTTTAGGTATTTTGAGGTGTATTCTTGCGTATTTATGCAAGAAAAGTTTTTCTTTCTTACCAACAAATGATTGGTTAATTATGACAACCTTGTCATAAACGAAAGTGCATTTTGGAAAGCATAAGTTGAAAAATGATCTTGGCTCTAACTTTCACGCGGTGGCCAGAAGAAGTGTTTGAGTGCGGTATTATTAGGAACCGCGCCCTGCTTCGGATGATCAGTAGCTGAGCAGCGTTTCGGGTGTATCTGTCGGGCTTGATGAATTGCGTCATGAAAAGACGAGGCAGGGCGATAGATCGCATTTAGCTGTCCTGCATCAAAAGCTACACAAGAAGGGGAGGCTATGGATGGCCAGAACTACATTTAATCAGAGACTTGGGTTGATGACGTCAACAGCCCTGCTGACCAGTATTATGGCGGCACCGGCTGTTGCGCAGTCAGCCGCAGCAGATGACGATGACGGCGTCAAAGTCGTTAACGTAGAAGAAATTGTTACACTTGGTACACGTCGTAAAGGACGGTCCGCGATTGATACAACGGCGCCGATTGATGTCATTGAAGTTGGCGAGTTCCGGCAAAGTGCCGCGACGGACGTGCAGGACCTGCTGAGACAATCCGTACCATCGTTCAACATTAATACACAGCCTATTTCCGATGCGGCCAGTATTGTTCGCCCGGCGAACCTGCGGGGCCTGTCGCCTGACAACACGCTTGTTCTGGTTAACGGCAAGCGTCGTCACCGTGGCTCAGTTATTTCATTCCTTGGTGGCGGTATTGCTGATGGCTCGCAAGGTGTGGATATTTCTGCATTGCCTTCCCTCGCGTTAAAACGCGTTGAAGTCCTGCGGGATGGTGCATCGTCGCAATATGGTTCAGATGCGATCGCTGGTGTTATTAACTTCGCGCTGCAAGATCGTGCGGAAGGCGGAACCGTTGAGGTGACTTACGGTTCAACTTACGAGGGTGACGGCGATAATTACCGCGTTGCTGCCAATGTGGGGCTGCCACTGGGTGAAGCCGGGTTTGTCAATGTTACAGCCGAATACGGCGACACCGACGGTACAGTTCGCTCGGTTGTTCGGGACGACGTTCTGGCGCTGATAGCTGCGGGTAATACCGACGCTGCTGATTTCCGCACCATCAATACTTACACGGATGAAGTGCCACAATATTGGGGTCAGCCCGATGTTGAAGATGACCTAAAGCTTTTTGTCAACTCGGCTTTCACTATTAACGAGTCTATCGAATTGTATGCCTTCGGTAGTTATGCCGAACGGCGGGTGACTGGTGGCTTCTTCTACAGAAACCCGACCAACCGTGGCGGCGTATACCGCGGTCCGACTGTTGATCCATTGACTGGTGCGGTTGACCCGGAAGGCGTTGCTTCTGTTCGCGTCGGTGATCTTGACGGCTTGGGCGTTGGCGAAGCTTGCCCGGCAGGGATTCCACTAACTGGTGATGCTGGTCTCATTCCTGACCCAACCATCCTGGCGCAGGTAACAGCAAGTGCTAACTGTTTCTCCTTCATTGAAACTATTCCGGGTGGCTTTGTGCCACGCTTTGGCGGTGACAACAGAGATTATAGCATCGCTGGTGGTGTTCGGGGTCAACTGGAGATGGGAAGCGGCCTTGATTACGACCTGAGCATCACGCACGGTTCAAACCGCACTGACTTCTTCATCAACAACACGATCAACGCATCGCTTGGCCCAGATACGCCCCGGAACTTCACACCGGGTGGCCAGGAACAAATTGAAACTGCCGTCAACGCGGATTTCTCTTATGCAATAGCGAGTGACTTTGCGTCGGATATTAACATCGCGTTTGGTGGTGAATATCGTGAAGAGCAATTTGATCTGGACGCGGGCGACGCTGCCTCATTTGCCTTGGGGCCCCTTGCTGATCAAGGATTCTCATCAAGTTCAAATGGCTTTGGTGGTTTTCCGAACAGCTCGTCTAACTCTCAGAACAGCTATGCCGGTTACATTGATGTTGAGTTTGATGCCACTGATAACCTGACGCTTCAGGGCGCTTTGCGCTACGAAGACTATAGTGCGTTTGGTGACACCCTGAACTACAAACTTGCCGCTTTGTATCGTGTCAGCGACAAGTTCCGCATCCGCGGTACGATTTCAACAGGTTTCCATGCACCGACAGCTGGTCAGGCCAACATTACAAACGTGACCACCCAAAACGTTGGTGGGCAGCTTATTGACCAGGGTACATTGCCTTTGTCATCTGCTGCGGGACAGTTGGCGGCTGACTTCATCGAACGTCAGGGTAATGGACGTCCTACACTCGGTACCGAGGAAGCGCGCAACATGTCCGTTGGGTTTGCTTTCGACTTAGGTGAGTCTACCTGGACTGTCGATTTCTTCGATATCGACGTTGACAACCGTGTTGCACTGGGTGCCAACGTGAACTTCTTGGATGCCCTGAACTCCGTTAGGGGTGATACCTTTGGCACTGTATCCGAAGCGTTGACCGGCCTTGATGCGGCAGGCGTCATTGATCGTCAGGAGTTTATTGGTCTTGATGATCTGTCTCAGTTCCGGTTCTTCTCCAACAGTTTCAGCACCAGTACACGTGGTATTGACGTTGTTGGCCGGTATGGCTTCAATTTCCGTAATGGCGTATCGAACGTTGTTTTGGCCATGAACTTCACGGAAACAGAAGTTACTGATACAGGTACATTGAACCCAATCAGTGATGGCCGTGTACAGGCACTTGAAGACTTGCTTCCGAACTTCAGAAGCACTCTAACTTGGACACATGCTGAAGGCCCAATCACTACATTGCTGCGGTTCAGCTACTTTGGCGGATGGGATGACACTGGTAACGGGGTCAACGATATCGGTGCAGAACTTCTGGTTGATGCGGAAATCGCGTATCAACTCACAGAGAAGTTTGAGTTGGTCGCCGGTGTGAACAACCTGTTCGACAACTATCCTGACGAAAACCCGTTTGCAGGAAGTCTTGGTCAGTTGTACCCAGAGGCTGCGCCCTTTGGTTTCAACGGCGGCCAGTATTACTTCCGTGGTCGTTATCGTTTCTAAGCTGCTAGCTTAGTAAGCGGCCCAACTATTGGATGGGAGAGCTTCGCAGGCTCTCCCATTTTTTGTCTCAGTTCGATACTATCGATTACTCGTCTGAAGCTCCATTTGTCACGAGGCGCTGAGCGCTGCCCTGATACTACCATCCCTACAGTGCCTACTAGCCTAAAATTATCGCGGGCTATTAACTGGTCTTTAGGCAAACGAATAAGCGGTACTGCTCAAGAAATACCTGGACGCTTACTATGTTCGATGGATTTGTCGGCAGGGAAAGCGATGCGGCAAGTAATTTGAATTCTATAGATTATTTGCAACACTTGATGGCCATTGTTGTTGCAATGCCTCGTAAAAACAAGATTTTCCATGTACAGGTTATCAACCGGTTTGTTAGAGAAGCTTTCAATTCAAATAATTATGGTCGCCAAACAAAGGTGGTCCAATTTGGCATATTCGCCACCGAAGTCTTTTGTTTCACGGCTTTGGACCAAAAAACATTACTCAGGAGATGCTTTAAACATGTTTGGGAAGACCTCTTTAAAAGTGGGCTTGATGGCCTCGACTCCAATGTGGATTGCCGCTGCAAGCGGCGCAATCGCGCAAGACGCTGAAAAGGCGACCGGGATTGAGGAAATAACAGTCACCGCGACTAAGCGGGCGGAAAGCACTCAGGATATTCCGGTCGCCGTTCAGGCGCTTGGCTTCACGACACTTGAGCAGACAGATGTCGACGTTTTCACTGATTATCTTTTGCAGTTGCCGGGCGTTTCAGCGGGCGGCAGCGGTCCTGGTCAGGGCACCATCTACATTCGTGGTCTAGCTTCCACCACGCCCAACCTGACGACGGCGGGTGTTGCCGGGCTTGCTCCGAACGTGGCACTTTACCTTGACGAACAGCCAGTGACGCAGGTGGGGCGCAACCTTGATGTTTATGCTGCCGATCTTAACCGTATCGAGGTGCTGCCCGGCTCGCAAGGAACCCTATTTGGTGCCAGCTCACAGGCCGGCACAATCCGGCTAATCACCAATCGTCCCAACATGAACGAATTTGAAGCGCGCGTTGCTGGCGGTGTGTCTTTCACCAAAAACGGTGAAATGAGCGAAAAAGTCGAAGCTATGATCAACTACCCGATTATTGACGGGAAGTGGGCTGTGCGCGGTGTTTTTTACGCCGACAATCAGGGCGGTTACATTGACAATGTAGCGGGCACAATCACAGCGGCTGAAAGCGCGCGCTTTGCTTCTTCAACACCGCGACCAAACGGTGTGCCGACGTCGGACGGCTTTCAAGCAGGAGCGGACCTCTCAGGTGTCAACTTCTTACCGGCAAACAATCAGGAAATCGTTGAGGAAGACTTTAACGATGCTTCCTATACAGGTTTCCGTGTTAGCTCGACCTACGACATCAACGAAGACTGGACCTTTACTGCAAGTCACACTCGTCAGCGCATTGACAGCGACGGCGTGTTTTTCTTTGATCCGGAACTGGATGACCCAGATGATTTGTCGGTTCAGCGATATTCCCGTGATGAGGTTGTCGATGATTTCGACAACACGGCCTGGACACTGGAAGGCCGTATTGGCGCGCTTGATATGGTCTATACAGGCGCTTTCCTGAACCGGGACACTGACCAGACAGTGGATTACACCGACTATCTGTTTGTTGGTCAATATCTGCCATACTATATCTGTGACGCATCGGTTACGTATCCGGGTGATGCTGCGCCAAGCGGTACATGTCAGGCACCAAATCTGTTTGTGGCCAGTGAAACTGAAACCGAAGTGTTTACGCATGAGTTGCGCTTCACTACGCCAGCAGAAAATCGTTTGCGTGCTACCTTTGGTGGTTTCTACAGTGACCAGGAATTGGTTGAGCGGAACGATTTCACCTATCCTGGATCCCAGTTTGCTGAAAGTTTCACACCGGGTGTTTTTGGCTGGCCTCAAAATGGGCCGCTGCCCGGATCTAGCGTCAGCGATCCGAACCCACGCCCTCTTGGTGTAATTTTCTTTAACGATATCACGCGTACCGACAAACAGCTCGGCTTCTTCGGCGAGGTGACTTACGACCTTATTCCTGAAAAACTGGCTGTGACAGGTGGTGTGCGCTGGCATGATGTCGATGTGCGGTTAAGGGGCAGTGCCAATTCCAGCTTCTTTAACTTCGGTGGGGAAGACGTAAATGCTTTCGGCACCAATCTGGATACACAGTTTGATGGCACACAGGTTATCAACGGCGTGCCTGTGCCGCGTGGCGCTGAGGCAGAAGGGTTCGTCTTTAAGGGCAACGTTTCCTGGACCCCAAATGAGAATACCCTGATTTACTTTACCTATTCCGAAGGGTTCCGCCCCGGGTTGCCAAACCGGCCTGCTGGCGCGGGTGGCGGTGCTGTGCCAGCTGTGGTGCGCACGGACGAAGTCACTAATTATGAGTTAGGCTGGAAACTGGACCTTTTTGACAATTCTGTGCGCTTCAATGGTAATGCGTTCTTTGTAGAAATTAAGGATTTGCAGACAACGATCTTTGACCCAACGATCACCAATCTGTTCTTCTCTGATAACGCAGCGAATGCAGAAATCAGGGGTATCGAAGGGGACATCACGTGGGCACCGCAAACGGTACCTGGTTTGCAGATTATGGGTGCTTTCTCGCTTTTGGATACTGAAGTAACCGAGTTGGTTGGTGCCAGTGTGGCGATTGCGCAGCCCGGTGAAGACCTGTCTTACGCACCGTCCTTCCAAGGTAACCTGCGCGCGCGCTACGAGTGGAGCGTAAATGAGGACTTTGAAGCCCATATTCAACCAACACTCGCTTATTCAGGGGCGTCATTCAGTGACATTGTTTTGATCAACCGTGCGGAGCAGGAAGACTATCTGCTTCTTGGGCTTGCGGTTGGTGTGCGCAAGGAGAATTGGTCAGTAGAGGTTTTCGGCGAAAACCTTACCGATGAGCGCGCACAGCTTAACAACAACCTGATTTTTGACAGGGAGCGGATTACGATAAACCGGCCGCGAACATTCGGTTTACGCTTCTCAGTCGACTATTAGCCGCCTAATATATCCTAAATAAATAGAAAAGGCGTCGCATGGTTGGCGCCTTTTCCAATAGAGGTGTTGAAAAACCGGTGGACGAGAAACAAGTCGCTTTGTTTCTGCGGGATGCGCAGAAAAAGCTTTATCAAGGTTCTGTCGAGGGTGCGCTGGAAGCCGTGGAAACCATACTTGGTGCCCAGGTTTTTCATCCAGAAGCGCTTTATATAAAGGCTGTTGCCTGCCGCTACCTTAATAGGGTTGACGATGCTTCTAATACGCTCTCGACCCTTCTGAATGAAGACCCGGACTTCGGACGAGCACACCAGGAACATGGCCACTTATTAAACGCTCAAGGTCGCCAAGCCGAGGCTTTGGCCGCTTTTAGGTTGGCGTGCAATGCCAATCCTGCGCTGGAGGCAAGCTGGCGAACTCAGGCAAAACTATTGGCTGAAGCGGGACGTGCGGCTGAGGCTTCCCAAGCACAGGCGCAGGCCAGTCGCCTTGCCGCGTTACCAAAAGAATTGCTGGCTGTTAGTAATTTCATTCATGAACACAAGCTTTTGAAAGCCGAAAACCTGTGCCGCAAGTTTCTGCAGGCTAACCCACACCATGTTGAGGCCATGCGGCTGCTTGCCGATATCGGGTGTCGTTTAGGGGCAATGGAAGAAGCCGATTTTCTACTCGAAAGTGCCACAGAATTTGCGCCCGACAATATCCAGGTTCGGCTCGACCATATTGCGGTCCTTAGGAAACGCCAGAAATACCAACAAGCCCTTAAGCAGGCAAAAACCCTACTGGAGAACGATCCAGATAATCCGGTCTTCCAGTCGCATTATGCCATTGAATGTCTGCAAGCCAATCACCTTGAGACTGCGCTCGATATGTTTGACAAGGTTCTAGAGGCTTTACCGAAAGACCCGGCTACGCTGACGTCTCGCGGGCATGTTCTCAAAACGATTGGCCAGCAGGAAGAAGCTATTTCTTCCTACCGGGCGGCTATTGCCGCAACTCCAGGGCACGGGGATGCCTATCACGCGCTCGCTAACCTTAAGACGTATCGATTTCCAGAAAATGAACATGCGGCGATGGTTAAGTTGGTCGAAGCATCACACATCAGTCAGGCAACCCGCATCCAACTGTGCTTTGCTCTTGGTAAGTCTTATGACGATCACGGCGATTATGAGCAGGCCTTTGCCTATTACGACCGTGGCAATAGATATAAACGGCAACAAAGCCGTTATGATGCTGACCAGATGGATGAAGAATTTGCTGCACAGAAAGCCGTTTGCACCAAATCATTTTTTGACCGCTTTGAAGGCGTGGGGCACCGGGCATCGGATCCGATCTTTATCGTAGGGCTTCCGCGCGCTGGGTCTACTCTTCTCGAACAGATTTTGGCGTCTCATAGCAAGGTGGATGGCACGCTTGAGCTGCCGAATATTATTTCACTGACGCACAGATTGCGGGGGCGGCAGAAAATCGATGCGCCTGAGGGCTACCCATATGGCCTGACACACCTCGGCCCTGAACAACTAGAGGAATACGGCAAACAATATATTGAAGATACACGCATGCACCGCGCCGGTGCGCCTTTCTTCATTGATAAAATGCCGAACAATTTCCGACATATCGGACTCATCAGTCTCATTCTGCCGAACGCAAAAATCATCGACGCTCGGCGCAATCCAATGGATTGCTGTTTCAGCGGTTTTAAACAATTGTTTGCGGAGGGGCAGGAGTTCACATACGGCCTCCAGGAAGTCGGTCGCTATTACGCCGGATATGTGGACCTTATGAACCATTGGGACCAGGTCCTGCCAGGTAAAATACTCCGCGTGCAATATGAAGATGTGGTTGCAGATTTAGAGGGGCAGGTGCGGCAACTTCTCGATTATTGCGGTCTGCCTTTTGAACACGCTTGCTTGAACTTTCACAAAACAGATCGAGCTGTTCGCACCGCGAGTTCCGAACAGGTAAGAGAAAAAATTAATACCAAGGGCCTTGCACAATGGAAGCCTTATGAGCCCTGGCTTAGTCCGCTTGTTGATGCGTTGGGGTCAGCGGCATAGAAGTTTGTTTAAGCCAGTCGCGTCCCATTTTTTGCTGGTTTGTCGGGTACCGCAAGTATTACGGTGCCATCATCATACACGAAGCCGGTGATCAAACATTCAGACATAATCGGCCCAACCTGTTTTTTCGGGAAATTCACCACACCCATAACCTGTTTGCCCAAAAGACTATCGGATGTGTAGAGGTCTGTGATTTGAGCACTCGATTTTAAGGTGCCGATATCCGGGCCAAAGTCTATTTGAAGAATATAGGCGGGCTTGCGTGCTTTGGCGAAAGTCTCCGCAGAAACAATGGTGCCCACCCGCATATCAATGCGCTGGAAATCATCCCACTCAATCGTCGTTTCCATTTATCACCCTTTTTAAGCTCTGACATGCATCGGATTCAGGCTCTGGCCAGGTTCAGGAAATGGATATGTTTATTGTATTGGCACAGAATATCCTGCAGCAATTCTTCCTGAGAAAAACCGTAAACATCATAGTTTTGGCTTCCTTCGAGCAAATGAACCTCTGCCCGATAGAAACGCGGCTTCTCTTTTGAGTCGAGGTCCGAGGGCGCATGCGCGAAATCCGGTTTCAGGAGCCCTGCAACATGCACGGAATATAAAAAGTCTGTTTCATCACCGTGCATTATCCTTAGCTGAGTGTCTTTTTCGGTTACTTCTACCCTGACTTCATTGTCACCAAGTTCAATTTCATCGGCGACTTTCTGAAGAGCAGGGCGGACCACGTCTTCCATAAACTGGGTCATTTGGCTTTTGCTTGGATATGACAAAAGCGCGTTCAGTCGTTGCTTCCAGCTGGCACCCTGGCCATTGATAATGATATCGGGTGCCGATGCAGCGCTTTGCGACTTTGCCATCTCCATGCGCAAACCCTTTAAAAGGCCAAGACAAGCAAAAATAATTACAAAAGTGAAGGGCAGGGCAGTTGTAATGGTGGCACTTTGAAGCGCAGCCAAGCCACCACCAAGCATAAGCACGGCTGCTACAACACCCTGAGTTATCGCCCAGAAGACCCGTTGCCAAACAGGGGAGTTGATATGCCCGCCAGATGTAATGGTATCGATAACCAGTGACCCGGAGTCAGACGATGTGACAAAGAACGTCACAATTAAAATGATCGTTATGAAGGAGACAAGGCTAGAGAAGGGTAGCGTTTCCAAAAATGCGAAAATGCCAAGCGGTAGGTTGTTTTCAATTGTGGCGGCTATCTGCGACCCTGTGCCTGCAAGCTCATGCGCCAGCGCACCGTTACCAAACGCTGTCATCCAAATGAATGTAAAGGTCGTGGGAACCAGCAGAACACCGAGTATAAATTCCCGGATTGTGCGACCGCGTGAAATGCGGGCAATAAAGATACCCACAAAGGGCGACCAGCTGATCCACCAGCCCCAGTAGAACAGTGTCCAACTACTAAGCCATTCCTTACTATCTTCGTATGCATACAGGCGAAAACTACGCGCAACCAAGGTCTCAAGGTACAGGCCAATGTTTTCGACAAAGCTGTTTAGAAACAAAAGAGTTGGGCCCAAAATGATGACAAACAGCAAAAGCAACCCAGCCAAAATCATGTTGAGTTCCGAAAGCTTTTTGATGCCAGCATCCAGGCCGGAAACCACCGATATCGTCGCAAACCCCGTAATCAGCGTGATCAAAACGACCTGAGTTGTTGTATCCAGTGGGACATCGAACAAATGGTTTAATCCGGCATTGATCTGGGCGACACCAAACCCCAGCGATGTTGCAACACCAAACAGCGTGCCAACCACAGCAAGCACGTCTACAACGTGACCAATCGGGCCGTGTATTTTGTCGCCGATCAGCGGGTACAAAGCAGAGCGAATGGTTAGGGGAAGATTATGGCGATAACTGAAATACGCCAGGATCAGGCCCACTATCGCATAAACCGCCCAACCGTTAATGCCCCAATGAAAAAAGGTGATCTGCATAGCTTGTTTCGCGGCTTCAACGGAGCGCGGGTCGGCATCCGGAGGTGTTAGGAAATGCGTGATCGGCTCCGCGACGCCAAAAAACAGCAAGCCGATACCAATGCCTGCCGAAAACAGCATGGCAAACCATGATAGAAAACTATAGTCGGGCTCAGACTCGTTGGGGCCTAATTTGATTTCGCCGGAGCGGCTGAACGCAAGATACAGGCAGAAAACCAAAAAACCGGTAACCGCGAGCATGTAGAACCAGCCCATAGTGCCGGTAACCCAGGCCTGAACGCCAGCAAACAAGTCAGCGGCGCTTTCGCCAGCAACCAGAGTGACAATAACCAAAAGAGCAATAACACCTGCCGCAGGAAAAAATACCGGTGGTAAAAGGCCGGGCTTTGCCGCCTCACTTTCCTGGCTGACCTGTTGTTCAAACATAATCTACGTTTCTCACCCTTTGTGTTCAAAACAACTGAAGATTGAACCCACACTGCATTCAATGCACGAAAGTGGTAACAAACGTCAGCGGCTTAGTTTGCCACATGTGTTTAACCAGCAGTCATAACGATTAGAGTTCAAAGGAACAAGTGTAGATCAGTGTTTGCCGATTTCGCCGACATCCAGAATAGGCGAGGCATCCAGGTCATCGGCATCCATCATTGTTGCGACACGCTGGAAGGCGCTGATAATCATGGACCGTTCCCAATCATCCAGTTTGCGGTATTCGCGCAAAAAGCCTGATTGCAACAGTTCTGGTGCTTCCTCAAGGCGCTTTAGTCCATCTGACGTCAGACAGGCGAAAACGATACGCTTGTCTTCTGTGGAGCGTTCGCGCCTTACCAGTTTTGCTTTTTCCAGCCGGTCGAGGATAGACGTAACTGTTGCCTGACTGAGGGAGACTGACTTTGCCACAGCGCTTGGTGACATGCGTCCCGTGGCACGCAGCGCCTGTAGGATGATAAGCTGAGGAGCCGTTAAACCTGCCTGTTTAACAAGTTTTTTCGATTGCAGGTCAATCGCCCGGGTGATCCGCCGGATAGAAACCAGAATTTCATCATAGTCGCTCATGTACGTGTGCCTCAGGCTTTCATATGACCGAACGCTACAATTGATCCCGTCAGGCTGCAAGTGCCTAAGGCATTGAGTAACAGTTTCAAAGGCAAAGCGAATTTTTACTGGTCATGCACTTTTGTGATGAAGCCCCACGCGATATATGGCACGAATATCCGGCACCTTATTTATGGCCGCTTTGTGCAAGCTTTTGAAAGGCTCAAACGTGAGAAGTATGGACAGCCAACCCGAAGACACCGATCCAGCCGGACGACGTCACTGGGAAACCGTAAAAAGCCTTTTGCCATATTTGTGGACACCAGGCCGGCTTGACCTCAGGGTTCGGGTTATTGGCGCTATGGCGTTATTGGTAATGGCCAAACTACTAGGCGTTTACGTTCCGTTTTTATTCAAAGATGCTGTCGATAGCTTGACGCCGACACAGGGCATAGACGCCTTGCAAATGGCTGCGGTCGTGCCTGTCGCATTAATCATCGGTTACGGCGTTGCGCGCGTTCTAACCTTATTGTTCGGTGAGCTGAGAGATGCCGTTTTTGTCAAGGTTGGCCAACATGCGATGCGGCAAATTGCGCTTAATACATTCCGGCATTTGCATAACCTGTCAATGCGGTTCCACATGGAACGTAAAACTGGCGGGCTAAGCCGTATCATTGAACGCGGCACGCGTGGCATCGATTTCTTGTTACGTTTTATGTTGTTTAATATTTTGCCAACGCTGCTTGAAATTGTTCTGATTTCGTCAATTTTCTGGGTCAAATTTGGCTTTTTATACGCGTTGGTGACCTTCGTTTGTCTGGTTTCCTACATTTATTTCACAACCCTGATCACGGATTGGCGACTGAAATTCAGGCGAGAGATGAATGAGCAGGACACCAAAGCCAACGCCAAGGCAATTGATAGCTTACTGAATTACGAAACAGTAAAATATTTCACCAATGAAAGCTATGAAAGCGGGCGTTATGATAGTGCCTTGGAGCGATATGAGTCTGCTGCTGTGCGCAGTCAGCTCTCATTAACGCTGCTGAATGTCGGGCAGGGCATTATTATCTCTCTAGGGCTTGTTATTGTTCTGTGGATGGCGGCGCGGGGTGTTGTGAACGGTCAATTTACAATCGGCGAATTTGTCCTGGTTAACAGTCTTCTGATCCAAATTTATATGCCGCTAAACTTCCTTGGTTTTGTTTACCGGGAGATCAAGCAATCCCTTACCGATATGGAAAAAATGTTTGAGGTGATTGCAACCGATGCTGATGTTGCAGACACACCTGATGCCCGTGAACTGACTGTTGCAGGGGGGGCGGTGTCGTTTAAAGATGTGTGCTTTGAATACAACCCGGACCGCCGTATTCTTCATGGTATCAGCTTCGATGTACCGGCAGGAAAGACAACAGCAATTGTCGGGGCAAGCGGGGCTGGAAAGTCAACAATTTCGCGAATTTTGTTCCGCTTCTATGACATTGCCTCTGGTGAGGTAACCATTGATGGCCAGAATATTGCCCAGGTCACGCAAAAAAGCCTGCGCCGTCAAATTGGTGTCGTGCCTCAGGATACGGTTCTTTTCAATGACAGCATTTTTTACAACATACAGTATGGCCGTCCTTCAGCGACCGAGGATGAAGTGTTTGAAGCGGCAAAACTCGCGCAAATTCATGATTTTGTCTCAGGATTGCCAGACGGCTATGAAACGCAGGTTGGTGAACGGGGCTTAAAGCTTTCAGGCGGTGAAAAGCAGCGTGTTGCTATTGCGCGGACGATTTTGAAAAACCCATCTATATTGCTGTTGGACGAAGCAACATCTGCACTAGATAGCCAAACCGAACGAGGAATTCAGGCCGCTTTTGATCAGATATCGAAAGACCGAACAACTCTTGTCATAGCGCATCGCTTGTCCACAATTATTGGTGCTGACGAAATATTGGTCATGGACCAGGGCACCATTGTTGAACGCGGCACCCATGATCATTTGTTGGCGTTGGGTGGTATGTATCATGCCATGTGGCAGCGCCAACAGGAAGCCTCGCAAGCGCGCGAAAAACTTGTGGAGTTGGCAGAGGTTCCTGAAGTGGTCCTATAACCAGCTCTATGTATTCTGGGCAATCTTACTTTTCGGTACTAAGTCATAATAGATGTTTGATAAAACTATAGTTTATTCAACAACTGTTGCGCCCTACCGCGGGATTTCCGATAAACATGGCTGTCTGTAACGCTGGCTGGTTTAGCTTGGTCTGCTTTGACTGAAAGTTGATGTATGGCGCGCGCGTCGCTGCAAATCATGGGGTCTGTTTGCGTGGCGTATTTGTGCGCCCCAACACCTGCATCTGTGGCTGCTGGCACAGATGCTTGGAAAGATGACCTTGAAACGGTCGAAGTCACGGCTGCGCAAGATGAAGTTTTTGAGAAGCCAGGGTCCGGATTTGCGCTTACGCAGCAGGAATTTGCCCCTGTAAGCCCCCAAAGCCTTGCAGACATCCTCGTTTCCGTTCCGGCTATCAATATTCGCACAAATTCACGCGGGGAAGTTCTTGCATCAATCCGGGGCAGCGGTGAACGACAATTGGCATTGGTTTGGAACGACATTCCGGTCAATGTACCGTGGGACAACCGATTTGACCTCAGTTTGTTTCCCGCCCTTGGTATTTCAAAACTTGAAACCTTTGTCGGGCCTACGGCTATGCAGTTTGGTGCCAATACTGCCGGCGGCGTTATAAGCCTGAGCTCCGGGACAGAAACCCCATCGATCGTTCGTCTATCGGCTGGTAATGGTGGTTTGCGTAATGCAGAAGCCAGCGCATCTGTGTCCCAAAACGGGTTTGATGGAACAGTCGCAGTCGCCCATTCCAGCCTTGATGGGCGCATTTCACCTCGGTCCGGTTCACTGTTTTCTGTTAACCAGAATGATCTGATCACCAATACTGACCGACAAACAAACAATATTGCCGGTACCGGTAAGTGGCGCATCGGGCAGGGTAGTTTCGGTTTCTCTGCGCTATATTCTGCGGCTCAGTTTGGCATTGCGCCTGAACAGGGGCAGCGCGTTAACCTTGCAAACTCACGTTTTTGGCGTTTCCCCGATACGGACCATCTTTTGCTTGCCGGGCACCTTGATGTGCTCGTTAGCGCCAACCTGGACCTGAATACAGTCATCTGGAGTCAGGATTACCGCCAGGAAATTCAGTCGTTCACTGACGCTACTTATAATGTCCTGCAATCTCGCCAGTTTGATGACAACGATACTACGGGTGTAAAGTTGGCGCTTACGCGAACCGGGAAAGAAAACACGACAATCGTGAGTGCCTCGGGGCAATGGGCACGCCATGAAGAAACGCGCGTTATGCTCGGCGATCCAGATGATGAAACAGAAGTTTTCACGCATTTTCTGGGTAGCCTGGCGATTGACCACCAGCAGACATTGAGTGATGTCGCATCACTGCATTTTGGTGTTGGATACGATGTGTTTGATCCAAAAAGAACGGCAGGCCGGGAAAGTGCTGGTTCGTTCGACGGGGTAAATGCGTCCGTGAATTTGAATATGATGCCTTCATCTCGTTGGCGATTTCGGGTGGGCATGGGAAAGAAAGTCCGCCTTCCAACAATGCGAGAGTTGTTTGGCGAGGCACTAGGCCGGTTTGTTTTGAACCCCGACCTTGTTCCCGAAAACAATTGGTTGTTTGAAGTTTCAGGTGCCTATTCGTGGCGCTCTGGCTCGCTTGAAGTCACGCCCTTTTTTGTGGAGTCAGAGAACACACTGGACCAGGTGTCTGTGCAAATGGGCGGCGATATGCTGCGTCAACGTGTTAATCTGGCAGGGTCCAGAAGTTACGGTATTGAAACAAAGCTGGACTGGCGAATGTCGGAAAGCCTGAAAGTGACTGGAAATGCAACTTGGAACCGGACCAGGGCAAAGTCAGATTTTGTTGCTAATTCAATTCATCGTCTCTACCTTTCAGATCGTCCCAATTGGCTTGCGCGCATGGACGCGCAGTATCAATTAGGGGCTGAGACCACCTTTGGGCTATCGGTGGTTTACAGAGGCGCGGCTAAATCAGAAGACATAACGGGTGAGTTTCTGGACTTATCGCCTGCAATGACTTTAGATTTGTCAGCAAGGCATTTGCTTCGTGCAGTGTCGAGTGGGTCAAACGTAGAGCTATTTGCTCAGCTTGAGAATTTGACGGACACGTTTGTTGAGCCTCAGTTAGGTCTGCCGGACCCCGGCCGGACCATAATAATTGGGCTTCGGGCTATCTTTTAGGTCCGGATGTAACTTGGGTGAGGGCAGGCTTGAAGCCACAGATATTACTGCGGACAATCCATCATTGGGGCTCGATCATTATCGCGCTGCCACTTCTGCTCATGATCGGTGCGGGCATCCTTTTGATGCTCAAAAAAGAAATTTCCTGGATTCAGCCTGAAACCGTTGCTGGGTCCACCACTGACATACCTGTTTTAACACTTGAAGAGTTGTTCCGGGCGGCGACGACTGTACCAGAGGCAAAGTCCTGGGTTTGGGGCGACCTGGACCGTGTTGATTTCAAGCCCAGCAAAGGGATTGTGAAGTTTGTTGGCCCAAACAGTTACGAAGTTCAGGTTGACACAAAAACGGGTGCGATACTGCAAGTTGCGTATCGGCGGTCTGACTTCATAGAAAGCCTTCATGACGGCAGTTTTTTCAGTGATGCCACTAAGCTTTTTGTATTTTTACCCGCCGGGATTGTTCTGTTTATTCTATGGGCAACCGGTTTGTACCTGTTTTTCATGCCGCGCATAAAAAAGCGCAAAAACAAACAAAAAAAGCGAGAGGCCGCCCAACTGCGGGCGGACGGACTAAGACAGCCCGCTGAATAGTCAGCGACAAGATTTGATGAAAGTCGACCAGATCTGGGGACACGGACCGGTCAGCTTATAAAGGGGAGCTACACATGACACTAAAAAGTAAACTTACGGCCTTGCTTGCGGGTACGGCCCTGATGAGCAGCGCTTTTGCACTGCCTGCTTTCGCACAGACGGATGAAGATGACTATTATGTGCCACCAAACTATTTGGATGGCATGGAATATCGCAGCATTGGCCCTTGGCGGGGTGGCCGGGTAACTGCCGTTGCAGGCACAACCAGCGATGCGCGCGTGTATTACATGGGCGGCACGGGCGGTGGTGTTTGGAAAACCACCAACGCCGGCGGCGACTGGACTAATGTTTCTGACAAATTCTTTAAAACCGGTTCTGTCGGTGCGATTGCTGTTGCGCCGTCTGACCCGAATGTTGTTGTGGTCGGTATGGGCGAGTCACCTTTCCGGGGTGTCGCATCCTCGCACGGGGACGGCGTTTACATATCAAAAGACGCGGGCAAAACCTGGAAAAATATGGGGCTGCCGAACAGCCGCCAGATATCCACGGTTCATATTCACCCGACAAACGCCGACGTTATCTGGGTAGCGGTGCAAGGTTCGCCCTGGGCACCAACGGAAGACCGTGGTGTCTACAAATCCACCGATGGCGGCGAAACCTGGAACAAAACCCTGTTTGTCGATGAAACATCGGGTGCCGTTGACCTGACAGTGGATGCCAGCAATCCGCGCATTCTATATGCTGCGATGTGGGACACAGACCGAGAGCCATGGTTCATTCGCTCTGGCGGGCCCGGGTCCGGCATTTGGAAATCTGTTGATGGTGGCGAAACCTGGACCAAAACAGGCAAAGGCTTGCCCGAACAAGTGGGCAAAATTGGCGTGGTCGCATCGCCCGCCAAATCTGACCTGGTGTGGGCGATTGTCGAAGCCAAAGAAAAAGGCGGGCTGTATAAATCCACAGATGGTGGCGAAAACTGGACCCATGTAAACGGTGACCGCCGCCTGCATGCGCGTTCCTGGTATTACATGCATGTTTTTGCCGACCCGAAGGATGAAAACACGGTTTATGTCCTGAATGCACCGTTTATGAAGTCAATTGATGGGGGCAAAAGCTTCAACCAAATCAGCGTGCCGCACGGCGACACTCACGATTTGTGGATCAATCCTGATAATACGGACATCATGATCAATGCCAACGATGGCGGGGGTACTGTGTCGCTTGACGGGGCCAAAAGCTGGTCGACGATCTATAATCAACCAACAACCCAGATTTATCGTCTGAATGCAGACAATAACTTTGCTTACCGTCTTTACGGTGGTCAGCAGGATAACAGCACTGTTGCCCTCCTGAGCCGGGCACCTGACGGCTCTATTGGCTTGGAAGACTTTCATGCTGTTGGCGGTTGTGAAAGCGGCTTTGTTGGGCTTGACCGCGATAATCCGCGCTACGCGTATTCAGGGTGCTACCTCGGCCAGATTGACGAATATGATTTTGAAACCGAAACCCAGCGCAATGTCAGTGCATACCCTGAAATGTCCTTTGGCAATCCGCCAAAGAACCGTAAGTATCGCTTTAACTGGAATGCGCCCATTCTGGTCTCGCAGCATGACCCATCTGCGATTTACCATGCCGGTAACAAGTTGCTGAAATCAACCGACCGGGGCGTAAGCTGGACAGAGGTCAGCCCTGATCTGACACGCAACGACGAGGCCATGCAAGGCCCGATGGGTGGCCCGATCACCAATGAGGTATCGGAAAACTATAATACCATCACCTATGTCGCAGAAAGCATGCATGAAGCTGGCACCTTCTACGCAGGCAGCGACGATGGCCTTGTGCATGTAACAAGAGATGACGGCGCAAATTGGCAAAATATCACGCCGCGCGGCATCGGCATGGCTCTCGTCAATGCTATAGACGTATCGCCGCATGATCCGGCAACCGCTTACGTCGCGGTCACCCGTTACAAGGAAAACGATCATACGCCGCTGATCTACAAAACAACGAACTATGGTCGGCGTTGGACGCAAATTGCAGGCGGTATTCCCGAAGGTGACTTCGTGCGCGTCGTGCGGGAAGATACAGTACGCAAAGGAATGCTATACGCCGGTACCGAAACCGGCATGTATGTATCGTTTGATGACGGTGACAACTGGCAGCCAATGCAAATGAATTTGCCGCACTTGCCGGTAACGGACATCAAGGTTCATGGCACAGATCTGCTGTTGTCCACTCAGGGGCGTGGCTTCTGGATTTTGGACGATATTTCGCCGCTGCGTCAGATGCAGGACGATGTTGATGAGGGCGCCACTTTGTTTGCCCCGTCAACTGCCTATCACGTGACCACCGCTGGCTCGCGCAATGGTGGTCCATCAAGCCCGAACCCGCCATCAGGGGCTTCATTGTATTACAGCCTGTCAGATGTGCCGGAGGACGGTATTTCTGTTGAGATCCTGAATTCGGACGGCGATGTTATTCGCACGCTCAAGTCGGACGAGAAAAAGGGTGAAGACGGCGGCGGCTCAGGCAGTGCCTATAGCCTGCCAATGAAAACCGGCCTTAACCGTGCGCAATGGGACTTGCAAACAGAGGCCCTGAAACCAATCAAAGGCCTGTGGTCCGTTGCAGGAGGCAGCGACCGCAAAGTTGATGGTTTTGTGTTAGCTCCGGGCACCTATACCGCAAGATTAACCGTCGGCGACACAACGTCAGAACAAAGCTTTGACGTGCAGTGGGACCCACGGCTTGATATTGCTGCCACCGCTATTGCTGAGCAGACCACAATGGTGAGCCAGGCATTTGATATGCTGGGCGAGTTGCAGCAGTCGGTTATCGCCATGCGGCAGGCCAAGCTTCAGGCGAAAACGGTTTCAGAAGCCAATAAGGACCATGAAGCGCTGAAGGCAGCAGGTGATGCTGCCGTTAAGGCTATCGAGGACTGGGAGAAAGGTCTGATAAACACAGAACGGGAATTCTTCCAGGATGTTTTGAATTGGCCCGATAAGCTGCATTCTGACTTGCAGTTCCTGTATGGCAACCTGAATGGCGGTATTCCACCTGTTAATGCAGGCACAAAAGAGCGGTTCAACGATGTTGCGGCAGTGTTCCGGGATGCCATGGCGGCAAGGGATGCGGTTGTTTCCGATCAGATTGCGGCCTTCAATCAGGCGTTTGCGGACAGTGGTCGTAGTGCGGTTGCGACGCCAAACTTCACCGACACAGAATAAACTCAATAAAGAAGGCGCTTATGGCGCCTTCTTTTTTCGATGGGAGAGGGTAGTGAAAAACATATTTAAAACAATGACCTGTGCGGCTGCGTTGATGCTAGGCTCGGCAGCAGTTCATGCTGATATTGATAGCGACCTGCTCGCAGGCATGAAAGCCCGCGTGGTCGGCCCTGCCGCCATGAGCGGGCGCGTTGCAGCCATCGACGCCGTTGCATCGGACCCCAATCACATTGTGGTTGGTGCCGCAACAGGTGGCGTTTGGATTTCCAGCAATGGTGGTTTGAACTGGACCCCTGTGTTTGATGATCAGGAGTGTGCCTCTGTTGGCGCTGTTGCCATCAATCAGGCAAACCCGGATGTTATCTGGGTTGGCACAGGTGAAGGCAATACACGGAATTCAACGTCAATCGGTTGTGGCATGTTCAAATCGCTCGATGGCGGTAAGACATGGGCAAAAGTCGGCCTTGAAAACTCTGAACGGATCAATCGGATTGCGCTGGACCCAACCAACCCGGATGTGGCCTATGCTGCAGTTTTGGGCAAATTGTGGGGTGATAGCGAAGAACGCGGTCTTTACAAAACCACTGACGGTGGCAAGACATGGAACCGGCTTTTGTATGTAAACGAAAGCACAGGCGCCACCGATGTTCAGATGGACCCCTCTAACCCAAACAAACTCTTTGCCTCTATGTGGCAGTTCAGGCGCTGGCCGTATTTCTTCAAATCAGGCGGTGAAGGGTCTGGCCTTTATGTTTCTCACGATGCGGGAGAAACGTGGGAACAAATGACCCAGGAAGATGGGTTGCCAGAGGGGCAGCTGGGGCGGTCTGCATTCGCGATTTCGCGCAGCAACCCCAATCGCGTGTATGCCTTGATTGAGGCGGAAAAAAGCGTGCTGTCGCGCTCTGATGATGGGGGGCGTACATGGGCGACGGTTAATTCTGACCCGGACATCAATGATCGGCCCTTTTATTATAACGATATTGCGGTCGATCCGCAGAACCCTGATCGGGTTTACCGGGTGGGGTCACGGGTCAAGATGTCGATTGATGGCGGCAAGTCGTTTGATTTCGTAGACGCAATTGCCTGCTGTGCGCCAACCAACAGCATTCACATTGATAACCACGCCTGGTGGATCAATCCCAATGATCCGCGCCACATGATTGATGGCAACGATGGCGGCATCGGCATAACGCAAGACGGCGGTGAAACCTGGCGGTTTGTTGAAAATCTGCCGCTTGCACAATTCTATCATGTCGCTGTCGATAATGATGTGCCCTACAATATTTATGGCGGGTTGCAGGATAACGGCGCGTGGCGCGGCCCGGCCGAAGTGTTTGAAAACGGCGGTATTCGTAATTTGCACTGGCAGGAAGTGGCGTTTGGCGATGGTTTTGACACCATTCCACACCCAAACAACAGCCGCGAGGGCATCTCCATGAGCCAGGGCGGTTTTTTGGTGGACTGGAATCTGGACACAGGCGAGCGCCGTCTGGTGCGGCCCAAAGGTCCAGATGATGGCACGGAATTGCGGTTCAATTGGAACTCAGGATTTGCTCAAAGTCCGTTTGATGTAAACACCATCTATTATGGTAGCCAGTTTGTGCACAAGTCGACGGATCGAGGCCAGACATGGCAGATCATCAGCGGGGATATGACAACCAACAACCCGGAATTCCAAACGTACAAAGAAAGCGGCGGTATCACCCCTGATGTAACGGCGGCAGAAAACTACACCAGCATCACATCCATCAACCCGTCTCCCATTGACGCCAACGTTATCTGGATTGGTACAGACGATGGTCGGGTGCATGTGACCCGCGACGGTGGTGCAACATGGGATAGTGTTGAAGATAACATTCGCCGGGGCCCCAAAGGCGGCTGGATACCGATGATTGAACCATCCCGGTATGACCCATCAGTTGCTTTCATTGTGGTCGATGATCACCGGCGCGGTGACAACAAACCCTATGTGTACCGTATGGAAAATTATGGCCAGCGTTGGCGGCCCCTGGTAACGGATGACGTTTCCGGCTACGCGCTTTCTATTCGCCAGGACCACAAGGACGAAAACCTTTTGTTCCTGGGTACTGAGTTTGGTTTGTTCTTTTCTTCCAACGCAGGCCGGGAATGGACTAAATGGACGGAGGGTGTTCCAACCGTTTCGGTGATGGATGTGGCCATCCATGAAGGGGAAGATGATCTTGTCCTGGGCACGCACGGGCGATCTGCCTTTGTGATAGATGACTATAGTGCGTTGAGGGGATTGAACGAGGAAAGCTTCACCCAGAACCTCAAAATTCTATCGCTCGCGGATGGTATGCAATACAGCGCCAACCAGACGCCAGGCACACGCTTCCCTGGCAGCGGGGAATTCCGCGCTGATAACGAACCGTTTGGCGTGATGATCACCTTTATGGCGTCAGGCGATGACTTGCCTCACCCGGATTCGGCTAAGGAAAAGGCTCGTCAGGTGGCGATGCGGGCCTCCGCTGATCAAGATGATGACGGAGATGAAAAAAGCGATGGCAATAAGGTTACGGTCAAAGTCGCAAACAGCAACGGTGACACGATCAGGACATTTAAAGCCAATGCCCATAAGGGTATTAACCGCATTATGTGGAATATGCGGCAGGACGGCGTCCAAGCCGCACCACCTGCAAAACCGCGTGCGGACGGCATGTTGCCCGCAGGCACTGAAATTTTGCCAGGCAGTTACACAGTTACCGTTGAGTACGGCGATAACAGTGACAGCGGTGAGGTTCAGGTTTTGGCCGACCCGCGGTCCAAGTTTGATATAAGTGCGCAGCGTGCCAATTATCAAATGCGGACAGATTTGTCTGGCTTGAACGCGCAGGTGCAGGCTGCCTTGACACAGGTTATGGAGGCTCGCCGTGATATCGACACCCTGATGACTCTGATCAAGTCGGCGACAGCCGATGAGAATGCAGATGCTTTCAAGGATTTATCCAAGAAAGCTGGTGATGTGAAAAGCGCATTTGAAGATATTGAAAAGCGTTTTCGCAACCCCCGTGGGACGCGGGGAATTGTCTTTTCTGCGGACAAGGTTGGTGCTGTTTTAGGGCTTGCTAACGCCTATGTTTCCAGTACGCGGGACGCCCCGAACCAAGCAGCGCTTGCGCAGGTGGACAAGGCTAAAACTGCAGTGTCGGACGCTGTCTCGGAGGTCAATAACCTGATCACCCGAGACCTGTCTGATCTGAAGGCTGCCGCCCGCAGAGCAGGGCTTGGCCTTTTTAATCAAACAGCCGTTCAATAAGCTTTCATGGCCGCAGCCTTCGGGGTGCGGTCGCATACATTACCATATTCAGGACCACATTCAGGACCGTATTCAGGGGACGAAACGATGAAACGACGCGCAGCCCTTCAGGCGCTTAAAGCTGGCCTTCTTGGACTAACTATTTTGGGTGGGGCTTATTCTGCGCCCGCCATTGCTGCGGATAATCCTTTTGCGGGGTTGAAGTTCCGAAACATCGGGCCAGCGCTTACGTCTGGCCGTATCTCAGACTTTGCCTTTCATGAAGGCGGGGCTCATTCCTATTTTGTGGCGACGTCATCGGGGAACCTTTGGAAAACAGACAATAATGGCACGACCTGGCAAGCCCTGTTTGAAAACGAAGGGTCTTACTCCATTGGGGTAATAGAGATAGATCCCACAAACGAAAACACGGTTTGGGTTGGGACGGGGGAAAACAACGCCCAACGGTCTGTCGCGAACGGTGACGGTGTCTATAAGTCTGTGGATGGCGGTAAAAGCTGGACCAACATGGGCCTGAAGGACAGTGGTCACATCAGCCAGATTTGGATTAACCCAGAGGACAGCGATACTGTTTTGGTGGCGGCGCAGGGCCCGTTGTGGAACGAAGGCGGCGACCGCGGACTTTATAAAACCACAGACGGCGGCGAAACCTGGACCCAAATTCTGGAAATTGATGAGCACACAGGTGTTAACGAGTTTGTTGTCGACCCTAACGATTTCGACAATATCGTTGTGTCCACATACCAGCGTCGCCGCCATGTATGGGTGCTGATCAACGGTGGCCCGGGTAGCGGTATCCACAGAACAGCGGACGGCGGCGAGAGCTGGGCCGAGGTGAAATCAGGCTTGCCAAGCAAAGATGACATGGGCCGTATTGGTTTGGCGATGGCACCATCTGCACCTGATACGCTGTATGCCATTGTTGAAGCCAGTGATGCCGAGCGCGGTGTGTACCGCTCTGATAACTTTGGGATCAGTTGGCGCAAACAATCTGGCCACATAACCACAAGCCCTCAGTATTACAATGAGCTGGTAGTGGACCCCAACAACCCGAACCGCGTGTATTCACTGGATACATTCAGCAATGTGTCCCACGACGGCGGTAAGACCTGGGCACCGATGTCGAACCGGTTCAGGCATGTTGATGACCATGCGCTTTGGATTGACCCGGCCAACAGCAATCATCTGTTTATCGGCGGTGATGGCGGTATTTATGAAAGCTGGGACATGGGTGCGACTTGGCGGCATGTACGCAACCTGCCGATCACACAGTTTTATCGTATACAGCCTGATAACGCCGAACCTTTTTATAATGTGTGTGGTGGCACACAGGATAACAATTCACTGTGTGCGCCGTCCAGAACGCAGGATATGCACGGCATCGGCAACGAGGACTGGACTATCCTGATTGGCGGTGACGGCTACGAACCGCAAATCGACCCCAGCGACCCAAACCGCATATACACGCAGTACCAGTATGGCGGGCTGGCGCGATATGACAGGCGCACCGGGGAGCGGATTTACATCACGCCGCAACCGGCATCTGGCGAAAACGCACCCAAATGGAACTGGAATACCCCCTTGCTGATTAGTCCGCATAATACGGACCGTATCTATTACTCAGCAGAACGAGTGTATCGCTCTGACGACAGGGGCAGTAATTGGCAGGCTATCAGCCCGGACCTGACGCGCAAAATCGACCGCAATACGCTTGAGGTTATGGGTCGGGTCTGGAGTGTAGACGCCGTCGCCAAAAACGACAGTACGTCGCGGTATGGCAGTATTATTGGCTTCAGCGAAAGCGCCATAGTGCCCAACCTGCTGTACGTCGGGACGGATGATGGGCTTATCAGTGTATCAGAAGACGGCGGCGCAAACTGGCGCACGGTGGATAGCTTCAGGGATGTGCCGGATATGTCTTTGATTGAAGATGTTCAGGCATCCATGCATGACGAAAATGTCGCCTATGCGGTGGTAGACAATCACAAGCGTGGTGACTTTAAACCCTATGTCATGAAAACCATCAACAAAGGTCGCAGTTGGCGATTGATTTCGGGTGACCTGCCGGAACGCGGCACCGTTCATACCATTGTTGAGGACCATGAAGACCCGAACCTGTTGTTTGTTGGCACGGAATACGGCGTTTTCTTCACCCAGGATGGCGGTGAAAGCTGGCACCGGATGAAAACTGGTCTGCCGACCATTGCGGTGCGTGATCTTGAAATCCAGCGCCGCGAAAACGACCTGGTGGTGGGTACTTTCGGGCGTGGCATCTATATCCTTGATGATTATAGTCCTTTGAGGTCATCTGCTGATGCGGTGTCCGGCGCGCGGGCTACTTTGTTCCCGGTAAAAGACACATGGCAATATGTGGAAAGCTTCCAATACGGTAATGAGCTGAAGGGTAGCCAGGGTGATGAGTATTTCACCACCGAAAACCCGCCGTTTGGTGCTGTTTTCACCTATTATCTGAACGAAGGCTATAACACCAAGGCGCAAATGCGGCGTAAAGCCGAGCAAGAAATTGAGAAAGACGGCGGTGATACACCGTACCCAAGCTGGGACGCCTTGAGGGAGGAAGACACAGAGGAAGCGCCGTACCTGGTGCTGACGGTGACAGATGCCAATGGCGCCGTTGTTCGGCGTTTGACCGCGCCGAAAACCAAAGGGTTGCATCGTGTTGCATGGGACCTGCGCCTTGATGCGCCCAACAGGGTCCAGTTGCGAACAGCATCCGGTTACCGGCCCCCGTGGGCCAGTGAGCCGTTCGGGCCGATGGCATTGCCGGGAGACTATCAAGTATCCCTTGCGGTACGTCAGGACGGTGTACTTAGCCAGCTTTCGGAGCCGCAGAGTTTTGTTGTTAAGCCATTGGAAAATAGCCCAGAAATTACGGCAGACCGCGCAGGATTGCTTGAGTTCCAGAATAAGACTGCCGAACTCCGGCGGGCGGTGGACGGTGCCAGCGGTTTGATGGGTGAGATGCAGCGCCGGATTGACCATTTGCAAGCAGCATTGTTGCGCACGGAAACGGCGGGCGAAGCGGACAAGCAAGCCCTTGTCGCCATCAATGATGCCCTGCGGGAATTGCGGGTGAAAATGTCAGGGGACCGCACAATTGCATCCCGCAATGAGCCGGTGCCAATGTCAATATCAGCGCGGGTTTCATCGATTATTTTTGGTCATTGGCATTCACAGTCTGCACCAACGGGTGTGCACACCGGAGCTTATGAAATTGCGTCTGAAGAGTTTGCCGACGCTCTTGCCAGCCTGCGCCTGGTTGATGAACGCCTCGCTACTTTTGAGGATCGTCTCGAGGCAATGGGTGCCCCATGGACACCGGGTAGACTGCCCGTTTGGCAGCCCTGACGCCCTTGTTGAGGTAAAAAAGTTACGAAAAATCGACACAAAAGGAGCTATTTGGCTCCTTTTTTTACGAAATCACCTCGAAAAATGCGACTTAGCTCTGATGATTTGCCAAAAATGAATTCCCGAAAAACGCGTAGCCTTGCTGTGTCTTTCAGATCGCGGTGGGTCAGGACCCAAAAATCCAAATATGGTTGCCGCTCGGATAAACAGACAAAATCATCATCATTTTGCATAAGGGCGCAGGGCAATAGACCAATACCTAATTTTTGACGCACGGCTTCTTTTTGGATAAGTGGATTATTGAAGTGGCCTGCCATTTTCAGGTGGGGGTAGGGCGACGACTGTATCCATGCTGGATTATCCTCCGGCTGCCCCCAGCCAATCCATTTGGCGTTACAATCCGGTTCTGACAAGTTGAACGCACTTGCATATTCTTTGTGGGCATAAATCGCCTGGTGGGCGTTCGCGATACGCCTGCCAATCAAATGTTCCGGTGGCTCGTTTGTGAACCGAAAAGCAATATCGGCTTCGCGGCGGTTCAGATCATATATTTCGACGGAGTCGTCAATACGGACAATTATATCGGGAAATTTTTCCTGAAATTCTGCGATGTAAGGCATGATCACCGCGATCCCAACAGTATCAGGCATTGTCAGAACAATGGTGCCCTCCAGTTCTGTGTCTCGCCCTAGAACCCTCAGGTTATAAGCATCAATTTTCTGCCTAAGCTCCTGGGAAATTGGCAATAAGTCGTGCCCTGCGGGTGTCAGGCGGTAGCCTTCTGGCAGCCTGTCAAACAGCCGGGCAGCCAGTTTTCCTTCCAGCGCTTCAATGCGCCGCGACACCGTGCTGTGGCTCACACGCAGCGCTTTGGCAGCCGCCCGCATGGAAGGCGCTTCGGCAACCGCGAGGAATATTTTTAGGTCATCCCAATTCATAATGGTGCATATATGCACCAACTGGGTCTAAATTCAATGGCTTATTAAAGCCAGAACTCTATCCAACTATGCACAAGGCAGATAATGCGGATCTGTCACATTAAAAAGGGGATCTATTATGACATTACCGTTAACTACAGCGCTTGTCGCCGCAGTGCTTGCAGTGTTGCAGGTCGTATTGATGATGACCGTTGGCAACAAAAGACGGGCGGAGTCTATTTCGCTTGGCGATGGTGGTAATCAGGACTTGCTACGCCTGACCCGGCGGCACGGAAACCTGATTGAAAACGCACCAATGTTTTTGATTCTGCTGATGCTGCTGGAACTGCTTGGTGGCGCTTCTAATACCGTCCTTATTCTCGGCGGCATTTTCGTATTGGCTCGGTTTTCCCACGCTTTGGCCTTATCCAGTGCGGATAGCCCTCTGGTGTTGCGTGTTTTTGGGGCACTAGGGACAATTATCGGACTGCTGGGCAGTGCTGGGGTCCTTGCCTATCAGGTTATTGGTCTGATGTAATAGGGGCGGCATGCCGTGCTTCGGGGCCGGCCCACCATGGCCGGTTCCTTTATCGGTTATTTCGATCAATTATCGTCATATTATCAATTTTAACTTGCTAACTTGTGCATGTATGGTGGCTTCAATTCCCAAGCACAGGAGAGCTTTATGATTTTGAATGTCCCAAAAACCACTTTTAAAACCCGCGTTCGTAACGATGCGCTTGAAGGCCCAAACCCCTTTGAGTGGAAAGATCTGACCACCAGCGAGATTTTTGACAACAAAAAGGTTGTCGTGTTTTCGCTGCCGGGCGCGTTTACCCCAACATGTTCAACAAGCCATTTGCCTCGCTATGAAGAACTGTATGACGAATTCAAAGCGTTGGGTGTCGACCAAATCATTTGTGTGTCAGTGAATGATGCATTCGTCATGTACCAGTGGGGCAAGTCCCAGGGTGCTGAAAACGTCTTCCTGCTACCGGACGGCAGCGGCGAATTCACCCGCAAAATGGGCATGCTCGTCAACAAAGATAACCTGGGCTTCGGTTTGCGTAGCTGGCGGTACTCCATGTTTGTCGACAACGGCGAGATCAAGGAAATGTTCGTTGAGCCAGGGTTTGAGGACAATTGCCCGACCGACCCATTTGAAGTGTCAGACGCAGACACGATGCTTGAGTATCTGAAGAAATAAGGTGCCAACGCCACCTGGGATAACAATAAACCGGCCTTTGGGCCGGTTTTTTATTGCGGCAGCTGAAAACCGCGTTTGATTGTGCCATAAGCGATATGGGACTCAATTGAAGCAATCCCCGGAATTGTGTGCAGTTTCGTTTTCACAAAGGCTTCATAGTCAGCAAGGCTTCGGCCCACAATGTGGACCAGATAATCAGCCGACCCGGCCATTAAAAAACACTCCAGTATCATCTCAAGATTTTGAACCTGGCGTTCAAATGTCTGCACCGTTGTTTCGTCATGTCGCTGCAGCTTGATCATGGCAAAAACACTAATTGGCCAGCCACATTTGTCGTGGTCAACAACCGCCGTGTATTCCTGAATAACACCATCTCGTTCCAGTTTACGAACGCGCCGCAGGCAGGGGGATGGTGACAGGTTGACTGCATTTGCCAGATCATTGTTGGTGATTCGGCCATCTTTCTGCAGTTCAGAGACAATTTTTCGGTCTATCGTGTCCATATTTTTACCCATTTTGGCAGATATTGCCAATATTGAACCCTTCTAATGTATGAATAGCAAGCAAATTGCGCTCATAATTTGTTACATTTGGAACCAATTGAAGCGCGTTGTCGCGTTGGTATTTGGGCCAATTGGTAATTGGAAAGACTGACTATGAGCAAAAGTGGCACACTGGACGCATCAAAAGGTTTCGCAACGCGGGCCATTCATCAGGGACACCGCGCAGCGGACCATCATGGTGCGCTCAACCCTCCTGTTTATATGTCGTCCACGTTTGCCTTTGAAACAGCCGAGCAGGGCGGTGAGATTTTTGCGGGCGAGCGTGATGGATATTTTTACACCCGCATCAGCAACCCGACCCTTGCGCTGCTGGAAACGCGGCTAGCCGACCTTGAAGGCGGGGAAGCAGCTGTTGCTGCGTCATCCGGCATGGGGGCAATCTGTTCAGCAATCTGGTCACTTGTTGAACCAGGCGATGAAATTATCACCGATGGTACATTGTACGGCTGCACTTTCTCTTTTTTCCGGGA
The DNA here is from genome assembly GCA_947503575.1 of uncultured Kordiimonas sp. Lineage (GTDB taxonomy): Bacteria > Pseudomonadota > Alphaproteobacteria > Sphingomonadales > Kordiimonadaceae > Kordiimonas. The sequence continues at coordinate 180,483 of CANNDZ010000003.1, read as the reverse complement.
GTCGCTGCAGAAATTTGGCATCACAATCACCCACGTTGACCTGACGCGCCCTGAAAAACTGAAAGATGCGATTTCATCCTCTACCAAGGTGGTTTATTTTGAAACGCCCGCCAATCCCAACATGCGCATCGTCGATATTAAGGCCGTTGCGGATATCGCTCATACTGTTGACGCAACCGTAGTTGTTGATAACACCTACAGTACACCCTATTTGCAGCAGCCGCTTACGCTGGGGGCAGATCTGGTCGTGCATTCCGCCACCAAATATCTGGGCGGGCACGGCGACTTGATTGCCGGCGCTGTTGTTGGAGGTTCAGATCTTATTCAGCATATCCGCCTTGTTGGGCTAAAGGACATGACGGGTGCGGTTTTATCGGCGCAAGACGCGAATTTAATACTGCGCGGTATTAAAACACTGGAGCTGCGGATGGAGCGCCACTGCGACAGCGCAGAAATTGTTGCAGACTATCTGGAGCGCCACCCCAAGGTAACCAGAGTGTATTATCCCGGACTTGAAAGCTACGCCCAACACGCAGTTGCCAAAAAACAAATGAAGCGATTTGGCGGTATGGTTCCTTTTGAAATTGAAGGAGGTATGCCCGCTGCCAAAAAGTTGCTGAATGCCCTGGACCTGATCACACTCGCTGTCAGCCTGGGCGACGCAGAAACACTTATTCAGCACCCTGCCAGCATGACACACTCAACATATAGCGCTGAAGAACTGGCACAGTATCACATAAGCGAGGAATTGGTTCGTTTGTCTGTTGGCCTCGAATGTGTCGAGGATATTATCGCTGATCTTGACCGAGCCTTTGACGCCGCTTACGGCACGGCACCTCTTAATCTGGATGTACACAGGGCGACTAGAACAGAAAGCAAATCCATAGCAAGCTAGATTGCGAGGAGACCAAGTTTGTCTGTTGTTAACATTTGTTATGAGGATAGATAGGCCGTTTTTTTGGGGTCTCTCAGTACAAATTTTGCCCATTCCAACAAGTCATTGTCTCGTGCATACTTGCGAAAACCACCTCGGCTTCGCGCGTAAGCCCGGTTGGCATATTCCCGTAAAATACCCCTGTCTTCTTCTGTCATATTTCGGTAGAGGAAGACCCCAATATGAAATTGTTGATTGTAAAGCGGGGGCTCGTAGGGCGCCAGACCATGACTGGTGCGCCACGCAGTCAGTGCCTCCTCAGCGCCATCAGGGGTCCCTGCCAATAAAACCGCCAGCCGATGCCATGTGAAGGAATCGACAGGGTTTAGAGCCAGGGCCTGTTTGGTAGTTTCAATTGCCAAGGCAATGCTTTCAGGTGTCTGAGAGGTGGTGGAATAGATTGTCCCCAGCTCGGCCAGCGCTTTGGGCTCCCCGGACAGAGAGAATGCCGCCTCGCGGGATTCCATCAGCAGGTCAATATCTGCAGGTTCCACTGGGCGCCTATTTACAATATCATCATAAAAGGGGACTCCGACCGCCATCCAGATTGCAGCCAGAAACCTGGGTACACCCAATATCAACAAAAGGCCTGAAGCCAACGCCAGAATTATTTTTGTCATCATTGCATTGGGTCTCTTGCTAAACTGTGAGTGAGCTTGAAACATACTTGCGGCTTGTTAAACCCCAATACCGCCAACAATACGGTTGGACATAACTCCGATGCAACAGGCATTTATGAAAAATGCGATAGTTCAAATGCTGCCGGTGGAACCCTGACAGACTTGGCAATGGCTGAGTGTTGCAATAGGCTGCACTTCATATTTTTAAGCCAGCAGACACAATATGACACATCTCAGGCGGACAGTTACGTTCGCACCCATGGCGCTTTTATTGCTTGGTGTTGCCGCGAGCTTGGTAAACCTTGATGCGTTTCTTGCTGCGGTGACGGGTGCCAATACATGGATTTTACGCTATTTTGGGACCCTGTTTAACTGGGGCAGCTTCGGGTTTGTGCTGACGATTGTCTGGGTTTGGTTTTCCCCGCTTGGTAAGGTGCGTATTGGCGGTGAGGCGGCGGTTCCCATACTGTCGCGGTGGAACTGGTTTACTATCACGTTATGCACCACCATCGCCATTGGCATTCTTTTTTGGGCAACAGCGGAGCCGTTGTATCATTTCCATGAACCGCCCGCGATTTCCGGCATTGAGCCCGCAAGTGATGGCGCCCGGCGGTTTGCCATGTCGTCGCTGTTTATGCATTGGACGATCACACCCTACGCAATTTACACGGTGCCCAGTCTGGCGTTTGCGCTCGCTTACTATAATTTAGGGCTGGGGTATTCCTTATCTGCGCCCCTTTCGTTGACCTTTGGTAAACACCGTTCTGGTAAAGGGTCTGGTGACTATCCTTCTTGTGATATCCCTTCCGGTGCATGGTCAAGTTCCGTTGTTGATGCCGTCGCCCTTTTTGCGCTTGTTGCAGGCATGTCGGCCAGTCTGGGTGTCGGTATTTTATCTATTTCAAGCGGTTTGGCGTCAACTTTTGGCGTCACGGCTGGTGCCGGGCTATTGGCGCTGGTGGCTGCGGCGATTGTCGGCGCTTTTATGGTGTCATCTGTATCCGGCTTGATGCGGGGCATTCGCATTTTGTCAGACTGGAACGTACGGTTTTTCCTTTTGTTGTGCGCTGTGCTGTTTGTGGTTGGCCCAACAACAAAAATGCTGTCGTTCGGGGCACAAGGTGTTGTTGATTTCGCTTCTGAGTTTTTGCCGCGTTCCCTGGGGCAGGGGGCTTTGGGCGATGCAGCCTGGTCCCGCGACTGGACAACCTTCTATTGGGCTAACTGGCTGGCGTGGGCGCCCATTACGGCTTTGTTCCTGGGGCGGATTGCCCGTGGGTACACCGTTCGGCAATTCATTACTTTCAACCTTGTTTTGCCGTCGTCGTTTGCGATTGTCTGGATGTCTATTTTTGGAGCGAGCGCAATTGAATATGATCAGGCTGGTATGAGTTTGTATTCTGTTTTGCAAGAGACCGGACCGGAAAGCGTTATATATGCCTTGTTTGAGGCGCTGCCGCTGCCAGGCGTTTGGTCTGCCGCCTTTGTGCTGCTCTCGTTTGTGTGTTTTGTGACCGCAGCGGATAGCAATACGGAGGCGATTTCAGGCTTATGCCAGCGTGAAGACGCGCACATGTCCCTGTCAGAAGAAGAAACGCGCCCGATTACCCTGCGCCTGAAAATTGTTTGGGCCAGTTTGATCGGCGTTACGGCATGGATCATGGTTAGCTTTTCAGGCGTTGACGGTGTGCGAATGCTATCAAACCTCGGCGGTCTGCCCGCGCTGTTTATTGTTATGCTGATGAACGTCGCGCTCATTATTATGGGCACAAAGAAGTTTGCTGACGTTAAAAACGCCGTTGGCCGTTCTTGAGATTTGGGTCGCAACCCGATTGACAGTAGGGGGACATAGGAAAACCGCAGGAGTGTGTCCTGCGGCTATCCATTTTTACGGCTGTTTCTTTTTGCTTCCTATTCGACAATATCCTTATTCGACAATATCCCGGCCATAGGACCCGACCGGCGGCAGAGGTTGCCCCTGAAGTGGTGGGATTGGTTCGCTGCGAATTTTGTCCAGCAAATAGTCAATTGCTGTTTGCAATTGCAGGTCTTCGCCGTTGTATTCCGCAAATGGCGGGTTGGTTACCTCGATCGTTGGCAAAACGCCCCGGCCTTCAATTAGCCAGCGGCCATCCATGCCAAACTGCGCTGATTCTGCAATACGGGCAATGCCGCCATCAGACTGTCGGTTACGATCAGACAGCCAGATACCAGCCCCCGCAGTGCGGGTGCCAATAAGCGGGGCAAGCTCAAGCGCTTTCATGCCCGCGGCGAAGGTTTCGCCGTCAGAGTAGGTGGACTGGTCGATAAGAACCGTCACATGACCCCTGAATGTTTGTTGCATATTGCCGTATGGTACGGCACGGCCATTGAAATGCCAGAAGGCCCAGACTTTGCGCAGGAAAGTCTGGATCAGCCAGCTGTCAATGTTGCCGCCCCGGTTTCCGCGCACATCAATGATGATGCCGTCTTTATCCCAGTGCTCGTAAAAGTCACGGGCAAAGGCAGCAATGTCATTGCCGCCCATAGCGCGGATGTGCAGGTAACCAATAGTATCCCCGTGTTCAGCCCGCACTTTTTGAGCGTTGTTTTCCACCCAGTCATGGTAGCGGAGCATGGTGTGCGTGCGCATGGGCACCGGCTTTACGATCACATGATGCGGTTCGTCGCTGCCTCGCTTTAGCTCAAGCAGGACTTGCTCACCCGCCCGTTCGCGCAGGGCGAGTTGCAACGCCCGCTGGTCGGCAACCGGTTGCCCGTTAACGGACAACAACACATCACCCACCGCTGCGTCTACGCCGGGCAGGGCCAGTGGCCCGCGCGAGGACGGCAGGTCATCCTCGGTTTGATAGATGTGCGTGATCTGCATGCCTTCCCCCTGAGCCGCGAAGACGGCACCAAGCGATGCATCTGTCCCGGCTTCACGGTCTTGTGGCAGGTCGCCACCACCAATTTGGGAATGCAGAATACCAAGCTCGCTGGTCATCTGGCCAATCAGGTCATGCAGTTCATCCCTGTGTCCAACCCGGCTGACCAAAGGTTCGTATTTAGCCCTTATGGCCGTCCAATCAAGACCGCGCATCTTGGGATCAAAGGAATAGTCGCGGTGCATACGCCAGGCATCAACAAAGATTTGCGGCCATTCCTTTGATGGATCAATTGCCAACTTCCAGCTTTTGGTTTGGATTTGAGCATCCGATAAATCCTTTGGGGCCTTTGCTCCGGCTTTTACGATATAAAGCTGCCCTGAATTTCTGCTGCCCTTGGAAAAGAAGATGTTTTTCCCGTCCACCGACAGGTCAAAATCACGCACACCTGACGCAAAGGTTTCAAGCTTGGGTTTTTTATTATCAATCTTGAGGCTTTTGATGGCGGCTGCCCCGCCACCATTTCGGTCGAGCATATAGAGGAAGCTATCGGCGCTCGCTAAAACGCTGTAGTTGCCAGCGCTGACGGGTACTTCATACAGCCTGCTGGCCAGGCCATCCCAAATCACGCTTGGCTCTTTGGGCTTATCTTCTTCGTCCTGGTCCGCCTCTTCCTTGTCATCCTCGTCTTTATCTTCCGCGCTTTCGACCAACTCATCGTTGGACTGGAAGGGGAACCTCTCGCCCGGTACAAGCGCTAACGCATATATTTTTGTGCGTTTATCAAACTGAGGCCCCATGTTGCGGTCACCCCACGGAGATGACGGGGTTGCCCTGAAGTTGCGGTCAGACAGGAAATAAAGCCATTTGCCGTCGTTAGAGACTGCGGGAGCGAAACTATTGTATTTTGAACTGGTAACCTTTTCACGTCTTCCCGTGGCTGTGTCGTACAAGTAGATGCCGAAGTTTCCACGTTGATCACCTCGATGATACGCAATCAAGCTGCCATCGTTCGAGAAGGCGACGCCACCAAAGACATCATTGCCAGGTGCGTTGTTGACTTGCTCTATGAGAGTGCTTTCCTTGGACTCGATATCCAGCAGCCACAAGCGCTCCTCACCGTCACTATGCACAATAGACTGACCATCCGGGGATACATAAATCTGCCAGCGTCTGGTGTTCGCGCCGCTGGTCAGCTGTTCCCCGTCGCCTATGCCATTAGATGAATAGCGCCATATTTCACCAAATTCGCCATTATCGACAATTGCATAAATCCAGTCCATGTCGGCACTGGCAATGGCGTTGCGGGCCCGCGCGCCGCCCGGCAGACGGAAATCAACAAGCCGCATCGGGCCTTGCCCGGCCAGTGCAATTTTCCCCCGTGCGGTTAGGGCAACACGGTCTTTACCGCCACCCAGCCGTGCAGATGTCAGATAGTCCAGCGGCTTTTCAATCCAACGGACCCTGCTGGCATCAAGGTCACTGGTAAGTTCCAGTTCGATGCCGTTATCCGCGCCTGAACCAGTGTCATAAAGCCGAATATCTGCCCCAAGGCGGTACATGATTTTGCCGTCACGAAGAAACGCTTCCCGCACGTCCCAACCATCATGATTTGTATGTTGACGGGGGCTGTTGCCGTCTTCATCCACGGACCAGATGTTGCCACTACCGCTTTTGTCCGAGACAAAATACACTCTGTCGTTCCACCACATTGGCTGGCGCAGCGGTGCACCGAAATCGGCTGCCAGGCGAACCGCTTCCCGTTGCCGGCGGGTATTGAAGCGCCAAAGCTGTGCCATGCCGCCCCCGCGGTACAGCTTGGCATTGTCATTATTCATTTCCATGCCGTAGCGGCTGAAATAAAACTGGCCTCCATTTTCTGTGAAGGTGCCGTTTGTCGCGCCGGATAACGGCAGTTCCTCGGTTTCCAGTGTCTGTGGGTTAACAAGCCGCATAATGCGCGGGGTTGCCCCGCTGCGGTTTACGCTTGTGTACAGCACGCGACCATCAGGGGACCAACCCCTAACCCACACAATGCTGCTGTCAAAACTTATCTGCTTTGGGCTACCGCCCTCTATGGGCATCACATACGCTTCTATCGCCCCATCATAATTGGCGGTAAATGCCACCCATTGCCCATCTGGCGAAAGTTTGGGGGCCCGTTCCAGTTCAGGGTGCGTGGTTAATCTGTAGGCTTTGCCACCGCCTGCAGGGGCGCGCCAAAGGTCTCCTTCTGAAGCAAAGACAAGCGTGTCTCCATGGAAGGTAGGGGAACGATAATACCCGTCTGTGGCGCCAATGCTGGAACTGACCATAAATATAGATAGGAAAAAGGTGAGAGCGCGTTGCATGATATCCCCTAACGTTGACGTTTGTTTTCTGTGACGTTTGTTTTGCCTTGCCCGACAAGCGATTGAAAACCTAGCAACCCGCCTTTCGATGTCAAAGCGCTTTCCTGTAAACCTTCGTTTGAATTGGTGCCTCCGGTGCTGGTCATCTGACCGGTTTTGAGAGGGTATCGCCCAGATAGAAACATGGAACAAGCCAGTAAAATTCCGCAAGTATCTGAAATAATTATATTTTATAAATAATTCTGCTCTAGTATGCGCTTTCTAAAGTTTTTCCTTACATTCCATCTCAAGGTTAACGAACCAACCGGCGCACCAAGTCAAATCGACACAGTCAGTTGGTTACATTGAAAACAAAGAGACGATTGAAAGGACTATATCATGGCTATTTTGGAAGACATTCAGAACTCACAGGTTGTTCGCTCTTACCGTCAGGGCTACTTGGCGTGGCTCGGCGCTCACAAAGCGGCTTTCGAGCTTGCGCAAGATAACATGAACAAGCTGATCAACGGTCGCGATGAATTGATCGAAGATCTGGTTCAAAAAGGTGAAGCGGTTGAAACCGGCGCTCGTGAGCGTGTGAACGGTTTTTTCGGTCGCACAGCTGAGTAATCAGACACCCGACCAACAAAAGGTATCGGGGAAAATAACGCTCTAGTATGCGCTTTCTAATTTTCCCCGCTACTTTGATCTCAGGATAAACGAGCGTCGCGCACAAGCAAAAGCGTCAAGCTCACGCAAAACACGATTATATTTGATAAGGAATTGATCATGGCACTTATGGACAACATTCAAAACTCTAAAGTCGTCCGCGCTTACCGTCAGGGTTACCTTGCATGGCTCGGCGCTCACAAATCAGCTTTTGATTTCGCCCAAGAAGGCGTGAACAAGCTTATGAACGGTCGCGATGAACTGGTTGAAGACCTGGTTCAAAAAGGCGAAGAAGTTGAAGGCATGGCCCAAGGTAACATCGAAAAAGTTCGCGGTTACGTAGAGCCTCGCGTTACCGACGTGACTGCACGCTTCAACGAAGTAAGCGAAAAAGTTTCAGAAGCTGGCAACAAAGTGTTTAACCGCGCTGGTGGAAACAACCGTGTGGAAGAGCTGTCTGCCGAAGTTGCAAAGCTGACGAAAACAGTAAATGCGCTGAGCCGGAAAGTGAATACGTCTAAACCAGCTGCAAAACCTGCTGTGAAAAAAGCTGCTGCTAAAAAAGTAGTTGCGAAGAAAGCGGTCGCAAAGCCAGCGGTTAAAAAGGCTGCACCTGCGCCGAAGAAAGCTGTTGCTCCAAAAGCGGCCGCTCCTAAAGCAGCTGCGCCAAAAGCGGCAGCGCCGAAAGTAGACCCTAAAGCTGCTGCAGTTGAAGCAAAAACTGACGTAAAGTCATAAGTAAAAAGAATTATTAGTCCTTCGGGTCTAATAGGCTGACAGGCTTAGTCCCTTCCCCCCTCCCCTGAGTAGGTCTGTCAGCCATTATCTCTATTCTGCCGTGGGCTTTGTACCTGGCAGAAACTCAAAGCGACCTCGGTCGCTTTGTTTTTTTCTAGCGAAACCGATTTTTCTTCGACACAATGGCGCAGGAAGTACATGAGGCGCCATCTGCGTCTTTCAGGAATAGGGAATACGTATGGCACGGTCCAAAAAATCCGTCGGCGAGCGCGCCGCAGAAGCAACAACGGCCTTCAGCCCAATTGTTGGCGTTCACCGGTCAGAGCTTGTGAAGTCATTAGGCGTTGTTCTCAAGCAAGCCGCAACCAATCCAGCCACATTTGGTCAGCATTTCCTGAACTACGGTAAGGATATGGTCGACATCGTGAAAGGGGACAGCGAATATGCTCCCCATGCGAAAGATCGCCGCTTTCAAGACCGCGCGTGGGCCTTCAACCCTTTGTACCGCAGGGGTATGCAGTCTTGGATGGCAATGAAGGAAAACCTGAATAACTGGCTGAGTGAAGCTGAAATTGATGAGATGGACCGCGCCCGTGCCCATTTCATCCTTGATGTTGTGACAGATGCGCTTGCGCCCACCAACTCGCTGATCGGCAACCCAGCGGCAATGAAGCGCCTCTATGAAACGGGGGGTATGTCCATTATCGCCGGCCTGAAAAACGCCTATAATGACATGGTCAACGGGATCGGCATCCCATCTCAGGTCGACAGCAGGCCGTTCAAGGTTGGTGAAAACCTGGCCACAACACCAGGCTCGGTAGTTTTCCGCAGCGAAGTGCTAGAAGTGATCCAATACACGCCGACGACAGATAAAGTGCATGAAATTCCGCTGATGATCATCCCGCCGCAGATCAACAAATTTTACGCGTCTGATCTTACGCCTGACAAAAGCCTGTTCCGGTTTTTGTTGTCGCAAGGCATACAGCTGTTCGCCATAAGCTGGCGCAACCCCGGCGTAGAGCAGGCAGACTGGCATCTGGAAACATACATTGATGCGGTTGTCGAAGCGATGGACGCCGTCATGAAAGTTACCCGGTCCAAAAAAATTAACGTCTCCGGTGCCTGTTCGGGGGGCATAACGGTTGCAACGCTCTTGAGCCATTTGGCGGCGATGGGCGACGACCGCGTAAACTCATCAACGTTCCAGGTATGCGTGCTTGACCCACGCCAGGAAGACAGCGAGGTCGGGGCGCTTGTGTCGGAAGAAACGCTTGAACTGGCGCGCGCGCGCTCGGCGCAAAAGGGTATTTTGTCGGGGGACGATCTGTCGCGGACTTTTGCCTGGATGCGCCCGAACGATCTGATCTGGAATTATGTGGTCAACAATTACCTGCTGGGAGATGCGCCGCCCGCATTTGATATTTTGTTCTGGAACAATGATACTACGAATTTGCCTGCAGGTTTGCATTCAGATTTTCTGGATAGCTACATGACGGCACCGTTTGCCAACCCTGGTACTGTGGACTTCAAAGGGCACAAGCTTGATTTGGGGCAGGTAACGCACGATAGCTTTATTGTTGCTGGGGTTACAGACCATATAACGCCGTGGCGCGCCTGTTTCCGCACATCCAAGCTGCTTGGCGGTAAAAACGAATTCTTCGTGTCCAATAGCGGGCATATCCAGTCTCTGCTGAACCCACCCGGCAATCCGAAAGCGAAATATTTTCATAATCCGGACGGTATGGGCGGCAGCGCAGACGACTGGATGGCGGGCGCGGAGTTGAAGGATGGTTCCTGGTGGACGCCTTGGTCCGGGTGGCTGAAGGAGAGGTCCGGCAAGGAAAAAGCGGCACCAAACCGGCTTGGTAACACGAAATACAAGCCGCTCGCCGATGCGCCGGGCACATATGTATTTGGATAAGTCCTAAAAAGTCTTATCTATAAAAGTAGGGAAGCGACCGCTACAGGCGTTGGGAGCGTTTGGGGCGGAAGAGATGCGCGGTGCTGCAGTCAGCACAAAGCATAAGGCGCATCATATTGAGGAGAGAGTATATATGGCCGCTATCGAGCCAGAGGTTAACCTTGTCAAGGTAGGCCGTCAGACGTTGCGCACCGCCCGGTGGCGCGCCGGGGGTAACAAACGCCCGATTATGTTTTTCAATGGTATTGGTGCCAACCTTGAACTGGTTGCCCCGCTCGGTGAAATGATGAGCGAACGCTCGGATGTTATTGTGTTTGACATGCCGGGCATTGGCGGGTCCCCCGCACCAACCGTGCCATACAGGCCTTCTACGATTGTTAAATGGTCAAATCAGCTTCTGGATGAGTTTGGCTACGCTGATGTGGACGTTATGGGTGTGTCGTGGGGCGGCGGTGCCGCACAGCAATTTGCCATTAGTAACCCGGACCGGGTTAGAAGCTTGGTATTGCTCGCAACAAGTGCCGGTATGGCAATGGTGCCGGGTAACTTCAGTGCCCTGAGTAAAATGGGTAACCCGCGCCGTTATATTGACACAGACTATATGCTCAAGAACTTTGAAACCCTGTATGGGGACGCAGCGGATAAAACCGCCGTTAGCCACAAGAACCGTATTATCCCGCCGACCAAGCGCGGTTACTTGTACCAATTGATGGCAATGGCTGGGTGGACAAGTTTGCACAGGCTGCCGTTTTTAAAACAACCGACGTTGGTTATGTCCGGTGATCGGGACAATATTGTGCCGCTTGCCAATTCCCGTATTTTGAAGGCGGCTATACCCCGTGCAGACCTGAATATTGTAAAGGGCGGCGGGCATTTGTTTGCTGTTTCTCGTGCTCATCAAGTTGTGCCGATTATCGCACGGTACCTCGACGACCACGCTGATGATTACGCCCAGGATGCCCTCTATTCGACATAACTGTATTCGACATAACGGCGTTCGACATAGACCGTGCTCGACGTGATATTGATGTGATGACAAGCCATAAGGCGGGTCATGATTTGTGGAGGCTGAAATGACCGACAAAACCAGAAAAGACAAAGATATTGCCCGCAAGATTTGGTTGGCGGGTATTGGTGCCTATGGTCGTGCTGTTGGGGATGCAACCGAGGCTTATGCAAAAATGGGTCGGGAGACGACGAAGATTTTTGAGGACCTGGTAGGCAAAGGCGAAGAACTTGAAGGCAAAGTTGCCGGGGTTGCCAAAGCTTACGTGCCGGAATTTGCTGAAAAACAGCGCGCTCAGGTCGAAGACCGGATGGAGCGGATGAAAGCGGCGCTTGGTATATCGGAAGCCACGGCGGACCAGCAGGAAAACATCGAGCGTATCGAAGAACGACTGGACGTACTGGAGCAAAAAATTGACGCCATTTTGGCTGCTGTTTCCAAGCCGAAGCCAGCCCCCAGAAAAGCTGCCGTAAAGACTGCCAGTAAGACTTCGGGAAAAGCACCCGCCAGGCGAACCAGTAAAACCGCTACCAAGTCGTGATGAAATAGGCCGACGGGGGCAGGGGCCATGAAGACCAAAGACAGGATTTTGCAATATAGCCTGCAGCTCTTTAATGAAGAGGGTGAGCAGAATGTGACGCCTGTCGACATTGCCAACGTGCTCGATATAAGCCCCGGCAACCTCTATTATCACTTCAAGGGCAAAGACCCGATTATCCATCAGCTTTTTGTCGACTTTGAAGAAGAGTTTCGGATGGTGCTGACGGCGCCGATCGACAAGCCTTTGGAACTATCGGACAATTGGGTGTATTTTTATATCCTGTTTGAAGAAATCGCAGATTTCCGGTTTTTCTACCGTAATCTTCAATCCATTTTGGAACGATATCCTGATTTGCAGTCCCGGTTCCGCCGTCTTGTGCAGCACAAAGTGACAACCATGGCGTCAATTATCGGCACTCTTGACCGAACGGGTTTTATTTCGATTTCCCAAATTGAAGCGGACCAGATGGCGGAACGATTTGCTCTGCAGCTTACCTATTGGCCCACGTATCAGGTTTTGTTGGACAGCGACGTATCAACGCCGGTTTCTATCCATAATGGTGTTTATGGTCTTATAAGTCAGCTCACGCCCTATGTTGTTGACGGGGGAGATGAATTTCTGACCTTGCTGACTGAATTCCGCGACAAAATGTTAAAAACGTCAAAATAGGACCTGAGCGCATTTGCCAGTCTGCTTACCTCCTTTAAGTAAGAAAATTTCATAATATTGCTCAAAAATTGTGCAATCGTTTCTTTTTTAAGCAAAAATGTGAATGTTCGTTTGACGCGACAAAATGCCGCTGTCATTCTGTGACAGAAATATGACCCTGCATGCTGGATAGCCCAAGGGTCGGTCAGGGAAGCTTTGAGGAGACATGAGTGTTCAATTTTTCTGGTAAAGTAAAAGCGCCTTCACCCCTTTTGATGTTGATGGAAGGGCGCGCCCTTCTGGAACTTGGGACAATGGCTCTTTCGACACCGTTTCTAAAACGATTGCCGCGCGGCGATGGTCACCCGGTTTTGGTGTTGCCAGGGTTAGGAGCGGCAGATTCGTCTACCGCGCCGCTTCGTTCTTTTCTAACTGACCGCGGTTATTCGTCTTACGCTTGGGGTTTGGGCCGTAACCTTGGCCTGCGCGACGGTATTCTGGAAGGAATGCTGGACCGTATTGACGAAGTTTATGAGACGCATCAGCAAAAAGTTAGCCTTGTGGGGTGGAGCCTTGGCGGGATTTTCGCTCGCGAACTCGCTAAAATGAGGCCCGAACAAACGCGGCTGGTCATTTCACTGGGCAGCCCGCATTCCGGCGACCCCAAAAATTCAAACGCCTGGCGTTTTTATGAATTTGCGGCGGGCCATTCTGTTGATGAACCGCCTATTGAAACAATGATGCACAAGGCACCGCCGGTGCCAACAACGTCTATTTATACCAAAACAGACGGTATCGTGGCGTGGCAGAATTGCCATCAGGACAAGCCGGTATGTGAAGTGAAGCAGAAGCAAACCGAAAATATACGGGTTTCCGGAAGCCATTGTGGCCTCGGTTTCAACCCTACGGTTTTGTATGTTATTGCTGATAGACTGGCTCAGCGTGAAGGAACTTGGCGTCCCTTCACTAATGTAGGCAGCCGCAAAGCGTTCTTCAGCACACCGGGGCTTGGTGAGGCTGTACCGGCCTGATCTATCTGAATGGCTATAGATTAGATGTAAGAGGGCGCCTATGTGCCCTCTTTTTTGCGTTTTTAGGGCCGAAACGATACTTTTTGCTGGATTAGGGCGATATTTCTAAATATTGCTGCAAAAAATCGTGCATAAAGGAATTGCGTGGGGAGACGCGCAACTTAGGTATCAGGCAGTATCTATGAACGGCGGTAGCCGCACCGATACAGCACGTGGGAAGGGACGATCATGCATAAATTGACCGGTTTGGACGCTACTTTTCTATACATGGAAACAGACGAGACACCGATGCATGTCTCTGCTTTGTTGATATGTGAACCGCCGGAGGAAGGTATCAACCCCTACGAAGCACTGAAATCCCAGATCGCTGAGCGCGCGCATGAGATTCCCTCTTTCCACCGCAAGTTGATGGCGACCCCTTTTTATGTCGATCATCCTGTGTGGGTTAACGCTGACACTATCGACTTTGATTATCATATCAAACACTCCAGCTTGCCTGCACCAGGCAATGTGGAACAGCTTCGGATGATTATTCAGGGACTGCATTCGCTGACCCTGGATCGGGATCGGCCGCTTTGGCAATTTTATGTCATCGAAGGCCTGGAAGACGAAGAGTTCGGGCTACCAAAAGGCAGTTTTGCGCTCTATACAAAAAGCCATCACGCCAGCGTTGACGGTGGTGCCGGCATTGCCGTTATGGATATTATTTCTGACCGGGCACCTGTGCCGCGCCCGCCTTTACCCAAGAATAAAATCCGGCTGCAGGCCGAAAAACCAGGCATGTTTGAGCTGCTGGGTAGTTCATATGGTCGTTTCCTGCAGCAGCAAGTGGATGTGGTTAAAAAGGTGCCAGACATGGTGAAAGCCGTCGGCTCACTCGCTAAAGTCGCCTTTGAAGACCGCAGTGCCTTGGCCAAAAACCTGAAGCCTGCGCCTAAAACACGGTTTAACGTTCGTATCCAGAAACAACGTGCTTACGGCGCTCAGTCGCTGTCGTTGCCGGAAACAATTGCTTTGGCGAAGAAAACGGGTTCCACGCTGAATGACGTGGTGCTCACCATTTGTGGCGGTGCTTTGCGCCGTTATCTAGATGGGCACAAAGAATTGCCCGAAGACTCGCTTGTGGCGGCGGTGCCGGTTTCATTGCGGGAATTTGGCGATGCCGCCAATACCAATCAGGTCACAGGTATGACCTGCGGCCTGGGCACCGATATTGCCGACCCCATGAAGCGGTTGCGGTCTGTACAGGAAAGCACAAAAGCATCCAAAAAGCAGTTGGGCGCTGTTAAGGACGTAATTCCACAGGATTATGTGTTCTTTGGTGCGCCTATTATTGTGTCTGCTATGGCGCAGATGCAAAGCCGGACGGACCTTGTAAACATGATGCCGTCACCGATCAACGTGACCATATCCAATGTGCCAGGTCCACGCAGATATATGTATTTTGCTGGCAGCAAGGTTGTTGCGCAATTCCCTGTTTCCATCGCGACACATGGATGTGCACTTAATATCACCCTGCAAAGCTATGTCGACAGGCTCGATTTTGGATTGATCGCTTGTAAAATTGCTGTGCCAGATGTCCAGGATATCGCTGATCTTATCGTCGAGGAATTCGCGGCACTGCAGGCAGCGGCAGATAAAGCCGGTGACCCCTTGACCGCGGGTAAGGAAATGCCTGTTTCAGAAGGTGCAACAAAAGCCCCTCCCAAAACCCCAAAAGCTCCAGCGAAAGCAAACGGGGCTAAATCAGGCACTGCCAAAGCAGCCCCCGCGAAGGCGGCATCTGCCCGGACCCCAAGCAAGGCAGCAAGCGCTAAATCCGTAAATGGTAAAAAAGCGGCTACTAAGGCTTCGGCTTCAACGGCTGCAAAAGCGAAACGAGCGCCCAAAGCCAAGCCAAGCGCTA
Organism: uncultured Kordiimonas sp.; assembly: GCA_947503575.1. GTDB lineage: Bacteria > Pseudomonadota > Alphaproteobacteria > Sphingomonadales > Kordiimonadaceae > Kordiimonas. The sequence continues at coordinate 165,272 of CANNDZ010000003.1, read as the reverse complement.
CCAAGCCAACAACGCATTAAGTTCATCAAGAACTAGCCAAATGGAAAGCCGCCTCACAATGGGCGGCTTTTTTATTCAGGGTCTACTGAATGTTCAAGCAAAAGACCGTTAAGGAAGTAACGGGTTGACCGCTCAACAATGTCATCCGTGTTAATGTTAGGCGTTAAATTGTTGAATTTGTGATCAATTAACAAAAATGCTGTGCCGTGCACAATGGCCCACATCGGCGTTGCAATAGCCAGAGTCTCTCTTACATCCAGCCCGTTTCGGTCCAGAAAAGTGGCAACGCTTTTCAACAGAATTGAAAAGCAGGCTATCCCATTATTGGGGGCGTTCTGCGCCAACAAGCTTGTGCTGATATCATGGTTTTTAACATCCAGCAGGTCAATGATGGCAGCGCCGTTTTCCCCCGCAGCATGTTGTCTGAATATTTCCTCCAGATTGACATCTGGTCCACCCTGATGATTTTGGCACATCAAGCGGAATAACTGTTGGTTTTCGCTGGCAAACCGCACATAGGTTTGCCCCAGTGCTGTTATCGACTCGATGGTGCCAAGTTCTTGGCCTTTCAATGTTTTTAGCATGTCATCAGACATTTTTTTGAAAGCCACTTCCGTGACCTCATGCAGCAACTCGGACTTGTCAGAAAAATGGCGGTAGGGGGCTGCTACACTGACACCTGCAATCCGGCTTGCATCTTTTAGCGTAAACCTCTCAGAGCCCGTAGTAGAAACCAGCTCTACTGAGGCATCAATAAGCGCGCTACGCAAATCACCATGGTGATAGCGGCCAGTCGCTTCCTCGGTGCTGTGTTTGGTGTTCGGTGTCAAATCGCGGGTCCTTCATACGTCTTTGAATAGATACTATGAAAGTTTTTGTATTGAAATGTTAATCACGATAACATATGTAAATTGGACTAACATAAACGTCAAGAGGCGAACTTGCCTGAAAGACTAGTGCCAACAACAGCAACCCGGGACACCGGCGAGGACACGGCGAGATAAATAATGGAAAAAGACGCAACAATCGTCATCTCAAAATCAGCAGTGAGAAAGTCATTTGCATTCCTCCTAATTGGTGGGTTTATTGCACTCGCCACCGCAGGGCTGCATCTACGTGCGTCATCCAACGATGCCGCCGATGTGCGCCGATTGCCCGTTGCTGTTGAAACGGTGCAGCGCCAACCAAGTTATCAAGTGAACGAGTATTACGCAGGGCGGGTCGAAGCCCGCCAAACCGTTAATCTGTCGTTTGAACAGGCTGGCAAAATCGCTGCGGTAATGGTCGACGAGGGCGATTTCGTTGCCGAAGGTGCGCTGATCGCCAGGCTGGATACGGACCTTCTGGAAGCAAGCCGCGCCCAAACGCAGGCAGCGGTTGACAGAATTGCGTCACAAGTGAAGCTAGCCAAACTGACAGAAACGCGCCAAAAACAGCTTTTTGAGCAGGGCCACAGCACAGAGCAACGGTACGACGAAGCGCGACTGAATAGGGAAGCCTTGGAAGCGCAGGTAAGCGAAACAAAAGCCGCCCTGAAAACCATAGACATCAACATTGAAAAGTCATCTTTGTACGCGCCGTTTGACGCGCAAGTGGGCGCACGCCTTGTGGACACTGGCGCTGTGCGAGACGCCGGTATGACGATTGTTACGTTGCTGGAGTCGAAAGTTCAGCAAGCACGTATCAGTGTTCCTACAGACCGTGTTGAGGCCATGAAGACGGCAGAAACTTTGTTTGTCTCCTACCGCGGAACCCCCATTCCCGCCAAAATTTCTGCCATTCGGGCGGACGTTAATCAAACCACCAGAACGCAGGATGTTCTGCTCGACATTCTGCCGGAAAACTCTGTCCCCTTCGGTGAACTCGTGGAGCTCGCTTTGCCGGAAACACGTGTACAGCAAGGCTACTGGGTACCTGTTGAGGCGTTGATTGAAGGAAAAAAAGGCCTTTGGAATATCTTCGCAGTTGAAGAAGGCGATGAAGGCAACCGCATTGCCCGCCGGGCGGTGGAAGTTATTTATGCTGAAACCAGCCGGGTTTACGTTACCGCAAACATTGGTGAACAGGCCCGTCTTGTCGCAAGTGGCACGCACCGGGTGGTGCCCGGGCAGTATGTTGATGTTATCAGCGATACCGAAACCGTGACAAACGGGGGCCAGTAAGATGTTGACGCTGTTTTACAGGGAATGGCGCGTTTTTGCGCTGGCAATCGGTATCATCATTGTGACGGGCTTAACGGCGCTCAGTACAATTGGGCGACAGGAAGACCCCACGATAACCAACCTGTTCACAACAATTACCACGCCGTTTCCAGGTGCAAGCCCAGCACGGGTAGAATCGCTGGTTACCGAAAAAATTGAAGAGGAATTGAAAAAGATCGCAGAAATTGAGGAGATAACCTCAATTTCGCGTGAGGGTTTTTCGCTTGTTGTCGTCGAATTATCCCAGATGATCAGCGACGAGGAAATTGAAATCGCCTGGTCTGAAATTCGAGATGCTCTGTCCGATGCCGCGCGCAATTTCCCCGCCGGTGTACCGGACCCCGAATTTGATAATGATAAATTTGGTGCCTACACAGCAATCAGTGTTTTGACGCCGAAAGATGAGGGGTATGTGGAACCGTCGCAGCTCCAGCGGTATGCGGAATTGCTGCGGGATCGGCTTCGCCAGCTGCCAGGTGCCCGGATTGTCCGCCTGTTTGGTGAACAAGAGGAAGAGGTACTGGTAACTGTAGATGCCCGTCGTCTGAGTGATCTGGGTTTGTCGCCAAACGGCGTAGTTAACGCCATTCGGCAAGCAGATAGCAAGGTCAGGGCAGGGCAGTTACGCGGTGATGAAAACAATTACCTGCTTGAAGTAAAAGGTGAAATTAAATCAGTCGAGCGGATACGCCAGGTACCGTTGGTAACCGAGCCCAATGGAACGGTCGTGCGTGTGGGAGATATTGCAACCCTGCAGCGCGGAACCCGTTGGCCTGTTAGCAGTATCGGCATTTCAGAGGGTAAACCTGCTATCCTTGTTGGCGCCACGATGGAAGAAGGTTTGCAAGTTGATAGTTGGGTCGCAACTTTGCGCGCTGAAACCGCGGAGTTTGAACAAACCCTGCCTGACGATATCCAGCATACCGTCCTGTTTGATCAAAGCCAGTACACCATCGATCGGTTGAGTGGGTTGTCGGTCAACATTCTGATCGGGTCCAGCCTTGTGGTTATCGTGCTTTTCTTCACTCTTGGATGGCGCGGGGCTTTTATTGTTGCATGCATGCTGCCGCTTACAACTCTGTTGTCTGTAACTGTGCTGCAATATTCTGGCGTGCCGATCCATCAAATGTCTGTCACGGGTCTGATTGTTGCCCTTGGCCTTCTGGTTGATGCGGCCATTGTGATGACCGATGACATCCGGCGACGCCTTATTGACGCTGTGCCGCGCCTGCAATCCGTCGAACAAGCCATCAAAAGACTGGCTGGGCCTTTGCTGGCATCGACTGTGACAACGGTTTTGGCTTTTATGCCTATGGCGCTGTTGCCAGGTCCGGCCGGTGACTTTGTTGGTTCCATCGCAATCGCTGTGATTGTGATGTTGATCGCGTCGTTTGTTCTTGCGCTTACAATTACGCCTGCTCTTGCCGGTTGGCTGCTGCCTGCCAAAGGCGAAGGCAAGTCGCACGCCTGGTATGCGCGCGGCATGAAGTCAGGCAAAGTAGGTCAGCTTTTTAATCGTTCGGTTGGTTGGGCTATCGCCAATCGCGGGACAGCCATGTTCGCGTCGCTGGCGCTTCCGATCATTGGCCTGCTGTCTTTTCCAACGCTCACGTCTCAGTTCTTCCCCGGCGTGGAACGTGATCAGTTTTACATTCAGTTGAAGCTGGACGGGAATGCTGCAATTTCCGAGACACGTGCGATAGCCCAACGGGCCGATGCGATCATCAAATCACGGCCTGAAATCACGTCTGTCACCTGGGTTGTGGGTGAGAGTGCGCCAAGCTTTTACTATAATATGCTGTCGAACCAGGATGGTGTTGCAAGCTTTGCAGAAGCCTTGGTCACAACGACATCCGAGGAAGCAACACGCGAGGTTATTCCCGTCCTGCAAGCAACACTTGATCGCGCTTTGCCCCAATCTCAAACGCTGGTGAAGGGTTTGTATCAGGGGCCGCCTGTCAATGCACCGGTGGAAATTCTGATTGTCGGACCAGATGTGAATGTGCTGCGCGATATCGGGGAGCAAATCCGGGAGCGTATGAGCCGGGTGCCCTATGTCGAACACACACGCGCAACCTTTATGGGCGGTAGCCCCAAATTGGTGTTTAACGCTAACGAGGACCAAACAAATCTGTCGGGGCTTACTCTGACCGGTGTATCCGGGCACTTGGAAGCCGCCCTGGAAGGTGTTTCTGGCGGTTCCTTGCTGGAAGATACCGAAGAATTGCCGGTTCGGGTACGGTATGAAGACGAATGGCGCGAAAGTCTTGATCGGTTGCGATCTATAGATATTCCTGTCGCGGGTAATGGTCAGGATCGCTATCAGGCGGTGCCGTTGTCTGCGCTAGGCACTATTACCCTTGAGCCGTCAGAAAGTCCGATCAACCGGGAGAACGGCGAGCGCACCAACACCGTGCAGGCATTCACGCAAAATGGTGTTCTGCCACAGGTTGCCCTGGATTATGTTCAGGCAGAACTGGCACGCAACCCTGTGGCGATACCAACAGGGTACCGGCTTGCCATTGGGGGCGATTCTGATGAGCGTGCGGGCACGGTCAATAACCTTTTGGCTCCGATTGGGCTGATTGTGGTGCTGACAATTGCAACTATTGTCCTAACCTTTAATCGCTTCAAGCTGTCGATGATTACGGGCGTTGTCGCCGTTCTGTCCATGTGCATGAGCATATTGGCGCTTGAAATATTCAATTACCCGTTTGGTATTCAGGCATTGATCGGGGTGATTGGATCCATCGGTGTATCAATTAATGCGGCAATCATCATTTTGACGGCGCTTCAGCAGGACGAAGCCGCAATGGCAGGCGATCTGTCGCGTATTCGTGAAATTGTTATGGAATCGAGCCGGCATATCATTTCGACAACGACAACAACGTTTGGCGGATTTCTGCCTTTGATCATTGAAGGTGGTGGGTTTTGGCCGCCCTTTGCAATGGCTATTGCTGGCGGCGTATTACTGTCGACGATTATCTCGCTGTATTTCACGCCGATTGCTTTCACGATGACAGTCGCCAAGGGACGCAAACAGGCGGCACCAGACCTTCAGGTGGTTGCAGCAGAGTGACTTTGACAAAACCATAAAAAGCCGACGCATCGTACGTCGGCTTTTTAGCCTGAAGGTTAATTTATTGGTCGGTCGCGTCTATTCCGGCTTTGCTTTGTGCATCTGAAGCCCCAGCGCCCATCGCCGCTGAAACCCTTTCCAGTATGGCTTGCCGTCCTGGTCGCCGCTGCTGTAGGTGCCGCCGGTGTATCCGCCGGCCCGAATGGGCCACTCGCCTTCGCTTGAGCGCACCGGCGCAACGTTCAGGAATGTCGCAGCCTCGGTGTCATCCTTCAAATACTGGTTCATGAAAGCCGTTATAAAGTGCTGGTTAATACCAACAACCCTGTCACGCCGCCATACAGGTTCATTAAACCAGTCGGTCAGGTCAAAATAGTCATCGGCAAACGGCGGTTCCGGGTTGCCGCCAATGCTGTGACGACCGTTTTCAAATACCAGCATGTGACGGTCTGAACCGGTTGCAGCCCCGAACAGCCATTTAATGCCGCCATCAAAGTCTGAAACATCATCATGGTCCCCCGCGATGAACAACAGCGGCAAAGAGATATTGGCAACCGCATCCTGGTTCCAGGCCCGGTTTTCGGGTGTTGCGCCCCAGGGGGCGATGGCCACAACCGCCTTCAACGCAGGGTGCGGCGCAACATAATTTTCGTCCGCCAGAATACCTGCCAGCATGGCTTCCGGTATCGGGCTCAGGCTGGGGCTGGTGTGGATATAGCCTGCGCCTGCACTGGTCATTGCACCAAACCCACCCATCGAATACCCAACCAGGCCGATAGACTGAGGATTGATTAAAGCGCCGACAGGGTCGTTGCTGGCGGCCAGTTCAATCAATTTTTCGATTGTCAGCCGTTGATCCCGCGATCGATTTAGTATCGTGTTGCCGAAAGACAGGTTGAATGAAGCCAGATCGGTGTAGGGCAAATCATTGTGTTCTATGGAGGCGACAACAAAACCCTTGGAAGCCAGGTTTTCGCCCAGATAACTCAGGAATGTCGCCCAGTTGCCGTACCCGTGGGACAAAACGATAAGGGGGTATGTCTGATCGCCAGCGGGGGAAGCACCTTCAACAGCCATCCCCTGAAAACGGTAGGTTTCCGGCACGCCTTCGGGCCTGGTGCCGGGGCGAAAGTTAATTCGGCCCGTATAGATGGCACCGTCGCCCTTGGTGTTGGCGTCGGCCGGGTACCACAGGGTGACGGGCACATCCCGCTGTCCAACTGGTGGTTTACCCGCCATAGCGGCAACGATGTCAGGCCGAGCCGGGTCAGTGAAGGTAAGTTCTGTTACCCCCACTTTGTGGGGCCCTAGCGCCGCCAGCTCTGGCGCGTCTGCGTTCGGGATGCTGTAGGCACGCTGATCAGTGGCATCAAACGCATCTTGGGCCATAAGGTCTGTTCCTGTTATTACTATCATGCTCGCAAATGCGGCTATAATTTGGGCTGAATTCTTCATTTGGTCTGCCTTTTTCCCCAAATCATACAAAAACCCGGTGATTTCCGGGCGTGTCTTATGCTTATCACTTGCACTTGGAATAAATAAAGTGTTGTTTGACCGCGTATCGAAGCAATCTATGGAAACAGGTGTGTTCATTTGTTTCCTGTGTGCCTTTGCTTCCCATTTGAACGTAAGAATTGAGTATTGAGAATCCCATGACCGACAATCACGTTGTTATTACGCCGGAAACCCACAAAAACATTAAAGTCCGCCGTGACACCGGCTATGAGTTTACAGCCAAAACGCACGTTGTTCCCATCGTCATCAATGAATTTTCTGATGTCGCAGGGAATTGCCCCATCGTTTTTGTTAAAGACGAAACAGGAGATCGCTTGCGTGTTGCGGCCATGATGGGGTTGGAAGCAGAGAAAAACCTGCTGGTTCGGGACAAAGACTGGATGGGCACGCACATTCCCATGAACCTGGGTCGTGTGCCGTTTTCCTTTAAGCCTCTTGATGATGGTAAAGCTTTGGGCACAGCGATTGATATGGATAGCCCAATGGTTAGTGAAACCGACGGCGAGCCATTGTTCGATGAAAATGGCGAATCGACAGACTATATGAAAAACGTCAACCAGTTTCTGGCAAACCTGTTTCAAGGTGAGGTGTCCACACAAAAATTTAGCGCTGTAGTCGAAAAGTATAATCTGCTGCGGGAATTCAAGCTTCAGATGGCATGGGAAAACGGCACTCGTCGTGAACTTGTTGGCTTGTTTACGCCTGCACCGCAAGTGCTTCAGCAGTTGAGCGATGAAGCTATCCTTGAGCTGCATAAAGAGGGCTTTTTGGCCGCTATTCACATTGCAATCCAGTCTATGACACAAGTTAAGCGTCTGGTGCGGTTGAACAACGAGATCAGCGAAGACCGTATCACCAGCGTGAATATGGAACTGGCCGAAGAGGGCGCGACCTTCGTTACCGACCAGAGCTAAGACGAGAGCAACCATGACTGACGACCCGCTGCTTCTTGCAATTGATCAGGGAACAACCAGCAGCCGCGCAATGTTGTTCAATGGTGCGGGTCAACGGGTCGCTGTTAGCCAATATGAATTTACCCAGCTGTTTCCCAATGACGGCTGGGTGGAACATGACCCGGAAGAAATCTGGCAAACCACACTGAAAAGCGTGCAGGATGTGCTGGCAAGCCCTGAGCGCGCAGGCCGACCCGTTGCTGCAATTGGTATAACCAACCAGCGCGAAACCTCTATCGTGTGGGACAGGGCGACCGGCACCCCGATCTATAATGCCATTGTCTGGCAGGACCGTCGCACGGCATCTGTGTGCCAAGCACTGGAAGATGAAGGCCATCTGCCTGTCATCCAGCGCAGAACCGGCTTGCTGCTGGATCCGTATTTTTCAGCCAGTAAAGTGGCCTGGATATTGGACAAAGTGCCTGGCGCCCGGCAACAAGCTACAGCCGGAGAACTGGCGTTTGGCACCGTCGACAGTTTTCTGATCTGGCGACTAACCGGCGGCAAAGTTCATGCAACCGATGCCACCAACGCAAGTCGTACCAGTCTTTTTAACATCGCGACCCAGAAATGGGACGACGACCTTCTGGCCATCTTCAATGTACCGTCTGGCTTATTGCCCGAAGTAAAGGACAGCGCAGATACTTATGGTGCGACCGATGCAAAACTGCTGGGGGAAGCTATACCGATTTGCGGTGTTGCCGGCGACCAACAAGCAGCGGCGATTGGCCAATGCTGTTTTGATGTTGGAGCCCTAAAAAGCACCTACGGCACGGGCTGCTTTGCTTTAGTGAATACAGGCACTGACTTTGTTCGGTCCAGCAACCGCTTATTGTCAACGGTTGCCTATCGCATCAAGGGGCACACAACCTATGCCCTTGAAGGGTCCATCTTTATTGCGGGTGCTGCTGTTCAGTGGCTCAGGGATGGTATCCAGATTATTGATGACGCGGCAGAAACCGAGGCACTGGCATCTGATGCGGGACCAAGCACTGGCCTTATGGTTGTGCCAGCATTTACAGGGCTTGGCGCACCTTACTGGGACCCTGCCGCACGGGCGGCAATATTGGGCATGACCCGGGCCACCAGCCGTGCCGACATTGTCCGGGCAACACTGCGGTCTGTTTGTTATCAAACGCATGATCTGGTCAAAGCCATGCGGGAAGATGGCGTGCCGGTGTCTGCCTTGAAAGTTGATGGCGGCATGGTCGCAAACAACTGGTTCACGCAAGGCTTGGCAGACATGCTGAATGTGGCGGTTGATCGCCCGCAGGTCATGGAAACGACGGCTCTGGGGGCCGCGTACCTCGCAGGGTTGCAAGCAGGACTGTATCAGAGCTTTGATGATATCCGCACCAACTGGCAGTTGGAAACGCGTTTTGAGCCGCAGGCGACGGACACCGCAGACAAGCTGGCGCGTTGGGCGAAGGCTGTAGCAGCTGTACGGGCATTCGCCGAACCGTGAGAGGCTTATCTACGGTTTAAGCGTTTTTGCCGCTGTATTGCCTGTAGTTTGGCTGCATCGCCTACAGTTTACCGGCATCATATTCCCGGATTTGTGCGTCCAAAGTGACATGACCGGCGAAGCTTTCCTGGCTAATGGTGCGCATGATCTGTGCAATCTGTCTAAACAGCTCTACTCTGCGGCTTCCTGGTCGCCATGCCAACACAACACCGCGGGCAAACTCGCCGCCATTAAACGCTTTTGATGTTACATCCTTACGCGGCGAAATTTCGGACTGCACGTACAGCGCCGGCAGGAACGCGATACCCAGACCCGTACCGATCATATGGCGTAATGTATCCAGGCTGGTGCCTTCATAGTCCCTGAGCAAGCGCGCCTGAAATTGTGCCGCTATCGTTTGCATCAAATCAAAAAGGCGGTGCTTTTCTTCAATCGCGAGCAAACTTTCTCCGCGCAAATCATCGGGTGATACAGTCTCAAGATCGGCAAACTTGTGATCGTTCGCGCACACCAAAACCAAAGGTTCGTTGAACAGGGGTTCAAGTCCCAGATTTGGAATTTCCATCGGCAATGTCGTGATAATGAAATCATAGTCGCCGTGCAGCAAGCCAACTTCAAGGTCACGCGGGGCATCCTCGCGCACAAAAACTTTTAGGCCAGGAAAGGCAGTATGGATCGCCGGAATGACCTCAGGCAGGAAATAGGGACCGAGCGTCGGTGGCACGCCCAGGCGATATGTTCCGACCAAGCTGCCTTCTGACTCTGCTGCCAACCGCTGGATAAGCGCGACCTGCTCCAGAATGGTTTCGATATGGGGCATGACAGAACGGCCAAAAGGCGTCACTTGCGCACCCTTCCGCGACCGTTCCAAAAGTGTAACGCCAAGCTTGCTCTCAAGCGCGTTGATCTGCGCTGTTAGCGTTGGTTGGGCAACATCCAGCCTGTCTGCCGCTCCTCTAAAGCTGCGCGCCTGGCTCACAGACAACAGGTACCGCAGTTGCTTGATGGTTGGTTCCATGGATTTCACTAAATGGTTTACTTATGATAGATAAATTCTATCATGAAAAACTCAAAACAATAGATATATTAAATATATAATAAGTGTTAATTTTATAAATGGATTGGTTGTTGAAGAGCATCAGATACAGGGCGTTATGATTTCATCTCTTATTCTTCCGGCCGCACCGCCACCCGCGTTAAAAAGAGGAATGACACGCGATGAAAAAAGTAATGCAGGGGGTATCGCGCTTTAAAAGCGAAGTTTACCCGAAACATAAAGACCTTTTTGACAAGCTATCAAGCGGACAATCACCAGAGGTATTGTTCATTACCTGCGCGGATAGCCGTATTGACGCCAACCTGATTACCCAAACCGGCCCCGGCGACCTGTTTCATGTGCGTAATGCGGGTAATATTGTGCCACCTCATGGCATTGACGCTGGTGGCACGGTTGCCTCAATTGAGTTCGCGGTTGGCGCACTTGGCACCACGGAAATCGTTATTTGTGGCCACAGTGATTGCGGGGCGATGAAGGGCGCGCTTGCCCCGGAAGGGCTTGAAGACTTCCCTCATGTCTGTAACTGGCTGAGGCACAGTGATGCCGCTGTTAAGATTGTAAAAGAGAATCATCCTGAGCTGGAAGGCAAGGATCAGCTTCAGCGCATGATTGAAGCCAACGTCGTTGCCCAGCTGCAAAACCTGCAAACTCACCCCTTTGTGGCTGCCCGCCTTGCGGCTGATCGGGTGCATCTTCATGGGTGGGTTTATGACATCGGTTCCGGGGAAATTTCTTCATATGATATGAATACCCGGTCCTGGGGGCCTCTTTCTAACGATGAAATTGCCCAGCTTCCCGGTATCTCCGCAGCATAGAGCAGTATAGATAGGTCTTAAATAGATGGCATTTTTTGATACACGTAACCTGCGCGGCGATATTATGGGCGGTGTTACTGCCGGTGTTGTTGCCTTGCCGCTTGCGCTTGCGTTTGGTGAAGCGTCGGGTGCAGGGCCGATTGCGGGTCTTTACGGCGCTATAATTGTTGGCTTCCTGGCCTCTTTGTTTGGGGGTACCGGCGCACAGATTTCGGGACCAACAGGCCCAATGATTGTTGTTTTTGCTGGTGTTTTTGCGAGCCTGGCGGGTGATCCCAAACTTGTTTTTCTTGCGGTTATTTTGGCGGGGGTTCTGCAGATACTGCTGGGGATCCTGAAATTTGGTCAATATATCAAGCTTGTGCCTTATCCGGTTGTGTCTGGTTTCATGAGCGGCATCGGGTGCATTATTATTGCTCTGCAAACTGCACGGCTCTTTGGGCATGAACCTGTCGGGAAGGGCACCATACCCGCATTGCAATCAATTCCTGGTGCGGTCGCCGACCCCAACTTTATTGCGCTGTTTTTAGGGCTTTTGACCCTTGCGATCGTTTTCTTCTGGCCCAAAAACCTTGGAAAATGGATACCGGGCGCACTGGCCGCGTTGATTATTGGTACGCTGATCAGTGTTGCCATGCCTGGCGCGCCGATTTTGGGTAATATTCCCACTGGTTTGCCGTCTTTGATTATTCCGTCGCTTAGCGGCGATGCGATGTTTGTGGTGCTGGAAGCGGCAATTCTGCTGGCCTTGCTGGGTGCGATTGACAGTCTGCTGACGTCTTTGGTTGCTGATAATATGACCCGCACGCGCCACAACTCCGATAAGGAATTGATTGGCCAAGGTATTGGCAACAGCGTTGCCGGGTTTTTTGGCGGCATTCCTGGTGCCGGTGCGACGATGAGGACTGTGGTCAATATTCGGTCGGGTGGCGGTACCAAGATATCAGGCATGATTCATGGCGGGCTTTTGTTCGCCGTTGCAGTTAGCCTCGCGCCGCTTGCGTCACAAATACCGCACGCGGTGCTGGCCGGCATTCTGGTAAAAGTTGGTTATGACATTATTGACGTTGCCTACCTGAAGCGTGCCCACAGGGGCCCTCGGTGGGATCTGATCCTTATGGTTCTTGTACTGGTCTTAACGGTTTTTGTTGACCTTATAACAGCGGTTGCGCTGGGTGTGGTTTTGGCAGCGCTTGCGTTTGTTAAGCAAACGGCGGATGAACAATTGAAAAACCTGTCGAGCATTGAACCGGGTACAGACCACCCTGAGGAGCTTGCGTTACTGCGGGAAGCAGGGGGCCGGGTCACCATGTTTGATTTTGGTGGTCCGCTAAGCTTTGGCGCTGCTGCAGACCTGGGGCATCAGGTCCGGGACAAATGGAAAGACGGGCAGGCAGCCCTTATCATGGACTTCTCGCGCGTTCCCAATATTGACCTGTCGGCAATAAAGGCGGTGGAAACGATTGCAGAGGATGCAGAGGCCGCAGGTAAGCAATTGCTGATTTCTGGTGCCTCAAAGGAAATCAGCGATCTGCTGCATGGTCTTGATGTTGGACAGAAAATTCCAGAAGCGCATTGGTTTCAGGAACGCCTGAAAGCCCTCGAGTACGCCCTGAGCCATTTGAGGGTGCGGGATACGTTAGCGGGAGACGACAATAGCCCCCCGGACTTAGCGGCGGTTCAGCCGGCTGAATAAGCCACTGAACCGTACGCTGTCAGCAACGGTACGATTATTTGACTGGTTTGGTTGTTTAGCAGAAACAGCACAATAGAAAACCCGGCGTTGTAGTGAACGCCGGGCTTAAACATATTTGATCGCCAAAAGGCTTTATTGGTTAGGTTTTATACCTACAGTCCAATGAATGGCTGTACAGCCCGCGCGATTGTGCCTTTCAGCTTGATGGGGGCTTCGGTGACCACCAGGCAAATACAATCTTCGCCATCATCAATTAGGGGACGGTGGTCTTCAACGCCGCCATCTGCAACTTCAAGGTCGCCGACAGTGTAATGAGTGCCGTCTACCTTGTAGCCGCCCTGTAAAACCAGCGTTAGTTCATTGCCGTTATGACCATGCTCGGGAATTTCCGTGCCGCCTTTTGCTTTCAGCAGCCATAACTTTTCACCGTTCTCGCCAGCCCACAATTTCACCTGCTTCATGCCGGGGCCCATGAACCGCCACTTCAGCTCGTCCAAATTACCTTCAAGATAATCGGCAAGCGGTTGCGGCACTCTGGGGTCGCGGTAAGCTGCTTCAACATTAACTGGCTCGCGCGCTGTGTCGCCCTGTTCATCAATTTGTGCCATCAGACGGTCAAAAAAACCATCTGACAAGTCAGCACCCTGTGTCGCACCCAGCATGGCACCGGCAATGTCTTCAGCATCGCTTATCTTTGCCTTTAGTTCCGGATGGAAACTGGCGTGGGTGGCAACAAGCGTGGCTTTCGCCTCGCTCAGGTTGCCTGCTGCGTATGCCACGAGCCATTCGTCTGAAATCAGACGATCAGCATTGGCTGCGTTTTGAACCTCGGGGTTCATCAGTAATCTCCTAACTCTACACGTAACTTCTGAAACGCGATTCTAATTCTGGACTTAACTGTTCCAAGCGGAAGTCCCAACGCTTCCGAAATTTGCGAATGTGACATGTCTTGGTAGAAAGACAGTTCAATAACTTTGCGCAAGTCCGGCTTTAAAACCTCTAATGCTGATAAAATACGTTTCTGGTCCTGTCCTTGGATCACAGGAACATCAGTTTTTTCGGCAGCTTCCATCGACTGAATATGGTTATCAACGTCCACTTCGACGTATTTCTGGCGCCGGACTTTGTCGATAAACTTGTTCCGGGCTATCCGAAATAACCAAGTTGACAGGCGTGCTTTTGACGGATCAAACAGGTGCGCCTTTTGCCAAACTGTCACCATTACTTCTTGAGTCAGGTCTTCTGCTACTTCGTCAGAAACCTTTTGCTTCATAATGAAAGATTTGATGCGTGGGGCAAAATGGGCAAACAATTGCTGGAAAGCTTGTCGATCGCGGTGCTCTGCAATCCTAACGGCAAGTGATTCCAATGTCTCTGGAGTAGCGACGGAAATAGACAGTCCCTTTCTGACAGTGCTGCGTTTCAATTTCGCATTTGAAGGAAAGCATTGCTGCTGTCCGGGTGTCAAGACATCCGTCGTTGTGTCCAAGTGTGCCTGTGCGCCAGCGTGCATAAAATTCCCACCGTAAACAGTCTGTTAATTTTTACGGCACTGTCAGCGGTTGGATCATGCATTCCTTCCATTGTTGCAACTTTTTTTAATAATCTTGCTCAATTTGTATGCCTTTGATCCGCCCAGAAAGTCGTCGCGTAAACAGGTCTACAAGAAAAAGGTGACAAATTTTACCTTAAGTATCTGATTTATATAAGGTATCTGGAAAAAGCAATGCCACGACCTAAAATCGCTATAGTCGGATCGGGTATTACCGGACTGTCTGCTGCATGGCATTTGCACCCGAACGCCGATGTAACAATTTTTGAGAAATCCAATTATGTTGGCGGCCATAGCAACACCGTTGACGTGTGTGTGGAGGGCAAAACTTTACCGGTGGATACCGGATTTATTGTTTTTAACCCGCAAAACTATCCGAACCTGACAGCGCTTTTTGATTTTCTGAATGTAAAGACCGTTGCAACCGACATGTCGTTTGCTGTGTCGATGGACCAGGGCGGCTTTGAGTATTCTGGTGGGGACAATGCAGGTTTGCTTGCGCAGCCATTCAATGCAATACGCCCCCGTTTCTGGCAGATGATCGTGGGTATTTTGCGATTTTACCGCAATGCCGGCACTTTTGAACAGGTGGCTGAAGCGGAAGGGCTGAGCCTTGGCGAGCTGCTTGATAAATACGGTTTCTCTAGCGCTTTTATCGAAGGGCATCTGGCTCCCATGGGTGCGGCGATCTGGTCGAGCGACAGTACAGATATTCTGGAATACCCCGCAGCAGACTTTATCCGCTTTTTCAGGAACCATGGATTGGTGCAAATCAACGATCGGCCCCAGTGGCGCACGGTTGTGGGCGGTAGCCGAGAGTATGTAAAAAAGCTGTCCGCAAACTTCAAAGATCGTATTCGGCTGAACACAGGGGTATCTCGTATTGAGCGAAAGGACGGCGGCGTCACTGTTTACAGCGCCGGTTCAGCACCAGAACATTTTGACCAGATTGTTCTGGCATGCCATTCGGATCAGGCGTTGGCGCTGCTTGGTGACCCGTCCGCGCAAGAGGCGGAAATCCTTGGTTCTATGCGCTACAGTCGCAACACCGCCGTTTTGCACACTGAGCGGAATTGGTTGCCCAAAAGGCAGCGAGCCTGGGCAAGCTGGAACTATATGGAGGCCCCAAAAGGCGCAGACCGGTCCGGTCCCGCTATCACCTACTGGATGAACAGGTTGCAGCACCTGCCAGTAGAGACGCCGGTAATGGTAACGCTTAATCCATACCGTGATGTTGCGCCTGACCATATCTTGGGCTCGTTTGACTATGAGCACCCCATATTTGATCGGGCGGCACGGGCAGCCCGCGACAGACTGATGCACATACAGGGTGCGCAGCAAACCTGGTTCGCGGGTGCTTACATGGGCAATGGTTTCCACGAAGATGGCATCCAAGCCGGGCTGGCGGTCGCAGAAATGATTTCTGGCACGGAGCGACCCTGGTTCCGAGAGGGTCAAAACGCGCGCATCGGCTTACCTGATCAATTGATACAGCCACAGGCTGTTGAGTGATGTCAGATCCTGTCATACAGCATTCAGGCATAATGGTGGGCCGGGTTTGGCATAAACGCCATTTGCCGCGCGAGCATGAATTTTTTTATCGTGTGTTTTACGGCTTGTTTGACCTTGATGAACTTCCGGTGCTTGAAAAACGATCCCGGTTTTTCAGCCTGAACCGTCACAATCTGTTTTCATTGTGGTGTGATGATTACGGGCTTGATGGGGGTCCGTACAATGGAAGCCTCAAAAACCGTATTGTCGAATTGATCAGAAACGAATTTGAAGCCGGTATTAACCGCGTTGAACTGCTGACAATGCCGCGAGTGTTTGGGTATGCTTTCAATCCGATTTCAATTTACTACTGCTACGATCAGCAAAACCATCTTTCCCATGTAATTTATGAAGTGAACAACACGTTTGGCGAACGGTTTTCCTATGCATTTGCAGTGGAGCACAAAGGCGGAAAATTAGTCCCTCACAGCTGTCAAAAACAACTTCATGTCTCGCCCTTTTTTGAGGTTTCCGGGGGGTATTCTTTTCGCCAATCCAAAGGCGAAGAAACGATCAAGCTAGCCATTGACTATAGGGCGGAGGCGTCTGCGCCGGGTGCATCACCCTCTGGTTCAGTCAGCCATTCTTCAACGGCTGAAAAGGCGTTTTCTGCAACTATGTCATTGGAAAAAATAGAGTTTTCTGATCGCAATCTGCTTTTGACCAGTGCGCGTATACCTTTTGTAACGGCAAAGGTTATCGCAGCCATTCATTGGCAAGCTCTGTTGTTATGGCTCAAAAAACACCGGGTGTTCGGTAAACCGGCTGCTCCCATCAATGCATTCGATGCGCAGGGCAGCTCAAGCAAAGGATCGCAAGTATGATCGACGGCGCTTACTCGCGTGCGATAGCAACAGATCAGCGTCAGCAACCTCTGACAGCGCTGGAAAAAATCTTCGCCAAAGTGATGTCTCATATTGAAGTTGGGCACCTTGTGGTGCGGTTCCCATCCGGGGCTGAGCGTAGCTTTGTCGGTGCTGAATTGGACGCGGGCAACCAGGTGCACGGCGAAATGCATATCCACAAATGGTCTGCGCTGTCCCGGGCTCTCAAAACCGGAACAGTTGGCCTTGCCGAGGGTTTTATGGCTCATGAATGGTCGAGCCCAGACCTGACCAATTTGCTGCGGGTTCTGGCCGCCAATATGGACCGCCTGGAAGCTCGGTTAAAGCAGGCACCTTTGCGCAAAGTGCGGGAACGCATTGGACACTGGTTCAATCGTAACAGCAAATCCGGCAGCCGTCGTAATATTAGCTATCACTATGATCTGGGTAACGATTTTTACGGGTTGTGGCTCGATAAAACCATGACCTATTCGGCTGGGTTGTTTGGTGATGACGGCTCCACTCTGGAAGAAGCGCAAACCGCGAAATATGCAGCTCTTGCCAAAGCCGTCGGGATCAAAAAAGGTGATCATGTGCTTGAGATTGGCTGCGGCTGGGGCGGTTTTGCAGAGTATGCGATTTCTGAGCTTGGATGCAAAGTCACGGGTGTGACGCTGTCGAAAGAACAGCTCGCTTTTGCCAAGGACCGCCTTGAAAAAGCAGGGCTGGCCAGCAAAGCGGACCTGCGGCTGTGTGATTACCGCGATCTTGATGGAACCTTCGATCATATCGTGTCAATTGAAATGCTTGAAGCTGTCGGCGAAAAATACTGGGCGACGTACTTCACTAAAGTACGCAAGCTTTTGAAGCCCGGTGGTCATGCGGGTATTCAGGTTATAACAATTGCAAACGAGCGGTTTGCTGCATACCGCGAAGATGTTGATTTCATCCAAAAATATATTTTCCCGGGTGGCATGCTGCCGTCAGACGAAGTGCTGAAAAGCCTGTTTGATGATCATAATTTTACGCTTTTGTCACAAAATGATTTTGGCCTTGGGTATGCGAAAACACTGCAGCTTTGGCACAAGCGATTTATGGCAAAGGCGGCGGATGTAGCCGAAATGGGGTATGACGCAAAATTTGACCGCATGTGGCGCTTTTATCTGAGCTACTGCGAAGCCGGGTTTCGGCAAAAAACCATTGATGTTTCTCAGTATGTGATTGGCTAAAACCTTGCAAAAATTCGCCCATAAAAAAACAGTGTTTGCCTATTCATTGCCTGCCTTCGCCTTTTCTTTTCCGCTGATTCCCTTTGCTGTTTTTCTGCCGGTATTTTACGCCGAGGATATGGCGCTCGGGTATCTACCCGTTGGTATTGCGCTGTTTTTGGCTCGCATTGTGGATGTCATGAGCGATCCACTGGCCGGGTACTTGAGCGACTTCAAGCCTCTTGCAGGAAGTTATCGCAAATCTTGGATAGCGATTGGCGCCTTGGTCGCGGGTATTGCGCTTGTAATGATAACGCGCGTTGAGCCGGGCGTTTCGCCCCTTCATTTGGGTGTTTGGTCTGCGGTTCTGTATATTGGCTGGACCCTGGTTACGGTGCCTTATCTGTCGCTGGGGGCTGAACTTGCCGACAGTTACGAAACCAAAACGCTATACACCACCGCCCGTGAGGCCATGTCGCTTGTTGGCATGCTGGGTGCCCTGAGCGTGCCGTTTTTCCTCGCTGAAGGGAAACCTGTTATCCCCGCAATACCGTTGGTGCTTATCCCCATCGGGTTGTTGTGCCTGACCGTTTTCTTTCTTTTTGTCGGTGAGAAAACGCATCATGCCTCGGCTCCTGTGTTTCGTATCAGCCACTTTAAGGAAGTTTTGACCAAAACCAAATTCCCGCGGTTGGCAGGCATTTGGTTTATCACTTCTGCGGCCAGCACCGTACCAGCGGTTTTGTTTCCGATTTATGTGGAGCAGGCGCTGGCAGGAAGCGAGATGGAACAGAACCTCTCTATACTGATATACTTTGTTGCGGCGGTCGCGGGCATGCCGTTTTGGCTGTGGTTCGCGCGTGGACGGATGAAGCATACGGTCATGGCGGCCAGTACGGCTATTGTGTGCGTTACCTTTCCGATTGCTGCACTCTTGGGACCGGGGCAAGTTGACCTGTTTTACGGTGTTTGCGTTATCACCGGGTTTGCCCTGGCTGCAGAGCTATCGCTGGCCCCTTCAATGCTTGCTGACGTTGCTGACCTCGATTGGGCCGAAAACGGTGAAGCCCGCACAGCCATTCATTTTAGCCTTTGGGGTATGACCAGTAAAATCGCGCTTGCGGTTGCCACCTTGTTGGCGCTGGGGTCCATGGAGATTGTGACCATGACTGTAAGCGAGGGCGCACGCGGGCCCTATGTGGCACTTCTGTATGCCGGGGTGCCGGCGGTATTGAAAATTCCGGTCATTTTTATGCTGAAACGCTTTCCTTTTGGGGCATCTCAGCGTGATCTGATCAGAGAGCAACTTCGTACAAAATTAGCAAATACATAGAAAGGAGAGAATGTATGTTCTCTCGTGTGGCCTTGGCCTTAACCGGACTGTTTTTTTTAAGTGCATGTGGAACAACCATGAAACTGCAAGATTTCAATTCAACGACACCGACGCTTCAACTTGAAGACTATTTTGAAGGCTCATCAAAAGCCTGGGGTCTGTTTGAAGATCGGTTTGGCAACGTGCGAACCCAATTCTGGGTAGATATCCAGGGTAAATGGGATGGTAAGACGCTTATTCTGGAAGAAGACTTCCTGTACGCAAATGGCGATACCGAACAGCGTGTTTGGACAGTGGAAAAAACAGGTCCGAATACCTACGAAGGATCAACAGACAATGTTATTGGTGTTGCAAGTGGCGAAACCAATGGTAACGCCTTCAACTGGCGCTATGATTTCAACCTGGATGTTGGTGACGGGAAAACCTGGAAGGTCCACTTTGATGATTGGATGTTCCTGCAAAAAGACGGTGTTCTATTGAACAAAGCGACGATCAAGCGCTGGGGCTTCAAAATCGGGACGGTGTTCATTTCCTTTACCAAAGATGAGGCGAAGGCTGTTAAGCCGGTATCGTTTGAAGATCCTGCCAACGAAGCGGGTAGCATAGAAACACTGTCAGACGTGATCCGTGAAGCTGCCGAACGGTAAGCAACGCAGTAATCTAAGAGCACTAAAAGCCGCCTTGCAAGGCGGCTTTTTTGTGACTGGTTAAGGTGCAAATGTAGATAAGTTAAAGCTTGTGCATCAAGGCACAGTTCAACCGGAAATTTTGCTCGCGATAGCCAAAAACAGACGGTTCGGCATCATGCGCAGCAGCTTCATCGCAACCCCCATGCGCCAGGGGAAGATGATCTGAAACTTACTGCTCCCCAAGCCGCGGATCATGGCCTTTACCGCCTTATCAACCGGCATCAAAAACGGCATTGGGAATTCGTTCAAGTCAGTCAGCGGTGTTTTCACAAACCCGGGGCACACCAACCGAAGGTCAACACCTTTGGCCTTCAATTCAGGCTGCATGCTTTCACATAGGTTGATAAGCGCCGCCTTGGAGGCGCCGTAAGCACCCGCGCGCGGCAACCCTCTAAATCCTGCCACAGACGCAACAACCGCCAGCTGACCTGACCCCCGTTCCAGGAACATGGGCAGGCAGGCGTTCATGCCTTTCAGCACACCATTAAAGTTGATGTCGAGCAAACGGATATGGTCTTCAAGCACAAAAGAAGTCGCGTTGGTTGGCTTGTGCGTACCGGCGTTCAGAACCACAAGGTCTGGTACACCTTTATCGTCACATATTTGTTGAAAAATGGCAGACATGCGGTCTGCGTCACACACATCACCGGCCAGTGCTATAACACTTCCGCTGTAGGGTGCGCATTCATCCACTAAAGATGCTAGGTTGTCTTCGCTGCGGGCGGTAGCAAAAACAGCGTGTCCAGCTTCAGCATACTGGCGTGCCAATTCCCGGCCAATACCGGTACTGGCTCCCGTTATCCAAATAATCATGATGCTGTCGGCGTTCCGGCTGTAATGGTTTGTGGTAAACCACATTTCACACAGCGAAATTCGATTTGTGATCCATCTGGATGCTCAAATGCCATGCCGCTCCAGTTACCCGCTTTGTCATAGAAACTATTAATTTCCAGATCGCCTTGAACGGCAAATTTCGTCACCGGTTTTTCGCCCAGTTTCGTTTCCACAACCATTTCGCCAGCGCGCTGGTACGCGACGCTGTCAATTTCGCCAGTAATGGTGTTGAACACTTTGTTTGTGCCAACGACCCCTTGGTTCCAATGATTGGTAGGGTAAAAATCGCTCGGCAGCTCGTAACTTTTATTTTCGGTGGAGGCGATGAAGCGGCCCCCTTCGTTTACTGCCAATGTGTGTAATTTCTCGCCGTTGTCGTTAACTCGGGTTTCAACTTTTAACAGATCATCACCGCACCATAATTCTTCTGACACATATTCATATTTGAACACGGTAACGAATAGCAGCTTGACCTTCATTTTGGTCTCTGCGGTCACTCTCAGGCCCTCATCGGTTTTATCAAAGCTGATTGTATGAGTACCGATTTTGCTGCCTTTACGCAGCACTTCGTATTCAAAATCCTGGTAATCAGAGGAATTGGAGGAGAGCCCTATGTCAGTGCATTGAGGAAATGACAGCGAGGAATGAAGACCGTCGGCACTGACTGATGAGCTTGTTATAAATGCCAGGGAAGCGAGTGTAACAAGCGTTTTATTCACCATTAAGGCTCTCCTCACGAGTTATCTTACGTATCTGTCGTTTAACTGGATTGAATTATTTTCAATCTTTCTTTCATGTTTTGTTACGGCGTATTGCGGACAGTAGATCACTCTCATTTTATATGAATTTAGCTTAAACTAGTTGATTGTTTTTAAATAAAAAATACAGGAATTAGTTGCAAAATTTCGCGTTAAAATCTTGTTAACTGGCGCTGCGCAATATCGTTCCGAATCGCACGAAAACCTCAGGCAATTGGTTTCAGGCGTTCAGGCAAAAAAGACCATCAGGCGATGTGTTTGTTTGAATTTCGTATTGGAGACGACCGTGACTGCTACCTTTGCCAAAAACATTTTTACCGCCTTCATTCTTGTTACGTCGCTTGCTGCATGCAAAACGCTTGCGCCTGACATATCCATGCCAGCGGGTGTTGCCGTACCTGCGCCAACAGCTTTTCAAGACCTGTGCGCCCGCGCACCAGAAGAGTGCATCCTGCCCTTGAATGAGCAAACTCGTGGCCTGCTGACGGATTTGATGCTGGAAGTTCACAGCCTAGTCATTCCAACCGCGGAAGACGGCGATCTGTGGCAGACTGTCAGCACACCAAGTGCAGGGGACTGTGAAGATTTCGCTTTAACGCTGCGGAAAAAGCTGCGCGAGCATTTGCCACAGTACGGCGGTGCGTTTCTGATGGCGACGGCCTACACGGAACAAGCACAGTATCATGCTGTCCTGACCATCGAAACAACGTCTGGTACAATCGTGTGCGATATCAGGTATAAGCGCTGCGGCCGCTGGGATTATTTCCCCTATGAATGGCATTTGCGCGAGGTAGCGGGCCAGCGCCACTGGGAAGACATCGGCAACCATCAAGCTTTAGCTGAAATGCGCGCTGCAAGCATCAGGCGTTCATCAGGCCGTTGAGGTCAGCCACTTTCCGCGAAAGTCACGCATAAAAAAGCCGGGCTCTAACGCCCGGCTTTAATCATTTTGGATAACGCTATCAAAGCGCTAGAGGGCGCCGAACCGCTCCAGATGATAGTCTGTATCGCCAAACAGCGTTTCGTTCACCAGCAGCCGTTTGACATAGGCCCCAAGGGCATATTCGTCTGTCATACCGATGCCGCCATGCATCTGGATCGAGTCCTTGCCAAACTTTCTGCTAACGGCACCGACTTTCGCTTTCGCTGCTGAAATTGCTTTTTTGCGCGCCGCGCTATCGTCATTGGTTGCCTCGACCGACGCCTCCATGGACATTGATTTGGCTTGCTCATAGTCAATCAGCAAATCAACCATACGATGTGCAAGTACCTGAAACGAACCAATTGGACGACCAAACTGGGTGCGTGTCCGCAAATAGTCTTTGGTCATTTCAATCACTTCTTCAATGGCGCCAAGCGAGTCTGCAACAAGCGCCGCAGCGCCGCGATCAACGGCTGCCAGGATAATGTCTTCTGCTGAACCCGCCTCTCCCAACAGGGCGCTTGCATCCAGCGTCACATTGTCAAAAATAATATCGGCTGCACCCCGACCATCCAGCAGTTGATACGTGCGTACCGTCACACCGTCTGCGTCGGCAGGCACCAGAAACAGGGTCGCGCCGCCCGCGTCGGCAGACACGATAAATGCTCCTGCCGTATCCGCGCCCAGCACAACTGCTTTGTGACCATTCAACGTCCAGCCATCGCCGGATTTTTCCGCTTTGGTATTCATCGCCAGCGGATTATGCCTTTCGCCGGGCTCATAAAATGCTGCCGCGAAGCGTTTTTCGCCAACACCGATGGCCGCCAGATCATCTGCCGCAGAGTCGCCGCCAACAGCATTTAGAATATAGGCGGCAACAACCACATTGCTGACATAAGGTTCCGGCACTAGGCGACGGCCCAACTCAGTAGAAATCAGTGCAATATCTGTGTGATCGCCGTCAAAACCGCCTGCGGCTTCCGGCAATGGCATTGCCATAATGCCCAGTTCGGCCAGGCTGGCCCACAATGCGGGGTCATGGCTCGCTTTTTCCGCCAACTGCCCACGGTAGGTTTCAAAATCATACGATTTCGCCAGTGTGCGCTCCAGCGACTGCACCAGCATTTTTTGTTCTTCTGAATAATCAAAATTCATTGTTTTATCTCGTTTGTCGTCACTAGAAGCCAAGCATCATTTTGGAAATGATACCGCGCTGGATTTCGTTGGAGCCCCCAAAGATGCTGATTTTGCGGGTGTTGAGGTAGTGCGGTGCAGACCGGGCCTGAGCCAGCGTGCCAGCAAGCTCATCATTCCAGCCCGGATCGCCCGCTTCCGGTTGGAAGGGCAGGGCATAAAGACCAGATGCTTCCATCTTCAGCTCATACAGGCGCTGAGCCACCTCACTACCGCGTATTTTCAACATGGAAGAAACGGGGCCCGGATCCATCCCGCGCTCTGTTTCCACCAGCATGCGTTTGTTGGTCAGATCCAGCGCGCGCAGCTCAATCTCGACTTCAGACAGTTTTGACCGGAAACTCCCGTCTTCCACCAACGGCTTGCCATTTTTCTTTTCAGCGGCAGCCAGGCGTTTCAGGCTAACAAGTTGTTCTTTTGACTGGCCAATACCGGCAATGCCGATGCGTTCGTTTTGCAACAGGAACTTGGCATAGGTCCAGCCCATGTTTTCCTGCCCCACAAGGTTTTCTGCAGGCACTTTCACGTCGGTAAACCACACTTCGTTCACCTCATGCGACCCATCAAGCGTGATGATCGGGCGCACTTCTACACCGGGTGAGCGCATATCAATCAGAATGAAGGAAATACCGGTTTGCGGTTTTGCGGCACTTGCATCCGTGCGCACAAGACAGAAAATCCAGTCGCCGTGTTGACCAAGGGTTGTCCAGGTTTTTTGACCATTAACGATATAATGATCTCCGTCCCGCACAGCCATGGTTTTCAGGCTGGCAAGGTCAGACCCCGCGCCCGGCTCGGAAAAGCCCTGGGCCCACCAGTCTTCGCCAGACCGGATACCAGGAAGGAAGCGTTCCCGCTGCTCGTCGTTACCAAAATTGATCAGGACCGGGCCAAGCATGGAAACGCTGAACGGCAATACCCGCGGCGCGCCCATACGGTAACATTCTTCGTCCCAGATGGCATATTCCACAGGGCTCCAGCCAGTACCGCCATGCTCTTTAGGCCACAAAGGTGTTGACCACCCCTTGTCGCCCAGAATTTTGTGCCAGCGCTGATGCTGGTCTTTAGTCAGGTGCCCGCCAGACTTCTGGGTTTCCTTGATATCCTCGGGCAAGCTTTCACTCAGAAACGTTACCACGTCGTCGCGGAAGGATGCTTGTGCTTCTGTGAGGCTGAGTTCCATTACTCTCTCCAAAATCAACTGATATTTCGAGTGTGATGTAGGGGGGAGCCTGGAATAGTCCAGCAAATCATATCAGGATTTTTACAGCTCCGCCTTCTGTAAGGTTTGTATGGCCATATCCCCTGATTTTCTTGACATTCAAGCCGATCAAAGCACTATCATCACAGCTTAATTTACCGCCATGGGAGGTTTCAAATGAAGGTTATTGCCGCAACAGTCTGTTTTTTGGTTTCAGCCAGTTTTTTGGCGAGCAGCGCTATTGCCCAAGATGGCCCTCCCTTTTCAAAGGCCCGGCGCATTGACAATATGCTGTATTTGGCTGGCGAACTGGGCGTTGACCGGGCAACCGGCAAGCTGGCACCCGGCGGCATTGGCCCCGAAACCCATCAGGCGCTGACCAATATTCGGGCGACATTGCAGGCGAATGGCTCGGACATGAACAATGTTGTGAAATGCCTGGTGATGCTGGCCGATATTGATGAATGGGCCGCGATGAACGAGGTCTACCGCACGTTTTTCACCGCACCGTACCCGGCGCGCAGTGCGTTTGGGGCCTCTGGCCTTGCCATCGGTGCGCGTGTTGAAATCGAATGCATGGCAACGGTTGAATAACCACAAGGTGCGGCTGGTTATCGACGGACAATCTCGCGGTACATCGGCGCAAGCTTGGCAAGAAGCTTGTTTTGCGCCGTAAAGGCGATGCCTTCTTTTTCCATGGATATCTGCAGCAATTCCACAAGGATCAGATATTCCCGCATGGTGATACCGTGGTCTTTGTGGGATGCCGCCATTGTCATGCCGGTGTAATTGCACGGTCCACCAAGCAGATAACAGAACTGTTCCTTAAGGGTGCGGCGCAACCGAACCAGGTCGCTTGCCCGAAAGATATTCTTCACGCGGGTATCCGTTGTTAAGCGCTGAACAAGGTCGTCCGTAATCCGGCTTATGCCTGCTGACTCGCCGAACTTTTTGTAAAGTTTGTCGTCAGGAAATGGCGCCGCGCCTGCGTTTTCATTTGATATCACATAAGGCTTCACCGGCTCTTCGCCTGGCGGTGTTGGTGGCATATCCTGCAGATACAAAGCCGCCATCAAGAAGGATGTACCAATCATGTTAAAACCCCAGTTGCACAGTTAGATAAAAACCATCTTGGTTCGTGAAGCCCACAACGTCGCCAAGGTTGCCATAAGCGGCGGTCAGCGTGACATGGTCATTGGGCGCGTAGGCGACAAACACGTCAAACCAGTCGCTTTCACTAGCAAGGGCCAAATTGTCTGGCTTAAACCGGTATTCTCCGCCGATCACCAGCTTTCTGGACAAAAGATACCCAACGGAAAATTCCGGCTGAATTGAGGTGTCGGGTCCGAAGCCCAAAAAACCAGTCTGATGGGCTGACGTGCGCCGCAGCGTAACATTGGTCAGTAAGCTTTGAGCGAGAAACAGCTTGGTGGCCGACACATAAAAGTCGATCCCATCATTGTCCTCCGCACCCAACGCTTGCACCAACTGAGGCCGGTTAACTCGTTTATAAATCGCGCCAACAGCCACTTGGGGCAGCCATGTGTCCTGATCCAATACAGCATTGCCAACCAGCTTCAATTTGGCACCGACCACATCTTGATTGAAGGTGAACCCCTCTCCAAGCCCAAGGGCGGTGCCAACGTCGCGGGTGTCAAACGCCTGCCGTGAGTATGAAAACTCTAGTCGGTCAAGCAGACCAACAGCTGCGCCAAAAGAACGCGCTTCATAGTCGTCGCTTGAAACATAGGTATAATGCGCTGTCGCGCCGATGCCACGGTCGGTTTCGTTGCCGGTAATCAGCGCCCAGGGTGTCAGCGCGCCGCCACCGGTGCCCTCAAAGCCGGAAATGCCGCGTGTAAGCAGGAGTTTACCGCCCACCTCCGGCTCCCAATATTGTGCCGATACACCGACGCTGACAAAAAAAAGCAGCATCAGTCCTGTAAAAATTTTGGTCATGCTGACTCCTCATTACTGGGCGTATCATCACCAAGACAGTTTAATACTCGGTTAAAAGGCTATTTTACCCTTCCTTAAACTTATGCCCGTAAACAGCAGTCATGCGTTTGATCTTTTTAGCATCCCTGTATTTACTAGCAGCGTCCGGCGCGCACGCCGAGGTCACGAAGTTTGTTGTCACTGACCAGTTCGGCAACCCGGTTTCCAGTGCCGTGGTGTCTGTGAAGCAGGGCAAAGGGCCACAGCCGGGCAGGGTAGAAGCATATGAAATCCGTCAAAAGGATTTGCAGTTTGACCCCTTTGTACTTGTGGTACCAAAGGGGACTGAAGTCGCTTTCCCCAATCTGGATAAAGTGCGCCACCATGTGTACTCTTTTTCCAAAGGAAACCGTTTTCAGCTTAAGCTATATGGTCGCGAGCAAGAACGGTATGTTACCTTTAAGCGTGCGGGTGTGGCAGCGCTGGGCTGCAATATCCATGATCAGATGCTGGCATTTATCAAAATCGTTGATGGCATGATTGCCGGTACAACCAATGAGCAGGGTGAAGTGACACTGGATGTGCCTGCGGGCACGCAGGACGTGTTAGTCTGGCACCCTTTTATGCAGGGCAAAAAAGATAGGCGGGTTACCCTCGGTGCCACGGTGAAACAGGCGACGGGCGTCAGACACGATCTTATCCTTCCAATGTCCGGCAGGCAGTCGGGCCGGTAACAGGCTTGACGCTATTTTGCCCCGGATCTTGGCCCTGGATCTTGGCCCGAAAACGCATCAGGCACTGACCAACATTCGGGCGACGGTGCAGGCGAATGGTCCGGACATGGACAATGTCTCAGACATGAACAATATGCATGAAATGCATAGTGATGCTGGCCGATATTGACGAATGGGCTGCCATGAATGAGGTCTACCGCTTTTACCCGCATGGCAACGGTGGAATAGGGCCAAGGCCTTTGATCGTACTAGTCCATATTGCGCACAACATCCTTGGCGATGATGGTTTGCTGGATTTGGGTCGTGCCTTCATAAATGCGGAACAGGCGTGCGTCGCGGTATAGTTGCTCAATGCCGTATTCAGCGATGTACCCAGCCCCACCGAAAATTTGCACACCGCGGTCTGAAACACGCCCCAGCATCTCAGACGCAAACAGCTTGCAGCAAGATGCCTTGCGCGTCACATCCAGACCGGCGTCGCGGTCGCGCGCCGTGTCGCGCACCATGCATTTGGCGGCATAAATGTCGGTTTCGCTGTCGGCGATCATGGCCTGAATAAGCTGGAAGCCAGCAATCGGCTGGCCAAACTGGTTGCGCTCTTTGGCGTAGCGCACGCTGTCGCGCAGTATTCGCCCCGCAAGGCCCGCACACACGGCTGAAATATGCAGTCGGCCTTTGTCCAAAACCTTCATCGCGGTTTTAAAACCCATATTTTCAACGCCGCCGATGATGTTTGTCGCGGGCACCCGGCAGTTGTCAAACACCACGTCTGCGACTGGCGCACCGTGCTGGCCCATTTTCTGTTCCGGTTTGCCGATGCTCAGGCCCGGTGTTCCCGCTTCCACCAAAAAGGCAGAAACCCCGCGGGCAGTTTTGGTGCTCATGTCCGTGCGCGCCATGACGGTAAACAACCCGGCCAGAGGCGCGTTGGTGATGTAGCGTTTGGTGCCGTTCAGCACATAGTCATCGCCGTCGCGCACAGCCGATGTGGTTAGCGATCCGGCGTCGGAGCCCGCGCCAGGCTCTGTCAGGCAAAAGGAACCAATAATTTCACCACTCGCCAGTTTTGGCAGGTATGTCTCTTTTTGCTCGGACGTGCCATCAATGACAATCGCCTGGGACCCAATGCCGACATTGGTGCCGAAGATGGACCGAAATGCGGGCGCGGCCTGACCAATCGTGAGTGCAACCTCAATCTCTTCCTGCATGTTCAGGGCAAGGCCGCCATACGCCTCGGGGATCGACAGGCCAAACAGGCCTAGGTCGCGCATTTCATCGATAATATGGTTGGGCAAGGCATCGTTTGCATCCACCTCGCGCTCCAGCGGGATCAGCCGCTCATGAACAAATCTGTCAACCGTATCAACAAGGTGTTTCAGCGTTTCTTGATCCAGCGCCATCGTGCTCTCCCCGCGGGTTTTGGTGGAATGTAGAATGCTCAGAGCGTCTGCACAACTGTTCACTCTGTCTCTCGATGCTCAATAAACAGCAAAATTTTATTTTTAACATCTTGTTAAGGCTGAGTTGCCAGTTTGCTTAAACAGACAGGCACAGGGGGCAGGCATGCCAGACGCGAACGGTAACCTGACAGTTGACGATGTTGATTTCACGGCGGAGACGTTTGTCATTCCGGTGGGTGACTTTGCGGGGATAGAGTTACCGTTCAACGACCCTCTGTTGCGGCTTTCCAGTTTTATCACCGGTTTTGATATCAATCTTAATGGCTTTGTTCTTACCCCCACTCTGCACATCAATGTCTTGCCAGTATGGGAGGAATACTCCGGCGCAGGCATTGCGATTGTAAGTCAAGAACCTTTAGAGGATACGCACCCTGATCTAACAGCTAATGCCACGAACGGTGCCTTAGAGCCAACCAGTCATGGCACAGCAGTTGCCAGTATTGTTGTTGGTGAGGCAAATAACCAATTCGGCAATGTGGGTATTGCATACAGTGCATCGTTAACGCATGCTTTCTCGGAAGATTTTGGAAATTTTGATATTATTCAAAGTTCCGTCGGTGGAACTCGGTTGCCAAATCTCCTGCCACTGGATTTTGGTTTCCTGGAAGAGGCCATCTCTATAGCCCGGGATGGTAGGGGTAGTCTTGGTTCCATCTGGGTCAATAGTGCTGGAAATGGTGGAATTTCTGACACTTCCACCGGTACATCTACTACCACCACCACCTTTGAAATCCTTCCCGTCGCCCAAGGAAATGCAGTCGCCAATACGACATCGGGACGAACTTTTGGCTCCGGTATCCATGTGACCGGACTGACAGGCGGTGCACAGTCAAACGATGAAATTATTACAGCGGATTTGATGCGAGATGCAGGAAAGATTTCCAGCGATAACGTACATCGGTTCCTAACTGATTTGACTGAGAGAGGCCTCAGTCTTACTGATTTTGGCCTGGACACCGGTGATTTTCGCTTCCTTAGTGGCACATCTGCGGCTGCGCCTGTTGTATCAGGTTCAGTTGCTTTAGTGCTGGAAGCTTCAACCAACAATATATTTGGCACAGACCTTGGCTGGCGCGATGTGCAGGAACTGCTGGCGGTCAGTGCGCGTCACATGGGCAGTGACCTCGTCCCGGGTGGAGACAACCCATTTGTGCCGTTTGATATTAGTTTCTTTCCGGGGGACCTTGAACACCGGCCCTGGACCATTAATGGGGCTGATACTATCAACGGCGGTGGCTTTCACTTCAGTGTGGATTATGGCTTTGGCTATGTCGATGTGAAAGGCGCTGTGCGCCTTGCCGAGACCTGGGGACTGACCCGCCATAGCCATAATCTGGTAACGCAAACCGAGACGATGGTGAATACCAACAGTGGCCTCAGCTTCAGTTACGGCAATGCCCTGACCTTTGAGATTGCTGCGCCCGCAGATGCACTGGAGCTGGATGTGCTCGAACTGGTGCCAGTGTTCAGCCACGACGCCTACCGGGAGGTACAGATCAGTGTGACGTCGCCTTCGGGCACAGTGTCCTATCTGTTCGATACGCCAGGCCTGAGCAACAGCGACGAATATTTAACTCAACTGTTTGAACTATACGGTGAAGACGCTTTTGGCGGCACGTTTGAAGGCCGCACGATCCTGTCGCGCCAGTTCTGGGGCGAAGACACCACAGGCACATGGACCATCACCATCGAGGATATGGTCGACAATGGTAATGCGGGCACACTCACCGATCTTGATATCGTCTGGAAAGGGGATCTGGCGACACAAGACGACACCTATTATTTCACTGATGACTGGGCGCTGATGAATGACGCCAATGGCGGTGTGCCGGTGCTTGAGGATGCGCTCGGCACCAATAGCCTTAACCTGGCGGCTGTGTCTGGTGACATTCGTCTGTCGCTTGCAGCAAACAGCATGTCCCATATTGACGGTGTGGAAGCGTTCGGGCTTGGCGGCAATACTGCCGTTGCTCTGGCAATCACCGGGGACGGCGATGATCTGCTGGTCGGCACAACATCTGGCGAGACCCTGATTGGTATGCGCGGCAATGACACCATTCGGGGCGGAGACGGCGATGATGTTCTGTCTGCCGGGCGCGGGGATGATGTGGTGTGGGCCGGGACTGGCGACACTGGCAATGACACCGTGTTTGGCGGCACGGGCGATGACGTGCTGGCGGGCGGGGCGGGTGATGACTTGATCGTCGGTGGTGACGCTAACGGGGCAGGCCTAACTGCCATGGACCTTGGTGAGCAGGCCGGGTTTGATACCCTCTATGGGGGTGCCGGTAACGACACGTTGATTGCGGGCAGTGCGGATGAGGGCAAGGCGCTGACCACAGGCGGCGCGCGCAATATCCTGTATGCCGGGTCAGGCGATGACCTGGTGATTGGGGATAATGGCGCTGATGTGCTGGGTGGCGGTGTGGGCAGCGACCGACTTGACGGCAATGGGGGGCATGACACGCTCTATGGTGCTGCTGGTAACGACACTCTGAACGGCAACAGCGGCAACAATCAGATATTCGCAGGCGGCGGCAACGACCTCCTTGAGGGCGGTGGTGGCGATGACATGATGTTCAATGGGACGGGCACTGACACAGTGGTTGGCGGTGACGGTAGTGACACCCTGTGGGGCGGTGGTGGTGATGATACGCTCATCGGCGGCGACGGTTCTGACACCTTCGCCTTTGCCGCAAACAACGGCAGCGATACCATCACTGACTTTGACGTTAGCGAAGACATACTGCTTTTCGATACTACCATTACTGTTTTTACTGACGTGGCATCGGTTCAGGCAGCGGCAAGCGAGGCCAGCATCAATGGCCAGTCTGGTCTGCTGATCGACACCGGCGGCGGTAACAGTGTGTTTTTGGTTGGTATTGCACCTGAAGATATAACCTCAAGTGTGGTGGTTTTGTAGCGGATATCACCCATTTTCCGCTTCGGTTGCTGCATTGCACATGAATTTTTGGTGTCACTGGATTTCGCCTGAAAAAGCTCTACCCTTTGATCGAACGGTGGAGACATGAACATGGCAGACGCTTTTATTTGTGATGGTATTCGCACCCCTGTGGGGCGCTATGGTGGCGGCCTGAGCAGTGTGCGCACAGATGACCTTGCTGCCCTGCCGATACGCGAGGTGTTAGGGCGCAACGCTGGTTTGGACGCGGTGCAAATCGATGATGTGTTTTTTGGCTGTGCCAACCAGTCGGGCGAAGACAATCGCAATGTGGCGCGTATGGCGTCTTTGCTTGCGGGGTTGCCTGTTGATGTTCCCGGTGTGACGGTAAATCGGCTGTGTGCCTCTGGCCTGGAAGCTGTGGTGCAGGCGACGCGGTCCATTAAGGCGGGCGACAATTCGCTGTGTATCGCAGGCGGTGTTGAAAGCATGTCGCGCGCACCGTTTGTGATGCCTAAGGCGACCAACGCTTTTTCCCGTACGGCAGAAATGTATGATACGACCATCGGCTGGCGGTTTGTTAACCCCAAGATGCAAGCTGAGTATGGCACTGACGGCATGCCGGAAACGGCGGAAAACCTGGCTGAGGAGCTGAACATCAGCCGGGAGGACCAGGATTTCTTTGCCGCCCGGTCACAGGCGCGCACCGCTGCAGCGATGGCGAGCGGCCGTTTTGATCGGGAGATCATGCCTGTCACTATTCCCCAGCGGAGAGGGGAGCCGGTACTTGTTAGTAAGGACGAACATCCACGGCCGGATACAACGCTTGAAGGCCTGGCC
Organism: uncultured Kordiimonas sp.; assembly: GCA_947503575.1. Classification (GTDB taxonomy): domain Bacteria; phylum Pseudomonadota; class Alphaproteobacteria; order Sphingomonadales; family Kordiimonadaceae; genus Kordiimonas. Next base: position 132,551 of record CANNDZ010000003.1, on the reverse strand, counting down.
AAATTGAAGGCACCCTTTCGCGAGGGCGGTACCGTAACGGCGGGCAATGCGTCCGGCACCAATGACGGCGCTGCTGCCTTGCTTGTAGCATCTGAAAAAGCTGCTTCTGATCAAGGCCTTACGCCAAAAGCGCGAATTGTTGCTGCCGCTGCGGCAGGTGTGCCGCCACGAACGATGGGCATTGGGCCCGTGCCTGCGGTCAATAAATTGTTGGCGCAAACGGGTTTGTCTTTGTCCGACATAGGCCTGATTGAACTCAATGAGGCTTTTGCCGCTCAGTCGTTGGCAGTTTTACGTGGGTTAGGGCTGCCAGATGATGCGGAATTTGTAAATCCAAACGGCGGTGCGATTGCTCTTGGGCATCCGCTTGGGATGTCCGGCGCGCGATTGGCGTTAACACTTGTGAACGAGATGCATGAGCGTGATATTCGTTACGGTATCGCAACATTGTGTGTGGGCGTTGGGCAAGGGCTCGCCGTTTTGTTTGAAAAGGTATGAAAATCGAATTGAGCATAAATTTACCGCGGAAATCGTATTTTTTCGTAATTTTTTGCCCAAAAATTTGCACTTTTTAATCTGTAATCTGCATTTTTTGACCTGAAAGGGAGCCAAAATGACCGCTGTAAGCATCGAAAACCGAGATAATATTGCGCTGGTGTGGGTGTATAACCCGCCGGTGAATGCCTTGTCTCATTCCGTACGGGACGGGCTGAAAAACGCCATGAGGGCGATTGCAGAAGATGACACTATCGATGCCGCTGTGATCGCGTGTCGGGGGCGGACCTTCATCGCGGGTGCTGATATCCGTGAATTTGGCGCGCCACCGAAAGCACCACATCTGACGGAAGTCGTTCAAATCATTGAAGATATGGAAAAGCCGATTACCGCAGCGATCCATGGTACAGCGCTGGGCGGTGGGCTGGAAGTGGCCTTGTCGTGCCATTACCGCATTGCGCTATCGACGGCGAAAATTGGCTTGCCCGAAGTGAAGCTGGGCATTCTGCCGGGGGCTGGCGGCACACAGCGGTTCCCGCGTGTTGCCGGGGTTGAAAATGCCCTGGATGCCATTATTAGCGGGCGACATATCAAGGCAAAACAGGCACTTAGCTGGGGTGCGCTTGATGAACTGGTTGACGATGACCTGGAAGCGGCTGCGCTGGCGTTCGCCAGAACAACGATTAAAAAAGGCGTTCGCCGCACCGGTGAAATGACCATTGATGGTACCACTTATGATCAGGCATTTTTTGACGGATTTCGAGCCTCTATCGCTCGGCGCACACGCGGGTATTTCGCGCCGGAACGCTGCATTCGCTGCGTCGAAGCGGCGGTAAAACTGCCGTTAAAAGAAGGGCTTGAGGCGGAACGCAAGAACTTTCAGGAGTGCTTCAGCAACAGCCAAGCCAAAGCCATGCAGCATGTATTTTTTGCTGAACGGCAAGTCAGCCGCGTACCCGGCATCAGCAAAGAAACACCACGCCGGGAGATCAAAAAGGTTGGTATTATCGGTGCTGGCACCATGGGCGGCGGCATTGCCATGAATTTTGCCAATATCGGCATGCCTGTCACCTTGCTGGAAGTACAGCAAGACGCGCTGGATCGCGGCCTTTCGGTGGTTCGCAAGAACTACGAACGCTCTGCCGCCAAAGGCAAACTGACAGCTGAGCAGGTGGAACAGAGAATGGGTCTGTTTACCGGCACGATGGAGTATGCTGACCTTGGTGACTGTGATCTGATCATCGAAGCTGTATTTGAAACCATGGATATCAAGAAAAAGGTGTTTACTGCACTGGACGAAGTCGCAAAACCGGATGCTATCCTTGCGTCCAATACCTCCTATTTGGATATTGATGCCATCGCCGCTGTCACCAACAGACCTTCTGATGTGCTGGGGCTGCATTTCTTTTCGCCTGCAAACGTTATGCGCCTGCTGGAGATTGTACGCGCCGACAAAACCGCGGATGACGTCTTGGCAACATGTGTTGACCTTGCCAGAAAAATTGGAAAAGTTGGTGTTGTTTCAGGGGTTTGCCATGGTTTCATCGGCAATCGAATGTTGTCACAATATGCCCGAGAGATGTCTTTGAGCGTGATTGAAGGTGCCATGCCGCACGAAGTTGACAAAGCCATGTATGACTTTGGCATGGCAATGGGCCCAATGACGGTATCGGACATGGCAGGTCTGGATATCGGCTATTTGAACCGAAAAGGCATGGACCGCGCTGATTATGAAACGCGCGCCACAGACTGGATCGATAGGGTAGTGGAGATGGACCGCAAGGGCCTGAAAACCGGCGCTGGCATCTATGATTATGATGAGGGCAGCCGAACACCCAAACCATCCGACACAGTCATGGCTGTTATTGAAGAAGAAAGCGCTAAGCTGGGCATTGAACGAACGCCAAAAACAGCAGATGAAATCGTTGAGCGCGGCATGCTGGCCCTGATTAACGAGGGTGCAAAAATTTTGGGTGAGGGCATTGCCATTCGCGCCAGTGACATTGATATCGTTTACTTGAACGGATATGGCTTCCCGCCCTACCGGGGTGGCCCCATGCATTATGCCGACCAGATGGGTCTGAAAGCGGTGTATGAAAAGATATGCGCCTACGGTGAAAAATTTGGAGAGCGCTGGTGGCAGCCTGCGCCGCTATTGAAAGAACTAGCGGAGAAGGGCCAGTCCTTCGCCGATTATGACAAGAAACAGGGCGCTTAGCCCCAACATAGAATATTCAGGAGTTTTGAATGTCAGATTATCTTAGCCAAACCTTTGGCCTTGAGGGAAAAGTTGCGCTTGTGGCTGGTGCTTCATCCGGTATTGGAGCAGAGTTTGCTCGCGCGCTGGCGAAAGCGGGTGCTGACGTTGTGCTGGGCGCACGTCGGGCTGACCGCATAGAAGCGCTTGCCAAAGATATCGCCGCACAAACTGGCAAGCGGACGCTTGCGGTTGCCATGGACGTTACGGACGGCGAGAGTGTGACCAAAGCCTTTGACGCCGCCGAGGAGGCATTCGGTACCGTTACCATTGTTTGCAATAACGCGGGTTTGGCCATCCCAAGTTGGGCGCTTGAGGAAAAAGAAGAAGACTGGGATACAACCATGAACACCAACCTGAAGGGCATGTGGCGTGTTGCTCGCGAAGCGGCGGGTCGTATGCTGAAGGCTGGCACTGGCGGGTCGATTATTAACACGGCGTCTATTTTGGGGCTGGGTGTAGGGCCGATGCAGACGTCCTATGCTGTTAGTAAAGCGGGCGTTGTTCAAATGACACGGGCACTGGCGTTGGAGTGGCAGCGGTTTGGTGTCCGGGTAAATGCGATTTGCCCCGGTTACTTTAAAACTGAGATCAATGACGAATTTTTGGAAAGCGACCATGGCAAACAAATGGTCGCAATGACGCCAGCAAAACGCGTTGGTAAACTGGAAGAACTGGTGCCGCCGATGCTGATGCTGGCGTGCGATGCATCCAGCTTTACAACAGGCGTTGCCTTGCCGGTTGATGGGGCGCATACTGTACGCCTTGCCTGATTTTTCCGGTCAAAATGTAATAAAAAAACGGAGGCAAAATCGCCTCCGTTTTCTTTTGTCTTGGCCTGCTTTTGCCTTGACCCGAAGTGGCTTCTTAGAAGTTCACTCTGAACGCGGCACCCAGTACGCGGGGCTCGTTAAAGAAGGCAGTCAGGTTATTGAAGTCAATGCCGCCTTTGATGTTGGCTTCGTTGGTGATGTTACGGCCGAAGAAGGCAAATTCATATTTGCCATCCATCCAGCGCATACCAACTTTCAAACCACCTTCAAAGTCACCGTTTGAATTGAATTCAACAGAGTCATATAGGAAGAAGTTTGTTTCACCCTGGAAGGCCCAGTCTGTAATCATAAACAGTTCTGCACCGTCACCAATTGGCTTGGCATATTCAGCCACGAAGTTCAGTGTCCATTCTGGTGCCTGTGGCAGGGCATTACCATCTACAAGGGCACGACCGTCCGCATTAAGCGGATCAAGCACTGTACATTGCGCACACACGCCAACAGCAAGGTCACGGTCCCTGATTTCAGTGTTGTTGTAGGCAAAGCCCAGCGTCAGGAACAGTTCTTCTGTTGCCAGATATTCCAGTTCGGTTTCAAAACCCCAGCCAATTGCCTGGTCAGCATTGATAAGCTGAATGAAGTTACCACCGCCGCCAACAGCAGAAATCTGCAGGTCGTCAACGTCCCAGTAGAACACAGAACCATTCCAGCGCAGGCGGTTATCAACCAAAGTCGATTTGAAGCCAGCTTCATAGGAAATGATTGTTTCTTCGGTTGCTACAGAGGGTGCACCGAAGAAGGCAATGTCACGGCCCTGAATCGTTGGGGCGCGGAAGCCGCTTGCGACGCGGGCATAGACAGAAATGTTTTCTGTCGCGGTGTGGTTAACCGCTATGTCCCAGCTAAGACGGCTTGCTTCAACGTCACGCAGGAACACCTCGCCAGTACCACCGGAAACCGACCGCATATCGCGTTGGTCGTCTGTGTAGCGTGCGCCAACTGTCAGTGTTGTGTTCTCGCTCAGGTCATAAGCACCCTGGCCAAATATCGCCCATGCTTCGTTGTCATGGGTCGCCGCCGTGTCCGGGATAAAGAACGGCGATGTGCGGATCACATTGGTGCTGTCAAAATAAAACGCACCAGCTTGCCAGAAGAACCTGTCAGATGCTTGCTGAGAGAAGCGGAGTTCTTGTGTGAACTGCCGGGCATCATCAGTTGACCCTGCAGTTGTTGACTGGAACGGGATAAAGCCCGGACCTGTTGGGTTACCGCCATCAATATCGCCAAGGCTTGAGCCGCTAGCATCAAGGAAGGCTGTGATCGACGTGAGCGTGATATCATTGCCGAATGTATAGTTCATCCGCAAGCTGGCACCCCAGTTTTCATAGTCTTGCGGGTTATTATGATCATCGCCCAGGAACACAGTGTCGCGAACGAAATTGTTATTCAGTTGGTTGCTGCCGGGGGATAGAACATTTGCACGGAACAGCGCAGACGTGCCTTGGTTGTCCCGGTATTGGAACATGGCCAGCGCATCAAAGTTGTCTGTTTCGTACAATACCTGCGCTCTGGCCGCTTTTTCGGTAAAGCCGCCTAGCGCATCTTCGGTACCAAGGAAGTCATTGTCGATGAAGTTGTTCCGGTCTTGGAACAAGCCGGAAATACGGAACGACACTTTGTCTGTTACGCCTTGGCCGAAAGCGGATTCTACGGTTTTCTGACCATAAGACCCATAGCTTGCCGTCAAGTAACCGGTTGGTTCCTGAGTTGGCTTGCGGCTATCAAACTTGATGATACCGGCCGGCGTGTTGCGGCCAAAAAGGGTACCTTGTGGACCGCGCAACACTTCAACGCGCTCAAGGTCAAACAGCGGAAAACTTTTGTGCACCACATTTTCCATAACCATGTCGTCCATGATGATGGAAACAGGCTGAGATGCGATCAGGTCGAAATCTGTATTACCCAGACCACGCAGATAAAAGCGTGGCGCGACACGACCGTTTGACGATTCTGCATTCAAGCCCGGGATACGAGCAGACAGCAGCCGAATATCTGCGCCACCGGCGGCAAACTCGTTGATAAGGTCGCCTTGCAGCGTTGAAACTGAAATTGGCACATCGCGAAGGCTTTGTTCGCGCCGCTGTGCAGTTACGATAATTTCTTCAAGCGCGAATTCATCGTCGGCACTCTGCGCGGTAACGCCGGCAGAGATCGCCATCATTGAACAGCCTGCAGCGAACTTAATGCTGTGGCTCAACAGGTTTTTCGTCATGGGTATTTCCTCGTGATGGGGACGTGATTTTTATCAAGCCGGGAATATCGTAACCTCATACGATAGACCCGAAAAACAAACACTGGTTATCACTTCTTCCTACCGTCTGGTATGACTGGAAAGCGACAGGAAACAGCCTATTTGGTGGGTTTGTCTTGTTACAACGCTGGATACTGTTGCAGAAGCGCAACCAGATTGTGTGCAAATATGCGACGAAACGCCTAAACGGAGGACAGAAGATGAACTTTCCGGTTGCCCTAACAGAAGGTCGGTTGATCAAAAGGTACAAGCGATTTCTGGCTGATGTTGAATTGTCTGATGGTCAGGTGGTTGTTGCCCACTGCGCCAATAGTGGTTCGATGCTGGGCTGCAAGGAACCGGGTAGCCGGGTTTTACTGTCGCCGAACACCAATCCGAAAGCCAAGTTGGATTGGCGGTGGGAGATGGTTGAGGTTGACGGCGCGCTTGTTGGCATTAACACCTCTCATCCGAACGGGTTGGTGGAACAGGCTATTCTGGATGGTACTATTGCAGAGCTCCAGGGATATGAAAGCCTTAGGCGAGAGGTGAAATACGGGGTCAACAGCCGCATTGATATTCTGCTGGAAGGGCCGGGGTTGTGTTATGTCGAGGTCAAAAATGTCACGTTAAAACAGGACGGCGAGGCTCGTTTCCCTGATGCTGTAACAGCCAGGGGGACCAAGCATCTGCATGAACTTTCACAAATGGTTGCCGACGGGCATCGCGCCGTCATGGTGTATTTGGTCCAACGGCAGGACTGTGCACTGTTCCGCCCCGCTGCAGATATTGACCCAACCTATGCAGATGCGTTAAACGCGGCTCACAAAGCTGGTGTTGAAGTGCTGTGTTATCGCTGCGCACTGTCGCCAACGGCCATTGAGGTCGCTGGGGCTATGCCTTACAGTGTGACGTAAACCGCTTCATCAAGTGATCAGGTAAGCAGGCGAGTACAAATGAATTATACAGATGGCATGACGGCCCCGGAAATGCGCACGGGCGCTATAAAAATATACGGCGATGATGCGTTCACTGGTATGCGGGCTGCAGGCCTTCTGGCGGCGCAAACGCTGGATCATGTCACCCCCCATGTTAAGCCCGGCATTACCACGGAAGAAATCAACACCATTTGCCATGATTTTATTGTGGCCAATAATGCTGTGCCTGCGCCGTTGAATTACAAAGGTTTTCCCAAATCAGTTTGTACGTCGATTAATCATGTTATTTGCCATGGCATTCCCGGCCCTAAAAAGCTGCGGGAAGGGGACGCCCTTAATATTGATGTCACGGTTATCCTGGACGGTTGGTTTGGTGACACAAGCCGCATGTTTTTTGTTGGCAAACAAAAGCTGCTGCAGCAGCGCCTGTGTCAGGTGACGTTTGACGCCATGTGGAAGGGCATAGATGCCGTGAAACCCGGTGCACATTTGGGAGATATTGGTGCTGCCATACAGGAGTATGTGGAGGCGCATCGCTATTCTGTTGTGCGGGATTTTTGCGGCCATGGTATTGGGCGTGTTTTCCATGACGAACCGAGTGTAATGCATTTTGGCAAGCGTGGTACCGGCCCTGAACTGAGGCCCGGCATGTTTTTCACCATTGAGCCCATGGTCAATGCAGGAAAGCCGGGTGCCAAGATTTTGGCCGATGGCTGGACGGCGGTAACACGCGACAAGTCGCTATCCATGCAGTTTGAACATACCCTGGCCGTTACGGAAGACGGCTATGAGGTTTTCACCAAATCTCCAAAAGGCTGGGAATGCCCGCCTTACGACACGGTGGATTAAGCCATTAGCGGACAGGACAAAGACCACCGTCACGGACACCGCGCGCGCCTGCGTGAACGGTTTTTGAAAGGTGGTCCTGATGCCTTGCCTGACTATGAACTGCTTGAATTAATCCTGATGCTGGCCATCCCGCGCCGGGACGTAAAACCGCTGGCAAAGCAACTGATTGAGCGGTTTGGCGGGTATGCTGGGGTGCTAAGCGCGGATGTTGAAAGCCTGCGAAACTTTAAAGGCCTGGGTGAAACCGCTGTTGCGGCTATCAAGGCGGTGCAGGCATCTGCCCTGGTTTTGGCGCGGACGCAAGCGCATGACAAACCTGTTTTGTCCAACTGGCGCGCGGTGGAAAGTTATCTGCAGGGCGCGATGGCGGGGCTTGCACGGGAACAATTCCGGTTGCTGTTTCTGGACCGTCAAAACCGGTTGTTGGCCGATGAAGTGCTGAGCGACGGCACAGTTGACCATACACCCGTGTATCCCCGTGAAGTGGTGCGTCGGGCTCTCGGTAATAACGCGACGGCGATCATTTTGGTGCATAATCACCCATCAGGTGATGTAAAACCAAGCCAGCAGGATATTGTGATGACCAAAGAGCTGGTTGCTGCCTGTAGCAAGCTTGGAATTCAGATTCACGATCATATTATTGTTGGCAAGACCGGGCAGGCGAGTATGCGGGATTTGGGCTTGTTGTGATCTGATCGTCTTGCTATGTAGCGGCGACTTGTGGGCAAGCAGAACGGGGAGAAATCCTATGTACTGGCAGCAAATTGGATCAGAGAAAAAGACGCTGAAGAAGCTGCCCGTTTCTGCGAAGGCAGTGCTGGTTTCCAAAGATGGTCAGATACTGCTGATGCGTAAAACCAGCGGTATCGTTGACTTGCCGGGCGGTAAAGTTGAGGAGGGCGAGGATTTGTTTCTGGCCCTGCAGCGCGAGGTTCTGGAAGAAACCGGTCTCAAATTAAAACGGTTTGAATTTGTTGCATCCTGGGTCAAACATCACGCGGCGTTGGGTGATCGGTTGGTTGTCGTTTTTGAAGCCCGTTTAAAGTCCAAAGCCAAAAAGACCGATATTCAAATGTCGAATGAACATGGCTGGTTTGACTTTATCTGCCCGACAACAGTTGACGAAATTGGCGACATGCCACCCGGATTTGGCCAGGCCATCATGATTTGCCACCAGCGGCATCAAACGCGCAGCACTTCGGGACTTTAATTTCCTATATCTTGCGCTATTTGGTACAGCCGTGTGTCAATGTCCTCGCGGCTGTACCAGCGTCCGGCCGCCATCACGCCAGCCTGCTCAAAAACAGCTTCGATTGTTTCATATGGGTTTGCATTGAGCAGGATCAGGTCCGCACGGGCACCTTTGGTAATTGTGCCAAAAGTGTCTTTGTCTGCAAAATATCGTCCGGGTGCCTGTGTTCCGATGTTGAGGATTTGTTCGTTGCTCAGGCCTGCCGCTTTCATCACCTCAATTTCACGCCAGATTGAAAAACCGGGCACAGAAAACAACTGAGGCGCATCACTGCCAAGCGCAATGTTAACGCCTGCATCCGCCAGGGCTTTTAGCAGGCGTTGGCGATTTTCAATGGCAAGAGGGTTGGCATTGGCGTTGGCCTGACGCACGCGGCGCTGGTAACTGGCCAACGTGTCTGGCGTAAGGTACCGGTTCTCTGGTCGTGCGGTCAGCGCATCTACATCACCGCCATTAATCAATAGGTTAAATAGTTCCTGCGTTGGTACCACCCAGGTGCCAGATTGTTTGGTCATGGCTATTAGGGTGATGAAATCGCTGTCTGTCATTTCACGGTTACCACCGTCAAACATTTCCAGATACCCATCCATATGATCCATGGAAATCTGGCCGACCTCCATCGCGCGTGCCAGGCCTACATCAGCAGGTACATGGCCGCCAAACGGGAAACCCAGTTTGTTTGCTTCATCAGCGATGGCATCATATTCTGCGCGCGTCAGGCCAGGGTGAATTTTCTGAAGATCCCAGCCTTCTGCAGCATAGCGGCGGATTTTTTCACGGCCTTCTTCTGGCGAGTTAACGGTGTTACCGTTCAGACTGGGAGCCGCAAGATACAACGTTGGTCCATCAGCCGTGCCGGCGTTGATCTGGTCCCTAAGCGCGAATTGCACAGGGTCCCCCAACATACCCCGCACAGTGGTAACACCGCCCGCCAGATAGAGAAACAGGATGCGTTCCTGCCGTTCGCGGGACCAGTTGCTGAAGGGCAGGTGGCCATGCATTTCCGATAGGCCGGGCATAAGAAACTTACCTCTACCATCGATAATGTGGGAAACGTCATACACTGTAGGCGCCTCGCTTGAGGGGCCAACGTAGATAATGCGGTCACCTCGCACCATCACGGTCGCGTCTGGCAGGACCGTATTATCCTCCATCGTTAACGCTGTGACGTTATTAACAACTGTGATCTCGGCGTATGACTGGGTTGCCATGAAAACCGACAATATTACCTTCAAAAAAAACCGCATAAATCCCTCCCTGAACAAAACCTCGCTCCAATGCTCGGCATATGCTGTATTCCTGTCAAGGAAACTTGCGATTAGTACGGCTATCTGCTAGCAGAACGCCGTGTTGTATTGCTTTCTTTTTATATGGATGTCCTTGCATGATTCCTCGTTATACCCGCCCGGAAATGGCTGCGATCTGGTCGCCTGAATCCAAGTTTCAGATTTGGTTTGAAATAGAGGCACATGCTTGTGATGCACAAGCAAAGCTGGGTGTCATCCCCGAGGCTGCAGCCAAGGCAGTTTGGGAACGCGGTAAGTGGGACATTGACCGTATTGACGAAATTGAACGGGAAGTAAAACACGATGTTATCGCGTTTTTGACCAACCTTGCAGAACATGTTGGTGATGAAGCCCGCTTTGTTCACCAGGGCATGACGTCATCGGACGTGCTGGACACATGCTTTAACGTTCAGCTTGTTAAGGCGGCTGACCTGTTGATCGAAGACCTGGAAAATCTGCTTGTTGTTTTGAAGCGCCGCGCGCTGGAACACAAGCATACCATCTGTATTGGTCGAAGCCATGGTATTCATGCAGAGCCTGTTACCTTTGGCTTGAAAATGGCGCAGGCTTATGCTGAATTTGATCGCTGCCTCCAGCGTATGAAGATGGCCCGGGCGGAGGTTGCAACCTGTGCAATATCTGGTGCTGTTGGTACGTTTGCCAATATTGACCCAGCGGTGGAAGAACATGTCGCCGAGGCTATGGGCCTTGAAGTAGAACCTGTTTCCACTCAGGTGATTCCGCGTGACCGTCACGCAATGTATTTCTCCGTGCTGGCAGTGATTGCAAGCTGTATGGAGCGGCTGGCCGTTGAAGTCAGGCATTTGCAGCGTACCGAAGTTCTGGAGGCCGAGGAATATTTTTCTAAAGGCCAAAAAGGCTCCAGCGCGATGCCACACAAGCGCAACCCAATCCTAACCGAAAACCTGACGGGACAGGCCCGTTACGTGCGGTCCCTGTGCATCCCCGCGATGGAAAATGTAGCTTTGTGGCATGAGCGGGATATTTCTCATTCATCTGTTGAGCGGTATATCGGCCCCGATGCGACGGTGGCACTTGATTTTTCATTGGTTCGTCTTGCGGGCATGATGGATAAACTTGTTGTTTATCCTGACAACATGCTTGCCAACATGAACAAACTGGGTGGCTTACCCAACAGCCAGCGGGTGTTGCTGGCGCTAACCCAGGCGGGTGTTAGCCGCGAGGACGCATATCGGCTGGTGCAAAAAAATGCGATGAAAGTATGGGATGCCAAAGGCGACGTTCATTTGCTTGATCTATTGAAGGCGGATGAAACGGTCACATCCAAGGTTTCGACCGCTGACCTCGACGAACTATTTAATATGGATTATCATACCAAGCATGTTGAAACGATATTCAAACGTGTTTTCGGGGAATAAGCATTGGTTCAACCCTTAAAGGCAAACTCATCAGAAAAGCTGGATGTTGACAGCATTCGCTCGGTTTCGACAGAAATCGCAATGCCGACACTTGCTGTTACCAAAGGGTTGCTTGCGGTATGGGAAGACTTATGCGGGTTATCCAATGAACTTCCGAATTGGAAGTCATTCACTCCATCGCGTTTGGGTGAGTTGACTCCGTTTACCTATATTCTGAAACGGGTTTTTGGCACGTGTGACTTCAAGATTCATTTTATGGGGTCTGCCATCGTTCAATCCATTGGCGATGATCACACCGGTGCAATGATCAGCGAAAAATCCTCTCACCCCTCGGCTTGGCGCACGGAAATTTATCAGACTGTTCTCAACAGAAAAGAGCCTGTTTTTACGGCCGTAGACTTAGGCGATTTTGAGCGCGATTACACGAAAACTGAATGTGTATTATTGCCCGTGCTGGATGAAGCGGGTGAAGCAACAATGGTTGTGTGTGCTGCGGCACCCTATGCGAAAAGTAAGTAACCCTTAGCCTTTGCGCAGACGATTGATGAAGCCATCGGCATCATTTTGCAATTGGTTCTGTATTTCTTTCGCGAGCACTCTGTTCTTTGCGATATAATCGTTTTCAATCCGACGTCCCAGGCGCCAAAAAACGGGTATGGTTTTCGTCGCGACGAAGAACCGCAAACTTAAACGACTTTGATAATCTTTATTGAAAGTTGGTGCCCGCGATGACGCGCCCAGATGGAAAAATACATCGTCGTATATGCCAGCCATCATGAAATGCATATCAAGAGAATTAGACCGCATTAGACGCAGCCAGGGAATACCCGCTTTCCACAATGCATAACCAAGCCCCACGCCGGTATCAATCCGTTGGTTTGTTTCCGCAATATAGCGTTTGAAGTCTGGCGACATCCGAAGGGTTTCGTTTGGCCAAAACTCCACGCTCACGTCATCAAGGACAGTGGCTTCCATGAACGTACCGCATGGATGTGGCAAATCGGTATCGTCATTTTCTGCGCGGAATACACTTGCCACTCTGAAGTTAGGAGACATTTTTTTGGCAATGTCACTGGCCCAGCCTTGCCGAACCGGGAAACTGTCACAGTCCAGCGTGCAGATATGGGAGCATCCGTCTTCTTTTGCACACTCTATAAGCAGACTAAGGAAGTGGCTGTGTTCCTGGCCGCCGTGTCCTTCAAACGACGGCAAGTCAATGATTTTGACAAAAGAATGACTGGCCAGGCGTTTCTTCAACTGGGGTTGCAGTCGGTTTGCTGCCGCGTAGACCGTGAAATCGATGTCGGAGCTGGACTTTTTGATAAAGTCCAATTGAAGATCCATTATCCATTCGTCTTCTTCCCGGAAGAAATAAACGCACGCGATGCCAAGCTTCATATTACCGGTTTCCGTCACGCGATCAGATACGTTTGTTTACTTGTGAAAAAGGCGTTGCCCCAAAGGTCTGGAAGCCGTTTGCAGGTGGTGCACATATGCACAAAAAAATCTCCCTAGCTTCCACAAAACGAATGGCTATACCTTCGCTTAAAGCAACACTATAGTGCAACCTGCAATTTACGCTATCGCAAGGCTTTTCACCTTATGACCCAGGACATTAACGCCGCATTGTTGATCATCGGTGATGAAATTCTTTCAGGGCGTACCCATGACAAAAACTTGCCGTATCTGGCGGAATGGTTGAATGAAGCTGGTATTCAGCTGATTGAAGTGCGCGTCGTTCCCGATGTGCACACCGTGATTGTTGATGCGGTCAATGCGCTGAGAATCACACATGATTATGTGTTTACCACTGGGGGAATAGGGCCAACACATGATGATATTACAGCAGAATGTATAGCTGCTGCTTTTGGTTTACCCCTGACCATTCATCCAGAAGCATTTCAGCGGCTAGAGGACCATTACGGCAGCGCAGATTTTACGGATGCCCGCCAAAGGATGGCCCATACGCCTAAGGGTGCTGATTTAATTGATAATCCTGTATCTATTGCGCCGGGGTTTCAGGTCGAAAATGTGTTTGTGATGGCAGGTGTGCCAAAGATTATGCAAGCCATGCTGGAAACTCTGCGGCCGCGCCTGCGAACAGGGCGTACCGTTTTATCCCGGGCACTAACCATTCATGCCCCCGAAAGCAAAATGGCAACCGCCCTGGGCGAGATACAAAATACACATGAAGGTGTTAGTCTGGGCAGCTATCCGTTTTTCCGCAACGGTTCTGTCGGTACGCAGATTGTGGTGAGGTCAACGGAAATGCAGAAAATTGATGTTGCGCTGGAAAGCCTACGTAACTTCTGTACAGAAGCTGGTTATTTATTTGAAGACGTCTGACCAAAGATATATCCGCCAACAGGGTAGGGCGGCACGAGTGCATTAAAGATGTCAATTCAGCATTGTATTCAGACGACAGTGCTTTATAACGCGCAATGTCTTTATGACATGTCCTGACCGTGCCCGCGTGATGGAATTGGTAGACATACAAGACTTAAAATCTTGAGGCCCTTGTGGCCGTGCCGGTTCGAGTCCGGCCGCGGGTACCATCAGAATTAGCCCCCTTCAGTATTTGAATGTATGCATGCTGCAATTTTGACAGAGAGCAGCGCTGACTTTGATCAACAATCCAGGCTTCCGATAACCAGCATAACGCGCAAAACATCCTGTTTAGGAATAGCAATGTCTTTTGTCGGGTTAAACTGGCGTACGATCAGGTTATTTTCCTGCCAACCGATAAACTGCTTTATGAAGCCACGATGTTCTGTGGTTTCGACCAAAACAAACCGAGACTTCATAACCGATTTAGTTGGGTGTACATACACCAGATCGCCATTTTTGTATTTTGGCACCATCGAGTCACCGCTGACAAACACAGAGAAAGCATCGTTTACGCCCTGAAGGTCAGCCGGACAAAAGGTCCAGTCTATCGGATGTTCTTCAATGACAAAGTTGCCATCGCTGCCGCCTTGTGCACGTCCGCGCACTGGCAAGTTACGGTCTTTGCTGAAGGCCTGTGAACTGGAACCAGTGTGGGCTGGCCGTTTCTTGATTGAGCGGTACCCACCGTTCGCGCCTTTACTGTCGAATAGTACGGGGTCAACCAAGCTTTCAACCACCACACTCGTGAAATCAGGGATTGTTTCTGTCATCAAATGTTCTCCTTTTGTTCTATTATACACGTAGTGCGCGAGTAGCAAACATAAAACTGGGGTGCCGATCAGTTTTTGGTCTTTTTAAAGCGATGCCCTGTGATTTTGCGGTAAATCCTATGCTGCGCATGTTTGGCACACGCTTTGCTTATTTAGCGTTGAATATGCTTGCCCCACTGGCAGGCCGGAGACACAAGGCATATGAGCGAAGCTACTAAAGCATTGAATATAATGACGAAATTATCGTTCGTTAGTCAGCGGAGCTTTTATCGCGCCCAAAAGCTGGACACGTTGACTATGCCATTCATTCAGCCTTGTTCGGCAATTGCTGCCGTTCGCACCGTGAGAAATGATGAGGCTGATCATGTCGCTTAACAACATTATCTCAACGTCGCTATCCGGCCTGTTTACTAACCAGCAGGCGATCCGTGTTACGTCTAATAACATCGCGAATGTGAACACCGAGAATTATGCTCGTGTCCGTGTGAACACAGAGGCTGCTGTTGTACAGGGAACCTCGGCTGGTGTGAATATTGCGTCTATTGAGCGCGTTGTTGACCAGTTTTTGGAAACGGCGCTTCGCACTTCTGTTTCCAACACAGAAGAATTTTCGGCGCAGCGCGAGTTTCATGATCGCTTCCAGGGCATTCTTGGCGACCCGGCATCCGACAGTTCCCTGGCCGCGCGTCTTGATCAGTTTTTTGGCTCTGTCGCTGATCTGACCCTTAATCCAGCGGACGTTTTGCGCCGACAGCAAACGATTAACGAGCTACAGAGTTTTCTGGATCAGGTTGCAGAGATACAGGTGCAAATCCAAAACCTGCGGTCCGAAGCCAGTCAGCAAATGTCTGAGACCGTTGATGCGATCAATGAAGAATTACAGCGGGTGCATTCGCTTAACCCCTTGTTGGTGCGTCAAGGCGCGCTGGGCGAGGAAACCGGTGGCCTTGAAGGGCAGCTCGCCGACTCCTTGTCCAAGCTTAGTGAACTTATTGATATTCGTGTCAGCCGCAGTGACACCGGACAGGTAACGGTGACGACACAGTCCGGCTATCCACTTGTTGATAGTGGGCTTGGGCAGTTGACCTATAATGCCCCAGGAATTGTTACTTCTGGCACTTTCTTTCCGGCGGTTACCATTAACCGTGTGGACGACCAAACGCTCGAGCCTATCTCCACGGATGTTGACCTTGCCCGCAACATAAGGTCAGGCCGGTTGGCGGGTCTGACAGAAATGAGAGATCGTCAGCTTGTTGACCTTTCGCTTTCCATCGGCGAACTTTCGGCACGGATGGCGGACGAATTTAACGGCATTCAAAACCAGTTTGTGGCGGTGCCGCCTGCCAATACCCTGACGGGTGTAGAAACATTCGTTGACGGCGCGCACGCGACCAACTTTAGTGGTGTTGTTTCCTTTGCTATTGTTGACGAGCAAAACCAACTGGTTAGTTCCACAGTTGTAGATTTTGATGCAGCGCCTCCAGCAGACTATGATGCGCTTGTTGCACAGGTGAATACAGCGCTTGGCGGTAATGGCACCCTCTCACTGACCAACGGCGTTATGAGTTTTACCGCGACAAACTCAAACCATGGTGTGGTCATTTCGGATGATGCCAACACACCCAGCGAACGAGCTGGACGTGGTTTCAGCCACTTTTTTGGCATGAACAACCTGATTGAAGCTGACAGGCCTGGCATATATGAAACCGGCCTTGATGGTACAGAAGACCACACCCTCAACGTAGGCGGCACGATCAGTTTTCAGGTGGTGAATAGCGATGGTAGTGAACTGGACACAGTTTCTGTCACAACAACAGGCACCACCTACGCCGATATGATAACGGAGTTAAACAGCGTTTCCGGGCTTGGCGCGTATTATACCTTTTCGTTGGGTAGTAACGGCGAATTGAACATCAACGCGAATTCCGGGTTTGAAGATGTTTCCCTGAAGGTTCAATCGGACACAACAGAAGCGGGCAGCACGGGCCTGAGTTTTACCCGCATTTTTGGTATCGGTGATACGTTCACTGTTGACGCTGCCAGAAACCTGCAGGTGCGCAGCGATATTCAGGATGACCCTAATATGCTTGCGCTTGGCTCTTTTGATTCTACTGCCGGTGTCGGTACTGTTGCGCTGACGTCTGGCGATCAGCGTGGTGCGTTGGCGCTGCAGAGCCTGGAGACATCGCTGGTCACCTTCGAGTCAGCAGGGGAACTACGGTCCGGCAATGTGACTTTGTCCCAATACGTAGGCCGTATTCTTGGAAATGCAGGACTGATGGCGCAGCGCGCCGAAAATTTTGAAGAAGACAATCTTGCCCTGCAGCAGGAAGTGTTTCAGCGCAATTCAGATATTTCAGGCGTTAATATGGATGAAGAGTTGGCAAACCTTGTGGTTTATCAAAACGCCTACAATGCAGCGGCACGTATTTTATCTAGTGTACAGGAGCTCTATGACTCGCTCCTGAATGCGGTTTAAGGAGCTGAAAAATGGTTGGTAGAGTTTCCAGTTTCGGTCAGCAACAGTTGCTTGTACGCAGCATCATGAACAACCAGTCAGAATTATTTGACTCCCAGCGACAAGTATCAACTGGTAAAAAAGCAGATGATTTCAAGGGACTTGCCGGTGAAACTGGCACCATATTGGGCGCACGTTCGTTCAAGTCTCGTATCGAAACCTATCAGCAAACCATCGATACCATAAGGGGTAAGCTGGATGCTAACGACGTCCAGATCGGTGGTGTGCTGGACGGCATGGAAGATTTGAAGAGTAACATTCAGACCATGCTGGCAAATGGCCAGGCGCGCGGTTTTGACGAATTGATTGAGCAGACATTTCGCTTCACGGTGAATTCGTTAAATACAAATTTTGATGGAACATACCTGTTTTCAGGTGCTGAAACCGGTACGCAGCCGGTTAACGTCAGCACGCTTGCAGAATTGTCCGCTGCCCCAACAACAGCAGACGTCTTTGATAATGCGGCAATTGCTTTTGAAGCCCGTATCGCAGACGGCGTGAGCTTGAAATTCGGTCTTCTGGCCAGCGATTTGGCGACCGGAATTTTTGATGAGCTGAAAGCGTTGTATGACCAGCACCAATTAACACCGTTTGAGGGTGAAATTGATCAGACACAGTTCAACTTTCTGCAGGCTTCCCTGCAAACCCTCACAAGCGCTATTGATGATCTTCGTCGTGATCACGTTTCAAATGGGCTTTCTTTTGAGCGATTAGAAGTGGTCGACCAGCAGCATGTTGACTCAGTGCTGTTTCTGGAGACGTTCATCTCTGACATGGAAGATGTGAATATCGCTGAGGCTGTTACCCGATTGAATAATGACCAGATTGCGCTTGAAGCATCCTATCAGGCGATCAGTTCTCTCAATCAATTGACCCTGCTACGTTTCCTGTAACCCTGGCCCACTGGTTCTCACTGATGTAAAGACTATATTGCCGTTGCTTTTGGGCGTTGTTTGACTAGAGTGAGCCAACGTTTTGATGGGGTCAGACACATGGCCCCGGGTTGGTTTTGTCACATGCCAATATATATCAAGTGATTTTCAGGCGATGCTTTTATGACCATAAGTGCCGATCAATTCAGACAGGGGATGCGCAGGCTTGGCGGTGCCGTCAACATTGTTACTGCCTCCAATGGCGGTGTGTGGGCGGGGCTTACCGCGACAGCTGTTACGTCGCTGTCGGCAGAGCCCCCAAGATTGCTGGCATGCGTTAACCAGCAAGGTGTAACATTTGAGACGATCTCAAAAGGCCGTAAGCTTGCGGTCAATGTTCTTGGCATTCAGCATAAAGATTTGGCCATGCGGTTCGCTGGAATGGACGGTGAGCCTGAAACAGAGCGTTTTAATAGCGCCGACTGGACAGCGGATGACGAGGGTGCCCCGTTTCTGTCTGATGCGCTCGTTAGCTTTGGCTGTGATGTTGAAAACATCATGGATGTTGGCAGTCATGGGATAGTTATAGGCCGTATCACGACCATTAAAGTCTCCGATGCGGGGGACTATTCCCCTTTGTGCTACGTGGATGGCAATTGGGCGCAATTGACTGGTTTGCTGTAAATTTGCATCCAGTTTGAAAGCCAAAACGCTGTTTTATGTGCCTTTCAATATATTTTATTTCAAAATCTATCCTAAGCTGAAGCTCTATATATAGACTCTCTGATTCGTTGCGATTCGATATGTAGTGTTTTTTGCGACAATTACACAACCTTAGAGGAGTCCTAATTCCACCTGTTTCGCTAAGGTATTGATTCCTTGAATTGAATCTGTATTCTTAAAGTTGCGAATTTTGGGACAAATTCGTTTTCGATTCGCACTGGAGACAAAGTCAGTGCTCGAAAACGACGCTGGAGGGTGTCAGGTGGTCAGCAAAGAGCTTCAGGAGCTGTTGCTGTTGGCGAAGGATAAGTCAGGCGAGGCGCGCGCGCGCTTGGTCGAGAATATTACTGACTTGTTTCTCTCCGACGACGGTCGACTAAGCGAACATGAACGCGCCCTGATGTCCGACATCCTCGGTAAATTGGTCTCCCAGGTTGAAGCCGATATAAAGAAAGAATTGTCCCAGGCGCTCGCTCATGGCGATATTGACCTGCCGGATATTGTCAACCAACTGGCTAATGATGATGCAGAAATAGCGCGGCCGCTTCTCGAGAAGAGCTCTTTGCTCAAAGATCCAAACCTGATCGAAATTATACGGATGCGGACGGATGAGCATCGCATGGCTATTGCGATGCGTGACGAAGTTTCTGAAAGTGTAAGCAATGCACTGGTTGAGTTCGGCAACGAAGATGTTATCGAAGCTTTGCTGAATAATCATGATGCTGTTGTTAGTAAAAGGGCGATGGAATATCTGGTTGCTGAGTCCCGGCGTGTTGATCGTTTTCAGGAGCCACTTTTAAGGCGTTCTGATCTGCCGGGCGATCTGGCATATCGCATGTATTGGTGGGTTTCTGCTGCTCTACGCAAAAATATTCTCAGCAACTTTGATGTAGACCCGTTGGTTTTCGAGCGTGCGGTTCGGCGTGCGGCAAACGCGGCAATGGTTGATCAGCACACTGAACAAAGTTCTTATGTAAAAGCGCAGCAGTTGGTTCGCCGTCTTTCAGAAAGCGGCGAATTGACAATTCAGTTTCTTCTGAATGCGCTGCGGCAACAGCGCGTTGCTGTTTTCGTTGCCGGTATGGCAGAGCTTGGCGGCATTAATTTTCGGACGGCCTGGCGCATCTTTTCTGACAAGGGGGGCGAGAGTTTTGCCATTCTTGCCAAAGCAGTTGGCGTGGAACGGGCGCAGTTCACCAGCATTTATTTGCTGGTGGTGCAGGCGCGCGAAGGGGGTGCCCCAAAGTCGCCGGGCGTCATCAAAGAAATTCTGGAGCTTTTTGATGCCACTACAGAAGCAAACGCGCGCGGTGCGTTGCAGGTGTGGCAACGCGACAGTGCGTATCAGGAAGCTATCGAAGAACTGGACAAAGTTGGGTAAGGGGGAACGCCTTTTTTGGCGGCTCGATTGGGGAAAATACTATGGGAAAACGTCCATCACATGATCGCAAGGTTGTTGACCTGTCTGTCAGACGTGGCAAATCAGCATCAGTAACTGATGCTTTTGGCGCAACAATTGACCGTGATGATCAGCATGCATTGCCTGCAAACGAGCAGATTTTGGGCTTGCTCTCCAACATATTGTTTGACGAGTCTTTACCGTTTTATGCGGCGGCGTTGGATGGCACGGTCATTCACATCAATCATCACTATGAAAAAATTGATAGGTCACTTGGGGATACAACGCTTGCGCCTGGTGCTGCGGATTGTGTGGGCAAGTTCAGGGTACCATCGTTAAAGCCGGTTATTGACGATGTCTTAGCCAGCGACACCACAGTTCGCGCCGAAGAAATAGTCACAATTAATAATCGGGACCGCGTGTTTCTTGGCCGGCATATTCCAGTGCGCAATGAACGGCGTGAGATTATTGCGGTTGCCGGCACGTATGAAGATGTCACGATGCAAATTCGCGGCATTGAAGAGGCGAACAAGACTCAGGCGCAATTTCAGGATTTTGCCCGCGCTAGTTCTGACTGGTTTTTTGAGTGTGATAGCGACCTTCGTATTTCGTCCCTATCTGAGCGGTTTACCGCCATTGTAGGGCAGCCTGCGTCGCTGTTTATTGGATCCCGGTTTGAGCAGTTTGGCCGCTTCGACACCAATATGGAAGGGCGGTATGACGGCACACGGGCAATGAATTCGCGAAAGCCCTTCAGAGAACAATTGTTTGTCGTATCTGATCCCAGCGGGTCTGAGTTGAAATTTCACCTGTCCGGCGTGCCGGTGTTTGACCGGAAAACCGGTAATTTTGAAGGCTTTCGCGGCGTTGGCATGGATGTCACAAGCCTATATGCGCAGTCTGACGAACGGCAGGCGGCAAAAGACAATCTGGAGTCGCTATTTGCAGAGTTAACCCGCAAGAACATAGCACTTGATGTTGCGACAGAGCAGGCAACCAGTGCATTGCGCGCCAAGAACGAGTTTTTGGCAGCAATGAGCCACGAGCTGCGCACGCCTCTGAATGCTATCATTGGGTTCGCTGAGGCCTTTACCCAGCAAACCTTTGGGCAACTAGATGATGCTTACATTGATTATTCCCGCGACATTCGGTCTTCGGGCCAGCATTTGCTTGGGCTGATCAATGATATTCTTGACGTGGCAGTTATCGAGGGCGGTGGCCTGTCTCTGCAGCTTGATCAGGTCGACGTCCAAGACCTGATAAACAAGGCAGTTCATATGAACATTGAGGCTGCAAAGGCAAAAGGCCTGAAAACATCAATGCTGAATGTGTCAAGCAACCTGTCTGTGCATGTTGATGA
Source organism: uncultured Kordiimonas sp. (assembly GCA_947503575.1). Classification (GTDB taxonomy): domain Bacteria; phylum Pseudomonadota; class Alphaproteobacteria; order Sphingomonadales; family Kordiimonadaceae; genus Kordiimonas. Next base: position 110,981 of record CANNDZ010000003.1, on the reverse strand, counting down.
ACGCCGGACAACTCAAATTTTGGTCAATCTATTGTCCAACGCGATCAAGTTTACGCCTGAAGGCGGAGAGATCGGCATAGAGGTCAATAAAAGCACCGATGATACGCTGTCACTTACTGTTTGGGACACGGGCATCGGCATTTCAGAAGATCAGCAAAAACACGTTTTCGATAAGTTCCATCAAGTGACTGAGCATATTTATTCCCGCCGTCAGGAAGGCACGGGCCTTGGTCTGCATATTTCGTGTCAGTTGGCGCGCAAGATGAACGGTGACCTGACGGTCGAGAGTGAAGAAGGAAAAGGCAGTCGTTTTACCGTAACGCTGCCACTTGCAAAGGGCCCAGTTCTGGACAGCAACTTTATCTGAATAAAATCCCGATAAGGGACGGGGTATGGGCCTCTGCCGGCGACGGCAGGGGCTCATTCATTTGCGGTGAGACAGACAAAGTATGGCTAGTGAACGAATTGTTCAGTCAATATGCGTTCAGCCAAAGAGTGTTCTGGATCAAACATGACCTTCAATTCCGTGTCGCGTGCTTCTTCAATCATTACGTGACGCACATCCCTGACTTCATGCATATCGGCAACGGCAGATACGGGCCTTTTTTGAGGCTGACTAATCGTTAACTCTACCGTCACATCGTGCGGCAACAATGCACCACGCCAGCGCCGAGGCCTGAAAGCGGACAAGGGTGTTAACGCAAGCAAATTCGCCCCCAAAGGAATGATAGGCCCATGAGCGGACAAATTGTAAGCTGTGCTGCCAGCAGGCGTTGCGACCAATACCCCGTCGCCAACAAGTTCAGGGATGCGGACTTTGCCGTCAACCGCAACACGCAAGTGCGCCGCTTGGCGTGTTTCCCTTAGCAACGAAACCTCGTTTATGGCCAGATGTTCAACCACCTCACCGTCACATCGCGTTGCGCGCATCCTCAGGGGATGGAGGCTGTATGTATCTGCCTGCTGAATCCGTTCTTGCAGGTCGTCGGCAGAATATTCATTCATCAAGAACCCTACAGTGCCGCGGTTCATACCGAATATGGGTTTGCCAAAATTCATGTAGGCATGAAGGGTTTGCAGCATAAACCCGTCGCCCCCCAAGGCAACGATCACATCAGCATCTCGGACGTCCACAGATTTCACTATGTTTTTCAATGATTTGGCTGACTTTTTGGCGTCACCAAACTCACTGGCAATTATCGCTAACTTCATACAGGCGCTGCCTTCCGTTGGCGCGGAGTATAGTCATATATAGCCACTAAGCGAGCCCAAAGTTGTAAACGGTTATGCAGTACTAGCCACCGGTCTGGCTCATGTGGCGGTTCACTTTGCCAATCATTTTACCATCGCTCATCGCAAAATCATGTCCGCGCGGCTTGAGGCCCATTGCTTTGTCCAAAGCGGTATTTAAAGCGGTGCGTTTTTCCGGCGACCGCAATGCTGCACGCAGATCAATGTGATCATCTTGACCAAGGCACATATATATGCGTCCGGTGCAGGTAACGCGAACACGGTTGCAACCATCACAGAAGTTATTGGTCAGCGGCGTTATAAGGCCCAGTTTAGCCTGACTACCTGCCACCGAATAATAGCGGGCTGGCCCGCCGGTTCGGTAGCCACTTGGTTCAAGGTCAAACCGCTTGTTAAGGGTTGTTTTTACCTCCGTTAAGGGAAGATAGCTGTTTTCACGACCACCTTCCACGTCGCCAAGAGGCATCGTCTCAATCAACGTAATATCCAAGCCTTGGCCTATTGCCCAATCAACCAGATCGGGTATATCGGCATCATTAAAATGTCGCATCGCGACAGTGTTGATTTTGACACGTAAACCGGCTGCTTGCGCGGCTTCAATACCAGCCAATACAGTATCCAGCTTATCCCGACGGCTTATGGCCTTAAACTGATCTTCATCCAGCGTATCAAGCGAGACATTAATACGCCTAACCCCAGCTTCGTATAAGTTCGCAGCCAGGTGCGGCAATTGTGTGCCATTAGTTGTCAGGGTGACTTCGTCCAGCAACCCATTTTCTACATGCTGTCCCAGTGCGCGAACAAGCCACAGAATGTTTTTGCGCACCAAAGGTTCACCGCCAGTCAGACGAATCCGGCGCACACCACGGGCCATGAAAGCTTCGCTGAGCTCCAGCATCTCTTCCAGCGTCAGAACGTCGCTTTTAGGCAAGAAGACCATGTCTTCCGCCATGCAGTACCGGCATCGCAGATCACAGCGGTCTGTTACAGAAAGCCGAAGATAGGTTATTTGCCTACCAAACGAGTCGGTTAAGGTTTGCGTGTCTGATGGGTTTTTTACCGGTAAGTCCATGCGGCCAATGTTGTGTGAAACACCGCCTACGTCAAGAGGCTGTTGCCGCTATGACGTATTCGTTATGCCACGTCACAGATGCGGGCTCTAACTCTCGTCGTCAAATAGGGCTCCAGTAAGCTGATCTTGCATTTCGACAACCTTTGCAAAGGTTACTGCGCTGGCTTGAAATTGCCGTTCAGTAGATTGCAAGTCGACGATCTGTTGTACCAAAGGCCTGGGCACATCTGTTGGGTCTGAAGGCGCGGCAACAGGCTCGTTCAGTGTTTTGCTTGGTTTTTGTGGCTCTGATTTCAGCGATTTCAGGTCATTTAAAGATGCTTGTTTGGACGCGGTGTCCACAATTTCGGTAGCCAGTTTTGCGGCGCGCTTCTGAGCACCGAGCATGCCACTAGTTGCTGCCCCAATTGCATCTATCATGGTAAACCTCATGTCTTCTTGCTGTCTTTATTTTATACCCCTAGGGTAAAACTCCTGTAAAAAAGTCAGTAGAATTTTAGCTATGTAGGTCGAAAGGGTGTTTGATGGATTTGGATGTCGTAATCGATGTGGTTTGTCCTTGGTGTTATGTTGGTAAACGCCAACTGGATAAAGCGCTGGAACAACGGCCAGCGGCGATTTCGTCCCTTCGGTATCGTCCATATCAGTTATCAACGGAAACCCCACCTGAAGGAGTTGATAGGGCCGAGCATTACGCTAGAAAATTTGGCGATAGCCCACAGTACAAAGCCGCACGGGAGCACTTGCTGACCTTGGGGCAACGCCTCGGAATTGCCTTTGATTTTGAAAGTGACTGCCGCATTGCCAATACGCTGGATGCTCACCGGCTCATTCGGTGGGCGCTTAACCCTGGTTTACAAGCAGAAGTCGCTGAAGGTTTGATGAAAGCGTATTTTGAGGACTGCGCGTTTCTTGGGGATCATGACCTGCTGGTAGATATTGCGGCTCAAGCAGGCATGGACGCCGAATTGGTCGCAGATTTGTTGAAAACGGATCAGGACAAGGATCTTATTGGCAGTGAAGTCAGACAAGCACAGTCTATGGGTATCCAGGGTGTGCCAATGTTCATTTTTAATGGTAGCGCAGGGGTTTCGGGTGCGCAGGATGCATCGATTCTGGTGGGAGTGATTGACAAACTACAAGCGCAGGCATCGTAGGAAAACGAGCTTCACGGGGACGCATTAAAAAGTAACTGAAGGACGGCTAACCGCCCTTCAGTCACACCTGCTCTGTGGGCATACCTGCACAGGGATGATGCAGGTGTAAAAGTGTCAGACCCGAACAAGGCAAAAGTCTGCACTCAGGGAGTAAGGGTACTAGAACCGCAGCAGAAAACCGCCTTTGGCCTGCCATTGGCCGACGTCGTCACCATATGTGGTGTAATCACCACCAAGCCGGAAACTGACATTTTCGTTTAACGCCCGCTCGTATCCGCCACCAAATCGCCAACCGCCGTCTGTGAAGCTGTCGCCTTCTGTACCGATAGGGTCAAAGCTTGTTTGGGCGTAGCCAGCTTTACCATACAGCAGGTTCAAGCCGTCGCCGAATGTTGTGCCAAGCGTGACAGATGTGCTCCACTCATAGTCCGCGTTCAGGCCGAGTGCGTTGTTTTTGTAACCGCTGTCCCCAAACGTGCCTTCGAGGCCCATTACAAGGCCGTTGTCCATTTGCTGGCGAAAGCCAAGCACACCGCCGTAATAAAAACTCCGGTCGCGTTTTGCATCGTCAGCTAGACGGGTCCAGTCTACTCCAGCTTCCACGCCGCCATAAGCGCCGGAAAACGGGTTGTTTGTATCTTGTGCCATAGTAGGTGTTGCCAGTAGGGCGGTAAGGGCAGTCGCTGTCAAAACTATTGATTTCATTGTTATCCTCCTAATCCTGTACATGTCCGCTGGTGCGCATGCATTGCGCTGCGAACAGGTGGAAACTGAACCCGGAGTAGGGCGGATACGTGCTTACTCTGTGACAGAGGTGTGGAGAATTAAGGCAATTTCACGCCCATCAATACAATTGTGGCAGCCTTAACCGCCGGCCCTTAACTGTTCGGCGTCAAGTTTGGGCCAAAGGGCGGCGCGCTGCAGTTGCGGATGGGGCTGACCGCAACACCAGCCACCCAAACAACACCGACAGCAAACTAGCGAGCAAAATCGCGATACGCACTTGTGCTATCTCTGGCCCGTCTTCAAAGGCGAGGCTGCCAATAAACAGGCTCATTGTGAAGCCAATGCCCGTTAGATGGCCAGCTCCCCAAATGTAACGAAGCGATAGGCCTTCAGGTATCCGGGCCTTCAGGGCGAAAATTGCGATGGCGGCCCCGCCGACAACACCAATTGGTTTGCCAACAACAAGGCCGAGTATAACGCCGATGCTAATAGGTTGCAGTAAGGTATCTATCCCCACTCCTGTTAGTTGAACGCCCGCATTTGCCAGCGCAAACAGCGGCAAAATCAAAAACGTCACGGGATAGTGGAGATTATGTTCCATCTCGTTCAGTGGGGAGTGTCCGTCGCTGTCGGTATCTCCGGGGATCGCTAACCCAACCGCAACGCCCGCCAGTGTTGCATGCACACCGGATTTCAGAACACAGACCCAAATGAACAAACCCACAAACAGATACGCCGAGGTGTTGCGCACATTCATACGGTTCAATAGGAACAAAAGGGCACACCCCGCTAATCCGAGCGATAGCGATAGTGTTGACAGTTCTGACGTGTAAAAAGCGGCGATAACGATAACAGCCCCTAGGTCGTCAATAATAGCCACCGTCAGGATAAAGACTTTAAGTGCGGGAGGGGCTTTGCTCGCCAGCAACGCCAAAATGCCCACAGCAAACGCAATATCTGTTGCCGTTGGCACCGCCCACCCGGCCATGCCAACAGGGTCACCGAAATTAGGAACCGCATACAGTAGAGCCGGGATTGCCATGCCACCGATTGCGGCCAGAACGGGCAAAGAGATGTTTTTAGGATCCGACAGAGTGCCTGTTTGGATTTCTTTTTTAACTTCCAGGCCAACTAGGAGGAAGAAAATTGCCATGAGGCCTTCATTTATCCACAGAAGCAGCGGCTTCGACAGACCAAAACTGCCAATTGAAATAACACCTTGTGCATTCAGTAGCGATTCATAATAGTCATCAAAACCAGAATTGTCCCACAACAGGGCGATGGCCGCCGCTGCAATAAGAAGCAAACCACCAGCGGCGTCTTTGGACAATGCAAGCTTCATAAAATCTCCTGTTTCTGGTCGTTTTACTGTGTACCAGAAACTGCGGGCTTGTAAACGCGCTGGTTTCCTAAGTAGTTAATCACACTGACCTAGTGGATTGGTGCGCCATCATGCTAGTGGGTTACTCTTTCTTAAGCTTCGGCTTATGCGCTCGCAATAGTCGCCAATTTGCGGGTAATTGCAGCAACAGACTTAAGGCGAGTGCTAACCTTGTCCATACGCGCGTAATACACCAGTTTGTGGTCTGGCCGCAGTTTTGCGGTTTTCCCGGTTGACGAAATAAATTCAATGAGGCCACCAGGGTTGGCGAATTTATCTCCTCTGAAGGACAGAACCACGCCTTTGGGTCCGGCCTCAAGTTTGTCGATGCCTGCGCGTTTGCTATTGCCTTTGATGATCATGATTGCGGCCAGTTGCTTCACAGCAGAGGGCAGCGGGCCAAACCGGTCAATCAGTTCGGCGCAAAAGGCATCTACATCCTCGCGTGTGTCCAGGTCAGCGAGGCGACGATACAGTGCCATGCGCTGGGTCAAGTCCGGCACGTATTTCTCCGGGATCATTACGGTCGCACCGAGGTTAATTTGTGGTGACCAGTCCGTTTCAGCATAGTCTTCATCTGCTGCTCCGGCACGCGCCTCTGCGACCGCTTCTTCCAGCATTTTCTGATACAGTTCCACGCCCACTTCGCGTATGTGGCCTGACTGCTCGTCCCCAAGCAGGTTGCCAGCCCCCCGAATGTCCATGTCATGGCTGGCGATAGAAAAACCTGCTCCAAGTGTATCAAGCGCTTGAAGGACCTGAAGCCGTTTATCGGCATTTTCCGTCAGTTTTCTGCCCGGTGGTGTTGTCAGGTAAGCATAGGCGCGTGTTTTTGACCGGCCAACACGGCCGCGCAATTGGTACATTTGCGCTAAACCAAACATGTCAGCCCGATGCACAACCATCGTATTGGCAGTCGGGATATCAATACCGCTTTCAATAATCGTCGTGGACAACAGCACATCATACCGGCCTTCATAAAAGGCGGTCATCACATCTTCAATTGTTTTGGGCGGCATCTGGCCATGCGCCATGATGAACTTAATCTCGGGCACTTCTTCACGCAGGAAATTGGCTGCGTCTTCAAGGTCCGCCACGCGGGGGCAAACAAAAAAGCTCTGGCCGCCCCGATAGTGTTCGCGCAGCAGAGCCTCGCGCACAACAAGGGGATCAAACGGCAGAACAAAGGTGCGCACAGCCAGTCGGTCCACAGGCGGCGTCGCGATCAAGGACAAATCCCGAATGCCGGACATAGCCATCTGCAACGTCCGCGGGATCGGGGTTGCTGTCAGCGTTAACACATGGACGTTGGCCTTTAGTTCCTTCAGCTTCTCTTTGTGGGCAACACCAAAATGCTGTTCTTCATCAACAATCAGTAAGCCCATGTTTTTAAAGGCCACGTCTTTAGCAAGTAGGGCATGAGTGCCAATCACAATGTCTACGGTGCCATTCCGCATTTCGTCTTTGGTGGCTTTCACGTCTTTGGCTGATACAAGCCGCGACAGTTGTCCGATGCGCACGGGCAGGCCCTTGAACCGCTCCGTGAAATTCAGATAATGTTGGCGCGAAAGCAGAGTTGTGGGCGCGACCACCACAACCTGGTGGCCAGCCATAACAGCCAGAAAAGCAGCCCGCAGCGCGACCTCGGTTTTACCAAAACCCACGTCCCCGCATACCAAACGGTCCATAGGTTTTCCAGACGCGAGATCAGTTGCGACATCTGCAATCGCGCGCAATTGGTCGTCTGTCTCTGTAAATGGGAACCGAGCGCAAAACTCATCATACAAGCCATCTGTCGCTGTGATGCGCTGGCCTTCTTTCAACGCCCGCGCTGCGGCCAGTTTGATCAACTGATCCGCCATTTCACGGATGCGTTTTTTCATTTTGGCTTTGCGCGCTTGCCAGCCAACACCGCCCAGTTTGTCCAGTTGACCACCTGCATCTTCGCTACCGTAACGCGAGAGCACCTCAATGTTTTCAACCGGCACAAAAAGCTTATCACCGCCCAAGTAAGTCAGCAGCAAACAGTCGTGGCTTGCGCCAGAAACCGTTACGGTCTCAAGTCCCGCAAATCGTCCAATGCCGTGGCTTGCATGCACCACAAGGTCGCCGGGGGTGAGCGTACTGGCTTCTTTCAGGAAATTATCAGCGCGTTTGTTTCGGCGGGATTTGCGCACCAGCCTATCGCCCAACACGTCCTGTTCGGAAATGATGGCAAGGTCATCGGTTTCAAACCCGCTTTCAAGGCGTAGCGTTGTGACGGCAATGCCTGATTTGTTTTCGGCCCGAATAGCTGCCCAACTATCGGCAACGCCAACAGGACTTAGGTCGTGGTCTTCCAGAACCCCCTTCATGCGGTCGGCTGCACCAGCAGAATAGCTGGCAAATACTACACGTTTGCCAGATTTGCGCAGCGCTTCCACATGGTCTTTCACAGCGTCATAAACGTTTATGTCTTTATTATTGCGCTCAGGCCCAAAGTTTCGGCCCTGCCGCACGCCAAATGACACCACATCCAATGCTTCAGGGGCTTCAAACGGCGACAGGCGCATGGCGTCAGCGTCTTCAAGGGTTTGTTCCCACTCGCTCTCTGTCAAATACAGTGAACCACTTGGCACTGGTTTGTAGGGTGGCGTTGTGGTGTTTTTTGTCTTTTTGATAATGTCCCAAGCGTCCTGCCGTGCCTGAAAATAGTCTGTAATCGCGGTTTGGCGTTCACCCGCTGCTTCCTCTGCCTGATGGTCTACGGACACAAATGCTGTGCTCACATAATCAAACAAGGTGGACAGGCCTTCGTGGAACAACGGTAGCCAGTGTTCCGCACCCTGATATTTGCGACCTTCGCTGATCGATTCGTATAACAAGTCATCTGACCGCGCAGGTCCAAACGTTGCGACATAGTTTTTACGAAACCGCGTGATCGCATCTTTGTTCAGGGCGTATTCGCTGGCCGGTTTCAGGTCTAGGGCATCGGTTTTGCCTGTTGTGCGTTGATCAAGCGGGTCAAACGTGCGGATCGTGTCTAACTCGTCGCCAAAGAAATCAAGGCGCAGTGGTTCATCGTACCCAGGTGGAAACAAATCCAAAAGCCCGCCGCGCACAGCAAATTCACCCGGTTCCATAACCTGACCAGATCTGTTGTAGCCATTAGCTGCCAGAAAATCGGTCAGTGATTGCATGTCAAGCTGGTCGCCCGGCTCTGCGTGCAGTGTTGCAGCGGCAACGGCCTCTTTTGACGGTACACGCTGCAAAGCGGCATTCACCGTTGTTAGGACAAGTAATGGTTTTCTGTTGGGCCACCCCGCAAGTTTTGCAAGCGCCGTCATCCGGCGGGCAACAATATCGCCTTGCGGGCCCACGCGATCATAGGGAAGGCAGTCCCATGCCGGGACCACTATGATCTCCAGATCGGGGTCAAAAAACTGAACGGCCGCTTGCAGCATCGACAAGCGCGCATCATCGCGGGCAATGTGCAAAAGTGGGCGCTTTTTGTCGGCAAAAGCCCGCGCAGCCAGATTAGCCAGTAGCATGGCGTCAAACCCGCTGGGCACGCCCGCAACCGTGAGCGGTTGCTCATGCTGTATCAGTTCATCAAGTTTCATGCTGTTTTCCGCGCGATTTACCGTGCTTTCAGAACCATAAAGTCCAGCTTCTGAAGGCGGTTCATCATTTCGCCCTGAAATTTTTCCGGAACGCCTTCACCATCCGTAATCCAGCCCAAGATCTCGTGGTCCTGTTCTTCAAATAAGCTTTCAAACCAGGCACAGTCATCTTCGGAAAAATTCTCCACATTGGCTTCTACGAAATTGCCAAAAATTAGATCGAGTTCTTTGATCCCGCGATGCCATGCGCGGAATCGCAGCCTGCGGCGGCGGTTTTCAAGATCAATTTCTTTGTGGGGATTATAGGTCAGATCGGTCATCTTGCTCAGCCTGTTGAACGAGCCCATTGGCGGGCGGCACACCATAAGCTATGGTCCCTTTCGGGGAAAGCGAAACTTTGGCTTTTTCCGCAGAAATCCGGGGTTCCTGTCAGCTATGCGACCAGAAGCACTTTTTGAATATTTTGCCGATGTAGAACGGCTACCGGGTATCGGGAAGCGCAACCGTCTTGCGCTGGAACGACTGTGTGGCTCCAGACTTGTTGACCTGTTATTGCATTTGCCGACAGGGTTGGTTGATCGGCGGTATAGACCCAAGCTCGCTGCGGCTGCACCTGGCGGAATTGTGACTGTCGCGGTGACTGTTGACGAGCACATGGTGCCGAAAAACCGGCGTATGCCATACAAAGTACTGTGTCATGACGACACGGATGAGTTGACGCTGGCATTTTTTAACCCGCGAACAGACTGGCTTCAGCGTCAGTTACCGGTAGGTAAGCAGCGTATCATCAGTGGCAAATTGGAAGACTATCAGGGCAAACTGCAAATCACGCACCCTGATTATATGGTTGACCCTGACGATGCTGCGGAAATGCCAGACTTGGAAACGATTTATCCGCTGACGGCAGGACTTTCCGGCAAGGTTTTGCGAAAAGCCGCTCATGCGGCGCTGGAAATGGTGCCACATTTGCCCGAGTGGCATGATCCGGCGCTCGTAAAGCGGGATAAGATGCCCGATTTCAAGTCTGCGATTTCAGCCGTGCATCAGCCATCGTCTTTTGATGATTTGTCGCCGTCATCACCAGCGCGTCGGCGGCTGGCGTGTGATGAGTTGCTGGCAACCCAGCTTGCACTTGCCATCGTGCGGGACCGCACCCGCCGCAAACGCGGCCGCTCGCTTGTGGGCAGCGGGGTGATGGTGGAAAAGATTTTGAAGGCGTTGCCGTACCAGTTGACCGGCGACCAGCAAACAGCGGTGCGTGAAATTGTGGCTGACCTGAAAAACGAGAAAGCCATGCTGCGGCTGATGCAGGGCGATGTAGGCAGTGGCAAAACCGTTGTTGCGCTGCTGGCTGTTGCAGCTGCAGTAGAAGCAGGCGTGCAAACTGCGCTTTTGGCACCAACAGAAATTCTAGCCCATCAGCACCTGGACACCATTGCACCCCTGGCGGAGCAGATTGGCTTGCGCGTTGCACTGTTAACGGGGCGCAACAAAGGCAAGCCGCGCACAGCCCTGTTGGAGGCGCTTGCAAAAGGCGAGATTGACCTTTTGATTGGCACGCATGCCATTATTCAGGACGATGTCGCGTTCAAAGACCTGGGCTTTGCCATTATTGATGAGCAGCACCGCTTTGGCGTGCAGCAGCGGCTAGCACTTGCGAACAAAGGCGCGCACGGCGTTGATGTGCTTGGTATGACTGCCACCCCGATACCGCGTACCTTAACGCTGACCGCATACGGCGACATGGACGTCTCGCTTATTCGCGAAAAGCCGCCAGGAAGGAAGCCCGTGGATACCCGGGTGGTGTCGCTTGATCGCCTGTCAGATGTTGTTGCCGGGCTGGAACGCGCTATCCACAGTGGTGCGCGCGCGTACTGGGTGTGCCCTTTGGTAGAGGAGAGCGAACTACTTGACTTGGCAGCAGCAGAGGAACGCTACGGCACGCTCAAGCATATGTTTGGTGACCGGGTTGGTCTGGTGCACGGCAAGATGAAGGGTGCAGAAAAAGACGCTGTCATGGCTAAGTTTCAGGCTGGTGAGATCAGTATTTTGGTATCCACGACCGTGATTGAAGTGGGCGTGAATGTGCCGGAAGCCACCATAATGGTGATCGAGCATGCAGAGCGCTTCGGCCTTGCGCAGTTGCACCAACTTCGGGGGCGTGTTGGCCGAGGAGATGCGAAATCAAGCTGTATTCTGCTGCGGACCAATGACGTTGGTGAAGTGGCGCGGGCACGCCTGAAGATCATGCGTGAAACCGAAGATGGCTTTCTGATCGCCGAGGAAGACCTGCGGCTTAGAGGCGGCGGCGAAGTGCTAGGCACCAAACAATCCGGCTTGCCGGAATTTAAGCTCGTAGATTTTGGTGATCATGCTGACCTGATTGAACTTGCCCGCGATGATGCGCGCATGATTGTAGCTAAAGACCCTGACTTGCAATCAGAACGCGGTGGCGCGCTGAGGCATTTGCTCTATCTGTTTGAAAGAGACGAAGGTGTGCGTCTGATGCAGTCGGGTTAATAAGGGGAAATGGCCATATGGCGTGGGAAAAAGAGCTGGCGGAAAAGCAAAAACGCGAAGCCCTGGCTGAAAAAATGGGCGGCGAAGATAAAATCGCGCGCCAGCACGAGCGTGGCAAGTTGGATGTTCGTGCGCGGGTGCTCAAAATGGCGGATGCTGGCTCTTTCCGGGAAATCGGCAAGCTGGCAGGCAAGGGCCGTTATGGTGACGACGGTGAGCTGGAAGGTTTCACCCCTGCCAACTTCGTTTTTGGCAAGGCGACGGTAGATGGTGTGCCGGTGGTGCTGGCCGGTGATGATTTTACCGTGCGTGGTGGTGCGGCAGATGCTGCCATTTGGCGCAAGGGTATTCTGGCGGAACAAATGGCGCATGAATATGGTCTGCCGCTCATTCGGCTGATAGACGGCACAGGCGGCGGTGGGTCTGTTAAGTCGCTTGAAGATATGGGGCTTACTTACGTGCCGTGGCTGCCGGGCTGGGAGCATGTGGTCAAAAATCTGGAAAGTGTGCCTGTTGTCTCTCTTGCGCTGGGGTCAGTTGCCGGACTGGGTGCCGCGCGGGTTGTTGCAAGTCATTACAGCGTAATGGTCAAGGGCATGAGCCATATGTTCACTGCTGGCCCTGCGGTTGTTGCGGCGATTGGCGAAAACCTAGACAAGGAAGCGCTGGGCGGCGCCGACATTCACGCACGAAACGGCGCTGTTGATGATGTGGTGGAGAGCGAGAAAGCGGCTTTTGCTGCCGCGCGCACATTCCTGAGTTATTTACCCAGCAAGGTTGGCAGCAAGTTGCCGCGAACCGAGACCAAAGACGGTGTTGAAAGGCGTGATGAAAGCCTGCTGAAGGCTGTACCCGAAGACCGACAGAAAGCGTATTCGATGCGGGCCATATTGCGATCCGTTGTTGATAAAGGCAGCCTGTTTGAAATGGGTAAACTGTGGGGCAGGTCGACGATAACGGCATTCGCAAGACTTGATGGCTGGCCGGTAGCCATTCTTGCAAGCGATCCGTCACATCTTGGTGGCAGTTGGACTGCTGACACGGCCCGCAAGGCGGAGCGGTTTGTCAAACTTGCCAACACATTTGGCCTACCTGTTGTGCATTTTGTTGATAATCCCGGCTTTATGATTGGGCTTGAGGCGGAAAAGGCAGCAACCATTCGTTTTGGTGTTGATGCCCTGAATGGCATTTATAGGTCTGAGGTGCCATGGGCGACCGTCGTTGTGCGGAAAGCCTACGGCGTTGCCGGTGCCGCCATGAGCGATCATACCCGGTTTCAGTATCGCTTTGCCTGGCCGTCGGGGGACTGGGGCAGCTTGCCGCTTGAGGGCGGGATTGAAGTTGCCTACAAATCTGAACTGGAAGCAGCAGATGACCCTGAAGCCCATTTGGCGTCGATCCGCGAGCGGCTCGATAAAGTTCGTAGCCCGTTCCGCACAGCAGAGGCCTTCATGATCGAGGATGTTATAGATCCGCGCGAAACGCGGCCCTTGTTGTGTGAATTTGCAAATTTGGTGAGCAAAAGCTAAATCGTGCCAGAGGCTTTCCGGTTTGCCCGCAAAACAATTCGGTTGCTATTATTGTCGAAACATGTGCTTATGCGCCCACGATGACTGCGCGAAGATAACGAAAACAAGCGTTGGCGGCCATCGTTTAGAGAGGCGGCACAAGACCGCTGCTCTTTTGGGTGCCAAAGGTACCACACCAGACGGCGGTTTTTCTACGCAAGCCCCCCAAATGACGACGAATGTTTTAGGTGCGCTGTAAGTGCGCATACACCGTCGTATGAAAGCAAAAATGAATACATTCAATGACCTCGGTTTGTCCGAGGCGATCCTTCGCGCTCTGTCAGTAGAAGGATACACGCAGCCTACCCCCATTCAGGCAAAATCAATTCCGGTTATGCTGGAAGGCCGCGACATGGTGGGCATTGCCCAAACCGGTACAGGTAAAACCGCATCCTTTGTGCTACCTATGCTGCACCAGATCGTTAACGGTTTGTACCGGGCTAACAACGGGTGCTGCGGTGCCCTGATTTTGGCACCCACTCGTGAACTGGCGATCCAGATACATGAAAGCGTGAAAACCTACAGCCGATTTATCAGCATAACTTCTGCGCTGTTGATTGGTGGTGTAAAGCCTCACAAGCAAATCAAATCTGTCGCACGCGGCGTTGATATCCTGATCGCGACACCGGGCCGTCTGGAAGACCTGCAAGGGTCGGGCGCTGTGTCTTTGGAAGAAACCGATGTTGTGGTTCTGGACGAAGCGGACCAGATGCTGGATATGGGCTTTATCCCAGCAATTCGGCGTATTATGGCAAAATTGCCGCGCAAACGGCAAACGGTCTTGTTTTCGGCAACCATGCCTAAACAAATTCGCAGTTTAGCGGCTGATTTTCTAAGAAACCCAGCAGAGATTTCTGTGGCACCGGCTTCAAAGCCGATTGACCGGATCGAACAATCTGTTCTGCCGGTTCCAAAGGCGGAAAAACGTCAGAAATTGATCGAAATCCTATCCGCAGATGATGTGGAACGCGCGATCGTTTTTGCTCGCACCAAACATGGGGCGAACAAATTGGCGCGTCACCTTGAAAATGCCGGCATTGCGGCGGACGCGATCCACGGCAATAAAAGCCAGGGCCAGCGCCAGCGCGCCCTTGCTGGGTTCAAAAGCGGCGAAATCCCGGTGTTGGTCGCAACCGACATCGCGGCACGCGGTATTGACGTAGACGGTGTGTCCCACGTTGTAAACTTTGAGCTGCCGAACGTACCCGAAGTCTATGTCCACCGTATTGGCAGGACAGCCCGCGCTGGCACCGAGGGCGTTGCGATTTCCTTTTGCGACGTAGAAGAATATGACCTGTTACGCGCCATCGAAAAACTTATCGGTCGCACTTTCCCTGAAGTTTCCGGCCTCAAGCGCGAAGATCCGACGCGGTCGCAAGCCAAACCAGCCCAACGATCTGGAAGAAGCAATCGTGGGGGACGCGCAAATCCGAACCGGCGGAACCAAGGCGAGCAGGGCACCAATGCGGGCGGTAAGCCCCGCCGTGCCAAATGGAAACCCAAAGCCGATGGTGGAAAAACTGAAGGACGACCGCATCATCGTCGTGCCCAATCAGGTGGCCAACGCCAAAACCTAAGGCAATCAGCATGATAAAGTCAGCATACAACCCGTTTTACCGGCTCCTGACGTCATCGCGATTGTTCTGGCAAGCTGCAGGTTTCGTTTTTCTGTTTGTCATGTCCGCTGCAAGCGTATTGGCGCAAAGCAACCCTGATGGTGTGCCCGCCAACGCCGAAGCAAAACGCTTTGGTGGTGGGTGGGAATGCCTTGTGGGGTTTCGCGAGCAGGAAGACGCTTGTGTGGCTGTTACAGTGCCTGAAAATGCTTTTTCAACTAACAAAACCTATGGCCAGGGGTGGCAATGCCATCGCGGGTTTGTTGAGAAAAATCAGGCGTGTGTTGCCATAACGGTTCCATCAAATGCATTTCTGGTCGAGCGGGGCGACCGCTGGCAGTGCGCGCGCGGCTATCGCAAACAAGATGAAGCTTGTACGCAAATCGAGGTGCCGGAAAATGCTTACCTGACAGAGTCCTCCCGAGGGCAAGGCTGGGATTGCTTCAAGACTTATAGAGCTGTTGATAACAGGTGTGTTGAGATTGACGTGCCAGAGAACGGCTATTTCGACGATAGTGCTTTTCCAAACAGATGGTCATGCTTACATGGTTTCAAAGCGATTGGCGATCGCTGTGAACTGGTCCCGGTACCAAAACACGGGTATCTGGCAGGCAGCAGCTTTGGCAAAGGATGGAAATGTGACCGGGGTTATGTGATGGACGGTGACTTATGTACCGAAATCAAATTACCGGAAAATGCGCACCTCAGTTCGTCGGGCAACAGTTGGTCTTGTAACCCACAGTATCGGCGGAATAGCGGCCGCTGTCAGTTAGACAGCTAAGTTACAGTCTTTCGCCATAAAAAATCGGTTGCGTGCTTATTTATGCGCGCAGCCTACCCTTAGCCAATGGCTTTTTCATAAACTCGGTAGGTTTTATAGACCTTGCACCCGATTTCTTCGAGGATCGAGCGCATGCCGTCATTGTCTTCCAAAATCCATCCCAGTTCGCCCCAATAAGCCCCGCGTTCTTCCACATGCTGGCGGCTCACATCGATCATCCACATGGACATGGCGGCGCCAAGCGGCCCGCGCTGGAACTTTTTCCGCACGCCCATAAGGGGAACACGGCAGCGGTCTTCTTTACCGTTTAGCATCCGGTAGGCGAGCTTCGCCCAGCCAAAGGGGAGCAATTTGCCGTTTATATCGCGCATTTTGTGGTTCACGTCCGGGATGGTCAGCATGAAGGCAACCGGTTCGCCGTCATATTCGCAAATATAGGTGCGGTAGGGTTTCACGACAGGTTTCAGGCTTTTGGCGCCGTGCGCCACTTCGGCTTCCGTAAAAGGCACATAACCCCAGTTGTCTGACCAGGCTTCATTATAGATATCAAGCACGATTTCGACTTCTTCATCGAAGCGCTTCATATCAATCGGGCGCATGGTCACGCGTTTGTTTTTTTGTGCCATTTTGACAATCCGCATCGCCCGGTCCGGCATCGGGATAGTCAGGTCCAGTGAATAAGCAAACATATCTTTGGCTTTGGTGAGGCCATGGCCGTTCAGCCAGCCGTCATAGGACGGACGTCCATGGGGCATCATCACACAAGGCGGTGTATCAAAACCATCCACCAGAGTGCCGACTTCTTCTGCGCTTGATAGGGACCATGGCCCCTGCATACGGACCATACCCTGGTCTTTCAGCCAGTCCTCCGCCGTTTTCAGCAGCGCATTTGCGGTGTCTTCATCTAGGGCTTCAAAAAAGCCGAAATGCCCAAGGTTTGGGCCCCATTTTTCCTGCGCCAAATGATCGACTTGGGCGCTGATCCGGCCAACCTGTTTGCCGCTGCGTTCTGCAACCCACATGGCAACATCGGCATGTTGAAAATACGGGTTTTTATCAGGGCGCAGGGCATCCATGCGCTCCATCATCAACGGCTGAATCCAGTTGGGGTCATCCGCATACACGGTGCGGGTGACATTGACAAAGTCCTTTAGGCCTTTGGTATCTGTGATACGGCGGATACTGACGCTGTTTTCAGCCACAATGCTGCCCCTTGTTGCGTTCAAGTTGGACCTTGGATAGCGGACTGGCGATTTTTTGCAAGATGGATACGTACGTCAGCTTTTTTGCGACGCCTTGGCTTCGCGCCACAATTGGGCAACAGCTGCCCATAGGTTCTTGCGGGTAGCCGCTAGATACAGCCGGTTATCGGGCAATTCATCCTTCAGGCGGAAATACGCTTTCTCCAAAGAATGATAGGGCATGCCGGGGAACAGATGGTGCGTGGCATGAAAGCGCAGACCAACCGGGGCCCACAGAGGCGAGATGTAACGGTTGCCGGGGACATCGACGCTGTCGAGAAACTCGGCTTGCTGGGTCATGCGTTCCCTGCCGCCATTTCGGTAAGCGTGTGCTGCCAGCGTGCGCAAACCATTGAGAACAAATATTGCAAACGTCACCACATACCACACAACAAAAAACATGGTTGGCAGCACATCAACGTACCACAAGCCGAAAGCGGCATACGCGTATAGGCCTGTAAACACATCTTCCAGCATCCACCCAGCTTTCTGGTCTTTTTTCGGCAGAGGCCGGATGTAGGTGTAATCAATTACCAGGCTGCTGGCGCGCTCCCACACATAGTCGCGAAGCGCTGGTATCATGAGGGTCAGCGGCATCAACATCGCATACCTAAACACCAAAAGTATCGGCACAATAAAGGCTTGCGCGACAAAGGCGACAATCTTCCATGGTTCGTTAACAGCAAATGGCAGATATTCCCCGTCTTGTTCGGTGCCATAATGCTGCGGCTTGTGATGATCAATATGCACATCTGCATATGTGTAGGCAGGCACCATCATAGGCATACCGCAGGTAGCGTTCCAGAACCTGCGGAACCCGGTAAAGGTTCCTTTTCGGAAATGCGCGAGCTCATGGATGAAGATCACAGCGCGGTACAGTGCAAGGGTTGCAACGATCAAGGCCGCGATGTGAATAATTGACCCTAACGGGCTCATCACAGCTACTGCCACTGCACCCCAACCGATAAAAGCGCTGATGGGGAAGTCAGTCCAGTAAATGCGGGCGTTTGGTTGCCACAGATCGCGCACAAGCTTGCGGGCTTCCTTTAGGGGAAAGTCCGCTGCTTCCGGGTGAGCACCAGAAACGACTGGTTCAGAAACCCGTCCATCAATCTGGTCCTGTTCTGTTGCAACCTTTTGCATCAATCAAATCATTCTTCAAACTGTTGTATCACGTGGTGGCCCGGCTAAGCCATATGCCGGGTTTACCCAGTGCCATTGCATCTTCTCTTTTAAGGCCATACCGCACCAACAAAAGCAATGCGACAATAAGGCCGAGTATGGCAATTATAAGGCCCGCTGGCGACGGCAGCTTTGGTCCGGTTTCAGCAAAGGCCACCAACGCGCCCGCAGACATAAGCGATATGGCCACGGGTTTCAAGAAGTCGCGGTTGTAGGGCACCAGCTTGAACATCACGCCACTTTGGATAAAGGCAAGGTATGCAGTGATATTAAGGCCTGTCGCTGCCGCAATGGCCGCACCTGTAACGCCTTGTGTCGGGATCAACGTCCAGCCAAGGCCGACAAAGATCGACAGGCCAATAAGTCCGTTAATGGGTGGCAGGAACCGGTGGCCCAGCATTTCAATGATTGACTGTGATGGCCCACTGGCGGCCTCCAACACTCGGCCAGCGACCAGTATCGCAATCGCAGTTGCGGCTGCCTGAAACTCAGGCTCCAGCGCAGACAGGATATCACCGCGTGCCATATAAAGCGCTGCACCGAAGGGCAGGGCCAAACATACAGAAAGGCGTGTTGCAAAGGCGTACATATTTTGCAGGCGATGTTTGTCATGATTGCCGGATTTTTCCGCTGCAAGCGGTGCCATGACATATTCAAATGCCAGGCGTACAACCTGCAATGCGCTGGCAAGTTTCCGTGCCACAGAATAATATCCGCCAGCCGCCGCACCCGCCCCGCCGGGTAAAACAAAATTCAGCATCATCACAGGAAATTCACTGAACAGTTTTTTGATCAGGTTTGATGGCATGACTGAAAAGCCATATTGGCGCATTTCTTTAGCCAGAGGCCCGGTCATTGGCGCAGCCAATACTGCCCGCATGTCATAGTGCCTTGCAACCAGCCGCAGCGCGAGTAGGGCGGCCAAAATCACGCTCAACAAATGCGCAAGAAAAAGGCCATAAGTATTTAATCCTAAGTAAAAAAATATGACAGCTGCGATCAGTCTTAAAAATTGTTCATAGAAAATGCGCACCCGAATTTCGGGGCCAAATTTGCGCCGCGCACGGATAGCGGCTGTGCCAACTTCGACCGCAGTCCAGAAAGGTAGAACCCAGACATACAGCCGGATTACGTCGGTAAGGTGCTTTTGGTCTGTGTCACCAACATTGATAATACTGGATAGGGCTGGCGCGAAATACGTCCCGGCTAAAGCAAATAATGTTGCGATGATAAAACTGAGTTTGAGGGCAAAGCCGGCAACATTTGCTTCCTGTTCCTTGGAAACGCGGGGAACAAAGCGCTGCAGCGATGTGGTCATTGCGGCATCGGAAAGAGCAGTTGTGACTTTTACGTAGCTCCACAACACAGCGAACAAGCCAAAGGTTTCTGCACCATAGGCCCATGTGAACACAACAACAGATACGGCTTCAATCAGCGCCCCTAGACGGCCGATGAAGGCAAGGCCAGCGCCCCCGGCAACCTGTTTGATATCACCAGCAGCTTCTTGCGAGAATTTGTCCTCTGGCATCTGGGGGGTGGCCATCTACAAGCCCTATTCAGCGGATTTAGGCGCTGGTTTAGCTTGCGCATGCTTTAGCTGAGGACGACCTTCTTCTGTGTAGAAGATGACCGTGTAGCCAACCAACAGGAACAAGCAAAACGGAGCCCAAGCCGCCAGAAACGGCGGGGCCACGCCAAATTCCCCCATTGCCAGCATGAAGTTATCAGCGACGAAGAAGCTGAAGCCTAACGCCACACCAAATACGCTCCTAAGCACCAGCCCACCAGCGCGGGACACACCAAACGCGGCCAAGGCGGCTAGAATGGGCATAAGCAACGTCGACGCTGGTGCCGCAATTTTTTGCAGGAAACTGGTCATCAAGCGGTCTGTTGACAGTCCTTCCTCACGCAGACGCTGCATGGAAGTCCATAGTGCACCAAAGGGCACCTGATCAGGCTTTACATTTAGGGCTAAGAACCGCTCAGGACGTGTCGGGATTGACCATGGAACGGTTGGTGTAACCGACAACAGGTGGCTGTTGGCATCAAATCGTCTGACTTCATGCAAGGTCCAGGCACCGTTCTGGTACCAGGCGAAATCGGCTTTCACCATGGCCTGAACCCGGCCCAGATTGTCGCGTTCAAAGATAGATACCTCGTCAAGGACCACACGGTTGCGCACCGTACTGACGGACTCCACAAGCACAATACTGTTGCCTTCCCTCAGCCATGTGCGACCAGCAAGGTCAGGGTTGTCAGGCAGGTCAATAGCATAGTCGTTTTGTTGCCAGTATTCCAGGTCAGCATTGGCATCCACAACGATTGTCTCGTTGAAGGTAAAGTGGGCAATCCCGATAATTAGTGATGCGATCCCCAGCGGCAACAGGATGCGATGCGATGAAAGACCGCTCGCTTTCATTACAGTCACTTCACTGCTTTGGTTCAGGGTTGCCAAAGTCAGGATTGTGGCCAGCAGGGCGGCAAAAGGTATGAACAGTGTCATCAGTTGCGGCGCGCGCAGGCTAACGTAAATCAGAATAGAGGCCCATGTCGCGCCGTCGGCGGCCAGAACATCATCTGCCGTAGCAAGCAGGTCCAGCATCTGCAAAATCACGGTAAGGCCCAGCAGGATACCAAAAAAGCGACTGAGGTGCATGCGTACCATATACCGTGCGAGCGTGCGTGACGGTATAAACAGGCGGCGTACAGCGCGAAGCATCATGCGCTATCTCCCGTATTCGTTTCTCCCATGCCCATAACCTTGCGGCCCAGTCGTTTGATGGGCCCGGCAACAGTGCCGACAATCGCATCAATGTAGGCCAAGGGTTCACCGCCCGCCTTAAAGGCAGACACACGGAAGAAAAACAGGCTTAAAAAAGCGAATCCGGCAAAGAGCGCCCAGATCGTCAGATAAGGGGATGCCCCACCTTTCACTGCCGTTTCCATACCTTCCATCAATTCGTTATAGACGATCAGAAGGGATAGCCCGATGACGATCCCGGTGCCACGTCCGGTGCGTTTGTTGGTGATACCCATAGGAATTGCGAGGAAAGGCAGAATAAAAAAGCTGAAGCTGTGCATAAGTCGCCAATGAAAATTCCCCTCGAAGGCAGCGCGATCTTCAACAGATTGGAGGGGATTATTCATTTCAACAAACAATTCCGGCAGTGTCATTTCCAGTTCCTGGCCACCGCGTTCGCGGAAAACCTCGCGTTCGGGCAGTTTGATGGTAAGGTCTTGCCGCTCGAAATTCAGCACTCTTGGTTTGTTCTGGCTTTCGTTCAGGTCCACCAAAACACCGTTAAATAGACGCAGCAGGATTGTCTGGTCGTCGTCTGTTGCAAAAAATCCGCCGCGTTCTGCCGTTACGGCAATGCTGCTGCGCTCATCGCGTCGTTCCAGAAAAATTCCCCCTAATTCTGCACCCTGATTACGGGATTCCTCAATCATCAGGGTAATATCATCACCAATTTTAACAAATTCGCCAACGCGGATGCTGGCACCCAGTGCCCCGCTCCTCAGGTCAAACACCAAGCCACGGTAGGCATACCGGCTGTGGGGTTGCACCCAGCCAACCAAAAGGGTGTTAATAACCGCCAGAAACGCTGCCAGCAGCAGTAGGGGGCGCACAAGCTGCGTCAGGCTGGTACCCGATGATGTGATGGCGTCATACTCGCTGGACAGGGATATCTTCCGAAAAGCCACCAACACACCCAACAATAGGCCAACAGGCAGGGCCAGCCCCATGTAATGGGGCGTCAGATTGGCCAGCATGCGAAACACAACTTCAACAGGCCCGCCCTGATTAACGACGAAGTCAAACAGTTTCAGCATACGTTCCAGAATCAGCAACAAAGCTGCAACACCCAAAGTTGTGAACATGGGCATCAGCACCTGCCGAAGCACGTAACGATCAATTCGTGTCATGAAAGGTCGGGCAATCATAGGATGGCGCTACACCTGTTGGAGCTTCGTTTCAAGAAACAATTCCATTTGTTTGATCCACTAATGATGGCAGAAAAAAGATGGGAAATCACATGTTTATCCGGTATAGAGCCATATTTCTGCCACCATGTCGCAGCTTTTTAGTATCTGTGGATGTCTTGATTGCAAATGGACCAACGTATGTTTGACTTTGTGCTGCGACGCTGCACGGCGGTGAAAGCATCCGTCGCGTGCCTTATGGCCGGTTTCACCCTGATAAATGGCGCCGCAATGGCGACAGCTGATGACGGCCCGGAGGCAAACCGGTCAGAAGCAGTTCGGCCGGAAGCGACGATTATTACACATGAAAAACGCCGTGACGGCGCTTGCGAATTCACAGAAGGCGAGGCTGGGCTGGAGGTTTTCGTACAGGGCCTGCAAACCACTGAAGGTCGTGTTCGGGCTCAAATATACAGCTCTGACCCTGATGAATTTCTGGAAAAGGGCAAAAAGCTTGTTCGTGTGGACATGCCGCTGGATGGCAGCGACGAACCCACTTTATGTGTGCCTCTGCCATCGCCCGGTACATACGCGCTGGTTGTGATGCATGATAAAAATTCAAACGGGCGCGCAGACATATTTTCCGAAGGGTTTGGTTTCTCTAACAACCCTAAACTGTCGCTTGGTCCCCCTGACGGTGAAGAGGTTATGTTTACGGCGGCAGCGGGCGTCAGCCAGCACACCATTGATATGAAATATGTATTTGGTGGTGACGAAAAAAAGAAAGAGAAGCGGCGTAAGCTGAAACGACGCTAATATTGATATAATTTGGGTTTGCGGGTATGCATGCCTGCAAAATAAGCAAATACGGGGCCTTTTGGTCCCGTTTGTTTTGTTTAAACGGTGCATTTTGCCAAAACTCGCGATACGAGCCGGAGTGGTCGTCCAATGCAGGTCGATACAAAAACAGTGAATAGTGGGGCGGTTGTGCCGCTGGTTGTGATGATTTCCAACCCACTTAGCACGACCAATGCGCGCTCGCTCGATGAAATCCGCGCTATTGTCGAATCCAGCGCAAATGTTGTCCATTATGAACTGGATGGTATGGAAACGCTGCAGGATGCGATGGAACTATTTGCCAAAGCAAACCCCGCAATGCTGATCATCAATGGCGGCGATGGTACCATCGGTGCGGCTCTGGCGTCCTTGCTGCACAAAAATCCCTTCACGGTCATTCCACCGATTGCGTTTTTGCCCGGTGGCAAAACCAATATGACAGCGGCTGATCTGGGCTTTAAAGGTAAACCCGCCAAGGTCCTTAAAAAGCTGCTGAAACTGGCACAGTCTGGTGATTTACCGAACGCACTGACCAGGCGCAACCTTATCGAAATGGATATGGGGGACGGCTCACCACCTAAAGTTGGCACTTTTTTTGGCACTGCAGGCATCGTTCGGGGCATTTTTTGGTGCCGTGAAAACGCTTATGCCAAAGGGCTGCCAAACGCTGTGGCGCATATATGGTCAGCCTACAAACTCATCACATCAGCCCTTGGCCTGTCCCGCAACAAAGGTTTGATGGTCTCTGACCCCATGTCGATCACAGTACCGGGTAGTGCCCGCATTCAGGGTCGCTATTCCGTTGTTATTGCCACAACACTCAATCGGCTGTTGTTTGGTTTAAAGCCCTACGTCAAAGACAATAAGGGTGGTCTAAGGTTTTCTGCGGCAGAAGCAGGCGCATCAACGCTTTTGCGGTCTTTTGTGGCGCTTTTGACGGGCCGTTACGGCGTCAGTTATGTCCGTGGTTTGCACGTCAGAACCAACAATGAAGTGCGGGTTGAAGGTACCGACCCTGTGACCCTTGATGGTGAAATCTATCAACCTACGCCGGGTGTTCCTGTGGTGCTGCGCGGTGACCGGGCACTCACGTTTGTGACATTCAGAAAGTAGGCAATCGCTGTGACAGATGATCCCGTCAAAGACAGCGGAAACTCTTCCGCAACAGAACTACGCACTTTTATTCTGTCAGAATGGGACAGGTCGGTTCCTGCCGCTGTAACTGTTGCCGCCAAAGACATTGCGTCCCGCTACGGCGACAGTGTGCTGGGCGTGTTGTTTTATGGATCCTGCTTGCGGACCGGAGAGATAGAAGACAAAATCCTCGATTTCTACGTCATTGTTGACGATTACCATAACGCCTACAACGGTGCATGGCTGGCGGTTGCTAACCAGATATTGCCACCAAATGTCTTTTACCACGAAATGGATGTTGACGGGGTCACTGTGCGGTCAAAATATGCCGTAGTGTCAGCAAAGGATTTTAAGTTCCGGTGCAGCCCATCGTGTCTCAATGTATCTATCTGGGCGCGTTTCAGCCAACCTTGCATGCTCCTGTGTGCACAATCGGACGATGTTCAAAACACCATGGCAGAGGCGGTTGCCACAAGCGTGACAACCATGCTGTCCAACCTACTGGACCTTCAGCCTTGGGCGACACGCTCTCGGGACCTGTGGGTTGCTGCTTTTGAAGCAACTTACGCTGCGGAGTTGCGGTCCGAACGGGGGGGCAAAGGGCTGGAGATTTATCTGTTGGACCAACAACGTTATGATGATCTGACCCCGGTGGCCTTGGCGACCATGGGCATAACAGACGATGGCAATCAACAATCACAGCCCGCGACGCAACCCGCGCGTACCGCCAATTTTACAGCCAAACTGGCGTGGTTTCTGCGCCGCACCAATGGCAAAGTGGTTAGTTTCTTGCGCCTGATAAAGGCGTCAATGACGTTCGATGGCGGCATTGACTATCTGGCATGGAAAATCCGCCGCCATTCTGGCGTGGACATAGAGATTAAGGACTGGATGCGCAAGCACCCTATCATTGCAGGTGTGGTTTTATTCTGGGGCCTTAGAAAAAAGGGTGCTTTTAAATAAAGCACCCAATTCCTGAATTTTTCTGGTGTGGTTTACTAAACGTCGAGGCCAACAGCTGCTGCGGTGCTTTTGAACCGGGCAATGATTTCGTCAATCTGTTCGGATGTGTGCTGCGCACATACGCTAATACGCAACAGGAACATACCCGCCGGTGTTGCTGGTGGTGCCGCCATATTGGCATATACGCCTTCAATCAACAGCTGTTCCCAAAACCGGGTTCCCATCATCACGTCAGGCAAGTGAACCGCGATAATCGGACTTTCCGCTTGTTCCGTGCACATTTTAAAACCAGCAGACTTCAGGCCTGTGTGCAACTGGCGGGCATTTTCCCAAAGATGGGCCCGACGATTGCCACTGCGCTTAATCGCTTCGATTGATTTGGTTGCAGACGCCACCACACTGGGCGGCAGGCTTGCCGTGAAAATATAGGGGCGGCTGACAAAGCGCAGAACGTCAAATTTCGGATGGTTGGATACGGCAAAACCACCCACTGTCCCTACCGATTTGGAGAAAGTACCAAGATAAAAATCAACCAGGTCTTCAACACCAAGCTGTTCGGCAACGCCGCGACCATTTTCACCGCAAAAGCCCATTGAATGGGCTTCATCCACCAGTGTCATACAGCCGTATTTTTTACCAACCTCTAGCAGTTCTTTCAGCGGTGCGGCATCACCCAGCATCGAGTATATACCCTCTACAACCAACAGTTTACCGGCTTCTTCTGGTAAACGTCTTAGTCGCCGTTCCAGGTTTTCAGGGTCGTTATGTTTAAAGCGAACAATGGTCGCATTCCCCATGGAACAGCCGTCATAAATGGAGGCATGGCTATCGGCGTCTATGATGACATAATCATCTTTGCCACCCAGCGCCGAAATCATGCCTAAATTGGCCTGATAACCGGTCGAAAACACCATGCAGTGTTCCATGTCGTAAAAGTCGGCGATTGCTGCCTCAAGGGCCTTATGGCCACCATAGGTGCCATTCAGCACGCGCGAACCTGTGGTGCCGGTACCAAAATCATCAAGTGCCGCTTTTGCGGCTTCAATTGCGCCTTCGTCAAACGTCATGCCCATATAATTGTTGGTGCCGGCAAGAATGGTGTGCCGCCCACCAATAATGGCTTCTGTTTCCGAGATTACTTCCTCGATAACAACTTTAAAGGGGTCTGCTTTTTCAAAAGGCAGCGAAGATCGCAACTCTACGATAGAGTCAAACTTATCCAATAAATCCACGGTGAAATCCTCGGCTCAGCTTACGATTTTTTCGACAGCGTCAGCAACTTGTTCAATTGTTTCCAGGTCAGGCAGCATGTTTAGCGGCAGGACGATATCGAATTCATCCTCGATATCGGCAACCAGATCCATCACAGTCAAGCTGTCCAATTCCAGATCGGATGCGAAAGTGCTGGAAGGTTTTAGCTCTACACCTTTTTTATTAATAGGCGCGATCAAGCCGTATATTGTTTCCAGTGTTTCCGGTTTAGCCATAATGCTCGCTCTTTCCTGCATCGGTGTCCGGGAATACGGACCCTTCTTGCCTGCTCATATATTTACATGTTTTGTATCACAATAGATCATTTTTGCGATACCAGTCGAGCGTGTCTTTTAAGCCGGCTTTAAGATCGAATTGTGGCAACCAGCCTTTGTGTTTAAAACGCCTGGCTTCCTTGACTGTCCAATCCGGGTGACAAAGATAGCGCGCGGTCGAGAGCGTCAACATGAACGGTTTTGACAGCATCCGTGCCAGAAGGTCATTAAAACCGCCGACAACACCCAATAGGGCAAAGGGTACAGGCACAGTTTTAGTGTTTTTGGTATTGCTGTCTGGCAGCGAGGCCACCACATCTTTTATCGCATAACCGGCTGGCGTGCCGTCGTCAATTTCCAGTACGGCTTGTTTGTTACTGCCGTCACACGCCGAAACCAACGCACGGGCAAGGTCTGCGACATGGATCATGGAAAATCTGTTCGCCTTGCTTCCCGGTGCCGGGAGAAAGCCGTATTTCGTTGCCTTGAACAGCTTTAGTATTTCTGTGTCGCCGGGCCCATAAATGGCCGGCGGGCGTATGATGGACCAGCTAAATGACCATTTTCTGGCCGTTAACAATAATTCTGTGCCTGCTTTGCTTGCGCCGTAGTGTGACAAACGTGGCTCCCGGGCCGCAAGGCTGGAAACATGAACCACGTGCTTGACGTTGGCGGTTTGGGCCGCCTGGAAAAGCGTTTTGCTGCCTGCAACATTGATATCGAAGAAATCGTCCCGTGTTATTGCTTTTGTTAAACCCGCCAGATGGACCAGAACATCTGCGCCTTCAACCAGTTTTGCCAGGCTTTCACCATCAGTCAGGGACCCGTCTATCCACGTAACACCGGGCATGTCTAGCTGTTGCCGTCTCGTAAGCGCTTTGACGTGATAGCCTGCCTCGCACAGCGCAGTCAGGGTATGGCCGCCGACAAAACCTGTTGCACCGGTCAACGCAATTGTTTGCGTCGCCGTTTTTTTGGACTGTTTTACCATGCTTTCCGGATTAGCTTGCGATGGCCTGCAGGTCGCCAGATAAATACTGGTTGCGGGCCTTTGTTCGGCTGAGTTTACCAGAGGATGTTCGTGGCAGGGATTTGGGTGGCACCAATTCGACGATGCAATTCACGCCAGTTTCTGCCTGAACTTGCTTTTTTAACGCATCGACAAGTTTAACCCGCTCTGCCGCGTCGGAAATGCGACATTGAGCCAAAATCAACGGTACTTCTTCTGCGTTATCGCCGGGTATTGAAACTGCAGCCACATCGCCCTTTTTAAGGCCATCAACCTGTTCTGCTGCCCATTCGATATCCTGAGGCCAGTGGTTACGACCATTAACAATAATCATATCCTTGGCGCGGCCAACAATATAGATGCATTCGTCTTTCATGTAACCCATGTCGCCGGTGTCGAGCCAACCTTCTGGGCTCAGGACTTCTCGTGTTGTTTCAGGGTCATTGAAATATTCCCGCATTACGGATGCACCGCGCAGGTACACACGACCAACCTTGCGGTCAGGCAGGGGGGTGTCCCCTTCGTCGCGAATTTCGATTTCATACTCTGGTAAAAGCTTGCCGCAGTTAACAACCTCGCGCATGCGGTTTTCGCCTGATCCGTTCACAAGAACATGTCGGTCGCCGGTCAACGCGGCTTCTTCGATCAGATCAACCTGTATGCCTTTGCCAACTTCACCAAAGCTTACGCCCAGTGTACATTCCGCCAGTCCGTAACTTGGCAGGAATGCATTGTAGGAAAACCCGATCTGGCCGAACGTTTCCTGAAATTCTTTCATAACTTCAGGACGGATCATTTCTGCGCCGATACCGGCAACGCGCACGCTGGAAAGATCCAGGCCTTCAAGCGCACTGGCGCGCATCGCGGCGCGGCGGGTGCAAATGTCGAACCCAAAGGTTGGGCTGTAGGTAATAGTGCCTTTATTCGCGCTGATAACACGCAACCAACTGAGGGGCCGGCGGGCAAATTCTTCTGTTGGGATAAAGTCAACCGATACCTGACAGGTTATGGTTGTTAGCAGCGTGCCGACAAGCCCCATGTCATGATAAAACGGCAACCAAGAAATACAGCGGTCATCGTCTTCCAGGTGAACACCATGATATCCCATACCATGCGTGTTGGACATCAGCGACCGATGAGTTACCGAGACGCCGTGCGGAAAGCGGGTGCTGCCCGATGAATATTGAAGATAGGCCAGATCATCCGGGGTCGGCAGAACCACCTCGCCCTCGGCATCTGTTGCCATGAAGGCGTTGATATCACCTTTAAACCTTAGGTCGAGGCCGTCAGTCGCCTGCTCGACAATTTCATTCATGAAATCGGGCGCCATCAAGCCATTAGCCTTGCAGCTTTCCATCTGCATCCGCAGTTGGGAGACGTACCCTTCTTTACCGCCGAACGATGTTGGCAAGGGTAGGGGCACCGGCAGAACGCTGGCATACTGGCACCCAACAAAAAAGCAGACAAAATTGGCGCTTGTTTCGGCGATCAAGGCGATGCGGTCACCTTTTTGAAAACCCATGCCGACCAGCTTACGGCCAATGGCTTCTCCACGGTCCCGCACTTCTTTCCACGTGATAACGTCGATAACGTCGCCGCGTGCGTTAAAAAAGTTGGCGCCGCGCACGCCTTTTGCAGCGTATTCGACAGCATCAACAAGCGTATCGAAGTCGGAATACCGTCTTTCCAGTGAAGGATCGAGAGTTGGCGTCACCGTTGGTGTAACAGTGTTTTGCTCATTCAATTCGACCATATTAACCCCAGGGCTGTTTCCGAACTAGCCTAAAAAACAACACGGCAACAAAGGTTTATAGCACCGTCGCCAGAAAAAACTAAACAAAATAAAGTGCACTGTACGGCTAAAAAAACCTTGCAATGAAAAGCTTTTCAACCGTTGATATTGAGCGAAACGCACACCCAAATATTACGGCTGGATTACAGTCTGCGGGCTATATTCGCAAGACAATTTTATTCAGCGAGTGATGGGTGCTCGGGAATTAGAGGACGAATACGGCCAAAAAATGACAGCAGATAGTACCGGATTTGATCAAAACCAATTGCGCGAAGTGCGATGCCAGACACCCGGCCTGGTGGGCCGTGTCCATTTGGATAACTGCGGTTCAGCGCTTATGCCGCAGCCGGTTGTCGATGCGCTTAAGCAAGCGCTGGACCGGGAAGTCGCCGTTGGTGGGTATGTTGCGCAAGAGCAACAGGCAGGCGCGCTGGAGGGCAGTTATCAGTCGTTGGTTCGGCTGTTTGGCGGCGATGCCGGGGATTTTGCTTTCGTCGGTAGTGCTGTTGATGGCTGGACGAAGGCTTTCTACAGCCTGCCCATGGCCGCGGGCGGTAACATCGTGACCGCTTATAACGAGTACTGCAGTAATTATGTGGCGTATTTACAAATCGCTAAACGACATGGCGTTGAAATCCGGGTGGCGCAGCAGGCAGAGACCGGTGGCATTGACCTGGATCATTTGAGCTCGTTGATCGACGATAAGACGCAAGTGATCAGCATCAGTCATATGCCGTCTTCTAGCGGTGAAATCAATCAGGTGGCCGAGGTTGGCCGGATTGCAAAAACCGCGGGTGTTTTGTATGTCCTGGATGCTTGCCAGTCCGCGGGGCATGTGCCCGTAAGCGTTGCTGACATTGGATGTGATGTAATGACAGGAACATCCAGAAAGTTTCTGAGGGGACCGCGGGGCATTGGGTTTTTATATGTGAATGAGCACGCCCGGTCCGTGATGGACCCGATTGTGCTGACCAACCAAAGCGCTGAATGGACCCGCAAAGATGCCTACACGCTGCGCAAGGATGCGCGGGTGTTTGAAGCGTGGGAGCGCAGCGTCGTTAACCAGCTGGGGTTCACCGCTGCGGTTGACTATTTGCTCGATATCGGTGTCGATGCTGCCACGAACCAAATTGCGCGTAATGCATTGTATTTGCGAAAAAAATTGGCTGATTGCGCGACTGTAAAAATGGCCTGTCCACCATCCGCAACATCAGCGATCATTACCTTCAACCTGGAGGGTAAAACACCGGTCGATGTGAAGGCGCGGTTGGCAGAACAGGGCATTGCTGTGCAGATTGCAAGCGTGGTGCACACAAGGCTTGATTTGGAACGGCGCGGGATCGACAGTGCCGTGCGTGTATCGCCGCATTATTACACCAGCCAAAGTGATATGGACCGGTTCATTGAGGCCATACAGGCGCTTTGATGTGGAAAACGAGGTCAAAAAAGTACGAGAATCGTCAAAAAAAGACGGAAAGACCGCAAAAAAAGGACAGAAAAGGCCCAAAAAGGTAACCGCTGGCTACCTTGAGCGAGCAGCGTTGCATTACCTCGGCAGGTTCAGCACATCGGAAAAAAATCTGCGTGATGTCCTGATCCGAAAAATTCGCCGTCGCAATGAAGCATTCGCATCCCCAACGGAGGAACAACTTGGTTGGGTCGACGATGTCGTGAAAAAATGCGTGCGCTACAACTATGTTGATGATGCAGCTTATGCAAGGCAAAGGGCAGAACTATTGCTGCGGCGCGGAAAACCTGTGCGGATGATCGCTCAGGACCTGCGGCACAAAGGGGTGCCTGAAAACCTTGCCCGGCATGCCATCGCCGGATTATCCGACGACGCAGACGTTGATGCCGATAGAAGAGCCGCCGCCGCTTACATCAAACGTCGGCGTTTCGGCGCGTTTCGCCGTGAAATGCCGGACGCCGAGATGGTAAAGTCTAAAATCGAGAAAGAATTGGCATCTATGGCAAGGGCGGGGTTTGGTTACGAACTTGCGCGCGACCTCTTGCACCTGGAGGTAGATGATATCATCGACCTTCTGGAGTGATTGCCGGGTTCACGCCAAACTGCGCCAGCATTTCGGGTGTATCCAAATCAATCAAAATACCCGGGTCTGATACCGGTACTTCAACAACAGCGTCGGCATGGGCGTGCATTAGCTTCCTGCCACCGGTGTCCCCGGTCAGCGCAGCCAAGTCATTGAAAAACGCCGCCCCCCACAAAACAGGATGTCCGCGTTTACCGTTGAAGGTGGGCACCAATATGCTGCGGGCAGGGCAGGTTTCTGACGTCTGTATCAGTGTTTTGTAGGTCGCGGCCTGCACAAAAGGCATGTCCCCCTGGCAGATGAAGGCAAAATCATAGGCGCCCATCAAGGACGAGGCCCCTAATGCGATGCTGCTGCCCATACCGGCCATATAATTTTTATTGTGAACGGGGGTAATGTCCATCTCACCTACCGCCGCTTGGATGTCTGCACGGCGCGCTCCGGTCACCAGCGTCGGCTTGATGGCACCTGTGGTTAAAATCGTGTCCAGGGTTGTTGCAACCACTGTTTTTCCGCCCAGCGTTGCCAAAAGCTTGTGGCTATTGCCCGACCGCGAGGACCGGCCCGCCGCTAACACAATTGCCGCATAGGTCCGCTTTGTTGCGGGGGTGGTTCGGTGTGTCTTGGTGCGCGGTGCTTTTCTGCCCGCAGTTTCTTTCAACAAGCCACCGGTCCCCATTTTTGCGATGGCAGACCGGGTCAGGGGCAACCCAGCCGCGTATCTTTCCAGTATCCAGTCAAAGCCATTTTCAGCGGGGGATCGCGCGCAACCGGGCAGGCCAATAACGGTTTTGCCGTTAACTTCCGCCAGCATCAGCAAATTACCTGGGTCGGTTGGCATGCCCAATTTGATGATTGTGCCACCAACCGCCTTTATACCAACGGGCAATATATCTGCCCCATCGCTTATTGCAGACGCCCCTAAAATTAATATCAAGTCGGTGTACGTGCTGTTCAACAGCGCAGCTTTCACTGCATCCACTTCATGAGCAACGCATGTCTGCCGTTGTAGCGTGCCACCAACACGTTCGATTCGTGCTGCCAAAACGCTTTTGGTCTTCTCGGGCGTCGGGGCACCGGTCGCAATCAGGTCTGCCGTAAACGGCTTGAAGGCTTCAACGGTTACTTTCGCGGGGGGCTGTGTTGCCTCCAATATAGACTTGGGAAGACCATAGGGAATCAGTTTGACTGTCCCAACCAACTCGCCTTTGCGAACATGCGAAAATGGCGGTTTGCAAGCGGCAGAAAAAGCATCATCCAGATCATTAAGGAAATCAATGGCACTAGCGGGATCAAACACGCCGTCGCAATCTGCCAGCAAATTGGCGCGCCCCCGTCCGGCTGGTTCTACTGTTACGCCGCTGCCGGTGATCAGGCTTGCCGCAATCTGTGCTGCTTGATTTTCGTCATAATCTTCCGGGTCCAGTTTGAAAACCTGAACTTTCTCAATGTTACAGGCCTGCAAGCGTCCAATATGGTCGGCAGTCAAAAGTGTGCCTTTCGGTAGCCGCTTTTCTCCTACCTTTACGCTGTGGGCAAGGGACCACCCCGCGCAATCGGCGATATCGCGTTCTTCAAACTTCATCACTGCGCCCGCACTGTCTGGATAATTTGCCCCATAACAGAAACGGCGATTTCTGCTGGTGTTGCGGCCTTTATGTCCAGCCCGATGGGTGCATGTATTTTTCCCAGCGTATCAGCGTCAAACCCCTCTTTCTGCAACCGCTCCAGTCGCGCCGCGTGGGTTTTTTTACTTCCAAGGCATCCAATGTACAGGGCGTCGCTCGTGAGCGTTTCGAGTAGAGCGGCATCATCAAGTTTTGGGTCATGGGTCAGTGTCACAACAGCGGTTGCAGCTGTGACCGGGTAACGCTTAAAATACTCATCGGGCCAGTCGTCAACCAATGTAGCCCCTGAAAAACCCCGGTTTTCCCGGAACACGGCGCGGGGGTCGACAATGGTTACGCTAAAACCGCACTCGCTGGCCATTGCGGCCAAATGCTGAGCAATGTGTACTGCCCCGACCACTACAATCGACAAGGGTGCAATCATCGGAATAATGTGGCTGCTGCCTTCGATGCTGGGTTGCGGTTTGCCGGACTTGCCCGATAGCGGTTGAGTGGATGCCGAACCGTCGGCTTCGCTGAACATGAGTTCCAAAGACTTGCCAGCCGACAAAAAATTAAGCGTTTCGCGCAGTGCAGGCAGTGCGTGTGATCCCAGCCGAAACAGCCAAATGGTGATTTCCCCGCCGCATGCCAAGCCAACGTCCCATGCGTCTTCTGTAGCGACGGCGAACGTCAGTTCCTTGTGCCAGTCCGCTCCATCCCCGGCTTCAAGCATCGCGGTGGCCTCACTGATAACAGCACCCTCGACGCAGCCACCAGACACGGACCCCTCAAAGACGGTAT
This sequence comes from uncultured Kordiimonas sp., assembly GCA_947503575.1. GTDB lineage: Bacteria > Pseudomonadota > Alphaproteobacteria > Sphingomonadales > Kordiimonadaceae > Kordiimonas. The sequence goes on along the minus strand of CANNDZ010000003.1, from coordinate 77,237 downwards.
CATTGCGTACCACCATCAGGCTGCCCGCGCGCCTCGGCGCAGACCCCCAGGTCCGGGCAACTACAGCCAACACAACGCCTTGCCTCGCTTCCAGCCATGCGGTTGCTGCCCTGAGTTCCTGATGCACCATACTGCTCCTTGTCTGGCCAGTTCTTGTGCGGCCTTATAAATCTGGCATCTTTATTTGGTTTCGGTATCTGGTATCATTATTTGGCACCTTAACCCCAATGATAGTCAGATTTTTTACTAAATGTTTAGACCATTAGCGCAACCATAGCGCAGCTCAGATACGCGGCAAGAACCTTCATTCAAAGGGCATTTTAAATCGCTATCAAAAGGCAACATAAGTTGGAAAATACTCAATCTTCCCGCAATTGCTTGATTTGCTGGGGCTTGCTGGCTAGAAGCTAGCGTGAGTGAGCAATTGCGATCTATTATTCTGATAGGGGACACAAATGGCACTTTTCGCGAATCCTGCGGGAAGAAACTTTCTCGGGCAATCCGCCGACTGGTACAAATGGACCATTCTTACATTTTTGATTATTAACCCCATCCTGTTTTTCACGGTTGGTGGCTATATCTCTGGCTGGGTTTTGGTGCTGGAGTTTATCTTTACGCTGGCGATGGCGCTTAAATGCTATCCGCTTCAACCTGGTGGTTTGCTTGCCTTGCAAGCGGTGGCCATGGGGATGACAACGCCTGACACTGTCATGCACGAAGTGGAAAACGGGCTAGAGGTCATCCTGCTGCTGGTGTTTATGGTGGCGGGCATTTACTTCATGAAAAGCATGTTGCTATTCGTGTTCACCAAACTTGTGGTGAACGTTCGCAACAAAGTCATTCTCTCTTTGATGTTCTCGTTTGCTGCGGCGTTCCTATCGGCATTTCTTGATGCCCTGACGGTAACGGCAGTCGTGATCACCATTTCTGTTGGTTTCTACTCGATTTACCACAAGGTTGCGTCCGGCAAGGATTTCAATCAGGCGCATGATCACCTGAAAGACGACGCGCTCGATAAACTGAGCAACGAGGATCTGGAAGCGTTCCGCGCCTTTTTGCGTAGTTTGATGATGCATGCTGCTGTGGGTACGGCCCTTGGTGGTGTGATGACAATTGTTGGTGAGCCGCAAAACCTGCTGATTGGTGAGCAGGCAGGCTGGGAATTTATCGAGTTTTTCCTGCGGATGTCGCCAGTAACCATTCCAGTCTTTTTTGTTGGGCTGATCACCTGTGCCCTGCTGGAGATGACAGGGAAATTTGGTTACGGCTCCAAAATCCCTGAAAAAGTGATGAACATTCTGGCGGACTATGACGCTTATGAAAGCCAGCGCCGTACCAGCAAGGATCGCGCATCTTTGATCGCACAAGGTCTTGTTGGTGTTTGGTTGATCTTCGGCCTGATGTTCCATTTGGCGGAAGTTGGTCTTATTGGCCTGTCGGTGATTGTTTTGGCCACTGCCTTTACGGGCGTAACAGAAGAGCACCAAATTGGGCATGCCTTTGAAGAAGCCCTGCCATTCACATCGCTTCTGGTGGTTTTCTTCTCCATCGTTGGGGTGATTGCCGACCAGGGCCTGTTTGCACCAGTGACAAATTTCGTACTGGACTTGCAGGGCAGTAATCAGATCACGATGCTGTATGTGGCAAACGGCGTTTTGTCCGCGATCTCAGACAATGTGTTTGTGGCAACGGTTTACATCAGTGAAATGGGCAAAGCCCTCGCTTCCGGTGCAATTACCCGCGACACTTATGACTTGATGGCTGTGGCAATCAATACCGGTACAAACATACCTTCGGTTGCAACGCCAAACGGTCAGGCGGCTTTCCTGTTTTTGTTGACGTCTGCGCTCGCGCCGCTCATCCGCCTGTCTTACATGCGCATGGTGATTATGGCGTTGCCATACACGATTACCATGGCAATCACGGGATATTTTGCGGTTGCGTACCTTCTGCAGCCTTTGACCGCTGATTTGTATGACGCTCATATGATCGAGCATCATGTCGCTGTTCCGGGGGTGGAAAGCCAGGATTCAGGTCACTAAACGAACGCTTAGGTTTCGGAAAAAAGACCTTTAAACAACAGGTTGTCAAATGGCACCCGTGACAAAACAGTTGCGGGTGCCGTTTTTTATGATTAGCATTATTTATTAACTTTGTGTTTGAGCAGGTTCAGCGTTTCTGAAGGGGGAAACTTATGGACGGCCGCAGTATGACGGAAACTGGTGATTTGGCGGATGGCCCAAGCCAGCGAGTTGCGGGTAAAGTAAAGTGGTTTGACGCTGTCAAAGGCTACGGATTTGTAGTGCCTGACGACGACGGTACAGACATTTTGCTTCATTTTTCAGTATTGAGAGAAGTGGGTCGCCGGTCTGTTCCGGAAGGGACAACGGTTGTGTGTGATGCTGTTGCCCGCGACAGGGGACGGCAGGCAACGCTTGTGCATTCGCTTGACCTCTCGACGGCGGTTGCGCCCGAAGATTTAGGGCGGTCGTCGTTTTCACATCCTGGTATGGATGTGGATGTCTCACCCGACTTTGAAGACGTGATCGTCAAATGGTTTAACCGCACCAAGGGATATGGTTTTGTATCGCGGGGCGAGGGCACGCAGGATATCTTCATTCATATTGAAACGCTACGCCGCGCGGGCCTGACGGACCTTGAGCCAACTCAGGAAGTGCGTGTGCGCATCGGTACGGGCGAACGGGGACCGCTGGTCGCGCAGATTGCTTTGCCAGGGGACGCCTGATACAGTTGTGCGTGTTAAAGATCAGGTTTAAGGTATCAGTATGACAGAAAGTGGTTCATCCAAGAGGGTGCAGGTTTTGCGGCCTCTTTTTTTATGGGTTTTTGTGTGGCTGGCCGGCTTTGGTGTTGTTCATGCCCAACAAGAAAAACTGCCGACCGAGCCGGTGACTGTGCAAACAGCGTCTGGAGAGAGCCACGTTTTCACCTCTGAAATGGCGATGACGCAGGAACAGCAAGCAATGGGCATGATGTTTCGCACTGAAATGGCACCAGATGAAGGCATGTTGTTTGTTTTCCCTGAGGTGCGGCGCGCATCCTTTTGGATGCGAAACACGCTGATACCACTCGATTTAATTTTTGTGCGGGCAAATGGCCGTATTGCCAACATTGTGGAAAACGCAACCCCCCAAACCGATACATCGAGGCGGTCACAGGGACGGGTTAAGGCCGTATTTGAAATTCCCGGTGGCCGTGCGGCGGAACTGGGTATTAAAGCCGGTGATCTGGTTGTTCATCCTGCGTTTGGTGGTTGATGCAAGGTTTTCCTGAGGCAAAACGAGCTACCCCTGAAATGATTGCGGCAGCGCAGCCACCTGCCGGATATGAAAGTATTTTGTCCAATTCGCCGTTTGGTTGGGAAAACGGCCCAATTTTTGAGCGTGTAACCGAGGTTGGCGTGCAGCGGGGGTTTCGTATTGCCCGACGGCACACCAACGCAGGCGGGGCGTTGCATGGCGGCATGGTGATGACTTTTGCTGATATATTGCTGGCGACAGCCGTTTACGCCATTGCACCGCCGCCTTTTGTTACGGTGCGGTTGACCACAGATTTTATCGGCCCTGCGTTTGAAGGAGACTGGGTGGAAGGCAAGGCGGAGGCCGAAGAGCCGAACGACAGTCTGATTGCAGTGCGGGGTATCATCACGGCAGGTGATAAGACGGTTGCAACAGCACAAGGCCTGTTCAAGGCACTGAACAGACGCTGATAGTCAGATTATTTTGACGGGGCGCGATTTTTCTCTTGCGAAGGCGCACGTCTGAAACTATACCGTGCTCCGCGTCGGGGAGTGGCGCAGCCTGGTAGCGCACCTGTTTTGGGTACAGGGGGTCGCAAGTTCGAATCTTGTCTCCCCGACCATTGTTTCGGTAATAATACCTTATATTTTTGGTATGAATACCAAAGGGCTTGGCCGCCAGGGCCAGGCCCTTTTTCTTTTTCGGGCAACTTGCTTTTTCATTTGAATGCCGGACGGTGTCAAAATCGTGCCGTTTTTCCATTTTCTTTACAAAAGAGTTGGTATAATGTGCGGGCCGCGCGGCAATTGGTCGTGGCTCTTGGTTAGGCAACAGAATGGACAGGTGAATTCGTGAAAGCGCGTATTTATCAACCCTCGAAAAATGCAATGCAGTCTGGCACTGCCAATACGCATGAGTGGATACTGCAGTTTGACCCTGAAAAGGGCAAAACCATTGACGATGTGATGGGCTGGACCGGATCAAGCGACATGCGCGGGCAGGTGAAACTTAGGTTTGAGACGCTTGATGAAGCAAAAGCCTATGCCGAGCGGAATGATTTGCCGTTTGAAGTGGCGCCAACGCACCGGAAAAAACGCCGTATTCAGGCCTATGCTGATAATTTCAAATAGGTAATATAAACAGAAATTTATGCGGTCCCGTAGCTCAACTGGATAGAGCACCTGCCTTCTAAGCAGGGGGTTGAGGGTTCAAGTCCTTCCGGGATCGCCACTTTCTGCAAGTTTTACCGTTATCAAACCACCCGATAGCCCTAGCGTGCATGATGGTCACCGCCACTATTCAGGGTCTTGAGCCATGATATCAGGGCGGCGCGGTCTGATGGGCGTTTAAGGCGGCCAAACGCCCGGTGGCTACCTTGGTCAAACGTCTTGTTTTCCATAAAAAAACCGTTGAGGGCATCAGGTGTCCAGACGCCTTCGCGGCGCATGATGCGTTCGCTATAGTCGAAGCCCGGTGCACTGGCGATAGGTCTGCCGACAACACCCCACAAATTGGGGCCAATGTTGTTTTCCATATCTTCCGATGCCGTATGACAGACCATGCAGGCCCGGGCGATTTGCGCCCCGCGCGATACCTCGTCACGCACCAAAAGGGCCTGGAAGTCGCTTTCTGCCGGGTCGTACCGGCTTGGGTTTGTCTTAAGCCAGGCGATCAGGTCCCGGCGGGCGCGAGGGCTGGTCATGCCAACAAACGGCATATTGTTGCCCGGCACGGCCAGTTTTGGACGGGCAATATAGCGGTTGAGGGCATCTTCGTCCCAAACGCCGACTTTGCTGCGCAGGCTTTCGCTGTAAGCAAAGCCCTCCACGCTGGCGACAGCACGGCCAAATATTCCGTACAGGTTGGGGCCAACAAGCGTTTCACCGCCTGGTTCAAGCGTGTGGCAGGCGGCGCATTGCTCAAAAGCGTCGCGGCCTCGTTGTTCCAACTCAAGGTTTTCGGGTTGCTCAGCACGGGAAAACGGCACGACAGCGACCAGCAAGAGGCCCAGCAATAAAGCAATACAGCGTGACAGGGACGTGCGACAAACAGAGGGGCTCACGGTGTGCCTTCATAATGCGTTACGCGGCAAGCTACCCTAGGATAACCGTTTCAGCCACTTATGGACGACACCCCAATGCGTCGAGCTGAAAATAACAGAGGCAACAGCGATAAAACAAGGTGAAAAGTGATCCCGCTGAACGGGGGTTTCTGACATATGGGAACTCAGGATGATAGCGCCGTTTGATTGTGCACTAGTCTCCAATAAACCTGAAATATCGCTGGGAAACCATGAATTGCCCTGAAAAGATCAAATTTGTGCTTATCATTTACAGAATGTTGGTTTTTTTGCCATACTGATATGGCCGGTTAATAAAGGCAGGGGTCGAGGCAGTTAACCAGTTCATTAGCCGTGCCCGTTAGAGGGTCTCAAACAGGCTACTGCTAGGGAGTGCGACCATGACAGACGGTGTTTCAGGCGTCGATTCTATAGCCCAGTCCGATACTATTGGCCCGTCTAACAACGCTACCATAGATGGCCTTTTGTCAGGTTTGCGCTGGGTGTCCGACACGGGATCAGACACAACTACGCTCAGCTTCAGTTTCCCCGATGCCAACAGCATGTTCAGCACAGACCCGGTTCGTGGGTACGATACTGAAGGCAATGAACCCCACACTGGCCTTGATGGACTTTCGGTATCTGCGCAGGCTTTTTTCCGGTCCATGCTGGACAACCTCAGCAGTTTCTCGAAGCTCGCGTTCGTGGAAGTTGAAGACAGTGGCGACAGCGCTGGCACTATCCGCGTGGCTTACACAGGCATAGAAGATGAGGACGCGGTTGCATGGGCGTATTTGCCGGGCGCCTATGAGGCAGCAGGCGATATCTGGATACTGTCGGCCAATCACGGCGAAAACGATGTAGATTTCGGTCATACGCTCTTGCACGAACTGGGGCATGCCCTGGGACTGAAGCACTCTTTTGAGGAAGAAGGGGAATTTCCGGCTCTGGCATCTTCCCTCGAAGGGGTGGATTACACTGTCATGTCTTACAGTGTGTCTGCACGCTTTCCCAATGCTCAATGGGCTGACTTGTGGCCACAAACATACATGTATGCCGACATTTTGGCGCTGCAGTATATGTACGGCGTCAACACAGAAACCACAGCAGGGGCCGACAGTTATGTTTATGACCAGGCTGCCCGCCATTACCTTACAATCTGGGATTATGACGGCACTGATACGCTGGGTGTATCTGGCGACCGCGATGTAAAACTGGACCTACGCCCCGGTAGCTGGAGCGATGTCGGGACCACTGTCGAGTACTGGGATGGGTCCAATTTTTTCTACGATTCGAATACGGTCTATATTGCCCCAGACACCATCATCGAAAATGCACACGGCGCCGAGGGTGATGACACAATCACGGGTAATGATACCGCAAATCGCCTTGTCGGTAATGAAGGCGACGATTACCTGGACGGCGGCATGGGTGCCGATGTGCTGGTCAGCGGCCTGGGGGATGACGTTGCGATCGCTGGTTTGGGCAATGACACGCTTTGGGCAGGTGCTGGCGACAGTGGCAATGATATTATGGCAGGTGGTGCCGGTAATGACGTTGTGGGGGGCGGTGCCGGTAATGACCTGCTAATCGGCGGCGGCCTTGATGACGGTGATAAAATGGACGTTGTATCTGCCAATGAGGATGCAACGGCGGACGGCAACGACATAATATTCGGCGGTGCTGGTGACGATACACTGCTTGGCGGTGGTTGGGACGACAGCGTTGTTGACAATGGCCGCTATGATGAAGGCGAAGCAGTGACCAGCGGCACCGGCACGGATGTAATCTGGTCTGGAGACGGTGATGATCTCGTTATCGCTGCAACTGGGGATGATACCCTGGGCGGCGGCACAGGCGATGATACAATCCTTGGTGGCGCCGGAAACGATGTGTTGTATGGTGGCCAGGACGCGGGCGACACCGGCCTTAATGATGTCATAGACGGCGGGGCCGGTAATGACGCTATTTTTGGCAGTTCCGGCAGGGACAGCATTTCGGGCGGCTCAGGTGATGACAATCTCTTTAGCGGTGACGGCAACGATACCGTCGAAGGCGGCACTGGAAATGATACCCTGTGGGGCGGTGGTGGTAACGACATGTTCGAGGGCGGTGCTGGCGATGACACCTTTATTTTTGAAGCTGGGCACGGCGATGACACCATTGAAGACTTTGATGTTTCGGACGATACGCTTCAACTGTCGGACACAGAGACTGACTTCACGACACTTGATGACGTGATTGCAGCAAGCTCAAACGTTAATGGTGATCTGGTGATTGATACAGGTGGCGGCGCAAGCGTAACATTGGAAAACCTTACCGTCGACGATCTGTCCCAAATGACACTCATTTTATAGCAGGTTTCAAAAATCGGGGCCAAAAGGAAGAGCCACCGCAGTTACCCTGCGGTGGCTCTTGTGTGTTCTGGTTCGGGTTGTTGCTATTTGCCCATGCGGTCCAGCAATACCTCAGCCTCATCCATCAGCCGGTTCATGCGGTTGATAAGCGTCGTGTAGGGTACGTCGCTGGTCAAATCGACACCCGCCTTTTTTAACAAAGGATGCGGGTATTCCGACCCACCGGCTTTCAGCGTGTTGATATAGTCATCGCGCGCTGTTTCATCGCCCGCCAGCATACGTTCAGCAAACATGGTGCCGCCTGAAATACTGGTGGCATACTGGTACACATAAAAGTTGAAATAGAAGTGCGGAATATAGGCCCATTCTATGGCATACGCGGGATCAATGGTCATTACGCCTTCATCGTGACCATGGTATTTCTTGAGCAATTCAAGATACAGCTCGGTCATGCGGCGACCTGACAAAGCCTCACCGGCTTCGGCTAATTCATGTACGCGCAATTCAAATTCGGCAAACATGGTTTGCCGGAAAAAGGTACCGCGAATGCCCTCAAGTGCACGGTCGATGTAATACAGGCGTTCTTCGTCTGACAGGTCTTTGGCTAGCATGTATTCCTGCAACAACACCTCGTTGGTTGTGGACGCAAGTTCCGCCGTAAAGGTTGTATAACTGTATGTCTCATATGGGTTGTTAGCGCGTGCAAGCAGGGTATGCACTGCATGCCCCCATTCGTGAGAGAAGGTGCTAACGTCTTCAAACCCTTTATTGTAGTTCAGCAAAACATAGGGGTGTACGTCGTATCCTGCACCCTGCATGTAGGCACCGGACCGTTTGCCAGGTTGCGGGTACACATGCATCCAGTCAGCGCTCAACCCCTGTTCCAGCAAAGTCAGATATTCATCTCCAAACGGTGCCAGCGACTCAAGTGTCAGTTTTGTCGCGTCTTCAATTGTAAATTCCCGCTCTAGCTGCGTGGTTTCCGGATAAATATCGTAATAATGCAGGTCTGGCAGACCCATCATCCTTTGACGCAGTTTCAGATATCTGTGCATGGATGGCAGGTTGTCATTCGCGGCTTTCACTAGCGCGCGATACACGTCCGTTGGCACATTGCTGCTGGAAACGGCTTGCTCCAGCGAATTTTCGTATCCGCGCGACTTGGCGGTGAAAATATGCGTACGAACCAGTGTATCAAGCGTCTGCCCAAACGGAGCTTCATAGGTTTTCCAAGTCTCCCAGAAGGCATCAAAAACCTTTTTCCGGTCCTGCCGGTTGGGAACCGCGCGGTAGCGAGTGTAGGCTGCTTGATCCAGGGTTATGACCTGCTCGCTTGCCAGCGTCACTTTGGGCCAGGGGATAGCTGCGGTGCTCAAAAGGGAATAGATCCGCTGTGGTCCACCCAGCACTTCGCTGGCGTTTGCCAGAATGCCTTCTGCTTCGCCGCCAAGCGTGTACTGCTTTTGCCGCAGAATATCGCGCAATTGGAAGGCGTGTTTCGCCAGGCGGGGTTCGGCCTCAATAAAGCGTTCGATCTGGTCTTCGCCGATGGCCAGAATCTCCGGGGCGATAAAGGATGTCTGCTGACCCAGGGCTGCAAACATGCTGCGTGCCAGCCCCAGTCTCTCTTGGCCGTCCGCATCGCGCAGGTCTTCGTCACCGCCCAGCGATGCATAGATGAAGACGCGGGCTGCTTCTTTGTTGATCGCTGAAATCGCATCGAAGGCAGTAAGCAGACTCTCGGCGCTGTTTCCCAGCGTGCCTTTGTATTGTGCGATGGTTTCAATCTCTGCGCCGATGCGCTCTCGCTCCGTGTTCCAAGAATCCAGCGTTGGATACAAATCCGTCAAATTCCAGCGAATTTGGTCTTGTTCGTTTTGCTGTGCCCATGCCGGTGTAGACACCAATGTGGGCACGGTAAGCGCCAGTGTTATAGCCACTGCAGACGCTTTGCGTTTCAATGGTTTCAGGTTCATGTATTCCTCCCAGTCCAAGTTTGTTTTATTCGTTCACCAAACATTAAGCAGATCACCCTGATGATGACAATGCGTTCATTATGTTTGCCTGTTTTGACTTTGTGCCAGGTCGCAATTTTGAGACTGCAGTCAAGCTTTCATCTTTGCATTGCATTGGTTAGGGTTGATTGTGTTCGTTGATAAACATCATTTTGCATGCATCACAATTATGATGCGGTAAAATGCGGCTTTGTTGCGGTCAATTCCGTCTGGTCCGCTTCGTGGAGCAGGGCGGTGAAAGACCGGCCCGTCTTTTGGGGAGGATGGTTGATCTTTATGATCAAACTTAAAAAATATTATTTTCTGTTGCGGATACTGCTTTTGGCGGCTGTGACAGTGGGCGTTTCGCGCGCCTGTCTGGCAGGTCCTCTTTCTGTAGAGGTAACAGATAATGACGGGCAGGCGCTTGTAAATGCTGTGGTATCTTTGTCGCCAGCATTCCCGCTCAGTCAGCCGCCTGAAGACATGAACAGGGCAGAGATGCGCCAGGAAAATACGCTTTTCGCCCCGTTTGTTTTGCCTGTGCGCACCGGCACCCGGGTCAGCTTTCCGAATTTTGATGAAGCCCGGCATCATGTGTATTCCTTTTCCAAAGCCAGAACTTTTGAGTTGCGGCTTTATGGCAAGGATGAAACCAACGCTATAGAATTTGATCAGGCTGGGGTGGTCGCGCTGGGCTGTAATATCCACGATAATATGTTGGCTTATATTTACGTCACTGATGCGCCGATATATGGCACCACGGACGAGCATGGGCGCGCAGATTTCCCGACCCTTGAAAACGGTAGCTATCAGCTGACCGTGTGGCATCCTGGCATCCGGAAAAATGGTGCTCCCGAGCCCGTTACCCTGACGATTGGCGACACGAACGCCGTGCAAAAGCTGACGGTTCGCCTGCGCCGTGTCTGGGGGCAACAGCGCCCACCAGCGGATGGACAATACTGACATGGCCCAGATGCGGTTCCAAACCAAGCTCACCATCGTTTACATCGCCCTTTTTCTGGCGGTGCAAAGCGTGATTATTCTGGCGATATATTCATCTGTTACTGAAAATGTCAGGGACCAAATTCAGGGCCAACTGGCGGCATCAGCGCGTGTTTTTGACCAGATTATCAGTAATCGTGTTGAGGTTTTTGGGTCGCGAGCGCAAGACCTTTCCAAGGATTTCGGTTTTCGCCAGGCGGTGGCAACCCGCGATCAGGCCACAATAGAAAGCGCTCTGGTTAACTTGATTAGCCGCCTTGATACCGACTCGGCTTTTGTAATTGATCTGGATGATGAATTGGTTGCAATTGCCGGTGGAAAAGCGATTTCACGGGATGCGGTGACGCTGCCGGACAGTTTAAAGGAAGCGGCTCAAAACGATGGTTATGCGGCCAGGTTTGTTGCCATAGACGGCGAAGTTTTTGAAATTGTTATCGCGCCGGTGGAAGCACCAGTGACAATCGGCTGGGTTGGTCTGGGTGTGCGGCTGGACCAGGAGGTTGCGAGCGAACTGAAGGAGCTGTCAGCGATCCAGTTAGAGCTGGCGTTCATTTACGACGGCGATACCGGGCATCAACTGGCCACAGCCACAGACAAAGAAGACAATATCAGAGACCTTTTGGCAGAGCAGCATGCTCATAACATGGCGGAGTCATTTTCACAGACGTTTGATGGTCAGGACTATATGTTCCGCCGGTTGCCACTTGAGGATGGTTTTTCAGACCGTGATCATGTTGATGCCTTGTTATACTATTCTGTGGATGTAGGGCTGACACCGTTCCAGTCTTTGGTTGTTGCACTTGTATCTATCCTGGCTGTTGGTCTTGTGTTGTTGTTTATTGGCAGTGTGGTTGTTGCCCGGGGTATAACCAAACCGCTTAGGTTACTGGCACGCGCTGCACAAAAAATCTCGGCCGGTGATTACCAGGAAGTAACGGCGCCCGCCAAAGATGAGGAAATATCCCGCCTGACCGGCAGCTTTAACCAGATGGTTACTGCAGTGCGCGAGCGCGAAGAGCGCATTACATATGAAGCCTGCCATGATGGCGATTCAGGTTTGCCAAACCGAGTGTTTTTTGAAGAGAAAATTACGCCAGCCCTTGAGGCGGGGAGGGCGTTTGCGCTGGGTGTGGTTGAAATTCAGCGGATATCAGAACTGCGCGCTGTCCTGACCCAGGAACATATGGCCGACTTGATCCGGGGTGTGGCGCACCGCTTAAGCGGCATCAATATCCAGTATTTGTCGCAATTGTCAGCGGACAGTTTTGTCTTTGCCCATTTTGACGCCAATGATGCCGATGTGTCCTGCTCCATGATTGTGAACAGCTTCGCAGACCCGTTGCCAGTTGGTGATTTGATGGTCGATTTGCAGGTCAGTGTTGGCATGACCCGCTTTCCTTCGGATGCCAAAGATATTTCCAGCCTGCTACGGCACGCAAACTCTGCCCTTGATGGGGCCCGTATCTCTGAACACCGCTTTAGTTGGTATGATGCAGAACTCAGTGCTGCGCAAAAAGACAAGCTGTCGATGATGGGCGACCTGCGGGAAGCGATCAGCAGTGGTGAATTGAAGTTTGCGTATCAGCCGAAGCTTGATTTGGTGACAGGCAAGATTACGTCTGTTGAAGCACTGATGCGGTGGATCAGCGACTCCAGGGGGTTTGTGCCTCCGGACGAGTTTATTTCGCTTGCGGAAAAAACCGGTGACATCAAACGGTTAACTGATTGGGCGCTCGAAACCGCAATCAAACAGGCGGCAGATTGGCGCAAACAGGGCATTGACCTTGCCGTGGCAGTTAACCTGTCAACCACCGACCTGATGAACAGCACATTACCCAAACAGGTTCTTGACTTGTTACGCAAGCATTCATTGCCCGCGTCATCGTTGAAGCTTGAGGTTACAGAAAGCGCGGTGATGCATGATATGTCGCGCGCGCTGGAGGTTCTGAATATGTTAAGCGCGATGGGCATTACTCTGTCCATCGACGATTACGGTACAGGCTACAGCTCACTCAGCTACATCAAAAGCCTGCCGGTTAGCGAAATCAAGATCGATAAATCATTTATTCTGAAGCTTGCTGAAGACGAAGAGGACCGCATTCTGGTGCGCTCCACCATCGAGCTGGCGCACAATCTGGGCATGCAGGTAACTGCTGAAGGCGTTGAGGATGCGGAATCTGTAGAGCTATTGCAGTCCTTCGGGTGCGATACGCTGCAAGGCTATCATATTTGTCGTCCCGTACCGAATGATGACCTTATCGAATTTCTGGGTAATTTTGATCATGCGGCTGAATAAGATTGCTTCTCTTCTGGCTATTGGCGGGGCTGCATTGCTTGTGGGGGTGCCTGCGGTTGCCCAATATAGTGATGGCGGTCAGGGCAGCGACATCAAGGTTGATGTGGAACTGTTTACCGACTTTCGCGTTGCTGTGGCAGATGGAGAACCGACCTGGCTTGATGATTGGCTCGGCAAGGGCCGGTTTGGCGGTAACCTGCAAGGCGATACGGTAACCGACATTGAAGTCGCTGAAATTGCGGCGCTTTTTGATGTTAATTTCAACTGGGAATGGTCGGCCTTTGTTCATGCCAAGTTTGATGAAATCCAGGATGGCCCTGTTGATTTTGTTGAAGCCTACCTGAAGTACGCTCCGGCACCAACATCGCGCACGCGGTACAGTTTTCGTGCCGGCCTGTTTTTCCCGCATATTTCCCGTGAAAACGTCGGGGTTGCCTGGACCAGCCCTTACACCATAACGCCGTCTGCAATTAACTCCTGGATTGGGGAAGAAATCCGCACACTGGGTCTGGAAGCCAAAGCAAGTGTGCGCCGGGAAACGTTCCAGCTTGATTTTACGGCTGCGGTCTTTGGCTTTAATGACCCTGCAGGCACGTTGCTGGCCTTCCGGGGGTGGGCGCTTAATGATGTGAAAGGTGGTGCCTTTTCGCAGTTGCCGTTGGCACCGTTGCCGCAAATCGGTGCAGACAGCACGTTCGTCAAGCAACCTCTTTGGGTGGAGCCTGTGGCGGAAATAGACAACCGTGTCGGGTTCTACGGCGCGGTTGACTGGACATACAACCGTAACTGGAAACTGGGTGCCTTTTATTATGATAACCGAGCCGACCCGGAGGCCATCGACCGCGAACAATATGGCTGGGATACCCGATTTTGGAACTTTTATGCCGAAGGTGATGTGGTTTCAGACATCCATCTGATCGCACAATATATGACCGGCAATACCCGAATGGGTGAGTTTAGACCAATGGCGGGGACACGGTATATCGACATGGATTTTGAGTCAGCTTTTGTCCTGGCGACCAAAAAGTTTGGTGATCATCGGCTGTCGGCGCGGTTTGACTGGTTTGAAACGACCGACCATGCCTTTGTGCGCCGCGACAACAATAATGAGGCCGGTATCGCGCTAACCGGCGCTTACGTTGTTGAATTGGGCCGTAAAAGCACGCTGATGGCGGAATATCTGTACATCGACAGCAAACGCACGGCGCGTCGGGATATCGGTTTTGCCCCCGACCAGTCCCAAAGTATTTTTCAGGTGGCGTACCGGCATCGTTTCTAGTCGCTTGTATCCTTTAAGCGCACGGCGCGGGTGGTAGAACGACATCCTTGACCGATACAGCCTTGATCAACGCCCATACCGTGTCACCTTCACTCAAATTTAAGCGTGCAACCGTTGGCCCGGCAACATTGCTTTTTATCAAAAAACCTGATGGTTCCAGCGCAAGATGAATGGTTGCGCTGTGCTCGGCACTCTCAACTTTGAGGATCTGAGCGGGTAACTGATTGATCACACTGATGCCCTCAACGGGCTGTTTTGCAACGGCGATGTCTGACGCCATTACGCGCAGCGTCACCTCCGCTCCTGTGTTTTCGCCGCTGTCTGGCAAACAAATCTTTGTACCTGCTGCATCCACAATAATCATGCCGTCCTGGCGGTTTTTTACTGTGCCCCGCAACAGTTGGCCAGCATCAGACAGGCCCAATAGGCGCGCGCAGTCCGGGCTCGCAACAATATCCTCCAGGCTTCCTGCAGCGACAATCTTGCCAGGCGCCATCAATAGGGCATGGTCTGCAATCGCCAGCATGTCCTCAATCTGATGAGTGATGAATAATACGGGCACACCATCCTTGCGGTTAAGCGCCTTGATAAACGGCAAAATTTCCTGTCGCGCCTTTGGGTCAAGGCCAGTCATGGGTTCATCCAGAATGATCAGCCTTGGGTTGGCAGCCAACGTCCGGGCAATGGCGACCCGCCGACGTTCCCCGCCGGACAGGGTTTGAGGTAACCGCTGCAATAAATGTTTGCAGTCCATTGTTTCAATGGCCTTTGCGCGGCTTTCTGGTGTGCTTGTGGGTGCAAAACCGATGTTTTTTTCCGCATTAAGGTGTGGAAACAACCCAGCATCCTGTGCCACCAGCCCAATATTGCGGTTCGCAGCCGGTATAAAAACTCGTTTCTGGGCATGAAACAGCGTTTGCTTGTCAAACCGCATATGTCCACCCATCGGTTTGTCTAGGCCGCATATAAACCGCGCGAGAGTGGTTTTCCCCGCACCAGATGGTCCGATTAGGGCTGTGATGCCGGTGGCCAGCGAGAATGCGGCCCGCGCATGCTGCTGGTTCTGGGTCCACTGGATGTCTGCGTCAAACATTGTCGCGCGCTCTGTTTGGGTCTTGGCGGCGGTGCAACCACTCAGCAACCAATAAGCTGCCAACAGCGGGGATTAAGCTGAGGAGTGCAAGCCGCAAACCGGCTTCTTCGCCGCCCGGGGATTGTGCCGCAGTATACAGCGCAAGCGGTAAGGTTTGCGTCAATCCCGGTATGTTGGCGGCAAAGGTGATTGTTGCGCCAAATTCACCAATGGCGCGTGCGAAACCCAAGACACTGGCAGAAATCAAGCCAGGCATAGCAAGCGGTAAGCTGACCCTAAAAAACCGCGCACTACCATCTACGCCAAGGGTTTTTGCCGCATCGGCGTAGGCGGGTGGTTCGGCCTCAAAGGCTTGCCGCAAACTGCGTACCATCAGGGGAAAGGCCATAATGCCGCTTGCAATTGCCGCAGCAACCCAGGTAAACGCTGGGTTAAGGCCATAGTCTTGCATCCATGCACCCACCGGGCTGTTGACCGAAAACACCAGTAGAAGGGCAAAGCCCACAACAACCGGCGGCACCACCAGCGGGATCTGAATCAACGTGTCCACCACTATGCGGCCACGGGCAGGCGTGTTTGCCAACCAGTAAGCAATGCCGATGGCAAACGGCAAGCCCGCAATTGTAGCCACCAGCGCAACACGTACGCTCAGCAACACAGCTTCAATTTCCGTCGGCTGCAACACCATTTGGTCCTTATTAGCGCCCAACCCGAAGGCGGTATCGCTCCAGCCCGTCTTCCAGGTCCGCGATCAGGTCATCTGTGTCTTCAAGGCCGATATGCAGCCGCAGCACAGGCCCCGGTGCCTGCCACGGTACAGCAGACCGGCAATGCGTTGGGTTGCTGGGCAGTATCAAGCTTTCATATCCTCCCCAACTGAACCCCATTTTAAACAGGCGCATATCATCTACCATGGTCGCTGTGTCTGGGTAGTCTCCGGTTTTCAGAACAATAGAAAATAAGCCACTGCTGCCTTTGAAATCGCGTTTCCACAAGTCGTGACCGGGGCAGTCTTCAAACGCAGGGTGAAGAACGCTTTCCACCATCGGATGATCTTTCAGCCATGCTGCAACTTTCAGTGCGTTTTCCTGATGTGCTTTCATGCGGATACCAAGTGTGCGCAGGCCTCGTGATGTCAAAAACGCGTCATCAGGCGATACCATATGTCCCATTTGGTATGCTGTGCGGCTCAGTTTTTTCCATACCTCGCCTTTGGCGCTGGCGCTGCCTATCATCGAGTCTGAATGCCCGCCAATATATTTGGTGCAGGCTTCCACCGATATATCAACACCGTGATCCAGCGGTTTAAACAACAAGGGCGTCGCCCATGTGTTATCGGTCACTGTGCAGGTGCCGTTTGCCTTTGCGGCAGCAACAATGGCGGGTATGTCCTGAATTTCAAAGGTCAGGGACCCGGGGCTTTCTGTGACGATTACGCTGGTGTTTTCGCGCAATAGAGTGCTGATATTGCCGCCAATCATCGGGTCATAAAATTCTGTCTCGATGTTCATGGCTTGCAGGATGCCGTTGGCGAAAGTACGGGTTGGTTCATACGCGCTATCGGTAATCAGGATATGGTCACCCGCTTTAACCAGCGATAGAATCGCTGTTGTGACAGCGGCAATGCCGCTGGGAAACAGCATCGTCCCGTCTGCACCTTCAAGGTCGGTTAGCGCTTCCTCCAGCGCCCACTGAGTCGGGGTTCCCTTGCGGCCGTAAAACAATTGTTTGGCAGAGGGGTCCGCAATGCGTTCGCGCAGATGGGCATAACTGTCAAACAGGCAGGTGGATGCCCGGTAAACTGGCGGATTAACAACACCGTGGGTCCATTCCTTGCGGCGACCGCCTGTTATCAGTTTTGTATCTTCACTGTCTGTCATCTGTCGCTCCGTCACTATAAGACGGTTAGACTATTGATGATGACCCGGCGCTGCAACGCCAGAGTTTTTTGCAACGCCAGAGTTTGTCGTGACGTCAGAGTTTGTACGGGGCAGCCTGCAGGCTACCCCGACGCTATTGACTAGAAAAGAATAGTCAGATCGCTTAGGTCTTCAACCGCGATGCCTTCAACATAACCATACTGTTGGTCGCCGAAACTGATTATGATACCTGTTGTGACGCCTGTTGTGACGTCTGTCAGGTTCCAGGACGCAGCGATCAGGTCTTCGATATCTGAAACATCATTGAACCGCGAGAAATCGAGTGCATCGTTGGTTGTATCAAACCCCATTATAGCGGTGTTCCCGCCATCGCTTGCGAAGATGAATGTTTCCGCATCGTCACTAGCAGTGATCATTCCATTGTCTTGCTTCTCTGCGGAAACAACGATCGGAAGCGGCCTTGCACCATCACCAATGCCGCCGTCTGGTTCTACGGGCCATGGCCCCTCATCGTATCCGGGTGGAGGTCCGGCACCGTCACCGATACCGCCATCGGGTTCCACCGGCCAAGGGCCTTCGTCTTCGCCGTCACCGGGCGGTCCTGCACCGTCACCGATACCGCCATCAGGCTCAACAGGCCAAGGGCCTTCATTTTCGCCGTCGCCTGGTGGGCCTGCGCCATCACCTGGGCCTCCATCCGGCTCAACCGGCCAGGGGCCTTCGTCGTCGTTATCCGTTTGTGTCGTCTCTTCAGCCATAACTTCCCTCACATCAGAATATCATCCAAAGGCATTTTTCAAAATATACTGATTGACCCCCAATCAGCCGCACAATTATTGCTTTGGAATATGAACGGAAAATGAATACCAGTACCCTTAAAGGTTGTTTGAGGGGCCGGTCTCAATGGGTAGATCGTCAGCAATTCCCCATTCGCTCCAGGAGCCGTCATAAACGGCGGTGTCCCATTTGCCCAGTTTGGCGAAGGCGAGTGCAACGCAGCAAGCCGTAACGCCAGAACCGCAGCTTGTGCCAAGCGGCGCAGTCAAATCAATTCCTGCGGCCTCTATTTTTCCGCGCAACTGTTCATCATCCAGCATGGTACCGTCTATATCGTAAAGAGAGCCAAACGGCAGGTTTTTTGCCCCTGGAATATGGCCTGATCGCAGGCCTGGGCGGGGCTCCGGCGCAGTGCCTTCAAAGCGTGCCGCTGCCCGCGCATCGACAATCTGGCGTGCGTTATTGTCCAGGTTAGTCAAAATATCATCTTTGGTCAGATAGAGCGCAGGCTTGTAGTCTGCGAAATAGGTGCTTTCCTTTGCGGGCACAATACCGCCCTCTGTCGCGCGTTTTTGCGTTTTCCATAGCTGCAGGCCGCCATCAAGCACATAAACATTTTTGTGTCCCATAGCGCGGAACATCCACCATGCGCGCGCGGCGGTGCGGAAGTCGCTGTTGTCATAGACAATGATCTTGCTGCCGTTGGTTATGCCGAGCCGTTTTACAGCAGTAGCAAAGTCCCGCGCGCCCGGCATGGTGTGGGGCTGATCTGCGGATGGGTCAACAATGGCATCAATGTCAAAAAACAGGGCGCCGGGGATATGGGCTGCGCGGTATTCATCCAGTGCGTCGCGGCCGCTATCTGGCATGTGCCAGGACGCATCCAAAACCACTAGGTTTTCGCGGCCGAGGTTTTTCGTGAGCCATTCAACGCTTTTTAACGGGGAGTTTGCCATGCTGTGCCTGCCATGATTGTTGTTGGCTGCACCATAGGCGTGGCAGCAGCAAGTTTCAACGCGGCATATTAGGGAAAGCTTGGCGTGTGGTCAGTTGATGCTGCGGCGTGCAGACAGGCTGTCATGTCCTGTTTGCTTGAAAAAGTCCCGCACTAGCGGGTGGTCTATGTCTGGCTGGCTATCAACGCCGGTGGCGAGTTCTAGATTTTCTTCCGCAACGTAGGTTGTGTGCGACTCGCCGTCCACCAGCACATGGTACCAGGGCATGTCCTCGACCTGCTGATAGGCTTCTATTTTTTCGCGCCATTCGTCGGATTCGGAAAACCGGCCATCCACGTCGTAAATCAGGCCACGATAGCCATGAATTTTATGGCATACAATCTGGCCAGGAGCAAAGCGCGGTGAGCAAACATATGTCATGGCATCCTCCTTATCTGCGGTGCTTGTGCACCAAGCGCCTGATTGAGCCCCGAAAGTAACAAACAGGCCTTAACAAACCTTGAATCGGCAGTGAGGAATTTGTTCAGGATGAAGGGTGCGGCTATTTTGCTTTTGACAAGCCATGTGCGGTGGGGGCATAGCTGGCGCATGTTTTAAACCGGACGGAAACAAGCGATGAGCAAGTCGATTTACGAAGGCCTGGAACAACTGGGCGGCACTGGCGGGGCAGCCAACACCCCTGAGGAGGCGGTGCTTGAGTATGTGAAAAACCCGCGGCCTGACAGCAATTATTGCGTGCGCTTTACCTGCCCGGAGTTTACGAGTTTGTGCCCGGTGACAGGCCAGCCTGACTTCGCTCATTTGGTACTCGACTATGTGCCGGGTGATACTTTGGTGGAAAGCAAAAGCCTGAAGTTGTTTTTGCAGTCTTTCCGCAACCATGCTGCCTTTCACGAGGATTGCACGGTGGGAATTGCCGAGCGCCTGGTGGAAGAAATGAAACCCAAATGGTTGCGATTTGGCGGTTACTGGTACCCGCGCGGCGGTATTCCGATTGATGTGTTTTTCCAAACCGGTGATGCGCCAACGGGTGTTTGGGTGCCTGAACAGGATGTCCCGACATACCGCGGCAGGGGATAAATATTCCCCCCGTTTAGCCTCTATCGAGCCAACCTAGCTCACCCGCACAGGCGGCTTGCACCTCTGTGGTATCAGTTGCTTTTTCGACAAAGCTTATCATATAGCCGTGCGGGCCTGGTTCGATGATGAAAGGCCTGCCTTTGAAGCTGGTGCCGTTTGGTGTGGCACCGTCAATATCCACGTTCGTGACGCCGGGTGCATAAAACATCAGATGGGGTGGAATTTTTTGTATCTGGTCACCTTCCTCAAAATAGATGTGATTATAGTCTGATGCCATATAGGAAACACCCGCGCGCATGGGTGCCTGCAGTTTTCCGGCATTCAGGTCAGCCTGGCGGGCTGCATCAATCTCTTTCGTGGTTTTACCCGCCAAAGCCATTGCGCTGTTTTGGATAATGGTAGGCAGAATTTTGTCCCGGCCCTCACGGTCCATACATTGCGGCACGACAGATCGGGCATGATTTCGTCCCACAATGCAGGTGAAGGGGCCACTGCCTGACACCGCTTCAACAAAGGTTGTGCCACTGTAAACAAAGACGGAAGCCGTCTCTCGCATCGTTTGGGGCAGGGCAGATCGCGCCAGCGCCTCCTCGCATGTCCGGGACAAAGTGGGGACTTCGTCTGCAGTTACTGAGGCACTGGCTAACACTAGCAGAGCGGTTAGGGAACAGAGCTTGGGCTTCATCATTTCCTCCTGAATGTCGTTTGCTTTCAGGACATGACGTTTGGCAGGGCAGGATTTTGACGGACGACAAACAGAATTATGCGTCAGCGTAGAACAAGGCCGTTAGGGAATATCAATAGCTTTGTGGGTTTGTACGCTCAGCCGCCATTGCGGGTGAGCCTTGCAATACTCGACGGTGGCGGCGGTGTTTTCAGCCAACTGTGGACTGTCCATGGGCTGCAGGTAAAAATGGTCAAAATCCATGTGGGCAAACTGCTCCGGCTCGCCGCCGGCCTGCGGGTATACCAGTTTGAGTTCGGTGCCGGATGTTACAACCAAATCTGCGCCAATTTTGGGACTGATACACAGCCAGTCAATTCCTGCCGGCGGTTCGATGGTGCCATTGGTCTCCACAGCAATTTCAATACCCTGTGCGTGCAGGGCGTCTATTAATGGTGCGTCAAGCTGCAATAGCGGCTCGCCGCCAGTGCAGACCACCATCGGTGTGCCACCATCGCCAGTCCAGGCGTCTTTTACCGCGGCTGCCAGGTCTTCTGCTGTTTGGAATTTCCCGCCACCGGGGCCATCTGTGCCAACAAAATCCGTGTCACAGAACTTGCACACGGCTTTGGCACGGTCTTTTTCAAGTCCGGTCCAGAGATTACACCCGGCAAACCGGCAAAACACGGCGGGCCGCCCGGCCTGGCCGCCTTCGCCTTGCAGCGTGTAGAAAATCTCTTTGACCGTATAAACCATTGTGGTCCTTATATCTGATAGCGCGTTGGGTCGGGCAGGCCCGCTTCGCGAAAGCCTTTTTGGCGTAACAGGCAACTATCGCAGTGGCCACACGCCGCGCCAGTCGTGTCGGGGTCATAGCAGCTGATTGTCATAGCATAGTCAACGCCGAGCCGGGTGCCTGTGGTCGCAATCTCGGCTTTCGACATATCAATCAGAGGGGTCTGGATTGTGATACGCTCGTCTTCTGTAACGCCGACTTTGGTGCCAAGGTTAGCTGTTGCCTCAAAACTGCGTATAAATTCTGGGCGACAATCCGGGTAGCCGCTGTAATCCAGGGCGTTGACGCCGATGAAAATGTCTTTGGCGCCAACAACTTCGGCGTAGGCAAGAGCAAACGACAAGAAGATTGTGTTGCGAGCGGGGACGTAAGTTACCGGGATGTCGGCGTCCATTTCACCTTCGTTGCGGTCTTTTGGTACATCAATATCGTCGGTCAGTGCACTGCCGCCAAACAAGGTCAGGTCAATTTCTGCAGTTTTATGTTCCATGACGCCTAAGTGCTGTGCAACACGGTCTGCGGCTTCCAGTTCGACGCTGTGGCGCTGCCCATAACGAAACGACAAGGCGTAAACGTCAAAGCCCTGATCTTGTGCCATTGCAACACAGGTCGCGCTATCCAGCCCGCCTGACAGAAGAACAACTGCTTTTTTCTTACTCATGATTACCCTTATAAAACAAAAAAGCCGGGCGCCCTATAGCACCCGACCATCATTTTGATAAGGAAAAACCGTACTCTAAAGTACCGGACAAATCTATTCTACCGCTGGTCTGCGGAAGGTATCTTCGTCCAATTCACCTTCCCATTTGGCAACGGCGGTTGCGACCGACAGGTCGCCGGTAACGTTTACCACGGTCCTGATCATATCAAGGGGGCGGTCAAACGGGAAAACAAACCCGACGATCAAAAAAGTCTGGGCATCTTCAATGCCAATAACGCCCATCACGGTCGCCAACAAGAACAAAGACGCTGATGGCACAGCCGCTGTGCCAATGGACACCAGCGTTGCCGCAAGCGCGATCAGCAAATATTGCTCCAGCGCGAGTGGTACGCCCAGTGCCTGAGCTGCAAAAACAGCGAGGATGCCGACATAAATACCGGACCCATCCATATTAATGGTGGCCCCCAGGGGAAGTACGCTAGATGCAACGGCGGGCTTAATACCCAGGTTTTCTTCCGCGACCGCCATGGTCACGGGTAATGTCCCTGAACTGGATGACGTGGAAAAGGCAACAAGCTGTGCGCCGGTAATGTCCCTGAAAAAGCGAGCAGGCGGCAGTTTTAGCAAAAATTTCATGATAGCGCCGTGTGTGATGAGCACATGCAATAGACACGCCCCCACCATGGCGCCGGCCAATGGCACAACAGTTAGCAACTGGCCAATGCCCCCGGTGCCGACAACCTTGGCAATCAGGGCAAACACGCCAAAGGGTGCCATTTCCATAACGATATGGGTGACTTTCAGCATGGCTTCCGAGCCAGAGTCGAACAAGCGAGCCAACGGTTTAGCTTTTTCACCTGATATCAAAATGCCTGCGCCCAGCATTAACGCAAAGAAAATAATGGACAGCATGTCCCCATTTGCGAGCGCTGCAACCGGATTGGTCGGAATGATTCCAATCAGCCGCTCTTCTAGTGATTTGGCGGGCGGCAGCACTTTTGCTTCCGCGCCTGAAATGTCGATACCAACACCCGGCTGCACGATCGTTGCGATTGTCAGGCCAATGGTAATGGCAATAAGCGTGGTACCCATATACAGCGCCAGGGTTTTTATGCCCAAAGACCCCAAACGTTTTGGGTCACCCATGGCGATAACGCCTGATACGAGCGTAACAAACACAAGCGGAACAACAATCATGCGGATCAGGCTGATAAAGATATCGCCGACCCAGCTGATGGCGGTTGCGTTTGCGCCTGCGACCGCCCCGAAAACGATACCCAGCACAAGCATGCCCATAATGCGTTTCCATAAGGTAATGCCAAACCATACGTTCACGATATTTCCCCTGTGATTGCCGTATCTTTTCGTATTTTTCTGTAAACGGAAAAAATACGGCTGTCCCTCCAGGACAATGCGCTGCAGGCTAAACGGCGGGGGGGTGCATGTGCAATATGTTTTGATAACAATTCAGTTCGACGCAGGCATGTAGCCTCTTTTTTGGTTTCTACAGGAGGCAGGAAACCCAGTAAAAATAAAATGTTAGACAAATTTAACGCACATTGTGCGTTTAACCTTTGGTTAGGAAAAGTGAGCGCAGTCTGTTATAGACAAAATTCAGGTAAGGGTCATTCAATGGCACGAAAGACAATAGTGATAGCGGCGATGCTGACCGTAAGCGTAACCGCTTCGGCGCAAGACGCCTGTATGCAGGCATCTGAAGTTAAAGCAGACCAGATCCGGTTTGTTGAAACTCAAATGCGGGTTGCAACATTACAGTGCAGGGGCGGAGGCCACCGTGACCTTATTGGTTTGTATAATGATTTTGTCCGGAGCAAACGGCCCTATTTCATAGAAGCCGAGGCACCTTTGCGTACATTTCTTGCCCGGAGTAAAAAAGGCGCTCTTGATAGTTACGTTGTGGGGCTTGCCAACAAAGTATCCCTGGATGCAAGCACAGTTGCGCAATTTTGTGATCGCGCTCGTATGGCGTTGCAGATGGCAGTGAAAATGCCTGATCCGTCTGGTTTGGTTTCCCTGATGCCGGTGCGGTATACCCAGCCGGAGACAAGCTGCAGCTACGCAGCACGGGAAACTGCATATCAATAAAGGTGGTGCTCCCTGTTTTGCGACAGGAACTGACCATCACAGAAAAAGGGCCTGCAAATACATTTGCAGGCCCTTTTTGTAGTCTTTTATTTTGGATGTTACTTGCTGAGAACAATCTCAACCCGGCGGTTCTGCCATTCGCGCACACCGTCATCGGTGCCAACCAAGGGTGATGTTTCACCAAGGCTGCGGATGGTAATACGACCGGCAGGAACACCTTCTGCGATCAAGGCGTCACGAACAGCCTGAGCACGGCGCATGGCCAGTGCTTCGTTGTAGGCGTCGGAGCCAGAGCGGTCAGCGTGGCCATTGGCGTTAATGCGGGCCAGGCCTTGTTCCCGGTAGACGCGGGCAGCGCGTTCGATAATCGCTTGTGCGTCTTCAGTAATCACTGTTTTGTCAAAATCGAAGAACACCATGAACGGGCCGGGGATTGGTGCGGGCTTTGGCTCTGGCTTCGGTTCTGGTTTTGGCGCCGGTGCTGGGGCAGGGGCGGCAACAGGTTGCGGTGCTGGCGCTGCTGCGCGCGGAGCCGGACGAGATTTTTCGCCAAACTTCCATGAAACGCGAGCAAACAGCTCGTTATTCACGAACCGGTAGCGACCTACGCCTGTTTCTGTGCCAAACCGGCCAGTCAGGGTTCTGAAGTGACGAAAACCAAAACCCACTTCCACGCCACCAAGCGCTTTTGCTACGTGAATCATGGCTTGGCCAGAAGGTTCCCAATTACGGCTTGATGCTACCAGCGTGTTTGCTGCGCTAACATTGTCCAGTTCCAGCAGGCTCATGCCGATACCAAGACCAACATAGGCTTTCCAGTCGTCAAGGTCGGCAAAGTTATAATGTGCGTTTGCCATGAAACTGTCTGCTTTTTGGCTGCCGCCGCCATCAACATCGCCGACTGGCAGACCAAGGTTGCCTGATCCTGCCACGTTAAACGCGCTCAGGCTGTTACGGCGGATGGCATATTCAAATTCATACCGCCATTTATTGATGTTGCGGCCGATATATAGACCACCAACTGCACCAAGTTTTTTGTCAGCTTCCATGTCCAGCGTGCTTTGTCCAAGACCTCTCAGGTCTTCGTCAAGCGAATCGCTTAAGCCGAAATGAAATCCGGCGTAATAGTAGTCTTCATCTTGGGCGGTAGCCGGCAAAGTCAGGCCGAGCAAACTTAGCGAAACGGCGAGTGCGCGCATGGATAACTCCTGATTGGCAGTTTAAATTGCTTTCTTTGGCATGAATTACGCAGTTTATGCGCAGTAAACAAGCCAAATTTCTTTATAAACCTTACTGTTTCAGCGTCTAAAGGTGAAATGTGGCATTTTTGCATTTACTGGACACCCCCAGAGGCGCGAAACCCTGGGTTTGCCAACCAACGAATAATTATGGATACTGTCCTCGTATCTTTGATACGGGTGGACACAAGAATAACAGACAGTTTCGTCACAAAAGGAGGGGGATCGTATGATCACGCAGATTAAAGCGGCTTTTGCCGCTGCCGTTTGTTTTGTCTTTGCCGGGTTTGCAGGGCCATTACACGCGGAACCATTGAAATTGGAAGCCTACCTGGACATTGAATCAGTGGGGGACCCCCAGATTTCACCAGATGGTTCCCAAATCATCTATACTCGCGGTCATTTTGATAAAATGAACGATCGTCGTGCGTCAGCAGTTTGGATTATGAATGCTGACGGCAGCAAAAACCGACAGTTGATGAGCCGTGGCGGTAACGTGCGTTGGTCACCTGATGGTAGCCGGATCGCTTTTATTGCCCCCGATGACGCTGGAAAGCCACAATTGTTCATTCGTTGGATGGACAACGAAGGTGCCGTTAGCCAAATCACATACGGCACCGAACGCCCCCGTGGTGTTTTTTGGGCACCTGATGGGCAGTCTATTGCTTTTATGTCGCGAGTACCGCGGCGCACTGATTTTACCGTCAAGCTTCCTGGTAAACCTGCCGGTGCCAAGTGGCAAGATGAGCCCTTAGTCATCGAAGAGTTTCTGTGGCATCAGGACCGTATTGGCCCAATGAACAACGGATACGATCATATTTTTGTTGTTACCGCTGATGGCGGTACGCCAAAACAGCTTACAAGCGGTAACTGGCATGCCAATACACGCCGGTTGGGGGCAATTCGCTCTGGGGCCCATTTGTCCTGGTCGCCGGACGGTAGTAAAATTGCTTTTGATGGGTTGGCTGAAGAAGACGACGGCCGCCGGTATACCGAAAGCTACATTTACACGGTTGATGTGGCGTCAAAGGAAATTCAGCAACTCACAGACAATACTGTTAGTGCAGCAGACCCGGTGTTCTCCCCGAATGGTGAGGCCATTGCCTTTGTTGCGACGCATGAAGCCGAAATGAGCTATTCTCATGGCAACATGTATGTTGTTGGTGCCGACGGTAGCGATCAACGTCGGCTTGTGGGTGATCTGGCATCCGGTCCTGGCTCTTTGCGCTGGGCGTCCAATTCACGCGGCATCTACTTTACGCTGGATAAAGAAGGCGACCGCAATGTGCATTACACCGACATGGACGGTGACATACGCGATGTAACCAGCGGTGATCAGAATATCTTTTTGTCGAATATATCTGACGGTGGTGTTGCAGTCGCTACGCATACGGATGCTGACATCATGCAGGATGTGGTGCGGTTTGATATCAGAGACGGCGACGACTTCGCAAAACTGACAAATGTGAATGCTGACGTGTTTGCAGGCGTTACCAAGTCTGAAACTATTGAATTCTGGTACGATTCAACAGAAGGCACGAAAGTGCAGGGCTGGGCAGTATTGCCGCCAAACTTTGACAGCAGCAAAAAATATCCGTTGATTTTGTCAATCCACGGCGGCCCGCATGCCATGTACCGGGAAACCTACAATTTCATGTTCCATCATTTTGCAGCCGAAGGATATGTGGTTCTGTTCACCAACCCTCGCGGTTCAACCGGGTATGGTGAAGGTTTTGCTGCTGCGATTGAAGATATGTATCCGGGCCCGCGCGACTATGCGGATTTGATGGCGGGTGTCGATTATATGATTGACCAGGGGTATGTGGACCCGGACCGCACCTTTGTTACCGGTTGCTCTGGCGGCGGTATCCTGACTGCCTGGACTGTAACACAGACCAACCGGTTTAAAGCCGCCGTTTCGCGTTGTGTGGTATCTGACTGGATTGGAATGGTCGGGACAACGGATGTGTCTGGATGGATGATCAACTTCTTTAAAAAGCCGTTCTGGGAAGACCCAACACAATGGTATGAGCACTCTGCCTTGATGCATTCAGAAAATGTTAAAACACCGACCTTGTTCATGACAGGGGATTTGGATCGTCGCACCCCTGACCAACAGGGCAAGCAAATGTATGCCGTTCTGAAGTATCTGGGAGTGCCCACTAAATACATCTCGGTAAAAGGTGAGTATCATGGAACCGGTTCTATCCCTTCCAATTACCTGCGCCGGCAATTGTATTTGATGAAATGGTTCAACATGTATGACCCAGCCCATCAAACCGATGCCGCGGAGTAAGACGCCGCAGCACTAACGCTAAAAGCCCGGAGCATTGCTCCGGGCTTTCTTTTTAGGGTCAAGACAGATGCCGATGCCTGAGGTTTGTTTCAAAAGCCTACCGATTTTTCTGTGATCTGCTACTCTACAGCAATTGGGTAAAGAAGGGGGCTACTATGTCACAGAAAATTCTAGCGGTGTTTGCAGCCTGCGTACTTATGTTGGCAGGCGCTGCAACTGCTGCACCACTGAAACTTGAAACGTATCTTGATATGGAACGAGTGATCGATCCGCAAATATCGCCGGACGGCAAGCATATTGTTTTCATCCGTTCGCATATTGATAAAATGAAAGACCGCAATTCCGCATCTGTTTGGATTATGAATGCAGATGGCAGCAAAGCGCGTCAATTGATGAACAAAGGCGGCAATGTGCGCTGGTCACCGGATGGTACACGTATTGCCTTTATTGCGCCTGATGATGCCGGAAAGCCTCAACTGTTCATTCGCTGGATGGATGCAGAGGGCGCTGTGAGCCAAATCACTTTCGGGACGGAACGCCCCAACGGTGTTTTCTGGTCGCCAGATGGTCAGGATATCGCCTTTTTGTCGGCTGTGCCGCGTAAAACGGACTTTACAGTAAAGTTGCCTGGTAAGCCTGCTGGCGCGAAATGGCAAGACGATCCGCTTGTTGTTGAGGACCTTCTTTGGCAACGGGACCGTGTCGGCCCTGTTAACAACGCGTGGAACCATATTTTTGTTGTCACTGCTGAAGGCGGTACACCCCGCCAGCTAACATCAGGCAACTGGAACGCGAACCGGGGACGCCGCGCAAACCTGTCTTGGACGCCGGATGGCAGCAAAATTGTTTTTGATGGCTTGGCAGAAGAAGACCCCGGAAACAGGTTTAACGAAACCTATATCTACAGCGTTGACGTGCAGTCGAAAGACATCATGAAGTTGACCGACGACAGCATAGGCTCGTCAGGGCCCGTCGTATCGCCAGACGGCAAACTGGTTGCTTTCGCCGCCTATCACGAAACAACGATGAGTTATAACCATTCCAACATGTATGTGGTTGGCATGGACGGTAGCGGCCAGCGCCGCGTCATTGGTGATTTGTCGGCAAGCCCTGGCGGCCTGCGTTGGGCGTCCAATTCACGCGGTATCTATTTTGAGCTGGATAAAGAAGGAGACCGCAACGTTCATTACACTGACTTGAGCGGTAAAGTGCGCGATGTGACAGAAGGCGACCAGAATATTCGGGTATCAAGTGTGTCGGACAACGGCGTTGCTGTGGGTTTGCAATCAGACGCTGACCACACGCCAGATGTGGTGCGTTTTGACCTGTCTGATGGTGACGACTTTGCAAAGCTTACCAACGTGAATGCCGACATTTTTGCCGGTGTTGATACGTCAGAAACCATTGAGTTCTGGTACGACTCCACAGAAGGCACTAAAGTTCAGGGCTGGGCCGTTCTGCCGCCAGACTTCGACAGCAGCAAAAAATATCCGCTGATTCTGTCAATCCATGGTGGGCCGCATGCCATGTACCGGGAAACCTACAATTTCATGTTCCATTACTTCGCGGCCCAGGGCTATGTGGTTCTGTTCACCAATCCACGCGGTTCAACAGGTTACGGCGAAGGATTTGCTGCGGCGATAGAAAATATTTACCCCGGGCCGCGCGATTATGCAGACCTGATGGGCGGTGTTGATTATATGATTGACCAGGGCTATGTGGACCCGGATCGTACTTTTGTAACGGGGTGTTCTGGCGGCGGGATTTTGACTGCCTGGATTGTGACCCAAACGGACAGGTTCAAGTCCGCTGTGTCGCGCTGTGTGGTTTCTGACTGGATTGGAATGGTTGGAACAACTGATTCCACAGCCTGGATGTTGCGCTTCTTCGAGAAACCTTTCTGGGAAGACCCGACACAGTGGTATGAGCACTCACCCCTTATGCATTCTGAAAATGTAAAAACACCGACACTGTTCATGAGCGGTGACCGGGATATCCGCACGCCTGATCAGCAAGCCAAACAGATGTATGCTGTGCTGAAGTATCTTGGTGTGCCCACCAAGTTCGTTTCTACCAAGGGTGAGTTCCACGGTAACGGCAGGGTGTATCCGTCAAACTATTTGCGGCTGCAACTTTATCAGAAGAAATGGTTTGATATGTATGATCCAGCGCATCAAACGGATTCAATGGAATAATCCTCGTTGTCCAAAAAAATAAAAAGCCCGGAGCAGGTTAGCTCCGGGCTTTCTTTTATTGGCTCCGCCTGCTGGGCTCGAACCAGCGACCCAATGATTAACAGTCATTTGCTCTACCAACTGAGCTAAGGCGGATCATGCGTTTCGGGGTAACCCCGGCGCGTCAGGGGCTCTTTATACTCAAAAAAAATCCGCTGCCAAGCAGAATTTTAACATTTTTGGACAAGACATCAGAAGTTAGGCAACAGACCGATGACAATTGTACGGGTCACGAATTCAGCACACAGAAAAGGGCGCAGGTATTAGACTGCCCCTGCGCCCCGTTTCATATTTTGAGACATTATCTGGCTTCAGTACCGCGTTGCCCGCTGTGGGCCAACAACTGATGGCTCGATACTGAGCCCCTTGGACACGTCAATTGACTTGTTGTCATTAAGCTGTGCCGGTTCCGGCAGTATGAAGCTGGGTAGGGGACGCTTGGCATCCGTCACACCCGCACCTTCCAGGATTGTGGCGATAGTCTTTTTGAACTGAATGACATGCACCATATGGTCTGCACCTTCAATAGAGACATACCGACCCCGCGGCAGTGCATCGGCAATCAATTGGTTTGCAGACGGCGGCACAAAGATGTCATGTTCGCCTGTCGACACCAGAGTGCGGACATCGGGCAATTTAGTCAGGTCTGTGTTGCCATGGTCCAGGATGCGTTGCGTGTTATGGATAAATTGCTCGCGGATTCCGTCGTTCGCGTTCAAAAGTGCAAAATGCAGCTTCTCACCCGCAAGGCGGGCAAGTTTATTGGTTTTGCGCAGTTCCGGATTGGACATTAGGTTTGTGAAACTGTCAGCAAATTCCGCCTTCTTTCCCCATTTTAGATAGAAAATCATCAGGTTAAATTCATATATTAGATGATCAGGAATGCGGTGCATCGCCCCCAGCAGCGTTAGCCTGCTGACCATTGATTTATATAGTTCAACAAACCGGAGCGCGATCAGGCTGCCATAGCTGAAGCCCACCAGATTTATCTTTTTGACATCCAGTTTTTTAAGTGATTCTGCAATGCATTCCGCAATGAATTCAAACGGGTAATCTGATGGTAAAACACCAGTTTGGCCATTGCCCGGCGTATCAAAAGCGATAACCCAGGTTTTTTTTGCCAGAGCCGAACTCATCCGTTCGATTTGCGAAATATTTTGAAAGGCACCGCCAATCACGACAAGGGGCATATCAGTGCTGCCACGGGCGTATTCCTTGACATGTACGGGAAAGCCTTTGTGGCTGTGAATATGCTCAATTGTATCTGTTGTATCTGCCATGTTTTTTCCTACTCGGTACTTTTTCCCAACTATGACGTGTACCTGATAAGCAAAATTTGCCGCCAGATAGCTCGTCAGCCGTACCATCGCAAGTAGAGTGCCAGATCGACTTTATACTTAAGCGTGTGTAACGCAAGGTATAAATTTTCTATAAAAAACAAATAGTTCGTATACTTCTGACACATTCTGCGACATTTTTTGCTTGTTTTTCGCGAAGAAATACAACCCTAAAATATTCGCCTCATGGTGGTATACGGGCGGAAAAGCCTGTTCGGATTAAAAATGCTTGGAGTTGAGCGCATGGCACAGGCAGGGCTGCCCGTCCATTTAATCACTTTCAGCCAGTCAATTCCGGCCAGTCAATTCCAGCCAGTTCTTTGCAAAACATGGATGTGGAAACGACCGGTGATGTCGGATTTTTTATGATAATATAGCAGACGCTCATCTTCGCTTAATGTCGGAGCTTCGGCAAACCCTGTTATAAGCTCGATCAGAACAGGCTCGCCAAAGGGTTCATTTTTGCTTGTTCGTGTGGCGGTCAGTGTTTCAGGCCAAAGATTGCCGGGTACCAAACGTGTATAGAAAATTTCCAGCTCGTTTTTCGATAAACTGGCCCCATAAACAATTGTGTCCCGGTTTATGGTTTTGAAAATGGTCGATGAATCAGCTTGCGGCTCAAACCCGTCCACGGTTTTCTTTGCGTAGAAAAAATATGACCGCCTAGGCGTCGTTTCCCTGGGTTTGAAGTAGGAATGTGTGGAGTAGAGAGTTTCTCCATCCTCACTGATTTCGCTGTCCATATTCAGCCAACCGGCTTTGTTTAATGACAGTTCTGGCATGGGGGCCGTGTTATTGACAGTGCCATTTGAAAACCAGCCCTGGTACATAGTTACCCGATTGCGGTTCGAATAGGCATACGTTGAGAGATAAAAAAAGTTACCGTCTCGGTCCATGCTGGGCACTCCTTCGACAGCAGGGGTGTTAACAGGCCGTATTTCGCCCATAAACTGAAAATTGTAAGGGTCTATTTTCTCCGCATAATAAAGGTCTTTTGAGCTGCCTGGCGTGTTCAGGCTGTTGAAAAATAGATAACGACCGTCCCTGCTTACAAATGCTTCCATCGCATCGCCGTCGTAGCCATGGATTTTGACAACTCGGTCATTCGTGAACTTTTCACCCGCTCTGGTTTGGGGGGACGCATCATATGGAGATGGAACGGCGAAAAGCGCCTCAAAGTCTGTCAGCACGTCATCCAGCAAAGCGCTCGCGTCTTCCAGATGTCCGGCTTCCCCCATTTGTTTGATCCGCCGCAACTTAGGCACAATGTGCGTCACGTCGTATCCTGTTTCTATGGCATCATTCAGGTAGGCCATGGCTTGGCCTGTTTTGCGTTCTACCGCCTTTTGATACTCAGGTGCTGCTGTATGGCCGCGGGATGTTGCGTTGAAGAAGGTGGTCGTTGCGACCACAAAAACTATTAAGGCCCCCAGGGAAAAACGCGCCACTAAACCCACTCCTTTTAATATGCCGTCACGCCATTTATGCATGGCTACGGTTATATTACGCGAGGTGGCTGTATTTCCTTTGTTTGGGGGCGGTAGAAATAGCAGTGAACAAAAAAGCGGCGACTTCTCAAAAAGAGAAATCGCCGCGTTCCCACCGTGACAGATGGTAAATTTTGGAGGCGCGAACGAGAATCGAACTCGTGTACACGGATTTGCAATCCGCTGCGTCACCACTCCGCCATCGCGCCGTATGTGGCTCCCAAGTCGGGAGCGCAGGATATAACAAAGCCATTCAGTGGCAGCAATGCTTTTTTATTTTAACCAGCTACTGTACCACTAAACCGTGGCTTAGTGGCGCCGGGCGGACCTTGCTGCTAAGGTGCGTGTGTTTTCGCTGGGGTATAATTCAGAAGGGCTATTTTATGAATAGGGTTTTGACATTTTTGGTGCTTGGTTTTGGTCTGCTTATATCGTCGACGCTGCCGTCGCTGGCTGACGAGCCAACACTTTATTTGGTGCGGCATGCGGAAAAGCAAGCTGACAGTGACCCTGACCTGACAGACACCGGCCATGCAAGAGCAAAGGCATTGGCAAAAATTCTGGCGTCTGTTGATGTAGGGAAAATATATTCCACAGACACCAAAAGAACCCGCCAGACTGCTGCACCAACGGCAGAGCAGAAAGGCTTACCTGTCGAAATATATAACCCACGGGCCTTCCGGGATTTTGCTGAAGGCTTGAAACAGGAATTTTTGGCAGGCAACTCATCAATTCTGGTGGTGGGCCACAGCAATACAACGCCGTATCTCGCAACCCTGCTGAGCGGTACAGAGTATCCTGAGCTTTCCGAAGATCAGTATGATTATTTGTATCTTGTAAACCGTGACGAGGACGGCTCGTTGGTTGTAACAATAGAGAAATTCAAGCCATAGCTCAGCCGTTGTCAGAAATTCATTTCTGTCTATCTAACTTGTACTTTGACACGCATATGCGGCTGGTCGCGTTGGACGGGCACATGACCGCAAGACTGTTGGCTGCGTCTGATCAATTGATAGGGGATGGTGACGGTTACAGAAATGGATGCTGGTTTTAATTAGGTCAGCGGCTCAAAAGGCCATTGTTTCTGCTTATCAGTCGCTTTATAAAGCGTCAAAATTATGCCGCTCTAATGGCGGTATATCTGACGCTTTTTAGGGATGAGGATTAAACGTGCCCAATTCAGCCACGGCCCTGTCGCACATGATAGACTGTCAACTTCGACCTAACGAAGTTAATGACGAACGCGTTATCGACGCAATTTCAGCAATTCCCCGCGACCTGTTTGTGCCAAAAGCCAAACGGTCTGTAGCCTATGTTGACGAAGACATTGAGGTCGGTGAAGGTCGCTTCCTTCTGGAGCCCCGTGTGTTTGCGCGCCTGCTAATGGCTGCAGATGTGCAACCCAGCGATATCGTGCTCGATATCGGTTGCGCAACGGGGTATTCATCTGCGGTACTGGCACAGCTTGCTGAGGCCGTTGTAGCCGTTGAAGAAAACGAGACATTGGCAAACCAGGCTGAAAAAAAACTGGCCGAACAGGATGTGATGAATGTTGCGGTCGTATCCTGCACGATGTGTGACGGTGTTGCCAAGCAGGGGCCTTACGACGTCATTTTCATTCAAGGGGCAGTTGCCGAAATACCAAAAGCGTTGATTAAGCAGATTAAGGTTGGTGGGCGCCTTGTTTGCGTGAAGCTTGAGGGCGGTGTGGGGCGTGCCCATATTGTTAGAAAGACAGAAGAAGGCGTTTCAGGCCAAAATCTGTTCGACGCAAATGTCATGACATTGCCTGGCTTTGAAAAACAGCAAGGATTTGTTTTTTGATCCAGTTGCCCGGGTAAAACGAAAAAAACTGGGTAAAACGAAAAAGAAAAGACCAAAAAAAGGGTCAAAAACTGCCGGGAAAGATGATAAATAGGACTTTCCCTTGTTTGTTTGGTTCAGAGGGACCAGATAAAACCATAATAAGAAGATAACAGCGAGGAAATGAGGAGACTTACATGAAATTGGGGATGAAAATAGTTCTGGCCGCGACAACGATGCTGGCTGGAACATCAGTGGCATCTGCCGAAACGCTGAAAGAAGCACTTGCTGCCGCGTATGCCAGTAATCCGCAGCTGATGGCGCAACGCGCAGCTTTGCGGGCCGTCGATGAGAGCATTGCAGCAGCCAATGCAGGCTTTTTGCCAACGTTAAACGGATCAGGCGATTTCTCTCGTGGTGCTCAGGTCATTGAGGATACCAGGCCTGCGCCTGATGGTGGAATAGCGAACCAAGATATCCGAGATGATATCTATAGTATTAATGTATCGCAAAACTTGTTCCGTGGCTTCCAAGACCGTAGTACGCGCAAACAGCGCTTGCGTGAAATTGACGCGGGACGGGCACAGCTCGAAACAGTTGAGCAGCAAGTTTTGCTAGATGCCGTAACGGCCTACATGAATGTATTGCGCGACGAAGCGGTTGTTGAATTGAACAATAACAATATCCAAGTGCTGGAGCGGCAGCTGCAAGCTAGCCGGGATCGCTTTCGAGTGGGTGAAGTGACGCGCACTGATGTGGCACAATCAGAGGCGCGTCTCGAAGGGGCAAAATCTACTCTGTTAACGGCGGAAGCCACTTTGGCTGCAAGCCGCGCTCAATACCAACGCGTAGTTGGCCGTGCTCCGGCTACATTGGAAACACCAACAGAAAAGCCGGATCTGCCAATGTCCTTGGATGAAGCAGTTGAAGTCGCTGTTGCAGAAAGTCCTGGTGTGAAAACTGCTCGGTCAAACGAGCGAGCGGCTCAATATTCTATCAAAGCCGCTAAAGGCGCTTTGCTACCGACTGTCGATTTTTCGTACAACTATACGCATCTGGAGCGGGTACAGAACTTTGGTCCATTGACCTTCCCAATTATTGGTGATGTTAATCAGGTCAGACTTCAGGTGACGGTACCTGTTTTTAACGGTGGCCTAAGGCATTCTAATGTTCGTCGGTCAAAACAGTTGCGAAGTCAGCGCATGATGGAAGTGTATCAGGCAGAGCGTGTAGCCCAGGAACAAGCGCTTGTGGCTTGGGATAACTACCGCGCTGCGAAAGGCCAAATCCTCTCTAACCAGGCACAAGTTAGGGCGAACGAAATTGCGCTCGAAGGTGTGCGCCAGGAAGCCTACGTAGGGTCCCGCACAACGCTGGATGTATTGAACGCAGAACAAGAACTGCTGAACGCACGTGTGTCGCTTGTGCGTGCAGAGCGCGATGAGGCTGTCGCTGCCTACAGCCTGGTTTCTGCCGTTGGACGCTTGACGGCCCGCAATATCGGGTTGGGTGTCGACCTCTATGATGAGGAAGCCTATTTCGAGAAGGTTAATGGTAAATTCATCGGCTTTGACACCGAAGTCCGTTAAGTCAAACCACCGACCCCATTTAAAAACGTAATTGTGAAAAGAGGGCCTTTGGGTCCTCTTTTTTTGTCTGCCATAGTTATGTCAAAAATACACTGTATGAAGGGAAATACTACTACTAATGGTAGCAATTTACGATTGGGAGACGACTAATGGCAGTTATTACAGGTACAAGCGGTAACGATACCCTGAATGGTACGTCCGGCGCAGATATCATTTATTCACAAGGCGGCAATGATATTGTTAACGGCAGTGACGGCGACGATGAAATTGGCGGCGGCGCAGGCAACGACGAACTCAATGGTGGTGGTGATAATGATACCATATTTGGTGGTTTAGGCAGAGATACAATCAATGGTGGCTCTGGCAGCGACTTAATTTTTGGTGGCGAGGACAACGACATTATACGAGGTGATGACGGCAACGACACTCTTATAGGCGGTGGGGGTGGAGACCTAATGACAGGTGGCTCTGGCGCGGATACTTTCACGTTCTATAACAATCATGGCACCGATGGTATCTTTGATTTTGACCCTGGCGAGGGGGACCGGATCGAGCTAGGCGGCAGCATTAGTTCAGTGGGATACATCCGCTCTGGATTTGTCTCCAATGGTAATGACGGTATGTTTGGCACGTTTGATGACTTGTATAGCGTGGTAACAGTGAGCACCGGACAAGGAACAATTGATATTTCGGTAGGCCTATATCAAAGCGCCGCCTTTAGTCTGGCGACCAGCCTGATTGATAACGCAATTGATTATATCTAGGTAAAGGTCTCTTTATTGACTTGAAGGGAGTCATTTGGCTCCCTTTTTGCTTGTAGGCTCAGTGTGCAAATGCGCACCAGTGTTAGGCAAAATCTGATAACTGCTTTAGTTCTTTTATGAATTATTGACACAACACAGTCTTAACGGTACCTGTTTTAGCAGGGAGTGAATTGGAACTGGCGGGTCTATGAGCGCTGACGCATCCGAAGATGAACCGACCATGGAAGAAATTCTGGCGTCTATACGCCGGATTATTTCTGATGAGTCGGAAGACGAGGGCGAACTGGAAGCCGCAGAGGACGAGTCCTTTGACGAGGCAGCGACGCTTGACTCCGAGCCTGAACCAGAAGCCGAATCGGAACCGGTTCCTGATCCGGAACCGGAGCCAGAACCAACACCAGAACCAACACCGACACCAACTGCGGCGCCGGCCCCGATGCCAGAGCCGGTATCAGAGCCAGTACCAGAACCGACGCCGGAACCCACTCCTGCGCCTACACCAGCCCCGGCACCAGTCCCGGTGCCTGAGCCAGAAGAAGATGTGCTTGAATTGACAGATTTAGCATCACCTGGCGAAATCGAATCTATTGTTTCGCCGCCGGTTGAAACGAAAGCTGCAGAAAGTTTCGCGCATCTTACACACCTGATGGTTCAGGGTTATGGCGGTGCCGAAAACACCCTGGAGTCGCTGGTTCGTGCCATGCTGAAGCCAATGTTGCAGGCTTGGCTTGATGAAAACTTGCCGGGTATCGTGCAGGACGCCGTAGAGCGCGAGGTTGCGCGTATCTCTCGCCGCCAGTAATTACTAACACTCATCGTTGTTACTTTAACGAACCCAAGTTAGCGCACGTTTTGATGAACTGGTGGCGCAGCTCTACCGATGTGGACACGCCCGATTTAGCCGGTTTACGCAGTCTCTAGTTTTTATCGCTTTGGCCCAGATGATGGGCGGAGCCTGGACGCGTCTTGCGATTGAAGATTGTAAAAGTTGGATACACAGACAATTTGGGGCCAAAAAACTTTACTTTGAAATCTTCGTTGTTTGGCGTGTAAATGGCGCCATCCGTTATCTGAATTGGTTCTCCCGCTTCATCCACTACCGGTGATAACAACAGCCTTTCACCTTCAAAATCAATCACATGGTTGTATTGAGCCAAAATGCTTGCGCCAATCAGACCGTCTCGGTCCTCGCTTTGGTTCGGGACATCGCTCGCGATGAATATAGGCATATTTTCAAAATACAGGCTGCCAAATTCAATGTTGGCTGCTGTCAGGACCCCCATTTGTTTGCTGACAAGTTCGGTGCGTTCAGCCTTTGACGTTACTTGCATGAAATGCTTGCGGTTCCAGAAAACCATGCCGCCCGGATAACCGCTGTCCAACATCATGTTTTTAACGGTCGTGCGTTTTTCCCACGGCAGTTTCGACTTGAAATGAATGTAGGGCGTGTGCCCTTGCATGCGAAGCCTGTGTTCAATCTCAAAATCATCCACCAGATCGGTGCCGCGCGGGTAGAGATTCAGGGTTCCAGCCAGGGGGTTTACTTCGACAACATACCGGTTGAACAACTCCTGACCGATTATACCGCTGAAATTGGCATCCAACGCTTGTTCAACGCCTGTTTCACCGAGAATTAGAAGGCCGTTGTTGCTGATAAAGCCAGAGCCTTCACCGCCCAGTGTGACGTCGCTTAACCGCCGGCCTGTCACCGAATGGCCAATGGCCGGGAAGCTGACCTGAGCTTCGTTATCTGTAATGGATTGCGGCGGCACCAGGGATTGATCAAAGAAAATCGACGTTGTTGCGCCAGTGTCTAGCAAAAAGGTAACCGTGCCTTCGGGCCCGTCGAACAAAATATGGGTCCTGTTGTCAACAATCTCTATCGCTAGTTGGGCGATGGGGGCCGGTTTTGCGCTTGTCGCTGATTGGAAGGCCGAAAGCGCCACAAACAGCGCCGTGCCGACAAAACTATGAACTAATTTTCTCATGTGATGATCATATGAAAGTTATATGTAGGAGGCAAACCACATACCCGTGATTGCGATAAGCTGCTGCTGTACCAAGACGAGCCGCCGCCATACCGCCCAGAAAAGTGCGCCATTTGCTCTTTTTGGGTTGAAGGAGTGTTAATTCACGCGAGTTGTCGTTTTGGGGCCGGTCGAGAGTTTTTGCGCAAAATCTGAAAAAACAAACGCGTCGTCGTTCGGCGGGTAAAAAGTGCCGTCGATGTTGCGGCTATAATCGCCACCCTCGCTGTAAGCCAGCATCCACATTCTTTCGCCAGCAAGGTCGATCGCATAGCTGAACCTGTTCAAAATGCCTGCACCGATCAATCCGTCGCGTTTACCAACCTGCTGTGGGGGGTGGGACCCCAGATAAATAGGCGTACGCAGAAACCTTAGCCGGCCAAACATGAAGCTGGCACGCCCCACAATGGCGGCGTTGTTGCTGTATGCACCGGGCGTTAGTTTTGCTGCTTTGCGGTAATGGGTACTGTCCCAAAACACAATGGCACCGGGATATCCGGTATCGACCAGCATTTCTTTCATGGATGGGTTCTTTTCCCATGGCATTTTGCTGCGAAACCGAATGTGCGGTGCATTATCCTGCAAATACAGCGGATATTCGTTGCGATACAGGTGCCGCAAGTCGGTGCCCGGAGGGTATAGCGTCAGAGTTTTTGCCGCAGGATCGACCGCAATCGTGAACTTCCGAAAGAACTCCTGACCTAAAATGCCGTCATATCGCAGCAAAAGCCTGGCGCGCAGGTCGGCTTTGTCATCCAGCAGCACAAGGTCAGATAAGGTAAACTCATTGCCGTTCAGGGTCGCCTTAACGGCCATCAGCTTCCTTGCTGGTAACCGCTCGTCCAGCGCAGGAAACAAAACTGTTTTGTTACCCTGGGTTGGCAAATTTGCCATTGCTTTCTGCATATTTGAAAAAAGCACAGTGGTGGAGGCGCCAGAATCCAACAACATCACCAGCGGAACTCCCGCGATTTCAACGGTTAGCCGAATTCGGTTATTCTCATACTCAAAGGGTGCTGTGAACAGCGGTTTGGCACTCTCCGGCGTGTCCGGGCGAACCGGATACACGGCGACCAAAGCAAACAACAGAAAGGCGGTAAGGCGGGTAATCGTCATTATTCCACCCTATCAGTATTACTTTTGAATACAATCTCGGTCGAACTTAACAAGACGTGGCCAGACGGATCAGCGGCGAAACAACGCTCGCTGCTAACAAAATATCGCGTTAAAACCAAATCAGGGCTTTTGTTTTCACTGAATTTTGTGCATTTTGCGGCCCACTTTGACGGTAACATCTCGCGCCACGCGACTCAGCAGGTAACAAGCATGCTCGACAAGACATATTCACCCGCAGACATCGAAACCAAATGGTATGACCATTGGGAAGAAACAGGGGCCTTTGAATGCGGCCACCGACCTGATGCGGAACCATATGTTATTGTCATGCCGCCCCCTAATGTGACGGGCAACCTGCACATGGGGCATGCACTCGATAATGCCTTGCAGGATGCCTTGATCCGGTTTGAACGCCTGCGCGGCAAAGATACACTTTGGCAGCCGGGCACAGACCATGCAGGCATCGCGACCCAAATGGTTGTTGAACGCCAGATGGCAGACGAGGGCAGCAACGTGAGCCGCCGCGAAATGGGCCGCGAGGCCTTTGTTGACCGCGTATGGCAATGGAAAGAACAATCCGGTGGCGCGATCACCCGCCAGCTCCGGCGTCTTGGGGCCAGCTGCGACTGGTCGCGCGAAGCCTTCACTATGGATGAGGAACGCTCCGCCGCCGTTATAAAGAAGTTTGTAACGCTGTATAAAGACGGCCTTATGTACAAGGACAAGCGTCTGGTGAACTGGGATCCGGCGCTGAAAACCGCGATTTCGGATTTGGAAGTTGAGCAGAAAGAAATTGACGGCAATTTCTGGCATTTCAACTACCCCATTCACGGCGAAGATGGTCGGTTTATCGAAATCGCTACCACCAGGCCAGAAACGATGCTCGGCGATACCGCCATTGCCGTTCACCCGGAAGATGAGCGTTACAAAGATCTTATTGGCAAGCATGCCGTGCTGCCGCTCGTGGGGCGTAAGCTCATTATCGTGGGCGACGAGCACGCCGATCCGGAGCAGGGTACCGGTGCCTTGAAGGTGACACCTGCGCATGATTTCAACGACTTTGAAATCGGTAAGCGCCACGACCTTGAGATGATCAATATTTTTGACCAGCATGCCGCCATCAACGATAATGCGCCTGAAAAATACCGTGGTATGGACCGGTTTGAAGCCCGAAAAGCCATCGTTGCGGATATGGATGCAGGTGGTTTTCTGGTGAAAACCGTTCCGCACCGTCACATGGTGCCATACGGTGACCGTGGCGGCGTGGTGATCGAACCCTGGCTGACAGAACAATGGTATGTGGACGCTGAAACGCTCGCCAAGCCAGCGATTGAAGCGGTGGAAACCGGTAAAACCCGCTTTATTCCGAAGACGTGGGAAAAAACCTATTATGAATGGATGCGCAACATCCAGCCATGGTGCGTATCGCGCCAGCTTTGGTGGGGGCACCAAATTCCAGCCTGGTATGCGCCTGATGGTACTGTGTTTGTTGAAGAAACCGAGGAGGCTGCACAA
Source organism: uncultured Kordiimonas sp. (assembly GCA_947503575.1). Taxonomy (GTDB): domain Bacteria; phylum Pseudomonadota; class Alphaproteobacteria; order Sphingomonadales; family Kordiimonadaceae; genus Kordiimonas. The sequence goes on along the minus strand of CANNDZ010000003.1, from coordinate 35,568 downwards.
GCCGCTGCCGCTGCGCATTTTGGTGAGGCTGTCACGCTTACCCGCGACGAAGACGTACTTGATACCTGGTTTTCCAGTGCCATGTGGCCCTACAGCACCATGGGTTGGCCGGAAGACACCAAAGAACTGAATAAATATTATCCCAACGCCACGCTCGTTACTGGGTTTGACATCATTTTCTTCTGGGTCGCACGCATGATGATGTCTGGCATCTATTTCATGGGCGATGTGCCGTTTAAGGATGTGTATATCCATGCGCTGGTGCGCGACGCCAACGGTCAGAAGATGTCCAAATCCAAGGGCAATGTTATCGACCCGCTTGAGTTTGTTGAAAAATACGGCGCGGATGCGCTCAGGTTCACGCTGGTTGCGATGGAAGCCCAGGGCCGTGACATCAAGCTGGATGAAAGGCGCGTTGAAGGCTACCGCAATTTTGGCACGAAGCTATGGAACGCTGCGCGCTTCTGCGAAATGAATGAAATTGGCGGGTCTGACGGCACTCAGCCCACGCCTTCGCTGACCATTAATAAATGGATTATCAGTGAAGTCGGCAAAGCCGCGGGCGGCGTGACAACTGCGATGGAAGCTTTCCGGTTCAATGATGCGGCAGACACAATTTACCATTTCACATGGGGTACTTTCTGCGACTGGTATGTGGAACTGATCAAACCTGTGTTTTGGGGCGAGGATGAAGCCGCTAAGGCGGAAACCCGCGCGGTTGCCGGGTGGGTGCTGGACCAGATATTGGTACTGCTGCACCCCTTCATGCCGTTCATCACCGAAGAACTGTGGCACGCCATGAAAGCGGATCGGCCAACCGACCTTATTTTGGCAGATTGGCCCTGTGCAATCGCGGCGGATGATGTTGCGGCAGAAGAAGTGAACTGGGCAATCAAATTCATCACAGAAATTCGTTCCACTAGGGCGGAGATGAATGTGCCAGCGGGTGCTAAGGCAACTGCGTTGGTAGTAGACGCCAGCGAGAAAACAAAAACCCGCCTTGAGGAATGGCAGGACATGATTTGCCGGCTCGCGCGGCTGGAAAGCGCATCAGCGGTTGATGCGGCAGAAAGCCAAGGTGCTGCCCAGCTTGTTGTAGACGAAGCCACGGTTTATTTGCCGCTCGCGGACTTGATGGACATAGACGCAGAAAAAGCGCGACTGGCGAAAAGCCTGGAAAAGCTGAACAAGGAGGCCGATGGCCTGAACGGGCGCTTGTCGAACGAAAAATTCCTGGCCAAAGCGCCCGAACATGTTGTTGAAGAAGCAAAAGCACAACTTGCGGACCTTCAACAGCAAATCGAGAAAACGGAAGCAGCCATCGCGCGCCTCGGATAAGTGCGCAGTAAAAAAGATATGATCTTGGTGCTGGCCGCTGCAGATTGTTTTGGGACAAAACGATGATTATCAGCTCTGCTCAGGAAAGCCTGTTTCATGATATGCGTGATGTTTGGGACACTCTGCCGCGCACAGCGGGGGAGGCCATCCCGCGCAAGAAATCGCTCAATCCAAGCCTGCTGAAAAAGCACCTCAGCAATATTGGTATCGCCGAACATCTTGGGCAGGGGCAGTTATCTTTTCGGTTGCTTGGTACCAATTCCCGTGAATTCTGGGGCAAGGAACTAACCGGCGAAAAATACGATGCTGTCACCGAGCAAGTGCCCGACGGCGTTACCCTGCCAGCCACCATCCTGGAAGCGATTTTCAATCGGCCATGCGGCATGAAAAGCCAGCGCGAAGCAAAAGCAAAAGATGGTAGTCGCTGGTTATGTGATATGCTGGCTTTGCCGTTTGGCGATGACGTGGGGGCGGCCCGGTTCCTGCTGTATGGATATCGCATCTACCCCGGCGACGGCGAAGCTACACCCGGTTGGCGCCCCGGTTTTGCCGATCTGTCAACAGCGCAGCTGAACTCTGCCGAGTTTGTCGATATCGGCGCGGGCGTACCCGGTTAGCCGAAATGCTACTCAATCGCTGTGCAGTTGCCTTCGGTTGTGTTGATAATGGCATTTTCAAACGAAGCTTTAACGCTGTTTTTCAAACCGGCTAAACCACCAAACTGTTCCATCCAGGCTTGGGATGCCGGGTTGAAGTGCGTTGGAACAATACGTCCATAAGCCCAGCTTTCTTCAATTGTTTGACGTTGCTGTGCGTCCTGAAAACCATACCAGAAGGGCATGATAAGAACATCAACGGGCAGCGCGTTAAGCCCAGCCATTGATAGTTGCGACCGTGCGGCGCTGATGTCGCCAGTATGAAAAAAGCTAACGTCATCCACTGTCACCCGGTAACCAACATTCTGCGGCATATTGGGGCCATGGTCCACGTCAAACGTCTGGATGCGCACGCCCGCGTGGGTAAACTCCTGTTGTGGGCCGTCCTCCACTATCATCAATCGTGCGCGTTCTGTGTCTGTCAGGCCATTTGCCTCAAGTGCGGCCACTGCGTCAGTAGGAACGCCGTATTGTACCGATCTGGTGGACCGCAGGTTCTGAATGGTTGCTTTGGGGTCGAAATGATCCCCATGCCGGTGCGTTGACAACACAATAGACAGGTTTTCAAACAATCCGGTTCGGTTCATCATAGCGTCCAGCACGGCGTCAGATGGCAGAGCAAACCGACCATCATATTGGTCTTCGCGTATCAGGCCGTCTATCAGCACAGATGTTTTTTCACCTTTGATCAGGAAACCGGCGTTTGCAACATGGCACAGTTCCACGGCACTTGCCGCAGGCATGGGAAGTGCCATCAAAGCAACTGTGGCGGCAAGGGCGGTTCTGGTGCGCATGGTATTCTCCTGCAAAGTCTTTTGCCGCACCATAGCCGGTTACAGCACCTGATAGGTGAAAATACTATGAGCGATGCCTGCAGCGGGACGAAGCGCATTGATAGAAATAATATTTCATAAATAGCATAAAAAACACGCCAAAAATTATCGACATATCAAATCTGCCTCGCTACATTCTGCGCGACTCTTCCGGCATGATTTGCCGGAAATTAGTTTATGGAGTTTCCAATGCCTCAGTATCGTTCTCGCACAACAACTCATGGCCGCAACATGGCAGGCGCGCGCGCTCTGTGGCGGGCTACGGGGATGAAAGACGATGATTTTCAAAAGCCAATCATCGCCGTCGCCAACAGCTTTACACAGTTTGTGCCGGGTCATGTGCATTTGAAAGATATGGGCCAGCTTGTTGCACGCGAAATTGAAGCAGCAGGCGGTGTCGCGAAAGAATTTAACACCATCGCGGTCGATGATGGCATCGCAATGGGGCATGATGGCATGCTTTACAGCTTGCCAAGCCGGGAAATAATTGCTGATAGCGTTGAATATATGGCAAATGCCCACTGCGCTGATGCGCTGGTGTGTATTTCAAACTGTGACAAAATCACGCCCGGCATGTTGATGGCCGCCATGCGCCTGAATATTCCGGCAGTGTTTGTCTCTGGTGGCCCGATGGAAGCCGGTGAAGACGACTATGACGAAGGCCGCAAGCTTGATTTGGTGGATGCTATGGTTGAAGCGGCGGACCCCAATGTGTCTGATGAGGATGTTGAGCGCATTGAGCGCTCCGCCTGCCCAACGTGCGGGTCATGCAGCGGTATGTTTACCGCCAACAGCATGAACTGCCTGACAGAAGCTTTGGGTCTGTCGCTGCCCGGCAATGGTACAACACTGGCAACGCACGCTGATCGTAAATCACTTTTCCTTACGGCTGCCCGTGTGATCGTGCAAATTACGCGGCAGTATTACGAACAAGATGATGCAAGCGTTCTGCCTCGCTCTGTTGCCAATTTTGCCGCCTTTGAAAACGCGATTGCGCTGGATATCGCCATGGGCGGGTCCACTAATACAGTGCTGCACTTGCTTGCAGCCGCCATTGAGGGCGAGGTTGACTTCTCTATCAAAGATATTGACCGCATGTCGCGCCGGGTTCCCAACCTGTGCAAGGTTGCGCCTGCAACCGAAAAATATCATATTCAGGACGTTCACAGGGCAGGGGGCGTGTACGGCATTTTGGCTGAGCTGGACCGTGCCGGGCTGTTGAACCGCGATTGTACAACGGTGCATACCCCAACCATGGGCGAGGCGATTGCGCGGTATGATGTGGCCAGCAGCGACGATGAAGAACTCAAGCAATTTTTCCGCGCAGCACCGGGCGGCGTGCCAACGCAAACGGCTTTCAGTCAATCAAACCGATACAAAGAGCTGGATTTGGACCGCAAAGATGGCTGTATCCGGACCAAAGAGCATGCCTACAGCCAGGATGGCGGGCTTGCTGTGTTGTTCGGCAACATTGCGGAAGACGGCTGCATCGTCAAAACCGCCGGTGTGGACGAAAGCATCTGGACCTTTTCAGGCCGCGCGCGCGTGTTTGAAAGCCAGGACGCTGCCGTAACCGCGATATTGGGCAATGATATTGTCGCAGGCGACGTGGTTGTAATCCGGTACGAAGGGCCACGCGGCGGACCGGGTATGCAGGAAATGCTGTATCCCACCAGTTATCTGAAATCCATGGGGCTGGGCAAGGAATGCGCGCTGGTAACCGATGGCCGGTTTTCTGGCGGTACCAGCGGATTGTCTATTGGTCACGCAAGCCCGGAAGCCGCTGAGGGCGGCTTCATAGCGCTCGTGGAAGACGGCGATATGATCGATATCGATATCCCCAACCGGTCTATCAATGTGCGTGTGTCAGATGATGTGTTGGCACAGCGAAAAGCGGTGCAAGAAACGCGCGGTAAGGACGCCTGGTCACCATTGCTGAACCGACCGCGCAAAGTAACCCGTGCGCTTCGTGCTTATGCTTCCATGGCGACTTCTGCCAGCACAGGTGCGGTGCGCCGGTTACCTGGCGAGTAGAGAGCAATGTTCAGAGACGCCGCCGCAGATGACTTGCCGCGCCTGTTCGATATTTGGCACAGCGCTGTTAAAGCGACGCACTTGTTTCTGTCTGATGAAGCATTTGCTGAAATTGCGACGTTGGTGAAAGACCAATATCTGCCGGGTCGGGAATTTGTTGTTTTTGTTGATGAAACCGACAAGCCATTAGGGTTCATGGGGGCAAATGGTGGCGAAATTGAAAGCTTGTTTCTCGACCCCAACCACTTTGGCAAAGGTATAGGCAAAGCCTTTATCAACAGGGTGAAAACTCACCATGACGATGTTTGGTTGGAAGTGAACGAACAGAATCCTAAAGCGGTTGGGTTTTATGAAGCTTGCGGTTTTAAAGTAGAGCGGCGTGACCCTACGGATGATCACGGTCGGCCGTTCCCCATTTTGCACATGCGCTGGCGGCGATAAACGCTTTCGCCCCAAAATGGTGAGACAAGACTTGCACCTTTGCCTTCAATTGTTAGGGTGACGCCACGCATAGCTTTTGAGCAGGGGGCACGTTTGACAGAGAAATTTCCGACCATAGCGATGGTTCAGCAGGCCGCGGTGCAGGTCTTGTTTTTCAAAAAAGGGCTTGGTTTAACCGTTGGATATTTAATCGCAATCGCGGCAATAATTGTACTGTTGGTGATGATGGCAACAGGCGGCGATCTTCAGATTCTTGAGTCTGCCTTTAGCGGTGATGATAGTAACGGGACAGTGCCCGTACCGGACGGCTTTGGGCTGATGTTCTTTATTGCCTTCATTGGCATGGTTCTTGGCTATGCCTGGATATTCAATATGTGGATCAGGTTTGGTGCGTTTGGTGCTAGTGGTGCTTTTTTTCATCCTGTTGGTGCTGGACTGAAAGCGGCTGGTGTAACAGCGCTTAAACTTTTTTTTATTGGTATACTTCTAATTATTGTTGGATCGGTCGCGGTGCTAATTCTGGCTGCAATTGGTATCATTGACTTGAATGCTGCTCAGCAAGCAGTACAACCGACGTTGACATCCGCTCTGACTCTCAACCTTGTGACGTTAGCGGTGATCAGCGGCGTATACTCCATGTTTTCCAGCAATCTCACCTACACAGCGTTAGGAAGCGATAGCGAAGAAGTGGGCCCGCCGCATCTGTTGGAATTTGCTGTAGTGCTTTTTATATTGGACGCATTGCTTGTTATCCCACTTGTAGTTTTGCAAATTTATGCACCTGTTTGGACTACTACTACATACCAGCTGATTGGCGGGATATGGATTACGGCGGCGATTCCGCTCGCGCACGGCGTTCGATATGACTGGCAGCGGCAACAGTTTGCCGGTGAAACGGCAGCAGAGCAGTTTGATATGAGCGTCGATGAGCCCGATGATGGCGATGTACCCTGATAAGATAGCTTCATACAATTTTAGCTAAAGCCGGGCTTTTTGTTCGGCTTTTTTTTAATTTCCCCGGGCATAATGCTGTCTGTAACAACACAGGTGGCAGCCTTGAAAGCGTTTCTAACATTCAGTTTACTTACCTGCCTGGCGGGTGTGACCCATGCGGACAAGAACGATTTGGACTATAATGACCTGATGGGGCAAACGCCCTATGAAAGCCCCAGTTGCACTGGCGCTGACTACCATGAACTGGATTTCATGCATGGCATCTGGGACATGAAAGTGTTGCTGGATGGCAAGTGGGTTGCAGGCGGATTTTCTGTTCATCGCCCAGCGCTTGGGGGCTGCGCGTCATTTGAGGTTGTGTCGTACGAAAACTGGGGCGAGTTTTACCGCCCGCTAACGGGGCGGGCCGGTGTTGGGGCCTTTGCTATCAATACCTATGATCCGAAACAGCGTAATTGGCGGCAGGTGTGGGTTGATGACATGGGTACCGTGATTGCCAATTTTCGGGGTAAAAAATTCAAGGATGGTATTCGTTTTGTCGGGCAGGCACCTCGCGATGATGGCTCGGAATTACAGCGGTTTGAATGGAAAATCACCGGTCAGGGGCTGCGTGAATTTGTTTATGAACAGTCCACTGACGGCGGTCAGCGCTGGACGCGGCTGGCAACTGTTCAGATGGTGGTTCGGCAAACCACAGGCCGCTAAGGGGTTTTCCCTTGACCCCGCCGTTAACTGCCGCCATATGGCGGGCATAAACGGTTGATATTGGGGTTTGATGAAATGGCGTCACCATCGCTGGACGGGGCAACCCGCGCTTTCATGTACGGTAAATTGCACCGGGTAACGGTAACGGGTGCCGACCTGAATTACGTTGGGTCAATCACTATTGATCCGTTGCTTTTGGCAGCCGCGGGCCTGTTGCCGCACACAGCCGTCGACGTGGTTAATATCACCAACGGCGAACGCATCGTAACCTATGTTATCGAAGGCGCTGCGGGCAGCGGCACGATTTGCCTGAACGGCGCGGCTGCGCATCGGTTCAGCAAAGGTGATCTTGCGATCATCATGGGGTACGAGCACGTGCCAGCGCAGGACCTGCCGGGCCGTGTTTCCCGGGCGGTGCATGTGGATAGCAAAAACCGGATCGTCGCCGTGGATGAGTATATAACGCCGTCACTGGGCGAGCTTGGGAACCCGGCTGCAAACCGTGAAGGTGAACTGTACGAAACTATCGACGCCTAAACGTCGAGTTCTACCCATACAGGGGTATGGTCGCTGGGTTTTTCCTTGCCGCGTGGTATGCGATCAACCTGACAATCTTTAATCAAATCAGCAGCTTGCGGCGATAGCAATAGATGGTCGATGCGGATACCATTGTCCTTTTGCCATGCACCGCGCTGGAAATCCCAATAACTGTAGGCTTGGCCGTATGGCTGAATTTGCCGTAGGGCATCGGTGTAACCAAGGTTCAGGATCGCCCGCAAATACCCCCGACTTTCCGGTTGCGTGAGCGCGTCATCGACCCATGCCGCAGGGTCGTAGCAGTCTATGTCCGCTGGAATAACATTATAATCACCAGCCAGAACAACCGGTTTTTCAGTTTTCAACAAGTCTGCTGCACGGGCATGCAAACGCTCCATCCATGCAAGTTTATAATCAAACTTCGGGCCGGGGCGCGGGTTACCATTGGGCAGATAAATTGTGGCGACACGCACACCTTTGATGGTGGCTTCCATATACCGTGCCTGTTCGTCGTCATCTGCCGGGCCGCCATCAAGGGCAGGCAGGCGGCGCATCACGTCTTCCATAGGGGTTTTTGACAAGATGGCGACCCCGTTGAAAGATTTCTGTCCGTGGGTTTCCACATGCCAGCCGCGCTCCTCAAACTCCAACCGGGGGAAGTTTTCATCAATACTTTTGATTTCCTGTAGGCAGGCAACATCTGGGGAAAAGGTGTCCAGCCATTCCAGCAGCCGTGGCAACCGTGCCTTAATACCATTGATGTTGAAGGTCGCAATTTTCAATGTATGTCCCCTGCCAAGTCTTCACAAACGCAAAGCAATAAAAAACGCCCCTGCACAATAGGGGCGTGATTGTCAAAGTCTAGTAACTGTTTGGTCCAAACAGGTTCAATGCTGGGCTATTTAAATCGAAAAAGAAGACCCGCAGCCGCATGAAGAGCTGGCGTTGGGGTTAACCACCTGAAACGAGGCACCAACCAAATCTTCTACAAAATCAACTTCAGACCCAGTGAGATACAGAAGCGACATGCTGTCCACCAGCATGGTTACACCGTCACGAGTTACCACAATATCGTCCGGTTTTTGGGCTTCATCGAAGTCAAACCCATATTGGAAGCCACTGCATCCGCCACCAGATACCGAAAGACGCAGTTTCAGGTCAGGGTTGCCTTGCTGCTCGATAAGGTTTGCCACACGCGCCGCTGCACGCTCGCTCAAGCCAACGGGACCGGGTCGGGTCGCGGTCTCTGAAGTCGCGGTCTTTGGGGCCGTATTTTCCTGGGCTTGTGCCATGCTCAAAACTCTCTCAGGTTACGAAAACTACCGTGTGTCTAATGTAAGGTGTGCAGTCCAAAAGGTCAATCTGTCACCAAATCAAGATATCTGTCGCAAAAGAACAAATTTCCTGTGTCTGTTAGGTAAAAAGAATTGCCCAAAAAAATGCAGGAAGATAGGGTGCGATAACAGGCTGTTTATAGCCCTGAAAATACCCAGTTTACCGATTTTTTTAGTGATTTAGTTGTTGGAGAACACCATGTCAGACAGTCTGCCGCACTATGAGGAAACCCTAGCATCTTATGCCTGCAAGCCCTCAGAAAGTCGTGGTCGTCTGATGCCCGAACCGGAAACCGCATCCCGCAGTTGTTACCAGCGGGACCGCGACCGGGTGATTCACTCCTCCAGTTTTCGGCGTCTAAAGCACAAAACTCAGGTTTTTGTGTATCACGAAGGCGACCATTTCCGTACGCGGCTTACGCACTCACTTGAAGTATCACAGATTGCGCGGTCTGTATGTCGGTCCATGCACCTTAACGAGGACTTGGGTGAAGTGCTGGCACTTGCGCACGATCTGGGGCATCCGCCCTTTGGCCATATCGGCGAAACGGTGCTGGACGAATGTATGAAAAACTACGAAGGTTTTGACCATAACGCCCAGGCACTGCGGCTTCTGACACGCCTGGAAAGCCGGTATGCGTCCTTTGATGGGCTTAATCTGACATGGGAAACCCTGGAAGGGCTGGCCAAACACAATGGCCCGCTGGTGAAAAAGGCGATAGATCATAAAAGTCCGCCGACTGACCTGCCTTTTGGCATTCGTGACTATCTGCCTGAAAATGACTTAATGCTGCACACGTATCCCAGTGCAGAAGCACAGCTTGCCGCCCTGGCAGACGATATCGCTTACTCAAGCCACGATCTGGACGACGGCCTGCGCGCTGGGTTGTTTGAGCTGGATGACCTTAAGCAAATTCCGGTGGTCGCGCAATTGATCGACGAGGTATTGCTGACATACCCGGGTGCCAGTAAGGATATCCTCATCCATGAACTGGTGCGCCGCATGATTAACCGCATGGTGGCAGATGTTATGGTCGAAAGTGGCCGACGATTACGCGACCTTAACCCACAATCAGTGGACGATATCCGCAACGCCGGGGAGCCGGTTATCGCATTTGGCCGCAATATTTCATCGGCGGTTGTAGAATTGAAGGAATTCCTGGCTGATCGCATGTACCGGCATTATCTGGTCAACCGTATGGGCAGTAAGGCCAAGCGGGTGCTGAATGACCTGTTTTCTTTGTATTTGGCAGAGCCAGAATGCCTACCGACAGACTGGAACCGCAAGGTGAAGGATGCCGACGCCGCCGAAACCGCTCGTATTGTCGCCGATTTTGTTGCCGGCATGACAGACAGGTTCGCTTTCCGCGAGCACGCCAAATTATTTGATCTGGCAGACGTTTCCATTTAAAGGCGTCCTGACAGACAGGAAAGACTATAATCATGAATGTGTTTACCCATTTTCGGGGTGTGGTTGAAAGGGCGCTTGATGGCCTTTCAGCAAGTGGCGATTTGCCCACCACCCTTGATTTTAAAAATATCACCGTTGAACCACCACGGGACGCGAGCCACGGTGATCTAGCAACCAATGCTGCCATGGTGCTTGCCAAACAGGCCAAAACCAACCCACGGGCCCTTGCTGATATGCTCGCTCCCGCGCTGGAAGCGGACGCTGACGTTGCTGCTGTAGAGGTCGCAGGCCCGGGTTTCATCAACATGCGACTTGCGCCAGCTTTCTGGCAAAAGCAGATCGGCGTTATTCTGGCCAAAGGCAAGGACTACGGGTCCAGCACTGTGGGCGACCATGAAAAAGTGAACGTTGAATATGTGTCAGCCAACCCAACAGGGCCGTTGCATGTGGGCCATGTTCGCGGCGCGGTGTTTGGCGATGCGCTTGCCAACTTGCTGTCCAAAGCGGGTTTTGATGTTACCAAAGAATATCTGATCAATGACGCCGGTGGGCAAATCGATACCTTGGCTCGGTCTGCACATCTTCGGTACCGGCAAGCGTTTGGTGAAGATATTGGTGCGATACCCGAGGGCCTGTATCCGGGCGATTATCTGGTACCACTCGGCGAGCATCTAAAAGAAAAATACGGCGACAAATGGCTTGGGGCCGACGAAAGCGAATGGCTGCAAACTATTCGTTTGGAAGCCACAGATGCGATGATGGACTTGATACGGTCTGATCTGGAAACCCTGGGCATCGCGCAGGAAGTCTTCTTTTCTGAGCAAACCTTGCATAAAAGCGCCCGCATTGAAGAAGCAATTGAAGACCTGCGCGCACGTGGCCACATTTACGAAGGGGTTCTAGAGCCACCAAAAGGCAAGAAGCCCGATGATTGGGAACCGAGGGAGCAAACGCTCTTTCGCGCAACGGCTTTTGGTGAAGACCATGACCATGCCCTGCAAAAATCCAACGGCGACTACACGTATTTTGCTGCTGATATCGCGTACCATTTTGATAAATACAAGCGTGGTTTCCATTCCATGATTGATGTTTGGGGCGCGGACCATAGCGGCCATGTCAAGCGCACGCAAAATGCGGTTAGGGCACTGGCTGATGACGCGCACCTGGATGTGAAAATCTGCCAAATGGTGCGTTTGTTCAAAGATGGCGAGCCCTTTAAAATGTCCAAGCGGGCTGGTAACTTCATAACACTTCGTGATGTAGTGGATGAGGTTGGCAAAGACGTCACGCGCTTTATCATGCTAACCCGCAAGAACGATGCACCGCTCGATTTTGATTTCAGCAAGGTGACAGAACAGTCAAAAGACAACCCGGTCTTTTATGTCCAGTATGCGCATGCTCGTATCTGCTCAGTATTGAAAAACCGGGCGCCTGATATGTTCCCGACCATTGATACATCCGAAGCATCGCTGGGTGGCGCGGACCTAAGCCTTTTATCGGACGAGTCTGAAATAGCGCTGATTAAGCAATGCTGTGCGTTTCCGCGTATTGTGGAAGCTGCCGCCGAAGCCCATGAACCGCACCGGATTGCATTTTTCCTCTATGATCTGGCGTCAGAGTTTCATAGTCTGTGGAACAAGGGGAACGAAAAGGCTGACCTGCGTTTTGTGATTGAGGGCGACGAAGCTGTCACTAAAGCGCGCTTGGCGATGATCCGTGCAGTTGCGATTGTAATCGTTGGCGGCCTTGGTATCCTTGGTGTGACACCCGTTGAGGAAATGCGCTAAATGGCCGATACAGACAATAGTGAACCAACAAAAGATATCCCGCCGTGGCTGCAACCTGTACCGGAGGCAGAAGACGAAGGCGGCTTGTTCTCGTCGGGCCGGATGAAATTGATCGCGGTAAGTATTGCTGCCTTGGTGGTTATTGTGTTTGTTGCGGCTATTGTGGTTCTGTATAAGGACGCACCAAACGAAGGACCCCGTCATATTGCAGCAGAGACAGCGCCAATACGTGAACGCCCCGACGAGGCAGGTGGCCTTAAGGTGGACCATCAGGACAAGGCAGTATTGGAAATAGGCGACGGTGCGCCTGCAACAGCGCGTGTTCAAATCGGCATGCAGCCGGAACAACCCGTAAAGGAAATCCCGGACTTGCCCGAAGAAACTGCTGCCGCAGTAGCAGACGGGCAGGATACAATTGGCGATCTGGCAGAAGCGGCAATGGATACCGCTGAAAAGCAACCTACACAGGCACCCCAACCCGCGCAACAGCCAGCGGCCGAACAGACCCAGCAAGCGGCGGTTGCAGCGCCGGCACCTGAAACTTTAGCAAGCACAGAAACAGGCCAATACCGCGTCCAATTGGGGGCTTACGGGTCTGAGCAAACGGCGGCAACTGCATGGCGTGCCGCCCGCGGGAAGTTTCAGCGCGAACTGGGTGACCTTTCACCCGTGTATGTTCCGGTTCAAAGTGGTGACCGCACCCTTTACCGTCTGCGTGTCGGCATGCTGGCAACACGGGCCGAAGCAGACGCGGTTTGCATTGCCTTGCGCACACAACAACAAGCCTGTTTCGTTATCAACCCGTAAGGCACATGTATGAAACCGGTGATTTTTGGCTGTGCTGGTCCCGCGCTCAGCGATGCAGAACGCAGTTTTTTTGAAGCCGTTCAACCCGCCGGCTTTATTCTGTTTGCCCGTAATATTATCTCGCCCCAGCAACTTTTAACGCTCACTACCGACTTGAAACTCTGCGTTGATCGCTCTGATGTTTTGATCGCTATAGACCAAGAGGGCGGGCGCGTGCAGCGTATGGGGCCGCCAGAATGGCGAGCCTATCCGGCAATGAAGCTGTTCGGTGATTGCGCGGAAAAGGACAAAGCGCTAGCAGAAAAGGCGCTGGCGGCAACTTGCCGTCTGATGTCAGACGATTTGCGCCGTATGGGCATTAACATGAATTGCGCCCCTGTCCTGGACCTGCCCATTGATGGCAGTGCTGATATTATTGATGACAGGGCCTATTCAAACGATCTGGAAGTCGTTAGCGACCTGGGGCGTATTGCTATAAGCTGTATGGAAGCAAGCGGCATATTGCCGGTTATCAAGCATATGCCGGGGCATGGGCGTGCATTGGTGGACAGCCACAAAAGCTTGCCGAGAGTAACCGATGCCTATCAGGTCCTGACAGAGACTGATTTTTATCCGTTCCGCCAGCTGAACCATTGTCCGTTCGCGATGACCGCACATATCGTATACGAAGCGGTTGACCCTGACCTACCGGCTACTTTGTCCCCTAAAGTGATCCAGCAAGTCATCCGGCAGGAAATAGGCTATGGAGGGCTGGTAATGACAGATGATTTATCCATGCATGCCCTGGAAGGTAGTTTTGCAACACGGGCGGCAAAGGCCCTTGGTGCCGGATGTGACCTTGTTTTACATTGCAACCGGGATATGCAGGAAATGAAGGAAGTGGCGGCGGCGATACCCGAAGCGGCACAAGGCCTGCGACAGCGTATTGCTGATTTGATCAGGTTTGTGGGAAATCAACCCGCGCAGGACCGAGAAGACCTGGAACGCGACTATGAAAGCCTGATTGGGCATCTCCATCAGCAGCTTGAAGGATAGACCAGTTGGAAATTCTCGCAGAAAAATTTTATGAGGTGAGCATAATGGCACTGCCATTTTTGCTGGCCGTCACATGGCGGGAAGCGCTGCGTGGCTATGTTGCCCATAAAATGGGCGACTGGAGCGTTCAGCAAGGTGGGCGTTTGTCAGCCAACCCCCTTAATCATGCAGACCCAATATGGACAGGGGTGGTGCCGGTTGTAGCCTTTGTTGTGTTGAACTTGCCTATTCTACTTGGGCAGGCCAAACCGATTGATATTCGGGTGACCAATTTCAAGGATATACGCAAAGGTCTTTTGTATCTGGCTCTTGCGGGGCCAGGGGCCTTGTTTTTAATGGCAATTTTGTGGGCCTATATTCTGCGGTTTGGGATTGATTTTGGCCTTAACCAGCAGGATTGGGTGTACCAAATGGCCATAGCTGGCATCCAGCTTTCCTGCATCTTCCTGGTTATTGGTTTATTACCTGTGCCGGGTTTGGACGGCGGCAAAATTCTTGAACATTTTCTACCTTATGAGGCAGCTCAAACGTTTAGAAGCGTTGAGCCCTATGGTTTTTTTATCGTTATTGGTATCTTCATTTTCGCCCAGCCTATCATCGTTGTGCCTGCAACGCTGATAATCAACTTGGTTGCAGCCATGGTTGGGGTTTAAAGTTCGCTCATGGACTTTGAGGAAGACATAAAGGCACCAGCCGCACCGGGTGAAGACCATCTGGTATTGCAGATTGATGGGTTTGAAGGCCCACTGGATATTCTGCTGACGTTGGCGCGCGCCCAGAAGGTCGACTTGACGCAGATATCGATTTTGCAACTTGTTGAACAGTATCTGGAATTTGTAGCCGAAGCCCGGCGGATAAAGCTGGAGTTGGCAGCAGACTATCTGGTGATGGCGGCGTGGCTGGCCTACCTCAAGTCACGGCTGCTGTTGCCCAAGGAAGATGACGGTGAAGAGCCATCGGCGGAAGAACTGGCGTTCAGGCTTCAGCTGCGGCTGCAACGGCTGGAAGCAATGCGCGAAGCTGGCGCACGGATCATGGCGCGGGACCGTATGGGCAGGGACGTGTTTCGTCGGGGACGCCCTGAAGGCCTGAAAGTGCTAAAGCGCGGGCATTATGACGTGACCCTGTATGAGCTTTTAAAAGCCTACGCAGAAAACCGACAGCGGTTTTCGATCACAGAAATTCGGATAGAGCGTCGGCCGGTGTTTTCGCTGGAAGACGCATTGGAGCGGCTGAATGGTCTGATTGGTCAGGCGTTTAACTGGTCACAGCTTGCTGACTTTTTACCGACAGATATGCAAGATAAACGCTTGCGTAAATCCGCTTTGGCAAGCATGTTTGCCGCCAGCCTGGAGCTGGCACGCCAAGGCAACGCCGATTTGCGTCAAATGGAAACTTTTGGACCCATTTACTTGCGGCAAAGGCAGGACAGCTAGGTGGCCAGAGGGCCAGACGGGATACAGGGCAGGGACGTATGTCTGACGACGGACACATTGAGGAAAGGCACCTCGAAGGCGATCAGGAAAACCCTGCGATGGCTTTAGAGCCAGACGTGGTGTTACAGCATCGCCGTATGGTTGAAGCCATACTGTTCGCAAGTGAAGCGCCGCTGTCCGTTGAGGATATTGCGGAGCGCTTGCCAGATGGCGTGGACGTTGAGGCTCACATTGACGCCCTGAAAGCCGATTATGAAACGCGAGGGGTTAACCTGGTGCGGCTTGCTGGCAAGCATATGTTCCGCACCGCAGAGGACTTGTCCTTCCTGCTGCGGCGCGAGGTAGACGAACCCCGCAAGCTGTCGAGGGCCGCGGTTGAGACGCTGGCAATTATCGCGTATCACCAGCCTGTGACCCGCACAGAGATTGAAGACGTGCGCGGCGTCACCATATCCAAAGGAACACTTGATGTGCTGATGGAAGCAGGCTGGGTCCGTATGGTAGGCCGGAAACGCACACCGGGACGCCCGGTGACTTACGGCACAACTGATGAATTTCTGGTGCATTTCGGGATTGAAAGTGTCAAGGACTTGCCCGGTGTGCAGGAACTAAAAGCAGCTGGTTTGCTGGACAGTGTTGATACGGCGCTGGATAAACTGGGTGGTATTCCAACGCCCGGCGAGCCGGAAGACGATGATCAGATTGACCTCGAGGAGGCAATCGCCGACAGTGAGAGGGAAGACGCCAGTTTGTACACTGCGGATGATGGTGAAGAAATAGACAATATGCCGGATGAGAGTTCGGCGGACACAAGATAACTATTAACTTTAAAAAAATGCAGTAAAGCATTTAAATATCGATATTTTCGATAGTGGAGAATACATATGTTTCCTGGTTGGTTGCAGATTGCGCTGGTGGCGCTTTTGATCATTCTGCTGTTTGGCCGTGGCAAGATTTCTGATTTGATGGGCGACGTTGCCAAAGGCATCACAAGCTTTCGTAAGGGCTTGAAGGAAGACCCGGCGGAAGCAGAAGCCGAGGAACCGAAACCGGTTTCGGACGCGCGGGTTATCGACGGTGAAGCCGTAAAAGCGGATGAAAAAGATAAGGCAGATGCCTGAACACTGCTTTGCCTGCCAAGGCACTAAAGGCTTTGTTTTTATACTAACGCCCTGATTTAATTTCGTTTTCTCCTCGGAGCCAAATGACATGCTGGATATTGGTGCCATAGAACTGTTTGTGGTGGCGGTGCTTGCGCTTGTGGTCGTGGGCCCCAAAGAGCTGCCCAAGCTGTTGCGCACAGTTGGTGGCTTCATGCGCAAGGTACGGGAAATGGCAGCAGAGTTTCGTTCGGGCGTGGAAGACCTGGCCGCCGAAGTGGAGCGCGAGGTTGACCCGTTTTCTGATTTGCGGAAGCAAGAGGGCTTGCGCCCCGGTATGAGCCCGCAGGAAATCACGGAACATATTATGGCCAATAAAGAGCGGGAAGCGGTTGAAAACGCCGGATTGCCGGAAGAAGCGCCTGATAAACCGTCAAAAAAGAACGAAAATTCGCCAAAAAATGACGAAAAACCGCAAGAAAAGGTGAAAAAGGCTCCGAAAAAGTCCCCCGAAAAAGCGAAGAGCCAAACCAAAAAGTCATCAAAAACCGAAAACCCAGCAAAAGCTGCAAAATCAGTAAAAACTAAAAAACCAGTCACAGCGCAAAAATCAAAATCGACTAGGGGAGCATCATCATGATGGACCCGGACCAATTGGGCGCTGAAGGCAACCCACCAGATATTTTGGAGGATGAAGACGAAGTTGATGCCAGCCGGGCGCCGCTACTTGATCATCTGAACGAATTGCGCGCGCGGTTGATCAAAGTCATCGCGGGTATGCTGGTTGCTTTTGTCATCGGCCTGTTTTTTGCCGACGAAGTTTTCAACATCCTGGCCAAACCTTACATGGACGCTCAAGCCGATGGGGATGAGCGCCGCATGATTTTCACGGCCCTGACAGAAGGCTTTTTTGTCAACCTGAAGGTTGCGCTTTATGCCGCGTTTCTCGTCACCTTCCCGCTGCTGGCGACCCAAATTTGGAAGTTTGTCGCCCCCGGTCTGTATAAAAACGAAAAGCGCGCGTTTCTACCATTTTTGCTGGCAACGCCGGTGTTGTTTTCCATGGGGGCATCGCTTGCGTATTTTGTGGTTATCCCTTGGGCGTGGGAGTTTCTGCTGAGTTTTGAACAATCGGGCGGCATTGGCGCTGTTGAAATCAGCGCAGAAGCGAAGGTCAGCGAATATCTCTCGCTTGTTATGCAGATGATCTTTGGTTTCGGTGTTGCGTTCTTGCTGCCTGTTGCGCTTACGCTTATGGGTCGCGCCGGTATCGTGACAGCGCAGGGCCTGCGGGAAAAGCGCCGTTATATGATTGTCGGCACGTTTCTGGCCGCTGCTTTCCTGACCCCGCCCGACCCCATCAGCCAGATCGCCCTTGGCATTCCCATACTGCTGCTGTATGAGCTTTCCATTCTGTTGATCGCCATGACGGAGCGCAAGCGCGAGGCTGAGCGGGAGGCAGAAGAAAACGCCTGATTGTGGGCTGACTTTATCCCGCAATGTACCGTTTTCTTGATTGTTCACAACGGCTTGCTGCCCATCGCAATATCTGGATTTTGCCATGTTTGATCTGAAATTCATCCGTGAAAACCCTCAGGACTTTGACCGGGCGCTTGCCCGTCGCGGTGAAGAGGCGCAGTCGGCAACAATCCTGTCAATGGATGCGGACCACCGTGCTTTGCTAACCGAAGCGCAGGAAGCGCAGGCCCGCCGTAATGAGGCATCAAAGCTGATCGGCCGCGCCAAAGGTCAGGGTAATGAAGACGAAGCCCAGGCCCTGATGGCTGAAGTCTCTGAGCTAAAAAGCAAAATCGCAGAGCTGGAAGATAAAGAGCGCACCATTGGTGACGCCCTAACAACCCTTTTAATGAGCCTGCCCAATGCCCTCTACGACGATGTGCCGGAAGGGGCTGACGAAGACGATAACGAGGAGGTGCGCACCTGGGGCACGCCGCGCACGTTTGACTTCGAGCCCAAAGAGCATTTCGATCTGGGCGAAGCGTTGGGCGGCATGGACTTTGAACGCGCTGCCAAGCTGTCTGGCTCTCGGTTTGTCATCCTTAAGGGCGAAGTCGCCCGACTGGAGCGGGCGCTGGGGCAGTTCATGATTGATCTGCACATCCGCGAACATGGCTATACAGAGGTCTGGACCCCGGCGCTGGTGCGCGAAGCGGCGCTTTTGGGCACAGGCCAGCTCCCCAAATTCGGCGATGATGCCTTCACCACCAACACAGATCACTGGCTGATCCCGACAAGCGAGGTAACGCTGACGAACGTACATGCCGGGGAAATTCTGGACGAGGCAGACCTGCCCATCCGCATGACTGCGCACAGCCAGTGTTTCCGCGCCGAAGCAGGGGCCGCAGGCCGGGACACGCGCGGTATGATCCGCCAACACCAGTTTGAAAAAGTGGAAATGGTGTCTGTCACGACGCCAGAGCAATCAGACGACGAGCTGGACCGCATGACAGCCTGCGCTGAAGAGGTGCTAAAGCGTCTTGAGCTGCCGTACCGGCTGATGAAGCTTTGCTCGGGCGATGTGGGCTTTGGCGCGCGCCGCACTTTTGACCTTGAGGTCTGGTTGCCGGGGCAGGGCAAATACCGCGAAATTTCAAGCTGTTCTACCTGCGGGGACTTTCAGGCCCGTCGCATGAAAACAAGATGCCGCCAGCGGGGTGAAAAACAAACCCGTTTTGTCCACACCCTTAATGGCTCTGGCCTTGCGGTTGGTCGCACCCTGATTGCGGTCATGGAAAACTATCAGGAAGCCGATGGCACCATCCGGGTGCCGCATGTGCTTCAACCCTACATGGGTGGTTTGCAGGTGATAGGGACAGGCGCATGAGCGTTTCAGCAAAGCGTATCCTGGTATCAAACGATGACGGTATCAATGCCCCGGGCCTGAAAATACTGGAAGCTGTCGCGCGCCAGTTTTCCGATGATGTCTGGGTGGTGGCCCCCGAAACGGAACAGTCAGGTGCAGGGCATTCCTTAACGCTGACGCGACCACTGCGCGTACGCCAAATTGAAGAAAAACGCTGGGCAATTGACGGCACACCGACGGATTGCATCATGATGGCGGTTAACCACATCATGGCTGATAATGTGCCCACGCTGGTTCTCTCTGGCGTGAACCGGGGCGGCAACCTGGCGGAAGATGTCACCTATTCGGGCACGGTATCTGTCGCGATGGAAGGCACGCTTTGTGGAATTCCCTCTATTGCGTTCAGCCAGTGCATCCGCCCACCCGCCAGTACCAAATGGGAAACGGCTGAAAAATATGCGCCCGAAGTCCTGAAACTGTTGCTGGACACAGGCTGGCCTGAAGGTGTGCTGATTAATGTGAACTTCCCGGCGTTTGAGCCAGATGAGATTGAAGGCATCCGAGTAACAGAGCAGGGCCGCCGGGAAATGCTGGGCAATAACATTGAAGAACGCACAGACCCGCGCGGGTTTAAATACTTCTGGTTTGGGCTGGGCCGCGAAGTCGGCATCCCCGGCCATGAAACCGACCTGAAGTCTGTGCGGGAAAAATGCATTTCGGTCACACCGCTGCATCTGGACCTCACGCACCATGAAACCACCCGCAAGCTGGCCGGCAAATTGGCTAAAACTTTTTAGCTGGAAAATCAGGTGTTCAGTTGAAGCGGCTGTCAAACTCACCCAATTTTGTCTACTATTTTATGGCCGACACTGTTCGTCTTCGTCAGCACCTTTTGAAATACATAACACGACCGATTGTTTTCTCGCTTGCAATTGGCGTGCTATGGCTGGTGTTTGAAATAGGCTTCCAAATCCCAAATGAAGGGCAGATATTGGCTGCTGTAGGAAATTCACTGAGCGTATTGCCAACGTTGTTGATCGTATTCTTCCTACTATATGCAGCGCAAATTCTCCTAAGTAAGTATTTGTTTCTCAACTATGAGCTAGATCGAGCTAAATTTTGTTGGAAAACGCGCAGGAATGCTCTGCGGATATACGTTTTGTGGTTGCATGCACAGAATGAGAACTAGCACATAAAGCTAGTGCTTTCATTACTAGTCATTGTTTCGCGCATGCTAGCGAGCAAGATAGCCAACGATTTTAATTCTAGCTCCGTTTACTTCTTTGAGTTACCTACACCTGCTCACTGTATTCAAAGGTGTGTCCTACATGTTGACCAAAGATCAACAGGCAGAATTTGAATATTCCGGTGTCCTGAAAGTCAAATCATTGGTTTCAGCGCAGGCCATTTCGCGCGCGCGGACGGCAGTTGTATCACGCTTTGAAAAGTTGGGTTTTTCCCGGTTTGGCGAGTGGCAGCTTCAGGGCAGGGCCCGCGCACCATGGCCGGACAAAGGATACAGCGCAAAGGCAATTGGCAATAAAATCGAAGATGTTGAGCGACTGCTTGATGAGCCGGGCATAAAGCCAACTGTGGATGCTATTCTTGACCACGCTGATCTGGACAAACAGTTTTTCAAACGCCCGCAGATACTTGTGACGCTGCCCAATGAAGGGGAGTGGCGCATGCCACATGATGGTTGGCATGTTGATATCGCGCGCGTTGCCAGCGGGCAACGACCGGGTGTGCAGGTTTTCATCCTCCTGAGCGAGATCAAACCACAAGGGGGCGGAACTTTGGTTGTTGCAGGCTCCCACCGGCTTTTAAACGATAGCGGCTTTATCAGAAGTCGCGATGTTACCGCATCGCTGCGGCAAGAGCCGTTCTTTCGTGAGTTGATGGCGGTTGCTCATCCTTCGATCGACGGGTTTCTAAACCCAGACAATAGCAAACAGCGGCTAAAACAGGACGATCTGAGTGTCGTTGAGCTGACGGGGGCTCCGGGGGATGTTTATTTTTTAGATATGCGTGCAATTCACAGCGCAGCCCCCAACATGAGTGATGAACCCAGAATGATGGCAACCCACAGGTTCCTGCGCGCCGACATCGCATCTGAACTGATGGCTGGCGCCTGACACAGCATGAAATCCACCCGAATGGATACCGGGGTCAAGCCCCGGTATGACAGGTGAGTTTTGCCATCTGATCCCAAGCACAGTGTCACCCCGTGACTTGATCACGGGGTCTATTTTTGCCGCCTGTGTAGTTGGAAGGCTGGTTGGCCGTGGAAGTTGAAGTCTTATCCACTTCATCCTAAGGTTACCCCGCCAGGGGGCGGCAGCGTGGCGCAGAATACACAGCCACTAAAGTAAAAGCGGGGACTATACGCATGATCTACGGGAATTTTTTGAAACCTATCGTTGCCAGGGTTGCCTCTACACTGGCTGCCTTGATACTGGCTGCCTGTTCTGCAGAACAGCAGACGCCTGATCAGGCAGATGGACGCCCTAGTGCAGCACCCGACCTGATTGTCATCAATGCAGATACATACACCAGCGATTCTGCTGCACCGCGGGTGCAAGCCTTTGCCGTGACAGACGGCAAATTCACTGCTGTGGGCAGCACAACAGATATTACCGCGCTGGCGGGTGAGCGCACGCAAGTGATTGATGCCGCTGGTCGCACCGTTACGCCGGGCTTCATTGACGCTCACTCTCATGTAAGCGGTAATTCACCGTATGTGGCGGGCGTGGATCTTGCCTACATTGCGGACAAGCAAGAATGGCTTGCCATGATCGCAGAAGCAGACAAGCGCTTGCCTGAAGGTGAATGGCTTGTTGGTGGCAGCTGGGACCACACCCTGTCAGACGGCGAATACCCCACTAAACAGATGCTGGATGAGGTTTTGCCGGATCGCCCAGCCGTTTTAACGCATATTGATGGGCATTATGCCTGGGCTAACTCCAAAGCGCTGGAAATGGCAGGTGTGACGCCCGAAACCGAAGCACCGCCCGGCGGCGAAGTGGTCCTCGACCCTGAAACAGGCGACACAACGGGCATTCTGCTTGAAGGCGCGCAGCAACTGGTGCGCCGAATTGTGCCAAACCGAACAGACGCCCAGCGCCAGGAAGGCCTGGCAGAAATGTACCGCTATGCCAACAGTTTTGGCATTACGGGCCTGCACCAAATGGGCGGGCTGGATGACTACGTACATGTGGTGGAAAACGGTGATCCTACTATGCGTATCTGGTATGGCTTTATGAACCGCGGCATCATTGATGGCCGCGGCTCCAGCTCCCCAGAGGAAATTTTGGCTAAGCAGGCAGAGGTTGCTGAGCGTGTAATTGCCACTGGCAAGGAAGCGGAAGAAGGGCCATTGCTGCGGATTGGCTTTGTAAAGCTGATCAATGACGGAGTTTTATCGGCCCATACAGCCGTGCTGAGCGAGGCGTACAGTGACCGCGCAGGCTGGCTGGGTGAATATATAGCAACCCCGGAAGAGTTGGCGGCAGAAGTTCAGGCATTAACAGCCGCCGGTTTGCCGGTCGCCATTCATTCTATCGGCGACGCGGCGGTTTCAGCCAGCCTGGATGCCTTTGAGGCGGCGAAGGAGAACCCCGTGCCTTTCCCTAATAGGGTGGAGCATATCGAAGTCATACATGATGAAGACGTGCAGCGGTTTAAAGACCTGGGCGTTGTGGCATCCATGCAGCCAAACCACGCGACAAATTCTATCGTTTATGTGCCTGTGCGTTTGGGGGATCACCGCACGCGCCGCACCTACACATGGAAGTCCATGCTGGATGCAGGTGTACCGCTCGTTTACGGAGCGGACTATTCAACATCGCCCCTAAACCCGCTTATCCAGATTGCGGATGCGGTGTTCAGGGTTAGCCCGTTTGGCTTTAATGATGGCAAGCCGTTCCACCCGGAGCAAGCGGTGACGTTTGAAGAAGCTCTGATGGCCTATACTCAGTCTGGTGCCAGCATCACGCCGTGGAAAGATGAAATAGGTTCTATCACGGTGGGGAAATGGGCCGACTTTGTGCTGTTGGACGGCACGGTGCCCGCGCCGATGGACGAAAGTTTCCGTGAATTGGCCGTTGACGCGACCTATTTTTCGGGCAGGCAAGTCTACGCGAAGCCTGAATAAGCGCCGTAATCCTAAAAAATACCAGGCAGGCCATCGGTGCCTGCTTGTTTTTGGCCCCCATAATTATTTACCCCCACAATTATTTTAAATGTGCGGCTGACAAATTATTGCCCCATACCTCAGGCCTTAGTATCGTCTGCGGCAGGAGGGGTGCGGTGAGCATTCAAACGAGTAAAATTAGGGTATTACTGGCGATAGGCGTTGGCCTGATGCTGGCCGCTTGTTTTGGTGGCCCGCCTGACCCGGCGGACATAAAGCCTGTTTATCGCGTATTGAATTCCCCGCGTCCCGTACCCAGCCCGCGCTGGAACCCGCGCAGAGATTATGCCACTGCTGGCGCGCCGATCCGTCGTGCTTCAGCAACGCCGCGCACGGACCGCCCCCGACCAGTGACAACAAAGCCCACAGCATCCCGGACCGCTACAACCCGACCAGTGCGCACGCAAACATCCATAGCACCCCCCGTAACCGGCAAGACCATAACGGTTCGGCGGGGGGATACGCTTTATAGCCTCGCGCGCTCAAACGGGGTGCCGCTCAGGTCCCTGATTGCAGCAAATGGGATCAAACCGCCATATGCGTTGGCGGTAGGCCAGAAGCTGAAAGTGCCGGTCACACTGACGCATACGGTTAGAAAAGGGGACACCGGATACGGTATTTCCCGGCGTTACGGGGTGAACCTGACAGCCTTGATGCGCACAAATGGCATTAAAAAGCCGTACACATTGTCAGTGGGGCAAGTGCTGAAACTGCCGGGTGGTGCGCAGGCAGCAACACAAACAGCATCCGCAAGCGCCCCCACACGGGGCCGTACGGTTGCATTGCCTGCGCCGCCCGCCCGCAGCACCAGCGGCTTTGGCTGGCCGGTGGATGGCAGGCTCGCTTCCCGCTTTGGCCCAAAGGAAGGCGGGCTGCATAATGACGGCATCAATATTCTTGCGCGGCAGGGCACGCCGGTGCGTTCTGCCGACGCGGGCGTGGTGGTGTATGCGTCCAACGCGCTGGAGGGTTATGGCAACCTGTTGTTGCTTAAGCATGCTGGTGGCTGGTTGACTGCCTACGCCCATAACGAACGCCTGCTGGTGAACAAGGGCGACAGCGTTAAGAAAGGCCAGGTGATCGCGCGGGTTGGCGCAACCGGCGGCGTAAGCGAACCGCAACTGCATTTTGAAATCCGCAAGGGCAGGCGCGCGTTGGACCCACTGGATTACCTACAAAGCCGCACGGCAGAGGCGCGCTAGAACTTAACGAAATGCCCCAATTCACCGGCGAGGTTTTGAACAAATTGCCAGGCGGTGCGGCCCGAGCGATTGCCGCGGGTCTTGGCCCACTCGAGCGCATCTGCGTGCCAGTCATACTTCGGGTTTAACTTAAACTTTGATATATAAACTTCTATAATATCAATGTATTCTGACTGATCACATGGGTGAAAACCAAGCCACAGGCCAAACCGGTCCGACAGGGCGATGGTTTCGTCCATCGCTTCGTTGGGGTGGATGCCGGTTGCGCTTTCCTGGTCGATCATCTGGCGCGGCAACATGTGGCGGCGGTTTGACGTAGCGTAAAACACCACATTGTCAGGTCTGCCTTCCAGTCCGCCTTCCAGAACGCTTTTGAGCGCCTTGAAGTCCTGATCCGGTCGGTTGAACGACAAATCGTCGCAATACAGCATGAAACGTCGGTCCTGCTTGCGCAAAAGGCCCATAAGCCCGGGCAAGGCGGCGATATCCTCACGGTGAATTTCCACCAGCGCAGGCACCGCCTCCACCGTTTTGACCAGATGCTTGTGAATGGCCTTTACCAGCGTGCTTTTCCCCATGCCGCGCGCGCCCCACAACAGGGCGTTGTTTGCGCTAAAGCCGCCCGCGAAACGCAGGCTATTGTCCAGCAATGTGGCTTTTGCCCGGTCAATGCCCACCAAAAGGGCCAGATCAGGGGTGGAAACATGTGCAACCGGGGTCAGGGACGTGGACTCGGCGTTAAAAACAAAGGCGTCCGCCACCGCCGTATCCACCGCTGCCATTGCAGGCTGTTGGCGGTCCGCTGCGTCCGCCAGCCTTTGTACAGCCTTGGTTAAAGCGGCGATTTCCGCTTCCAGCGTTTGTGTTTCTTGTTTCGTCACTTGCAACCTGTTTGTCTGGTTCCCATGTTGACATGCAGATGTATCACGGGATTTTGCAGCAGGCGAGCCTCGCTTTTGTTGCATTTGACCTTTAAGCGGCTATAGTCCGCCGTTGATTGAGGGAGCGCTGCCTGTTTCTGCCCATTGGGCGACAGCAGCCCGTTGACTAGAGGTATTGTATTTATGTTGTTTTCTACACCTGCATTTGCCCAAGCTGCTGGTGCGCCAGCCGGCCCTGGCCTGCTTGAGAGTCTGGCACCGCTATTATTAATAGTTGTTGTTTTCTGGTTTCTTATTTTGCGCCCGCAAAACAAGAAAATGAAAGAGCACCGCGAAATGGTGAATAACGTGCGCCGAGGCGACACGGTTGTGACCGCAGGCGGGTTGATTGGCAAGGTTGCCAAGGTCAAGGACGACAATGAAATTGACGTCGACTTCGGTGACGGCGTGCGCATGCGGGTGGTCAAAAGCACCCTGTCTGATGTGCGCGCCAAGGGCGAACCCGCTAAAACCGACGAAAAAAAATAATACAGTATTCCGGGCCTGACAAAATGATGGCCCGGTTTTTTTGAAGCCCGCCCACATGTGCGCGGCGGGTTTGAGTGAGTAGGGGACTTCTGATGCTCAACTTTCCCCGTTGGAAAGTCATCATGATTGCGCTTGTGTGCCTGTTTGGTATCACAACCGCGCTGCCGAATTTTTTGCCGGAAAACACCCGCAATAATCTGCCGGATTTTCTGCCCGACCAGACGCTGAGCCTTGGCCTTGACCTGCGTGGCGGGGTAAATCTGCTGTTTGCCGCGCAAACCGACGATGTGGTGCGCGCCCGGCTTAACAACATCGCTGACCAGATCAGGGACTTGAGCCGCGAAGAAGGTCGCCGCCGGGATATCCCGCGCGAACAGCGCGCCACGTTCACAGGCGTCAAAATTGTTGGCGAGACGGTGCAAGCCACTCTGCGTAACCCGGACCTGACAGAACGCGGGCGCGAACTGTTGCTGCCTTTGTCGCAAAGCACGGTCGGCGGTATTAACCCTGTGCTTGGTGGTGGTGTGCAGGAAGTCACGCTGGACCGGGAGGGGCCTACCTTCACGCTGGCGCTTACAGATCAGGGTATCGAAATCCAGAAACGCGATGCGATCAGCCGCGCGATGGAAGTAATCCGCAAGCGGGTTGACCCGGACGGTACCAAGGAAATTACCCTGCAACCGCAAGGTAGTGACCGTATTATTCTGGAAGTGCCGGGTGCCAGTGATCCGGACGAAATTATCCGGCTTGTTGGACGCACGGCAAAACTGTCGTTTCATGATGTGATCACGGGTCTGAGCCAGGATGATATTGCCAACGGTCGCCTGCGGCCACGCCAGAAGGTTATGCCCACCCGCGACGGCACCAGCATTGTGATCAGCGAGCGTGTTATCGTTTCAGGGGAAGACCTGACAGATGCAAAACCCAGCTACGACCAGGGCGGTCAGCCCGTGGTATCCTTCACTTTTAACCTTGCAGGGGCCAAGCGCTTTGGGTCGCACACAGCCAATAATGTGGGAAGGCCGTTTGCTATTGTACTGGATGACCTTGTCATCAGTTATCCTACGATCAATAGCCCTATTTTGGGCGGGTCCGGCATTATTACCGGCGTTGGTGATCTGGCGGAAGTGAACGAGCTTTCAACACTGTTGAAAGCGGGCGCTTTGCCGGTGGATCTCACCGTTCTGTCCCGTCGCACCATCGGGCCTGGTGTTGGCGCTGATAACATTGAAAGTGGAAGCATGGCGGCAGTCGTCGGTTTCGTCGCTGTTATCCTGTATATGATCGCCAGCTACGGCCGGTTTGGACTGGCCGCCAATGTGGCGCTTATCACTAACCTTGTGCTGATCACGGGCGTATTGTCGCTGTTTCAGGCGACGCTCACGCTGCCGGGCATTGCAGGCGTAGTGCTGACGATTGGTATGGCCGTGGACGCTAACGTGCTGATTTTTGAACGCATCCGCGAGGAACAACGCGCCGGTGCCAAACCGTTTCAGGCGATGGAACGCGGTTATGGTCAGGCGCTATCGACCATTCTGGATGCTAATATCACCACCTTCATTGCGGCAGCGGTTCTGTATTTCCTGGGTACGGGCCCGGTGCAGGGTTTCGCCGTGACGCTGGCAATCGGCATCCTGACATCAATGTTCACTGCCGTTGTGTTGACGCGGTATATTCTCTCAAGCTGGCTCAAGCGTGCGCGCTGGGCCAAGCTGCCGGTTTAGGAGGGCAGGATCATGCTTCTGCGGCTTATTCCTCAGGAAACCAATGTTAACTTTTTGGGCATGCGCAAAATTGCGGCGGTGTTTTCCATTCTGTTGATCATTGGGTCCATTGCTCTGTTTGCGGTGAACAGCCTGAATTACGGTATCGACTTTGAAGGCGGTATTGAAGTTGAGTTCGGTTATGAAGACCGGTCCGTCGATATCAGCGCCATCCGGGCGGTTGTCGAACCGCTGGGCATGGGCGATGTGTCTGTGAAGTCGATTGATGATGGCAACAGTGCGCTTATTCGTATCGAGCGCCAGCCCGGCGGCGATCAGGCACAATCAGACGCAACCCTGCGCGTGCGGGAAGCTTTTGAAGCTGCAATGCCTGATATTGTGTTCCGGCAGGGCAACATCATTGGCCCTGTTGTGTCCGGCGAATTGAAACGGGATGGTATCATTGCCGTAACCGTAGCTGTGTTTTTGGTCCTGATTTACATCTGGTTCCGGTTTGAATGGCAATTTGGCCTGGGGGCCGTGATCGCCTTGTTGCATGATGTGTTGCTGACAGTGGGCTTTTTCGCCATCACCCGGCTTGATTTTAACCTGTCGATCATCGCGGCCCTTCTAACGATTGTTGGCTACAGCCTCAATGACACTGTCGTAGTATATGACAGGGTGCGCGAAAACATCCGTAAATACCGCAAAATGGCGATGCAGGATGTTTTGAACCTCTCGCTAAATCAAACGCTCAGTCGCACAGTGATGACATCTGTTACGACACTTTTGGCTTTGTTTGCGCTGTTTTTCCTGGGTGGTGACGTTATTCAGGGTTTCACGGCAGCTATGATATGGGGCGTTGTTGTAGGCACCTACAGTTCGATATTTGTGGCATCGCCTTTATTGATGTTCTTCAAAATTCGGCGCGAGTCCATGATTTTGGATGATGATGACAAGGACCCAACGGTGGATAAAAGCCGCCCGGGGCCTTTCAGCCAGGTCTGATAAGCGGAGAGAATACCCGTGACGAATAAGGTTCAATCCCACGGCATGTCTGTCACGCTTGAGCGGCCAGAAGGCAGCCTTCTTGTGGAAGCATACGGGGACGGTGGCTTTCGCCTGATGGAACGGCGTGTCGAAGGCAGTTTGTTCGTGCGCGAAAGTGGCTTTTTCCCGGTTGACGCCGATGACCTGGCCAGCCTGAACCGCACCCATATCGATAGCCTGATGGCGGAGCACGGAACCCCTGAAATCCTGTTAATTGGCACGGGTGCAGATATGGCCTTGTTGCCACGCGCCTTGCGGCTGCATCTGGAAGAGCAGGGTATCGGTTATGATGTTATGAGCACCGGGGCGGCGGCCCGCACGTATAATGTGCTGACCATTGAGGGCCGGAATGTCGCGGCGCTTTTGTTGCAGGTTCCCTAAGCCGGTTGGGTAAACGACGGGAACGCGCTGATAGCGTTTTAAAACATCTTCCTAAATCGCATCTTGTTATCTTCTAACATTTGAGGCATTGTTGTCTTGAGGAAATGACAGGGTATCTTGATGCGGCCCCGCTTAGCAAAATTTAGCAGACTTACAGTCTCTGCGTCTTTGACGTCAGCGGCGATGCTTTTTATTGCGGTTACCGTGCCTGCGCATGGTAGTGGTGAAGGCGAGGGGTCGCCGTTGACCTTCGATAGTATCGGGTCAATGCTAATGGATATGGACCGGGATATTGGCAGGGAACGCCTGGTAACCTTGGCTGACAGATATTCCGATCTGCCGCGCCTGGTAGCGACAGCCGGGTCCAAGTCGTGTCAGACGCAAGATTTGAACAACCGCCTTCAGGAAGTGTACGTGGGGTTGCAAGACCGTATCGCTAGCACTGACGTGAACGAGGGCGCTGTTAGCCCGGATGATGCGCGCCTTTCTGCCATAAAGGCCGCACGAGCGTTGCACGACGCTATTGCCAGCCTCAAGCAACAAGCTGCGCAAGAAGAATTTGCCGATAACACCATGATGATCGCGGCGGAAGCGGCACTGCACGCCGCAGAGAGCGCGTTGGAGAGCGCGCCATAAGCCCACCGCATTCATTCATATTCATAAGGTGGGCAGGATTTTATCCTGCTTTTTTTATGTCTGCAAAAGCCGCATAGAATTATGCCCTGTTCGTAGGTCTGACCGACACATTGCAAGGAAACACTGAAATTGACGTCTATAGACTTAGTAAAACATAAGACTGTGTGGTTTTTCCCTAAATTTATTCCGAGCAGACGCGGAACAGTCTTGACCCGCCGCTGTTTTTATCTTTGAAACACTGTAGTGCAGTCGGCTTTGTCATCAGCACCCCAACAGAATACAGGATCTATCATGTCGAAAACCGACTTTTATCGTATCAGGCGCTTACCCCCTTATCTTTTTGCAGAAGTCAATGAGATGAAGGCGGCGGCACGCGCGCGCGGTGAGGACATCATTGATCTGGGCATGGGCAACCCTGATTTGCCGACACCACAGCATATTGTCGATAAGCTGAAGGAAACCGCTGACAATAAGCGTGCTCACGGCTACTCTACATCACGCGGTATTCCTGGTCTGCGAAGGGCACTTGCAGGGTATTACGACCGCCGGTTTGGCGTCACCATCGATCCTGAAACAGAAGCGATTGTTACCTTAGGGTCCAAGGAAGGGCTGGCCAACCTGGCGCAGGCGATTACCGCACCCGGCGATTGTATTCTGGTTCCCAACCCTAGTTATCCGATCCATCCCTACGGTTTTATGATTGCGGGTGCATCGGTTCGGCATTTGCCAATGGGGGCGGGGCACGACTTCATGACGGAGCTGGCGCACGCGGTTCAGCACAGTGTGCCAAGCCCCACGGCAGTGATTTTGTGTTATCCATCGAACCCTACAGCCGAGGTTGTTGATCTGGATTTCTACCGTGAAGTCGTTAATTTTTGCCGCAAGCACGGCATTTGGATACTGTCGGACCTTGCGTATGCAGAGATTTATTTTGATGACTGCCCTCCGCCTTCCATTTTGGAAATTCCAGAGGCGCGCGAGATCGCGGTAGAATTTACGTCCTTGTCCAAAACCTATTCTATGGCAGGCTGGCGTGTTGGTTTTGCTGCAGGTAACAAAGACCTTGTGGGTGCGCTTGCGCGGGTGAAAAGCTATCTGGATTATGGTGCGTTCACGCCCATACAGGTGGCCGCGGTTGCGGCACTTAATGGCCCGCAAGACTGTGTTGAAATGCACAGGCAGACCTATCAGAAACGGCGTGATATACTGATTGAAGGCCTGTGCGCTGCGGGATGGCCTGTGCCTAGCCCCAAGGCCTCTATGTTTGCCTGGGCCCCATTACCGGAAGATTTTCAGGAAATGGGCTCTATGGCTTTCACAAAGCTGTTGCTGGAGCATGCCAAAGTGGCTGTATCGCCGGGGGCAGGCTTTGGTGAATACGGTGAGGGTTTTGTACGCATAGGGCTGGTGGAAAACGAACACCGCATCCGGCAGGCTGTTCGCAACATCAAAAAATTCATGGCAGACAAAGATACGCATATCGCCAGCTGGCACGCGCGCCAAGCCGCTGAATAGAAAGCATACGACTTTATGACAAAAGAACAGTCCCCCCTTCGACTCGGCATTGCCGGACTTGGCACTGTGGGTATTGGTGTTGTTAAAATTGTTGAAGACAATGCGACAGTGTTGGCAGCGCGCGCAGGCAGGCCAATCGTCATTACCGCGGTTTCGGCGCGAGACCGCAGCAGAAATCGCGGTGCGGACCTGTCGGCCTATGTATGGCACGATAATGCCGTTGATCTTGCCTTAGACGACAGCGTGGACCTGGTGGTTGAGTTAATGGGGGGTAGTGACGGCCCCGCCTATGCGCTTGCGAAAGCCTGTCTGAAGGCTGGCAAACCATTCGTAACGGCTAACAAAGCACTGGTGGCAACGCACGGTAAAGAGCTGGCAACACTGGCAGAAGATAGCCATGCCGCCCTGCGATTTGAGGCAGCCGTTGCTGGTGGGATTCCGATTGTCAAGGCTTTAACAGAAGGTCTTTCAGCAAATAATATCAGTGGCTTGCATGGCATACTTAATGGAACATGTAACTATATATTAACCCGAATGGAGCATGAACGTTTACCGTTTGATGAGGTTTTGGCCGATGCCCAGCGCATTGGCTACGCAGAAGCTGACCCCACCTTTGACATTGATGGCATTGATACGGCGCACAAAACGGCGATCCTTGCTGCTATTGCTTTTGGCATGGCGCCAGACCTTGAAAACCTACCAACCGAGGGTATCCGCAATATTGTGCCAGTGGATATTGAGTACGCGCGGGAGCTTGGCTACCGCATCAAGCTGCTCGGCGTTGCGCGGCAAGCCGATGGCGGAGTTGAAGTGCGGGTGCATCCGGCTATGGTGCCACTGTCCTCGCCGCTGGCGAAAGTAATGGATGCCACCAATGCGGTGATGGTGACCGGCGACCATGTCGGCCCCACGGGCTATGAGGGCGCGGGTGCGGGCGCAGGGCCAACGGCTTCTGCTGTAGTGGCGGACATTGTTGATGTGGCGCGTGGTGTTTGGTATCCGCCGTTTGGCGTACCGGCGGCCACATTGGGCGCGCCTGCCCAATTGGGCGCGGATAACCACATCGGAACCTATTATATCCGCCTGAAAGTTGCGGATGTGCCGGGCGTAATGGCCGACATCACGCGGGCGCTTGCGGAAAACACGGTATCGATCGAAAGCATGCTGCAACGCGGCCATGCCGATGATGGTGGCGTTTACATTGTGCTAACCACACATGAAACGACAGAAGAGGCTGCAAATGCTGCACTCAACCATTTCAACGCGCTTGAATGTGTGTTAGAGAGCCCCGCAATGCTGAGAATCGAGGCGGCATAACAGGGGATTTTTGCATGTCATCTACAGGGCTCAATCGCACACTAGTACTGGAAGTTGTGCGGGTTACTGAAGCTGGTGCTATTGCTGCCAGCGCTCTTAACGGTCGGGGTAATGAAAAAGCAGCGGACGCAGCAGCTGTTGAAGCCATGCGCAAGGCCTTTAATAGCCTGCACATTGATGGCCGTGTTGTCATCGGCGAAGGCGAGCGCGACGAAGCCCCAATGCTGTATATCGGGGAAGAAGTCGGCGCTGGCGGCGTTGCGGTGGATATCGCGCTTGACCCGCTTGAAGGCACCACAATTTGTGCCAAAGCCATGCCAAACGCCTTAGCGGTGGTCGCGATTTCAGAACGGGGTGGCTTATTGAACGCTCCCGATGTGTATATGGATAAAATTGCTGTGGGTGGCGGCTTGCCGGACGGTGTGATTGATCTGGATAAAACCGCAACAGAAAACGTTGAAGCAGTGGCAAAAGCCAAAGGCAAAGGCGTTAAAGAAATGATGGTGTGTGTGCTGGACCGGCCGCGCCATGCCAAGCTGATTAAGGAACTGCGCGGTATTGGCTGCGGTGTTGCCCTGATTGGTGACGGCGACATTGCAGGTGTTATCGCCACAACAGACACAAAAACCGGCATTGATATGTATATGGGGTCTGGCGGCGCACCCGAAGGAGTGCTGGCTGCTGCTGCCTTGCGCTGCATTGGCGGCCAAATGGAAGGCCGGTTGCTGTACCGTAACGATGACGAGCGCGCGCGCGCTCATAAATGGGGCATTGAAGACCTGAACCGCAAATATACTATGACAGACATGGCGTCCGGTGATGTCATTTTTGCAGCGACCGGCGTGACTGACGGTACCATGCTGGACGGCGTGCATCGCACCCCGGAAGGTATCACAACCGACACGGTGACCATGCGATCCAAATCCAAAACGATCCGCCGGGTTCAAACACTGCACGGGTATGATAAAGAGGCGTAAGCTTGACCGATACAGCGCAGCGGGCAGAAACAGTTTTGGGCGTTGCATCTTCTGCGCTGGGTCAGCGTTGGGTGCAGCGCCCTTTTCTTGACCGACACGCACAGGCGATCGCCGACAGGCTGGGCGTGTCCCTGACGGTTGGGCAACTGATTGCCGGGCGGGGTGTTAGCCCCGACGAGGCAGAAACCTTTTTCCGACCCTCCCTGAAGGCGCTATTGCCGGACCCGGCCAGCATATTGGATATGACAGCCGGTGCGCGGCGTATTATCCGTGCAGTGGACGCAGGTGAGAAAATCGCTGTATTCGGTGACTATGATGTGGACGGTGCAACCTCCAGCGCGTTGCTGATCCGCTACTTTCGGGCGCTTGGTGTTGAAATCATCCCGTATATTCCGGATCGAATGGCAGAAGGCTATGGCCCCAATGCGCCCGCGCTTTTGGGGCTGCGGCAGCAGGGTGTCGACCTGGTTATTACGGTGGATTGTGGCACCTTATCGTTTGAGCCGTTGCAAGCCGCTAAGGATGCTGGCCTCGATGTGATTGTTGTGGATCACCACAAGGCAGAACCCGCATTGCCGACCGCTGTTGCGGTTATCAACCCGAACCGGCTGGACGATGACAGCGGGCAGGGCCAGCTTGCGGCTGTTGGTGTTGCGTTCATGCTGTGTGTGGAATTGAACCGGTTGCTGCGCGAGGCGGGCTGGTTCACCGGTGACCGGCCCGAGCCTGACTTGCGGTTGCTGCTGGATATTGTGGCGCTGGGTACGGTGTGTGACGTCGTGCCATTGACCGGCGTTAACCGTGCGCTGGTGACCCAAGGCCTGAAGGTTATGGCAGGTCGCCGCAATGCGGGTCTAACCGCCCTGGCTGACGTCGGGCGGGTGTCTGAGGCGCCGGGCACCTATCATGCGGGCTTTGTTCTGGGGCCAAGGGTGAACGCAGGCGGGCGCGTTGGCGAGAGCAGCCTTGGCACCAAGTTGTTGTCGACCGACAACGCCCTGGAGGCGCGCCAGATCGCTGAAAAGCTGGATAAATACAACGATGAACGCCGTGTGATTGAAGCCACCGTTCTGGAAGAAGCCTTCGCACAGGTGGAACAGGAGGTTGGTGTCGATGGCAGCCCAGACACGATGGTCATCGCTGCCGGGGAAGGGTGGCATGCCGGTGTGATTGGTATTGTTGCCAGCCGATTGAAAGACAAATACCGCTTGCCAGCACTTGTGATTGCGATGGAAAACGGTGAGGGCAAAGGCTCCGCCCGCTCGATTTCCGGCGTAGACCTTGGTGCAGCGGTGATTGAAGCGCAGCATAAAGGCTTGCTAATCAAGGGTGGAGGGCATGCTATGGCGGCTGGGCTGACTGTTGCGGCTGATAAGTTGGATGATTTAAGCACTTTTTTGCGCGATCAGATGCGCACGGCGGTGGCAGCAGCCCATGAAAGCAGAGCGCTCAAGCTGGACGCCGTTATTGCGCTATCGGGTGCCAGTGCCGCACTAGTGGATGACATTGAGCAGGTTGGCCCCTTTGGCAGCGGAAACCCAGGGCCGCACTTTGCCATACCAGAGGTAGACTTGCTGAAGGCTGACCGCGTGGGCGAAAACCATTTGCGCTGTATCTTCAAATCCAAAGACGGTAATTCCATCAAGGCGATGGCATTTCGCCAAGCCGACGAACCGCTAGGGCACTTGCTGCAAACCGGTATTGGTCGGCGCTTCCATATTGCGGGCAAGTTGAAGAAAGACACCTGGGCTGGGGCAGGTAAGGTGGAGATGACGCTGGAGGATGTGGCGCTGGTTGGCGCCCCCTAACAAAAAAGTAAAAAACGGTTGACCGGAACCGGGTGGCTGGGTATCTAGGCGTCCGTTGTGCTGATCGTTGGTCCCTTCGTCTAGTGGCCTAGGACGCTGCCCTTTCACGGCGGAAACACGGGTTCGAGTCCCGTAGGGATCACCAT
>CANNDZ010000002.1 GCA_947503575.1 uncultured Kordiimonas sp. | reverse complement strand
CGGGATGGAGCAGCCCGGTAGCTCGTCAGGCTCATAACCTGAAGGTCGTAGGTTCAAATCCTACTCCCGCAACCAAACAGTCAAAAGGCGTCCCTTATGGGGCGCCTTTTGCTGTTATGGTTTCGCTTTTAAACTGTCAGCGTTGAACTCGGCCGGTTTCAGCGCCAGAAGCCAAGCATTTTACCTCGTCAGCAGAAACAAGGTTGAAGTCACCTTCAATGGAATGTTTCAGGCAGTTGGCGGCGGCAGCGAACTCCAAGGCATCTCTAGGGACCATTTTTTCTGTGAGCCCAAAAATCAAACCAGCTGCAAACGCATCGCCCGAGCCGACCCGGTCAACGATGTCCCGAATTTCATATTGCTTGGAAAAAAGGGTTTCTTTACCCGTGCGCAGGCAAGCCGCCCAATCATGATGTTCGGCGGTTTTGGTATCTCTGATTGTTACGGCAATCGCGCTCAAGTCAGGGAATTCCTGTTCGAGGTTGGCCGTTAACACACGAAAATACTCCTGGCTGTCGGGATCTCCTTCTCCCGCTATACCCAAGCTTTTTTGACTGTCTTCCCGCCCCGCTATCAGCACATCGGTGAGGCTGACGAGTTTGCGCATCACCTCACGTGGGTCACACGGATACTGCCACAAGCGTGCCCGATAATTGAGGTCCAGTGATACGTTGACACCTGCCGCTTTCGCCGCTTCCACTGCCTCGAGCGTCACTTCTGCAGCACTGGCTGAAACCGCGGGAGAAATTCCACTCACATGAAACCAGTCAGCATCCTCAAACACACTCGCCCAATCAATGACACTGGTTTCAAGGCTGGCAAATGCCGAGCTGGATCGGTCATATACAACCTGACCAGAGCGCTGGTTGGCGCCTGTTTCCATAAAATAGAGTCCAAGGCGAGCCCCCTCAACAGATGGCCCCTCAACCCTTACACCGTGGCCTTGCAGGCATTGGCGGACACTGTCCGCAAGCGCATTATCAGGTAGTGCAGTTGCGAATACCGAGTTGCAACCAAATCGGGCGAGAGATACGGCCACGTTGGCTTCACCGCCTCCGAAAGTAGCATCGTAGCTGTTGGCCTGACTGAACCTCTGACGGCCGGGCGTGGTGAGCCGCATCATGATCTCGCCGAATGTTACAATTTTTTTTGCCACTATGCCGCCTCCATCCGGGCAAGTAAACGCCGGGCTTCTCGGGTTAGGCGTGTAACTTCATCAAAGTCCCCGGTTTCAATCAGGTGCTTTTTAACCATCCAGCTACCGCCACATGCCAGGACATTTCTGCATGAAATATAATCGAGAAGATTGCCTGGACCAATGCCCCCGGTGGGGACAAATTTAAGATCTTTATAGGGCCCTGCCAGCGCATCCAGCATGGCAACACCACCTGCGGCCTCTGCCGGGAAAAACTTGAGGATATTCAGATTGTAAGTGCGAGCCGTCTCGACATCCGATGGAGTACAAACGCCCGGAATAACCGGGATGTTTTTGCTGAAACACCTAGAGATAACCGATGGGTTGAGACCGGGTGTTACCACGAATTGTGCGCCAGCTGCTACTGCAGCATCAACCTCGTCAGCCGATGAGACCGTTCCTGCCCCCAAAAGCACATCTTGAAACGCAGCTGACATTGCCTGCAATGCCGGTAGTGCGGCAGCAGAGCGCAGCGTTACCTCAGCGACCGGCAGCTCGCCAGCAACCAGAGCCTGCATAACTTCCAGAGCTGGCTTCTCGTCCGGCAGTTCCAGAACCGGAACCACGTGATGTCGGGCCAATTGTTCAAAAACCTGATGCATAACAGATCACCCAAACTAAGCGTTAAGACATAAACAGCCCGCCATTTACATCCATGTTCAACCCCGTAAGGAAGGATGCTTCGTCAGAGGCTAAGTAAGCGACCACATCGCCCACCTCTTGGGGGTGCCCCTCACGCCGTAACGGCGTTGCTGCGGCGACGTTTTTCCGAACCTCATCTTTTGAAAAGGTGTCGTGAAAACTGGTGGCGATCATGCCGGGACAAAGGGAATTAACGCGGATGCCCTTCGGCCCAAATTCTTTTGCCCACGCACGCGAGAGGGTCATGACAGCGCCCTTCGATGTGGCATATGCAGATGCACCCGGGCCACCGCCATCACGTCCGGCCTGAGATGCCAGGTTGATGATCGAACTGCCCTCTTTCATATGAGGCACAACGGCTTTGGTTGCCAGAAAAGTGGAATGAACGTTCAAGCGCATAACCTTGTTAAAAAACGCTTCGTCCATCTCTTCTATGGTCTTCCGGGCGACAAGACCACCAGCCACATTGACGAGTACATCAACATTATGCCCAAACGCTTGCTGAGTTTCTGATACTAAACGGTCTACATCTACCTGGTTGGTCATGTCACCGCGCACACAAATTGCGGTCCCACCAGCCTCCTGTATCTCGGAGAGAGTGGCTTCCGCTTGACCTGTATTGTTGAAATAATTGATCGCCACTTTTGCACCCTCGGCGGCCAGTTTTTTCGACACGGATTTACCGATATCTCGGCCCCCGCCTGTTACGATCGCAACTTTACCTTTGAGTTTCATGTCCAGTACTTTCACTTTGCATTTATTTATCTGAGATCGGTTTTAGTGGTTGGATGTGTCCACACAAAATCCACACTGACAAAACTGTCAGGATGGCCAGTGCCGCACCGACAACAAAGGCCGGGGCATAGCTGTCAATGGTGATGATCGGGATTAGGAAATTCAGGCCAACAACGGCCAGTTTGGCAGCAGTGCCGGCAAAACCGGCAAGCGTAGCGACAGATTTGCCGCTGTAGAAATCACTTGGTAGTGTTTGAATGTTGCCGACAACAGTTTGGAAACCAAAAAGGATTGCTGCCATCAACAGAACCGCCATCAGCGGAGACGATGCCTTCACGGTTATTAATAGCGAAATCAACATGATCAAGCCGCCGAGGCCTATAATGAACTTCCTTGTTTTGTTAACAGTCCATCCAGCTCCAATTCGGTTTTGAGCCAACAGGCCCCCAAACCAGGCACCGAGCATGGCACCCACGTAAGGCACCCAAGCGTACTGTCCGATTTCCACTACACCAAAGCCATAGGTTTCAGCCAGATAGAGCGGCAACCATCCAACAAAGAGCCACCAGATGGGATCAAGAAAGAAAGACGCCATGATAACGCCCCAACTTTCCTTTCGTGTCAGGATTTCACGCGAATTTGGCGCATAATCTGCCTCGGAATTGGTATCTGTATTTTTCTGCCCCGTCAGAATGTACTCGCGCTCCTTCTCACCAAGCCAGGGGTGACCATCAGGGCTGGACTTGCATACGACAAGCCAGGGTATCAGCCACAAAAGGCCGAGAATACCGACGATGATAAAGACAGCCTGCCAGCTTTCTAGAACGAAAAATAGATACGCGATAATGGGGCCAGATACGATGCCACCAATTGCGGCACCCGAGTTGAAAATGCCCTGAGCAAGTGCACGCTCCTTGATCGGAAACCATTCTGCATTCGCCTTTGTAGCACCAGGCCAGTTTCCAGCTTCCGAAACACCCAGCAGCCCGCGAAAAATGGCAAACGTTGTCAAGCCAACGGCGAAAGCATGTAACATTGTAGCGAAAGACCACACAACGATGGATACGACAAAACCAAGGCGAGTGCCTATCCAGTCAAAAATACGGCCGAAAAGTGTTTGGCCAAACGCATACGCGAAAGTGAACACATTCAGGATAATCGCATAATCTGCTTTCGTGAGACCAAGGTCTTTGGAGATTTCGGGCCACAAGAAGCCCAACGCGCCGCGGTCAATGTAATTGATGACCGTTGCCACTGCCACAAGAGAGACAATATACCAACGCAGACCCTTAAGTTTCATTTGAATACCCCTCGCCATCCAGAAAGTCTTGTCGCACAGGACTAAACACATCCAGCAAAACACCGGCTTCTTCGCAGACGGCGCCATGGTCCATGTTTGGATCGACATAAAAACAATCGCCGGCAGATAAGGTTTGCACCTGACTTCCTACGGTCACTAAAAAACGACCGCTTTCAACGTAGGAGACCTGTGAATGGATATGACTATGCAATTCCCCAATAGCACCTTCATCAAACCAGACACGCACCATCATGATATCGCCGTTATAGCCCAGTATTTGGCGGGCTATACCGTCACCGACCACCTCCCGATTTGCAGGCAATACCTGTCGAATGAAATGTTCGCTTTGACTACCCATCATTCCCTCCCCCTAATTTGCTTAGAATTCAGTTCGCTAATGTGAGCAAAGCCGCGCCAAGTAATCGCTTCATTGGCCAATTCAATAGTGTGTTCTATGTCTGGGTCTGCATTCCATGAAATCACGGCAGCCCAGGTTTTACCTTGAACAGTCTCGATCAAAATTAGATCCAAAGCACCATCAGAAACTCGCTTCAGACTCGCAATCTGACTATGACTGTTCAGAGTGTACTCAAGTGCTGGATTATAGACGCCGTGTGGCTCCAATACTGATGCAAATAACACATCGGTTGCGAATGGTACCCGTGTAATAACGGCGGTTTCAGGCCGCAGATTGAAATTCGGGTCGTTCGCACCAAGCCGAGTGAACAGAAACTCTGAGCCTTCAGGCGCGAGAGTTGTGTATGTATAGAAGCGCTTGTCTTTTAGCCAAGTGACGCTCCCGGGCGCATCCCCAATTGCACCACGCGCCTTAAGCCACAAGTGCTGATAGCCATTTTTATCGCCCAGTGGCTTTAGGCCATCACTGGCGCTTTCAAGCTCAACATTCGTGTCCGTCAAATGGCCGCTGTAATGCAACGGCAGATCATACTTATGTGGCTGATCCGATTTGGCTTTCAATACGTCCAACACAATTGGGAAATCGAGTGCAGGGTCGGCAATAGTGGCCATCAGGCGTGTGAATGAAACATCATCATATGCCTCGTCGATGCGCGCAGCGGAAAGCTGAATATGGTCGTTGGACACGAAAAAGAGTTGTTCAGGGCGGTGTTGTTCTCCAACGGCTGTGTTGCCGTCAAAGTGGCTTTTCTCGTCAACGACCAACGTATTGTGTGCAATAGTTTGCTTGGCCCAGCTTCTGTTCTCTGGAAGATAATGGCCACCGTTTTTTGCCTCGACGTTCAGGAAACGGGCTGCACCATAATCCAGGACCACTTCGTGGCCAGCATCATAGTATAGCCAACCCAGCTTATCGAAATGCCCGTGCCCCATGCCCTGGGCTGTGTTTTTAATCACAAGAGCCTGATGGTCATCACCTTCACCAGTGCGAAGAACTGCTAGCGCACCATCTTCGCCAGTTGCACCGTCCATATGCAGCATCGACTTGAAGTCAAATGGCTTGGCGGT
Source organism: uncultured Kordiimonas sp. (assembly GCA_947503575.1). Taxonomy (GTDB): domain Bacteria; phylum Pseudomonadota; class Alphaproteobacteria; order Sphingomonadales; family Kordiimonadaceae; genus Kordiimonas. Next base: position 801,395 of record CANNDZ010000002.1, on the reverse strand, counting down.
ACCGGCTTCCATAGCCTGCGCTACTTTCAGGCCTGCCTCGGTCAATGGTAAAGCAGACTGCTTGCCAACAATTGGAAGCAGTGAGTTATCGCCGGTCAGATCAAAGGCAATTGAACTGGCGTGCATAAGCTCCATGGTGTTTAGCCCCTTATCTTTCAGGGCATCATTGACGGGGAAGAAAAAGTCACCATAACTGAGCTGGATCGTGGAATAGATAGCCTTCTTGAGAATACCATTCCGGTGTTCAAAAATTTTGCGCTCTGGTTGGTTGGCCTCGATAGCCGCCGCAAACAAGACAAACGGCATCAATGCGTAACGCTGATAATAGGGCCCTTCGCTGTAATATCCGGTTGGCGAAAACAGTTCATCAAGCTGACGCATGAACCCGCCCTTGCCGGATAAATCAAGCCCGTATAGTGCCTTTTCCACCAAACTTGAGTCATCGAGTACATAGCCCGTCATACCTACGGCGGCGGTCGCCCAAGTGCCATGATTATGGATCTTGTTAAATGTCTCCGGCGCGCCCTCAGACAGGAAGTGCGCAACTGGGCGCAGAACACCAGCCTCTATGTGGGCACGCTCATCAGCGGTCAAAGCCGATTTTATGGCGTCATAACCTTGTATCGACACTACCAGCCAGACACTTTCGTTCAGGCTCTGCCAAAACAACCTTCCTGGTGTCTGTTCCTTCTTTTGCGGATGCTCGCCAAGGGTTGGGTAAAGGTCCGCGTAGGCAAGCAGCAATCGCTTGGCATGGTCCGCATATTTTTTCTCACCAGTCACAGCATAGAGACGACCTGCGTCATAGATGGATTTGTAGTTCCGCTTGTGCTGCTCATGGGTGTAACCGCCGCCTGCATCCTGTGGCATGGGTACGTCAATAGGACTCAGAATTTCCCGATCTATTGCCCCGCGGGTGTTTTCAACCGCTCGGGTGAACAGCTTACTGTCCTGATAAGCAAAGCCTTGATGTTCTGTAACAATGGCATGGGAAGCTGAACTGGCTACCAACCAGAAAAACAAGAGGGGTGCTAGTTCATAAACCGCCCGCACGTTAGTTGCCCCTCACTTCGTTGTCACGGATCACCGCAGTATTTTCATACTCACTATTAAGTTCAGCCACCCTTGGCAGTTTCGTATCAAAAAACCGGTTTGATTGGATCGAAGTTTGTGGCTCCCCAACCGTATGGTTAATGACAATAGGCATGCTGTTGCGGAAAGTAACATCTGAGATATCAGTGACCTGAACGCCGTGAAGATGCACTGAAGACCGCGATTTATTGCGTTTGCCGTGGCCAACATTATTTAGCATGGATGCGGTGAGGGAAAAGTGAGGGCCAAAGGTACTTTCGTCTGTGCCGCCACGATAGAAATCGACTAATGACCCCTGAATATTGGTAAAATCAGACCCGCTTATGGCGACATATTCAGCGTTATAGATACCAAAATCTTCAAACTCCCGATCAAGCTTTAAGATGGCACCCGTAACATCGGTAAAGTTGCTGTCTTTGATAACAATCTTGTCTGCGAACGTGCTGAGTGAAACCGTCAGAAAACTGAAAGAATGATTGATATCCAACTCTCTAAACTCACAGCGATCCACGATCAGTTCATAGTTTCTAAGCATGGAATACTTGCTGGTACGCACCACCGAGTTGCCGGCTGCGTCTGGCGCGTTTCGGCCGCTCACTTTCAAACCCTGAAGTTTCAGCGCACCGCCATCTTTGATTTCGAAAAGCGCTGTGCGGCTGTAAGTGATCTCAATACCTGAGGCAGGAACCTCTTTCACATCATTGGCAGACCTTATGGTGACCGGCTTGGTTACATCAATGATACGACTGACGGTGTAAACACCGTCATTGAGCATCAAGACATCACCTGCAGCCGCACTTGCCACAGCACGCGTGAGCGTATCCTCGCCGGGTTTAACCTGAATGGTTTGCCCGGTACCGAACTGGACACTCTGTTCCGCCTTCGGGTACCAGCTAACACCAGTAGAAGCTTTGGCTGTTGGGGTCAGGTCGGCATTGATGCCATAGCCGATCTGCTGCTCCGATGTTGGTATAAGCAGGCCGTTTTCAGATCGCTCAAGCAGGATTTTCTCGCTGGCAAAACCGCCACTTAACTTAGGGCTCGGAACATCATTCAGCAGATTCTCCTGAAAATCCATACCGGACACATCGTCATAAACCGTGAAAATATCGCGCCCCGAGTTGTTCGCTATCAAATTGCGCCGAAAGATGCTGTCTTGGGGCGTCGCGCTTCTCTCTTGGTCACTACCAGCCGCCAACTGGATATGATCGCTGGTAACGATGCTGTTATGCTCGATGGTCACATTGCGAACCTGATGGTACCGGTTGATTGGTGAATTCGGCACACCATTCATAACCACGAAAGCCCCCCCAAACCTGTAGCCAGTGAGCCCCTCCATATAATTGTTACGAATAGTATGATCAGCATTGATTACACGTATTCCACCAGTATGGTCCTTGCCATTACCAAAGAAGACATTGTCCTCAATCAAATTTCCATTGCCATGCCGCATTGTCAGCGTACCGCGCGCCTCGAAAAAAGTGTTGGCGCGAATGATGTTTCCAGCCGACTTAATAGAGATAATTTCTAACTCTCCGTTGGTGCGGTCGAAATAGTTGTTTTCGACAATGGTGTTCGAGTTGGTCAAAGAATAATGGCTGGTGCCAATACGGAGCGTCTCGCCGCCATTCGATCCAAGAATGGATCGAGGCCCAAAATAATTGTGATCGATGCGATGATTGTTGTTCTGGCTGGCTTCGGTATTAAGACGCACCGCCATTGTCACACCCCGGTTTCGTTTGCCAACCAGGTGATTGTGATCGAACCGATTGTTTTTGCCGTACATCATGACCCAAAAGTCACTCTCACGCCGCTCTGGATTGTTATAATTATCAATCACCACTTCAGTGACACGGCTATTGTTCGCCAAATGATCTTTATCGCGCCTGAAAGAAATGACCTCGCTCGTTGGTGTATGGCCACCCCTGAACACAAGACCAGACACAACAAGATGATTGCCTGAAAGCCTAAGGTTACTCTGGCCTGACAGGATCACTCCGCCTTTGGTCTCCGCTTTCAGGGTGATCGGGGCAGCGGGCAAACCTTCTCCTTCAAAACTGATTTCGAAGTCACGCCAAACCCCGTCTTTCAAGACGATAACATCGCCGGGTTGTGCGGCTTTGACTGCGGCACCAAACTCCTGCTGATCACTCACGACCTTCTGGTTTCCATAGGAATCCATGCACCCTGATAACGGCAGGACAACCACTAAAATCAGAGTCAGCAGGAAAGTTGGGCGGAAAGTCATTCTTTATTATCCAGTTGAAAAGGTTTAGCGCAGTTTGCCTCGTAGACAGACGCAGAGTGAATACTATCGTGAGAAACGTATGCAGCCACTGTATTGTTGCTTACCCTGCTTATACAAACCCGGTGCGTTATTGCAGACAAATTGCCTTTGGTGAGCTGAAATGATAAAGCGCTCTTCTTAACCGGAACCGGCCACCAATGCATAACATCAGTGACCGGTCAGCCCAGTTTGTCTCTAGAAACGAGCGCTCACACCAAACGTAATTCTACGATCTGGCAAGCCCTGGAAGCACAACAGTGCATCATCGTTGACACAAAACTGCCTGATCTTGGACTGGGTCAGATTAACGCCTTCAATCCCGACTGTGATTGTATCGGTCACGGCATAGTTGATGCTGGCGTTAAGCTGGCCCCTGCTGCCCGTAACCACAGGGAAACCGAAGGTGCTGTTGCGGCTTGCACCTGCAGCTGTATCGTCTGTACGGAAAGCTTCACGCCATGTATAGCGTGCCCTCGCGGAAATGCCGTGCTTCTCGTAAAACAGGGTTACGTTGTAGGCATTCTCAGAAAGATCAAGAAGCCCCTGAACCGCCGTAACTCGCTGGAAATTGGCATCATCATATACGCCGTTGATCGCATTGAAAACATCGGTGCCGCGAGAAGCAGAACTGTTGGTTGCCTGACCACCATCAAAGTCTTGAATGGTATAGTTTGCAATAACACCAAAACCAGATACCCAGGCAAAGTCGCCCAACTGTTCTTCCAGCTCAGTCAGACTATACTGGAACGCGAACTCAAAGCCTGTCTGCGTTGTTTTTCCAGGATCGTTGATGATTGTCTCAATAGGCACACACAGTCCATTCCCAGGCTGGTCAGACAACACGTTGCGGTCAGGAATTGGGTTAAAGATACCACCGCCCTCACATGGAGGCGTGATATCGCGGAAACCATTTCCGTCCACTGGCACATCCTCGAGCTGCGTAACAAACAAGTTGGACCGTTCCTTATGGAAGAACCCAACACTGATCACCGACGCTGGCGCGAAGTACCATTCCGCAGAAACGTCGAACGACGTTACCGTCTCTGGCTCAAGGTTTGGATTACCAATCTCCACAGCATTATTTGGACCAGTCGGGAATGTCACCGAAGTCGAAAGGTCATTAAAATTCGGGCGCCGAATGTCTTCACTCCAACTCGCACGAAGCAACACGTCCTCGCGAACGTTTGCAACCAAGTTCAGTCTTGGCAACCACTCCTGATAGCCACCACTAGTGACCACCTGCGTAACTTCATTGCCGATGATGGAGTTGCCCAGAGAGTCAATTTTCGTATCGATATACCGAAGGCCAAAGTTGCCGCGCAGGAAACCAAAATCGAAATTGACCTGTCCATATGCCGCGTGAGTTTTCTCTTCAATATCGAAAAAGGCTGCATTATCAGATGAGGGGTCGGCCAAGTTTCTCATACCGGGCTGTGATAAAAGCGCATTCTGCAAGATATCCAATGTCCCATCGGGGTCAGAAAATGCCCTGTTTGGATCGATCAACAAGAAGTTGCGGAACGCTAAATCACGCCCATCTGCGTCACCAAAATTGGACGGACCGGGCACCAGTAAGTCGGCAAACAAAGAACCGTTAGGACTGTCCGCGATCTGACTCAAGCCGATACTAGACCGGACCTGATCGAACGAGCTGGACGTCTTGTTAAAACGATAGCCAAAGTCGACTGATGTAATGGCACCATCAAGCAAGATGTCTTCCATATCATATGAGAAGTCGGTACGGAACGCGTGCTCAGAGTTCTCCGTTCTATTGCGACCGACCGTAACGGCATCCAGAACCACGTTATTAGGATTAGTGAGATCAGCCACCGAGGGTGCGAACGGAGAAGCAAAATCAATCCCAAACGTTAGCGCACCACCTCTCAGGTCGTAGGCGAATGGCACACTATTGTCATTGCTGCTACCGTCAAGCGGCGTCAGCGGATTTGGGTTAATAAAGTTGAGCGTAGTGCTTAGGTTCGGGCTAACTGTGTCTGAGGTAGATATTGACCCCTCAATTCGCCCGGAGAGCCTACCCTTTTCCCAATCGGTACCCAGCGTGAAGATTCTACTATCGGTAACACGTGCACCAGTGTCACTCGAAAAACGCAAGTTGGGGTCATCGTCATCAACGGATAAATCTGGCTGAATTGTGCCGCTTGTAGCGACTTGAATGCTACCTAAATCCGCCCCACCAAGCGAGCCAAAGTTAACTGTTTCAAAAGTATCGGGCACATTGATGTCACGAACACTGCTTACACCAGACCCTTGAATTCTGGAACTGTCCTGACGTCGTTCCTGGTCATTGATAATCGCATCAAAATAGAATTTTAAGTTATCGTTAGGTGCCCATTCCAGTGACCCAGCAATATTCAGGGTCTCGAATTCAAAGTTTTCTAGTTCCTGGTTGAGAAACTGAATTCCTAAAAAATCAAAATCCTGTGCAGCAGGTCGAGCAGATAGGTCCTGTACATTGCCACCCCTGATCACATCCGCATTCAAATTTTCAACAAGCCCACCATCGCGGTCTACACGGGGGCGGAAAGAAACTGCCTCCTGTTCAGTGTAGCTAGCGCTCAACACGGCACCAAACTTACCGATGTTTGTTTCCCAGCTGTTGCCTACTGTTCCCGAAAATCTGGGCGTTAACGTTTCTGCTAAATTGCTGTATTCACCTTGCGCACGAACTGCTAACAATGGTTCACTCAAGTCAAGAGGACGTATAGTCCTGAGGTTTATAGTACCCCCGACAGAGCCTTCAATCGTTCTTGCCTCCGGAGCTTTGATAACCTCAACTGCTGCAATGATCGACGCGGACACGTCTTCGAAATTGATACCTGTCCTGCCAGCCCCTGACCCAACAGTAGAAACACCATTAATCTCGGTGCGGTTGGCATTGGTACCACGAATTTGAACCCCGGTCCCAACGCCGGCAGTACGCGTAATCTGGATGCCCGTGATGTTTTCCAGCACTTCTGCTAAGTTTTGGTCAGGTAATTTACCAATATCCTGTGCTTTAATAACTTCTACTAGATTGGCTGAATTTCGCTTCTCAAGCAGCGCGCTTGCGAGTGATGCACGGATACCTGTAACCACAATTTCTTCCACATCATCTGCGCCTTCCGCTGCTGCATCCTCCTGTGCAGCAACTTGCAAGCCAGAGAATGGTAATACAATTCCGGCAAGCAACATCGTTTTCAGTGAAATTTTATAATTATTGGCAGACCAATTGTTTGATGGTCTTAATATTGACCGCATGTTTCCCTCCCATGGATATGCTAATCCTGCATGCTGGTATGGCCCAAGCATGTCTCTCTCCCACCTTCAAGGCCTAGACACACTCCATAAATCTGTCAACCAATAAACATACCAATAATGATTTATTGAACTACCAATTGGTCAACCAATTAGAAATTTGATAAATAATTCTGACCTGTAGCCTAAAACTCAAACAACAATATTTTTCACGGGACACGATAGGCATCGACCGAAATATCGTCTTCGGCAAACCCCCATGGAGTAACAATAAGAAATGGATGACTCAGTCTATGCGTGTACTGATTGAGAAACGTGCCCGGCTTGCCGACATCTTTCGCTGAACCGCAGCAACAGCTTCTTCTTCGGTGGCAACCAGCATTGCATCCAAAAGTCTGGTGAAATGCTGCCGCATCGCGGCCCGCGCTGCGGCCGGATTGCGGCTCTTAAGCGCTTCAACTATCAAACTGTGCTCGGCAGTACGAAAGGAAGAATCCTGAGAACAAACCATCTTATAAACACCATGGTTTTGTTGCGATTCTTCACGCATTTTCCATAGAGTTTCAATAACATGGACCATCGCTGTGTTCCCTGAAGCATTGGCAATAGTTAAGTGAAATTCTTTATCCGCCTCATCAGCATCATCGCCCGCCTCTTTTGCCATTTTAGTAATGGACGCTTCCAGTTTCGCAATATCGTCGTGAGAAATTATCGGTGCTGCAAGGGCTGCAGACTCGCCTTCCAAAACAGCCCGTGCTTCGGTGAGCTCCAAGGGGCCAACATTTGGGATTTTGGGACCATAAAGGCCCTCAGGCTGCTCCAAAACATATGCGCCCGAGCCAGTACGCACTTCAATAAAACCCATTGTCTCAAGTGCTATTTCAGCTTCTCGCACTACGACGCGACTGACACCAAACCGGTCTGCTAAGTCTCTCTCTCCCGGCAATCGACTTCCCGGAGAAAACTCGCCAGCGTGAATGAGCGCGAGAATCTGCTTTAATACCGATTTATATAAACGTCGATCTGACATAGTCAAATTCCCTAACCAAAGCCATCACCAAATATTAATTGGTCAACCCAAGCGGTACACCAATCGATAGACCAAATTGGTATACCACGCAAGACTGGATAAACACATGAACAAAAAACCAGCAGAGAAACCACCCAATTGTACTGTAGCTGACTGTTTTGCTGGAAATGATGGGCGATTGGTGCAAGTTTGGCGGCTATGAAAATTTCTGCGGTCATTCCCACCTATAATAGGGCTGATACTATCGGTGAAACACTTGAGAGTATTTTCTCTCAGACGCTGCCGGTAAGCGAAATTGTTATCATTGATGATGGCTCAACCGATAATACTGCGTCTGTCATCAAAGCAGTTGGTTCACCCTTGATCTCTTACCATCGCATTGAAAACAGTGGCGTAGAATTTGCCCGTGGCACGGCGATCAGAAACGCCAGCCATGAATGGATCGCGCCGATCGACAGTGATGATATTTGGGAACCTGATCATATCGAGCGGTTAGTCGAAGCTATTTCTAGCAACCCTGGCACAGCCTATGCCTTTTCAAACTTTTACGAATTTGGCTCAGCGGCAAAACGGGACACCAAGTTTAACCGTATGGACACCCTTTGGTGGCCTGAGTTTCATGAAGAGGCGTCTGGCGAACTCATCGCTTTTTCGCGGCCTCTATATACATCTATTTTGAACCAAAACCCTATTTTCACAACATGTTCGCTCTATTCAAAAGAGTTATATGAGCAAGTGGGCGGCATCCATAACCAGTTTTCGCGTACACCTGCCGCTGACGCGCAATTGGTCAGGAAATGTGCGCTTGAAACAACGTTCGCATGTGATCTGAAGCCAACAGTTGGCATCCGCAAGCATGGTGGTAACTTTTCGTCCGACAGCGCGAAAACTAACATTGGCCGCCTATGCTTATTGGACTATGAAAGGCGACATGAGCCCATGTTTGTTGCATACGCAAAAGAGATCGCGAGCGCCATGGCTTCAACAGTCAATTCAACCATCATGGGAGCTTTTAGCTGGCGCGATTTCGCCACCGTGCGGGAAGCGGCGAGTTTTGTGCCGTTCTCCACTCTCAGCAATGCTGCCAAACTCCGGCTGATACTTAGCCATCTGGCGTTGCTTTTCAAAAAACAGTAAAGTTCCTTTGGTTCAACTGACGGAGGGAAGTCCATGGTCCGGATTGCAGGCATATCACTAGTAGGTTTGTGTGTGACGCTATCAGGTGCTGCAGCCGCGCAAACGAGCACCGATGGCCGTGCGCTGACCGAAGCGGTCTGTTCTTCCTGTCATAGCACGCGGTTGATTGAGCGCAGTTCCGGCTACAGCCGCGCGCATTGGGAAAAGCTGTTGGCGGGTATGGTTGACCTTTCGGGTGCGCCTGAAGACCGGACAGTGATTCTTGACTATCTGGCCACTCATTTTTCACCGAGCGATAACCGCGCGGCAACGACTACACCGGGTCCGCTTAAGCTGAATATGGAAACATGGATGGTGCCAACCCTGGGGCAACGTCCGCGCGACCCGGTAGAAGCCGCAGACGGCTCCATCTGGTGGGTAGGCCAGTGGGGCGATATCCTGGGCCGTATTGACCCAAAAACGGGCGCGATGCAGGAATACAATCTGCCACCGGGGGCCAAGCCCCACTCGGTTGAAATCGGCCCCGATGGAAGCGTTTGGTACACTGGCAACAAGAATGCCACGCTTGGCCGTTTGGACACCATATCTGGCGAGATCACAGAGTTCCCCATGCCGGACCCTGCCGCGCGCGACCCGCATACGCACGTGTTTAATGAAGCAGGCATTCTTTGGTTTTCTTTGCAGCAAAGCAACATGATTGGCCGCCTTGATCCCAAAACAGGCGACATCCGTCTGGTCACTGCACCAACACCGCGCTCCCGCCCCTACGGCGTCAAAATCGCGGCGGATGGCACCGTTTGGGTGGCCTGCAATGGGTCCAATTGCTTGCTGCGCGTCGACCCTAATACCATGGATGTCACCGAAATTGAGTTGCCGGAGAAGGGTACGCATGTCCGCCGTTTGGATATTGATGCAGACGGTATGATCTGGTGGGTAAACTCTGGCCTTGGCCGCCTTGGTCGGTATGACCCGGCAACAGGTGCCATCCGTGAATGGCCGTCGCCAAGTGGCTCCAAGTCTCACCCCTACGCGATTGCGGTCTACAAAGGGGCCATCTGGTATAACGAGTCCGGTGTCCGGCCCGACATGCTGGTGCGGTTTGATCCGGTTTCTGAAACCTTCCAAAGCTGGCCCATTGCATCGGATGGCGTGTATGCGGGCATTTTGCGCCATATGCGTGTCAGCGGGGACGGCGAGGCGCTGCTTATTCATCAGACCGCCAGCAACCGGATCATGCGCGTTACTGTTGCTGACTGATACAGCAACCAAAATACATAGTTAAACAAACATGCGTGATCGGCTTGCCGCCGCAACCGTACAGATGCTTGTAGCCAACCTATTTATGCAGACTGTGATGACAAAAAATATACCAGTGACGAAGGATGAAGTGATCGAACTTGCCTGGGCGGACGAGGTGAGCTTCGATGCGATCAAAAGACAAACAGGGCTAGCTGAGGCGGATGTGATCAAACTGATGCGTCGGTCACTTAAACCCTCCAGCTTTCGACTTTGGCGGGCCCGCGTCAGTGGCCGAAAAAGCAAACATGACAAAGCCGTCAAAACCGGAATTACCCCGTCAGCCGTTCAATAAGGCCGGGAATTTCCTTTTTAAACGGGAAAAAGCCCTTTTTGCAAAAAGGGAAACAAGCTTTGTCCCAATCAGGCAGATCCCTTGGTATGCGTGCGCCAAGCGCCCCTGCAATCTGATCAAGCGCAGTTCTGCCCGTCCCCATCGGGGCATATAGCGCAGCGACAGTTTCGTCCGTTCCCCGTTTTTGTAGGGCACTCATGGCGGTATCTGGGGTCATTACACAGGCCTTGATGTTTTTGTCGTTTAGGCGCTCAACACAATCCTTCATAAGCCCGCTTGTAAACCGCTGAACCTGATTGCTTACGCCCATGGGGGACCGTGCATTCACCGTATCAAGGATGATCACGTCTTTCACCACTGCGCCAGCTGGCAAGTGGGCAAGTGGATCCAAACAGTCGTCGGTGACAAGCAGTGCAAGCGGTCCCATTGGTAAGGCATCGCCCTCCGGTGAGGGCAGGGCCTCGGGTATCTCGTCGTCAAACGGGTCTGCAAATTCCGCCAACTGTCCAACCGGGTTAAAGCGACCATTGGTGTAAGTTTTTATATTGTCCGCTCGCGCCAGATAGGTTTTGCCTTTGGTCTGCAGGCCTGCAACCCACCGCCAGGATAGCGTGTTGGAGGCCGTATCGCCGTCCAGAAGGTGCTGCAGAAAAAAATCTGCCCCCAACTGCCAGGGAAGTTTAAGGGTAAAAATCCAGATGCTGGCGAACCACATGCGCGCATGATTATGCAGGTATCCGGTTGTGCGCAGTTCGCCCGTCCAGGCATCAAAACAATCGATGCCGATTTTGCCTTCCGTGGCTTTGCGGTACTTTTGTGCAAGTTTTTGGTCTTTTTGAAGAACCTGATGCAAGCTTTGAACATCGGCTTCATATCGCAGCCAAACATCAGGCCTTCGCTCCAGCCAGCCTTTCCAGTAGGTTCGCCAAAAAACTTCCTGAATGAATTTTTCTGCCTTAGCATATTCATGGGCTTGCAGCGCGGCGGCGACCAGTTCCTGCTCTGACAAAATCCGGTGCCGCACATAAGCAGACAGCACGGACACATGCTTATGGTGGCCTTCACCAAAATCAAAGTTGCGTTTCTGCGCATACTTTAGGCCCATAGCAGGCTGAAAAGTGGTGAGCTTTTCGAGTGCGGCGATACGGTTCGGCTTTAAGGTCATGCTTGTTTCCTTTTGCCTGCCTTTGTGACGGTTTTTGTTGTTGGCGTCACCGCGTCAGCTCGTCGCTGTTTATTAATCAAACAATAAATCGAATTATTGGATTTATGAAACATTAGTAATCAATTTCTCAGGTTATTGCGGTTGGCTTAACATTCAATCAACACAAATCTAGGAAGGGTTTACTCATGTTTAAACAATCTTTATCGGCACTTGCCATTTTAACAGTCGGATTGTCGGCTGTTGCGCCTGCGCCTATTGCAGCGGCGGAAGATACCGCAATCACAAATGATTACTGGTGGCCAAACCGGCTCGACCTTGGCCCATTGCGCAAAAACAGTGCTGCTGCGAACCCGTTGGGCGAAGACTTCAATTATGCAGAAGCGTTCCAAAGCGTTGATGTGGACGTTTTGAAAAGCGAACTTGAAACGCTGATGACCACCTCGCAAGACTGGTGGCCAGCAGACTATGGTCACTATGGCCCTTTCTTTATTCGTATGTCCTGGCACAGCGCTGGCACCTATCGCACATCTGATGGTCGCGGTGGTGCTGATGGTGGTATGCAGCGTTTTGCTCCTCTCAATAGCTGGCCGGATAATGGCAATCTGGATAAAGCCCAGCGCCTATTGTGGCCGCTAAAGCAAAAGTACGGCAACAACGTATCCTGGTCTGACCTCATCGCACTTGCGGGCACCGTCGCGATGGAGTCCATGGGCTTCAAAATCGCGGGTTTTGCCTTTGGTCGTGAAGATGCGTGGCAACCTGAAGAAGTAAACTGGGGCCCGGAAGGCGAATGGCTTGGCCGCAAAGGTCGCCACGGCTCGGACGGTAAGCTGAAAAGACCTTTTGGTGCAGCGCGCATGGGCCTGATTTATGTGAACCCCGAAGGACCAAACGGCAACCCTGATCCTTTGCTGTCGGCGCAAGAAATACGCGACACGTTTGACCGTATGGCGATGAACGACGAAGAAACCGTTGCCCTAATCGCGGGTGGCCACACGTTTGGTAAAGCCCACGGTGCCGCCAAACCCGAAGGCAATGTTGGCCCTGAGCCGGAAGCAGCCCCGCTTGAGCAACAGGGGCTTGGCTGGAAAAACAAATATGGCACCGGCAAAGGCGGCGATACTATCACTAGCGGCCTTGAAGGTGCCTGGACCGTAAGCCCGGCACAATGGACCCACAACTATTTTGAAAATCTGTTTTCCTACGACTGGGTGCAAACCCGCAGCCCGGCAGGAGCAATTCAGTGGGTGCCAAGTGACGAGTCTGCCGCGAATATAGTGCCGGATGCGCACGATGCGTCAAAGTTCCATGCCCCAATCATGCTGACAACAGACCTGGCACTTAAAGAGGACCCGGAGTACCGCAAAATCTCGGAGCGTTTTTACAACGACCCATCCGAGTTTGAAGATGCATTTGCTCGGGCCTGGTTCAAGCTAACGCACCGGGATATGGGCCCGAATTCACGCTATCTTGGCTCTATGGTGCCTGCGGAAGAATACATCTGGCAGGATCCGGTTCCTGAAGTCGATCATGAGCTGGTATCCGACCGGGATGTTCGTAACCTGAAGTCGCAGATTCTGGACTCTGGCCTTTCAAACAGCGAATTGGTGCGTGCTGCGTGGGCGTCTGCTTCCAGCTTCCGTGGCACAGATATGCGTGGTGGTGCCAATGGTGCGCGTGTGCGTCTTGCCCCCCAAAAGGATTGGGTGGCCAATGACCCTGCGGTGCTTGCGAAAGTTATCGACACCCTTGAGGACATTCAGGAAGGCTTCAACCGGGGCAGCAAAAAAGTCTCTTTGGCGGATTTGATTGTTCTGGGCGGCGCCGCAGCGATTGAAGACGCTGCCAAAAAAGCGGGCCACGATGTAACAGTTCCCTTCACGCCAGGCCGCACGGACGCAACAGCAGACATGACGGATAGCCGGTCTTTCCGCTTCTTGCGCCCAACGGCTGATGGGTTCCGCAACTATTTTGACGCTGAAAATACATCATCGCCTGCGGAAGCCTTGGTAGAAAAAGCATCGCTGTTGAACCTGACGGCACCGGAAATGACGGTGTTAGTAGGCGGAATGCGGGCTCTTGACGCCAACACAAGCGGTGCGTCGCATGGTGTGTTTACGGCGCGGCCTGGTACGCTCAGCAACGATTTCTTTGTCAACCTGCTCGATATGTCGACAGAATGGAAAAAGGCGTCGGATACGGATGGTATTTACCTCGGCTTTGATCGCACGAGCGGCGACCAGAAGTGGACGGCAACCCCTGTTGACCTGATCTTCGGCTCCAACACTGAACTGCGCGCTGTTGCGGAAGTGTATGCCCAAAACGGTTCGGAAGAAAAGTTTGTGCAGGACTTCATTGGTGCCTGGACTAAGGTTATGAATCTGGGTCGTTTCTAGGCCCCATAACAAACAAAACGAGAAGGCCGGACCTGACATTAGGTCCGGCTTTTTTTGTCTGAAGCTGCCCTACCAATATAGATTTCTTTCCTCATCCTGCGAGATCCGAAGAACGCGGCCGTCAGGGCGGAGAGCGAAATAAAGCACACTTCTAAGATGGTCAAAATTCTCAGCTCCGGCCATCCCGTTTATCTGGCACCGTTGCTGCGTTTGTAGTCTGCGATAATTTCAGCTTCGCGCTCGGGATTTAGGGGGCCGTAGGTGAATTCAAAAGCATCATCTGGATGACGGTCTCTATACCCAGCGATCTGATCTGAAATCAACTGGGCCAGGGGGCGGTTGACAAGCCCGGCTCTCATAGCGCGAGAAATATCAAATCGATAGGCTCCCGCTGGGTTTGGGCGCCATAAAGGCATAGTTCGGTATGGTTTTATTTCATAGTGGTCCAATGTCTGCGGGCCCATGGGGACATATGTCACGTCAGGGTTAAGAACCTTCTCAGCCTGTTGCAGATAGTCGCTGAATTTAAAAGGGCTGTAAGCAACATTGAAAGGCCCGGTTTTGCCAGTCTCGCCGCATTGAACCATAAAAGTAGCTAGCGACTTGATGTCCGTTATCTGGGCAAAATGGTCATCCGCGTCAGGAATAATCACCTCGCCGCCGCGCATCAGCCTTACCGGCCAATAGGCTTCATAGATAGGGTCGTCCTGATGATACGCGCGCATCCCGTGGGAACGTAATAGGACATGGTTTTCTGGATAATGCTGCTTCACGGCGACCTCGCCGAGCGCTTTACGTATTCCGTAGCGGTTTTGCTCAGATCGATCAAAAGATACAGTGCTCAGATCATTTAGGGGGTAGTCTTCGGATATACCGACCTTGTCCCAGTCGCGGTAGACGGATATGGTCGAAACATAGTGATAGGAAGGGATGTGATGGCTTAGAAGCCGGGCAGTATCCAGCACCGCAGCCGGATGCCCTTGCCACGTATCTACCACCCAGTCGAATTTTTCCAGCTTTACTGTTTCCGACAGGGCCTCCAAGCCGGTCGCCGTGTCTTGCTCTCTGTCACACCATACATAAGAAAGCTCAGGAAAAAGATATGGATTTGTAATGCCACGATTGCTGATCGTCACATTATGGCCAGCGGCGACCAAGGCCCGGACCATGTAGGGCCCTGCATACCCACGCCCCCCAAGAAACAATACCTTTTTGGATGTCTTTCCGTATTTAGATGTCTGGGCTTGGCTGCTTGCCGGAAGGCCGGCCGCTACTGACAAACCCGCCGAGTATGATGCCGTCTTTATGAAATCCCGTCTGTTCATTGATCTCTCCGCAATAAAGAGACGATAGTGTTAGTGCCGGGAACCCTCGTTAAAAGAGCAATGGGACGGATGTCGCCGCATCAGGGGCGAATGTCGTTTTGGTAAATTTAGGCGTGAGATTGATGCTGCATAGCCAGTCTGTCGGCAAGGTTTGCGGCATAGGTTCTACCAACCTTTAGGTGGACGCCTGTGCTCAGTTTCACGCGTTTACTATGCCTGCTGTATGGTTCGACAGCTTCTAGAAATGCTGGATTGAAGATGGCGGACCGACTAACACGCACAAAGCCCAATCCAATCAAACGGTCCTCAAACTTTTTCAATGTATCTCTTACTAAAAGGCTACGCGTGACCGTATTTACGGTGACATAATTGCCGTCGGCTAGGATATGGGTGACCTCTGAAGCCTTCAGCCAATAGTGCGCGCGGCCATCGCGTATCTCTATAGTCGGTTCCTGCGTGTCGGATGTATTAGGAAGAGCTGAAGCATGAACAATTCTAAAAAAGTGCCATAGCGCAAAGCCATATAAAAGATGCTGAAACCATCTTTTATCAAAGAGGTTTAGCCATTCTGTGCCCAGGCTTTCAACAGGTGTTCCGAATGGCACATAAACCAGCGAGGATAAAATAATCTGACATGGGCCTGAGAGGATAAAGATAAGCAGCAAGAGGGCAATTCGATGCCATCCCTCTAGTGATCTGACAGTGGGGCTGATTTTTGAGTAAACTAACCCCATCAGGAGAAACCAGACTGTCCAATCAACGCTGGACCATAGTAGCGACTCGCTAACGGAGCGATCAAAGTAAAAATAAAAGTGCAGAAACTGCAAAAAAACAGCAGTTATCAGCGCAGGTAGGATCAGGCGAAGGGCATGAGCTTTAGTGAGTGCGGCGATTTGCATCGAACGCGGACCTTTCTGAGCGTTAGGACTTTTCAGGGTATTGTCCGCAGTGTGTCTTAGCAACCAGCATCAGGTCAAAATAATGCCATCGGTCTGAAAAACCTACAGCAAGCAAGCGCAGATCGCAAAGACAGATAGCCCAGCAGAAAAGGACAGCGAGTGGGGTTTGCTAGCTGTTACAGGGATGCTTGATATATGAAATTGCTTTCTTGATGACTGCGGGTTCCTGTTAGCTGAACTGCATCACTCCGTCATCAAGGCGTTCAAACTTCAGGTGCAACAAATCGGCGATATAATTGTGATGATTGCGCCAGGGTTGTCCCTGGCCTTGCTTTGGGATTTCATCAGCGGATCGTCTGATATAGCCAGAGTCAAGGTCAAACATGGTTTCCGGCATGAAACTTGGGTCATTCAGTTTGGGCACACATACTGACAGATTGTTTTTTTCCATATGGTTCAGCAGGCGGCAAACATAGTTTGACGTCAGATCCGCCTTTAGCGTCCAGGATGCGTTGGTATAGCCAACTGTCCAGGCAAAGTTTGGCACGTTACTAAGCGTGAAACCCTTGTAATTAACGGTTTTACCCACGTTGATTTTTTTGTTGTCGACGACAAGGTCCATGCCGCCCAATGACTGTAGCCGCAGGCCGGTGGCAGGTACGATGATATCTGCTTTCAGGTCTTTTCCGGATTTTAGTCGAATACCAGTTTCGGTGAAATGGTCGATGTGGTCGGTCACGACGGAGGCGCGATTTTCGCGCAGGGCCTCAAACATGTCTGCATCGGGCACAGCGCACAACCGTTGGTCCCACGGGTCATATTTGGGGGTGAAATGGGTCGCCACATCGTAATCAGGCCCCAGCTCTTTGCGAACCATGGATATAAGCCATTTTTTAAAGCGTTGTGGATACTTTCGCGAAAGATTGAAAAAAGCGATGCCTAGCAGAATATTTTTCGTACGTGCGATTTTGTAGGCAAGTGAATTGGGCAGGAACTTGCGCAAACCATTGGCGATTTTGTCGCTTTGCGGGCGTGACGCAATATAGCTAGGGGACCGCTGCAGCATCGTTACATGATTGGCGGTTTCCGCCATAGCAGGTACAACCGTAACGGCTGTTGCACCGCTGCCGATGACCACCACATTCTTGCCTGCATAGTCCAAATCCTCAGGCCAGTGTTGAGGGTGAGCAATGGTGCCTTTATAATTATCGTATCCATCAAACTCAGGCAGATAGCCTTTTTCATAGTTATAATAACCGCTGCACATAAACAGATACTGGCAGGTCAGCGTTTCTGTTTCGTCTGATCCATTGTGGGAAATCGTGACGGTCCAGCGGGATTGCTCTGTGCTCCATTCCGCCCTGGTGACGCGGCGTCCGAAATTGATTTTGTCCCTGAGGTTATTTTCTTCGACTGTTTCGTTCAGGTATTTCAGAATACTGTCGCCGTCGGCGATGGCAGCGCCTTCATTCCAGGGTTTGAACACATACCCCAGCGTATACATGTCTGAGTCTGACCGGATGCCGGGGTAGCGGAACAAATCCCATGTACCGCCAATGTTGTCGCGAGCTTCCAGAATGGTAAAGCTGCGGTTCGGCGATTTTTTTTGCAGGTGACACGCAGCGCCAATCCCTGAAATACCAGCACCAACGATAAGCACATCATAATCGCAGTCTATTTTGGTCACGCGGGAACTCCCTGGCTGTCAACGCGCCGTATGTATGAAACGCTATATTGATTTAATTATCAATTAGGCTGTTGTTAGTGAAAGTAAAGACCTCAAACGGTGAGTTCGTTTTATGGTGGGCCATGCCTTTATGGTCGCTTGTATTATGCTTTGGCTTATCTGCTCATCTTGCTTTCGGACCCTGTCTGCAAAGCCATAATGCACCCGAAAGGGCATCATCTTTGGGTTGAACCAGGCTCGCTTGTATTTGATCCGGCAGGTAAGTGTGGAGGAAAGGAGACAAGCCCCCCACCAGCGCGATACGCTCAATGCCTTTCTGGTGAAGCCCTTTGATCAGGTCCGCAATCGCATCGCTTGCATCGTTCATAATCGTTTGCGCCTGCTCGCTTTCATCATTCAATACAATGGGGGCAAGGGCGGCATAGTTGGTTGCTGTTGCACGTGCCAGCCAGCCACTAACGCTGTTGGCTTCTGTTTCCAAGGCAGCCTGCACCTTTGCTGTGAAGGCGGTGGCTGCAATGATGCCGTCTTGTGCCTTCAGCATGTTTTGCACGGCGCGCAAACCAATGTAAGCACCGCTGCCTTGGTCGGATGCTGGAAACCCATGGCCGCCGACACGCACGCTTCTGCCGCCCCGCAATCCATAGCCGATAGACCCTGTGCCCGCGATAATGATGCCGCCATCTGCCCCACCATGTGCGCCAATACAGGCGATATGGGCATCGGACACGACTTGTGCGTTTATCAGACCAAGCTGTGCAAGATGTTCGCTTAGCTCTTCGCTTGCGCCGGGGCGTTCGCTACCGGCCGTTCCGACACACGCTTTTACGCGCCCTAGCTCAATAGTGGCGAAGCCTGCTGCTTTGCAGGCGTCTTCGGCAGCCTTCAGGATGCTGTTTGCAGAGACGTTTGTCCCCAAACGCAGGGTGGCTGGGCCGGCCACACCGTCCCCGAGCAGGGCCCCATTACTGTCTGTTAGTCTTGCGCGACAGCGCGTTCCGCCAGCATCGACACCAAGAAACAGGGGTGTGGTATCAACCGTCATGGGTGCGCCTTACGTGAGTGCCGGGTACAACCGCGCATACCAGAAACGCCACTAACGTGCCAATGCAAAGCTGCCAAGAAAAGGCAAGTGCGCTCCAGCTTTCTGGTAACCCGAGCGCATCAACAATGTAGCTTTGTTGCAGCAAAGTTAACAGAAACCCGATGATCAAGGCGGCCACCACGCTGCCCGTTGAACCTCGTTTGGTGAAGACGACAGTGAAGTAAACGCCGAGTAACCCCGAATAGGCAAAAACCATTACCGACAGGGCAAAGTCGAGCAGGGCCATATCGGTATATCGCTGCCAGTAAAAACACAAAACAGACGTTGCAAACAAACATAGGCCCACAAGCGCCATGCTGATTTGGCCCGCACGCACAAAATGCTGTTCGTCTTGGTTTCGCTTGCGCTCAACCCAGGGACGATAGAAATCCTGCACAATGACGGACGACATGGAATTCAGGCCCGAATTGATTGTTGATACAGCCGCCGCAATAACACCAACAGTTACAATCCCGCGCAATCCCGGCGGCATTTCGTTTAAAATGTATTGCATAAACACGGTAATGCGCTCGCCTTCAAAACTGCCTGTCAAGGTGCCTGCCGCGCCCTTGCCCATCAGGTCAGGTCGATCGTAAAAAACATGCAATAACTGTCCGATAGTCACAAACAGCCACCCCACAGGGATTGCCACAATAACTGAGACATATAGCGCCCGCGTGCCTTCCTTGGCATTTTCACAGGTCAACAGGCGCTGGCTGGTGTCCTGATCCATGCCAAAATTAGCGGTATTCAGCAAAACAAGGCCGGTAACGATGGATATCATGGCAAACGGTGCCGAGAAATCGAGGTCAAAATTAAACAGTCTTAGCTTGTTTTGCCCATCCGGAGCATTTTGCAAGCCGCCAATAATCTCTGCGCCGGAAGCCGGAATTTCAGTCCACAGAAAATACAGCACCATACAGGCCGCCAGAACATAAATGCCAAACTGAACAAGGTCGCTCCATAAAACTGACCGGATGCCGCCCATGAAGGTCACCAAAAACCCAATCGCCATCATGATGAAAGCCGCGCTGGTGATGCTGTCCGCCTGGATGTTGCCATATAGGATCATGGCAACTGCGATGGCTGCCATATAAAGCCGCGAACCACTGGCAAGCAAGCGGCCCATCAGATACATGCCGCCGGCAGATTTCATGGCGACCACGCCGTAACGCGCGCCCAGCAGCTCATAAACGGTGACAGCCTGCATGTTATAGAACCGGGGCACCAGCATTTTCGCAACAAAAACGGCAGCAAGGATCGCGCCGATGTTGGCAGCTACATAGCTATAATCCCCGCGGTATCCCTGATCAGGGCCGCCTAAGAACGTCGCCGCAGACTGACTGGTTGCAAGCACAGAAACCGCAACAACCCAGAAGGACATTTGATTGCTACCCAGAAAATAGTCTTTTGCATCCGTTGCTTTATGCTGGTTTAAGCGCCAACCAAGAAGCGCCAGCATTGCAAAATAGCCGCCCACAATGGCCCAATCGAGCACTGTAAAACCGCTGGGCATGCAGGCTTAAACTCTCGCGGCGCGGCGTGGCGCTGTGCGCTTATTGGTCACCGTGCGTGCTATTGTCCGTCTCCCCCGAGCTATGACAATCTGTATTGCGGTAATCCGACTTTTCCATATCTTCCCCAAAAATGCCAGTGGCGTTGATAGTTTAGCCTTAAGGAATATTCTTGAGGCAAGTCTTTGCCCCTGCAGCCATATTGTGGATAATGTCGTGACTTAGATGGCGCCGATGGCGTTTTGCGGGGCATATATGACCGAAGATATCAGCGAACATACTGCCGATCTGGACACATGGTCCGCAGAACAAGCGGTCGCGGCCATGTTTGAGGGGCAACTCGCGGCCCTTGGCGCTATTCGCCCCACCCTTGGGGCCATTGCTGGCGCGGCAGAGGCTGCGGCGGGCAGACTACGACAAAAAGGCAGGTTAGTTTATGTTGGGGCGGGCACGTCAGGGCGTCTGGCCGTTCAGGACGGAGCAGAACTTGCCCCCACCTTCAACTGGCCGCTGAACAGAACGGTGTTTTGCATGGCAGGCGGCATGGGCGCGCTAACCCAAAGTGTTGAGGGTGCGGAAGACAGTGCTGAAGATGGGATAGCCATTATTTCGGACAATATGGTTGACCAGAATGACGTGGTGATCGGCGTTGCAGCAAGCGGGCGAACACCCTTCACGCTGGGAGCATTGGAGGAAGCCAACCGACGCGGTGCGCTGACCATTGGTATTGCAATGAACGCGGACACGCCGATTTTGCGGGAAGCAACACATCCCATTTTGGCGGAAACAGGTAACGAGCTGGTTGCCGGATCAACGCGCATGAAGGCAGGCACCGCGCAGAAAGTCATTTTAAACATGATTTCAACGGCGCTGATGGCACAGCTTGGACGTTTGTACGGCGGCTATATGGTGGACATGGTTGTATCCAACAAAAAACTGGCAGAACGCGCGGTTAGAATGGTGAGTGATATCGCAAGCTGTTCGTCAGAGGTGGCACAGTCTGCCCTCGCACAGTCTGGCAACAACATCAAAGAAGCAGTCCTGATCAGTAGGGGCTATAGTCAACCTGACAGTGCTACCCTGTTGGCCGAACATGATGGTAACTTGCGGTCTGTATTAGAACAGGTACAGGCAAAAGATACGTGAGAAAGTAGGCGTTACATGGCTGATATTGTAGATATTCTAACGCAAAAGCTGGGCGCATCGGCGGTTTTGACCGGCGCTGATGTTAGTGCCCGTGCGACCAGTTACTGGGATGCATCCCCGATGCAGGCAAAGGCCATTGTGCGCCCCACCACTACACATCAGGTATCGGACGTGTTGGCGCTGTGTCATCAGCACGGCCAGCCGGTGGTAACCCACGGGGGGCTAACGGGGTGCGTTCAGGGGTCGCAGTCGGGCGGGGGTGACATCGTCCTGTCGATGGAGCGTATGAACGCGATCGAAGAAATTGACACAGTGTCCCACACGCTGACGGTACAGGCTGGCGCGATACTGGAAAAGGTGCAAGCTGATGTGGCTGCAGCAGGTATGTTCCTGCCGCTTGACCTGGGCGCGCGCGGGTCTTGTACCGTTGGTGGCAATGTGGCGACCAATGCGGGCGGCATTAATGTCATTCGGTATGGTATGGCCCGTGCGCTGGTGTTGGGGCTGGAAGCCGTTTTGCCTGACGGCACCGTGTTGTCATCTATGAATAAGATGCTGAAAAACAACGCCGGGTTTGACCTGAAGCAGTTGTTTATCGGCACGGAGGGCGCGCTGGGGGTTGTGACCCGCATCATATTTCGGCTGCAGCCACAATCCACCACACGCAATACGGCGCTTGCCGCTTTGCCTGACTTCGCCGCAATCCCGGCGCTTTTGAACCATTTGAAAAGCACAGTTGGGGCCAGCTTATCGGCGTTTGAGGTGATGTGGGGCGGGTATATGCGCGCCGTCACAGAAGAAGGCTGGCATAAAGCCCCTATGAGCCGTGACTACTCCCATTACATCCTTTTTGAATGCGAAGGCAGCGACCCGGTTCGTGACGATGATCGCTTTATGGAAGTGGTCGAGCAGGCGTTTGAAAAAGGCATCATTATTGATGCCGTTATACCCAAGTCAGAGGCAGAACGGCGAGCCATCTGGGCGATCAGGGATGATTTCGAAGCTATTGTCTCGGTTAAACCAGTGTTTCTGTATGATGTCAGCTTGCCGATTTCGTCGATGGAAGCTTATGTCAGCGATGTTGAAGCCAAACTCAACGACCTTCTGCCCACTGGACGGTTGTTTACCTTGGGTCATATTGGTGACGGTAATCTTCATTTCTTCGTGCAGGCGCATACAGAAGATCCCGCTACGCGGGAAATGTCGGATCGGGCGGTTTATGAGCCGCTTGCGGCATGTGGGGGATCAGTTTCGGCAGAGCACGGCATTGGGCTAGAAAAAAAACACTGGCTTTCCCAGTCCCGCAGTGCAGCGGAAATTGGTATGATGCGACAGCTAAAGCACCTGTTTGACCCGAAGGGTTTGCTGAACGCAGGAGTGGTCGTTGACCCATAATTTTACCATTGCCGCAGACCAGATACTGCTTGATGGGATAATGGTGCCGAGCAAGGCGCTGGTGGTTGAAGACGGTATCATTCGCGACATCATTGATGCCACACCGGATGCTGCTGATGGCCTATTGGTGCCCGGCTTTTTTGATGTGCAGGTCAATGGCGGCGGCGGAGCGCTGTTTAATGATGACCCATCTGTTGAAACAATCAGGACAATTGGTGCCGCGCATGCCAAGTTTGGCACAACCCGATTTTTACCCACGCTGATCAGTGATGATTTGGAAACGGTTGCACAAGCCATAGCGGCGGTGGATGCAGCGATTGCAGCAAATGTGCCGGGTGTTGCGGGCATTCATCTGGAAGGGCCATTCCTGAACAGCAAAAAAAAAGGGGTTCATGACGCCAGCAAATTTAAACGCCTGACGATGGAGCATGTGCCGTTGCTGTCATCTTTGAAGAGCGGCAAAACGCTGGTTACACTCGCGCCTGAACTAGCGGACGCCGATGCCATCAAGGCGCTGGTGGATTTGGGTGTTGTTGTTTCTGCGGGGCACACAGCCGCACGCTATGAAGATATGAAGGCGGCCATTGATAATGGCATCACCGGGTTCACCCACCTGTATAACGCGATGACAGGTTTTGAAAGCCGATCACCCGGTGTCGTGGGTGCTGCGTTCGATAGCCCCGGCACTTGGGCTGGACTGATCGCTGATGGGCACCATGTGCATCCGGCAGTGTTGCGTCACACCATCAATGCGCTGGGCCAAGACCGAGCAATGTTGGTTACCGACGCCATGCCAACAGTTGGCGGCGGTGCAGGTGAATTTCTGCTGGGTGATGAGCGTGTTGTTGCTAGTGGCGGGCGCTGTACCACGGCAGATGGGGTTTTGGCGGGGTCTGACCTGAATATGGCATCTGCGGTTCGCTATGTCGCGCAGACTTTGGGTTTCGGCCCGGAAAAGGCCGTTGCGATGGCAAGTCGAACACCTGCAAGCTTTATGGGGTTGTCGGGCGCTATGGGTTCGCTTGGCGTTGGTAAGGCCGCTGATTTTGTTTTGCTGGATGAAGCGCTGGCAGTGAAATCGGTTTGGATAAACGGCCACAATGTGTCTTGAAACAGGGCTAGCGCGCCCGCTTGACTATGGTCTGATGCAGTTTATTTCGCGTATCAGACAATAGTGCGCACGCTTGGTCTTGCGTTGCGGGCATTTTATCGCTTTGATAGCGACGGGTAAAACCTGATCGTGTCAAAGCGTAGGGTGGGCAAAAATAATCGGGCGCTTTGCGCTTAGTAACGACATCCGGGCGTTTCGCGTTCGGGGGGCAAAATCAAAGGGACACTGTGATGAATAGAGGCTTGATTGTCTTAATGACGCTGGTTGCTTTCGCGTCAGGCAACGCTTTTGCTGATGCCATCAAGCAAACCAAAGGCAACTTTAAGGACAAATTCCGGCAACTTGACGAAGTCTTGCCAACCGCAAACACATACCGCAATGCGGCAGGTGAGCCGGGTCATGAATACTGGCAGCAAAAAGTTGACTATGAAATCAAGGCAACGCTGGATGAAGACAATCGCCGCATCACAGCAACCGAAACCGTCAGGTATCAGAATAATTCGCCTGATACGCTGAAGTATCTTTGGCTGCAACTTGACCAAAACAAGTTCAAGCGCGATTCGATGGCGGAACGCACAACGGCCTTTGCCGGTATTGGCCGACGCGGACCGATTACACGCGCAGCCAACGGCAACACGCCCGCCCGGCTCAGCCTCTCGGAACTGCGCCGCCAGCAATTTATGGAAGACTATGACCTTGGCTACGAAATTACCAATGTGGTTGATGGCAGGGGTAATGCGCTGCGTTTCACCATTGTTGGCACCAATATGCGTATTGACCTGGCCAGCCCGCTGGCACCCGGCAGCACCACAGAATTCAGCCTGGATTTCGTATTTAATATGGTGGACGAAAACACCGTTTCGGCGCGCGGTGGGTACGAACATTTTCCTGATGATGTGCGCGAAGGCGGCAACGACATCTTCCTTTTGGCGCAGTGGTTCCCGCGCTTGCACGCCTATACGGATTACGAAGCCTGGACCAACAAAGAATTTTTAGGCCGCGGAGAATTTACGCTGGAATTTGGTAACTATCAGGTCGAGATGACGGTGCCTGCGGATCATATTGTTTCCTCGACGGGTGTATTGCAAAACCCGACCGAGGTGTTGACCCGCGAACAACGCAACCGACTGCAGGAGGCGCGCACAGCCGAGCGCCCCGTGTTTATCGTGACCCCGGAAGAAGCGCTTGAAAACGAAAGCGAAGGCACGGACGAGATAAAAACCTGGCGGTTTGCTGCAGAAAATGTGCGGGACTTTGCCTGGGCCTCTTCCCGCAAATTTATGTGGGATGCAAAAGGGTATAACCAAGGCGGTGATGTGCAGCCGTTTGTGATGGCAATGTCTTTCTATCCGAAGGAAGGCGGCGACCTATGGAAGAAATATTCAACAGAAGCAGTCGTCCACACAATGGAGGTCTATTCCCGCTTTTCGTTTGATTACCCCTATCCTGTGTCACAGTCCGTGAACGGCCCTGTAGGCGGTATGGAATACCCGATGATTACCTTCAACGGGCCCCGCACGACGCTGCAGGAAGATGGCAGCCGCACATACAGCCAAGCCGAAAAACGTTTCCTGATTGGGGTGGTGATCCACGAAGTGGGCCATAACTATTTCCCGATGATCGTGAACTCTGACGAACGTCAATGGACCTGGATGGATGAAGGCCTGAACAGCTACCTTGATGGTGTTGCTGGGCGCGAATGGGACCCGAACATCCCGTGGGGCGTGGAGCCGCGCGATATTGTGGGCTACATGAAATCAGAGCGGCAAGTGCCGATTATGACGCAGTCAGATAGCGTGTGGCGGTTGGGCCCAAACGCCTACACCAAGCCTGCAGCAGCATTAAACATCCTGCGGGAAACCATCATGGGCCGGGAGCTGTTTGACTTTGCTTTCAAGGAATATGCAACACGCTGGCGCTTTAAGCGGCCAACCCCGTCTGACTTTTTCCGAACCATGGAAGAAGCGTCTGGCATTGATCTGGACTGGTTCTGGCGTGGCTGGTTCTATACCACTGATCATGTCGATATTTCGCTGGATCATGTTTATAAGCTGCGGCTTGACACAGAGGACCCGGACATTGATTACCCGCGCTTGCGTGCAATAGAGGCCGACAAGCCTGTTTCCCTGTTTGTGGAGCGCAATAAGGCGGAGGGCCGCAAACTGTGGATTGAGCTGAACCCGGACGTGCGAGATTTTTACGACGAAAATGATCGCTTCACGGTGACCAACAAGGAACGCAACAAGTATCAAAGCTTCCTCGCTGATCTTGACGAGTGGGAACGGAATGTACTGGACCGTGCCGTCCGGGAAGACCGCAACTATTATGTTCTGGATTTCTCGAACAAGGGCGGTCTTGTTATGCCGATCATCCTGCAAATGACCTTTGCGGACGGCAGCACAGAGGACATGCATATCCCGGCTGAAATCTGGCGCCGGACACCAGATGCGGTCAAAAAACTGATCGTGACGGACAAGGAAATCACGCAGATTGTAGTTGACCCTTATTGGGAAACGGCGGACGTGGACGTTGAAAACAACTTCTACCCGCGCCGTATTATCCCAAGCCGGGTGGAAGCCTTCAAAGACCCGCAAGGTTCTGGCCTCGTGCGCCGGGACATTATGCAGGATGCTAAAACAGAGCTGAAGTCTGCTGACGATGAAGACGGTGAAGACGACGGCAACTAAGGGGTTTCCCAAGCCAATGATCCGACCTGTGTGTAGAGTTTGGATGCTAGTAACAGCAGTGATGGCGGGCGTGTTGATCGCGCCCGCTTTTGCACACCAGCAGAAGGCCGCGATCACCAAGGTGTTGTTTAACCCGCGCACTGGCAACATTGAGGTAATGCACCGATTTTACCTGCATGATGCTGAACATGCTGTGCGGCAGATTTTTGGCCAAAAAGCCGACATCCTCGCGTCCCGTGAAACGCAAAGCCTGTTTGCTGATTATGTCGGTGAACGCTTTGCCATGACGGATGATGGCGTGTCGCCCTTACCGCTTAGCCCTGTTGGGTTTGAAATCGAACGGCAGTTTTTTTGGGTGTATCAGGAAACCCCTGTCCGCGATGGGATCAGCGAGCTGACTTTCCGCCATGACGCGCTCAGGGACCTGTGGCCACAACAGATCAACACGATCAATGTGGAAGGCTTTGGTGACATCAAAACCGCCACGCTTGTAGGAAGTGTTGAGGTAGCGAGCGTGACGCTCGATGCGCCGAGAGACTGAGTGAATGAATTCTTTCGTGAAGTTTGGTTTCAAATTTCTTGCTGTTGTTATTGTGCTGCTGATGCTGGCACCAGCTTTCTATGCTATGAAGAATGATGTGGGCTACATGAAAGCCTATTGGCACTTGCGTATAGAAAATCACACTGATGTTATCTTCATGGTTGCTTTCATCGTTTTCGTTCTGATCTGGGTATTTTCTGAGACCAAGGAAACGCGACCGCCCAATTGAGGTCCTTCAAACAAAATTCCCAATGTCGTTTTTGGGCAGCGCTGCTAGGTACTTCAGCGCAGCCGGAGCAATTATACCGACAGTTGCTTCAACTCTTTTCGCCCAAGTTTCGAACGTGCTTCAGAAATGCCGCGACCACGTCGCGCTCAGCCGTACTGAAGGGCGCAAGCATCTGTTCGTTTAACTCTTTGGTGCGCGCTTTATGGCGGTCGATCAAATCTCGCCCGGCCTGAGTGATATGAAGGGTGTGCACCCTGCCATCAGTCTCGGAAACGCGGCGCTTGAGCAGTTTTTTGGCCTCAAGCGTGTCCACCAAGGCAGTCAGTCGGGATTTGCTATGACCGGCCCGCTTTGCGACTTCTGAGGCCCTCAGACCATCTTCAATCGTCAACGTAAACAGCACCACCTGATGGGCGGTGGTGATGCCTTCACTGGCGCGCATGTGCCGGTCCGCGGCTCGGAAAAGTGCACCGTGGGCAATATGAAGTTGGTGAAAAACACGTAATGGCTTTGACATTAGTTCACCCTTGAACTATTAAATTCAATCTTGAACTAATAGTCTTCCTTTTTGGGAAGAATATCAAGTGTCCGATGCCTTGTGGCTTCGGGAATTGAAAGGAAGTTCGACAATGTTGGAAGTCGTATTGCTCGCAAACGCAATCTGGTTTGGCATGGCCTTTGAGGCCTTTTACCTGCGGCGCAAAATATTTGGCAAAGTCCTGGTGCCGAACCCGGAGCACCGCGACAACACAGCCTACGGGGCCATTGTAGAGTCCGGGAAATTTCTCGGTGGGTTCAATCTGGCCATATCGCTTTTGAATGTCGGCTTGCCGTTTAATGTTGCCGGTTTTGACAGGCCTGAACAGTGGTCGCTCGTGCTGGCTTTCAATGCCATTGCTCATGGCAGCCAGTTTTGGGGCAACGTGCCGATGGCCCTCGAGAACCGCCGTGGCGGTGGGCTTTGGAACGTGTTCAAAGGCGTGATGCTGCGCATTTTTGTAATTGATTTTGCCCTGATGGTCGCGAATGCGGTAATGGCGGTTGTGGTGCTCACCTGACACAATTGCCCGGCTCGCGCTAACTCCTGACATAATCTGTCAGGGCAGGGTGCTATGACTACTCGCAACAAAAATCAGCGAGTGAGATACCATAATGAAAATGAATTATGTCGTGCTGGGCACCAACGATCTGGATGCCGCCACGAAGTTTTATGACGCCCTGTTTGATCAGTCAGGCGTGATGCAGATCGGCGCCACGGATCGCATGGTCTATTGGCAGGTGGGCGAGGCCGCTTTTGCTATCGCGAGCCCTTATGATGGCGAAGCAGCAACCCGTGGTAACGGCACCATGATTGGCCTGGATGTGGGCTCAAGCGGGGAAGTTGACAGGCTTCATGCCAAGGTTCTCGAGCTCGGCGGCGGCGGCACCGACGAGGGCGCACCCAGCCAAAAAGGCCCGCGCTACTCCGGCTATGTCAGGGATCTGGACCAGAATAAGTTATGTATTTACGCGTGATCGATAGTGAGCAGACAGACGAGAATGGGATGTTGGCGGCGAAATTGGGAATTTAAGGCCTAACCTTTTTCGGCAATATTAGCGGCAGTCGCGCCCCAAATCCAGCATCGCAAAATACTCAGGAAATAGTGGCTCGAGAAAAAACAGTGCAAAACAAATCAGGCCGGACAATGCCAAAAACAACCAACAAGCTCTTGGAATGTACACTCCGGCCCAAACGGACACGCTGCCTTTCGTTTTGTTCTTCCTGCTCTCCGATGCTTTCATAGCCTCGTTTGCGAATTGTATTACATGCGGAAGTTCTTCAGGTTTTAGTTTTTGTTCATAGAATAACCGCATTATCCAGTGATGTTTAACATGTGCGCGATGGACTAGCAGTGCCATCATCCAGCACAAAACCGAGCCAACAAAAAAGACAATCGCGCTTACCAAAAAACTGTCGATACTGAAGCCTGCAGCGACAAAAATTGCGAAGACAACAAACAGAAAATTTAGGCGGGCAACGAGTAAATTCTCCATGAATTCACGTTCATCATCCAGTGTTCTGGTTCCATTCTCTTTGGCTCCAGATTTAATTATTTTTGCCGCGCGCTCTATTTCGGCACTTGTTGGATCAAAGGGATTACCCATCGCAATCGGT
This sequence comes from uncultured Kordiimonas sp., assembly GCA_947503575.1. Lineage (GTDB taxonomy): Bacteria > Pseudomonadota > Alphaproteobacteria > Sphingomonadales > Kordiimonadaceae > Kordiimonas. Next base: position 771,669 of record CANNDZ010000002.1, on the reverse strand, counting down.
CTCACAAAGTTAAACGAAGAATATTAAACGCCTGTGTTGGAAAGCATGCAACTGTCAACTAACGCCGCCCGAAAAGCTTTTCGATGTCCGCGAGCTTGAGCTCCACGTAGGTGGGGCGGCCATGGTTGCACTGGCCGGAATGCGGGGTTTCTTCCATTTCTCTGAGAAGCGCATTCATTTCCTCAACCGTTAGGCGGCGGCCGGCGCGCACGCTGCCGTGGCAGGCCATGGTGCCGCATACGTCCTCGAGTTTTTCTTTTAAGCTCAGCGCTTCATCCAGTTCGGTAATCTCGTCGGCGAGGTCCCGCACAAGGCCCTTCACATCCAGCTTGCCGAGCATAGCGGGCACTTCGCGGACCATCACAGCCCCTTCGCCGAAGGGCTCCACAATCAGTCCCAGGCTCGCGAGTTCGTCCGCCCGGGCAATCAGCCGTTCGGCTGGCGCTTCTTCCAGTTCCACCACTTCGGGCAGCAACAGGGCCTGCCGGGCGACGCCGGTGGCGGCGATCTGCTTTTTCATACGCTCATACACCAGCCGCTCATGCGCGGCATGCTGATCGACAATCACCAGCCCGTCCGCCGTTTGGCTCACGATATAGGTGGCATGCACCTGTCCGCGCGCGGTGCCGAGCGGGTAATCTATCGCCTCGGGCGGAATGTCTGCCGCTTCCACCGGCCGAGCACTTGGCGCTGCCATTTCGCCGCGCGTTTCAAAGCCCATTTGCTCGCCTTCACCAAAACCGGCGTTGCCATATGGGCGATGTTGATCTGGCGCGTAAATCTGGTTCACGACATTCTGGAAGCCTTCGGGCAGATTTGGCCTGCCCCCACCGGGTGAAGGCCGAGCCCATGGCATGGCAGGCGTACCTGTCTGCGGCCGCATGGCCCCAAGCGCCGCATCTGCCACCGTGGTAGATGCCCGGTGCCCTGCAGCTGCCAGCGCATGCCGCAATGACGAAACGATCAAGCCGCGCACAAGGCCTGCATCCTTAAACCGAACTTCGGCTTTCGCAGGATGCACATTTACATCCACAAAGGTTGCGGGCACATCTAGGAACAATGCAAGCGAGGGGTGCCTGTCCCGCGCTAGATAATCCTGATACGCGCCGCGCACTGCGCCGGTTAGCAAGCGGTCTTTCACCGGCCTGCCGTTTACAAACAGATATTGCTGCATGGCGTTACCGCGGCTGTAGGTGGGCAATCCTGCGTAGCCTGTCAGCTTTAATCCTTCACGTTCGGCATCAATTTCAAGCGCATTTTCGCGGAATTCCTTGCCCAAAATGGCCCCCAATCGGTCCAGCCGTGCGTCGTCCATCAGGCTGGTTGCGTGTAGTGCCCGAAACGTCGTTCTGTCGCCGTCTGACAGGGTAAAGGCAACCTCGGGGTGCGCCATAGCAAGCCGTTTCATGGTATCGGATGCCTGACCGTATTCAGTGCGGTTAGTTTTTAAAAACTTCAGTCGCGCGGGCGTGGCGTAAAACAAGTCGCGGACTTCAATCACCGTGCCTTCAGACAGGGCCGCCGGTGTGATGTCAGACTTGCGCCCTGCATCCACGCTCACCATCCATGCGTCGTCTGCACCGTCTGCCCGTGATGTTACAGACAGCCGTGATACAGCACCGATGGACGCCAGCGCTTCACCCCGAAAACCCAGCGAGCCGATGTTCACCAGGTCTTCATCCCGCAACTTGGACGTGGCGTGGCGCTCAACGGCAAGCGACAGTTCTTCCGCGTTCATGCCACAGCCGTCATCCTTTACCTGAATAAGGTCGCGTCCGCCTTCGCGCATCACCACATCCACGCGGGTTGCGCCCGCGTCAATGGCGTTTTCCACCAGTTCTTTCACGGCACTTGCCGGGCGTTCCACCACTTCACCCGCAGCGATGCGGTTGATGGTCCGCTCTGACAATAGTCGGATGATACCGGCGCTGGTTGGCAGGATTGATCTTTCAGGGTGCGTCATGGGCGTGACAGTATCAGGAGTACTAGCCAGTTGGAAGGGACAGCGGGCCAAAACAAGGAAAATTTCACGGGTAAATCCAGGCATGCAAGTGCGCCGTAAACAAACCATGAACACCAAGTACGAATGCCCCCAATCATGACAGCAACGCCGCTTCAAATCGTCTGGTTCAAGCGCGATATTCGTGTGACGGACCATCGCCCGCTTGCACGTGCGGCTGCTGCCGGGCCTGTATTGCCGCTCTATGTGGTGGAACCAGACTATTGGTGCCTGCCTGATACGTCAGAGCGGCAGTATTTATTCCTGCGCGAAGGCCTTCTGGAACTGGATGAAAACCTGCGGGCATTGGGGCAGGGGCTTGTTGTGCGCCGCGGACATGTTGTTGATGTATTGGCGGATATGCACAAGCAATTTGGCGTTAGTGCCCTTTGGTCCCACCAGGAAACTGGCAATGGCTGGACGTTCGCGCGCGATATTGCAGTTGGGAACTGGTGCCGTGACCATAATGTGCCTTGGCATGAGGAACGGCAGGACGGTGTCATTCGGCGGCTGAAATCCCGTGAAGGCTGGGCCGGCAAATGGGATCGCTTTATGGCCGAGCCGGTTACCCCGCCACCTGAAAGACTGGCACCGCTGAGCAATGTTTCCGCAGGTGATATTCCAACGGCCTCTGACCTTGGGTTAAAACCTGATAGATGTACTGCGCGGCAGGTTGGCGGTCGCAGACCGGCATTGCAGCTGCTGGATAGTTTTTTGGTTGAGCGCGGCGCACCCTACCAGCGTGCCATGTCCAGCCCGATTAGCGCAGCAACCGCGTGTTCTCGTCTGTCGCCCTACATCGCCATGGGCAATGTGTCCCAGCGCGAGGTGGCACAGGCAACATGGACCCGGCAGCGGGCGCTGAAGCAAGCTGAAGGGCCAGGGGTGACGGGCTGGCGACGGTCTTTATCGTCGTTTTCCGGGCGGCTGCACTGGCGGTGCCATTTTATGCAAAAACTGGAAGATGAACCTCGGTTGGAGTTTGAAAACCTGCATCCCGCTTATGATGGTTTGCGGGACCAGGCTGCAGATAATCCGCTGTTTAATGCTTGGGCCACAGGCCAAACCGGCTACCCGTTTCTGGATGCCTGCATGCGGTCGCTGGTTGCGACAGGCTGGATCAATTTTCGTATGCGCGCCATGTTGATGGCAGTGGCAAGCTACCATTTGTGGCTAGACTGGCGGCATACAGGGGCACATCTGGCGCGGATGTTCACGGATTATGAGCCCGGCATTCACTGGTCACAGGTCCAAATGCAATCGGGCACAACAGGCATTAACGCGATACGCGTTTATAACCCGCTGAAGCAGGCCTATACGCAAGACCCAAAGGGTGCATTTGTGCGGCGATGGCTGCCAGAATTGGCGGCGGTGCCGGATGACTTTATCCATGAACCCTGGACCTGGGGACAGTTTGATGCGGTGGTCTCTGATGCTTACCCCCGGCCTGTGTTCGACCATGAACATAGGGCGCGGGTCGCTAAAGACCGTATCTGGAAAGTGCGTCGGTCCCTTGGACACCGGGAGACATCAAAGAAGATTGCGCACAAGCATGGCAGCCGGAAAAGTGGTATGCGCCATACCGGCAACAGGGGTCGGGGGCAGCGAAAAGGCGCGCCGACCGCTCGGCGTAAAACAACACCTAAAACCACAGCTCAGCTTAGTTTGTTTGATTAGGGCCAAAGATGAAGATGCGCAAAAAATCTGACCTGCCGACAAAAACCTGCGCTGCCTGCGGCTTGCCGTTCACCTGGCGGAAGAAATGGGCGAGAGATTGGGAGGCGGTGAAATATTGCTCCGAACGCTGCCGCAGGTCTCGCAGCAAGGACACTGCCAACTAATCCAGGGTATCCAGGAACGCCTCTGCACTTTCCAGATACTCAGCGCGTTTTTCATCCGACATGCGGCCCCATGTACGATACACATTGCCGAGACGCCCGTTGTTGCCCAATAGGTCGCTGTGTCGGTCCAGAAAATGCCAATAAAGTGCGTTAAACGGGCAGGCATCTGGACCGGTTTTCTGCTTCACGTCATAGCGGCAGTTTTTGCAATAATCTGACATTTTGGAAATGTAATTACCGCCGGATACATAGGGTTTTGATCCCAGCAAGCCACCGTCAGCGAATTGACTCATGCCAATGGTGTTGGGGGCTTCCACCCATTCAAAGGCGTCTGCATAAACGGCCAGATACCATTCGTGGACCTCGTGGGGGTCAACGCCGGTTAAAAGGGCAAAATTACCGGTTATCATCAAACGCTGAATATGGTGGGCGTAGGCTTCTTCTTTGGTTTGGGTGATCGCCTGCTGCAAACAGGTCATGTCGGTGTCGCCTGTCCAGTAAAAACCTGGTAGCGGGCGTGTAGCCTTGAAAAAATTACCGCTCACATAGTCCGGCATTTTCAGCCAGTATATGCCGCGCACATATTCCCGCCAGCCAATGATTTGACGAATAAAGCCTTCAACGGAGTTTAGCGGTGCGTCGCCTTTGGTATAGGCCTCTTCTGCGCGCTTGCACACCTCCAACGGATCCAGGAGGCCGACATTTATGTAAAGCGACACAACAGAGTGATACAGGAATTTTTCCCCGACCAGCATGGCATCCTGGTAGCTGCCAAAGTCTGGCAGCGCCATTTTGATAAAATGGTCCAGCGCGCGCAATGCGTCCTGACGGGTGACGGCAAACCAGAAGGGGGCCAAATCCCCAAAATTGTCTGCGAACCTGTCTTCAACAAGGCGGAGAACTTCTTTGGTTGTGCTGTTCGGCTCGACCTGTAACGGCGCGGGCATAAAGAGGTCACCTTTGGCCGGGTTCCTGTTTTCGCTATCAAAATTCCATTTATCGCCAACAGGTTTGTCGCCGTCCATCAGCAGCCCGGTCTTGCGGCGCATATCACGGTAGAAATATTCCATCCGCAGGGTTTTGCGCCCTTCGGCCCAGTCAGCGAATTCCTCGTGTGTGGCGATAAAGCGGTCATCATCTCGCATAGCAAGCGGCGTTTCGGACGGCCCCCGCCAGCCGTCAAACGCCTTCTTCACGCGCCATTCGCTCGGTTGGGTAAGCGTCACTTCTTGAGGCTTAAGTTCGTCAACTGCGCGGGTAAGCTCCCCTGTTAACGAACCGCTGTTACCTAGATCATCAAGCGTGATGTAGCGAACCGCATAGCCGTTATTTTCGCACTCTTTGGCAAAATGGCGCATGGCTGAAAAGATGAAGGCGATCTTCTTTTTATGGTGCGGCACATAAACTGTTTCATCGGCAACCTCAGCCATCAGGATTGTATCCTGCGCTGGGTCAGCGCCCTGTAAGCTGCTGATGCCGTGTGACAGTTGATCACCCAGAATGAAGATAAGTCGGCGTGTCATGTGTGCTTGTGCAGTGCCTCAAGCACGATGTTCCAGACACGGGCGTTTAGCCCCAGCCCCATGTGTGTGCCGTTTACTTCGATGTGGGTAACGTTTGTGCTGGTGTGATCAAGGGATGCCTGCCAGCCAACCACGCCGTCAGTTTTGCTGTAAATTGCTGTGACGGGCTGTTCGATGGGGCGTTCCTGGCGCTTATTGATTTCATCTTCAATCCAGTCCACGTCGACGCCGCGCGCGCGGAACAGTGGCGCAAGGCTGGTGTATTTCGGGCCGCCTACAACGGGGGACCCCATAGTAATAACAGTTGAAACTTCCTGTGTTAGATCGCGGGCCACTTCGCGGGCCAGGTAGCCACCCAAACTCCAGCCAACAAGGGCAAGTGGGGCATCAATTTCCTGTGTGCGCTTTTGTACCCGCTCAATCACACGGTCACACAGCGCGGGAACCTCGCCTTCACCTGCATGGGGGCGGTCGCGGTCTATGTCCCACCGGTCTGACAGTTCGCTCAGATCATTGATCATGCCGCGCCCACCGGTGTTGACCCCAAGGCCCCAGCCTTCAACTTTATAGCCATGTTTGGATAGGAAATACCGTAGTGGCAGCGTTGAAGCATCATTGGCACCGAACCCGGGCAAAACCATCACGTGCGCGCGAGCATCCGGTTGCTGCTTGACCTGGCTTGCCTGTAAAAGGGCAGCCGGCATACCGATCATGTCGGTGGCGGCGAAGGCTTCGCGCACAAGGTTAAACCGCGACGGGGTTTTGGGATCTGGTTTTTTCATTATCTGCTTTCTTATTGTTCAGGCATTCATACGACGCGGATGCTGCGCCGGTTCAGGCTGGTTTGGTCTTTGTTCAAGGGTCGTCTGAGTCAATACTCAACCAAATGGTTGACAATTGATATTTTATATTTATATTAAACCATATGGTTGAATATACAGCAGATCAATTGGATACGGTGTTTCACGCCCTGTCTGACCCAACCCGCCGGGGCATGCTTGCTGCCCTGAGCGCAGGCCCCAGCACTATCAGTGACCTGGCCAAGCCGTATCAGATGTCTTTGGCGGCTGCGTCAAAGCATGTGAAGAAACTGGAAGCAGCCGGATTGATAGACCGGGAAGTTATTGGCCGCGTACATCACTGCCGTCTGACACCCGAAAAATTGAGAGCCGCGCGAGATTGGTTACAAACTTATGAACGCTTTTGGAGCGGTCGCCTTGATGCACTGGAAGCCGCGCTCGACGGTCATAATCAGACCGTGAACGAGGGTTCCATACCGTCTGCTGCAAACGACAAAAGAGGGATAGATCATGCAAACGATGAATGACCAGATGGGTAAACTGGTGGCACCTGCTACTATTGTGCTGGAACGTATGTTACCCGGCCCGATTGAAACGGTTTGGGCTTATCTGACGCAGTCAGAATTGCGCAAAAAATGGATCGCTGCCGGTGAGATGGATTTGCGGGTTGGCGGTGCGGTGGAACTGGTGTTTGATCATGACCAACTGTCAGACGCGAAGGAAAAAACCCCTGAAAAATATGAGGGTGTTTGCGACTCCAGCACCAAAATGCAGGGCCGTATTCTAGAGGTCGACCCGCCACGTTTGCTCTCTTACACATGGGGGGAGGCCGATGGCAGCGAGTCTGACGTGACGTTCTTGCTTGAAGAGATAGGCGACAAGGTCAAGCTGACCCTGACGCACAGAAAGTTATTTGATAATGAAACCATGGTTGGTGTGGCTGCCGGTTGGCATGCGCATGTTGCCATCATGATTGATGTGCTGGAGGGAACACCGACACGCCCGTTCTGGTCTATCCATATGCCGCTTGAGGAAGACTATCGCAAACTCCTGCTGGGCTGATTTTTATGTAGTTAAATGCCTGATGAAACCAAAAAAGCACCGGATCCGGTGCTTTTTCCTTGGGATAATCAGTATTTTTATCAACTGCTGCCGTCGTCGCCGGTGCTGACCCGCTCGACCTGTACATTGTCCGGGCGTAACTGGCGTTCTTCCATTTCCAGCAGGTCAGCCAGGATGATGGCTTTTGTCACCACATCAAGATCAGCCTGAGAGACATTCGAGCGGACATTTGGATCGCCCGGCCCTACAAGCGACAGCAATATCTGTTCACCATTACTTTTCGGTGGTGAAGGTGTGTATTCCTTACCGGGGAAAAGCGCCTCAAACGCGCGGCGACCCGGGTCCATCTGTTGGGCTTTTGGCTCGCCGGGGCGCGGCGGCTTAAGTTCCGATTCGGGTGGTATCACCAGGGGGGGGCGGCTCACGACTGAAAATTCGTCTGGCGAGTTTTTCCCACCGCCACAAGCGGTCAGGGTTACGCCTGCCAGTAAAACAACTGAAAGCTGCCTGATTTTCATGAAACGTCTCCTTGTCGACCAGCATCATCTTGGCCGGTGTTTGAGGCATTTTTAGGGCTTTTGCCGCCGTCCCGCAAGCCATCAATCAACAACATGGCAACACCGATGGTAATGGCGCTGTCCGCCACATTAAAAACATAGAAGCTGTAGTCAAAGGCATGCAGATGAATGAAGTCAACAACTGCGCCGTGAGCAAAGCGATCAATAAGATTGCCAAGCGCCCCGCTGAGGATCAGGACAAGAGCGGTTGCTTCAAACGCCCGCGTTGATCGTTTGAGCCACACCAGCAACCAAACACTGATCGCAACAGTCATCGCAACAATGCCCCACCGTCCCAGCGCGTCGCCAAGTGGCAACCCCATGGAAATGCCGGTGTTCCACACCATCGTCAGGCTGAAGAATGGCAGTATTTCAACCGACCCTTTGGCGGGCAGGTCATACACGTCCAAAACCCACCATTTGGATAGCTGGTCGAGCGCCATCAGCGTATGCATGGCCAAAAGACCGCGCGCCACATAGGCACCGGATTTTGGACTAGTGCCCATCGTTAGGCTGCGCTCGCTGCATCATGGGCGGCAACAGCATCGGCACAGCGGTTACACAGGTCGCCGTTTTGCGCCACTTCGTCTGACACCACCCAGCAGCGCTCGCATTTGTCGCCAGGTGCATTGTAGGTTTCCACTTCCACCCCCACAATACCGGGAATATTAAACGCCCCCTCCGGTGCTGGGCCTATTTCAAGTGTTGCATGGGATGTTACTGTCACTTCAGCCCAATCAATGTGACTTAATACTTCATACATAGCTTCGGTTAATACGAAAATTTTCACACCCGCTTGTAAACTTGAGCCAATGCGCTTTTCACGACGATCAACTTCTAAAGCTGCAGTTACCACTCTGCGTACTTCTCTCACCGCGTCCCAAACAAGAGCCAACGCATCATCGCGCCAGCTTTCGGGTGTTTCTGGCCATATCTGGCGGTGGACGCTTGGTGCGTCTTCGCCATGTCGCGATTGCCATACTTCTTCTGCTGTGAACGACAGAATGGGCGCAAACCACAGCACCAGTCGGTTGAACACCGCATCCAGCACGGTGCGCACCGCACGGCGGCGCACATCATCAGGTCGGTCGCAATACAGGGCATCCTTGCGGATATCGAAATAAAAGGCAGACAGTTCAATGATGCAGAACTGGTACAGTTCGCGGAACACAGGATTGAAGTCATACTCGCCCGCCCGCTCATGCAGGAAGGTGTCCAGTTCAGCCAGCCGGTGCAGCATAAACCTGTCCAGTTCCGGCATGTCTTCTACAGGCAGCTTTTCCGCTTCCGTAAAGCCATGCAGGTTGCCCAGCATATACCGCATGGTATTGCGGATTTTACGGTAGGCGTCGACCTGGCCTTTGATGATTTCCTCTGAAATCCGAACATCATCTTTATAATCAACGGCCGCAACCCACAGTCGCAGAATATCAGCGCCGTATTGGTCAATAATTTTTTGTGGCGATACCGTGTTCCCAAGTGACTTGGACATCTTGCGGCCTTCGCCGTCCAGGGCAAAACCATGGGTCAGCACGCCCTTGTATGGTGCGCGGCCGCGTGTGCCGCTTGCTTCCAAAAGGCTGGACTGGAACCATCCGCGGTGCTGGTCAGACCCTTCGATGTAAAGGTCAGCAGGCCACGCCAGTTCCTCGCGCTGTTCCAGTACAAACGCATGCGTACATCCGCTATCGAACCACACGTCCAGAATGTCCTGAATTTGTTCGTAATCGTCGGCGTTGTATTGGTCGCCCAAAAATTCCTGCGCCGGGATGGCAACCCATGCGTCAGCGCCGCCTTTCAGCACCGCATCCACGATGCGGGCGTTGACGTCTTCATCCACCAGATAGTCACCGGTTTGTTTGTTGACAAACACAGTAATTGGCACGCCCCATGCCCGCTGGCGCGAAATCACCCAGTCAGGACGGTCGCCAACCATTGCGCTAATACGGTTTTTGCTAACCGCCGGATACCAATTGGTATTGTCGATTGCTTTCATGGCCTTGTCGCGCAGGCCGTTCTTTTCCATCGAAATAAACCACTGCGGCGTGTTGCGGAAAATCAGCGGCGCTTTGGATCGCCAACTGTGCGGATAGCTATGGACCAGTTCACCTTTTGCCATCAGGGCTGACGCGCCGGACAGAAGGTCACACACTTCGTCTGCCACTTTGTAAACATGGCGGCCTGGTACCAGCGCAACATCGTCGTAATAGCAGCCAGCTTCGTTAACGGTGTACGGCACCGGGATACCAAATTGAACATGCCCAACCTGATAGTCATCGTCACCATGGCCTGGCGCGGTATGCACAAAACCTGTACCCGCTTCCACGGTCACATGATCACCCGGCAGCATCGGTACGTCAAAATCGTAAAACCCGCCTGCTTCGGCGTGTCCGCGCCACGGGTGCGCCAAAACGGTGCCTTCAAATGCTGCGCCTTTTGTGCGGGCGACAATCTCATGGTCTGTAATACCGGCACGTCCGGTGAATTCTGCCACCAGCGCTTCGGCCATCATTAGTTCATCGCCGACGGCTGCATATGCTTCTTCGCTAACTGCCGCAACGTGTACGCGAACATAGTCAATGTCGGGGCCAAAACACACGGCCCGGTTCGCGGGGATCGTCCAGGGTGTTGTAGTCCAGATAACAACCCGCGCGCCCTTCAAGACATCGCTGTTGGTGGATACCACGTCGAAAGCCACATCGATTTGTGTGCTTTTATGGTCGTGATATTCAACCTCTGCTTCCGCAAGGGCGGTTTTTTCAACCGGGGACCACATCACAGGCTTTGAGCCACGGTAAAGCGATCCGTCTTTCGCAAACTTCAGCAGTTCTTCAACAATCTTTGCTTCTGCGTCGAAGCTCATGGTCGTGTAGGGATTATCCCAATCCGCCACAATGCCAAGCCGCTTGAACTGTTCACGCTGAACACCGATCCAGTGATCTGCAAATTCGCGACATTCCCGCCGAAACTCCACAGGATCAACATCGTCTTTGTTTTTCTTTTTCTTGCGGTACTTTTCTTCGATTTTCCATTCAATCGGCAGGCCGTGACAGTCCCAGCCCGGCACAAACGGTGCATCTTTGCCCTGCATCTGCTGTGATTTGACAATAATGTCCTTCAGCGTTTTTTGCATGGCATGACCAAAGTGAATGTCGCCGTTGGCGTAGGGGGGGCCATCATGGAAAATGAATTTTTCCTTGCCTGCGCTGTCGGTGCGCAACGTCTTGAACAGGTCTTCCTTTTGCCATTTGGCCAGAAACTCCGGTTCGCGTTTTGGCAAGCCAGCCCGCATTGGGAAGTCAGTTTTTGGCAGAAATACAGTATCGCGGTAATCGCGTTTGTCTTGAGTATCAGCAGACATGGGATGTCGTCTCGTTATTTGGGGCGCTTCTATAATCCAGCGCCGGTGTGTCGTAAAAATGGGTGTCGTCAAAAAAACGGAATGAAAAAGTTCCCGGTCGCTTCTAAAGCGCCGGGCCAGTAATTCGTATGTGCTGGTCAATGCCAGTAATGCCCATGCGGGGCAAAGAATTTAGACACCTAAACATGGCTGCGACTTTTATCAGCGAAGCGGAAGGGTGTCGAGCCAAAACCGCAGGCACCCAGCGGTTTAGACCCTGCCTGTTTTTAGGACTTCAAACCAAACATGGCGCGGTGTTGTTGCTGGACGGAAATTAGCTTGCTTTGCTCTTTGCGTCGCTCGGCGTTTGGCCAGGGCTTTGCGGTGGCTCGCCGACGGTCTGGCCCATTATAGCTGCTGTCTTGCACGATCGGCTTCATTTCCGCAATTGCACCGGTAACCGCCTTAATCAGACTTTGCCCTGTCAGCGGCATGGCAACAATTTTTGATGCCCCAGCGTCGCGTGCTTTCAGAACAGATTGCTGATCAGGCCCATGGAGCCCAAGAATGATCGGGGCCACTGAAACGTCAATACTGGTCAGGCGCAGGAAACGGCAGAAATCATAACCACCCAGCTCGGGAAAGCGGTCGTCTATGACAATCATATTGAAGTTCATTTCCTTCAGTACCGCCAAAGCTTCGTAGTTGTTGGCAACTGCTACCGAACGACCTATACCGCGATCCCGCAAAATCGGCTTGAAGGCTTCAGCGGCTTGTCCATTAGACAAGGCAAGCAGAACCGATAACTTTTGAAAAGTCTCCGCAGACATGACTTAAACGCGACCCCCATCGCTTGAACTGAATTGTCATGCTTTTGATGCATGGACAACCAGGAACTTAATACTAAATTCCTTTTGTAAGGCCAAACACTTAATAGATGTTTAAGTTCCCGAGCCGCTAGTTTTTAGGTTGTATCATGCACACCATCAGGGGCGTAAACGACGATGTTAAGGCTTTTATCAGGGCTTTTTATCAGGGCTGTTTGTTGACGCTTGCCTCGGTATATGTGCTGGCGATTTTTGCGCTGCACGTTTAAGTCGACGCTTCCTGGACAGCAGGTTAAGCGTTTCAACACCGAGCGAGAAGGCCATTGCGAAATAGATGTAGCCTTTGGGTACGTGGAAGCCCAGCCCCTCGGCTACCAGGAACACGCCGATTAGCATGATGAAAGACAAAGCCAGGATTTTCAGGGTAGGGAACCGTTCGATGATGCTGGCAATAAACCCTGACGAAAATATCATCACCATCATAGCGACGGTCATGGCTGCGATGATCACTTCAATAATTTTTGTCAGGCCAACAGCCGTCATCACGCTGTCGAATGAAAAGACAAGATCAATAAGAACAACCTGTGCAACCACAGCGACAAAGGTGCCGCTGTATGTTTTCATGGTTTCCTTGAAATCGTCGGTGACTTCGTCGTGTATGCTGTCGGTGCCTTTGTATAACAAAAACCCACCGCCAATTAGCATCAGTATGTCTTTGCCAGACAGTTCATGGCCAAACACCTCAAACCACGGTTCTTGAAGGCCAATGATCCAGGCGACCCCGAACAACAAGGCAACCCGCATCACCAGCGCCAGGCTCAGGCCAACGACCCGAGCTTTCTCGCGCTGACCGTCTGGCAGGTGTTGCACCATCAGCGCGACAAAAACCACATTGTCGATACCAAGGATCACTTCCAGCGCTGTTAGCGACAGAAAACTTATCCAGATATTATAGTCAAGCAGGAGTTCCATGGGTGCCCCACCAAAAGACGGATTACTATCTCATCTGGTATCACTCTGCAGGCAGAATGCCAGCCTTTATTTGTTCTTGATAGATGGCCAAGCGTTCCGTCTCCGGGTATCCATTCAGGTAAGACTGAAGTATTTCCCGGTATCGCCCGCTGGATACCAAATCTTCAAACCCTTGGTTGAAGCTATCTTTTAAGGCAAGCCCAGCTTCATCCCGGGTAAACAAAACATGCTGCGTGTTGGCAATACCGCTGGGGACTTCAATCCCGTATAGGTCTGGCCACGGCCTTGATGCCGTTGTTTCAGTGGCCTCTTGCATTTCGTTCAAATAATGCACAGCAGTCATGCGCGGCATATACACAACGTTTGTTCGTTGGGCCCGAAACAGCTCCATGCAGTATCGGGGGTGACCAGGCGACATGCGCTGCAACTGGCCCCGGTCTATCATGTCCTTAATCTCAGTCGCGATTTTCCAGCCCACGGGCACACACAAGATGGGTTTGCTGCCGACAATTTTTGGGTCGCCTAGCTGTTGCCAGGTTTCGACATTTTCATAGGTGGTCAAAAGTTGATTTGAAATGCTGAATATGGGGGCGGACAGATGAAAGTCCCTGTCGCGGTCGGTGCTGTAGGCCCAGGAAAAAGACGCCTGCATTTCGCCGATCATAACCGCGCGCTGGGATCGTCGCCACGGCACGAGAGTATAAGACGGGTTAATGCCAGCGCGTGCGAAGCTCTCTTTTACGATGACGCTCAGAATGCCATCATCAGGTTCGGTTTCAGTAATGTAGGGTGGAAAGTCTTTGAAGGTTGCAACAGTCGGCGCAGCAACAGGTTGCGAGGTCGATTTATCCGAGGGTTGTGCGGATAATGTGCCACCAAACCCCAGCAGTAGCCCGATTAGCAAGCCTTTCATCGTTAACCCCCAAATTGCCAGCAAAGTGAAATCGTCCTTTTCCCAACCGTAAATTGCAAGCAAAAAGGCATCAGGCCGTGATTCCGCAAAGGGGATGAGGTGCGCGCTTTAGCGGGCTCTGACGTGGGGTTCCGGGAACAAATCCAGATACAGGTCAAGCGTTGGAGATTGCAGCCGGTCAGCATTGTTTTCAGGCTCTGCCAGCACAATTTTCGCGACTTTGCAGTCGTGTTTGATTTGGGCTTTAAGCTGATCAAGACCGTCAAACTTTCTCTCTGCCCGCAAGAAGGAGATAAGTTTAACCCGCAGGTGCTTGTTATAAAGGTCGCCATCATAGTTGAACAAATGGGCTTCCAGCAGCACATCCCGTTTGTCAAAGGTTGGGCGTTTACCGATGTTGGCAACGCCGTTGTAAACCGTTTCCTCGCCTTCCACCGATACGCGGACAGCGTAAACACCCAGTTTTGGTAGCAAGCTTTCACCCAATTCCACGTTGGCTGTTGGAAAGCCGATGGTGCGTCCGCGCTGGTCGCCTTCGCTGACGCGGCCATTGATGCTCCACCAGTGGCCCAAAAGGGCAGCTGCCTTGCGGGCTTCGCCGTTTTGCAGTGCTTTCCGCACCAATGTTGAAGAATAAACGTCGCCAGCGTAGCCTTCCAGCCCCACAGTAACCGGCTGGATAACCGACAGGCCAAAGCCTTCCATTTCCCCCATCCACGCCAGTACATCGGTGCCTCCACCGCGCCCCTTGCCGAAGCGATAGTCATAGCCGACACACACATGCAACGCGCCAACGGCCTTGACCAGGATATCGGCGACAAAATCCTGAGCCGCCAATCCGGCTAGGTCTTTGTCAAACGTCAGCACCAGCAGTTGGTCAACACCAAAGGCTTCCAAAAGCTGCGCGCGTTCGCGAAACGGGGTTAGCCGGAAAGCTGGGGCGTTGGGGGCAAAAAAACTGACGGGGTGCGGTTCCGTGACAACAACGGTCAGGTTCACGCCCATGGCGCGCGCCAGTCTGCCGGCTTCGCCGATCACTACCTGGTGGCCACGATGGAAGCCATCAAAGTTCCCAAGGGCAACCACGGCACCGCGGTCACCGGGGGTGTATTCATCTGGATGGCGAAATACGCGCACCTTTAGGCTTCCTTCATTTTGGTGTGGCGCGGGCCGAGGCTCGTGCCAAAGATTGGGGCTGGATACACCAACCACCTAGCCTGCCTCAACCATTAATCTGTTACGTTTGCGTATCGAATGGGGTAACTTGCTGCGATGAAGTAGGTATTTGGTTCTGCGAATTAATTGAAAGTTAGTCATTATCCGGTTAACCAATTCTTCATTAGATCGGGTCTAGTGTCCGGATCTGAAGGCGGGCAAGCGAGGCTGATGGGAGCCGTTCCGCTGGTCCAAGGTGAAACTGATAAAGTCTGAGGTATTATTATGGCCGTTGATTTGGGTATGCCGATCCTAATCGTCGACGACTACAAAACAATGTTGCGAATTGTGCGTAACCTTCTCAAGCAGCTTGGCTTCAACAATGTGGATGAAGCCACAGACGGCGCGCAGGCGCTGGAGAAGTCACGCGCGAAGCAATATGGGCTCATTATTTCCGATTGGAATATGGAGCCCATGACAGGGTACGAGTTTTTGAAGGAAGTCAGAGCTGATAACCAGTTGAAAGACACACCTTTCATTATGGTGACGGCGGAATCAAAAACTGATAATGTGATCGCGGCCAAGAAGGCTGGCGTAAACAACTATATTGTTAAACCGTTTAATGCAGCGACGCTGAAAACCAAGCTGGTGGCCGTTCTCGGAGATTTCTAATGGTTGATGGCGGCCTTTCCAAACAGATCGAACTGTTGGTCGACAATTTGCGTAAGCAGAACACGGCATCCATGTCGCTGACTGAGGTGGCTTCGGTTACCGAAGTGCTGATTGGCACGATGAACGTGTTTTACAAGTCGATTGATACATCGATCTACCGGGAATGCCGCGCGCTCAGCGATTATATCACCAATGCGCGCAAGGAAATTGCGTCCTTGCAGCCGGTTGACCTTGAAAGTGCCCGCATCCCAAGGGCGGGCCTTGAGCTGGATGCGATTGTCCAGCAAACCGAAGAAGCCACCAACACCATTATGGAAGCTGCCGAAGAAATCATGGGGGCTGACACGTCTGATCCTGATGCGTATCAGGCAACGACACAAGACGCGGTGATGCGAATTTTTGAGGCTTGTTCGTTTCAGGATATTACCGGTCAGCGGATTTCCAAAGTGGTGCAAACCCTGTCCCACATTGAAGAACGGGTTCTGGAGCTGCGGAACCTGATGGGTGTAACTGACGAAGACATCCAGGAAGCGATGAAGGACGGTGAACCCCAGGGCGACGATGCACTGTTGTCGGGCCCGGCGCTGAAAGGCGAGGGCATCGACCAAAGCGCGGTTGACAGCTTAATGGGCGGAACACCCGAACCTGAAGCCGATCCAGCCCCGGCACCAACTCCGGCGCCTGCCCCGGCACCAACTCCGGCACCTGCTGCTGCACCTGCCCCTGCTGCTGTAGCGGCTCCCGCGCCAAAACCAGCCCCAAAACCAGCACCGGCAAAACCGGAGCCGCCCAAGGCCGTCAGCCCGGCGCAACTGGATGCCATGTTTGCTGAGGATTTTGACCCGGTTGCTGAACTGGAAGCAAAAAAGCAGGCTGAAGCCGAAAAACAGGCTGAAAAACCAGCAGAAGACGACACAAAAAAGGCGTCAGAATCGCAAAAAAGTGACGAAAAACCCGCCAAAAAGGAAGTTGACCTGCCCGCGGGGGAGGAAGTCAGCCAGGATGATATCGACGCCTTGTTTGGCTGATATAATTTTTGGGCTGATATAGCTTTCTGTCCGATACGGTTCCGTAACGAATTTTCCACACATTTCATCCCCGCACCCAAAATGCTAGTTTGCTGATTTCCCGTACCAGAGATTGGAGTGTTCGGTGTCTTATCCCGAAGGCATTCTTTTCAAACGCACCTGTTTCAAAAGCACCCTTTTTATATGCGTCAGGTCACTGTCGACTTGCTGTGGCCGATTACCAAACCAGGGTTTCTATGATGGTGGTTGGCATCGGTTTTTTGTCGCCGAAAATGCCATGAAACGAACCTTTTGGCAGATGCTTGTTTTGCAGCGCTGCAAAGGTCGCGGGCCACTCATCGCGGTGAATGCCGCCTGCAACAAACAAACTATTGAAACCAGCCGCAACCGCGCCCGCAATATCAGTTTGCAGGCTGTCACCAATCATTAGAACCCGTGCGCCCGGTGTTTTGGCATCAAGACCGCGCTCCGTTACGCAGGTATGCAGTGATTCGGGTGTGGGTTTGCCAAACCATTCCACCGCGCCGCCCATGGTCTGATAAAAATCAGCCACAGCCCCGGCGCAGGTAAACAGCTTGTCGCCCACATGCACCACACGGTCCGGGTTCGCGCACAGCAACGGCGTTTGTTTTTCGCTGGCCGCCAACAGTAAACTTCGGTGTTGCTCAACATCGCGGTGCTCCAGCCCTGTCGCCAAAATAACCTCGGCGTCGTCTGGGTGCCCCACTTCATTGACCGGCAGGCCTTCTACCGTGTTTCTGTCCTCGTCCGGGCCAAGATGATAAAGCTTGGCGCTGTCAAACCGGGCTCGCACAGCATCGCGGGCCAACCCCCCGGATGTCACAATGTAATCCGTAAGGGCATCGGGCATGCCCATAGCGATAAGCTGGTTCCGCACATGAAAGCGGGGGCGCGGGGCATTCGACAGGAAAATGGTGGCAACGCCGGCTGCGCGAACCTTCTCAATCGCTTCCACCGCTGCAGCGTTGGGGGCAACGCCGTTATGCATCACACCCCACAAGTCGCAGATAACAAGGTCGAGTTCGGGCACAATATCCTGCAGCCCGTCAATGTAACGCACATGCTGCGGGGCAGCGCCGGTGCCGTCTGGTAATGCCATACTCAATACCCTGGATTTAAAGGTCCATATCGATGTCTTCGGCCGACAAAGGCTCACCGAACAGGTAGCCTTGCGCCAGCTCCAATTGGTTATCCAGCGCTTCAATCACCATATCTTCATTTTCGATTTTGCTGGCAATTAACTGCATGCTGCGCCGCCGCAAATAATCGCGCTGTTCTTCAATTTCCCCCATGTCAGGGTGCAATTCAACAATATCGGTCAGGTCCGCCTTAATGTATTTGAAATTGCGTTTTTCAAGTTCCGCAAAATCCTGATTAAAGTCGGTTACCAGGTCCATCGAGAAGGCAAAGCCTTTCCGCCCCAGCGTGCCCAACCGGTCGACCGCTTCTTCTTCCAGTGTCAGATAGTCTTCCTGCGAAATTTCAAACACCATCCGGTCTGCAAATTCTGTGTTGGACGCCATGAAATCAATGAACTGGGGCAGGAATTCTTTGTCGGCAATCGAATAGCGCGACATATTCAAAAAGAAACGCACATCTGGACGCCTACGGCCCAGTTTACGTACCAACTGGATCAGCCGAAACAGCAGTAAATTATCAATGGTGCCGATCAAGCCACGAGTTTCCGCCACCTTCATATACTGGCGCGGTAAGACAATGCGTCCTTCTTCATCACGCACGCGCGAAAAACATTCAAAATGCGCTGTTTTACGGGCGGGAAGGGACACTATAGGCTGCAAATACAAGTCAACCCGGTTCTCAGACAGGGAATTTTTGATGACGGACAAAAGCTGGTCTTCGCGCTTTATCAATCGTATGGGAGCGCGTTTTTTTGCTGCCGCCGCGCGGCGCTGGGCATGGGTTTGCACTCGCGCAGATGGGTCCGCCGATTTGGCGGGCACACCAATGGCGCGAACCTTGTCTTTCGCCGCCGGGCGTTCTCTGGTCGGGTCGGATGCCGCCCCGGATGGTGATGAGCCTTCGTCATCCACAGGGGCTGACGCAGCAAGGTCGCCTTCAATCGTGCTGTTGTCGTTGTCCATGTCGCTGTTGCCCATGTCTCTGTTGTCAGCGTCAGGCTCGTTGTCTGTTGCAGGCGCTATGGCTGCTGCTTCGTCGTGACGGTCATCATCAATAACAACCATGGCGGCTTCTTCAGGTGCCAGGCCAAGTTCTTCGATTTCTTCAGCCGTCATCTGTTCGTCGTCAAGGTCGACTTCTTCCGCTGGTGGCGGGGCTGGTTTTGCCGCATTTGCCCTTGGCTTTTTACCCTTGGTTTCCTTTTGCATGACCTGTAGCAGAAACTCCTGCAGTGTCTTTAATTCTGATACCAGCTTCTTGTCTTTGGCATCGCCTTTTTCCGACTGCTCAGCAACGGCTTCCTGCAGTTCCGCAACGTCCTTGCGCAGTTTCAACGCAAGCTTCTCAATCTCTTCGACCCGGTGCATATCGATGGGGTCAATGTCGTTTTTGCTATTGCTAAAGAAGGACATCTGCACTTGCCAGGCACCAAAAAATACCAGAATCGCTGCAATCTGTGCAGTGGCTGGCGACACGCCGACAAGCGGCAGTAAAACAAGCGCTCCAAAGCCAAAGACGCCGTATGACAGTAGCAATAACAATTGGGTTACTTTGTTCATAAACCTCAGGCCCTTTTTGGCTTATCCTTTGCGGCTGATCCTCTGTGATTGGTCGCCAGAAACATGCTTTGCAACACCCGGGCCAATCGCGGCACTATACTCTGCGGATCATCCTGTGCGCCGCACGACACCCCGACGCGATGCGCATGCTGGCATATTGCACCGTTAAGGTTAAGAAATTTGTCTGGCTGCTTGTTAGTCATTTGGTCTGTGTCTGTAAATTGCTGAAGGCATAGTGTGCACCGCATTGCCTTATTCCCGTTGTAGACTGCCTATGATACAGGCATAGTCCGGGTAAACCCCTAACCACAGGTAAGCCACAATTCTAAGGTAAACCGGGATTTCTGAGATGAACGGTAATTCTGGGCTAGCTTATGATTTCGGGCTAAAGCGGGGCTAAACGAAATCCATGGGCGCCGATGCAGCGCCAAACGGAGGACAATGATGAAAAAACTGTTTTTTGGTTTGTTGATTTTGATCGCTGTTGTTGGCGTTGTTGCCTACACGCAAATTAACTCTATCGTAAAAACCGGCGTTGAAACTGCTGGGCCACAGGCTTTGTCTGTGCCGGTTACGGTTGGCAACGTTTCTATTTCACCCTTGTCAGGCAGAATAAAGGTTACTGATTTTGCTATCGGGCAGCCGGACGGTTTTGGTGACGGGTCCATAGTGCAATTGGGCGAATTTGCCATGAAGGTTGATACCAACACGCTGTTGGACGATCACATCATAGTCGATGAAATAGTGATTGATCAGCCGATGTTTGATGCCCGTGTTATTGGCAGCCAGTCCAATTTTCAGGCATTGCAGGAACGCATTGCTGCCAGCGCTGGCCCTAGCGAAATTGATGGCCAGCCGATAACACTTACAATCCGCAGCCTGGCGGTGCGCAATCCGCAAATTTCTGTTCAAAAAGAAGGTGGCATGCTGGAAGTCGATAAAGATATCAACCTGGCAGATTTTACGCTGACGGATCTGGGAACCGATGAAAAGGGTTTATCGCCAAAAGAGATCGCGCGTCATCTTATGGATACATTGCAGCCGCAAATCACTAAGGCATTGATTTCTGCAGGCGCCGGGGACGCCATCAAAGGACTTGCCAAGGATGCCCGCGGGCAGCTTGAAAGTCAGGCCGGGAACCTGCTGAACAAGCTACGCGGTAAGCGCAAAAGCGAAGACGATACGAATAACTGATTGATTTATGGACGCATCGGTCCAATATTCTGCTCATCGTCAACGGAGAATACTATGAACCTGGAACAAATTACTGAAGAAATGCGCGGCCGTGTTGGTGCGCACTCACCCATTTCAGCCATTATCAAGTTTGATTTCGGCGATGACGGCGTTGTGCGGATTGACGGCAAGTCTTCTCCCACCGTTATCGACAATGAAGATAGCGAGGCGGATTGCACGGTCAAAGTTACTGTCGAAAACTTCTTGAAAGTTGCCAAGGGTGAGCTGAACCCACAGATGGCTTTCATGACCGGTAAAATCCGCGTTGAAGGCGACATGAGCCTAGCGCTGCAGCTTGGGTCTATTCTGGGTTAAGCCTGGATATACACGCTGATGCTGGATCGCTTTCGTTCCCTTATTATTGGTCTCAGCCTGATTGTGATTGTCGGGCTGTTATCTGTGTACTTCATTGTACAGATGGGCGGCGGCGAAGATATTTTTGGCGGCCGGGAAGGTAGTTTGCCGGTCGTCGATTTTTCCACCCTCGATTACAGCCCGGATGACAACGGGTATTTGATGTGCCCGCCCGACGCTTGCGGCGCGGCGGTTGCAGACCGAATTTCCCCAACCTTTCCGGTTGATGCCGGACAGTTAAGGCAATTGTTTGCAGACTTTGCAGATGGCAATCCGACTATTGATACGTTCCGGTTTGATCTGGTGGAAAGTCAGTTTGATTTCACCGAACGTTTGCCGGGTCAAACATTTCCGGCTGTAGTGACGGTGAAGGTTATTCGCATCGATGCTTATACTTCAACGGCGGCCTTTTACAGTCGGCAGCCGGTGGGTAAAAGTGGTAAGGCTGACCACACAGACCGTGTGAACCGGTGGCTCAGGGTGTTGCTGGACGCGACGGGCGCGCCCTCAACCTGATCTAGTTTTTGGGGTTTGCGTGCGGGCCGTATGGGCATACCTGTTACGCGGGACTGTCTGCCCCGTGCAAACAATCATTCAAGGTTAACGGGTTATGCGCTTGTGTCGCTGGCTTCAGTGCGGGCAACCGCTGTTGCTGCTGCGATCTGGGCAAGACCGATCGTTTCCCGAACCGAGGCTTCACTTTGTGCATAGCTGTTGGCAGCGTGATCAAGCGTGGAGCGATCGATAAAGTCTGACTGGTCTTCCTGAGCGCGTGTTTCTGCCAGAATAAGCTGAACCGAACTGGATAACCGCCCGGTCCCCGGTTCTGGTTTGGCAGGGGCAGGTTTTTCGTCTGCAGCCGGGCGCGCGATGGCGAAAGACTGA
The DNA here is from genome assembly GCA_947503575.1 of uncultured Kordiimonas sp. Lineage (GTDB taxonomy): Bacteria > Pseudomonadota > Alphaproteobacteria > Sphingomonadales > Kordiimonadaceae > Kordiimonas. The sequence goes on along the minus strand of CANNDZ010000002.1, from coordinate 749,788 downwards.
GCAAAGGACTGCGCTGTCGGCGCAACAGCCGACACAGGCCTAAGCGCACCCACCCGTGATGAGCCGCTGGCGCCGCCCGGACCACCGCCAGGACGCGAAACTGTGTTTACACCTGCAGCCGAACCGGCTGCTGCTGTTACGTCTGCCATTATGGCACCCACTATTTACCCGCGCTTACCATACCAGAACGCGTACAAAAAACCAATTAAAGTCGCTAGTGGCTGTTCGCTAAAGCCTGTTTTTGTGTATCTGGCGGCCCTGAAAGCATGGAAGCGCAACCGTTAGCGCAATAACTGACTGGCATGCAGGCAAGGCTTGTGCTATCGCTCCGGGCGAACAGGGTGCGGGCTTTATCGACATGGCGACCAGAGTGGCCATGGCGTTGAGACTGTACCAGCATGAAAACAATACGAGATACAAGCTGCCATGGATACCAACACGCTCGCCATTTACATTCACGAACTGCGCAATCAGTGCCTGCACACCGAAGCTGCTTTTAACCTTTTTAATCAGGCAATGAACAACCGTGCCGGACCGGGTGTTTTGTTTGCAAGCCAGATGGTTCTGATGCCATCAAGCCAGTTGGCGGCTTTGTTGTGGCCGACGCGGGCGCGCTCTCGTGGGCGGGGGGAAGCCCTGCGCAAAGTTTTGCAGTTGCAGGAAAAGCATCCGCTTAATGATCGCCGCCTGGCTGAGTTGTGGGAACGCACGGATCAGAAAACCGAAGAATGGGTTAGCTCGACCAAAGGTGAGCAGGTTGTTTTTGATTATGTAGGCGATTTGGCAAATCTGGGCGACGGTAAAACCCCGATAGAATGCTTGTACCGCGCCTACAACACGCAGAACCGCACCTTCTATTATCAGGGTGTCGGGTATAATTTCCAGGCGATTGCAGATGCCATTTCAGATGTGGCGGGCCGGGTAAACGCAGTGTATCGCCAATTGTTCCCGGAACTGGCGAAGCAGGAAGATGAAGAGCGGGCGAAAGCCCAGGCAGCACAGCAAGCTGCACAGCAGCAAGCTGCGGCAGCGCAGACAGGCCAAACTACGGGCCCGACTGCGGACCAGACTACTGAGGCACCTGCGCCAGCCGAGAAGCCTGCTGATAAAAAACCAGCAGCAAAGAAGGCAGCGGCTAAAAAACCGGCGGCAAAAAAAGCTCCGGCCAAGAAACCGGCAGCCAAGAAACCTGCGGCGAAAAAAGCCCCTGCTAAAAAATAGCCGAGAAGCCGCTTTGCCGCGTCCCGCCTTTGGGGTGCGGCAGCGTAAACGTCCGTTCATTTGCCATTTAGATTGATTTGAGTAAAATGCGCTTCGGATTTGCCGCATCCCTGCAGCAAATTATGGATTGTGCTTTTGAGTGAGAATATTGACATGAAAAAACTTTGTGTCCTTCTGGCTGGTGCGGCCGCGATTGTAGCTGTGCCAGCGCAGGCAAAAGACTGTGGCCCACCACCGCTTGACGTGCCGGTTGTTCCTGCAGGGGCAACGGCGTCTGCGGAAGATATTAGAACAGCGCGTAATATGGTGTTGTCTTACTCTAATAAAGTTGATGAGTTCCTGGGCTGCATGGAAAACCGAACGTCGAAGTTTGCGCCTTACATGACAAAGGAACAGATTGCGCGCCGTCAGGAAGATTTGAACGACCTGCATAACGATAGGCGCGACCTGCAAATCCAGTTGAATGAGGCAATTCGCGCGTATCGCCGGTCACAACAAAGCCGGTAGACCACAGCGGTAATGCTGATGACAGGGGGCCGCTGGCCCCCTTTTTTGTGCTTCAATCATCCTCGTGAACGAAAAAGTGGACTGATCAGTCCATAAAATTTGACTTGAAGGTGCGCGCGCGCCATCTTCATGCGTAATCAAGTTATAGCAGAGCCTTTTAGGGAGGGACACGCCATGCTGGCGCAGCGCGCAATTTACGAAGAAGAGCACCATATTTTCCGGGATGCGGTGCGGAAGTTTTTTCAGGTGGAAGCCACGCCTTACGGCGAAGAATGGAGCAAAGCGGGCCAAGTACCCCGTGAGTTTTGGAACAAGCTGGGCGATGCCGGTTTACTGTGCCCGCAGATGCCGGAGGAATACGGCGGTGTGGGCGGCGATTATCGCTTCAACTGCATTATTAACGAAGAACAGGTGTATAACCGTGCAGGCGGGGCGGGCATTGCCGTGCATTCCGATATTGTTGCGCCGTACCTCAAGGACTATGGCTCTGACGAGTTGAAAGAACGAATTCTGCCCAAAATGGCGACCGGCGAGATGGTGGGCGCGATTGCCATGACGGAGCCTGGCACCGGCAGTGACCTGCAAGGCATCAAGACGACCGCCAAACTGGACGGCAACCATTATGTTATCAATGGCTCAAAGACGTTTATCTCCAATGGTCAAAACTGTGATTTTGTTATTGTTGCCTGCAAAACAAACCCGGCAGAAGGCGCACGCGGCGTTAGCTTGATTGTTGTGGAGGCCGACCGCGAAGGGTTCCGGCGGGGTCGCAATCTGGATAAAATCGGCCAGCATTCGTCTGACACGTCAGAATTGTTTTTCGATGAAGTGCGCGTGCCGACAACCAATATGATTGGTCATGAAAACGCGGGCTTTATGTATTTGATGCAGCAATTGCCGCAGGAACGCCTGTCGATTGGCTTTATCGCGATGGCGGGCGCGCAGCGGGCTTTTGATATCACGCTGAAGTATGTCAACGAGCGTGAGGCATTTGGCAAACCAATCATGAAGTTCCAGAACACGCGCTTTAAAATGGCGGAAATGAAAACCGAGCTGGAAGTGGGGTGGGCGTTTGTTGACCAATGTCTGGCCAAACACATCAAGGGCGAGCTGGACGCAGCAGGCGGCGCTATGTCCAAGCTGTGGACCACAGAAATGCAGGGCCGGGTAGTGGATACCTGTGTGCAACTGCACGGCGGGTATGGCTTTATGTCCGAATATGAAATTGCCCATCATTATACTGACAGCCGCGTGCAGCGCATTTACGGCGGCACGTCCGAGATTATGAAAGAATTGATTGGCCGCACGCTCTAACAGACTGCGCGTTAAAACCTTCTATCAGATACCATGGTAAAGAGGCGGCCTCATGACCGCCTCTTTTTTTTGTTCATGGGCTATGTCTTTTTTCGCCAGGCAATCCACCACAGGCGGCTCCCTAACAGCACCGTTGCAGACATAAGCCCTGCGGTCAGGCCGTACCAAATGCCAACCGCCCCCATGGCTGTGCCCAGCCCCAGAAACAGCGCCACCGGAAACCCGATGATCCAGTAGCTGACACCAGCCAGATACATGGGGGCGCGCACATCTTTGAGGCCCCTTAGCAACTGGTTTGCCGCCACTTGCGCCGCGTCAAACACCATAAAGACCCCGGCAATTGGCAGGAACAAAAGCACCAGCCGGATAACCGCACCATTGGCCGGGTCATCGGGGTCCAGGTAAAAAGCGGCAACGTTCATCGGAAACAACCCGATGACAACCGCAAGCGCAACCACAGACAAGGTCGCCGCGACCAGTGTCACGGACGCGGACCGCTTAACGGCAGCATCATTTTCCGCCCCTTTTGCAAGGCCAATACGAACCGCCCCCGCCATAGAAAGTCCCCAAGGCAACATGAAAGCGAGCGCCACCACATTAATAGAAATCTGGTAGGCGGCCACTTCCATAATGCCAATCAGGCCCATCAGGATAACGGCTGAATTGAACAACATGCCTTCAAAAATTGTGGTCAGGCTAATCGGCCATCCAAGCGCTACCACTTCGCGCAGGCGCTGCCAGTCCGACCGCCAAAAACGGTGGAACAGGTCAAAGGTTTTGGCGCGTTTATCGAGCAAAATGTAGCCAACAAACAGGAAAAAACCAGCCGTGTAGGACAAAGAGGACGCAATTCCCGCCCCCACCAGTTCCATCCGGGGAAAACCAAATTTGCCAAAAATGAATAGATAGTTCAGCCCCGCATTCAGAAGGGTTGTCATACCCGCGAGCAAAAGCGGTATTTTGGTTTTCTCAAGAGCGGCCAAAAAGTTCCGAAGCGCCATGGTAGCAAGGGCAAAGGGCCACCCAAACGCCAGCGCCAAAACATAATCTGCTGCCTTGGCAGAAACAACAGGGTCCTGGCCAAGAGCCAGCGCAACCGGTTCCGTGAGCGCCAGCGCAATGACCACAACCGGGAACATGAGAAAAATCGCCCACAGTGCCATGCGCACAGACCGCCGCACATCCTGCGTATCATTCTGGTCGGCACCAAGCGCCTGACTTACCAGCGGTGACACCGCCATCACGGGCCCAGAGCCCACCATCCAAAGGGCAAAGTAAATCACCGTGCCAATGGATGCTGCCGCCAGGTCTTCTGGCGATATCCTGCCAATCATCAGGACATCAATGGTGTAAACTGCAAATGCAATCAACTGCGTGAGCGCCATGGGAACCCCAAGCGCCAGCAAGATGCGTGTTTCGCCCTGCCATGTTGTCGGCAGTTCTGTTTTTTGAGGTGTATTATCTGAGGCTAAGGTAGCCATACTATCAATTCCGTATCAGGATTTTGGAAATCGCTACGGAATGATGTCATCAAATCCGAGCGGGGAAGAAAGCTCGGATGAAAAGAAGAGAAGCCGCTAGGCTTTATCACTATCACTCGAGCATAGACGCACTGCAGCAACTGAGCGGCAGGCGCCAGTCTGAAGCAGTGGTTTGTATGTCGATGTGACTATCATTAAGTCTCTCACTTGTTGGTGCCTTTTTGATTAAGTGAAACCAGTGTACTCGTCAAGCGTGGTCAGCGATCATGCGGCAGCCTTGGAAAACAGAAGTGCTTTTTGTTGCAACGGCGCAACTACTCCGCTTAAGTGGTGCGGACGTTAAACACAGTCCCACCTGCCGGAATGCCTTGTGACCAACCCCAAACTAACCGCAGTGATTTGTTTTGCCAACGAAGGCGATGAAGTGGCGCATACCGTGCGCGGCATCCGCGATACCTGCGGCGATGCGGTGGACATTATGTTGATTAATGATGCATCCGATGACGGACGGGACTATGAAGCTGTCGCAAACCAATATGACTGCCGGTATTTTGCCAACGACACACAAGTCGGGCCAGCCCACTGCCGCCACAAGGGCCTTATGTGGGCCAAAACACAGAATGTCATTTTTCTGGATGCCCACATGCGGTTTTATGCTGAGGGCTGGCATGATGTTGTTAACCAAACGATCGAGCACGACCCCAAGGCGCTGTATTGCACGCGCAGCAAACCCCTGCGGCCCGGCGGCGTCCCAAGTGGTGCTGCCGTTGGTATCGGTGCCAGCGTCCGTATGGATGAACCCGACTTTGAAAATTGGCTGAAAGCAGACTGGAATGTAAGGCCGCGCGGCGACATGCCCACAACTTATGTACCCTGTGTTTTGGGGGGATGTTACGCGATCCAACGGGATTTTATGGTGTCGTTCGCAGGATACCGGGGTTTGCATCGCTACGGTGGGGAAGAACCTCTGATCAGCATAAAGGCGTGGCTTGTCGGAGGGAGTTGTCAGGTCATCAATGGTGTGGAGATCGGACACATATATCGGGGTGGCAAACCTGCGCCCTGGCGCGATACCATCCGGTACTTTCATTTCAACAAATTGGCGACAGCCCGCATAGTTATGGATGATGCCGGTTTTGCTGATGCCATTGCAAAACTGGATGCGGTTCCAAACGCCGCCAATGTGCGCGATGTCTATAAAAGTCGTGAAGCGCTGGTAAATACCGCCCGACGTGATTTTATGAAGGTGCAGCGACGCCCGCTAGAAGACTTTCTTGCCCTGAATGCCGCTTTTAGGCGCGGCGAGCCCATCTCTCGGTAACCCGGATACAATCCGTCCCAAACGATTGCAGCTACTCAAGGCTCATGCTAAACGCTGTAAATCCCATTCCAGAAAACTGACACGTTCAACACCTGAGGACAGGCACATGGCACGCAAAAAAGTCACCCTGAAAGCAACAATGGGCCGAGGCGAATTTTACTGGGTTGCAGAAGTGGATGCCGACAGTGAAGAAGAAGCCGTCGTGGCCGCCGAAAACCTGTTTCTGGCGGAAATGGAACGCAGTTCCGGTTGGGAATTTACTGATTTTGACGTTTCGTAAGGATTTTTGCCTTAGGGCTGCTATCGCCTGAGTCCAGACTTTATTGTGCTCATTTATCAGCTGAGCAGTTGGTATCTTGGATGGTGGCCCAGCGCTCTATGGCATCCAGCGACGCCGCTAGGCGGTTTTCATGATTGGTACGCTGATTAAAAAACCAAAAACGGTCCAGGTACCCGGCGGGTTTGATAATTTCTTCAATTTGCAGGGTGGTTTGGCAGTCACCTGTAACATCAAGTGACAGTGTTACCCAGCGGGTGTCTTCGTCTGAAGACTGCAGAAAGCCTAAAACACGCCCGGTAAGAACATCCCTGGTCCGCTCGACGGACTGCCAGCGGCGTGCGCCGCGCTTCCAGAAAAGAAGGCGGGTCGCCCCCGCTTCGGCCGTGGGGCCGGTCAACTCCACCAGGTCCATCAGTTCTGCTTGCCATTTGTCGCGCTCATCGTCTGATGACATAAGGTGCCACACAGTATCTGCACTTGCAGTCAGGGTTTGATCTGCCGACACTTCAAAGGCGGTATCTATAACTAGCAAAGCGCGCAGAATAACGCCAAACGCCAGCGCGGCGACGAAGGCGGCAACAGCTTTGTGATACAGGCTCCAATCACTGAAGCGATCTTTCATGGCAACATTCCAAACATGCAAAGGTGGGGCAAGGCACAGATACAACCGGGCCAGGACCCTTGACCATGATCGTATTCCCGCCCAGTGTGGCGCGGGAACAAAATCATCGGGAGAGACCTTATGACCATCACACTGATATCGGCAAGTTTTTTGGGCCTGCTTTTGGTCTACCTTTCATACAATGTTTCAAAGAATCGGCTGCGTGCAGAAGTCAGTTTGGGAACAGGGGATGATGAGGGGTTGTTAACGGCCAGTCGGGCGCAGGGCAACCTGGTTGAATACGCCCCCATAGGACTGATCCTGATTGGTCTGTTGGAATACTCCCGCGTGAGTTGGTATTTGGTAATGGGTGTTGCCGTTGCGCTGGTTGTTGGGCGCTACATGCATGGTTTGACGCTTGGTAAATTTGAAGGCCGCAACCCGTTTCGTTTTTACGGTACCCTTTTGACTTGGCTTTCTATCCTGGTTTCCAGCATAGCAGGCTTGTTGAAGGGTTACGGTATTCTGTAGAACCCTGATCCTCCGGGGACCCCTAGCTCGTCGGGCGCTTTGGACCCGGCGCGAGCCGAAAAAGAGCTGCCTGTAGATGCCTTATAATCCGCGTGGGAAACCAGGCGGATTTTTTTAAGCAAATTTTTCGTCAGACTTTTTTCGAAGGGATGAAGATATACCCTTCGTACAACTTTGGGCTACAATAGTTTTCACGGTTGAAGGGGACCGTGTTCGACGAGGAATGGACTTTTATTAATGCATTTTGAACTTTTTCGCGCAGCAGCGGCCAAAACGGTCGTCTGTTTCTGTACGCTTTTTCTTGTGGCCTGTAATGGCAGTGATGATAGCGGTACAGCAACCCAAACCGACACAACCACACAACCAACCCAAACAACAAATGCTGCGCCCAGTGTTGCAGCTGCGGTGCCGGATCAGACAGGCTTTGTCGGTGTTGCCTTCAATTTTGATGCAACGCAAAATGGCACGACCTTCACGGATGCAGATGGTGATTTGCTGGCGTACAGCGTGACGTTCGACGTGGATGGCACTGGCCTTTCCGCAACGGATGGAACGGTGTCCGGAACGCCGACGACCGCAACAACAATTGTTGCAACCATTGCTGCCGATGACGGTAACAGTGGCACGGCGTCTGACAGTTTTTTAATTACGATCAGACCTGCCGCTGCTGAAAGGCCCAGTTTGCCCGATACACCGTTTAATTACGCCAATCAGGATTTGCCGTCTCATTACACACAGCCCAATGCTGCCCTGGGTAACGTTGACCGCACGGATAATACACCCGGCAACAACCAGATTACAGACGCGGGGGCTACGTTGGGCAGGGTGCTATTTTACGACAAAAAGCTGTCGGCCAATGACACGATAGCGTGTGCGTCCTGCCACATACAGGCAAACGGCTTTAGTGACCCTGCGGTTTTAAGCGTTGGGTTTGAAGGCGGCTTAACGGGACGTCATTCCATGCGGTTGGGCAATGCCCGCTTTTATGAGCGGGGTCGGTTCTTTTGGGACGAGCGCGCAGCCACGCTGGAAGATCAGGTCCTGCAGCCAATCCAGGATGACGTTGAAATGGGCATGACACTGACACAACTGGAAGCAAAACTGCTGGACATTGATTATTACGCCCCCCTGTTTGACGATGCGTTTGGCGATGATGCCATCACCTCTGAGCGAATTTCGCTGGCGTTGGCGCAATTTGTTCGTTCGCTTGTGACCTATCAATCGAAGTTTGATGAAGCCTATGTTGCTGCAAACGGTGATCCGGATGATTTTGGCCTTGTTTTCAATGCCTCTGAAATGCGTGGCCTTGGTATTTTTCGAGGTCGCGGCCGGTGCGACCTATGCCATACAACAAGTGCTCATGTGAGCGACAATGTTCACAACAACGGATTGGATATTGGAACGACCGGTGACCAGGGTGCTGGTAATCAGCGGTTCAAGTCACCGTCCTTGCGGAATGTGTCTGTTGGCGGTCCATTCATGCATGATGGCCGGTTTGAAACGCTGGAGGAGGTTGTTGATTTCTATAGTGATGATGTGCAGGCCAACCCCAACCTGTCCAACAGACTGACAGCGGACAACGGGCAACCACGCAGGCTCAATCTTTCAAACGGGGAAAAAGCCGACTTAGTGGCCTTTCTGGAAACCCTGACTGACCAGGTTTTCTTGACTGATCCAAAGTTTTCGGACCCTTTTGAAAATTAGGCATAGATCAATGCGTCGTATCGGGCTGGTTGGTGGCACCTGACTGACGGTTGACGGGAGACACCGCGCGTTCCATAAGGTCGGCCCAATATGGATTGGTTGGCCCAAAGTTGGGTGCCTCCAGATTGGTTGACTTCAGATTAGTTGCCGGAGTGCGTTGGTGCCGCCTGAAACCTTGAACCCGCCTTTTGTTTTGCTGGATGATAGCCGGGACGCCGGCTGTGCGGGCCGGTCGATGCTGTTTTATGATCCGGACCATATAATCTGTGCCCGCACCCATGCAGATGTGCCACATGCCCTTGCGCAGTTGGATCAGGCGGTGGCGGACGGGTTTCATGTCGCGGGCTGGATTGCTTATGAAGCGGCAGCGGCGTGGGAAGACCGTGTTAAGAACGCTGTTCAACACTGGCCAAAAGAGCCCCTGATTTGGATGCTGGCGACCCGCAACCGCACGGACATGGAGCCAGCAACAGTAGATGCGTGGCTATCCTCCAGAGCCTTTGAAAGCGAACAACACGACGAAACCCATGCTCATTTGTCTTTCACAGACGATGGCCCAGAATATGACACCTATGCAGATCATCTTGATCGCATTCAGCGCTATATTCTGGCTGGGGATATATATCAGGCGAATTACACGTTTCCGCGACCCTGCAAGCTTGTCGGCGAGCCCCTTGCCATTTATCGCCAGTTACGGCGCGAACAGCCGGTGGAATACGGTGCTTTCATCCATACTGGCGAGGATACGGTATTATCTTTCTCGCCTGAGCTTTTTGTTCAGCGACGAGGGTGCCGGTTGCAGGCGCGCCCGATGAAAGGAACCGCAAACCGGTATAGGAATGTGGTGGAGGACCGGGAGGCGGCAATCGCTTTATCCGCAGATCCGAAGTCTCAGGCGGAAAACCTTATGATTGTTGACCTGATTCGCAATGATCTTAGCCGCGTGGCCACAAAAGGCACTGTCAGTGTTAGCGACCTGTTTACGATAGAGACATACCCAACACTGCATCAGATGACATCCGGTATCGAGGCGGCATGCGACCCGTCTTTGAAACCTACAGACCTGTTGGAGGCGCTGTTTCCATGCGGGTCTGTGACGGGTGCGCCCAAAATTCGCGCAATGCAGGTTATTGCTGAGCTGGAACAAGCGCCGCGCGGCGTTTATTGTGGGGCAATCGGGCATTTTAGCCCGACAGCCGATGATAAGCCCACGCGCTGGTCCCTGAGTGTGCCTATCCGCACGTTCATTTTTGACGATCAAGGCACGGGCCGGCTGGCGGTGGGCAGCGGCATTGTTGCCGATAGCGAGGTCGCGGCGGAATACCGGGAATGCAACCTGAAAGCCACTTTTGCCGAGAAAGTTGCAACGCCGCCTTTTCATCTGATTGAGACCATGCGTTTGGAAAAGGGGGCTATTCGTTTGCTGGACCGTCATTTGGACCGCCTGTCGGCCAGTGCCCGCTATTTTGGTATTCCGCTGGACGGTGCAGCCATCCAGCGGGATATAGCCGGTGCTGTGGCAAAGACATCGCCGGGTATCTTCCGGGTGCGGTTGGTGGTTGATCAAGCTGGGCAACCCACCGTTGATATAACACCTCATGACGAGCCTGAAGGCGATGGCTTGACGGTCGCTTTTGCTGCACCAAGGCTGAACTCTGGGGATGTTTGGTTGCGCCATAAAACCAGTAACCGAGCCCTGTATGATGCAGCCACATCGATTGCCAAGGAACGGGGCCTGGCTGACTTAGTATTTCAAAACGAACGCGGCGAGCTTGTTGAAGGGGCGATCAGCACCGTGTTTCTCGATACCGGAAAAGGATGGCTGACACCGCCACTAGCCAGTGGTGCGCTGCCTGGGGTGTTGCGTGCGGAGCTGATGGATGATCCGGCTTATGCCATGAAAGAGCAGGTGCTGACACCTGAAGACCTGGCCAGGGGATGGACTGTTTATCTGGGTAATGCCCTTCGAGGGTTGCGGCGGGTTGATGTGCGTCCAGACATTATATCCCTGTTGTAATGGATATCCCTGTCGTAACGGCAAGACGGTATTTTTGAAAATTACTGCCTGATCAGGTGGTGCGGCGAATCGCTTCCTATCCTTTTTTCGTGGATTTGCGCTTTTTTGCCCCCGACGAGTCGTTAATCATTTATTTGCAACTCAATTGTAAAGTCGGGTTAACGACGCCCTTGACCAAAGTGCGCTAACCGGACCGACAGAGAAGAGTAGATGAATTCCAGCCAAGCGATGCAGGACGACCCGACAACAAGTTCCGCCGACGGTGTGTCTGAGCAGACAAGGGCGCTTGCCCGCCGCCTTTCCGGGCACATGGGTCTGGACGCCGCGATCCAGATCAGCACCGAAAACCAATGGCATGGGGTTGTTTCCGTCTTGTTAGAGATGCGCAAAAACTCCAAGCGTGCGCGTCCTTAACTGATACCCTAGATCTTAAATCTTCCGCTACAGCGAAGTCGATGCCCGGCTGCTGACCCATGGTTGCTGGTCAGGAAAATCTTTGACATGGCTATTATATATTGTTATAATATTACATAATATTAGTCATATATCATGACCATAATCCAAAGGAATTCATGCTGTTCACATGGAAGAAAACAAGAAAAGTAAAATTTTTGCTTGGAATCGAGGAAGATTCTTGGATGATAGGTCGCGAGCCGGGTCAGCGCTTTTTGCCATTGGTCGTCTACTAGGGAACTTTGGCATACAACAGATCACCCGCAGGTCATTTTAAATGACCCGTGATAACGGTGGCAGAAGCACAGCGAAGCATTTCGCTAATGACTTGGACAATTGGGAGAGGTACGGGAAAACCATTATTTGGGCATGCATTTAAACCAGGCTGAAGTGTTAGTCGGGGTAGGAATGTGTGTTGATCGCCACCCAATGTATTAGGGGTAAAGGTTCGGGGTAAGTAACACGCTCCAGATCTTTATAAGGTTAAAACAGCCGTCTAGGCATTCAGGTTACTGGAGACCAAAGTGGCATTATTAAACCCATGTGGGCAGAAAATGGATAAGGCTAAAGTGAAACGGATAGCTGTCTCAACAGCGGCGGTCGCCTCGTTCCTTCTCGGGGCTACAGTTGCTAACGCACAAGAAGAGCGCCTCGAGTCGATCGTGAAAGAGGTGAATCAAGCCAATAAACTCGCGGTTCAGTCGCAACAAACAATTGATGGTGTTGCGGATGCGACCCAGAAGCTGTTTGGCGATTATCGCGCTGTGCTTAAAACAAATGCGGGTCTGGAAGCATACAATGCCCAGCAGAACCGCGTAATCACCAAGCAGCTCGAGGAAATCGAGAAGATCAAAACTTCTATTGGTCAGATCGACGAAATCAAGCGGCAGATCACGCCTTTGATGCTCGACATGATTAATGATCTCGAAGAGTTCATCGAAGCTGATGTGCCTTTCCTTCTGGAAGAGCGCCGTGATCGCGTGCAAGGCCTTCGGGATGCCATGGATAACCCGAACGTTAGTGACCCAGAGCGGTTCCGTATCGTACTGGAAGCATACAAAACGGAGGTACAGTATGGTCGCACGTTCTTCGCCTATGAAGGCGCGCTTGAAGATGGCCGTACGGTAAACTTCGTGCGTCTGGGTCGCGTTGGTTTTTACTATCAGACCAAAGACACGACAGAAACTCGCGCCTGGGACGGTTCCCAGTGGGTTGATGTGTCTGGCGATTTTACAACGCCGGTTCGTCAGTTGATTCGTATGGCTCAACGTCGCACGCAGTCTGATGTAATTGTCCTGCCAATTTCAGCGCCATCGGGGAATTAAGATGAAGAATATTATTACATCCGCTGCCCTGCTTGCATTGGGGCTTTCTGCATCCGTCTCTGCACAGGATGCCGACATGAGTTCACTGTTGGACAAGGTCCGTGAAGGCCGTGTCACTGAATCTGCCGAGCACAAAGCGCGCGAAGCAGATTTTATGGCACGCCGTGACCAGCAGCAGCAGTTGCTGGCACAAGCCGAGCAACGCCAGCAGGTGCTGGAACGCGAAAGTGCCCGTCTTGAGGGTGTTCGCCGCGACAATGAGCAAGAAATCACTAACCAGCTAGAAATTCAGCGGGAACGTCTTGGTCAGCTTTCAGAGCTGTTCGGTGTTCTGCAGCAAGCTGCCGGTGATGCCCGCTCTATTATCTCCAGCTCGCACATCACCATCGACAATGAAGGCCGTATGGAAGAAATCGATATTCTGGTTTCAAAAGCGGCTGAGTCTTCCGAACTGCCAACACTGGCGGAAATTCGGGCATGGCCAGCGCAGATGATGATCGAAATGATCGGTTCTGGCGAGGTGAAGAAATTTACCCACAACGTTCGCATGAACGACGGCACATTGACACCAATGGAAATTGTTCGTGTTGGTGATTTTGGTCTGGTTGGCGATGGCAAATTCCTACAGCTAACAGCAACAGGTGAAGTCGCTGAGCTTCAGCGTCAGCCATCTGGTCGCTTTACGTCCACGATTGCGCCGTTTGAGGCCGCTACGAGTGGTGTACAGCCCCTCGGTATTGACCCAACACGCGGTCAGCTGCTGAACCTGGAAGTTGAAAAACCAAATCTGCAGGAGCGCCTCGATCAAGGTGGCTTCATCGGGTATCTGACTTTGTCTCTGGGCGCTATTGGCGTTATCCTTGCGATCTTCCAGTGGTTCTATCTCTTCATGGTTGGCAACAAAGTTAAGAAGCAGGTCAAGTCTGAAGTGGCTGACGTGAACAACCCGCTGGGTCGCGTCCTGGCCGTTTATGACCAGAACCGCAACGTCGATGTTGAAACGCTTGAGCTGAAGCTTGATGAAGCAATCCTGAAAGAAACGCCCGCACTGGAGCGCTTCCTGACGGTTGTTAAGCTGATTTCGGCTGTTGCGCCGCTGTTTGGTCTGCTGGGTACAGTAACCGGCATGATCGAAACCTTCCAGGCGATTACCCTGTTTGGTACAGGTGATCCGTCTCAGATGGCTGGTGGTATTTCTGCCGCCCTGATGACAACGGTGGAAGGTCTTGTGGTTGCGATCCCTACATTGCTGTTGCACAGCTTTGTGTCCGGGTCTTCCAAAGGTGTGGTTCACATCCTGGAAGAGCAGTCGGCTGGCATCATCGCGGTTCACGCCGAGAAAGAGCATGCGAATGCTTGAGGCCTTTGACGCGATCAGAGCATTCATGGAGCGGGGCGGTGACGTCCTGTTCCTGATCCTCGCGGTCACGTTCATTATGTGGGTACTGATCATCGAACGCCTGTGGTTCTATTCGCTTGAATATAAAAAGCACCGGAACCGCGTGGTGGGCGCATGGGAAGCCAGAGCAGAACGGAAATCATGGTATGCGCACAAAATTCGCCTTGCCATGATATCCGAGGTCTCTCACGAACTGTTCCAGGGCGTGAATTTGATCAAGACGCTTGTGGCTCTCTGTCCGCTTGTTGGTCTGCTGGGTACTGTAACCGGCATGATTGACGTGTTTGATGTGATGGGTAGCCAAGGTAGCTCCAACGCTCGTGCCATGGCGGCAGGGGTGTCCAAAGCAACAATCCCGACAATGGCGGGCATGGTTGCGGCGCTATCAGGCGTATTCCTGAGCACCTACATTGAACGGAAGGCTAAACGCGAGGCAGGGCGCCTTGAAGACAGCCTGACGATGGATCACTAGGCGAAGGTTGGAGATTTAACACATGCGTAAATTCTCAAAAGGCGAGGACGAAGCAGAAGTCAACATGACGCCGATGCTCGACATCGTGTTTATCATGCTGATCTTCTTCATCGTGACTGCGTCCTTCGTTAAGGAATCCGGGATTGAGATCAACAAGCCGGAGGATCAGAATACCCAAAATGATCCGCCGCCACCGGACGACGAAAAACGCGCGATTGCTTTCCTCATTGATGAAAACAATCGCATCACGCACGACTTCCTGCGTGTTGATATTTCGTCTGTCTCGTCGATCATCAAGAAGGAAAGCGTTGAACGCCCCAAAGCCCCTGTTGTTATACAGGCTGCTGAGGGCTCACATCTGGGTTTGTCGATCCGAATTTACGATGCCGCACGCGACATCGGGATTGCCCAGGAACAGATTGTGATGACGCCCAAAAAATAGCCGGTGACGGGGCGCCACGCCCCGACGCCATTGTCCTGCGCAGTGTCGCTGTAAGCAGGTAACCATTTAGGGGCTAGGCACCCGTCGAGTATCGGGTGAAGTGGAGAATAGAATGCGTAACCATTCGCAACAGGAAGAAGATACCGAGATCAACATGACGCCGATGCTGGACATCGTGTTTATCATGCTGATCTTCTTCATCGTGACGGCGGTATTTGTGAAAGAAGCAGGCATCAGTGTTCTGAAGCCAGACGCGGAAACCGCTGTACTGCAAAAACAGGTCAGTATTTTGATTGCTGTGACCGCAGATGACGAAATTTACATCAATCGCGAAGCCACGAAAATCGAGGCTCTGCGCACCGCCGTAGAAAAACTGCATGCGGAGAACCCGAAAGGGTCTGTCGCCATTCAGGGTGATGAAGAAGCCGACGCGGTTCTTGTGATGAAAGTATATGATGCTATTCGCGATGCTGGTGTCGAAACAATAGCAATAGCAACGGAGACCAACTGATGATTGCTCGGTTTGCAACCTCATTGGCCGCAGCATCTGGCGTTACTTTCGGTCTGTTTCTCGTAATGAACTTTCTTGTTGCGGGTGACGGCGAAGTAAACTTGGATGATGATCAGCGTGCCCGTTTTGTGGATGTGGTTCAGGATATTGACGAACAGCCACCACAGCGCATGGAACGTGAAATTGAAAAGCCGCCGGAAGTAGAAACACCTCCGCCGGAAATTGATACGCCGCAACTGGACATCAAGGGCCCTGACAAGGTGAACTTGTCTATCGGCCGTGCCAGTGCTGGCGGTGATGTTGACTTGGGCTCTATCAGCCTTGGCGCTGCAACTGACGGTGACTATTTGCCGCTGGTGCGGGTGCGCCCGCAATATCCGCGCCGTGCGCAGGAACGCGGTATTGAAGGGTACGCCATTGTTGAGCTGACTGTTGCCGAAGATGGCACTGTGCCGCCGGACTCGATCATTGTGATTGAAGCCGAGCCAAAGGGTTATTTTGAGCGCTCTGCCATCAAGGCTGCTGCGAAATTCAAGTATAAGCCCAAGATCATTAACGGTCAGGGTCAGGAAGTAACCGGTGTTCGCTATCGGTTCAGCTTCAACCTTGCCGACAATTAAGCCAAAGAAAGGTATGACCATGGTTAAGTTTGTTAAATCCATACCGATGGCTCTGGCTGCCGCTGCTATTTTGGCAGTAACGCCGGTTCCGGAAGGGGCCAATTTGACATCGGTTGCGTTCGCACAGGATGAAGCGCCGAAGAAAAAGCAGAAAACCCGCAAAGTGCAGGCTATTCCGCTGGCGTTTCAGAAGAAGCTTGAAAAGATTCAAGAGACGCTTCAGCCGGAAGAAATGTCCGAAGCGGACCTGGAGGCTACCAAAACCCAGCGCCTTGCAAGAGCCATAGAGCTGCTTGACGATGCGCTGGAAGGCCGCGGTGTAAACGATTATGCCCGGTCTATCGTGTATCAGTACAAGGCACAGGTTGCTTTTGAGCGTGATGACACGCGCGGAGCGATCGAGGCATTTGAAACTGTTCTGCAGTTCAAAGAGTCGATTCCGGTCGCGCAGGAACATGGCATCATGTACAACCTCGCGCAGCTTTATTATTCCGTCGAGGAACTGGATAAAGCGATCGATTATGCGCAGCGTTGGGAAGCGGCTGTATCCGAAGTGGACCCTGCCCTTATCGGGGTGACGCAGAAGATTTTCATCGGTCAGCTATACTATATGAAAGAAGACTACGGGCGGACCCTCGAGTATATTGACGCCGCCATTGCTGACGCCGAAGCTGTAGACACGATCGAAGTGAAAGAAAACTGGTACGGTCTCAAGCTGTCTGCACACTATGAACGCTCTGAGTTTCCGCAGGTGCGGGATACGTTGATCACCATGATCGTGAATTGGCCTGCGCCCAATTATTGGGTTCAACTTGCCAGTGTTTATCAGGAAATGGGTGAAGACGAATCCTTCTACTCCCTGATGGAAGCGGCTTACAAACAAGGCTTTCTGGACGAAAAACCAGCACAGCTTGTAAACGTGGCCCAAATTCAGATTAGCCGGGATGCTCCGATCAAGTGTGCCTGGATCCTTAATCGCGCTCTTAATGAAAAGCTGATTGAAGATACAGCAGAGAACCAGAAGCTTCTGGGTCAATGCTATATGGCGGCAAGCGATTATCGTCGTGCCCTTGATCCTCTCTCTGCCGCAGCAGAGAAAGACAGCGACGGTGACCTGTGGCTGCAAATTGGTCAGGTTCAGATGCAAGTTGATCGCTACGAAGACGCAGAAAAGTCTTTCACCAAAATGCAGAAAGCCTTTGAAGATGATGAAGAGAACGCTGACAAAAATGCAGCCAAACTTCTTGCAGGCGTTATGATGCATGGTCAGGTTCTGACCGAGCTGAAGCGCTTTGACGACGCAAAACGCATGTTCTCCAAGGCGTCGCGGTTGTCGAAAACATCGCGGGATCGTGGTGCTGTGGCAAGCTGGCGTAAGTATCTTGCTGCTGAAGAAGCGCGCGAGCAAATGCTGACTGGCCGCTAGGTCCAGCCATATCAATCCAAATTTAGGCAGCGCCTCTGTTTAGGGGCGCTGTTTTTTTTGCTTTTTGCACGGGGGATTAACGCCGGGGATTTACATCAGGGATTTACGTAGCGGCACCTGTGCGCCCTTCATCTCCAATGGGCGCGCATGAAACGGCGGGCTTGCATGGACCAGTGGGTTTAAACGGAAAAGAAAGGTTGCAAGCAAATACTCAGGTCTTACCATCAGGCTATGGTTTATGTGGCTATCATAGCGGTTTTGATCGCCGTAGGTGTTCTCGTGATGATGCAGGATGAAATCCGCAACGGATATTTTCGCTGGCGGGATTATCTGCAGACCACACCTCTTTTGTATGGCACCGGTTGGCTGATCATACAGTTTGAAAACATCTTACCCGCAGGAGAGGGGTTCTCCTTTTACCTGTTGTTGGCGATGCGTGCTGTGCTGGCGTTTGGCCTGCTGGTGGTTGTTTGGGGTGGCACTTTGACAGCGGGTGCTCTGCTTATACGCCTTTTGCTGCCTGGCCCCAAAGCCATCTGACACACCTTTATTTGCATCGTTTATACGATCAAGGGCGGCCAAATTGGTCGCCTAAACCGTTTTCATTACAGACCGCTGTTACCGAGATAATCCGGGCTTATTCACATATTGTTATAATATAACTTTACTTATAAAATTCGTTTATATATTGTAATATTATAACAATATGGAGGCGGATCATGACATCACCAAGACTATATGCTGCCGGACCTTTGGCTACTGTTGCCACAGCCGCGCTGTTTTATGCCATGAATGGGCTTTTAGGGTCGGATGGAGACATCGTGCTGGATGTGCCGGAGCAGCGGCGCATCATTGATTTTACGCAAGAACCCTTCGAGCCGGAGGTACCTAAAAATCAGTGGGATGTTGAAAAAATTGAGGCCGTCGAACCACCCAAAACGGATACACTAAAAACCACGATCAACACCGGGGACGACGGTATTGGCGTTATTGGTGTGCCGCCCACGCCCGCCAAGCCATTGCCGCCAACTGGCCCGAGTTTCGGCCATGCGGAGGGCCAGCAACTTCCCCTTGTTGTGGTGCAGCCAACCTATCCGCGCCGCTGCGCTGAACGCGGGATAGAGGGGTATGTTGTGGTTGAACTGACCGTCGCTGCCGACGGGTCGGTGCCGGCAGACAGCATCGAAGTGGTTGCTGCCGAACCAGCGGGTTGTTTTGAACGCTCGGCCAAGAAGGCAGCAGCCAAGTTTAAATACAAGCCACTTGTTGTGGATGGTGTAGCCAGGGCCGCCAAAGGCATCCGGTACCAGTTCACTTATGCGTTGGCCGAGTAAGGCTTGTGTTCCAGTGCGTCAGCATGATGGTCTTGTAAATAAAAAAGGCGGGCCGTTGTGGCCCGCCTTCACCGTTGTCTCAAGATGCCTTGCCAGTTAATCGGCGTCCACCGCATCGTAAATCTTGTCGCGCAGTTCATTACGCAGCGGGTAAATACCCGACGGTAAAATATTGGTCATGAAAATCGCGATCAGGTCTTCCTTGGGGTCGATCCAGAAGATCGTGTTTGCCATGCCGCCCCAGAAATATTCGCCGATATTGGTGCTGCCGCCTTGCTTGTCAACATCTTGTACAACAGCAAATCCAAGCCCAAAACCAAGGCCTTGCTGGCCACCGGCAATGCCGTTCAGGTTGTCCGGCAGGTGGTCCTGGCGCATTATCTCAACGGTGGATGCTTTCAGCAGCCGCGTCCCGTTAAGCTCGCCGCCGTTCGCAACCATTTGGGCAAACTTCCAGTAATCAAGGGTGGTGGACACCAGCCCGCCACCGCCTGACTCTGAATTAGGCTTTACCGTAAAGTCGCCATAAAAGTCGCCGCGATAGGCAACAAGCTGCTTCTCTTCTTCGCTTGGGGCATAAATTTCCACAAAGCGATCCAATTGATCAGGCCGCACCTGAAAACCCGTATCGTTCATACCAAGAGGCTCAAAAATCCGGTTCTGGAAAAATTCACCCAGGGATTGATCAGACAAAACCTCAATCAGGCGGCCTTGTACATCAACCGACAGGGAATACACCCACGCTTCGCCAGGTTGGTACAACAGCGGCAGTCCGCCCAGAATTCTGGTTTGTTCCGCCAGCGACAGCTCCGGGTTAAATACCCCGGCTTTAATATACAGCTGATCCACGGGCGTATTACCAAACACGCCATATGTAAGCCCGGAGGTATGGGTCAACAGGTTGCGGATCGTCATCTCACGCTCCACCGGAACGGTGCGCAGCGATCCATCTTCCTCTGCTCCAGTAAACACCCGCTGGTTGGCGAATTCAGGCAGATATTTTGAAACCGGATCATCCAGTTTAAACTTGCCTTCTTCCCACAACATCATCAGGCCAACACCCGTGATCGGTTTGGTCATGGAATAAATGCGAAACACCGCGTCTTCTGACATCGGTGTTTGTGTTTCTTTGTTGATGTGGCCGTATGTTTCAAAATGCGCGATTTTGCCCTGTTTGGCGACCAGGGTCGTTGCGCCGACCAGTCGGCCACTTGCAACATAATCTGCAATGTGTTTTTTCAGGTTTTCCAGCCGATCAGCCGACAGGCCCACATCGTTAGGTGCGGCATAATCAGTGGCTGTTGCAATCTGACTGAACGCAAACACGGCACCTGCTAACAGGGCCAAAGCGGCATATATATTCTTTTTTATCATATAAACTCTCCCATGCTGTCATGTAGCGCTTGCCAGCCTGGTGTCAACGCATATCAGGCGCAAAAGATGAAGGTGTTCAATACATGTCTTTTGTTGCGCTCAGTGTAACCAAAATGCAGCACCAGCTTCGCACAAACGGGCTGAATGCCTGCTGAATAGCTTGGTTAGGTGCGGGCATGGAAATCGTGTTGCGGTTTTACGCCATGCCGCCTATTTTCGACCTTCAACAGCCAGCGGGAGACAGCAGATGACAGCAGCAGCCACCAGCCTTTTGGACGCCTATCATATTAAGGGCAGCGGTCTGGATGTCGACAACCCAGCTACGGGCACATTGCTGGCGACGGTGAAAGACTATTCGCTGGATGAGATTTCAGACTGCATAGCTGCTGCCACCACCGCGATGCCCGCATGGGCCAAACGCACAGCAAAAGATCGCGCAGGGGTGTTACAGCGCTGGTATGGGCTGATTATGCAGCATCAGGAAGACCTGGCACAGTTGATCACCGCAGAGTGTGGTAAGCCGCTGCCCGAAGCGCGCGGCGAGGTGGCTTACGGCGCATCCTTTGTTGAATGGTTTGCCGAAGAAGGTAAGCGCGCCTACGGCGAAGTGATCCCGACACACAATCCGCGCGCCCGTATTGTGGTCACCAAGCAGCCTGTTGGAGTTGTTTCGGCCATTACGCCGTGGAATTTCCCAGTCGCGATGATTACACGCAAGGCGGCGCCTGCGTTAGCGGCAGGGTGCCCAATGATTGTCAAACCAGCGGAAGCCACACCTTTGTCAGCATTGGCGATTGAAGCACTCGCGTATGAAGCGGGTATACCGGAAGGTGTTTTCAAGGTGGTGACATCGTGTGACGCTGCGGCTTCTGGAAAGTTGCTGACGACACACCCCGATATTCGCAAAATTTCTTTCACCGGGTCCACGGCTGTTGGCAAAATCCTGATGCGCCAAGCGGCAGATACGATAAAGCGTGCCAGCATGGAACTGGGCGGCAATGCGCCTTTTATTGTTTTTGATGATGCAGACCTTGATGCTGCAATCGATGGTGCGATGGCGTCCAAGTATCGTAATGCAGGTCAAACCTGCGTATGCGCCAATCGCTTTTATGTACAGGAAGGCATCTACGACGCTTTCATCGAAAAGTTTGCTGAAAAAGTTGCGTCCCTTAACGTCGGAAACGGAGCGGATGATGATACGGATGTCGGCCCGCTGATTAATCCGGTGGCGCTTAAAAAAGTATCCGATCTTGTTGACGGTGCGGTGGATGCCGGGGCGCTGGCAATTGTGGGCGGCGCGCCATCTGAGTTGGGCGGTAATTATTACACGCCGACGGTTTTGGCGGACACCACACCTGACATGGAGATTTCAAACGCTGAAATTTTTGGTCCCGTTGCGCCGGTGTTCCGGTTCAAGGGTGAGGATGATGTGATAGAAATGGCGAACAACACGCCGTATGGCCTGGCGGCCTATTTTTACGCACGTGACCTGGGGCGGGTGTGGCGTGTCGCCGAAGCGTTGGAATACGGTATGGTCGGCGTGAATGAAGGAATTTTGTCAACCGAGGTTGCACCCTTTGGCGGTGTTAAACAATCTGGCATAGGGCGCGAAGGGTCCCGGCATGGTCTGGATGAATATCTGGAAATTAAATATATGCTGATGGGCGGTTTGTAACTGTATTGTTCCAGACGTTTAGTCGCGCGTGCCCAGCCACCAGCGCACTATGTCTTCCTCCACTCTGTAAAGGGGGCTGCTGCCTGCCGGTGCGTTTGCCGGATTGTCAGCACTGCCTGTGATAATGGTGGCGATACCGTCGCCGGTTTCCGGATCAAACAGCGCGTGGCTCAAAACACCATAGGCTTCACCCAGATGCCCATATAACAGGGCAGGGCCGTTCTCTATGCCCCATTCAGCCAGCTTGATCCTGTGCACGGACAAGCCATAGCTCGTCATCAGGCCTTCGGTTGGGCCACCAGGTTCGTCCTCACCGGTTGTATTGCCGTTGTCGCGAGACGTGTCTAGCGTCCACTCCGGCGCGAGCATGGCTTTTACTGATGCAGGCGATAAAATCTGTTTGTCGCCGTGCCGGCCTTCCGCCACAAGCATTTGCAGGATGACAATCAGGTCATCAGCGCTGGCCCGCAAGCCCCCTTGCGGTGAATAGAGCGTGCCATTACTGCCAAGCTCATAGTCTTGTTCAAAACGGCGAGCGGCGTCTTTGTCGCTGGAAGACATCCCGTAAAAACACTGTGGTGGTCCATCATCTACCTGACCATACCATGACCCTTCATGGTCCCAAACACCGTCTGGTCCGCGTTTGCGAAAAGCCGCCGCGCGCATGTCATCGGGGATATCGCACGGGTTATAACTGGCCGTTACCCCCATAGGTTCCAGTACGTGTGTTTTCATGTAGCGATCAAATCGCTCGCCGCTGGCGATCTCTATCAAACTACCCAATAGGCCGAAATTCAGGTTAGAATAATTGAAATAGGTACCGGGCGCTTTGCCGTTTCCCGCGGCAAAATGGCCGCCGTTTTCATAGTGCTCTGCACCCGGCGTAAAAAATGACTGGAGCGATTGGCCCGCAGGCAGCCAATATCGGCGACCATCCCTTATTGATGAGGTGTGGGCCAGCAATTGCCGGGCAGTGATAATGCTTTGTGGAAAATGCGGGTTGCGCAAAGGCCAGCCAAGCAGCACGGAAACATCACCGTCCAGGTCAATTTTTCCTTGTTCAACCAGTTGCATAACCCCGATGGCAACCACCAGTTTAGAGATAGAGGCAATGCGTATTTTATGGTTGGTCCGTAAGGGTTTGGCCCACGCGCCGTCCCGCATGGAAAAGCCAAAGGCGAAGTGCTCCGTTGCTTTACCGCCTTTCATCACACTGACTTGCAAGCCGCTTAATTCCGCCGTGACACCGTTGCCTGCCGCAATGGCGCGTAGCGTGTCATCAGCATTCGAGCATGGCGATAACGCCAAAAGTAATATAGCGAAAAGAGTGCGGGTTTTCATGGACCATATTCCTTTTTCAGGCGTTCCAGCAGGTCTGCACTGTGGTGGGTATGCTTCGCCTCGGTGTTGGCGATATTCGTGATCAGCCGTCGTCGTAGCGCTTCGACATCAAAGTCCGGGTTCATGTTTTCAATGCCAACCGCACTGCACAAAAAGTCGACCAGTCTGTTTGCGGCGTGGATACGACCCCAAATATAATCGTTTTCGCGCGCCTTTCGGCTGAAGAAAGCGCCAAAATTATACAATTTATCACCCATAAGGGGACTTTTGCCGTCCTTATGTAGCATGTCGCAGTCTAGTGGGCTGATGCGGTCCACCCGCACTTCGTCAATTTCCAACAAGTCCATATGCGCTGTCATCGGCAAGGTCAGAACATCATAAAATGCGAAACCAACATAGGTGCGGAACAACATCGTTTTGAGGGCTTCATCTGTGATGCCGTTGATTTCCTGCGCCACGATTTTATCCACATCGACGTCAACAGTTTCAAGGTTCATGGTGTTTGCGATGGCCTGCATAAGCTCAGGCAACGAACCGTCAAAATTGACCGAACTATACATCTCGGTTTGCCAGCTTTGGCGGTATCTGGAGATGAAGTCATAGATTTGCGCTTTCAGCGCTACATAGGAGGAATGATCTGTTGAACCCGGTGCACCCTGAAGGTAGCGGTTCAATTGCTTGATAACGAACCGTAGCCGCCGCACCCGAAAATCAACGTCAAACGCCCGAAAGAACGGAATGGCGGCGCGGTTGCTAGTATCACCGCTTTCGATGTATCCCAATTCCTTCGCCCAGCCCCGAAGGCTGGTCGCCCTATCAACCTCAGGGTCTGTTTTGTCTCGCTTTTGTATGCGGCTGATAAAGTCATCAAGGCGTTCCACCATTTGCACAGCCTTGGTTTCTGTGTAGCTGCCATAAACGAAGCCAGCTTCCTGATGAGCTTGTTCATGCGCTCGCTCTCGCCAGCTTGCCAGCATCGCGGTTGACACGGCTTGACCGGGTTCCAGCACGATGATGCGGTCCACAAGGGCTGCAACGTCAATGTCAATCCGTCGCATAACCGTTTCAAAACGCCGGGCTTCTTTGTTGCGGTCTTCGATTTCGCGCAGGTCGTCAAGTATGGGTTCATCGCGGGGTATCGCCGCCAGCGATGACAGGATGGTTCTGAAAAAGCCGGGTATTGGTCTGGTTTCGGGTGAATTTCCCCCTGGAATGGTTGTTTCTGGTGTGTTTGGGCGCGGGTCCACAAAAATAACCCTGCGGTCAACTTCCCGATGGGCAGGTTTTTCTGCAATCGCTTTTATAGCGCTGGCGAACGGCTTGTTGTTGGTGACGCCGCCATCAATAAAGCACATCTCCTCAATTTCACGGGCAGTCTCATCCAGTGCTCCGAAATTGGCATCCATAAATCGCCGCTTGTGGCCCCAGTCTAAGCCTGAATCTGTCAGGAACTGCGTCAGGTCCTTCAACCGCATTGGTGGAAAGGCACCCGGAAAACTGGAGGTCGCGCGCGCCGCGAAACCAAGGCCCGCTATGTTGTTGTCGTCAAAGTCACTGAAACGCGGTTTAGTCCGACCCTGACGGTGATGGAAGGCCAGCGTCACTTTGTGCTGTTGCTCTGTAATGCGCCCTGGGTCATGCATCGTGACATTTTGTTTTTGGCCATAAAAATTTGTCAGGCTGACAAACAGATCCAATTGATGGCCGGTTGGCAGCAAGCTTTTGCCGGGTATTGCCTTGCCCATATTGCGGTTTGCATCAATCATCCAACGCAACATGCGGGTGCCGGAAAACGGTGGCTTGAACCACCGTGACCGTAGAAACCGTGACAGTTTTCGCCTGGCTTCTTCGTGGGGTTTTTCACCGCTCCATATGCGGTCGCCAAACATCCATATCAGCGGATACATATAGATTTTGCTCCAGCGTTCGGCGAGCGTTTCCTGTTCCATCAATTGCTCAATGTCACCGTGGCGCATCCACATTTCTCTTAGTGGATCAAAATCCAGATCGAAGGCCAGAGCGCGCGCCAGAAAAATGCCGTTGATCCCGCCTGCTGAAGCGCCGGATATAACGTCAACCACAACCCGCAAATCAACCGCATGGCCCAACGCCCGCAACAGATCAAAATAGTCGGCTTCCGTGTCGGTGCCATAGTCTAGCGGACCAGCACAGTCGCGGTACGACACACTGGGGTCGGCTTTCTTACCGGGGGGCAGCGCATGATATACCTTCGATGCCCGCACCAGCTTTAAAATCTCGTGCGAAACACCGTTCATATATACCGCCAGCGATGCGCCGCCAAAACACACAAGTGCCAGGCGAACTTCCAGTTCGCGCATGTGTCGTTTTTCCTGTTTGCTTCTTTTGTTGCCGCCGCTTTAGTCATCCAGCTTTGGCTGGCGTAGTTTGCCGTGAATGGCGAGCGTGCGAAAGAAAATAGTGAGTACGATTACTAAGGGGCAGGAGTAGGTGACAGGATAAGCAGGCGTTGCTGTCCTTGCTGGCGCTCATCCATGACGTGCAAAGTGTGGGGTATGTCAAAGGGCTCGTCGCTTGCCAGTTCGCAAACGATGATGCTGTCATCAGCTAGCCAGCCATTGGCTTGAATGCTGGCAAGGGCAGGCGCCACCAAACCTTGCCGGTAGGGCGGGTCCATGAAAATGAAGTCTACCGTGTTTTTGGCAGCGGGCAGTTTTGTTGCCGACACGGCAAGCACGTCGGTTTCATTTTCCACGCCGAGGGTGCGAATATTATCGCGCAAGCTGGTCAGCGAAGGTCGTGCCTGTTCGATAAAAACCGCATGCACCGCACCGCGTGACATGGCTTCCAGCCCCAATGCGCCGGTTCCTGCAAAAAAGTCGGCGACCCGTGCGCCGTCAAGCGGTGGGTAGCGCCCGTGCGCCAGCATGGAAAACAGGCGTTCCCGCATACGGTCTGTTGTTGGCCGCACGTCGCGCCCTTTTGGAACGGTGAGACGCCGCCCCTTGAACCGACCGGCGATGATCCGTGTCACGACCGTTTGCCTCTAGGGGAAGGTCGAGCTTTAGGTGACGATGACGGTCTGCCTTTTTGGGTGGGTCGATTTTTTTGAGTTGTCTTATCTGCACGACCTTTACCAGACGAGCGGCTTTTGGGCCCGTCAGACCGTGTGTGTTCTGTTTTGCCAGATGACCCTTTGCGCCGCCGTGAATCCCCCGGCTTTTTGCGGGTCTCTTTCTTGGCTTTGGCCCATTTGGAGGGGTCGCGCGTTTTGCGGGGTGCCGCCACGCTGACTGGTGCATCGCCGAAAAAATCACTCAACACATCATGCAATTGCTTGTCGTTAACCTGCGCCACGGATGCAATGGGCAAAGTGCCCAGCGAAAACGGCCCATAATGTGTGCGGATCAAACGGTTAACCGTCAAGCCCAAATGTTCCATTACGCGGCGGACCTCGCGGTTTTTGCCCTCGCGAATTGCGACAGTCAGCCACGTGTTGGCCGACGACTGGCGCGCGCCGTCTTCGTCTGATTGTTTTTTCGACCGGCTTTCCACCTTGGCGTCAACTTCGCCGTAATGCACACCCTCGATGGTCACACCGTCCTTCAGGCGGGCCAGGGCTTTTTCATCAACCCTGCCATACACGCGTACACGATAGCGGCGCACCAGTTCGTTGGAGGGTAGTTCCATCCAGCGCGCCAGTGCACCATCGTTAGTCAGTAACAGCAACCCTTCGGTGTTCATATCAAGCCGCCCGACAGAAATAACCCGCCCCA
Organism: uncultured Kordiimonas sp.; assembly: GCA_947503575.1. GTDB lineage: Bacteria > Pseudomonadota > Alphaproteobacteria > Sphingomonadales > Kordiimonadaceae > Kordiimonas. The sequence continues at coordinate 722,684 of CANNDZ010000002.1, read as the reverse complement.
TGTGGTGCGGTAGCCTGTCAAAAACCGTTCGGCGGCCTTCAGGGTCTTTGTGGGTGGTCAGCGTGCCTTTGGTTTTATGCATGCGCCAAAGCATGGTTTCAGAGGCTTGTTCAACCGGTTCGCCGTCTACGCGGATGCCCGCTAGGCTTTTGACCAGTACGGCGGGTGTTTCCAGCGTTTTGCCATCCAGCGAAATACGGCCTTCACCGATCATGCGTTCCACATCGCGGCGGGAGCCGACACCTGCGCGTGCGAGCGCTTTTGCAATGCGTTCGCCGCGATCTTCTTCTGGGTTTTTATCACCATCATTCATGCGGCGCACCATAGGCGCAGCCGTGTGGTGAGACAAGCGAATACAGACGCCGGGCTTGACGTACAGAGTTTTCTGTCTAATAGCTGCGGGCATGATTGATGATTTTCCCTTCATGCGTCAGGCGCTTCAGGAAGCTAGGTTTGCATCTGCGCGCGGCGAAGTGCCAATTGGCGCAGTGATCGTTGGCCCCAAAGGCCGGATCATTTCTGCGGCAGGTAACGATGTTATTGGTCCCAAAGACCCAACGGGCCATGCAGAAATTGTCGCGATCCGCAAAGCGGCAGATATTCTTCAGTCAGAGCGTCTTGAAGGCTGCGACATGTATGTCACGCTGGAACCATGTGCCATGTGTGCACAGGCGATTGCTTTTGCCCGTATCAGGCGGCTGTATTTTGGCGCAGAAGACCCCAAAGGTGGTGGTATTACGGTTGGTGCCAAGATTTTTGAACGCAGCACGACCCACCATAAACCTGAAATCTACGGCGGTATTCTGGAAGTCGAAGCAGCTCAATTGCTTAAAGACTTTTTCGCAGAACGACGTTAATCTGGTTTTATGGATGAAGGACTTCTTCAAAAAGCAGAGCTATACCTCCTGAATGCGTGGGCCTGGTTTCAGACCAATTTTCTGGAACCTGAACGCCTGGTTGAACTGGTGGTTATTGCCATCGCGGGCTTGTCATCTCACTTCGCATGTAAATGGATACACAAGGGTATTTTGCGCGCAGTGGGGGAACACCCACTGGTGCAGAAAGCAGATCGGCGGTTTTTGCACCCGGTTCTGACGGCAGCGATTGCCATTCTGCTTATTTTTACAGCCCGGCTTGTCCTTGAACCCTTTATGACGACCTATCTGCTGAACATTGCAGCCAGCCTTCTGACGGCATGGCTGGTGATCCGGCTGGCAGTAGGGTTGCTGGCAAATCGTGAACTCGCGCGGTTAATCGCGGGCGGTGCCTGGACGCTGGCGGCCCTGAACATCATGGGCCTCCTGGACCCTCTGACCACAGTTTTAGGGGAGGCACAGCTTCCGCTTGGCGACGTGCAGATCAGCGTTCTTGATATCCTGACCGGCATCATCAGCTTTGGCTTCCTGATGTGGTTGGCGTTTGCGCTGTCTTCGTTGCTGGAAAAACGCCTGCAAGGCTTGGACAGTATGCCGCTCAGCATTCGCGCACTATTGAGCAAGCTGGGCAAAATTCTACTGGTATCGATTGCCTTCCTGATTTCGCTGAATGCAACGGGTATCGACCTCACAGCGCTGGCGGTGTTTGGTGGTGCGCTGGGTGTTGGTATTGGTTTTGGTCTGCAGAAGGTGGTTGGTAACTTCATCTCTGGCATCATTCTGCTGGTGGACCGATCAATCAAGCCGGGTGATGTGATAGAAACTGGCGGCACCTATGGCACGATTAACCGGCTTGCAGCGCGCTACACCTCGGTGATCACGCGCGATGGCACGGAATTTCTTATCCCGAACGAGGACATGATAACCCAGCCGGTAACCAACTGGTCCCACACTCACCGGTTGGTGCGGCGCAAGATTCCGGTTCAGGTTGCTTATGAAAGCGACGTTAAAAAGGCAATGGAGTTGATGGTGACGGCAGCAAGCGGCCAGCAGCGGGTGCTTAAGGTGCCGGAACCTAAAACGCTAATGACCGGGTTTGGTGAAAGCGGTGTAGACCTTGAATTGCGCATGTGGATTGAAGACCCACAGCACGGTGTTGCCAATGTGGCAAGCGATGTGATGATCCGTATTTGGGATTTATTTCACGAGCACGACATAGAGTTCCCGTATCCCCAGCGGGTCGTGCATGTCAAAAACGATCTGGTTCAACCGACACAGGATTAGTTAGGAGTATCCAACAGAAACTTGAGGGGAGAAGTATGTCTATTGGGAAGTATTTTTTGCACGTTTTGGTCGCCTATGTGATTTATGCCGTTCTGTATATTGTGTTTACGATGGTGGTATTCGGCGATTTGTTTATGACAAATGCGGATATGATGCGCGCACCTGATGACCCGTTGGCCATGTATGCCTTTGTCGGTCATTTCTTCCAAACCTGCGTTGTGGTCGCGCTGTTCAATATGGCGGTTGGCGGCAACGATACAGGTCGCGGCGTTCGATTTGGTCTGTTGATGGGGGGCTATCTCGCGGCAACCGACATGGCCATGTATTATAGCCTGAAGCTCTCGACAGAACCTTTGATGGTATCTATTGCCATCCATCTGGTTGTGGGTGCGGTTATTGGCTTCACGCTGGCGAAACTGAATGGTTTCGGCGGCTCGACTGATCAGGCCGCAGCCTGACCAGGTCTGTTAAGCGTCCATAAAATCGAAATAGGCGTCGACAAGACGCTTGGCGACGGGGCCCGGGTTTCCGTCGCCAATTTTCTTCTCGTCAAGCGTGACGATAGGCAGCGCGCAACTGGTCGAGCTGGTTAAAAACATCTCTTTTGCGGCAAGAGCGTCTTCAACCGTAAAGCTTTCCTCAATCACTGGAATTTGCAGATGTTCGGCAATGGTTTTCACGCGTGCCCGCGTGATACCCGCCAGAATATTATCTTCTGTTGGGCGGGTTTTCAGTGCGCCGTCCTTTGTTACAATCCACATGTTTGTGCTACTGCCTTCGGTGACAAACCCATCTGCATCGACCAACACTGCTTCAAACCCGCCTGCTTCGCGTGCCGCTTGTTTCGCCAGAATGTTAGGCAGCAGCGACGTGCTTTTCACATCACAGCGCCCCCAGCGAATGTCGGGTTGGGTTGATGCGCTAATCCCGGTGGTCGCCCGCGCCCGGACAGCATTGAGGTTCAGGCGGCGGCACGTGGCCACAAACGACGGTATGCTGAACGCCGGGAAGGCGTGATCACGAACAGCTTCGCCGCGGGTCACCTGTAGATACAAAAACCCGTCCGACACTCTGTTGCGGCGGATCAGTTCAGTCAGCACCAAACGCATCGGTCCGCGTTGCATTGGCGCGTCCATGGCCAACGCCTGCATGGAACGCCACAGCCGGTCAAGGTGCGGTTCCAGATCAATCATTTTGCCTTTGCAGACCGTAATGCCCTCATAGACGCCGTCCGCGAACTGGTAACCCCGGTCGTTGATGTGCACATATGCGTCCGCCGTGGGGACATAGCTTCCGTTCACATAGGCGACACGTGACATGGTTTTTCCTTCAGTTCGCTGCTGCAGTTTCGGTATCAGCAGGCGGTTCATATGGTTTGATGAATAGCATCAAAAACAGCGACGGCAAGACAATCAGGAACACCGCAATTGTAAGGGCTGACAGTCCAACCGTTATGAAAGGTGCAACCAGTGCTGTGCAGCCAGAAGCGATGAGCGTGACAAAAAAGATCAACAAGGCAGACGCACGGTCATCGTCCCCTTCGGCAGCGGATAGGGCGCGCACAAACGCTGGGCCACCGCGCACACCCAAGCCTACATTCAGCATCCAGAACAAATACTTCAAATGGCGGGGGGCGTTTGGCCCAATAAGCGAGTAGAGCAAAAGCATACTGCTGCCAAAAACGGCGATCAGTGTTCCAACCATGATGACGCGTTCAACGCTAAACCGCGCCACGAGATGGCCCGCAACATTGGCGGCCACAATGAAAGTGGATACGCCGACGATTTGCATAATGATAAAATCATCGACCGTACCGTCCATGGTTTGCACAATGATGGCGGGCGCGGAGAAAACGAAGGTCAATAATCCACCCAGCACCATGGCATGCCCAAGGGAATAGCGCAGGTATGTTGGGTTTTTCAAAAGCCGGGCATAGCTGCCTGGCCCACCTGCCTGTTTTGTACCAATGCTGGGCAACAGGCTTGGCCGCACCAAAATTACCAATATCAACACAGCCGTCAGCAATGCCGTGAGCGTGAATGAGGCTTCCCATCCGTAACGATTGAATAACCATGCACCCAATATGGGGGCGAGGCCGGGAGTGAGCGATTCTATACTCCCCATCGCGGCGATGGCGCGGATGGCCCCCAATTCGGAAAACAGGTTTCTGATCAGGCCGGGCGCAAGCACGGCAGGCCCGCTGGCTGCAGCGCCCTGCAGCAGCCGCGTAACATTCAGCATTTCAATAGATGTCGCCATTGCCCCGGCAGCAGATGCGACGGCAAACAACAACAAAGACAGAATAAACAAACGCCTTCTGCCAATAAAGGCAGCCAGACTGCCAAAAAGCAGAAGCCCAACAGCACTGCCTGCCACATACAGCGCAAGCACCAACTGTGATGTGGCGATGCTGGTATCAAAAATACCGGGCATGGACGGCACCGCCGGCAGCACCAGATCCATCCCCGACAGTCCAAGGACTGTGCCGCTGATGATAACCGTGCATGCCAGCAACGCAGCGGCCTGCGTAGGGCGGGACGACGTTGCGTATGCCTTTTCTTCAGTCATGCGTGTTGCTCGCTCTTCATCCAGGAGCAGAAGCAATATCTGAAAGCGTGGCCGGTTGAAAGTATAGACTGCATAAGCCAGACTGAATGCAACATATCAGGCGTTTGCGAATTCTTCCGCGTTGCCCTTGGCCTGCTTTTCTACGATGCAGTCATGAAACTTCAGCACGAGTTCGGACACAGCTGCCGGTGCTTCAATTTGTGGGAAGTGCCCAATGCCAGGCAGGCGCGCCAGTTTGGCGTTGGGGACCAATTTTGCAAAGCCATCTGCAGCATGGCCGCCGGAAACCGGGTCATCAACACCGTTGATCATCATCATAGGCAGCACGGCCTCGCGGATCGCATTGACCCACCGGTCGGCATGCAGCCTGCGCTCTGCCATATATTTGATACGCCGTGCCATGGCTGCACGCCCGTTCGCTCCGACAACAACCGGCCACAGTTCTTCCAGTTGTTCGCCTTCGGGGCGTGTGTCGGCACCAAAAACCTCGGCAAGGCCTTGCAGCATTTTGGCTTTTGGTGCAATGCGTGCGAAAATCGGCCCAAACGGCCCCGCCAAAAGCTTTTGTGCTGACCGTGGGCGGTGCAGGTCAGGGATTAGCCCCCCATTCAGAAAAATCACACTTTTTATTTTGAAAGACAGTGTGCTTTCGTTGTGGCGCGCCAACAGCTCCTGCGCAACGGTATCGCCAAGGTCATGCGCCAGAATATGAACATCGGGAAGGTTCCGGTGCGCCATCAGGGCTTCAATCATGTCAGCCTGCTGCATAACAGAACAGGGCTTTTTGCTCGCGTTAAGCGATAGGCCATAGTCCAGCAAATCTGGCAGCAGCATATGAAAACGGTTGACGAAATTTTTGGATATCCAGCACCAGTCCCATGATGCGGTTGGGAAGCCGTGAATCATCAACAAGGGCTCGCCGGTGCCGCCCCGCTGGTAAAAGACGTGATGATCGCCCCATTCAAAATATTTGCCGCATTGGCTCCATTTCTTGAAAGAAATGGGGGCTGTTTCCAACATAGGTGTGTCCGCTCGTTCGTCGTCTGGTCAATCATGGTCTGGCGCAGTTAGCGTTTTTTCTTCGATGTGCTGCGGTAGAAGTCCGGGTCCTTAGTTGAAACCCATTTAACGAACTTCTGAATATCTTCATGTGCCTGCAATGCGTCGATAGAATTGAAATTGCGTGCCAGTTCTTTCTCGTTAAGTAGGGCGTGGATATTGCGGTGGCAAATCGGATGCAGCGGAACGGTGCGGGTGCCGCCTTGCGATTTTGGCGTAAGATGATGTTTTTCAGTAATTTTTCCCAGCGGGCGGCCGCACAAATCGCAGTATTTTATCTTTGTGCAGTCATCTTTTTGCCACGGATGGGGGTGTATGTCGGGTAATCTTTTCATACAATGCTTGCGGGTCGGGCTTGTGTCGAATAACCAAGATGACAAGAAGCCTACTCCCAACTGAATGTGCTCAGAAAGAGGAAACTGTGCCCCGTTCATACATCACACACCTGGAATGCAGCCTTACTGGTGAAACCGGTTACGCTGCAGGTAGCGTTCATAATCTGTCTGCAGCAGGCAGGCCGCTGATTGCGCAGTACGACCTGAACAGCTTGAAAAATGACGTCAGTAAAGAAGAAATTTGGGCTCGACCCGGTGGCTTCTGGAAATGGCGGGAGTTGTTGCCGGTGCAGCACGCGGACAATATCACCAGTCTGGGTGAAGACGTGACACCGATTGTGGACATGCCAAAAGCCGCCGCACATTTTGGCCATCAGGGCACGCTAATTGTTAAAGACGAAGGCCGGTTGCCAACAGCCAGTTTCAAGGCCAGAGGCCTTAGCGTTGCGGTGTCGATGGCAAGGGAACTGGGTCTCAAGCGACTTGCCATGCCGACCAACGGCAACGCGGGTGCGGCGCTTGCCGCCTATGCCAGCCGAGCTGGCCTTGAAAGCTTTGCCTTTTGCCCGGATGACACACCTGATGTAAACATTCAGGAAACAGAAATGCTGGGCGGCAATATATGGCGGGTAAACGGGTTTATTGACGACTGCGGTAAGATTGTTGCGGCAGGCAAGGAAAAAATGGGTTGGTTTGACCTGTCGACGTTGAAAGAACCGTACCGCTTGCAAGGCAAAAAAACGATGGGTTTTGAACTTGCCGCGCAGCTTGGGTGGGAGCTGCCGGACGCTCTGTTTTTCCCAACGGGTGGTGGTACAGCAGTTGTTGCCATGTGGCAGGCCTTCGCTGAAATGGAAGCGCTGGGCTGGATTGGCCCCAAACGCCCTAAAATGATTGCGGTACAGGCTGCCGGCTGCGCCCCGCTTGTAAAGGCGTACGACACAGGCGAAAAGTTTGCTACGCGCTGGGACAATGCCCACACCAAAGCCGCCGGTATTCGCGTGCCACAGGCGGTGGGTGATTTCCTTGTGTTGAACGCTGTACGGTCTTCGGGCGGCCGGGCCATTGCGATTGAAGAAACACAAATTTATCAGGCGCAGGCAGAGGTGGGCGCGACAGAAGGTTTCCTTGTTTGCCCCGAAGCAGCGGCAGCTTTTGTTGCTCTTCAACAGGGCGCGCAAGAGGGTTGGATCGCCCCAACGGACCGGGTGATGATTGTTAACAGCGGCAACGGCTTGAAATATGAAATGCCGGACTCTGGCGCCCGGCTTGATATTTCAAAACCAATTGATTTCGATGCGTTGATTTAACGTTTGCCGCCTTCTCTGCGCCCTTGTGTGCAGGAGGGCCACCGGTTACTCTTGCCTACAAACATGGTGCGGGGATAGCTGGCTTCCTGCATCTAAAGGACAGTCCTAATCTGGTCTGTCAAAGGGAAGGGTTACGTTATGCTCACGAAGCTTCGTTCACTTATTGCGGCTGCTATATTGGCACCTGCGTACATTGTGTCTCAGTTTATCGTTCCTCAGGTGATCGCTGAACCGCTTGAGTATTTTCTGGTGGACGGCGTTACCTATGACCAATCGGTTTTAAAGCCGGCGGAAATGTTCGGGCATGATATTGGCGACCAGCCGGTGCGCCATGATCTTATGGTTCAGTATATTCGCGCTGTTGCAGAAAAAAGCCCACGCATGAGCGTGGAAACCATCGGTTACAGCCATGAAAACCGACCGATCCTGTTTATTACGGTCAGCGCACCGGAAAACATGGCCCGCCTTGATGCCATCAAGGCGCAGCATGTATTGCGGACAGACCCTGAGCGCGCAAACGAAGCGTCCGATGACCTGCCGGTTGTGACGTGGGTGAACTACGGCGTACATGGTGCCGAGGCCAGCGGCATGGACGCTGCTGTGCCGACCATATACCACCTGGCAGCGGCACAGGATGATGCCACGCTGGCGCAATTGCAAAACAGCGTAATCCTGATTACGGCAGTGTTTAACCCGGATGGACATTCGCGCCGCATAAGCTGGATCAGTCAATATGGGTCTGATGTGCGGGCCACGGATCCGGCGCATGAAATCCACAATCAATATTGGCCCGGCGGGCGCACCAATCACTATTGGTTTGACCTAAACCGTCAGTGGCTGTTGCAAACGCAGCCGGAAAGCCGGGCGTGGCTATCAAAGTGGCATGAATGGCGCCCGCAGGTTTCTGCGGACATGCATGAAATGGGGCCGAATAGCACCTATTATTTCCACCCTGGCGTGCCGACCCGCAAATACCCGCTTGTGCCTGACCGGGCGCGTGAACTGTTGGTTGAAATTGCCGATTATCACCGCGCGTTTATGGACAGCGAAGGCAAGCTGTATTTTTCTGAGGAAGGCTTTGATAACTTTTACATCGGTAAAGGATCTACTTACCCGCAGGTAAACGGGTCGCTGGGTATTTTGTTTGAAGCGGGCGCGCAAATGGGCATCGCGCGGGAAAGCAATCAGGGTGTGAAGACCTTCGCCAACAATATCCGTAACCATTTTCGCACCAGCCTGACTACCATTGAAGGTGCTGCAGCCATGCGGGAAAAATTGCATGCTTTTCAGCGCGATTTTTACGCCGAAGCAGCAGACCTTGCGCGCGCTGATCGGGTGAAAGGATATGTTTTCCGCGCGCCCGAAGACACGGTGCGCCTGAATATGTTCCTGGATTTGCTCGCTCGTCACCGGGTAGAAGCCCACCGCGTGTCAGGCACCATAAAAGCAGGCGATAAAACATACGGCGAAGACAGTTACATCGTTAGCCTGAACCAAGCACAGTACCGCATGGCAAAAGCCATGTTTAACCGTATCACCGAGTTTCCGGACAAGGTGTTTTACGACGTTTCGGGCTGGACGTTGCCGCTGGGGTATGGGCTTGAGTACTCCGAGATTACCAGCAATCCGTCAAACCGGCTAGGGGCGCGTGCGGTTGCAAGCTTTGCAGCTGGTGCAGCGCCTGATCAGGCACCCTATGCCTATGTTTTCCGCTGGTCGGATTATTATACGCCGCGTGCCCTGAACGAGCTGTTGCAGGCCGGTGTGATGGCGCGTGTTGCCAAAGAACCTATCCGGGTGCAAACCACGCGGGGCACAGTTGCCTTTGAGCGCGGGGCGATCATTGTTCAAAAAGACCTGCAAACGGTATCTGCCGCAGATATTCACGCCATGATGGAACGTTTTGCCCGGCGCGACGGTCTAACCATTCATGCCGCTACGTCCGGTCACACATTAGATGCGGGCGCAGACCTGGGGGGACGGAATTCGGTTTCTGACCTGAAAGCCCCGAAAATTCTGCTGGTTACGGGACCGGGGCTTACATCCTATGATGCGGGCGAAGTATGGCACCAGCTTGATCATAGGATGAATATTCCGGTTACACTGGTGCGCAAGGAACGCCTCGAGCGTGTTAATCTTGATCGCTACACCCATATGATTTTGGTCGGCGGTAGCGGGGCGCGCCTGTCAGAAACTATGACCGACAAGGTTGAAGGCTGGGTGCGGGCTGGGGGCACTTTTGTTGCGCATCGGCAGGGGGCAAGCTGGGCTGTAGGGGCATTGTTTGCCAAAAAAGGCAAAAAAGATGACAAAAAAGAGACGATAAAGCAGCGTTTATCCTATGCGGACAAGGGTCAGAAAGATGCCGAGCACGTCATTGGTGGTGCCTTGTTTGAAAGTGATCTGGATATAACGCACCCGCTTGGTTTCGGATATGTTCGCAGGCTTGTGACCACAAACCGTAACACGAGTATCATTCTGCCCGTGCCGGAAGACCCGTATGCGCAAGTTGCGGTTTATACCGACCAGCCGCTTTTGTCCGGCTATGCCTCGCCGCGCCGGATTAATGAGATTAAGGGGACACCGATGATGACAGCGGTCCGCCAGGGACGTGGGTCTGTAGTGTTGTTTGCCGATAATCCCAACTTTAGAGCAACCTATGTCGGTGCTGAAAAAATGTTCCTGAATGCGTTGTTTTTCTCAACTGCATTTGATCGGTCCCGAGCGGACGAGGACGCGGAAGCCCACGCACATTCGGTTGAAGAATAACAGGCTAGTGGAGAGGGGCGGCGTTAACGCCAGGTAAGGCGTAAATCTCGTCAAAGGCACCATCTGCGATGGCCGCGGTGATAGCTTCGCTTAAGGCGTCCACCTTGTCGGCATGCTGCTGGGCCAGAAGGTGGTAAAATGAAATTGTTTTCCATCGATGTATGCGCACCTCTACTTGTGCGTTGGAAAAGTCATCTATAATGCCTTGTGCGCGGGCGCTGTCTGTTGAAAAAACATCAAACCGCCCCCGCTGTAGCAGGTCTTTTATCGGGACCCCGTAGGGGGTCTCAATTAACTGTGCGCCAGAGCCACTCAGGCGTTTTTCAAGCCAGCGAAATCCTGACTGGTATCCTACCCGCAGTCCTTTCAGGCCTTTCACTGTGCCGCCAAAGTCAGTACCTTCCATTGACAAAAAGGTTGCATCCACTTGCAGCAAAGGCACAGGAATGGTGACCATGGTCTGATCGAATGTCTTTGCATAGCCTTCAACTCGCAACCAATGTCCATCAAGCGCGCCTGACATAGCCATCTGTTCAACCCGTTTTGCCGACATGGAAAGCGATACGGCACAAAGTCCAGCGCTTTTGTATATGTCAGCAAACACCGTTTCAAGATTAGGAAACATCCGGACAACACTTTTGTCCGCACCGAGCTTCAGGCAGGGTTCAGGTGTGTCGCTAGCAACAGAAATTGACGGCGCTGTTGCAAATGACAGCATTATGGGCAGGGCCAAGATAGTGGCTTTGCATTTCAGTCCTTTGAGGTTTCCTCGCGAAGCCATTCTATGAATTCTTGCACCCTTTCATTCTTCAGCTTTTCTTTAGGGTATACGATGTAATGTGCGAAGTCGATTGGAACAGCTTCACCGAAAGGCGTAATAAGACGACCGGCTTTAATATCCTCACCTGCGATGGTTGACCGCGCCAGGGCAATACCCCGCCCGGCGACCGCCGCTTCAATGGCAAGGGCGTTCGTGTTGAAATGCAAGGCGGCCACACCTTCTGGCGGCGACACCCCTGCAGCCTTTAGCCACATGGCCCAGTTTGGTGCGCTCTCGTCCTCCATACTGCTGTCGTCATGAATAAGCGTATGATTGAGCACAGCGCACGGTGTTGCTGCCTCACCATCAAACATCCCGGGCGCGCATACCGGGAAGATGGTTTCCCGCAATAGTTCCTCGGAACACAGGCCATCATAATTACCAAGACCGTAGCGGATCGCGACATCAACTTCTTCTGATTTGAAATCAGTAACCTGCATGGTTGCACTGATTTTCACGATGGCGTCTGGGCGGCGCTCATAATAGCTGGCAAGGCGCGGCACCAGCCATTTGCTGGCAAACGATGGTGAAACACTGACGCGCAACACATTTGTAGTGATCGAGTCTGTGATGATATCGACAGCTTCCTCGAGCTTTTCAAACCCTTCTTTGAGCGGCGCAAGCGACAACTGCGCTGCATCGGTCAGCACCAGCGAGCGGTTGGTGCGCCGGAACAGGTCTACGCCCAAGAAGTCCTCCAGGGACCTTATCTGTTGGCTGATGGCGGCAGGTGTGACCGACAAGTCATCAGCAGCCAGCTTGAAACTCATGTGCCGGGCAGCAGCATCAAAAGCGCGCAGCGCATTCAGGGGAAGTAGGGACCGTTTCATAAGGCAAAAGCCCTTCAAATCGAGATTGGTATCGTCTGCCGTTCGTTAGAAAATCTAACGTAACTATCCTAGGTCTTTACAGCGTAAACGCAAAGCCCTTGGTTCATGAAATTTATGTGAGGCCGACCATGCATGAATGAATAGCCATTGCACGAGTCCAGTGTATCCTGGAACAACCAACCATCAACTTGATGATAAAATCTTGTTGTTTTCGCTCATGGTCAGGTGAATGCCGCATTCAGTTTTTGTCTGGCCGCGCCAACGGCCCGCGCGTTCGCTTTCGCCGTCTTCAACCCGGTCTGTGCAGGGCATGCAGCCAATGGATGCAAACCCCTCAGCCACAAGCGGGTGCTGCGGAATGCCATGCTGTTCGCGGTATTCAACCACGTCTTCTTTGGTCCAAAACGCCAATGGGTTTACTTTCACGCGCCCGTCCGATGCTTCAAAATGTGGCAATAGCGACCGCACCCCACCCTGGAAGCGTTTGCGACCTGAGGCCCAGCCTTCAAAACCTTCTAGCGCTTTTGAGAGCGGCATCACCTTGCGGATATAACAGCAGGCATTGGTATCGCTGGCCCATAAGGCCCCTTTGGGGTCTTTGGCATTAATTTGGTTCACATCTGGTGACAGGGTTCGCACATCGGTCAGGCCAAAATCCTGTATCAATCTGTCGCGGTAGCGTTTGGTTTCACCGAACAGCTTGCCGGTATCCAGAAACAGAACCGGAATGTCTTTCGAAACCTCGGATGCGATATGCAGCAACACTGCTGACTCTGCACCAAAAGACGAAACCAGTGCAAAGCGACGCCCGAAGTATTTTAATGCCCCCTCAATAACATCATGGGGCGATACACTGGCGTATCGTGCATCAAGATAATCAACAGCCGACAGCACATCGAAATAGGGGGTATTTTCTATGGCGGCGACGGCGCTCACGATGCTTCCCTCTGCCTCTCGGGTGCCTTCCTGCTTAGTCTCTGCTCTTCCGTTATTTGCCCCCCTTGTGTGTGACGAGCATGGGCGACAGACAACTGACCACCAAAGTCAGTTTGATAAAAGGCTGGGAACCGCTCGAGCGCAGCTTCAAACGCGGGTTTGCGGGCATCTGTGGTCTCGACGGTGTCAAAACCGGCCCGCAGCAGAAACAACGCCTGATCTGGTATCACAGGCCCGGTTGCCCGGATTTCACCCTTGAAGCCAAAGTCTTTCCGAAGGCGCACTGCAAGCGAAAAACCACGTCCATCAGCGAAGGCAGGAAAATCAACAATCGCAAAACCGATTTTTTCAACAATCTGCGTCAGTTTTGCAAATGGCGTTTCCGTGTCGATGATCACACCAACGCTGCCAGCGGTTGCAAAAAAGGCATCGCCTTCATGCAAAAGCCGATCAACCCCGATGGCGACATTTTCGCCTTCGCCGGGTACAGCGCCATCGTCCAGCACCGTATAGCCCGTGGGCTGAATGCTCGTTAAATTAATGAGTGCCATAAACCGCCTCCTTGAATATATCTGCGCCTAGTCGCCGGTAAGCGGACAAAAATTCTTCGCCGTCTTCCCGTTCACCCAAATAGACAGCGACCACTTTTTCAATGGCATCAACAATGCCGTGCTCATCAAGGCCAGGTCCCAATATTTCGGCTTTGGATGCATCTTCAGCGCCTGATCCCCCCAGCAATAACTGGTAGTTTTCAGTGCCTTTCCGATCCACACCCAAAATGCCGATATGCCCGGCGTGGTGATGGCCACAACTGTTGATGCATCCCGAAATCTTGATCTTCAGCGGGCCAATATCCATTAGTCGCTTCAGGTCGTCGAACCGTTCGGTGATAGACTGCGCAATCGGGATCGAGCGGGTGTTAGCCAGCGCGCAATAGTCCAACCCCGGACAAGCAATAATGTCAGTCAAGAGCCCGGCGTTGGGTGAACCCAACCCCGCCGCGTCCAGTTTGGACCAAAGCGCAGGCAGGTCGCGGCGCGCCACATGCGGCAAAATCAGGTTCTGTTCATGGCTTACGCGGATTTCGCTTTGGCTGTAGCTGTCTGCCAAATCAGCCACCAAATCCATTTGTTCGTCAGAGGCATCACCGGGTATGCCGCCATGTGGCTTCAGGGAAATCGTAACATTCACATAGCCAGGTACCTTGTGACTGCCAGTGTTGTTGGCGAGCCAGGATTTGAAAATGAAGTTTTTCTGCGCTAGGTCATCCACGTCCGGCACTTCATCCGCAAGAACAGCAAGTGGTGGCGGCGCGAAAAACGACTTGATGCGGGCAACTTCTGCTGCCGGGACATCAATGGGGATGTGGCGGATTTTTTCCCATTCGGCTTCCACCTGGCGGGTGTACTCCTCAATTCCCATGGCATCGACCAGAATTTTGATACGGGCTTTGTATTTATTGTCGCGGCGGCCTTGCTCGTTATAGACGCGAAGCATCGCTTCCAAATAACTCAGCAGGTCTTCAACTGGCAGGAAGTCACGCATGGGTTTTGCGATCAGAGGGGTGCGCCCCATGCCGCCGCCAGCAAGGACTTCAAACCCGATGTCCCCTGCCGCGTTTTCTTTCACCACAAGGCCGATATCATGCCATTTCACTGCTGCACGGTCTTGTTTTGCGCCCGTGATCGCAATTTTAAATTTGCGCGGCAGGAATGAAAATTCCGGGTGGAATGTGGACCACTGGCGAATAAGTTCTGCGTAAGGGCGTGGGTCTGCCACTTCGTCTGCTGTTGCGCCAGCAAACTGATCGGTGGTTACATTACGAATGCAGTTGCCGGACGTCTGGATGGCATGCATTTCCACGTCTGCCAATTCCTGCAATATGTCTGGCGTTTCAGACAGTTTTGGCCAATTGAACTGGACGTTTTGCCGGGTTGTGAAATGGCTGTAGCCTTTGTCATACTTCCGGGCGATATGTGCGAGCGTGCGCATCTGGTTTGCAGACAAAGTACCATAGGGAATGGCGACCCGCAGCATGTAAGCATGCAACTGCAAATACAGCCCATTCATTAACCGGAGTGGCTTAAACTCGTCTTCCGTTAGTTCGCCTTTGACGCGGCGTTCTACCTGGTCGCGGAATTCCGCAACCCGGGCATTTACCATCGCATGGTCATAGGTATCGTAAGCATACATCTGTTATTGCTCCCAGTTCGGAGAAACTTGATAGCCAAGGTCTGTGCGCACGCTTGGTCCGCGCGCTTGCATGGCAAATTTGATATGAGCAGGGCTGGGTGTTTCCCCCGATAGGTCGGCTGCGACAGCGGTTACGCTGACCACATGGTTTGCGATTTCAGATGCCTGTGCCACCGCCAACAGATGCTGGAGTTCGTCTTCGCAGTGAGCGACAGCAGCGTTGGCTACTTCGGGTGACCAATCGCCAGCAATTGTTAAAAATACCGCGCGGCCATCGTCCAGCCGGTTGGCAATGATAAGCTGTGGTCCTGTTATTTTTTTTGCCATTTTCCTCTCCGTTACCCGGCGTGCGCTTGAAGAAGCGGTGTGTAGGTGTCGATGGTCAGATCGCGGGCGTTTTGCACCACGTCACCAATCAGCAGCAGGGCAGGGCTTTTGACCGCATTTTCCGTCACCAGTGCGGGTAGTGTTGCGAGCGTGCCATAAAAACGACGTTCGCTGGCGCGTGTGCCGTTTTCCACCACAGCAACCGGGGTTGAGCCACTCACGCCTTCTGCCATCAGCCCCGCCGAAATTTGTGGGGCACCGCGTACGCCCATATAAACAGCAAGGGTTTGGCCGCGGCCTGACAGGCGCGCCCAGTCCTTGAAGGCGCCGTCCTTGAGGTGACCGGTGACCAGGGTCAAGCTGGCGCTGTGGTCGCGGTCTGTCATCGGGATTTGGGTTGAGGCTGCGATGCCTTGAAAGGCGCTGATGCCGGGCACCACCTCCACATGAATGTCGTTAGCGCGCAAGGCATCCAGTTCCTCGCTGGCACGGGCAAACAACATCGGGTCGCCGCCTTTCAGGCGCACAACACGTTTGCCAGCCAATGCTTCTTCAATAAGAATTTTATGAATGCCGTCCTGGCCAACACCATGTTCGCCCTCGCGCTTGCCTACAAAAACGAGGTCCGCATCGCGGCGGGCAAGGGCCAGCACGTCGCGGCTTACCAACCGGTCGTAGACAATAACGTCGGCTTGCTGGAGCGCGCGGTGCGCTTTTATGGTCAGCAGGTCCGGGTCACCGGGGCCTGCACCAACTAATTGCACCTGACCAGTTGTTGCACCAACTCGGTGATTGCGCGCCGCGTCAACAACCAGGTGCTCAACTTCTTCCTGTTCCATATCGGCATACAGGCCAGCGTTGTCATACAGGCGGTCCCAAAACAGGCGGCGGCGTGTACCATCTGGAATAATGTCTTTGATTTTGCCGCGCATGTTGCCGGCTGCCTCTGCCAAAACACCTAGGGATGGCGGCAGGATGCGTTCCAGGCTGCTGCGCAAACGGCGTACAAACACAGGCGCAGACCCACCGGAGGAAAAGGCCACCTGCAGCGGCCCGCGAGTAAATTGTGCCGGTGTGATGAAATTACTTTTGGCTGGTTTGTCGATAACATTAACTGGCATGCGGCGCGCGGCTGCCAGCCGCAATACCCGCTCCTCGGTGATGTCGTCTTCAACACCTATGTAAACCAATGTTTTGTCGGACAGGTCATCTTCGGTAAAGGGGCGATCATGAATAGTGAGCGTATCAACACCCGTTAACGCAGGGCTTAGCCCCGCGGCGGTTGCGGCGTCCATGCTGCCATGACCGACCAGCGTTATGCGCATGCCTGTTGGCATAAACAAAGCAAGCTTTGCTATGGCAGCAGATGTTGCGCCAACCAGCAACAAATGATGCTTTTCTGCGGTGAGAAATACGGGAATGTTTGTCATGGCCCTGTCTCCTTGTCTTCCCCTTGCCACCCTGCTCGGGCATCCACTCACAAGGGAGTAATCCAACGCTGCTACAGATAGGTTCAGCAGCAAAATCCTACAAACGATAAGAAATTACCGCATAGAGTAGAAAATTTTTCTTCAAAAGAGCACACAAAGGCGTGAAAAGGGACAAATTTTTCTTTTCAGTAAAATAATTAGCTTACCAGCACTTCATGTGCGCCTTTTTTAGAATTTTCGCCCCTGTTGGAAGCGTGTCTTGGAAGGTGAAGAACGAAGGGCCCTTGACTTGGAACATATTTATCCCTAAATGTAACCTTAAGGTATCAAAAAGAGCATTTTAGGTGTCGCACACTGAGGTGTGACCGAAGGAGTATACAATGGCTGATGAAAAAGATGCCGAGCCAATGGCCCAGCTTTATGATCGTTTCCTTAACAGGTCAGCGGTCGGCATGTTTCTGGTGGCATTGATGTTTGCCTATTCAGCGGTCGAGCAAGTGTTGGGTGGGAACCTGCCGCTCTTTTTGAATTACGCTGAAAAGATGCTTGCCATTCTTGTGGTGATCGTTGTCGCGCCGGTTACATTCAAGGTCTATTGGCGCAAGCGGTCCCTGCTGGGTAGTTGCAGCGAACCTGAAGGCTTTCTTACAACCATTTTCCAAAAAGCGGCGACCCGCGCATTTACCGGCGGCTTTCTGGCGTTGATGGTTTTGTATGTTTTGTTCGAGAAGCAGATGGTCAGTTGGCCAGCCGCAGTGCTTGTGCCTGCTTTATTGGCTTTTAACCTCATGGTGGCCAGCGTTTCTTTCTTTTTAGATAACCTTTCTGATGATGAGAGCGACTTCGATGATGAGGATGACTTGGGCGCAGAGGTCGAGCAGTGAGTCGCCTCAATAACAGAATTCGCGTTTACCGGGCCGAGCACCGCATGAGCCAAGGCGAGTTAGCCGCCAAAATCGGGGTTTCCAGAAAAACCATCAGCACGATTGAGGTTGGAAAATTTGTGCCTTCAACGGTTATCGCACTCAAGATTGCGGGCTTGTTTGATGTGCCCGTAGAAGAAATTTTTTCGCTGGCTGAGGAATAAAAAGCCGGCATTAACAAAAGGGCTAAGGCCCGAGACACGACAGGAGACAAAAATGTCAGATAAAACTGAAAAAAAGAAAACGATCGCCAATGCCATCATCTGGGCTGCAATGATCCTTGCGACGTCATTGGTGATTGGCGATTCTGATAAGATGGCTGCAATGTTCCCGATCCTCATTGCAGGCTGGTTCGCCTCCGCGCAGCTGCTTTCTGGCAAGGGGGCGATGCAACAGGAATGCGCGATGTGGCGCAAGTTACTCGGAATTCAGAAAACGGCCGAGTAACCAGCGTCCCGATAAATCGGGAAAAGACCCCGTCACTTTATCCGGGTGATACGCACTTTGGGGCAGCTTTTGCTGCCCCTTTTTTTAGCCTCAGCTGCCTGCAATTGCTTTTAGCAACACATACCAGTGGGCCAGATTGTCATAAAATGTCTGCTGCAAAATCCGCTCATTCAGGCCATGGGCGAAGGTGTCATTGGCTTTGCTGTAGCCACCATTGACGCCGTAACTCGGGATGCCCGCCGCGCGGAAATGCATGCCGTCGGTACCGCCCGATGACATATAGGGCACAATCTCAAGGCCAGGAAACTTGTTATCCACTGCCTTTTGCAGTGCAGCCAGCACATCATCGCGCAGCGGCGACGGGTCTGTCTCTGTTGGGTCAGAAATCATGGTGAACTGCACGGCATCGTTGGCCACTACCTCCCGCAAGGTTGCTTCCGTTGCGGCAACGCCTTCACCCGGGAAGATGCGGCAGTTAACGGTCGCGGTTGCTGATTGTGGCAGCGCATTTTCGGCGTGACCACCGTTCAACATTGTCGCGACACAGGTTGTGCCAACGGTTCCAACATAGCTGGGGTTGGCGCGCAAGGTGGCTATGGCCGCGGCGTCCGTCGGATCGGCGGCGAAGGCCTGCATCGCGTCGCCCAGCGCGCCGGGTGTGCGTTTGCCGGTGAAGTCAAAAAACTTACGGGTTAGTTCATTGGCGCGCAC
The DNA here is from genome assembly GCA_947503575.1 of uncultured Kordiimonas sp. Classification (GTDB taxonomy): domain Bacteria; phylum Pseudomonadota; class Alphaproteobacteria; order Sphingomonadales; family Kordiimonadaceae; genus Kordiimonas. The sequence goes on along the minus strand of CANNDZ010000002.1, from coordinate 703,867 downwards.
CGGGAACTTGAAGTCTCGTATTTTGACCAAGGCGTCAGCCAGTTCATAAATGGCGTTGTCGTCGCGCGGACGGCTGGAATGCCCGCCAGGGTTGGTTACCGTTACGTGCCAGGTGGCGTAGGTTTTTTCTGCTGCCTGCATGTTGAAGCTGGACGGCCGTCCGCCATCTTCAGCCAACTGCGCGCCGCCAGCATCTGCATTCAGGACAAATTCGCTGTTGGTTAGCGCCAGATGCTCCTGCACCAGCGCACGGGTGGTCAACATGCCGGTTTCTTCGTCCCCGGAAAAAGCGATGATCAGGTCACGGTTTGGTACCCAGCCTTCGGCTTTCAAGCGCAGGAAGTTGGTGGCAACCGCAGTCATGCCCAATTTGTCATCGGCGCTGCCACGTCCAAAGAAATAGCCATCTTCTGCAATCAGCGTGAAGGGATCGCGTTCCCAGTCAGCGGGGTCGGCTTCCACCACGTCCATATGGGCGGAGATGCTGACCGGACGCTTGCCCGAGGAACCATCACCCCGGTAGCGCACAATCAGCCCTGCAGCATTGCCGATTTCAAACAGGAAAACGTCTTCGTTGGCGAACCCGCCTTTGCGAAATTCTGTGGCCAGAAACCGCGCCAGCTTTGGTGTTTCACCGTGATTGGCTGTGGACTTGATGCTGATGGATGTCCGGTAAATATCCAGCGCCTTGGCACCAAACGGCATATCCGGGTGAGCGTCTTCGCCGAACGCTTGCGGTGTCAGCATAAGCGCGGCAACTGCCGCACCCGTTATGATTTTATTAAACATCATCTACCCCTAAATTTTCGTTGAGGAGACTGTAACGTGGTTGGTGTGTGGTTCAATTGCTAATTTGCACACCAGTCTGGTGGTGTTTTTCCCTGTGGATTTTCCGGTATGGGGAAAAGAATGAAATTATCGTACGTCTCAACACGCGGCATGTGCAACATTTTGTCTACGCCCACTTGTATGTTGCTGATAACAGATGAAGGGAGTTCAAGAAGGCGTTCATTCGTGCGGACACGGTCATTACTGCCGTATGATTCGCCGGGTGTCTGAGCCAGTTCAATGTGTGCACCCATCACCCAATTGATAGTGTTGGTGTTTGCAAAATTGGCAACCCTGTCAATTGACGTCTTGTATTCCCGTATGTTGTTGCAGCGAAAATACAGGCGACCAGGATAGATCACGTCGCCGCTAAACAGTATGCCGGTGAAATGGTCAAATACCATGACATGGCTGTCGTGGTGTCCGGGCGTGGGAATAACATCAAGGATGCGATCACCAAGGTTAAATGATGCAATTTCGTTCGGCCAATTGCTGATATTGAAGAATGCAGCGACTGCTTCTGGCTCTGTGCCGATAACACGCGTATTCGGTCTGTCTTGGAACTGGTCGTCAGCAGCTACGTGATCGCCGTGCGCATGCGAATGCATAACGGTTAGGCCAAGTGTTTTACCTATCTTTTTTTCATGCATGGCTATCTGTGCGTCTATGAAGGCGCGCAGGTCAATGCCACCAGCCCCGGTATCAATTAACAGCGCGCTGTCGCTGCCAAAAAGCAGGTACATGAATGGCGCTTCAAAATTTGTTCTAAGCGATTGTCGAATGACAAAAGTGTTCGGGTCGTAGGCCTGAATTTGTAAAGGTGGTTCGTTCTTTTCGACACCGGCATTCCAGCGGTCAGCAAATATGGATGATGTGTCACCATCGACGTATTCGGCCCTGGAACATGCATTAAAGCCAAAGATGGCAATGAAAAGAAATGATAGCTGTCGTAAAGTGTTCATGGGTTTTCCTGTTATTATTTTTGTTTTTTATTGTCGTTTATTCTTGTGAGTAGCGACTTATTTCGGAGGGCCTTTATCGCGCGCATCGTGGTGGCAGACAGGTCGTTTTCGATTTCTTCGAATAAACCTTCAAACGCCAGCGCAGCTTCTGCCAGCCGTGTATCCAAGGTGTTAAATTCTTGTCTCCCTTTGGCTGTAAGGCCAATTATCTTGCGACGGCCATCGTTGGGGTCATCCAATCTTTCTACGAGGCCAAGGCTGATCAGCAATTCGATGCGCTGTGTAACCAACTGGTGTGGTTGCTCTAACTCCTGCGCGATATCGGCTGCCGATATTTGTCTGCGTTCGCCGATCAGTAAAACAGTTGAAACGGCACGCGGTGGTAGGGTCAGCCCCGCATCTGCAAGTAACGACATGCCTTGTTCGTTTATCAGGTCGACCAAGCGCGACATCTGGTTTGCAGCGAATGCACCTTTTCGTGTGTGTTGGTCTATATATGACATATTTGGCCTTTACACAATCAATTGTACAATTGATTGTGTAAATACATAAGTCAATGGCTTATCGCAATTCTGCTGTGCGTTTTTTGAAAGTGTTATGGCATAAAAGTCTTTAGTCGCTGAGTTTTTTGAGCGCATACACAGCCTGCAAAGCATCGGTGTAGGCGCGCTGTTTCAAGTTGGCGGCGGCAGAATGGCCACCTTCGGTGTTTTCGTAATAGATCACTGGTTTACCGTATTCCATCAACCGCGCCGTCATTTTGCGGGCATGGCCGGGGTGAACACGGTCATCTTTCGTGGAGGTGTAGATAAACATTTCCGGATACTCGGTTTCCGGGTTCACATTCTGGTACGGGGAATAAGCGCGGATAAAGGCGCGTTCCTCTGGTATGTCCGGGTCACCATATTCGCCGACCCATGAAGCCCCTGCAAGCAGCGTGTGATAGCGCATCATATCCAATAGCGGGACCGCGCAAATAACGGCGTTAAAAAGGTCTGGGCGCTGGGTTGCCATAACGCCAACCAGAAGGCCGCCATTGGACCCACCCCGAATGCCCAAATGACGCGGCGATGTTAGCCCGGTTGAAACCAGATTTTCTGCAACGGCAATGAAGTCATCATAAGCCAATTGGCGGTTTGCCTTTAGCGCGGCCTGATGCCATGCAGGGCCATATTCACCGCCGCCCCGTATGTTGGCGATCACATAGGCACCGCCATTTTCAATCCACAGTTTGCCAAAACCTTGCAGATATGTCGGCACCAGCGAAATTTCAAAACCGCCATAGCCATACAACATGGTCGGCGTGCTGCCGTTCATTTCTGTGTCTGCCTTGCGTATTACGAAATAGGGCACTTTTGTACCGTCGCGGCTGGTAGCAAATTTTTGCTCGGTTACCAGCCCGTCGGCGTCAAACCGCGCAGGCAGGGATTGAACTTCTTGCGGCTCAATACCGCGTTCAACAGCATAAAGGGTATCGGGCTGCAGGAAGCTTTCATAGTTGAAGAAAGCAGCGTCCCACCACTCGTCCGCGCTGACAATGCTAAGCGACCCATTGGCGGGCATGTCCATTCTTGTCACGTCCCATCCCTGGTTGGATGGCTTGGCGGTTAATAATGTGCCGGTCACGTCTTCCAGCACACTGATGAACATGCGGTCCTTACCAATGTCTACCGCATCAATAGACCCTTTTTCACCGGGCGCATAAATCACCTTCAGGTTTGCGCCCGTGGAGCCACCAATTGCATCGGCAATGTTGACGGAAACCAATGATCCGGACGTAAGATTTTTGTCGCCAATGCGCCAGTTCCGGCGCAGTTGCAAGATCACATCGTTGCCAAAAATGCCCTTGAAATCAATCGCAAGTGGCAGATTTAGCTGCTCCATTTCTTCGTTTTCAACATCATAAATGTGAATAATCTGGGTAAAAAAGTCTGGTGACTGGATCACGCCAACATAAGTTCCATCCGGTCGGTGGCTGGCAAACGGGAAGCTGCCCACATCAGTGATGCTGCCTTCATGCATGATCTTTTCTGAGCTCAACGGATAGCCCCGACGCCACACTTTCACCTGATTAGGGTAGCCTGATTCTGTCATGCTTCCCTCGCCAAATTCGGTACCAATCAACACGGTATCCGGGTCAATCCAGACCACTTCCTGTTTGGATTCTTCGGTAACAAAACCGCCGGCTGCCCAGCGTTTCATGACAGCATCAAATTCGCGCGTTACAATTGCGTCACCGCCCCCGCGTGACAGTTCCACAAGGCAGCGGCCAAAATCAGGCGGCAAGCATTTGCGGCCTTTCAAAACCCAGTTTTCGCCTTCTGCTTCCGCCACAGCGTCGAGGTCCATTAGATCCACCCAGCGGGGTTCGCCTGATTTGTAGGACCTGAGGCTGGCACGCCGCCAAAGCCCGCGCACATTTTTTTCGTCCTGCCAAAAATTATGCACGGACCCGCCCAGCAAGCGGCCATAAGCGATTTTATCCTGCGCGTTATAGTCCCGCAGCGCGCTGGCTTGAAGTGCCTGAAACCGTTCGTCGGCCTCCAGTATGCCCAGCGAGCTTTTGTTGCGTTCTGCCACCCACTCGAGGGCGCGTTCGCCTTCAACTTCCTCAAGCCAAAGGTAGGGGTCTTCATCCTGCGCTGTTGCTGCGCCGGTTATCGCTGCACTCATAACCAGTCCTGTCAAAACATGCTTCATGGTTGTCTCCTTCGGGCATTGTGCCGTCGGTCGGTTTAGAAATTATCTTTGCGTTTGCGCACTTCGGCAAATACAGCCGGAATTGGTGCGCCGATCATGCCCACTGTTTCCTGGATGCTGTCGTTCATGGGGCGCAGGAACGGGTTGGTGGCTTTTTCGATACCAATATGTGTCGGCACGGTTGGGATGCCATCTGCGCGCAGGCGTTCCACTTCCTTCATGCGTGCGTGCAGGTCATCATTGTGGGGGTCAACGGTCAGCGCAAATTTTCCATTCGCCATGGTATATTCATGCGCGCAGTAAACGGCTGTATCATCAGGCAGCAGCATAAATTTATTGAGGCTGGACCACATTTCTTCTGGTGTGCCTTCAAACAAACGCCCGCAGCCCATTGCAAACAGGGTGTCGCCGCAAAACAGGGCTTTGTCATGGGCAAAATAATAGGCGATATGGCCGCTGGTGTGACCCGGTACAAATATGACATCGGCAGCATTATCGCCCAGATGAACCTTGTCCCCTTCACCAACGGCAATGTCGATGCCGGGGATGCGGTCCCGGTCCGCTGCCGGGCCAATAATGGTCAGGCCGTATCGGTCTTTCAGGGCCAGGTTTGCGCCCACATGGTCCCAGTGATGGTGGGTATTGAAAATATGCGTTGGTGTCCAACCGCGTGCATCTAGTGCCGCGATGGTATCGTCCTCTACCGCCGGGTCGACAATGGCGGTTTCAGCCGATACAGGGTCATGGATCAGGAACAGGTAATTATCATTCAGTACAGGAACTTGCGCTATTTCCAGCCGGTTTTCACCCATTCATGCCACCTTCCCATTGCTGTGCCGCCTCTTACGTACCGGGCACTATAACGGGCAAGCGGGGGCTGTGCGAGTCTGAAAGCAGGGTTGTTGCCGCGCGGCATCGCTGTTTTATGGGGTGATACCGCTGTTTATGGGTCCATAAGGGCGGCGAGGTATGGCTGGTAAACCAGGGCTGAAATGCCGACACCCGAAATTTTATTACCTGCCTTCAGGGCCGACGTTTGAACACCGATAATGTTCCAGTCCTCATCAGTTTTTTGCAAAATAGGGCCGCCACTGTCACCGCTGAGGGCGATACAGCTGGTGAATAAAATCCTGCCTGCGTTGGCGGTGGTGATGATGTTGCAGTTTTCTTCCAGCGACAAAACATGCTTGCGGTCGCCGGGATACCCCGCTGTGGTTACACCGGCGGCGATTTCCAGATTGCGTGGCTTAGACTTGGGCATTGGGCGCGGCAATCCGGTTGTTTCCGGTTGGTCAAACCAGCCGGTTGGCACGGTTAGGAACCCCAGTGTTTCCCCCAGCGGTTTTTCCAGTGTTAATAAGGCCCAGTCATGAGCCAGATTTGACCGGCTTGCTCCCTCTTCGCCGCGGTACCCGTCCCCAACAATGTAGGACTTCACTTTGGAATGGCCGAGGTAGTCGCCTTTTGAATAGCCGGCGACAAAATGCACAATACCCGGCACCACCATTTTCTGATCCCGCTTGGAGTATACGCAGTGGGCGGCGGTGAGCACCACATCCTTGCCGACCAGTGTGCCGCTGCAATGCGCCCGCCCGCCAATGTTGACCCGCCCAATGGATTGCCATGGCTTTGCATTACTGTCGACTGCGCGTCGGTGGAAGCTGGTAACGTTGTTTTGCGGTAAGGCACGCGGTGGCAGGTTTTTACGGATTTTATCCTGCGCTAAAACGCCTGCGGGTACCTGAACGGCAAGCCCCATAAACAGTGCCAACACCAAACAGCAGTATTTCATATGATACCTTCTAATGACCGGGCTAGTGATCTATCTGTTGGCAGAATAGGGCAGCAGCGGTCCCTTTGTCATCCCTGCACTTTTAATGTTGTTTGTTACCGGGAAAAAAACAGGCCACCGAAGTGGCCTGAGTGCTTATTAAGAGGATCGTAAATCCAACCCGTGAGGTTGGGGTATCTTCGCTGTCGTGTCGTTAGTGCCTTGTTTGAGTGCAGAATACCGCAGGCATCCCGCAGCACCATAGCGCTGCGCCAAAGCGTGGGATGGATGCGATGAAATGTTATTGTATAACTTTTTTGTGATTTCCATGCCGTTCCTGTATGGGCGGGTGTGTATGTTTTATGGTGGCGGCACGCCTACCCATGTGATGTGTTTTATCCCAGGCCACCAACAAAATGATGGGTTGGCTTTATAATGATAGGCGTTATTTTAACCGCAATTTTGTGACAGGCACGGCATGGCAGTGCCTGTTCCACCTCATGCAGGTACATACGAGTATGTAGCATGGGATGCTGCAACAAATCAGCCGGGTCCTTATGCCAGCCATTGCCGCATTGCCTACATTGCAGGCGAAAACGATACCCATTAAAATAGTCAGCTAGTTGTAACTCCAAAGTCACCAGAAATCCTCCATATCGGGCACCCGTCCAAAGGCGATTTTACCGCCAGCATACCCACCGGGCGGCGGCGTCCATGGCCCCATGCTAACCAGTGTTTTGGCGTTGCGTTGGTTAAGCTCGTCAATTGCGGTGCTTACCGACGCCCATTTTTTTCGCTGGGCATCATTTTTGGTGAACATATCGAACTGTTCTGCCGCGGCAGGCTGTAGATGATACAGCGCAACATAAAACCGTTTTATCCTGGCTGTTTGCGGCAATTCTGATTGCGCTTTTTGCCACAAGGTTGTCAGGGCCCGAATGGCAGCCTGGTCATCGTTTGCAGCCCCAATATGCATATCGCCAGACCAGCGGTCGTCTTTCAGGCGCAGCCACAGCCCAAACGTATTGGCCAGAAAACTCTCGCGGCGCAGGCGGCGGGCAGCTTTTATTGTTAGCAGGCGCGCAGCATTAAACGCATTATCAAAATCTCGCCAATCCGGCGGCAACACGCGGCCGTGCCCGAACATGGCGCGCTGGGTATGTTCTGCCTGAATTTCATACCCGTGCAAGGCATACCAAAATCTTTCGCCAGTTACATTTCCCCACAGGGCGCGCAGATGTTTTGGCTGGGTGTTCCACAAGTCTTCAACAGTGGTAATATTTGCATCAATCAACCGGGTTTTCATGCCGCTGCCAATTCCTGGAAAATCACTGATTTGCAGACCAAGCAAGCGGCCCGGTAAATCCTGTGGATGCAGAACCGTGAACCCGTTGGGTTTATCCATTTCTGCTGCGATTTTCGCAAGCTGCAGATTGGGGGCCATGCCAATGGAACATGTAATGTAATCACCAATATTTGCTTTGATCCGCGCCTTTATGCGGTCCGACAGGGCTTGCGGATTAGCAATGTCTTTTGGCTCCAGCCGGCAGCACATTTCGTCAATGCTGCATATGACATCAATTGGGATTTCCTGTTCTACCAGTAAGCATAGTTTACGGTGTGCGCGCTCATACAAATCAGGAGACTGCGGTACCAATTCTATACTGGGGCACACACGGCGTGCTTCTGTAACGGACATGCCGGTTTTGACACCTCTGGTTTTTGCCGCCTGATTGGCGGCGATAACACAGGTGCCAGTGTTGGTCTCGAACGGCGTAACGCCGATAGGCTTACCCCGCAGGCGTGGGCGCGCCTGTTCTTCGACGCCGGCAAAAAAGCCATCAAAATCTAAAAACAGTCGTTCAATTGTTGTTGGTTTTCTCATGATACTACAAACCGTTTATCAGTATTGCAGAATGAGAACAGATAGTGAACATTAAGTAAAGCTGTAATCGATGCAACCAGGGTTCTGACCCCAGCAGTTAAGCCCAACCTATTCCTTGCTGTTTTTTACCAGTTGGTATGGCACATCGCCGTCAACGGTGATGCCAACCGGGATTTCGCGAAAAAAGCAGCTTTCATACCCCACATGACAACATTTACCGCCTTTTTGCTCGACGATCAGCCACAGGCTGTCTTGGTCGCAGTCAACGCGGAACGCTTTGACCACCTGAAGTTCGCCGGACGTCGCGCCTTTGTGCCACAGTTCCTGGCGGGACCGACTGAAATAGTGCGCTTCGCCAGTTTCAATAGTTTTCTGGATTGCTTCTGCGTTCATCCAGGCCTGCATCAGGGCCTTTCCTGTTGTTGCGCAGGTGGTGAAAACGGGGATCAGGCCGCGCTCGTCAAACTTGGGCGCAAAGCCGGTGCCGGTTTCCACCGCCGCGCGGTCTGATCTGTCAGCAAACTGGATTTTGGTCATGTGCATTTTCCAACACTAAAGCGGCCCAAAAATAAAGCGGCCCAAAAATAAAGCGGCCCAAAAATAAAGCGGCATAGTCAGATAACCACGCCGCTTCATCAAGCATTAGTTGTTTGTCCCGCAATTAGCCGCGGACAAGATCCCAGAAACGGCGTTCCTGATCGGCCTCTTTAAAGCAGCCACGGAACTGACGTGTGATGGTGTAAACGTCAGAATGCTTTACACCGCGGCACGACATGCAGCTGTGCGTGGCATCGATCACCACAGCAACCCCTTTGGGGTCCAGGTGTTCCTCCAGCGCATCGGCAATTTGCGCAGTCATCGTTTCCTGCGTTTGCAGGCGTTTACCAAAAGCTTCCACAATACGGGCGAGCTTGGAAATGCCAACAACACTGCCATTTGGCATGTAGGCTACATGGGCCGTACCAAGCACAGGCACCATATGATGCTCGCAGTGGCTTTCGACCTTAATGCCGCGCAACACGACCATGTCGTCATACCCGGCAACCTCTTCAAAGGTGCGCGACAGAATTTCTGCCGGGTCCTTTTTGTAGCCATTAAAAAATTCTTCATAGGCTTTCACAACACGCTTTGGCGTATCAAGAAGGCCTTCCCTTGTTGGGTCATCGCCAGCCCATTTAATCAGGGTGCGAACCGCGGCTTCGGCCTCGGCCCGGGTAGGGCTTTCAGCGGCGTCCTGCGGGATTACCTTCAGTTCAGGACCGTTTTCGGGCCTTTCAAGTACGGCATCCATTCGGATTTCCTTTCCAATAGGGCCCGGTTCTGTTTACCCGGACCAATGTAACGTTTGTCGCGATTAACACACTTTTGGGGACTTGTTTCCCAAAGGCGACAAACGCTGTTGATATGGTAAGCTTAAGAGATTAATCAAGCAAACTTCAAGGGTTTGCCTTGCGTGATCTTTATTGCGTCACCAGAAAACAAATACGGCAAAACCTTGAAGATGGATCAGGAAAAGGCTTGAATACTCCCACCATGACCGAGCTGTACAACACAGAAATTTTGCGTTTGACCACCCGCATCCCTCATCAGGGTCGGCTAGACAACGCAGACAGGACGGCGGTGAAAACCAGCCGCATTTGCGGTAGCCGCATCACTGCAGACGCTGTGGTGCAGAACGGTGTTATCACTGGCTACGGGCAGGAAGTGAAGGCCTGCGCCCTGGGGCAGGCTGCTGCTGCGATTGTGGGGGAACAGGTTATTGGCCTGACCGCACCAGAGCTGTTGGATATCGCGGGCCGCTTTCGTGCCATGGTGAAAACAGGTGATGCTGCTTTCCCCGATAAATGGCATAAGCTGCGGCTTTTGGCCGCAGTGAAGGATCACCCCGGTCGGCACGGCAGCGTGATGCTGCCTTTTGAAGTGCTGGAACAGATTTTTGCCGATGCGCAGGATGCAGCTGACTGATGGGATTGGTGCCACGCCCACAGTTTATTGAGGGGGCAGGCTAGATATACTGGCTGGCCCAGGCGGACAGAACACGGGCCACATACTGCCCGTCTGCCGCATTTTTCATCAGCAAATGATCTGCTTTATCTAACGAGACATAGCTTTTCGGATGCTTGGCGGCCTCATAAATCTTGCGGGCGTGATCAATGCCCACGGTTTCGTCTATCGGGGAATGCATGACCAAAAGGGGCTTTTTTAGCCGCCCGATATGGTCCGCGACATTCTGGCTGCGGGCATCTTTGATAAATTGCTTTTTCATTTTGAACGGTCTGCCCGCCAGCATAACCTCTGCTTCGCCGTCGGTTTCGATGGTGTCGATATCGTTTTTAAACTGCTTCAGCACATTTTCACTGTCAAAGGGTGCGCCGATGGTGGCAACGGCGCGCACTTCGGGTACGCGGTTTGCGGCAACCAGCGTTGCTGCACCGCCAAGGCTGTGACCAATCATGATGGTGGGTGCGCCCATGGTGTCGCGCATATGGTCTGCTGCCGCGACCAGGTCATCAACATTGGATGAAAAATTGGTATTGGCAAAATCGCCGTTTGATAACCCGAGCCCGGTAAAGTCAAAGCGAAACAGGCCAATACCGTCTGCTGCCAAGGCGCGAGCGATACGGTTTATGGCGTTCAGGTCCTTGCCGCACGTAAAGCAATGCGCAAACAGCGCAGAGGCACGGGGTGTTTCGTCCGGGCCATCATAGCGTGCGGCCAGATCAAAACCCTGGGACCCGGTAAAGACAACTTTTTCAGATTTCATGTGCGGCTCCTTATGCCCGAATGCCTTTATGATGGTGTTTGCTGGGTTTTGGCGCAAGGCTTGTGTGCGTGGATGACGGCCAGGTAACAAGATTGTGGTTACCTGTCAGGCACGCTCATTTGATCGCTGTCAAAGATATGAAACGCAACGCTGCTACACTGAATTAGTCAAAAGCTGATTTAGAAAGCAAGGAGCCATGTCAAAACGAATCCTAATCCTTCAGGGCCATCCGCACAGTGGGGGTAACCATCTGTGTCATGCCCTTGCGGAAGCCTATGGCCGCGGTGCTCAGGAAGCGGGCTTCAAGGTTGAAACGCTGGACGTTGGGGCGCTTGACTTCCCGATACTCCGCGATGCTGAAAACTGGAAACAGGAACAGGCGCCATCTGCGCTTAAGGACGCCCAGACCGAGATATTACGGGCCGATCATATAGTGATTGTGTACCCGTTGTGGCTTGGTACCATGCCTGCGCTACTGAAGGCGTTTCTGGAACAAACGGTTCGGCCTTCCATGGTGCAATCATCTCATACAGGGATGGCGCATCTGACCAGCTTACTGAAAGGCAAGTCAGCCCGCATCATTGTTACCATGGGTATGCCTGCGGTTGCTTATCGCTTGTTTTATCGCATGCACAGTGTGAAGTCTTTGCAGCGCAATATATTGGGTTTTGTGGGGGTCGGTCCGATTTTCACCACGCTTGTCGGTTCTGTTGACAGTATTAGCCCTGCGCGGTTTCAGAAACTGAAAGATGAGATGACCCATTTGGGGCGCTCCGCTCGATAAGCCCCCCCTGTAATCACACATTTTCGCAAGAGTGTGAAAAACTGTTATTGGCGCATTTTTCCGCAGGATGGTTTATGGTTGGCAACTCATGGGGTGAAGGAGCGGTTTATGGATATGGGTCAAATATCTGACTTTCTGGTCGGTGTTCTCGAAGTACTGTCTTTTCTGTTTATATTTGCGGTTGGCGCAGGGCTTTTGTGGGTTCTTGTGCTGTATGTCCATGACAAAACCCAAACCGAAAGTACGCTTAAGCGCAACTATCCCGTTATTGCTCGTTTTCGTTACTTTTTTGAACATTTGGGTGAATTTTTTCGTCAGTATTTCTTTGCTCTCGACCGCGAGGAAATGCCGTTTAACCGGGCCGAACGGTCCTGGGTTTATCGTGCTGCCAAAAACGTAGACTCGACCGTAGCCTTTGGATCCACACGAGATTTGCGTCCAACTGGCACGGTGTATTTTGTCAATTGCCCGTTTCCAACACTCGAGGAAGACGCGCAAGACCCACAGCCTGTCACCATTGGCCCCTACAGCCGCACCCCTTACACCACGGATTCCATCTTCAATATCTCTGGCATGAGCTACGGCGCGATTTCTATCCCGGCGGTTAAGGCATTGTCGGCGGGGGCGAAAAAAGTGGGTATCTGGATGAACACCGGCGAAGGCGGCCTGTCGCCGTATCACCTGGAAGGCGGCGCGGATATTGTCTTCCAGATCGGGACCGGAAAATTTGGCGTGCGCAAACCCGAAGGTGGTTTCGACGAAGATAAATTGCGCGCTGTTGCCGAACATGATGCCGTCAAAATGTTTGAGTTGAAACTCAGCCAGGGTGCGAAACCCGGCAAAGGCGGCATTTTGCCGGGCGCGAAAGTAACAGAAGAAATCGCCCGCATTCGCGGTCTTGAGGTGGGGCAAGATGCCATCAGCCCCAACCGGCACCCGGAAGTGGACAGCGTTGATGACCTGCTGGATATGATCCAGTATGTGAGGGACGTCACCGGCAAGCCTGTTGGTTTCAAGGCGGTTATTGGCGCTTACGGCTTTTTTGAAAATCTGTGCAAACTGATCAATGAACGCGGCATTGAAAGCGCGCCTGATTTTATCACCATCGACAGCGCTGATGGCGGCACAGGTGCCGCGCCCATGAGCCTGATTGACAATATGGGCATGCCGGTACGCGAAAGCTTACCGCTGGTGGTCGATATACTGAAAAAACATGGTCTGCGCGACCGGGTGAAAGTGTGCGCCAGCGGGAAGATGATCAACCCGTCCGAAGTAGCGTGGGCGTTTTGTGCCGGCGCTGATTTTGTAAACTCCGCGCGGGGTTTCATGTTTGCGCTCGGCTGTATTCAGGCCCTGCAATGTAACAAAAATACTTGCCCCACCGGCATCACCACTCATGACCCGAAGCTGCAATATGGGCTCGACCCCGCCAATAAGGCAGAGCGTGTGGCGGCGTACGCTAAAAACATGAAAAAGGAAGTCGGTATCTTAGCGCACAGTTGCGGTGTGCCCGAACCACGCCTGCTGAAACGCTATCATGCGCGTATTGTGCTGGATAATGGCCGTAGCGTATCCATGGATGAACTGTTCCCTGAGCCAGAACAGCTTAAGGCGGCCGAATAGCGCGCACCAAAAATATCAAAAGGCGCGATTGCGCTTTAAAAACATGCATTTATCAAAGTTGTTTATAAGGAGCGTGCCATGAATTCATCATCTCCCCAGATGGTCAGGAAGGCGTCCGATCTTTTCGTCAGTGCCCTTGAAGCGGAAGGTGTGGAGCATATTTTCGCAGTACCAGGTGAAGAAAATCTTGATCTTCTGGAATCGATCCGCACGTCATCTGTAAAACTGGTACTGACCCGACACGAACAGGGCGCAGGTTTCATGGCCGCTACATATGGTCGCTTAACCGGCAAGCCGGGCGTGTGTATGGCAACCCTGGGGCCAGGCGCGACCAATCTCACAACACCCGCGGCCTATGCTCATTTGGGGGGCATGCCGTTGATCATGATTACCGGCCAAAAGCCGATAAAAAAATCAAAACAAGGCCAGTTCCAGATTATTGACGTAGTGGGCCTGTTTGATCCGATCTGCAAGATGTCGAAGCAGATCGTCCACGGCAACACCATACCAGCGCTGGTGCGCGAAGCGTTCCGTGTTGCTGGTGAAGAAAGACCAGGCGCTGTTTTGCTTGAACTCCCGGAGGATATAGCCGCCGAAGATACGGATGAGCATATTCTGGTGCCGCACGCCCGGCATTATGCTGTCGCGGACGATGCCGTGCTGGATGAAGCGGCTGCCATGATCCGTGCGGCGAAGATGCCACTGGTTCTTTTGGGTGCGGGCGCGAACCGCAAAACTGCCCGCGAAGCTTTATCAGACTTTGTTGACCTTACGCGCATCCCGTTTTTCAACACTCAAATGGGCAAGGGTGTCATTGACGAACGCTCGGACCTGTTTTTGGGCACGGCAGCACTATCAGACGGGGACTATCTGCACTGCGCCATAGACCGGGCGGACCTGATCATCAATGTAGGGCATGACGTGGTGGAAAAACCGCCTTTCTTCATGGAAGAGGACGGTAAGAAAGTGATCCATGTGAATTATAAATCTGCGCAGGTTGATCAGGTTTATTTCCCGCAGGTTGAAGTGGTGGGTGACCTTGCCCGCTCCATCAGGCGCCTCGGCGAAAAGCTGGCGGGGCCGGTGGCTTTTGACGATGCCTACTTCTGCAAGGTACAGGGTGAAATCGAGGCGCATATAACCGAATTGGCGGACGATGGTCGGTACCCGGTGATTCCACAAAGGGTTGTTGCCGACACGCGCAAAGTCATGGGCGACCATGACATCATCGCCCTGGATAACGGCATATATAAAATCTGGTATGCCCGAAATTATAAAGCCTATCAGCCCAATACCGTGCTGCTAGATAATGCGCTTGCGACCATGGGTGCGGGCCTGCCATCTGCGATGATGGCAGCCATGCTGTATCCCGACCGGCGGGTTATGGCGATTGTTGGCGATGGTGGCTTCATGATGAACAGCCAGGAACTGGAAACCGCCGTGCGCCTTGGCCTTAACCTTGTTGTACTGGTCCTGGATGACAGCTCTTACGGCATGATCCGCTGGAAACAGGCACATGTTGGTTTTGACGATTATGGCCTGGAGTTCAACAACCCTGACTTCGTAAAATATGCGGAGAGTTACGGTGCCTCTGGCCATCGTATTGAGCGCACGGAAGACCTTGTGCCGACGCTGGAGGCTGCCTTTACATCAGGCGGTGTACATTTGGTGGATGTGCCAGTGGATTATAGTGAAAACAAGCGTGTTTTGATTGATGAACTCGCCGAAAAGGTGTGCCTGATATGACCGAAAAACTCACCGTCGTTAACCCTTATAGCCTTGAAACCATCGGGTCTGTTGAAATGTCTGGCTGGGGCTTAATAGACCGATATCTGAACGAAGCACACAGCCTGTTCCGCGACCGCAGTAGCTGGTTGCCCGCGCACCAGCGCATAGACATCCTGAAGCGCGCCGCTGACATGATGCAGGACCGATTTGATGATTTAGCTTATCTGATCGCTAACGAAGGCGGCAAACCTCTGGTGGATGCCCGCGTGGAGGTTACCCGCGCGATTGATGGCATGGGGTTGTGTGTTCACGAGATTGCCCAGATGGTCGGTAAAGAGATACCGATGGATCTGATGGCAGCGGGCGCAGGGCGCATCGCCTTTACGCAGCGGGAGCCCATCGGCGTTGTGGTGGCGGCAAGTGCGTTTAATCATCCATTGAACCTTATCGTGCATCAGGTTGGCCCGGCGGTGGCCACAGGCTGTCCGGTGATTGTTAAACCCGCCGGTGACACACCGCTGTCGTGCCGTACGTTTGTTGACATATTGTATGAAGCTGGATTACCGGAAAGCTGGTGCCGGTTTGTCGCGTGCGATAACCAGACTGCAGAAAAAATGATCACGGACGAGCGTGTTGCGTTCCTGTCCTTCATCGGGTCAGCCCGTGTTGGCTGGATGCTGAAGTCAAAGCTGGCCCCCGGTGCCCGGTGTGCACTAGAGCACGGTGGTGTGGCGCCGGTTATTGTGGATGAAAGCGCAGATATTGACGCGATGATCCCGTCACTTGCCAAAGGCGGATTTTATCATTCTGGTCAGGTTTGCGTGTCTGTGCAGCGCGTTTTTGCGCCAAATGCCATTGCTCGCAAGGTCGCGGAAAAGCTGGCGATTGCTGCAAGCGACTTGCAGGTTGGCAACGCCATAGATGAAACCGTAGACTGCGGTCCCCTTATCAGACCGGCGGAAGTGGACCGTGTGGAAGAATGGGTCGCTGAGGCGGTCGATGCCGGGGCAACCGTGATGACGGGCGGCAAGCGCCTAGGGGACACCACCTATGCCCCCACGGTGCTGTTGGACCCGCCAGCCCATGTGCGTGTTAGCACGCAGGAAGTGTTTGGCCCCGTTGTATGCGTCTATGGGTATGACACGTTTGATGCGGCGGTGGAGCAGGCCAACAGCCTGCCTTTCGCTTTCCAGGCGGCGGTATTTACCAAAAACCTGGATACAGCAATGTCAGCCGTGCAAAATCTGGATGCAACAGCGGTAATGGTCAATGATCATACGGCGTTCCGTGTGGACTGGATGCCCTTTGCAGGCCGCCGCCAGTCCGGCTACAACACTGGCGGCATTGGTTACACCATGCATGACATGACGCAGGATAAAATGGCGGTCATTAAGGTCGGCTGACGCGGGCTTTTCCAAAACGGTCTTCGATAATCATTTTGTTTGATGGTAGGCTCCCGGAAATCAAATTTCGAGGGCCATACCATGAATTATGAAACACTATATTCTGCCATCAATCTTGCGGTTATGCCTGCATGGTTGCTGCTGGCGTTGTTGCCCAAGGCCACAATTACCAACCGGTTGGTTCACAGCGGCATTTACCCAATTGTTTTTGGGGTGTTGTATCTGGTGCTGTGGGTGCGGGCATTGGCGTTTGGGGAAAGCGCAGAAGGTGGCGGTTTTTCAATGCTGGAAACTGTGATGACGGCTTTTAGCCACCCTAATGTGGCGCTGATGGGTTGGGCGCATTATCTGGTGTTTGATCTGTTTGTCGGCGCATGGATTGGGCGTGATGCCATCGCACGCAGTGTGAACCATTTGATGGTGATACCCTGCCTTGTCTTCACGTTTCTCGCCGGGCCGATTGGCCTGCTGCTGTATTTGCTTTTGCGTCAGATTACCGGCAAAGGCAGTGCGCTGGAACTGGCGGAAAAGTCTCGAGGTTAAGGGACACCGTATCAGCTATGAAGTTGTCTGCGATTCCTGACTACCATTTATGGTTGGAACACGCACTGTATCTATTGCGTAGACCTCCTTTAAGAAGAGATACAAAAAAGCCAACGATATTGTAAGAACCAGAATGCCGGTGAGAGCAGAGGTAATTTGAATACCGGATGCTCCAATCGAGAGTTTGGTTGGACTTTGGGCTCCTACATCACCGCCAGCAGGTTTTTCACCTCCTGTTGGATGCCCGGTTGTACTATCAGTTCGGACAGTTTTTGTAAGCTCGTAGCCCGAAAACACCACCCCGGCACTGCAAATAACAACCACCAGAACCAGTAGGGTATAGGATGCCCTGTCCTGATAATCAAAGACAGCTTCCTGTTCTTTCAGAAGGGCGACAATCGTGTCATTTTGTTGTTTCTGCGCCGCATAATAGGATAGCCGTACTTCAAGAAATGCTGCCTCGATCGCAGGATCGACCGCGTTTTCTGTTCTTGCGGCGGTTAGCGTTTCCAGTTGGGCACCCAATTCGGTCAGGGCCAACCTTTGATTGCTAGCAATGGTGAGCAATTCTTCTTTGCTCAAAGCGGATAGATCATCCGGTTGTGCCGCGCCAGCACCAGAAACAACAACGCAGACTGTCACTGCAATTATCGCGCTCAGGGAACGAATTGCTTTCATGGCTTGCCCTCTCCTGACGGCACTATTCTAAAGCTTTCTTCGTCTTCCTTGCACTTGCACAACGGGTTATCTTTGATGAATTTGCACCAGGGTGGCAGATCACAGTCTGGCTGTTGTGGCAAAGATGCCCCGCCCTGCCCAGGAAGTGTAGGCTCCCCCGGTAAGGTTGGCAAAATCGGGTCGCCAATGATAGGCAAGGTTTTCAACAGTTGCTCGTCAGGCTTTTGAAGAGTTAAGCTGAAGGGCAATTTAGCCCGTTGATCAGGCGTTAAACTCTGATTTTGTTTCAGGAGGTTAGCCATTTCTTTCAATGAACTAGCATCAAATTGCTTGAGCAGGTCTTGAATTTCCTTCTGCTTTGCAACTTGGTCCGCTTGCTCTTCCTGAGCCAGAGCGGGCTGTGACAGCCCAGAAAACAATAGGCAAGTGATCAGCGCAATACATCGTATCATTGAGGCCCCCAACTAAAGTCAGCACTTTATAAATCCACCAAGGGTAGATAAATTAGCGCAGAAAGCCGAAAAATACAATCTATGGGGATATTAGCCGTTCAGCGCGTTGCCCATTTCCCGGATACGGTCTATCTTTTTATAAAATGGGTCCCAATTATCGTCGTCGGCGATTGGGGCCCACAAGGCTTCCACTTCTTCAATCAACAGCGTCTCTGGCCCTTCGCCCAGGAAAAAGCTGGTATTCAGCGCCTGCGCATTGGTGGGTTCGTAGGTTTTTAGCCTGTCAAACAGCTCTGTATAGCTGTCTTTACCGTACCGGTGCGCTTCTGGCCCGGCCATCGCGCGCTCGGTGCTTGCGCCGCCACCGTACCAGTCAAAGAAAAACCGCTCATACGGGAAGTTTTCCTTGGCTAAAAATTCATTCACGTCCGTCAACAGCGTGTCATCCGGCAAATCACCTTTGGGTTTAACGCCCAGCCGCTTCAACAGTTTTTCGCGCATGGCGTTTTGGTAAATGGCGGGAAAGTCAGACAGTACGCGCTTCAGCTCATTTTCTTCGCAAATGTCCGCTAGCGACCCACCAAGCTGGTACACATTCCAGTGCAGGGCATCGGGTTGGCGGCCAAAGGCATACAGGCCGCTATGGTCGAAGTAAGCGGCGGTAAACGCCAAATCCATTGTCGGCAGGAACCGCCACGGTCCAAAATCAAAGACTTCACCAGTGATGTTGATATTGTCGGTATTCAGCACACCATGCACAAACCCCGCCGCCATAATTTCACCGGCTTGTATCGCGACTTTTTCGCTAACAAGGCCCAGAAATTCGAGCGCACGGTCCTGTGCGCTGCCCGTCGGCGTGCGGCCATAATAATGGGTCAGGCAATAATCAACCAGCTTTTCCAGCCGTTCCTTGTCAGAATAAAAGGCATGGCGCTGGAAGGTGCCAATACGGATATGGCCGTGGTTCAGCCGCACCATCACGGCAGACCGGGTCGGTGATGGTTCGTCGCCCCTGTGCAGGCTTTCGCCGGTTTCAATGATCGACAGGGTTTTGGAAGTGTTAACGCCCAATGCTTCGAGCATTTCGGTCGCCATAATTTCGCGTACACCGCCCTTCAGTGTCAGTCGCCCGTCGCCGGACCGGCTATAAGGGGTTGTGCCGCTGCCTTTGGTGCCAAGGTCCATCAGGCGGCCTTGGTCATCGGTCATCTGCGCAAACAGAAAGCCGCGTCCATCGCCAATTTCGGGGTTATAGTGCCGGAATTGATGGCCGTGATACCGCTGCGCGAGGGGTTCCTCCAGCGTGCCGGGCAGGGGTTCAAACCGCCCAAAGTGCTGTGCCCATTCTTCGTCGCTCAACCCGTCCAGCCCGATGGTTTTGGCCGCGCGGTCGTTTCGGTACCGGATAACAGTTGCCGGGAAATAGGCAGCAGCAACCGGGTCTGCGAAACCATCCCCCAGTTCCAGAAACGTTGATTGCGGCTTATATGATTTACTAAGTAGCATCAGCCTTCTGACCCGATTGCCGGCCAGCCCCAGCTTACATGATTGTCGAATTCCGGCCTTGGGCGTTCAGTCAATTCACAGTCGCCGTGATTGCCAAAAAACATGAAGCCGGCAATGCGCTCGCGCTCTGTCATACACAGGGCATCCCGCACGCTTGGGCTATAGCTGCCCCAACCTGTCAGCCACTGCGCCGCATACCCCAGCGCTGTTGCCGCCACCAGCATGTTTTGGCACGCCGCCCCCGTGGACAGGGTTTGCTCCCATTCCGGGATTGCAGGGTGGTCCTTGGGGTTATAAATCGCCACCACCAGCACGGGGCCTTGTGTGGCATGGCCGCTCATGCGTGCGGCGGTTTTTTCGCTGGTTTCCTGTTCTTTGATCAGGGCATCACAAATGGCGTCACCCAGTTTTTCGCGCTCAGCATCCGTGAGCACAACAAACCGCCACGGCATCAGCTTGCCATGGTCTGGCACGCGCAGCGCCGCTGCCAATATTTTTTCTATTGCTGCCCGGTCCGGGCCGGGGCCCTGCATGTCTTTGGCTTTCACCGACCGGCGCTGCATCAAAAGGTCATAGGTCGCGGGGTTCGGTGTATTGAAGGGCATGTCGGGCATATGGTTCACTTTCGGGGGTTACTGGCGGCGGCGCTTTTTGGGGTTCAACTTGGCAATTCACTTTCGAGCATCGCTCTACAATTTTGTCGAATTGACTCTTGCTATACATAAGCGATCATCAAATCGTTAAGGCGCTTCACATACAATTGTGTTTCGTTTTACGCTTGGCTAGCGCTATAGCATACCGCCAAGATGGGTCCAAACGGGTAGGGAGAAAAGACATGAAAGCAAATATTTTTGGCGCAAGCCTTCTGGCCGCAGCGATAACGGGCGGTGCTGTTACTGCCGCACCCGTGGGTGTTGCCGAAGATGCCGCCGTTGATCCTGCAACGGGCATCAGCCTTCCCGCCGGATTTAAAGCCACAGTTTTTGCTGACGAAGTTGGTCAGGTTCGCCACCTGGTAGCAGCAGAAAATGGCTGGGTGTACGGCGCGCTGCGGCGTTCTATGCGCGGTATGGGTGCTGTAGCTCTGCGCGATACGGACGGTGACGGCATTGCCGACCAGCGTGAATATTTTGGCGAAAGCATCCAGGGCAGTGGTGTGGATGTGCACGGCGGTTATTTGTATTATTCAACAGATACAGCAGTGATGCGCTGGCCCCTGCCAGAAAGCGGTGCGCCGTCCGGTGATGCCACAATTATTGCAGAAGGGTTTGTTTCTGAAACGCAGCACGCGTCCAAAAACTTCACGTTTGACGGTGACGGCAACATGTATGTGAATGTGGGTGCGCCGTCTAACGCCTGCATGCGTGAAATGCGCAAAAAGGGCTCCCCCGGTATGCGGCCTTGCCCGATACGGGAAAAATACGCCGGTATCTGGCGGTTTGATGCCGACACCCCTAATCAGGATCAAATGGCTGATGGGTATTTGTATGCAACCGGTATCCGCAACGGCCTGGCGCTGGACTGGAACCCGCATGCAGATGCGCTTTATGTGGCGCAGCATGGCCGCGATCAGCTTGCCAGCTTTTTTCCTGAAATGTTCACCAACGAGGAAAGCGCTGAACTGCCGTCAGAAGAATTTCACCGCCTCGAAGACGGGTCTGACGTGGGCTGGCCCTACAGTTATTATGACCATATGAAGGGTGAACGCATGGTGATGCCGGAATATGGCGGCGACGGGGAGACCGTGTCGGATGAAGGGCAGAAACCATTGGTTGGTTTTCCCGGTCACTGGGCCCCCAATGACATGATGTTCCTGTCAACGGATGCCTTGCCCGCCGATTTCCGCAAGGGTGCTTTCATCGCCTTCCACGGGTCCTGGAACCGCGCACCGCTGCCACAACAGGGGTACCGCGTTGTTTATCAGCCGCTCGATGACGACGGCAATGTTGCAGGGGACTGGGTGACGTTCGCCAACGGTTTTGCCGGACCTGACCCTGTCATGAGCCCCAGAAATGCTGTTCACCGCCCAATGGGCTTGGCCGAAGGACCAGATGGCGCTATCTATATCGGGAGCCTGATGTCAGGCGGACGGATATGGAAGGTCACATATGAAGGCGACTAAAGTTGTTTTTGCAGCAGCCCTTGCGGGGGCTGCCTCTTTAGCACCAAGCATGGCGGTCGGTGCGCAGGATACAGACGCGCAGCGTTTATACGAAACCCATTGCGGTGTTTGCCATCAGCTTGATGGTGGTGGCGTGCCGATGTTGCAGCCGGAATTAATTGACCGCCCGCGCGCCAACGGGCCCAAGGGAGCGGTTATTGACGTTATCCTGAACGGCAGCAAAGCCCTGTCACCAACCGAAAGCGATTATGGCAATGAAATGCCGTCTTTCGCGCATCTTTCAGACCTAGAGATTGCATTGATCGCCAGTTATGTTCGTACCCATTTTGAA
This sequence comes from uncultured Kordiimonas sp., assembly GCA_947503575.1. Lineage (GTDB taxonomy): Bacteria > Pseudomonadota > Alphaproteobacteria > Sphingomonadales > Kordiimonadaceae > Kordiimonas. The sequence goes on along the minus strand of CANNDZ010000002.1, from coordinate 681,787 downwards.
AACAACGGCGGTCCTGTCACTGCTGACGACGTTAAGTCCAGGCGTTAGCGCGCAAGATACTTTCGTAGACATTGAAGAAGTTACTGTCACCGGCAACCGTTTGCCGGTGCGCAGTGTTGGCCAGAAAGTGGCTGATGTTGATGTGGGCGAACAGGCCACCTTTCGGTTGGACAGTGTTCTGGGCAGCGTGCCGGGCGTGGGCCTTTTCAGGCGGGCTAACAGCTTTACCGCACATCCGACAACACAAGGGCTGTCGATGCGCGGCGTGGGCGCAAATGCCGCCGGCCGCACGCTGATTACCCTTGATGGTATCCCGCAAAATGACCCGTTTGGCGGCTGGATATACTGGTCCGGCTATCAGGGCGTTAGTGTTGCAAACGCCCGGGTGCGGCGGGGCGGTTCCCCGGGGGCATTTGGCGCGCAAGCGCTTGCAGGAGCGGTGGACCTGCAAACCAAGCCAACAAATGCAGTGTCCGGCTTTTATGGCTCAGACGACACATTTTCTGTGAATGGAAGCGCTGTTTTTCATGCGCCGCACGGCGATTTTGCCATAGAAGGTGGTTATTTTGAAACGGGCGGTGACTTTTTGCTGGCAGAAACAGACCGTGGCCCCATTGATGCCCGTGCGGCAAGCGATGCTTATTCTGTTGGTGGGTCCTATGCGCACCGTTTTTCTGCCCAAACAACGCTAACGGCTCGCGCGCGGTTTTACGGCGAAAGCCGGGTGAACGGTTTGTCGCTCGCAGTGAACGAAACTGATGGCTATGACGTTTCCTTGCGGTTGTTGCATGACCCGGCCTTCGGCACAAAATATGAAGTAACCGCCTATTACCGCGAGCGGGATTTCGCCAATATTTTTGCGTCCGCCCGCGATGACCGCACCACCGAGCGTGCGGTCCTCGATCAGTTTGACGTACCTGCCTGGGGCGCAGGGTTCCTGGCGCGGGTGCAATCAAATGGTTTTGAATTTGGCCTGGATGGCCGCCGCATGAGCGGCGAAACCAACGAACGTTTCCGCAATTTGGGTGCAGGCTTCACCCGCCAGCGCCGCGCAGGTGGTGATCAGTGGATTTTTGGTGGGTACGGCGAATATGCCGCCAGCGGGGATTGGGGCGACCTGTCGGCGACCGTGCGGTATGATCGCTGGCGAACCTACGGCGGCGAGCGGGTGGAAACCAGCCTGGAAGACGGGTCTCTGGTGCGCGACGATACCGTGCCTAATCGCGATGGCGGTGTTTGGTCTGGTCGCATTGGGTTTGAACGCGCGGTAACAGGGGCCATCACGGCCCGCACGGCGGCGTTCAAAAGCTGGCGCTTACCCACGCTCAATGAATATTACCGCCCGTTCCGGGTGGTCAATGACATCACCGAAGCCAACCCCAACCTGCGGCCTGAAACACTGTATGGCATTGAAGTTGGCGTTGATTATCAGCCGCTGAATACCGTTAGCGCCAGTGTGACTTACTTCAGGAACTGGCTGCATGATGCTGTGGGTAATGTTACCGTTGGCTTTGGCCCTGGTTTCTTCCCGCTCGGCGGTTTTGTACCAGCGGGCGGCGTGCTGCGCCAGCGCGCCAACATTGACCGCACCACTGTTGACGGCGTTGAGCTTGAGGGCCGTATTGAACTGGACGGCAGTCTGGAGCTGCAAGGGCAGTATTTGTACGCCCGGTCCCGTATAACGGCGTTTGATGCCAACCCTGCGCTGGTGGGCAACCGCCCGGTCCAAACCCCCCGCCACAGTGCCACGGCCAGCATAACCAAAACCCTGGCACGCGGTTTCTGGCGGCTGGAAGCGCGCTATGCGGGTAGCCAGTTTGATGATGATCTGAATACCCGCAGGCTGCATGATATTTTCACCATTAATGCAGGGGCTGCGTTTGACATGCAGGACGGTGTGCGCCTGACCGCCAATGTGGAAAACCTGTTTGATGCCAAGGTTGTGTCGGCAGTCACGGCAGGCGGACTGCAAACCATTGCCCAACGGCGGTTCATCCGTGTAGGATTTGCCTCCAGTTTTTAGCTCTTGCTGGCCAATTCCTCTTGTTTTTCTGGGCTGTGCGGGATAGACCAAATCCACAAACAAAAAACAGAACTAACGACACTCAAGAGGATAAACTCCATGAAAGCACTTCACGTCACCTTTGTATCTGCCGCAGCTTTGGTGCTGGGCGCTTGCTCTGTTAACATTTCCGACGACGGCGTCAGCCGCAGCAGCCGGTCATACGACACAGACCGCGTAACGGTTACATTGCCTAACGGTTCCCGCGACAGTTTTGGCTGCCCCGAGGGCACGTCAAGCTTTGTAATCAACCGCAAGGATGAAGGCCTGGGCATGGCCTATGGTTGCCGCACTAACGGCTCGCCAGAGCTTGAATTTGAGGCAGGCGACCTGTAGGCGCACCATATAGTTACAAATAAAAGCCGGGCATTTGTCCGGCTTTTTTGTGTCTCCAGTGACGGTAGTAAGCGCTTATTTTCCGGCCATGTCCTGCAATTTCAGGGCAGTGCGCAGGTTGCGGGCGGTTTTTTGGGCAGGGATGAATTTGTCTAGTTTGGCAACCAGTTTTGACCGCCCTATGCCGTCGGGCGCGTGCAAGTAAAACACCGGATCAGTCAGATGGTACTGCTCGGTTTCCGCCCTTAATGCCTCAAGTGCAGCGAGATCGGCGTTAGGTGCGGGCGCAAACAGGAAAAACAGCTGCACGGTTTTGGGGTCTGCGTCCGGGTAGGGGTTGGCGTTTATGGCAGCGGTCAGGGCAGCGGCGCTGATCACCAGAACAGGGGGGCGAAAGCCAAACGCCTGGTCAATTGCGTCTTCAATCCGTTGGGTAATCAATGCGGCATCCGCGTCTTCATACTGGAAAACGCAGTTGCCGCTTTGGATATAGGTTTGCACGCCACAAAAGCCGAGCCCCGCCAGCAGCGCCTTCAATTCCTTCATCGGCAGGATATTATTCCCGCCGACATTGACGCCGCGCAAGAGGGCAACCCAGGTATTCATGTCATCCTCCCTTTGAGGGAAGTCAGCTTACTCGATGGCTAGCTGAGGGCACACCAGGAATTTTTCACCCGTTTTCTTGGCGTAATAGCGGGCAACTGTTTCTGCCTGCAAAGCCTGCGACAGGGAAATGTCATCCGTGTAATGGCTGGCAAATGTGGTCGTTAGCTCATCCGCAACGCGCTGGCGCAAGCGGCCTGCCACCTCGTTACCAACCCGCGCCAGGAAGTTGGGCAGCAACCAGCCACCCACGCCCCACGCCATGCCGTAACCGCGCGTGAGTGTGGTTGGTGATGTGTCCAGCCCACCGTATAAGTACACTTGCTTGTGCTTCACGGACCCATAGATGCTGTAGGCGCCGGGCGTGCGTGCCGCCGCAGCTTCCATCGCGGTCAGGATGCTGGACGCCAGCGTGCCGCCGCCCGTTGCATCAAACGCCAGCGTTGCACCCGTTGCGTGGATGGCATCGATCAGGTCTGGCATAAAGCTGTCGCTGCTGCTGTTCACCACATATTTGGCACCCATGTCTTTCAGCAGAGTTGCTTGTTCGTCCTTGCGCACAATGTTCACGAGCTCCACGCCGTCTGCTTGACAGATGCGGTTCAGCATTTGCCCTAGGTTTGAGGCCGCGGCGGTATGGACCAGCGCGGTATGGCCTTCAAGCTTCATGGTTTCAATCATCGAAAGCGCGGTCAGCGGGTTAACGAAAGAGGACGCGCCGTCGCGCGCTGTGTTGCCTTCATTCAGGGGCAGGCACATTTGCGCTTCTACGATGCAATACTCGGCGTACATCGCGCCGCTCATCACGGCGACGGTTTTACCCACCAGGCTTTGGGCGTAGGCGTCATCGCCCGCTGCAACCACAGTGCCCGCGCCTTCATTGCCAACAGGCAGGGCCTGGCCAACGCGCGCTTTCATCATGCGCATACCTTGGGGTGGAACAGGGGCCGTTAACGCCGTGCCTTTGCCAGTGCCGCTTGATGCTGCCTCTGCCATGTTGGACCAGCCAAACATCACGCCTTGATCAGACGGGTTAATCGGGGCGGCCTCGACCCGCACAATGACTTGTGTCGGGTTGGGTGTGGGCATTTCTTTTTCCATCAGCTCCATGCGAAGCTGACCGTCCTCGGAAACGGTGGAAAACATTTTCAGGTAAGTGGCTGGCAAAGACATAGGATTCCCCTTCGCGGTCATAATTTTAAACCGGTTTGCATGCGCGCAGTGCCGCACGGCCCGGCCATAAGATCAACTCCGGCATGATGTAGGGCTGGCCCTGCAAAAGACGAGCAGAATAATGCACTCAATCAAGGGCAAAGGCTGTGTGGGTGCTGGCCTGCATCATAGGAATTTCCGATCAAAAAGCGGCTAATTAGGCAATTTAAAAGAGTGTTATGCAACATTATCTAGAAGCCTTACTGCTTAAGGAGATTTCTAATGCGGTTTTTTAAATTTGGTTCCCTGATGTCCGCCATGCTTGTTGGCTCGGCGGCAATGAGTTTTGCGGTGTCGGCGTCTGTGACGGTGACTAACAAGGATGCAACAGCGCATGTGATTGTGACCGAGGATGATAATGAACACATCACGGAAACCACCATTGCCGCTGGTCAGACGCTGGAAAACCTGTGCGAGGGCGGCTGCTTTATTTGGTTGAAAGATGTTGAGGACGCGCAATTTGTCCCAACGGGCAAAAAAATACAGATGGTCATTCAATCCAGTCAGCTATCAGCGGCGCCCTGACCACCAAAGGGCTAACACGGCGTAAGTAAGTGGCTGTCGCATGTGCGGCAGTCACTGCTGCCAAAGCCCGGCAAGGCGACCTGAAATTGGCCGGATGCCAGCAATGCCTGACCGAGGCTGCATTCATTGCCGTCAGCTACTGCGATGGCTTCCATGTGGTGTGCGCGTGTTGTCAACTGGTCCACATGCCAGTGGATTTTCTTGTCGCGCCTGAAGTGGCGTTTCAGCCTTGCGCGAATGCCGCCGGGGCCGTTTGCGCTGCCAACATACAGGTATGTTCCTGGGGTGAGCGTGCCGGGTATAAGCGAGAGGTTTTGCCGCTTAGGCAGGCTGACGTCTGTCGCGCGCTTAAGCTGGATGATAAGCACATAGGCCCCTTTGCCCGCATTAAGGGTGTCAACTGTATCTGCCTGCACGGCCATGGGCATAGAACCCTGTGCGGTGAGGATTGCACCAATATGGTCGGCTGAAAGGACTGACCTCAATCGATTTTAACCGCTTTGACAAACCCACGATATTCAAAGCCTGTGACAGCATCATTATCACCGCGGATGAAAACCATGCCGCTGCCGTTCAGCGCAAAAAATTTGTTGGTTTCTTCCGGTAGAAAAAGTTCGTCGACCATGACATCGCCCGCGTTCAGCAAAAGACCTTCTGCGCCAACGGTGATTGTGGCTTCCATGTCCATCGGCTCGGTTACACGGTAGCGCCCAGCAAACTGAGCCAAGGTATCCGCATCCATGTCGGCAACGTGTTTGACCGGCGGCTGGACATCATCCCAGCCATAAAGTTCAGCGGCGCGGTGGATGATCTCGCGGATCAAAATGGACCCATTGGCACCATTGGTCATAACGGCTATGCCGTCCCCACTATCCATGTATGTGTAAAAGTTGGCGCGAAATCCCTCGTTTGAACCGCCGTGGCCAAAAGACGTGGCACCATTTTCTTCATCAATGAAAAAGCCGATACCCACCGGGCCAACCGGGTTGGTCAGCATGTCTTGCGCACTTTCAGGGCTGACAATTTGCCCGGTGTCACCCGCGTATGCCTGCTGAATGGATGCCGCCCATTTTAAAATGTCGGAAGGCGTGGTCCACATACCGGCCGCTGCCAGCGCAGCATAGGTATGGGCGCCGCCATTAACGGGCTGGCCTTTAGCATTATGCGGGGCTGCGGCATTATCAGACAGGGGTTTTGAAAGCGGCTGCGCATAGGCGCTGCGGGTCATATCAAGCGGGCCGAAAAGATGCGTATCCGCCAGGGTGGCCAGCGGTATGCCGCTGATGTCCTCTAAAGCTTGCTGGGCAATGCTTGTGCCGCCACCCGAATAACGGAATTGCTTGCCCGGTTCTATGTCCACCACCACGGCAGGCGAATTGGCGGGTGCTGCACCGTTTAGCAACTGCACAAAGGTTGGCACATCTGTCCCCGCCGCATAACCGGCAAAGCCATGCACAGTAGTGCCTGCTGTGTGACTCAAAAGTCGCCGCAGGGTGACATCCTGCGTGCCTTGCCAGGGGTGCTCAGGTAGCTGCCAGCTGGTAAGCAGGCTGTTGATATCCGCGTCCAGATCAAGCTCGTTTTGCTCGCGGTACCGCATCAGTATGGTGGCAAAAGCCGGCTTGGAGATGCTTGCAGCCTGAAACACTGTTTCAGTATTTATCGCGGCCCCGGTTGAGCGGTCGCGCACGCCTGCCGCGTGGGTCATTACGATCTTGCCGTTTTGCATCACGGCAATCGACACGCCCGGCACCTTATGCGCATCCATGCGTTCCTGCAGTGTCATGCTTACGGGCGGGCGGTTGGCAATATGCACTACGGGCCTTAACCCTGTTGCAATGGTTGCAGCCTCTGGCGCAGCCGGTTTGGAAATAAGGGTTTGATCCGGTTGCTGACCCAACCACCATGCTGCGGCAGCCAGCAACGCAACCCCAACAAGTACCAGACCTGATTTTTTCATATCATCCCCCTAAAAGCATCAGCCATGCAGCCTTTATCGCCCGGTCTGATGCAGATTGCACAGACTTTTTTGACGCAGGTGCTGTTGCCGAGGGCGGTGCTATTTGGGGCTGGTTGCCGGGTATGTCACTTCCATAAACATTTGCCAGCCTTCAGGCCGTAAAACCCAGTCTTGAACTTTCATACCGCCATCACCTTCAAACACATACCGGGACCGGCCTTGTTCGGTTTCCGGGCTGCCCCAGGTGACGGCCAGGTCGGTGCCGTTCCATGTGCCAACCAGCTTATGCACGCTGCCCTGACTGTCTTCCCAATATCCATCGATAGTGTCAGTGCCGTTGTCGCCCGGCTTCATGCGATACAGCCCGCGCCCACTGAACATTACCGCGCCGCTGGCGGCATGACGGATCGTATAGTCCTGCACCCGGTGGCTGGCGTGTTTGCCAAGGGTCCATACGGTTGTGCACAGGGCGTCCGCACCAAAGGCATTGCACGGTGCCTCCAGCGATGGGGTCGGTATTGGTTTTGTCTCTGTCTCAGTCTCTTTCTGGGCCAGGGCCTGCCAACTCAAAAAAATGGCAAGTCCCGCAAGATACGCAGTTTTCATAATCTGGTTTCCCTGTTGTTGCGTTCCTAACAGTAACGAACAAGCAGTTCTGATTTTGACATATATTTTCACGGTTGTGTGCACTGCACCAAACGGGGGGTGCCCATATCGCTGCTGATCCTGCTTACTATCGGTGGCTGTTTTTTGGCGGGTCGTCTTCAGATTTGGTGTCGGGTTTTTCCGGCTTGCTCTCCGGCTTACTGTCCGGTTTTTTGCTTTTATCTTGTGCGTCTTGCGCAGCTCGGGCCGCTTCTGCGGCTTCACGCAATCTCTGCTCTGCTCTCTTTTCTCTTTCAGCAGCCTCAGCAGCTTCCCGTTGTTTTTCGGCTTCTTCAGCCGCTAAAACCGCCCTGTAGGATGCCAATGTTTCCTCCAAAACGGATGTTGGCACCGCGTTTTGAATTTTATTTTGCTCCAGTGCGTCTTCAACAAGGGCAGCCGCTTCCCCATGACGCCCGACTGATGCAACCGCTCGTGACCGGTACAGCAAAACATTAACCGAGTTTGGGAACACTTTTGCCACATCATTGAAGTAGTCCAGCGCCTCATCCGGCCGCTTTAGCCCAACAAGCGCCCGCGCGTACATAAACTGGGTCTGTACGTCATCAGGCGTGGCATCCAGAACAGTTTTCAGGTCTTCAGCTGCCTTATCATAGGCTGTTTGTTCCAAATACAGCGTCCCCCTGTTTTTGCGGGCAGATACATAACCGGGCGCCAAGTCAATCGCGCGGTCATAGGCCGCCAGCGCTTCATCTTTTCCTCCCTGTCGGTGCAGGGTGGCGGCCAATGCATTGTGCCCAAGGGGGGATGACGGGTGCGTGTCGATTAGTCGCTTTGCTGCAACAATCGCCGCTGAATAATTCCCGTCCTGCATATGTATGTTTGATAACAACAATAGGCTTGTTGTATCGCCAGCATCCTCTTTGATCATCTGTTCCAGCACGGCAGCGGCGGCGTTTGTTTCGCCGTTGCTGAAATGGTAACTGGCCAATTGCCGCTTCATCACAGCTACTGTTGATGGCTTTATGTCTTGTGCCAGCAGCGATGCGTCCAGCATCTGATCAGGCGCCTCAGCCAGTTCAATCGCCCGTTTGCTGTAGGCAATCGCCCGGTCAAAATCACCCAGCACGGCGGTTGCTGTTGCAGCCATTGACACAGCTGACAAGTCGGTGGTGTTTATGTCCGCGACCATAGGGTTCAACAGCAACAGCGCCTCATCTGCGGCATTGTCCGATAAAAGGATTTCCGCCGCGATCAACCTTGATACACGGTCAAATGGCGCGACCTCCAGGACGGATTGCAATTTACGCAGTGCAAGGTCCCTTTCGCCAAGCCGGTATGCCACATGCCCCAGCAGGCGGGCGGTTTGCGGGTTGGCGTCGCCAACAAAAGACAGTTTTATCAGGTGTTCACGCGCGGCTGTATCATCGCCTTTTACAGCCAACAGCATGGCGGAAAAAAACTTCGCTGTGTTGTCTTCCGGGGATACGCTGTACACTGTGTCCAGCAGTGTTTCTGCACCCGCATAGTCACCTTCCAGTATCGCCGTATTCACTAACCCTAAAAGGGCTTGTACATTGTAGGGATACAAGTCTACCGCGCGCTGGAACTGGGTCTTCGCATCGTCAAATTGTGCTTTTTGATTGTAAACTGTGCCCAGAACATAGTGACTGAGTGTATTGTTGGGCGCATGGCGCACGGCCAGCAGCGCATCGGCTTCCGCTTGATCGATGGAGCCAAGTCTCAGGTATGTTTGCGCGCGTCCAATATAGGCTTCAAATTTGCTGGGTGCCAGCTCTGCGGCCGAGGAATAGTGCGCTACCGCCGTCATGAACTCGCCCTGCAAAAATTGCATATCGCCCAGCAGAACCTGTGCTTCATATATGTTTTCACCGCCAAATTCATGGTCGGTTACGATGCGAACCGCGCGGTTCAAAGCCCCATCCATCAACAGCGTGCGCGCCCGCAACAGAACATAAACATCGGTGTCCCGCTGCTCTTCTTGCAGTTTCTCCAGCGCAAGCGCGGCACCAATGCTGTCCAGCAGGGCTAAATATCCGCGTGCTTGTAAGATATAGTCCGGGTCTGTTGCCTGCTCTGCTTGCTCTTTGGCCTTTACCGCCGCAACCAGTGCGCGGAAATCAGCTTCATCATACAGGGCCTGAAGCTCTACAGTTTCCAGAATGACCGGGGGTGGTGGTGGCACGTCATCGGTGTCGCCACATGATGCCAACGCCAAACAGCACAAGGCGGTTAGAAACTTCAAAGAAAAAACAGAATAAAAGCGGCGCATACAATCCGTTCTGCACTGATGTTGTTGTGCCGCGCTTACACGGCCAAGCCACCCCCATTAATGTACGCAATTGTATCGAACATGTCGCCTTTATCAATACACATCTGAGTGAAAGGCATATTTATGCGCCGTTCGCCTTCCGCCATACCTGCTTTATCCGTGCGTGGCTTTCGGAATGTTTACTCAGTCTGACCTTTGTGATATCTCCTGATTCTTGGGTGGTCGGATTGCTGGTACAAATCTAAAGGCCGCTTGTTCATGATTAATCGTTTTCTTTGCCGTGTTGCGCTTGTCACCCTCGCTTTGGTTGGTGCCAGTGCTGCGTCTCATGCGCGGCAGCCTTATATTGATATCAATGCGGATATCGGCCCCTTGGCCCCGGTTGCCTTGGGCGAAAACATCAATCTGTCGCCCTGCGGTAGTGAGGTGACGACAACAAACAGCTCTACAATTGTCAGCATCTGCAACACGATCCACCCGGATGAATGGAGCATCAATTATCTGGTATCCTTTGGGGGCATCACGTCTGCCCTGACCTTTGGTACGGGCGGCGACGGCGTTCCCGGCTCCATATCATCACTAGTTAGCGGTGCGGGCGGCGTTGTGCAGGCCATGGGCAGTGCGGCTGTCGGCCTTGGCACTGCCAGCATTGCAACAGGTGCAGGCACTTTGTTTTCTACGGCCGGCACTTATGTCATCAGCCTGATCACAGCTGTGAACAATGACGCCATTTTAACGGGCGTGAACGGCAGGCCAGGCCGGGATGGTGGGCTTCTAATTTCTGATAGTGGCCTGACTGTCAACGGTGCCACGGTGGGCAATTTTGATGGCACAACCATTGGCACACTGGATTTTATATCTGGTGGTAATCCGGCGGCGGGCAATGGTCGTCGCAATGTGGCGTTTGCCCAGGCCACACTTGTTATCACCGAGGCGATTACAGTGCCGGAACCATCAACACTGTTGATGTTGTTGCTGGCGTTGGTGGTGATGGGTCGCTTCCAAATGCGCGGGCAATTTGCCGCTAGCTAATTAGACGCCTTTCTGATGGCGATCTTGCTGGCAACCTGCCGCGCTTCATCAATGCTTGGTGCCAGCGCAACCCCCAGCCGCCGGTATGGTTTCATCACCGGCTTGCCAAAAAGGCGTACATCGCTGTCTTTTTCTGTCAAGGCCTCTGCCAATCCTGTGACGGTATAAGGCCCGGTGTCGTTTGCCCCTGCCAAAATCACGTGACTGGCCCCTGACCGTGCGAACGGTTTGCCTGTAATCGGCAACCCCAGCAGGGCGCGCGCATGCAGGTCAAATTCGCTCAGCGACTGAGTAAACAGCGTCACCAGCCCTGTGTCATGCGGGCGGGGGCTTAACTCGCTGAAAATCACGTCACCGGACTTTGTTACAAAAAACTCGACCCCAAACAGACCAGCCGCCCTTTCAACGCCTTCTGTCAGGTCATCGGTGATTAATTTTGCCATGGTTTCCGCTTGGCGGATGGCAGCGGGGTTCAGCTCTGCGGGTTGCCAGCTCCATTGATAGTCCCCGCGTTCCTGCACATGGCCAATAGGCGGCATAAACAGCGTTGGCCCACCGCGCTGTTTGACTGTTAACAGCGTGATTTCGCAGTCGAAATCAATAAATTCTTCCACAATCACCCGGCGGCGGTTGCCGCGCATACCCTTGATCGCAAATTGCCACGCGGCCCGCACTTCGGCCTCGCCGTCTGCTGTGCTCTGACCCTTGCCGGACGAGCTCATCACTGGCTTGATGACCACCTTGCCGTCAATGTCTGCCGCGCGCGCCACCAGGTCATCTTCTGATTCCGCATAGGCAAACCGGGCTGTGCGCAAACCAAGTTCTGCGGCGCGGTCGCGGATGCGGTCCCGGTTCATGGTTAGGTTCACGGCGCGCGCCGACGGGATAACACAGTGGCCGTCTGCTTCTTTTGTCACGAGCACATCGGTTGCGATGGCTTCGATCTCGGGCACGATATAATCGGGTGCGCGGTCATCTATTACCGCGCCCAGCCTGTCGGCATCCAGCATATCAAATATGATTGCTTCATCTGCGACCTGCATGGCGGGTGCGCCTTCATAGCTATCGCAGGCAATAACATGGCATCCCAGCCGCTGCAGGCTGATCACCAGTTCCTTGCCCAGTTCGCCGCTGCCCAAAAGCAGAATTTTCGCGGTTGTTTCCGGTCCCATGACAGCCCTTTGCGTAATGTGTTTGCGCGTAATCTACTGGCTGTGCCGGGATTGGCAAGAGGGGGCAACCATTGGTGGTGGTGGCGGAACCCTAATGGTCTAAAAACCCGCTGGTCCGCACATGCTATCTACTCTACGTTGGGAAACATACAAAGTATGTAGAAGGGTAGGGCCATGCAGCGGTTTTTGTGGATCATCGTAACTTTTTGCGTTTTTGCATTTGTTTTCGCCCCGGCTCGCGCCGCAGAACAGGGTGCAGACTATAAGGAAGGCGGGTCGCCCTGGCCTGAAATCCGCAACGCCCGTATTGCCACCCTGCTGCCGCAAGCTTTGCGCGCGACAGGCACAGACCTGTGGCTGGTGATTTGCCGGGAAAACAACAATGACCCGCTTGCCGATCATGTGGGCTGTGAAAATGCGGGCTCCACGGCTGCCTTCATGTTCTACATTGATGACACCGGCTTCCACTCCCTGGTGTTTTCACCCGCAGGCGAAGCAACCGCGCTCGATAGCCTGAATATCCATGATACAGTTATTCCCGTGCCGCGCGGCTCTTCGGCGATGCAGCAAGCAGCAGACTTTATCCGCGAGAGAGATTTCCCCTCCATCGCCGTTAACATGTCCGCCAACAACGCGCAGGCAGATGGCCTGAGTTACACACAGTGGCAAACGCTGACCGGCCTGCTGGGGCCTGACTTTAGTGCACGGTTAAAGTCGTCAGAGGACGTGGTGTATGAATGGCTGTCGGTCAAATTACCGGCAGAGGTGGATATCATGCGCAAGGCGGCGGAAATTACCGCCCAGCTTGAGATTGATGCCTATGCGCAAGTTACTCCGGGTACATCCACAGATGCGGATATCGCCAAATTCCTGAAACAGCGCATGCGGGAGTTGGGCGTAACCGACGCCTGGGCCCCGGACCAAAACCCCAACGTGAACTCCGGGCCGGACAGGGGGCATTCCCACGCCACCGACAAGGTTATAATGCCGGGCGACGTCATCCAAATCGATTTTGGTATTAAGCTGCATGACCGGTGGGTCAGTGACATTCAGCGTTTCGCCTATGTTCTGAAACCGGGGGAAACACAGGCCCCTGATGACATCCAATATTATTGGGAAAGCGCTCGCGCTGGCGGCTATGCGGCGTTTCAGGCGATGCGCCCCGGTGTGCGCGGTATTGATGTGGATGCCGCCCAAAGCAAGCTGATGAAGACGGCAGGGTCAGAGTATGTGCCCTGGTCCACCGGGCACCCGGTTGGGTATGTGGCCCACGACACCGGGCCGAATTTGGGAGGCTCTCGCACGCAAAGCATCCGCCCCGCTGCGCAAAAACGCCTGAAGGCAGGCATGGTGTTCGCGTTTGACGGCTTCCACGCCTGGAAACGCGCGGACGGCACGCTGAAAACCATTTCAGTTGAAGAAATGGCGGTCATTACCGACGACGGCGCAGAATATTTGATACCGCGTCAGATGGAGCTGATTTTAATCCCGAGCAAGTAACGGGTCTGATCACGGCCCTTTGTTTGCTAGCCTTACAGTGTCCAGTTGGCCGGTTCGTTGTCTGGACAGACTATTCTGTTTGCGGTATTTCAAAGCTATGAGATCAATCGCACACATTCTGTTTGCCTTTTCGCTGGCCATTGCGGGTTGCCAGTGCGCGGCGGCTGCGGATGACCGGTCTGTGTACATGCAGCCGGATCAGGACTGCCACGATCAGGCACCTGCGACCGCGCAGGACGCGGACTGCGAAACATGCGTTGATGATGCGGTTGTCCATAAATCAGGGTCTGACCTGTCCAGCCCTGCTGCCGTTGTCGCACATGCGCCGATGGTGCCGCAGGAACTCGGCGCAGGTTCTGTCAGCTTCATGCGCCCTTACCAGCATGCGCCGCCTCGACCGGCAACCCCTGTTTCACGGTGTGATTGCCTCCTTGATTGAGTTTGGTCTTTGGCCTCAACTCAACTCAAGGAATTATACATATGAAATTGAATCAATGGGCTGTTTTCAGCCTTATCGCTCTTAGTCTAAGCGGTTGCGCTTCCTACGCGCCTGACACACGCCGCTCGGTTGTTAACACAGCGGTTTCAGACCGTGTTGGCGTCAGCCTGCCGCATGAGTTTAGTTACGCCGCAGCACCTCTTAGCGGCACGCTGACCCTGAGTGACACCATTCGTGCTGCACTCCGGCATAATCTGTTTTTGCAGGCCGCGCTGGAGGATTTGAATATCGCGACAGCACAAGAGGTGCAGGCGGGCTTGTTGGTCAACCCGGCGGTTACCGGACAAGTTCTGTTTGATGGCGGCAGCCCCACGCTCGATTTTGGCGTTGGGTTCGCTCTCGGCAATTTATTAACTCGCAACCGGCGGATGTTGGTTGCCGCAGCGGACCGGCAACGGGTTGAAGCCCAGACAATTGATGCCATTGTGCGCATCATTGCAGAAACAAGGGTGGCTGTTGTTGAGCTGTGGGCAAGGCAGCAGTCTATTGATGTGCTGCAGCAAATCGCGGTCGCGCGTGACAGTGCTGCGAAGGCTGCGCGTATTTTGTCGCGGGCAGGCAACCTGACGGCGGGGGACTTTGCGCTGTATCAGCGGCAGGCGGTGGAAAGCCAGTTGGCTCTGGGGCAGGCGCAGCTAGCCCAGCTTGATAGCGTCGAAGGACTTGCCAATACCGTCGGTGTGCCGGTGGATGCTGATGTTTCAGTGGTTCTTGAGCGCACAGCACCTGACAGTGAACCGGCTGCTGATGCCTTTGTAGCGCGGGCGCTGGAAAAAAGTCTGATGCTGGCCGCAGAGCGGGAACGCATCCGCGCGCTTGGGGTTCAGGTTGGTCTGGCGCAGGTATCCGTTTGGCTCGATCATCTTGAAACCGAGGCCGCGCTTGAGCGCGAGGACGGCGAGGCAAGCTTTGGACTGGGTGCCAGCTTTAGCCTGCCGCTGTTTGATGGGGGCAAAGCCCGGACAGGAGCCGCACGTGCCGCGCTTGAAGCGGCAGAGTTGCGGTACCGGGCGCTTGCGTTTTCTGTCGCCAACCGCGCGCGGGCTGTGCTGGGGTTGATGGATATTGCCAAGACCGCAGCAGACAGCCTTACGCCCATGCTGGTTAGCCAAACAGAAGAAGAGTTTGATTTTGAAACCCGGCAGTTGAACGCCATGCAAATTGGCCCGCTCCGGTTGATTGATGCGCGCGTTCGCCAACTGGAAAACAGGCTTACCGCAATTGATATGCAGCGTCTATTGGCGCTGGCCCGCATTCAGGCTGACGCCTTGCTGGCGGGCGTCAATGTTTCAGTCGCTGACGCCTTCCAGAATTTTGCACCAGCAAGCGCCGCCGCAGGAGAGGATCACTCATGACCATTTCACGCCCCAAAACTTCACTTTCACGCTCCAAAACGTCATTTTCACGCAGAGACACCTTCAGGATCGGCGGGGCGCTTGCGCTCACCGGGCTTGCCGCCAGCCGTGCAACAGCGCAAACCGCAGACACCAGCGTGCAAACCGTTGACCCAGCTGAGACCTTCGCGCCGGGCACACCGGGCGTTGACTATCGCCCCGTTATCACGCCAAACGGCAGCACTCTGCCCTATAAGCTGGTGGACGGCGTAAAGGTATTTCATCTGATCACCGAACCTGTCGACCATGAATTTGCCCCCGGTTTGACGGCGCAGTGCTGGGGCTACAACGGGGAGGTGCATGGCCCCACCATCGAGGCTGTTGAAGGCGACATGGTGCGCATTTATGTGACCAATCGTTTGCCCGCCGCCACCACGGTGCACTGGCACGGACTTATTTTGCCCAGCGGTATGGACGGCGTTGGCGGGCTTAGTCAGGCGCCCATCGAACCCGGCGAGACCTTCCGCTACGAGTTCAAGCTGGTGCAGCATGGCACCTTCATGTACCACAGCCACCACGACGAAATGACCCAGATGGCCATGGGCCTGATTGGCATGATTGTGGTGCATCCGCGCGTGCCAAAAGGGCCGCTACCGGACCGGGACTATGCGCTGATGCTGAGCGAATGGTCGATAAAGCCCGGCACCCGCCGTCCGGACCCTAACGAGATGACAGACTTTAATGTGCTGACCTTTAACGCGCGGGCTTTCCCGGGTACCGCGCCGCTTATGGCGCAAACCGGTGACCGTGTGCGTATTCGGTTTGGCAACCTGTCAGCCATGGATCACCACCCTATCCATCTGCACGGGTACGCCTTCACCGTGACCGAGACCGACGGCGGCCCTGTGCCCGAAACTGCACAACACCCGGACACCACGGTGCTGGTGCCCACCGGTGCGACACGCACAGTTGAATTTATTGCCAACAATCCCGGTGACTGGGCCATGCATTGCCACATGACCCACCATGTCATGACCCAGATGGGACATAACCTTGACCTGCTCATTGGGGCGGATCGACAGGCTCTGTCGGATGCGTTGGCACCTGCGTTGCCGGGCACTATGGTTATGGGCACTGACGGCATGGGAGACCACGGTAGGCATGTAGGCATGGGCCATATGATGGTGCCCGACAACAGCACGCCGATGGTCGGGTCCGAAGGGCCGCTCGGTTACATCACTATGGGGGGAATGTTTAGCATTTTGAAGGTGCGGGACAGCCTGTCCGATGGTGACGACGTGAGCTGGTATGACGAGAAACCGGCACAGCAAGCCCGCAAGGCAACAGCCGATGAACTAGCGCGAGATGGCATCACTGTGTGATGGGCGACATCCATTTGCCCGAAGGGTAGGCCGGATTATGCCTGCCCTTCTGCCGCCGCCAGTGCGTCCTCCCGGCGCAAGGCTGTGTAAGCGTGCCATGTGCCATGCCCTAAAATCGGGAAAATCACGATCAACCCCAAAAAGCCAGTCACCACGCTGACCAAAAACAAAGCCAGCACAATACAACCCCATACAAACACCACCGGTTTGTTGGTCCAGGCGATCACCACACTTAAAACCATGGCGGTCATGGTGTCTTTTTTCTCGTTCATCAGCATCGGGATGGAAAAGGCGCTTACACAAAAAGACAAGGCCGCCATCGCCCCGCCGACGGCGGTACCCACCATCAACATGCTGCGGCCTGTTGCGGTGAAAAACAGCGTATCCACGGTTTCCTTCACGCCGTCAAAGGGCGCGAGCCCAAAAAACAGCGCATAGAGCACAATGGCAAACCGCAGCCAGAAGGTCATTATCAGCATCAGCACAACCCCAACCAGCAGCAACTGGCCCGGTGATTTTGCCTTGATGGCCAGCATCTCACCGAGGGACACATTTGGCGCACCCGCCGCCAGCAAACGGCTTTTGCCATACAGCCCAATGGCAACCAAAGGCCCGACCACCATAAATCCGGCAATGACCGGCAGCAGAATGTAACTGAACCCAAACTGGAACAGCGCCGCAACAAACACGACCGACACAGTAAACACACCAAACCCATACAGCAGGCTGCTGGTGGGCGATGCGAACGTGTCCTGCGCACCGGCCTTCAGCCAGTTAAACGCGTCGCTAACGGGCAGGTCGCGTTCAAAATCCTTTACCCGGGTGGGCGGTGTTGTGGTTGCTGGCTGGTGCCCGGTTTCGGGCGCGCCTGGTTGTGGTGATGCGGTTTCCGGTGTCATGATGCTTCCCCCCTTGTCATCAGGCCATCGCAGTCGCTTCAGTATATATACTCAGCGTGGATGGCCATTCCCCAAAGGCTACTATAGCATAATCCGGCAGCGTTTTGCAGCCTCACTCGGTTACCTGCCCAACCTCTTGCTTTAGCGCAGTGAAATAGTGTTCCGCCACATGACGCGCGCCAGTTTCATTATAATGCACATCGTCTGCCAGATAGGCCTCAGACCAGTTGGGTCTCATATCCACCGCAACAACGCGCGAACTCTCGGTTGATAAAGAGGCTGCAAGCGCGGGTATTTCAGCATTAAACGCATCAAACCGTGCCTGAAACTCGCGCCGCATGACCGAGCGCTTACCCGGTGCTATTTGCTCCACAAGTATCAGGGCATGCTGGTTTCTGGCCTGCAATATCCCAACGATCTTCCGCAGGTTTTCAAGAACACGCGGCACAGGGCTTCTGGTGCCCAACAGGTCGTTGCCGCCAATGCCCACCAGCACGATGTCAGGTATCGCGATTTCATCAAGTGCACCTTCCAGATGCTCCAGAACGTCGATGGTCGTAAAACCGCCAACCCTGGCGTGGTCCGGGTCAAAGCGCTGACCCATTACGGTCGGATAGCGTGCCTCGTCCTCAAGCGGTCCAATGAAATCAACGCGCCAGTTGTTTTGTACCAAAAGCTTCCACAGCTCAAAGCGGTAGCTTTCAAAATGCGAGCGTGCGCCTTCCACGCGGCTGTCGCCAAGCGTCAGGATTTTGAGAGTTTCAGCTTTGTTTGTTTCCGCCGATGCAGGCGTTAGCCCAAAGGCGGCCCATAGACCGATACACACCAACAGGTTTTTTATCAGTGACATCAAGCGTTACTCCACCTCAACAGCCAATTCCTTGGCTTTCATCTGCGCGGCCACGTGCGCTGAAATAGCCTGAAATGCAGCGATTTGCTCACCTTTTTTGCGCGGTGCGTGAATAACCATTCCCCATAAGGAGTGTACCACAGTATGTCGCTGCTTTGCAGTTTCACTTTCCCGGACGCAGGTATATGGGCGTCATGACCGGTCAGTCTGTTTCTTTCAACACGGCCCTTGGGTCTGCAAGTTTGAATTCATGAGAGTCGCGGATAAACTGATCCAGCAGGAACTTATGACCGGACCCATAAATAACAAGGATGCGGTCCCCCGGCTCAGCAATATGGCTGATGTTCGCAAAAATATGCATGTTTCTGGCCCACCAGTTGCCCATCTCCTGTGCGCCTAACTGGTTGGACTTGTCACCTATCTGCGCCAAAGTCAGATACACATTATGTGCGTCGCGTACTTCGTCGCCGTTTTCGCGCAGCAACCTTTCGCGCAGGGTAACATCGGGTGCGTTCAGCCTGGCGTCCTGCTCGGACATTTGCTGTTGAAGGCCGTTCAAATAGTCCAGAATGTCGGTTTGGCCGGTTTGTTGGCCCAGCTCAAACAGCCCGCCAATATCCATGCCGCCGTTCTTGAAATCAATTGCATACAGTTTTGAGTGATCCAACTTTGCTGCCAGCCGCATACCGATTTGCTGGCGCTCGCTTACTCCAAGCTCGCGGCTACCCTGCCGGTATTCGTCGTAGGCTCTGTTTAGCGCTTCTTCATTGGCGGGCATTACTTCAAGGGCGATTTTGGTTGGCTTGAATGCGGCCAATCGCTCCACCACATCGATGATCTCTTTTTGTCTTCGCGGCGACAGATAGTCGTCAACTTCGGGGTTTACGTAATCATACCCGCCGCCCGTGAAATGATGCGTGCCCAAAACCATAATTTCAGGCCGGGCATCGCCCTGCGCGGTGGTTGGTTGTCTGCTTTCAGCAAAGCCCATCACCCCAAGCGAAAGGCACGCCACTAACCAGTATTTTACCATGATATCCCCCGTAACGATCCCTAAACCAGCGGTATCTAATCAGCGGATATGATCTTTGTCTAGGCGGAAGGATACGCGCTAAACCATACGCATAAACTATAGATGTAAAGAGGGTTTGCCAGTGTTCTGAGCCGTTGATGCCTACTCCACTTCAACCGCCAACTCCTTGGCCTTCATCTGTGCTGCCACATGGGAGGTGGTAGCGATAATTGCAGGATGCATTGCGCCGATGCTTTGCAGTCGTCTGTGCCAATTCCGAAACAAATGCGTAATCTCCGAGAGAGCAATCAATTCACAATATCGAATGATGTTACACCCTTTGGTTAATATTGAAATGTTGGTTGTCTTTGATTGGCTCAGGTTAAGGAAACTCATAACCTCAAATTAAGTCTTGTTTTTTTAGCTCTTTCGCCAAGTATTTGACGAAATCCGGGTCGTATCCAGCGTTACCTGCAACTAAAGAACCAATAAGTGGGTTGTCATTAAAGTATGGGCGCTGGAAATAGGCTTTAAATGCCGCTGATGCTTGGCTTGTCTCGAACAAGCGATCCCGAGTAGCCACAAAAATATCTTCCATTATATTTGTGACATACAAAAATTCAAAGCACCTTAACGCTGTATTATTGTCAGGTACATCAACACCGTACTTTAGTCTCAAAACCTTTTTTGCCAAATCCGGGTTATCAATCATGGTTAAATTGAGTGCTTGATACTGCTGATTAGCATTGGTGAGCCGGTCCAGTTTATTAACGCGCCAAGTATGGCGCCAAACCATTACCCCAAGAAAAGTGGTCGCGATAAATTGTAGTAAGACAAGTGCGTTAGTAGGGCTAATGAGGTTGCCAATCCAAACCTTAGGCCGATTTTGCTCAATAATTTCTTGGACCTCAGTCTCGACACGTTGCCTAGCTTCTTGATTCTTTTCAACTATTTCAAGAAAAACTCCTGGGTCAAGAGAACTATCCAAAACTGCTAGGGTTAGATAAAGACTGGTGAGTTGTTCTCGGTATATATTAATAGTCTTTGAATTAACTGCTCTCTCAAGCTCTAAGGTCGCCGTGATATGCTTCTGCAAGTTGTCCTGAATCCGAGCAATAGTAACAGTCAAAGGAGCGGAGTTATCCTGTCGGACTAGTAATTCGGTAAAGAGTAAGTCCAATTTGCTGCCGGTATTACTGAAAAGCATTGTCGATGGGGGGGCATTGTTTGTGATTGCATCAGAGCGAAAAAACACAGTGAATAGTAGAACCGAAAAAATAACGGCTATTATGAAAAAAAGACTAAAGATGCTGAAAGGTGTTCTTCTACTCCCTAACTTAATTTCATGATCAGTCAACATTAAGAGGCCTCAATAGCGATAAAGATAAGACATATTGTATGGGCCAAAGAAGAGTGATAATGGCCGACTCTCTCTAATCGCCATAGCAAGTTTTGACTGCAATTAGAAATTAAAACCGCCCTCGGATAAAGTCGAACTACTAGTATCAGTAAGCCTTTCTAAATATGGTAGAATCATTACCCTGTGCAACGATAAAGCACTTTTTGCAGTCTCGTGCCTAGGCACTGTCTACTCCACCTCAACCGCCAACTCTTTGGCTTTCATTTGCTCGGCCACATGGGCTGAAATGGCTTGAAACGCCGCAACTTGCTCGCCTTTTTTGCGCGGCTCGTTGGGGTCGGTAAACTTGCGGTCCGCGCTGGTTTTGGCAACAATCACGCCTGTCGTCGGGTCGATATAGATATACTGATAATAAATCCCGGCAGCGTAAAAATCCCCGTGCGGGTTTTCCGGTATCCACCACTGATACCCATACCCATAAGGGTTAGATGAATTTTCACTGCCCGGCATCAGGTGCGGCGCGTCGGGCGTGATGGACGCGGTTACCCATTCTGCGGGCACAATGCGTTTGCCGTTCAACTCCCCCCGGTTCAGATACAGGCGGCCCACGCGCGCCATGTCGCGCAAAGCCATGTTAAAGCCACCCATGGCCATTTCCATGCCCACACCATCGGTTAGCCATTTGCCGTCAAATTCTGCGCCCATAGGCTGCCAGATTTTTTCTTCCACATATTCGGACAGCGTGCGGCCTGCTTGTTTGGTGATCAGCATACCCAGCACATGCGTATCGACGCTGACATAATTGTTGTAGGTGCCCGGTTCCCACTTGCGCTCCAGCCCGGTGGCAAAACTGTTGAGCGATCCCCCTGTCGCGATTGTCAGCCCCATCTGGTTCACGTCAGACAGCGGGTCGTTATAGTCTTCATCGAAATACACGCCCGACGACATTTGCAAAATGTCCTTGATGCGCACGCCGTCATAGCCGGAGCCATTCAATTCCGGCAGGTATTTGGTTATCGGGTCCTCGATGCTGTCCAAAAGGCCTTCTGATAGCGCAATGCCCAGGGCGGCGGACACAACAGATTTGGACACAGAAAACATAATGTGCCGGTCGTTCGGTTGTTCGCTCTGGAAATATTGTTCGCTGATGATGGTGTCATCCACCGCCACCAAAAACCCGGTGGTGTAGGTGCGGTTCAGCAAATCGGCGAGTTGCCGGGTTTCGCCTTTGTACCCATAGGTTTCTGGCAGGGTAATGTCATCCCGGCGGGCAAACGCCAGCGTTTCAGGCGGGGCCTTCAGCGTATAGGTCGGGAATGTTTCGGCAGCGGACCGAAAATTTTGTGTCACCAGCTCAGGGTTTGA
This sequence comes from uncultured Kordiimonas sp., assembly GCA_947503575.1. Lineage (GTDB taxonomy): Bacteria > Pseudomonadota > Alphaproteobacteria > Sphingomonadales > Kordiimonadaceae > Kordiimonas. The sequence continues at coordinate 659,785 of CANNDZ010000002.1, read as the reverse complement.
AAATTCCTGAAATGGTTTGATCTTTTGGTAATAGCTGTACCCCCAAAAGCCACCGGCCGCCGCCAGCAGCAATACCGCAAGACCTGCAATTTTTCCTCTGCTCACGTCAAACTCTCCCCTGATATCACCAAAGTGGCAGCATATGGGCCGCCACCCATCCTGACAATGCCCAGTAAGCTGTTGCAGGTGTCCGTTTGTGAACATGCATGTGTTCGGAAACGAACAATCTGGCCCCAAACGAAAATCCCAATACCATAACATGCTGTTTTTCAATATGTTTTCTGGCCACCCGGTTGGCATGCTTTCTGCTGCATGCATAGGACGACAGCAACCAGAGGAATACACATGTTTGGCCACTATATGAAATCAGCCCTGCGATCCCTGCGGCGGGACAGGCAGTTTGGCATCATCAATATTTTGGGTCTGGCAGTTGCCCTAACGGCAGCGATTTTGATCCTGCTTTTTATCCGGGATGAACTTTCGTACGACGATTGGGGACCGGAAACGCCAAACCTGTACCGGCTTGAAGGCTCTTTGTTCAACCAGGATGGGTCGACCGAGCATACAGCTGTATCCCCTGGCCGAATGAGAGACCCGCTGGCCAATGACTTTTCAAGCGACATTCGTGCGATCAGTCGGCTTTATAACACCGGGCATTTGTTCAAACGCGACAATGAAGCCTTCATTGATACCGTCAGTTATGTGGACCCGGGCTTTTTTGAGATTTTTGATGTGCCGCTGGTGTCTGGCAACCGGGAAGCCGTGTTTGATGACAATACGTCCATACTGCTAACGCAAGCCATGGCGACCAAATATTTTGGCGACAGTGACCCGGTGGGCCAAATTCTGGACCCGGATGACGAAGACTATTCCTTCCGTGTTGTCGGGGTGCTGGAAGACCTGCCCGAAAATACGCATCTGGACTTTGATTTTATCGCCCTGTTTGACCCATCGCGGTATGTGGACCAGCCCTGGATCGCGACATATTGGCAGTCCCACAATGTGTACACCTATATGAAGCTGTCACCCAGTAGCACCGCCGCCCAAATCGAGCGCGACATCCCCGCATTTCTGGACCGTAATGTAGTTGCCGAAGAGACCCCTGGTATTGTTGAACCTTTGAGCGAACGGCTGAAAATGCGATTGATGCCGGTCAGCGACATTCATCTGAAATCGACAGTTCGGTTCCAAATGAAGCAAGGCGGCGATATGCGGCTGGTGGTCAGCTTTGGCATTATTGCGGGCCTGATTATTTTCATTGCCTGCGTCAATTTTGTAAACCTGTCGACGGCGCGGGCCAGTTTGCGCACCCGGGAAATTGCGTTGCGCAAAGTTGTCGGGGCACAGCGCAATCAGCTTATTGCCCAGTTTTTGCTGGAAACCGGCCTTGCAGTTGGCTTGGCGCTGTTGCTGGCGCTGGCATTGGTGGAAGTAACCTTACCGTGGTTTAGCGACTTTATTTCCAAAATTCTGGCGCTGAATTTGGCGAATGACCCTGTTGCCGCTCTGATGGTGGCGGGGCTGTTGGTTGTTGTGGGGTTGGGTGCAGGCTTGCATCCGGCCTTTCATATCACACAGGTGCGCCCTGCACGGGTGCTGCATTCCAGCGGTGCCGCCACCCTTCAGGGCGGCAGGCTGCGGTCCGGGTTGGTGATGTTGCAGTTTGCCATTTCGATCGGCCTGATGATTGTGACGTTTGTGGTGAAAACCCAAACCGATTACGCGCGGGACAAAGACCTTGGATTTGAAATCGAAAACCGGCTGCAATTGAATTACATGAGCTACAGAGATGTTGAGCCGGTGGCCGAAACTCTGCGCGAGGAAATTGCGCGGTTGCCGGGTGTGACAGACGTCGCCTTTTCAAATCGACCGCTGCCGTTGGGTGGGCGTTGGGGCTTTAGTTTCCAAAAGGACGGCGACCCGTCCCGCACTACCTACAACCTTGAAGATGTGCCGGTGGATTACGAATCGCTTGATTTTATCAATGCAACCCTGATTGCCGGGCGCATGTTTGACCGCAACCGGGCGCTTGATAAAACCCACGAAGCGGGCGACGGGTCTGGTGTTACGGAAGTTCCGATTATCCTGAACCGGTTTGGGGCCAGTTATCTTGGTTATACAAGCCCCGAGGACGCCATTGGCAAAAGCTTTTCCTTCACCGAAGTGGGGGTGAAAAAGCGACTAACGATCATTGGTGTGGTGGAAGACATGCATATGCGCAGTCTGCGCGATACCATGGAGCCCTTGCAGTTCAATATCCCTGACCAAGCGCCAAATACGCTGAGTATCAAGGTGGCCGGTGAGCGGGCAGAAGAAACCAGACGCGCCATTGAAATGGTATGGCGGCGCCATGTGCCGGCGTTCCCGATCAGCATGACGTCCTATGAGGAAAACTTTGGTCAGTATTACGCTGCGGACCGCCAGCGCGGCGAAATATTTGGCGTGTTTGCCATGTTTGCTGTGTTTGTTTCGTCTATCGGGTTGTTTAGCCAGGCGGCTTATACGGCGCAGCGCCGGTCCAAGGAAATTGGCATCCGCAAATTGATGGGTGCGAGCACGTTTGCCGTTGTGCGCTTGATGGTGTGGCAGTTTTCAAAACCGGTGCTGGTCGCCAACCTGATTGCATGGCCAACCGCCTGGCTGATAACGCAGGACTGGCTGTCAGGCTTTGCTTACCGCATTGATTTGACGCCTGTGCCCTTTGTAATGGCAAGTGTGCTGGCCTTCGGTATTGCGGCGGTGACGATTGTGTATCATGCGTACCGGGCCTCCAACACCAACCCGGCGGTGATTTTGAAACACGAATAACGGTTAGGGGGATGCCGCACAGAACGCTGCCGCAAGCTTAGGCGGCGGCGTTCATTTTGATAATGGCGCGATAGCCATGGGCGATTTCCATATCCCGGCCAAAGCCTTTGGAGAGCATGATTTTATGCACTTCGGGCAGCCGCCAGCAGGGCACAAATGGCACCATATGGTGTTCAATGTGAAAGTTTACCCAGTAAGGCGCAAAGGTCATGCGTTCAAACGCATTCGCTAAAGTGGTGCGGCTGTTTTTTAAGGGGTTTTCAAGGTCCGGCACGGTGGCGTGCTCTGCGATGTTGCGGATGCGCAGGAAAAACTGCTGAGTGGTTATCATCGGCAGCACCCACATCAGCAGGAACAGGTCCATGCGGCCCATCAGCGCAAAGGCTGCAATAAAGACCGTGTAAAAACAAACCGTTACGCCGTAAAAATCCTTAAGGCGCGCCCAGCGGCCTTCTGGCTTGCCCCACAAGAAGGCGAAAATACCGGCTTGGGTGCGCACAAACGAAACGCCCGTAAAGTCCCGCAATATTTTGCGGGCCATGCTGTGCTTGCTGACCGGGAACGGGGTGTAAAGATAATTTTCCGGGTCTTTTTCGGTGCGGGTAAACCGGTGGTGCGCCATGTGGCGGATGCGGTAATTTTTCATGGCGATCAGCATTGGTGACGCAGCAATCCATTGACCCAAAACTTCATTGAGTTTGCGGGTGCGAAACAGCATGCCGTGGCTTGCTTCATGCTGGATAATTGCCAGACCCAATTGGCGGCTACCGATGATGGTGATGCCCATCAGAAAGGTCAGCACATTGGGGAAAAATGCAAATAGCGCCATAGCCCCAAAAATAACACCCCAGCAATGCACCAGCATCCACCATCCCATCAGGTCGGATCGCTGACGCAGACGGTGTTGTTCTTCGCTGGTCAGAATATCGGATGGTTTTATGGTGTTCCACTGGGTGGACATGGGGTTCCTCAGGTCATCAAAAATTGCGTCATTTTAGCTTATCATGAAATTGGTGCAAAGCGGTGGTTCGACAAGTTTTTGCACCTTTCTCGTAAGTTTTTGACAGGTTTTATGCCTTTTTCAGGGGGGTATCACGCTGTTTTCACGATTTTTTTGACCGGGAAAGGCTTTTCAGCGCGCAAACTGGCGTGATATCTTGCCGCTATGGTTCGGATTCGGCGCTTTTTGTGTTTTGTGTTTTTTGCCGTGGGCGCGGGGTGTGTCACCCATGCGCAAGCGCCTGCTGACAGCGGGATAGCGCCCGAAACTACACTCCTGGATCAGCTGACACGCCCGCCAAAAGTGGCGGCGGTCACCCTGTCATCCTACGGTCATTATCTTGCGGCAATCGCCCGTGATGTTAATGCCGGGTCTGACCCCACTGCTGATGCCCGCGTCGCTGTTTGGCGAGCGTCTGAACCGCTGGAAACCGCGGATTTCCTGCCCTATGCGCGCCCTGACGTTAACTGGATGGCCTGGATCGGCGAGGGGCGATTGTTGTTGTCGCTTCGGGAATACGGCCTTGTTCTCTATGACGCGCATATTGGTCGCTTGCGCCCGCTCATTGAAAACGAAGGCCCACGCCCTTTTGAACTGCCCCCGGTTCTCCTCAGCGCGTTGCCGGATGATCCGCGTAACATTTTACTGCAATGGGAAGACCCTGCAGTGCCCGGGTATCCTGCGGTTTACCGGGTAAACGCCATCACCGGCACATCGGAAAAAATCATGGGTGCCTGGCGACCGATCATCCGCTGGTGGGCCAGCCCATCCGGTGAGGTGATGATGGGTGAAGGCTACCAGGGCCGCCGCCAGCTTATGTTTGCGCGCCGCGCCGATGGATGGAAACAAATCACTGACAATGATTATTTCCGCGATGCGCCGCTATCGGTTGTTGCGCTGGAGCCGGGCGGTGCCACTGCGGCTGTTATCAGCGGGCACGAAGGCAACACCCGGTCGCTGTGGCGCATGGATGCCCGGTCGGGTGCTTTCCTGCGCCAGCTTGCTTCTCAAGAGGGGTTCGATATTGACGCGGCCATTGTCGACCCGGTCACCAATGCGGTGGTCGGCGCGACTTATGTCGAAGACGGGCCAGAACAATTGATCTGGCAACCCGCATTTGAAGGCGAGCTGAAGGCGGCAGCCAAATCCCTGGGTGTTGAGCGTGCGGAGCTGGTGTCCCGCAGCCGGGATGGCCGCGTTGCCTTGTTTCGAGTGCGTCACAATTGGCGGCCCAATCGGTATTTTTTGAAAGAAGCTGGGTCCGGCCCGTTTATGGAAATCGCCCCCGACCCGGTCGCGGACAGCTTGCCCAAGCCACAAAAGCGCGGCATTCGGATTATGCTGAAAGGCAAGCGCACCAAAGGTTTGGGGCCGATGCATGCGCTTTTGTCCGAACCCGAGGGCGGCGGCACGGGCAAGGCGGTGGTGCTGGTACACGGCGGGCCGGTGCGCCGGGTGTCCAACAGCTATAGCCCAACGGTCAGTTGGCTGACCGGCAATGGCTACACGGTATTGCAACCCAATTTTCGCGGATCCAGCGGGTTCGGTGAAAAATGGCGGCGGGCCGGGTATGCGCGCTGGGGCACGGACATGCAGGATGATGTGCGCACCGCCGCTGAGTGGATGCTGGATGCCGGATACGCGCAACAGGGCCAAATGTGTATTATGGGCGGGTCGTACGGCGGGTACGCCGCCCTGTTGTCCGCCATCAAAGACGACGATATCTTTGAGTGCGCCATCAGCCTGAACGGCGTTACCTCCGTTGCCCATCTGGTCAAATATCTGGAAACCCGCCGGTTTAATTTACTGAGCATTCCGCGCATCAAGGGAAAGCTGTCGTTTCGCACGCTGGAGCGGCGCTCCCCATTGAACCGTGCTGATTTGGTGCGGTTGCCCCTTCTTATGCTGCATGCCACGCGGGACTCTAACGTGCCGTTTCAGCAAGGGGTAGAAATGGTCAAAGCCCTGCGCGCCCTGCGGAAAGACTATGAATTCATTGTGTTGAAAGGGTCCGAACATCAGCTTCGTCGCCCGCAGGACCGGCGCACCTATTATGATGCCTCACTACGGTTTCTGGAGCGCCACATCGGCACAAGACGATAGCATCTTTCCGGATGACACTTCACAACTCTGCTCGAAACACTGGTATTTGCCAGACAAATATGATTTTTAGGGACTGGGAGAGATTGGTCTGTGCTTCGGCACAAGACCGATCATGAAAAACAAGGGAGCAGGCACCGGCTGTATCAGGTGCCAGATCAGTAAAATCAAGAGGTGGACATGACTGACACAGTTGTCTCGACCGAGGGGTCCCAGCAACGGGAATTTCTCGGCCATCCCATTGGGCTATCAATCTGTTTTTTAACCGAAATGTGGGAACGCTTTTCCTTTTATGGCATGCGGGCGCTGCTGGTTTTGTATTTGACCAAGCATTTCCTGTTTAATGCTGGCGAAGCCAACCTGATTTATGGTGCCTATCTGGGCATGACATATCTGTTGCCAATTCTTGGCGGGTATTTCGCAGACCAGTATCTGGGCAGCCGCAAGGCCGTTGTCTATGGCGGATTGCTGCTGGTGCTGGGGCATATCAGTCTGGCATTTGAGGGACCAACCGCGCAGCTTATCAACGGCGAAGTGGTGCGAAACGAAAACTACCTCAGTATCTTCTATCTGTCGCTGGCGTTGATCATCACTGGCGTTGGCTTCCTGAAAGCAAACATTTCCACGGTGGTTGGTGCGCTTTATGGCCCCAATGACCCACGCCGGGATGGGGGCTTTACCATCTTTTACATGGGCATCAACGTTGGCTCTTTTGTTGCAACCATTGTGGTTGCAGGTGTCGGCGAAATATACGGCTGGGGCTATGGCTTTGGCCTTGCTGGTATTGGTATGCTGATTGGCCTGGCCACCTTCCTGTGGGGGCAACATCTGCTGGAAGGCCGTGCTGATCCATCCAACCCAGAGGTTTTGAAAGAGAAATCGCCCATTGGGTTGAATAAGGAATATACCATCTATCTGGTGGGTATTGGTCTTACGGGCCTGATGTGGTTCATGCTGCAATTTCAGGAAATTGTGGGCTACATGCTGGACGGCACCGGCATTGCCATGGTTGCCATTCTGATGGTGTACGGTTTTACCAAATGTACCCGCGAAGAACGCGAGCGTATTTTTGTGGTGATTGTGCTGCTGGCCTTCATGGTGGTTTTCTGGATGCTGTTTGAACAGCAGGGTGCGTCACTGACCCTAATTGCAGACCAGCAAATTGACCGGAATGTGCTTGGTTTTGAAGTCACGGCAGGTCAGGTCCAATTTATGAACCCAGGCTTTATCGTGCTGCTGGCGCCTTTGTTTGCGATGGCTTGGACCCGTATGGGCAACGCCGGTATCGAACCCTCCACGCCCGCCAAATTTGCGATTTCTCTCATCCTTATTGGTGCCGGTTACCTGCTGTTTGCATGGGGTATGACGCTGGATGAAGGCACAGACAAAAGCTTTATCTGGATGGTTGAAATCTATTTCTTCCTGACGGCGGCAGAACTGTGCCTCAGCCCGGTGGGGCTGTCGATGGTGACCAAACTGTCGCCAGCGCGCATTGTTGGCATGACAATGGGGGCCTTCTTCCTGTTCATTGCCATTGGTAACTATAAAGCAGGTTGGCTTTCGTCCCTTATGGGCGTTGGTGGCCACAGCAGTGGCGGTGCGCTGGATATGGCGAAAACCAATGACCTGTTCATCACGGCAGGGGGGCTGTCTGTAGTGATGGGGCTGTTGCTTTTGGCGTTAACACCGAAGCTTAGGAAATGGATGCACGGCGTCCATTAGCGGCTTGCACGTTATGGGTGTTTGTGCTTTAGTCTTGTCCAAGTTGCAAATGCCTTGGGCATGCACGGCACCCACAGTGTGGGTGCATTTGGTCGAGGGGCGGGGATGAGATATCACCCCCGCCTTTTTTGTTGGCCTGTTTTTGTTGAACCGTGATTACCATGCTTTTTTCCACCAAACCTGAGCGTTTGCTCATTGGCACGTATCATAAAACCGGTACGGTTTGGATGCAGCGGGTTTTCCTTAATTTGGCCGATGCGCTTGGAATACGCTACACCGGCAGCCATCTGGGTAGTGACCCCATCAAGCCGCAGGCCGGTTTTTATCTTGATGAACACAGCGTGTTTCCCGCAAGCCTTCTTGCAGCAAGGCACAGGGCGTTCAGGATGATCCGTGACCCCAGGGATGTGGTTATTTCGGGGGCTCACTATCATGCGAAAAGCCACGAAACATGGCTGCACCAACCCCACGAGGATTTTGGCGGCAAGACTTACCAGCAGGCGATCAACTCTTTCGACAGTCAGACAGATCGTTATGTGTTTGAAATGCAGCATGTGGCAGCGGAAACCGTTGAGCAAATGCTTCAGGGTGCAACGGCGTTGCCAGATTTTCTGACTGTACGCTATGAAACCTGGATGACAGACCCGACCATGGCAGATTTCACGTCAACGATGAAACAACTTGGTTTCAGGCGCAAAGCCCTAGATCAGGCCAAAGAAACGTTCTTTCAGTTTTCGCTGTTTGGTGAAAGCAAACACGTTGATGCCCACACACGGTCCGGCAAGGTTGAGCAGTGGCGTAGCGTCTATACCCGCGCAATGGCAGACACATTCCTCGACCTGCACGGTGATGCGCTGATCACCCTTGGGTACGAAAAAAATCATGACTGGGTCCTTGGCCTTACATAATCTTTTCTGATGTTTTCTGGCCTTTTCCGGACTTCTCTGGCCTTTTCCGGACTTCTCTGGCCTTTTCCGGACTTCTCTGGCCTTTTTAAGCGCTTTCTTTGGCATTTTGGCTTGTTCCGTAAATCTTGATCAACGTCTGAATAGGGTGACACTTCGGTAGCGGCTTGATAGGCTGCAGCATCTGTCCATGCTTTGCATCATAGCTGTAGGGGGCTAGCAGGGGTTCGTTGGGCAGCAAGAGGAGTGATATATGAAAAACAGAAAGTTTGGCTGGCTGCGGGCGGCTGCAACAAGTGTTGCAGCAACCGCACTGCTGGCAGCCTGCACGCCGGGGGACGGTGAGCAAGGCGAATTTGTCGATATAGACCGTGATCCGTTTCCGTCCAGCTATACGCCGCTGCCCAGCGACACCACGCTGATAACCGGCGCGACCGTGCTGGACGGTATGGGCGGCATGATCGAAGGCGGGTCTGTCCTGATGGAAGGCGGCAAACTTGTTGCTATTGGCACGGATATCGCCGCGCCAGACGGGGCGACCGTTATTGATGCAGCAGGCCGATGGGTCACCCCGGGTATTATTGATGTGCACAGCCATTTGGGCGTGTATCCAAGCCCGGGAGTGCAGTCCCACTCTGACGGCAATGAAGTAGGCGACCCAGTCACCGCAGACGCTTGGGCCGAACATGCCCTATGGCCGCAAGATCCCGGGTTTATTCGCGCGGCGGCGGGCGGCATTACATCGCTGCAACTGCTGCCGGGATCGGCAAACCTGGTGGGGGGCCGGTCGGTCACTATCAAAAATGTGCCGGGCCGTGTGTCACAGGATATGAAGTTTCCGGGTGCGCCGTACGGCATGAAAATGGCCTGCGGTGAAAACCCCAAGCGTGTTTACGGCGATGGCAGCCGCGGCGGGGACTTTCGCCCCCACACCCGCATGGGCAATGTGGCCGGGTACCGGCAGGCATGGGCGGATGCGCAGGAATACCAGCGCCGCTGGGACAAATACGAGCGCGACTATAAGGCGGGCAAAGATGTGTTGCCGCCCGCGCGTGACCTGAACCTGGATACGCTGGCGGGTGTTTTGCGCGGCGATATTCTTGTGCATATGCACTGCTACCGCGCTGACGACATGGGCACCATGCTGGATGTGATGAAAGAGTTTGATTATCATATTGCCTCTTTCCAGCATGCGGTGGAAAGCTACAAAATCGCCGACAAGCTGGCAGAGGACAATGTGTGTTCTGCCATGTGGGCCGACTGGTATGGTTTTAAGATGGAAGCCTATGACGGCATTCGGGAAAACATTCCGTTTGTGCACAAAGCGGGCGCTTGCGCGATTGTGCATTCCGATAGTGCGTCTGGTATTCAGCGGCTTAATCAGGAAGCCGCCAAAGCATTGGCCGATGGCCGCAAAGCGGGGGTTGATATTTCCAAGGCGGTGGCCTGGACCTGGCTGTCGCTGAACCCGGCAAAGTCGCTCGGTGTGGCAGATAAAACCGGCACGCTGGAGCCTGGCAAAGACGCCGATGTTGTGCTGTGGTCCGGTGACCCCTTTAGTGTGTACACCAAAGCTGACCTGACGTTTGTAGACGGGGCGGTTATTTTTGACCGCAATAACCCTGACCGTAACCCGGTGATGGATTTTGAACTGGGCCAACCCGGTGAAGGAGACGTGAAATGAGAAAGTTTATTTCCATAGCGGCCCTTGCTTCAACGACCTTCATTGCAGCAGCCTTCACAGGGTCTGTTTCCGCTGAAGACATTGCCATCACGGGCGGTCGTGCGTTTACCAATGGGGGGTCCGGCGAAGTTGAAAACGCCACCATTCTGGTTTCAGGCGGCAAGGTTACGTCTGTTGCATCTGGTGGCGCTGTGCCTGATGGTTACCGCGTGATTGATGCATCCGGTAAGTGGGTGACCGCAGGCTTTATGGCGGCGGACACGACGCTTGGCCTGTCTGAAGTGGCGCTATCTGGTGGGATTGTGGATGCGTCCGCCCCCAAAGAGAAGAACGTCGTTGGTATCAGTGTGGTGCCAGCCTACAACCCGGCGTCGGTGTTTATTGCCAACACCCGTATTGAAGGCGTGACCCGTGCCATGACCCGCATGACCAACACGGGCGACATGTTTTTGGGGCTTGGAGCCATTGTCAAAATGACCGACCGCGATGCCATTGTGCAGGATAAGGCGTTTTTGGTGCTGGACCTGGACGAAGGGTCCGCCAATGAAGTTGGTGGTAGCCGTGCGGTTTTGTGGCACAAGCTGAACGATACGTTCCAGTCAGCGAAAGACAAAATGGACAAAGCTGACGGCGACAAAAAAGACGCCAAGCGTCCGTCTGCCAATGACATGGCGTTTAAGGCCGTTTTGTCGGGCGATATGCCGGTCTATGCCATTGTTAACCGCAAGGCCGATATTGAGCAATTGATCGCGTTCCAGAAGCGGTTTGGCCTGCGGGTTATTTTGGGCGGTGGCGGTGAAGCCTGGATGCTGGCGGATATGCTGGCAGCGGCCGGTATTTCGGTGGTGCTGGACCCAACTGCAAACCTGCCCGGTAACTTTGATGTGCTGGCCCGCACCAGTGCTGCTGCTGGTCGGTTGCACGCGGCGGGCGTGAAGGTGGCTTTTATCCCGCCGGGTACACCCAATGCGCGCCTTGTTGTGCAGAACGCAGGCATCGCTGTATCCATGGGGATGCCCTGGGAGGCTGCGATGGATGCGCTGACGGTTAATGCCGCTGAAATTTTTGGTGTGGCCGATAGCTACGGCAAAATCGCACCCGGCATGGACGCGGACATTGTGGTGTGGGACGGCGACCCGTTGGAGGTGATGTCCAGCCCGGATGCCGTGTTGATCGCAGGCGACGATATCCCGTTGGTGTCGCGGGCGACCAAACTGCGGGACCGTTACAAAGACCTGGACCGCGCCCCCGCGTTTGACCGCTAGGCAGAAAACCTGAAACGCAAAAAAGCCGGGGTCCGCCCCGGCTTTTGTTTGGCTGGTGCGATGAGGAGAGCAACAATGAAGGTGTTTTTAGCAGGTTTTGCAGCATTAGTAATGGTGGTGTCGTCTGCCGTGCATGCAGACCCTGAAAAGCTTGCATCAGCGCTTGCGGGTGCGATGGAAGGCGCCTCGGACTGGACAGGGTTTTCGTTTCATGTGATTGAAGGCGACGCGCACTATAGTGCTGTCGAGGGCGAGGCGGCACCGGGCACACCGCTGACACCGCAGCATATGTTTCGCATCGCCAGTATTACCAAAACCTACACAGCGGCCACTATTTTGCGGCTGGTTGAGACGAGGGAGCTTGCCCTTTCAGAGCCGCTATCGGAAATGATCCGCCCATCATTTGATGCCCTGCTGCGGGGTGATGGCTATGACACAGACGCGATAACCTTGAAGCATGTGCTCAGTCACACGGCGGGCCTGTTTGACCATGCGCAAAGCCCAAACTTTATTAGTGCGATCCTGAAAGCGCCGGACACCGTCTGGACCCGGTCTGAAGATATTGAAGCTGCCGTTTCCTGGGGCGACCCGGTTGGGGCACCGGGCGAAAAATTCTTTTACTCCGACACAGGCTATGTCCTTTTGGGGCACATTATTGAACGCATCACCGGCAAGCCGCTGCCGGTTGCCGTGCGGGATTTGTTGCGATTAGACGCGCACGGATTAAGCGATACCGTTTGGGAGCGCGGCGACAGCGCGACTGTGCCGCACGCGCGGCGCGCACACCAGTTTATGGCAGGGCGGGACACTTATGGATGGGACCCGTCTGTGGACCTGTTTGGTGGGGGCGGCCTTGTGGCAACACCGCGCGATGTGGCGCGCTTTTACGACCTGCTGCTGGCGGGGGCCATTTTTGACAAACCGGAAACACTGGCGTTGATGCTGTCAGGCGATGGTTTACCGGAGGCGAGCCCTTACCGGCTGGGTATTTTTGAAAAAGACTATGGCAGTGTGCATGTTTACGAGCACGGCGGTTTTTGGGGCACGTTGGTGCTGCATGAACCGGCGTCCGGCATCACCATTGCGGGCGCGGCGCTCAGGCAGGAAGACTATCGCACGCTTGTGCAGGCGATGGTTGGTTTCCTTGCCGGTAAACGCCAGTAGCCTTACAATCTCGCCGCCTACAGCACCAACAGTGCGCGGGCCGTGATGGCAATCAACAGGGCTGTGCCGGTCACAAACAACAGAAAGCGATACAGAACCTTGTTAAACGTGGCCTGCACCAGCGAATGCAGAATGCGTGCGCCCACATACCCCCATGCCAGCATAACGGTGGTGTCGTCCGTGATGCCCGCCAGATGGCAATAAACAACAAGCGCATAAAAAATCGTGGGTTGTTCGTGCAGGTGGTTATAATTATCGGCAATACGCCGCACCTCGGATGGCAGCGCATCGAGCGACCCGGGGTGAGCAGCATCCTGCGGGTCAACGGCGGCTTTGCTCATGGCGGGCAGGCGGGTCGCATACATCCACAGCCACATTACCAGTGTCCAGGCCACCAGCATCAGCATGGGTGTTAAAATAGACTGCATCGTTTCTCTCCCTGTTGATCTTTTTAGTGGTTATGTCTTTAGCTTGCGCCGCGCGCTTGTGCGGAACATCAGGGCCGTTAAACCCACAACAATGATCACCCCGCCAGACGGCAGGTTGCCGGGCAGTTCGCCGAATGAGCGCGCAACAAAAATCAGCCAGATGTAATAGCTGCCCACCTTATGCAGGCGTTTCCAGTTTTTGGCCCCAAGTTTGCGCACTGATGCATTGTTGCTGGTGATCGCCATCAGCCCTAAAAATACATACGCCAGCCCGCCGCCCGACAGCTCCCCCGCTGTGCGGCTTGCCTCGGTCAGCGCTAGGTTAGAGAGCACAAGTCCCGCATGAATGAAATGCACCAGCGCGAACGACAGGCCGATGTAGCGCCGGTTTTTCATGGCCCACCGGCCATAGCTGCCGGGGAACAAAATCTGCACACTGGATGCGGTAAAAGCCATAATGAACAGCGCGAACGCCAGCCACGCGGTTGGCTTCATCACATGCGGCAGCATGGCAACATACCCACCCCACATGTCATAGGACATCGCGAGAAACCCCATCAAAAGCACGCCAACCGTGCGGATGATCGCTGGCCCCTGATTCACATTCCAAAAACTGCGATTTGCCATGCTTGTTTCCCCGCAGCAAGCCAAACACCCGCGCTTGCCATCCGATAAATTTGAAGGGATAGTTCCACAAGTCTGATCAGTTATCCAGAGGGATGTGACGCAGCCATATGACGCTTGAGCTGAAACCCATACCAGACGAGGATGTGCATGCCTTTCTGGCCATGCTGGCGGATGAAAGCCTGTCGATCAACACAGGGTCTATCCCGTTTGTGATTGATCTGACGTGGGCGCAGAACCGCCTGACCACCCGCCGACAGGAGGAAGAAGAAGGCACCCGCGTTGACCGCGGCCTCTATGACGGGGGCATTCTTGTGGGTACGGCAGGCTGGTTCTACAATGAAGACGGCGGCATGGAAATTGGCTACGCCATCCATAAGGACTACCGGGGCAGGGGCCTTGCTACCTGCGCGGCTGCCATGGTGTTAGAACTGTTGCGCGAGGCACGGTTTGACGGGCCTGTTTATGCTCAGTATTTTAAAGATAACCCTGCATCAGGCAGGGTGCTCGAAAAACTGGGCTTCAAGCCAGACCGAGAGATCAATAGCGTTTCAGCGGCCCGAGTTGGGGCCGACCCCGCCTGGATCGTCAGGCTGGACAGTTTGTATTAGGGGACGAGAGTATGAAGGCATTTTTGATGTTGGCGTTTACGGTTTTTGCCTTTGGCACTGCTGCCCAGCCACAGCCACAGGACAGCAGCGCTGCGTATCCGGCGCTTCAGCGCGCAGCGGCGCAGGCTTTTGTATTTGGTTATCCCTTGGTGCTGATGGATGAAACCCGCAAGGCAACTGTGGGCAATCAGTTTAACCGCATAAACCACTTGCGCCAATTCCCGGACCACACCTTCCGCCGCGTGGTGCGCCCTAATGTCGACACGCTGTATTCCACCATCTGGTTTAACCTGAGGGAAGGCCCGCAGGTCATTCAATTGCCCGATAGCGATGGGCGCTATTATGTAATGCCGCTGTATGACGCCTGGACCAATGTATTTGCCAGCATCGGCAGCCGCACAACCGGCGGTGGGCCGCAAACGGTGTTGATTGCCGGGCCAGACTGGCAGGGCGATGTGCCAGATGGCATGGATTTCAGGCGGTCGCCGACCCATCTGGCATGGGCAATTGCGCGGGTCGACACACCGGGCGGCGATGATTTGCCCGCCGCGCACGCATTCCAGAATGGCATGAGCGTGCAGTCTCTTGCTGCCCATCTGGCGGGGGAAAAAGCGGCCACAGCGCTTGAAAACACGGGCGCAGCTGAGGCAGGCAACCCGAAAACCCGTGTCGATGACCTGGGTGTTGAAGCCTTTTTCAATAGGCTTGCACAATTGATGGCTGACAACCCGCCCGCTGCGGCGGATGGCCCTGTCCTGGAAGGGGCGCTGGCTACTGTTGGCGTTGCCGCGGGTGCGCCGTTTTCTGCCAGTTCATTTACGCCGTCGCAAATGAAGGCAATGCAGCAGGCGATAGACCGCACGCGAAAGCAGCTTATGGGCGTTGCGGACCGCATTCCGAAAAATGACTGTTTCTGGGCTGGTATGCCCGGCGGCGCGACCCTTGGCAGTTATGGTACCAGGTATCCACTGCGCGCTTATGTGGCTATGGCAGGCCTTGGTGCCGTCGGGCCGGAAGATGCCCTTTATCCCAACACAACGCAGGACACCGCAGGCGGGCGATTAACGTCCGACAAAGCCTATATCCTGCATTTTGAAGCGGATCAGGTACCGCCTGTCAATGCCTTCTGGTCACTAACGGTTTACAACGAGAACCTCTATTTAGCGGATAACCCGATTGACCGCTACGCCGTGGGCAGCCGGGATGATTTGGTGTTTAACGCTGATGGTTCATTGGATATCTATATCCAGCGCACCAGCCCTGACGGTGTACCGCAGGCAAATTGGCTGCCTGCGCCCGCATCCGGGCCGATGGCGTTAAACATGCGGCTCTATTGGCCGAAGGCGCGGGCATTAAGCGGCACCTGGGACATGCCAGGCGTTCAGGTGCGATAAAGTTTGGTCTGGGGTCCGGCCAGGAGGCGGTCAGGAGCGGCCATAGTCGCGGCCAAGTGGCGCTCAGGGGTTGGGGCCATCCGGGCGGGTCAGCACAAAGGTTGCGGCACCGCCCAAGGCAACAGCCTGAATGATCAGCACATAGTCAGGCACACCAAACAAATAAGATCCAATGAAGGTCAGCGCCATCACAGTGGCAGCAGAATATTTAGTGCGCCGGTCTATGCTGCCGTCCCGCTGCCAATTGCGGATTAGGGTTCCGAACCGGGGATGGTTCACCAACCAGGCTTCCAGCCGGGGGGAACTGCGGGCAAACGCAAACGCCGCCAGTAACAAAAACGGCGTTGTCGGCAGCACCGGCAGGAAGACCCCGGCAAACGCAAGTGCAAGGGTCATTAACCCAAATATCAACCATAAAATACGGATAGGCATGCCGCTCTTTAGCAGCCGCAACGGGCGATGCATAGGTCTCTCAGATGGTTATTTCGGTCAGGTGTTAACTGCGCGAATATGCGACAATACATATTTCGCCCGTCCTTGCGGACCGTCTGCAACCGGTAATTCCAGAATGCCGACATTGCGGTAGGCGCGCCCAAAATTCCGCAAGTCTCTGCGGTAATACCTTAGCCGACGTTCCTTTATCTGGCTTTTCCATGACAGTGCGCACAGCCCGGTGGAAAAAGGGGCCGCATCTATCATGTCCATACCTTTCAGCGACCGTCCGACCAACTCTTCAATGCCGCTACCTGCAAGCCGGATTTGGGCACTGCCGTCTGGTTTGCACATGGCAAGGCCCAGGTTTTCAGAAAACTTCGCCATTTCGCGGAACAGGAGGTGAGATTTTTGGGGTGGTTCGCCGTTTTTGACCAGGCCTAGCCACCAGTTGAAAACAGCCAGTGCTTCGTCGCAGCGCAGAACTCCACGAAACACATCCAGCCGTTCTTTGGCAGGCATGGAGCCGCGAAACGATGGACCAAGATAATATTCTTTTATCGCAGGGTCGTTGTCTCCGTCGTGGAGATAGTCAAGTCTGACAATTTGCATCCTATGTCCCCAAGCGTTCGACCGCTCAATAATGCGTCAGCTTTTGAAACGCAGTCAATAGAATCCAAACCAGTGACGTTGTTTTAGGGTCAAGAGTGTACAGCTGTTTTAATTGCATTACCCAGAGCTTCAAACGTGCTGGCCCGGGGGTTGGTCTGCCGCCAGATAAGTCCGATCATGCGGGTTGGTATAGTGTCCGCAAATGTGGCGATATCAACTGCCAGATTGCTTGCAATGCCTGCTTCGACTGCCATGCCCGGCAAAAGGGTCATGCCGTGCCCTGCCGCAACCATTGGCAATATGGTGGACAGGCTGGTGTTGGCGAGTTCGCGCCCTGCGCGGCGACCAACAAGGTGGCAGGCCTCCAGCGCATGGTCGCGCAGGCAATGCCCTTCATCCAGCAGCAAGAGCTTGTCTTCATCCAACTGCTC
Source organism: uncultured Kordiimonas sp. (assembly GCA_947503575.1). Taxonomy (GTDB): domain Bacteria; phylum Pseudomonadota; class Alphaproteobacteria; order Sphingomonadales; family Kordiimonadaceae; genus Kordiimonas. The sequence continues at coordinate 642,605 of CANNDZ010000002.1, read as the reverse complement.
GGTGGTGATTTCCGCGCCCGGCGCTTCGCCTTTCGGATAGGCGGCAACAAACGGGTCCGGAAACAAGGGCATTTCATGCACGTTGCCGCATTCAAACGGCAGCGCATACAGCACTACATCCAGATCGCCAGCACGCAGCAGGTCACATAGTTCGGCGGACTTGCCCTCACGTAAATGCAGGGCAAGGTCGGGCAGTTCTTCGCCAATCACCGGCATGATTTTAGGCAGCAGATAAGGCGCAATGGTCGGGATAACCCCCATGCGGATGGTGCCGCTTAACGGGTTTTTTGCCGCCTCGGCCATATCTGTCAGGTCGTCAACTTCATTTAAAATGCCCTGCGCGCGCCGCACCACTTCGTTGCCAAGGGCGGTAAACATCACAGACCGTTTGGTGCGTTCTACCAACTGGGCACCCAGCAGGTTTTCCAGTTCCTGAATGCCCGCAGATAGCGTGGACTGCGTAACATGGCAGGCATCTGCGGCCTTACCGAAATGGTCGGTTTTATGCAGGGCAACCAGATACCGCAGCTGTTTGAGGGTTGGGGGGAAACTCATCGACCGTTCCGATAAAAAAGGGTTTTTGTATCCATTTCATCGATCATAGCCAGATATGAAAAAAACGCAAATATTGTCGCGGAACGACAAAGTGCAACAAAAAAACGATGATTAGGCGAGCCCTACATGGAGCCTATGTCAGTCATAGTCTAGCCGCCAATTGACTGTGCCCCCGCATTGAGCGCCTAGAGGCGCTATGGTGACTTGACCGGACTCTGACTCTGTAGTGGTCACATACATGTTTTTACTATTGAGTCTTAAAGGGCCATCACCAGACCATGTCCATACTTGGTTTATTGGAGTGCTGTCTTCGCAGGCTCCCCATATCTGGACATCACGCGGATGAGGGCCAGCCGTATTAACATCAAGGCAATATGTGCGGTTGGCACCTGGATCAAGCAAACGAATTCTTCCATCTGCCTGTTTTATCCATGCTGGTGCAAATGCGCAGTTGGTGAGTGTAACACCAACATTGCGGCCAGCGGCTCCGATCGTGTCCAGGCACTTTCTGCCATTGGGTGTTATGGCTGAAATTTTGCCCGGTGTAATGAATGATGCAAACACACGGTACCAGTCATAACCAATATGATAGTCAAATTGGCTTGCTCCGTTGGCGCTTCCGTATTCGCCTTGCCACTCCCGGAATTGTGGCTGACCAAGTGATCCATTTATAGAGGGATATGTTAGATAAGGGTCTTGCTTATATTCGACGTAAGGGTTCGAGGGATCGCCACTAACGATGAATGTATAGGTTCCAAATTTGTTCTCGCTGTTCCATAAATAGTAGCCGTCACCCACGCCACTTGGGCCCGGCCCATCATACTCGCAAAGCCAGTCAATAACGTTGTCATGGTTAGCATCTGCGTACATCAGTTTATAATAGTAGGCTGCGTCGTCTGGGAGACCTGGGGCGGCATATTGGGTAATCTGGCTTAATACTGAGTAATCATCTGGGCTAGCCGAGTTTTTGTATCTATCGAAGCAAACGTTCCAGATTGCCTGGGAGTAAGCTTTGTTAAACTCAACGTTTACGTCGCCATCTGGTGTTCTAATTGTGGTGACAACTTTGTTCGGTGGTGTTTGCGTTGGGTCAACTGTTGCAAGCTTTATAGGATTGCCTAGCTTCTCTGCACAGGAACTTGGACTGTTATTGGTTTTCCAGAGGCAATTGAAATAGGTCTTATACTTTGGCAGGTTTTTATCGATATAAGGCCAAATTTTTCCCTGATTTGTATCAAGTAACCAATCTGAAAAGACTTCAGCGCCCCACTCGTATTGATTTTGTAAACCATAGGGTATGGCTTCAGGGTCATCGTAATTTAGAGGATTCTTAGTATTATACAGGTGATTGGCAAAGTGGGCAAAAGCCATGTAAAAATGGATTCCGCCGATGTTCGTGTTAAACTGGAATTGCCATCCATGCATATTTTCATGAGACATAAAAGTTTTCTGATCCAGCTTGCCTAAAGCATCTGTGCTGGTCGGTCCGCAGTTAATTCTCCTGGGGGCACCAGAATACGTACAGGCACCTGGATCCTTGTTTATATATACTCCCGACGTTTTTAGTCCGCTGATGGAGTCAGCCAAAATCTGAATATTTTCGGTTGTTACTCCCTTGGTCAGATAGTCTTGATAAAGCTCTATAAAAATTTCCCTTGTCTGCGTGTATACTTCAGCAGCACATCTGTCCTTGGCAGAGGTATCATCTGGATATTCCGTTTTTTCAATATACAGATTGATTGGACGAGTGTTCTGTTGATCAATTGGTACAGACATCTCTCCTTTTAGGTACAAAATACCGTCTATTTTAACTTCGGTTACTCTCGGAGGAAGGCTGCAGTCATCTGCGTACACCTTGCCCTTGGCAAGGCTCAACCCTAGGCACAGGAGAATGAGTTTGATCAAGTGTGAAACCGTTGGAGTTTTCATTTAGCCCATCCATAACGTTTGAAGTTTCCGAATAAGGCCATGTATCCACCAGTCCCTGTCGCCCACTTGTTTGAGCTTGCAGGAAAACCTGTGAAAACTTGAAACTCGACCCCAGAATGCTTCGCAAAGCAATTCAATTAAAAGTAACTATATAATACTATTAGTTGCAATTAGAATTCGATCATTAAGGTAGCTATGAGCAGCCTAGATGTCATATTTTCTAAACTGTTGTTTGGGGATGAAGGCATTAAACCACGGGTGCCTGGCTGTTATTGGTTGGTCGGTGTGTTTTTCAATCTATGAAGCCGAAGCGTCCTCAGTTTACCGGATGATGCAGGCAGCTCGTCGCAATTCAGCCGTATTTTGTCGAATTTTTAGTATGTGCCCGATTCTGGTCACAATTGCTGTTTTTGATGCCACTGCGTTTGTTGACAGCGAATGGTGATGCGAGAGCTGATGGTCAGTTCGTTGTGCTTGCGCGACGTTGGGGGCTAATAAGCCATCTTGCTATGGCAATCATCCTCAGGGGTATGAGTATCGTGCAAAAAAAATGGCCGGGTAAAAACCCGGCCCGAGTCACGACAGCGAGGATAGTGTGATCACAAGGAGTGATCACAACAGGAGTGGGCCCGACTGAGTCGCGCCCTCTCGCACCTCCTAAAAAACCAAATATTGAGTGTTTGGTCAATGATTCTCTGCAAAGAATCGAAAAAACCGCAATATTTCTGTCATTTTTGGTCACATCTGACCAATAGGGCGGCGGGCTTTGCAAATGTTAACCATACTGCAGCTATCGTGGGTTGGCCTTGTGCAACCGCAATTCGCAGGCAGGGCCACTTAATAAATGATCCTGCGCGTGATTCGCGCCTGTGTCGTGGACCCCGCTATTGGTTTTTCATCACAAAGTCATCAACCACTTTACAGGCCGCAGGACCCAACAGCACAACAAAAAGCGTGGGCAGGATAAACAGAATAAGCGGTACCGTCAGCGTTGCGGGCAGGCGGGCGGCTTTTTCTTCTGCTTGCATCAGGCGCTCGTTGCGGAATTCAGCGGACAGTACCCGCAGGCTGGTTGCCAGCGGTGTACCATAGCGCTCGCTTTGAATGAGCGTGGTAACAACCCCCCTGAGTGCTGGCAGGTCCACCCGGTCCGACAGGTTCACCAGCGCTTGCCGCCGCTCCGGTAGGAACCCAAGCTCGATGGATGCCAATGAAAACTCGTCAGCAAGTTCAGGGGTGGCGCGGCCCAGTTCTTTGGCGACCCGGTTCAGCGCGCTATCCAGCGTAAGCCCGGCTTCCGCGCACACCACCATCAAATCAAGCGCATCGGGTAAGCCCTTGCGGATTGCGGTTGTGCGTTTTTGCTTGGCGTTGGTGATATACAGGTCGGGCATTTTCAGGCCCAAAAACACAAGGCCTGCCGCCATCGCAGGGTGAAAGTTTTCATACTGCGCCATAACGCCCATACCATAAAACAAGATGATGCCGACAAGACCCATAACGAGCGGCATCGCAAGCCGTGCGACCTGGTAAATGACCAGCGCGTCCTTGGAGCGGAAGCCTGCCTGCTGTAATTGAAGTGTCAGTTTTTTGGTCTGTTCGTTTTGCAGCAGCTTAAATTTTTCTGCAATCGCACGCAGTTGGCTGACGCCGTCTGCCTTTTTGATTTGCGACTTGCGTTTGCTGGTGCGCACAAGCCCTGCTTTCAGTGCGTCGCGCCTGTCCTGCAGTACCTTCACGCGGCTGGCCATGGGCTTTTTCACCAAAGCCGCCTGATACACCGCCAGCAACACCATAAAGGCAACAATGCCGGTAAAGATGGACAAAAGGTCGATGGTGGACATGCCAAAAATTTCTGCTGCATCACCCATGATTACACCTCAAACTTGATCATTTTTGCCATGACAATCAGGCCAAGCCCCATCCATATCAGCGCCCCAATACCGGCAACAATTGCTTTGGGGTGCGTGAACAGGATGATGCCATAGTCGTAATTCATCAGCATGATCAGCCCCAGCATGATGAAGGGCAGCACGCCAACGATCCATGCGCTTGCCTTGGCTTCCGATGACATGGCGCGAATTTTCAGTTTCATGGCCTGTCGTTGGCGCAAAATCCCTGACAGATTGCCCAGTGTTTCCCCCAGGTTTCCGCCGGTTTCCCGCTGCACAACCAGGGATATAACAAAGAATTTAAAGTCTGCTGTGTCCAGCCGGTCTGCCGTTTCCCACAACACATCTTCAAGCTGTTTGCCAAGCCGCATGCCGTCGGTGATTTTGCGGAACTCGGTCCCCGCAGGTTCGCTTAATTCCTGACCGACATTTGCAATACACTCATTAACCGGCAAGCCGGACTTCAGTCCGCGCACCATCAGGTCAATGGCTTCAGGGAATTGTTTGGTAAACCGCTCAATGCGGGACGCAATACGCCGGCCTACATACAGGTGCGGCAGGCCAAATCCGCCAATAATGCCCAGCGCTAGTGCCATAATGGGCGGCAGGCCCGCCAGTGTAAGCGCGGTTAAGGTCGCAGCCGCGATTACCCCGCAGATGGTGGCATAACGCGCCAGCTCAATGTCCATGCCTGCCTTTGCAAGCCTGATTTGCAACTGATCCTGGCGCGGCAGCAGGGCCGAAAGCTTGGCCGCCAGGCCGGTTTGTTGCTGGTTGATACGGATGGATGCCGTTTGGGCCACTTGTGCCCGGGCATCCGTGAACCGGTTTTTGAAGGCATCAAGCCGTGCCCGCACCTGTTTTTGGCCTTTGCCCAGCTGTCGCATCAGAACAAACAGCACAATCATGATCACGGCGGCCATCAGGCCTGCCGCAAATAAGATGATGGTAATATTGGTGTCTTGCATAAGGCTATCCGTTCATTGCATCCATCAGGGCGCGGTGCAGCCCAAAGTATTCAGCGTTCGTGAGGAAATGAGGCCGCACACCGGTTGACTTAAAGTCGCCAATCAGACGGCCTCCTTCGTCTTCGCCGGTAAATTCATAGCGGAACAGGTCCTGTGTGGTGATCACGTCACCTTCCATGCCAACCACTTCGGTTACATGCGTTGTGCGCCGCCCGCCATCGCGCATGCGCTGGACCTGAACGATCAAATCCAGTGACGCTGAAATCTGTTCGCGGATGGCCTTGGGCGGCAGGTTCAGGCCCGCCATATTCACCATATTTTCCAGCCGGGTCAGCGCTTCGCGCGGGCGGTTTGCGTGAATGGTGCCCATCGACCCGTCGTGGCCGGTGTTCATGGCCTGCAACATATCAATGGCTTCACCGCCTCGGATTTCCCCCAGGATGATCCGGTCTGGCCGCATCCGCAGGGCGTTTTTAACCAAGTCGCGCATGTCCACCTCGCCGCTGCCTTCCAAATTGGCGGGGCGGGTTTCGAGGCGTACCACATGCGGCTGTTGTAGTTGCAGTTCGGCCGCGTCCTCAATGGTGACAACACGCTCGCCCTGGTCAATCATACGGCTCAGGGCATTCAGCATGGTTGTTTTACCCGACCCGGTCCCGCCCGAAATCAGGATATTCAGGCGGCACGCACCCGCAATTTTCAGCACTTTGGCAAGCGGCGGTGAAATACTGCCGAAATCCAGCATTTTATCGAGCGTGATTTTGTCTTTAGTAAACTTCCTGATCGAGATGGAGGCCCCATCGATGGCAAGCGGCGGCGCGATCACATTCACGCGGCTACCATCCGCCAAGCGGGCATCACAAATGGGCGAACTTTCGTCGACGCGGCGACCAACGGCTGTCACGATACGCTGTGCGATATTCATCAGGTGCTGATTGTCGCGGAACGCGACATCCGTCAGGCGCAACTTGCCTTTTTGTTCCACATAAACCTGCCGAGGCCCGTTGATCATAATATCTGAAATGCTCTCGTCTGCCAGCAAGGGCTCCAGCGGGCCAAGGCCCAGCATGTCATCCATCAACAGAGTGACCAGATCGCTTTGTTCTGTCAGGTTAAGGTTGATCTTTTCCTGCACCAGCAGCTCGCCAACTACCTCGCCCACTTGCTCGGTCAGCTCGGGACGAGGCAGATCGGCGGCAGCCACAGGGTCTATATGTTCCATCAACAGCGCTTGCACACGCTCTTTGGCGTCATCTAGTGTTTTGCGCTTGTCTTGTTTGCTGTCATTTTTGCTGTTGGTGGTGTCCTGCGCCCCGGTGTCACCAATCGGGCCAATGCTGGCTTCTGCCTCATTCAGCAGGTAGGTGGCCACATCCTTAATTTCCTTGTCGCCCAACTCCAGGCCATCGGCTTCGGCAAGGTCGGCAACAATTAACGACAGCTTGTGTGTGACCTCCCCTTTGGTTGCCATACGCAGTTCATCGGCCGTGAAGCATTTTGGCAGAGCCTGTTCACCTAGGCTTGCAGCGCGGTCTACGGGCGTTTGGTCTGAAGGGCCCGTGCCAGTGGCGGACGGGTCAGCGGGTGTGCGGATGCTATTGTCGCTTGCTGCCATGGGGCTGGCAACAAGCTGCGGGGCTGGGTGGTCATTTGCCGGAGCGCCTGAAACGTCTGACATGGCCGGAGTGTGCGCCGCACCTGCAGGGTGCGCACCGCGCCCAAACCCGGCCGGCGCAGCACGGCGAAAGCCAGTTTTCTTTTTGCCGAATGCCTGGGGTTTCATGCGGCGGCTCCTCAGTTACGCGCTTTTCTTGAACAGTTTTGCAAGCCAGCCGTTGCTGGACTGTGCGTCTTCATCAACCGCAACAATAGCGGCCAGCACATCCTTGTAGGCGGCTGCTAGCTTGCTGGAGGCGGCATCTTCTACTACCAGCTTGCTGCGCTGTGCTGTGGCCAGCAGTGTTTTGCTATCGCCGGGTATGGTTACGTCTGTTGCGTGTTCGATAGAATTTTCAAAATCTTTCTGTTCCACTTCCTGCGGCCCTGTGCCTGTGTTGCTGGCGACGACGTGCACGCTGGCGTTTGGGGCCACCTGTTTGATGTGGGCCAACAGGCGGATGCAGTCCCGCGCGGCGGTCAGGGAATAGTCTGTTACCAGCACAATGTCTTTGGCGGCAGACAGCAGGTCAGAATGCGCGCCCAGCATCTGACGCGGCACATCGACTACCACGTTTTTAAAGCTGTCAGCCAATGACCCGATCAACTGCTGCAAGGATCCGCTGGCTGGTTCCTGCAAGGATCCAACCGGCGCTTCAGAGCCAAGTATTGCCAGATTTTCATGAGGTTTTACGACCGCGCGCTCCAGAAACAGGCCGTCCACACGGTCTGGATTTTCGAGCGCATCCGACAGCCCGCGACCGGGTTCCAGATCAAACTGCATCGCGGACGTTCCGAAATATAAATCAAGGTCCAGCAGAACTGTTTTTTCCTGCCGCTCGGCCATAAGCCACGCAATGTTTGATACCAGTGTGCTGGTTCCAACACCGCCGCGCAGGCCAACAAACACCACTCTTTCACCGGGGCTTGCGTCTTCGGCTTCTTCTTCTGCGTCCGGTATCAGCATCGCGTCCTGCGCGGCAACAATTGCTTCCCGCAACGTATCTGCAGCCAGCGGCTTAACCAGATAGTCCTGTACACCAGCGGTCAACAGGTCGCGGTACAGCGTCACGTCATTGATGGTGCCTATGGCCAGCACAACGGTGCCCGCTTCGCAGACATCTGCAAGGGATTGCATATCTGCGCGCGGGTCGCTGCTTTCAGACAGGTCCACGATCATAAATTCCGGGCAGGGCATGCCGCCCAGCATGCGCACCCCTGCTGCAATACCGCCCGCATAAATCATATCAGCGGACCAGCCTTGCTCTAGTACAATGGGGTGCAAAATCTGGCTCGACATTTCGTCGCATACAAAGGCGGCGAAGGCGGGGCGCACTGCATCGGTGGATTTTTCGTCAAGAATGGTTGCAACTGCGTTCATGATATGTCTCCCTGACCGGGTTCCTAATTCTGGATTACTGAATTCTGGGTTGCCTAATTATCGCCGCCGCCGGACGGCCTTGTGCTGGTGGGCGCTGGCATGTTGGCGATACCATCCAGCGACATGGTAATGGTTGGCCCGGATGACTGAGGCGTCGGCGAATAAAGCGCGCCCACAGCAGACGCGGTTGAATTACCGTTGCCTTGTCCGGCGATCAGGTCGCGTGGATTGGCAATCATCATCCCCAGGTTGGCCATAGAGGCACACCCATGAAATGAAGATGCGTTATTTTTGTCATTGGATGATGTTTCGCTCCGCCAGAAGCCACAATTTGGCGGCACCACAATATGCCGTTCCACATACAAGGTGATTTCACCGTCGGCCGGGGCTGCGCCCAGTGTGCTGGTGCCACCATAAACAAACCCGCCGCGTTTGATGTGGGCCGCGATTTCATTAATGCGCGCCTGATCCACGTTAGGGGCATCCAGCAGGACGACATCGGCATGGCCTGCGTTTACGCTGCGCAGGAACAGGTTGACGCCTGCAAGCGTGTAGCTGGACGGGGTTGTTGTATCGTCGTCTTCTGCCTTTATGGTGAAGGGCAGGCGCACCATTTTGACTTCATTGCGCATCACTGTTTCGCTGACTGCCGGTTCGGTGACGGAGCCATGCTGGCATGCCGCAAGGGACAGACCAGCCGCAGCAAGCGTTAGCAGTTTAACCAATGGTGATTTTATCGTTGTCATGGTTCTGTCCTTCCTTAATCCAGCTTGAAGCCAGCGCGTTGTTTAAGCGATGGACCGGCTTTTCTGTCTTGCTGCTGAAGCGTGCCAGGGTTGTTTTCAACCCAGCGTTTTTCGCCGAAGTACCGCTGCATGTCAGTTGGGGCGCGGTAGTTGTCAGTGGGCAGCGCCATCTGGCGGTCCCCGACGGGGCGCACAATATAGGGGGTGATAACGATCAGCAGTTCGGTTTCTTCGCGGCGAAATTCTTCTGACCGGAATAGCGCACCGATGATTGGAATATCACCCAGCCCGGGGAATTTGTTGGCGTCCTGAACGATATTGTTTTCAATCAAGCCCGCTATGGCGAAAGACTGCCCGCTGCCCAGTTCAACTGTTGTTTCAGCCCGGCGGGTACTGATGGACGGCACGCTAATGCCTTCCACCCGGATGGCGCCCGCCGTTGACAGGTCACTGACTTCTGGCCGTACATGCATCGAAATGCGGCCTGTGCTCATTACCGTTGGGGTGAAATCCAGTTTCACGCCAAATTCGCGGTATTCAATACCCAACCCGTTGATGCTGGGAACAGGAACCGGGAACTCGCCGCCCGCCAGGAAGTTAGCGCTTTGGCCGGTAAGTGCCGTTAGGTTTGGTTCGGCCAAAACCTTGATGAAGCCTTCCTGGTCCAGCGCATCGATGGCGTAATTCAGATCAAGCCCACCGGTGAAAATTTCACCGAACAGCGCATTCCCCACACTCGGTGGATTGAAAACCTCCAGCGGGAGCTGCGTGACCGGGTCTGCAATAATGTTGGATACATCGCGGCCATTGGCGATGCCGAATCCGATGTTGGAGCCAGTATAAAACCCTTCCCAATTAACACCAAGCTGCTTTAGCACCGTGCGGCTGACTTCAGCGATGCGGACGCGCAAGTTCACTTGCGTTGGCTGCAAAACATTAATGCTGTTCATCACCTTGTCGGATGACAGCACATTGCGTGCAAGCTGCTCTGCCATCGCAGCTTCGGCGGGGGAGCCAACATTGCCTTCAAGCACCACCAGTTGGCCCATCATCATGGCTTTGATGGGGGCACCTGGTAATAGGCGGTCATAGGCACCCCGGAGCGCCGACAGGTTGCGGGTAACAATGACGTTTGACGAAAAAATCGTCTGGTCATCTTTATCCAGTGCATAAAAACTGGTTTCGCCTTGTGCCCGTCCGAAGATGTAAATCACGCGGTTGGATTTAACCTGAACGTCTGCGATTTCCGGGTTGGCGATGAACACTTCTGATGCTGGGCGGTCCAGCCGTATGAGGGTTCCTTTATTTACCTCTATCGACAAAGCGCCTTCGCTTGGAGCCAGCACACTGGCACCGTGTTTTTGGGTAAGGGGGGCCGCTTGCGCCATAATGGATGCCGCCGCCGTCAGGCAGGCCAGAATTGTGACCCTGACCAGATGTCTGAGTATCAGCTTAATCATTGGTCATCTCCCTGAGATGGTTGCGATCCTGATGGTTGCGACCCGGGTCCGGCGCGCGCAGTTTCAATAGTGGAAACTATGTTGCCGCGGCTGACGCGCACAGTGTTGGTGGATGCGTCTTCGTCCATTGCTGGCAAAAAGCGGCTGACTTCATGACCCAGCGTGTGGCTGACCGTGCGGCTGATGGGCGGGCTGTCAGGGTTTGCTTCCGCTGTTTGCATGCCATCACTTGTCAGGCTTCTGAGGCTAAGTGACAGGGTGCCGAGTTTTTCCAGCATCGCCACTTTTTCTGCCATTTTGGGTGTCACTTCTATGGTAGCGGTTTTTGCCACCTGAATTTTTTCATCCTGAACTGCACTGCGTTGGTCCACAGCCAGCACGCGCACATTCTGAAACACGGTTTCAGCTGCGGTGTATTTCTCGCTTCGGGATACTTCGATGGTGTGTGTCAGGATCACATCGACCCGGTCACCGGGGAAGATAAAGCCGCCTACACTGGCCACGGGGGAGAGTTTAACAGTGACGGCGCGCATACCAGCGGTAAGAACGGCGGCCAAAAAGCCACGTTCGCCCTGGGCAACAACAGCGGATGCTGTCATGGGTTGCCCGCGGTTAACCGGCGACCGCACCACTTTGCCTTCGATTTCTTTCAATTTGTTTTTGCCGCCCTGGAAATAAGCGTCATTCAGTCCGGCTTCGGGCCAGGGTTGCCATTCAACGTGCTTGGACGTCAGGATGGTGCCAACCGGAAGGTCCTTTGCGGCGACCAGTATTTTTGCGGTCGAGACCGGCGCGCTGACTGTTTGGACCTGGCTGGCCTGATTTTGCATGTCTGCAAGAAAAGACCGGGTGAAAAATACCACGCCAACAACACCAACAAGCGCCACGGCAATGAGGATAAGACTTCTGGGGTTCATGTCTTGTCTCCTGTTAAATTCGGTATGCGTCCGACCGGCTGTACCGATCCCGCAGATCGTTTAGTCAGGCAGACGTAACCGTAATTTTTTGGAAACAAACCCACAGCCCACCTGCCATGATCGCAACGCCATAAGGCACTTTGACCGATTGAGTGGACGTGTTGTGCGCGGACGCATGCACCAGCGCACCAAGCGACACCACACCGCCTGCAATTGTTGCAAACAAAACGAAAGCTGCGCTGAGCGAAGGACCAGCAATAAGTGCAACGGCTGCCATTAGCTTTACGTCGCCGCCGCCCATCATACCAAGGGCAAAAAGCACGAGACAAAAGCTGAAAACCAGTGCTGCGGCGACAAGCGGCCATAAAAAGGCTGTTGTTACCAGTGCACCGCCAGCAACCTGCCATGCAGCCAACAGGACGAACAGGCCAAGAATGCTAAGCGGCTGAAAGTTCGGTATCCGCCGGTCCTTGAGATCAGTGGCTGCGGCCCAAAAAAGGATCGTAGCAACCAATGAATATATGCCTGGTTCGACCATGGAGGTCATGAGGTTCACCTGAGTTTGTTTAGGTCGGAGCGCATTTCGCGGCTTCTGCCAAAGCCTTCGCCTTACTAGGGCGATGCAAACTGCGCGGGTCCAAAAAAATAGCCGCCGGAAGGATTGGGCCCCCGGCGGCTATCTGAGGTTAAGTCCGGTTAGGGAGGTGAGGCTTAGTCTCCACCACCAGCGTCACCACCACCGGCATCGCCGCCACCTGCAGCAGGGGCGTTGGCGTCAAGGGTGTCAGATACGCCAGTGAACATGCCATCGAGCGAGTCACCAAGGGCACCAAGGGCACCGATAAGAGCAATTGCAACGAGGGCGGCGATCAAACCATATTCAATGGCCGTAGCGCCTTCTTCGTCGCGGTGGAATTTTTTCATAAACTTGAGCATTTCTTTTCTCCAGCTGCCAAGATTGGATGCACAAGGAGTAGGCCCTCAGGGGTGAACAAAAAGTTAATGCAAAATTTCAAAAAGTATAATTAAAACAAACACTTATTTTCATATTTGACAATAGTTTTCTGCTAATTTTAGGTAAATTGAGAAGCTGTTTTGTCGCCTCTATTTTTCAGGATGTTGGCAATTTTAGGGGAATTGCAGCGGACTGTGCTTGCCGTTGAGAGCCCGCAAAAAAATATGAAGTTTATGCAACTTTTGGGAGTTTCGACGCGAAAATAGACAAAAACTGAGCGAAAACAGTAAGACTCAGGGGTGGTTTCGGGTTGAAACCGTCTCGGAAAAAACCAGAGTCGGAAGCGCCAGAAATCAACAATCCTGAAGTATTGAGAAACCAGCTTGGGGTGGCGGCACCCCGGAGCGAAGGGGGTAAGCATTAGGGTGCCGCCGTAGTGCCTCCCCTCTACGTCCGTGCCTCAGTACATAGGGGGAGATTCGGGGATGAAGTTAGGCCGGTGTTGCCTGCGTCTTTTCTGCAAGGGCCGGTTTGGACGCTAATAAATAATATCCGCGACGGTCAGGTCGTCCTGAGACAGACCGACAAGGAAAATATTATCAAAGTCTGTTGTTTCGATCAGCACGCCAAACTGGCCATCAATGACGGTGTCGAAAGAGAAAAACAAAAGGTCGTTCAGGTTATTGATGTCGTTAACAAACTCCAACACCAGGGTGTCATCGAAGATGTCGAAGTCGTCGATGGTGTCCTGGCCGTGACCATCCGCGAAATAGAAGAAGTCATCGCCTGTACCACCGATTAAGGCATCATCGCCGGTGCCACCGAATATGTCGTCATCGCCCGCGTCGCCCCAAACTGTGTCATTGCCAGACCCGCCAAACAGGGCATCCGCGCCGCCAGCGCCTGCAATCACATCATCGCCGCTTGCGCCGAAAACAGTGTCGTTGCCCGCACCGGCGAACACATCATCATCGCCTTCGCGCGCGCCGATCAGGTCGTCACCATCATGGCCTTCGATGGTGTCATTGCCGCTGCCGGACCAAATGTCGTCGTCACCGGTGCCGGCCAGGATCAGGTCGTCGCCGACCCCGCCCCAAATGCTGTCGGCGCCGTCACCGCCATCAAGTGTGTCATTACCGGTTCCACCAAACAGCAGGTCACGGCCAATCAGGCCCGAAACATCATCATCACCGGACCCGCCGCCAATGGTATCAGCGAAAAAGCCGCCTTGAATAAGGTCGTCGCCCGATCCGCCCCAGATCACGTTTTCCGGTTCAGCTCCGGGGATAGCGATGGCAAAGGCCGGGCCTTCGGTTTCACCAAAGTCAAACAGGCCGTTATCATCCACCGCGCCGTCGTTCCAACCGGCCCCAATGATGGTGTCATTGCCGGAACCGCCCAGCAACGTGTCCCGGCCATCAAAGAGGGTGTCGTCGGGTATTACGGGGGCAAAAAAGTTCAGGTCGCCGTACCAGTCAATATGAGTGATAGGGCCATCAAGAAAGCCACCACCGATGATAAAATCATCGCCTGCGCCGCCGATCAGATAATCATCGCCGCCACCGCCGACCAGAAAGTCATCGCTTGGCCCGGCGCGAAAGAAACTATCGAACCCGGACCCATCAAAAACGTCTCTGCCATCAACTGTATTGGTGAATGTCATACCTATTTACCCTCACGCTCAACCCGGCTTTTTTGGCCGATTTTCAATTATTGTGCATGCACTAAAGCACACAGATACTGAACCCGAAATGAACGATGTAGTCAGCGCACCATCAGGAGGCGAAATTAAGGCATATAGAGATTTTGAGGGCAGACAGGCCCAACGTGAGTGATTATTCCGGTTCGGCGGGATCTACGCTTTGCAAAGCGCCAATACGCGGGCGGAAAAAGCTTTGTTTGCGCAGTCTTTGGGACGGAATGAACTGAAAGATAACTGGTTCATAGTCATAAAAAATTTCGGTGGCCAGGATGGTTTCATCGTCCCGCATGGTCAGGCCATCGGGCAGGTTAGGGGGGCCGCCTTCAATGCCAAAATCGCTGTCCACATCCATTGTACCGCCGCCCATGCGCTGCCAGTAAATGCTGGGTGGTTCGTCTTCGGTTTGGCTGATGGCACTAACGATTACCAGTGCGTCTGCGCCCATGGGAAAGGGTTCCATAATCTGCGGGGCGGCATTGAAAACGTCTGCCATAACGGTTTCTGAAATCTGTTCGTCCCGCGTCACGAGGTCAGCGATAGACACAACAGAATGCTGCAGTTTCAGGTTAATCAGCAAATAATTGCCAACTTCCACAATTCCCATCAAAAATGTCAGGAACAGCGGCATAGCCAGGGCCAGTTCCGCCAGAATGGACCCCTGGTCATCTTTTCGCAGGCTGTTCGCCAGGCGCCGTATGGCCTTAAAACGGTTCATTGCGCACCGCCACGGTTGCCGAGATATTGAGCGCCCTGTGCGCCCAGTCCATAAAGCCAGTTAAACTGTTGCTTTCATAATTCACGCGGTACAGCACAATGTCCCCCGCGCCGCCAAGGCCCGCGATGGCCATGTCATCATCCCAGGTGCCGTTGCCGTTCACGTCTGAATAGTCTTCGCCGTCGTCCCACAGGTCGTTGCCATTATCGTCGGTGAAAGGTTCAGGTTCGCCGATATCGCCGAATTGTTCATACACGAGGGTTTCGATCGACACAGTGTCCATATCGACCATGCCAAATGTTTGTTGTGCGATAACGGCGCGCACCTGATCTTCGCGGGTAATGCCGTCCGCAGCCCCGCCCGTAACGCCAAAGCGGGACGCATGTAAAACCGCATTTTCAACCGACGCCGAAACAAAATAGAAATTCGCAATTTCAAATACGCCGATCATGGCGCTTAGCAAAATGGGTATCCCCAGCGCCGCCTCAACAAGGGCGCTGCCGCGCTCGTCTTTGGCAAGGCGGCGGGGTAGGCGCGCAAGCGATGGAATGAGCCGCCAGATCATTTGGACAGCCTCAGGTTTGATAGTTGGCGACCAATGGTGTCAAACGCGGTTTCCAGCGACGCGGCTGTTGGCGCATGAAAATAAAACGCAGGGTTGGTCGCGCAGTTTTCAAAGGCGGTTTTCACATCATCGTCCGGCGTTGAGCCAAAAGTGATGGAATAAATAATAATGCCTTCCTGTTTAACGTTGGCGCATATCTGGTCAAATCGGTCATCCAGGTCATCGCGTGCATCGCTGATGCTACCGTGGCCCATGTCGGTTATCCGGCCATAAGCGGTATAATCCGAGATGCCAGGCATCGGGTCCGGCCAGGATGCGGGCTCGATAAATTCGTTTTTGCCATCTGTCAGCATTACGATCACCTTATCCATAAACGGGGTGCCATAATCCATTGGCAGGGCTGCATCGCTGCCAAACCACAGCCCGCGCCAGCGCGGGCTTAGAACCCGCCAGCCCCAGGACAGGCCCATCGGCGTTGCCGTGCCGCCAAACGACCAGGGCTCCATCGCCGCAATGGCATCTGTGATCTTGGTTTTTTCCGGCACAAGCGGCGTGATCTGTTCGCCGCACCCGCGATTGGGCCCCAGGGCATCCAGGCGGTTGTTGGTTTCAACAATGGTGATTTTGTTATCATCGGTTTCATCAAACCAGTTGTTATCGGTTTGGCCAAATTCCCAAAATCCACCGCCATCATGCCAGCCTTCATAATCCGTATCCGGCCAATAATAGGGCTCAAACCCCTCTACTGACGGTGGGTCATCTGTTTCATCCAGTCCGCTGCCCCGTGCCGCAATACAGCCCATCCATTCTGTGTCCGGGAAGCCCGTGTCCACCAGCGTTTGTCCTGCCGCCGTTAGCCAGTTTGTATGGGCATTGCCCACATTGACCTGGGTAATATAAGGCACCACACCCACCCACAGGTTTGTGTGGGTTTCTTCGTCGCCGTACACGGTGTTTACCAGATTGGTGGCGGCTTCTTTCATGGTGTCTATTTTGCCGTCATGGCGCATGGACCCGGTGTTGTCCATCACCAGCACCAATTCCATACCGCGGGTTTCCCGGGTAATTTCTGTGCTGGCGGATACGGTAATCTCACCGAATCCAAACACGCTCATGAAGGTTGCATCAACCGTTGCTTCGGCGGTCAGCGTAATCAGCTCATTATCTTCGCTGATTTCGATTTCCATATCTGTTGATGCAGCAAGATTGTCGACAGCAGCGATGTTTGCCTCAAAAAATTCCCGGGCATCAGCTTCCATCGTATCAATTTCCATCGCGTGACCTGCTGCAAGGCCCGCGCTATCCAATGACTTTTGTAGCACGTCTTTCACATAAAACATGCGCGCGCCGTCAATGGACAGACCTGCGGCCCCGGTCAGCATTAACATGCTGCCTGCAACAGCAGGTACAAGACTGCCTCTCTCGTCCTTCAACACCCGGTTAAGAAGCGATAATTTTTCGTTGCCTGATTGTGATTGCCTGAACATTTGCCTACCTGTCCTTGTGGGTCACAAGAACGACTGTATGCGCACAATGCAAAAGAGATGTAAACGAATGCAGACAATTCTATTCATAGTTTAATCATTATAAATCAATGACTTGTGGAAACTTTACCTTCGTGGATAGAGAAGAAGATGGCATGTCTTGGATACGTATGTGTAAGTGTAAAAATAGTGTCTTATAAACGTAATAATTGGTATCACGGCTTTTAACCCTTGAAACCCATGCCAGATAATGGCAACGATAAACAGTGGGTCGGTAAGAACCTGATTGCGGGGATGAAAGGCAGGGGCCTAGTCGTGAGTGAGGAAACACTGCCGTCGCCCGAGTTGTTGGCCACGGCAAAGGACGGGCGCAGAGAAGCGCCTGAAGACGCTATTTTTGATTACTTCACGGCGTCTGACGGTGTTCAGATGCGGTTTGCCCGCTTCCCGGCAAGCAAAGTTGTTGAAACAAAGGGCACGATAATTTTCCTGCCTGGGCGTACAGAATTCATCGAAAAATTCATTGAAGATGTTCACATCTGGAACGGTTTGGGTTTTGCCTGTGCCGCCATGGATTTGCGTGGTCAGGGCATGTCGCATCGTGTGCACCCGAATCGGGACAAACATTATGTGAAGACTTTTGACCAACATATTGACGATGTTCATCAGTTTTTTGAGCAAGCGCTAGTCAATAAAATGCCTAAGCCGTTCATCCTGATGGGCCATTCGGCAGGCAGCCATGTCATCCTGCGGTTTTTGCATGATCACAAGCGCGATGCGGATGCGGCAATTCTGATGGCTCCCATGGTTCATGTTGTAGCAAGCGGGGTACCGCGGCCCCTCATGCACGGCCTTTCCTATCTGATGACGCTGATTGGCCTTGGCGCTGCCTATGTGCCGGGCCACAATGCTTTCAAGGAAGGCCGGTGGGGATGGCGGCGGAAGCTGACACATGACGATGAGCGTTTTGCCGATGAAGACTATTTCATCAATACAAAAGATCGCCGCCTTGCGGTTGGGGGCGTAACATATAAGTGGCTATTGGAAGCCATGCGGTCATGCGACAAATTAAACGCCGCAGGCTATGCCGAGGCGATTGCCGCACCTGTGCTGATATTGCAAGCCGGTGAAGACCAGATCGTTGATAATCATGCTCAATCAGAATTGGCTGCCGTCATGCCAGACTGCAAAGTCGTCAGGGTTGAAGGTGCCATGCATGAACTTCTGAAAGAAACCGATGACAAACGGGCACAGATTTGGGACGCCATCGGTGACTTTATCGACCTGAAAAAAGGCCCTGATTACTCTGTATTGTAAGCCGGGCTTCAGGCTGGTGCAAACCCCAGGCTTGTCAGCGTGACATCTGCGCTGGCCCACAGGGTCTGTGCGTTTCTCTCGCTTTTGCCCAAAATATTGATACCAATCAGCAGGGCAATAAGGGCACCTGCAACAGCCTTTGTATCCTGGCTGGCGGGTATCGCTCCTGTTTGTTGCGCGCGGTCAGCGGCCCATTTGAAATGCTGGCGTTTCGTGTCGATAAAGGCTTGTACGCCCGCGGGTGCGGGTTTTTCTTCTGATGCCTGCGCGTAACAGTTTATGATCAGGCACCCACGCGCATCCGGGTCTGCCGCCAGTTTTTTGCACAAGCGATAAAAGAAATCACGCACGCATTCTGTTGGGCACAGGTCGGGGTCGGAGGCGATCTCAAGCGCCATACCATGCGCTTGATACCGACCCAGCACTTCGCCAAACACGGCTTCCCGGTTGCGAAAGCTATTGTAGAAGCTAGAGCGCGTAATGCACATGGCTGCCGCCAGGTCAGACACAGAAACAGGTTCATACCCTTTGGCCCAAAAGGTATTCATCGCAATCTCTATTGCGTCATCCCGGTTAAATTTTGTCGGGCGTCCCAACGGTTGGCTCCTTGTGTGCGCTTAAAAAACAACCATGTGCAGGAAGTGTAGGCCCTCGGTCGCGTAAGCGCAAATCTGCAATGGTTTAGGGGCGCTGCATGGCTTGGATCATGTCCAGCATATCTGCGGCCAATGCTGTGTCGCCAACTGCCAACAGCTTGCCGCTGTCGCCGGGTTTGCCGCCAGTCCAGCAGGTGGCAGAACCGCCCGCGCCGCGAATAACCGGGATCAATGCCATCATGTCATAAGGCTGCAGCCCGGTTTCCATAACGACATCCATGAAACCACTGGACAGGATTGCATAGGCGTAACAATCCAGGCCGTACCGCGCCAGGCGAGTCTGGCCAAGGATGGCATCAAATACAGCTCTGTCATCGGCATCAAACAGGTCTGGGTCAGTGGTGGAAATGGTCGCAGTTGAAAGTGTGGGGCATTGCCGAGTCTTAATAGCCTTACCGTTCAACGTCGCGCCTATTGTCCAGCCGACATAGCGCTCTTTCAGGTATGGCTGATCGATAACGCCGACGATGGGCTCATCTTCATACTTCAGACCAATCAGCGTACCCCACGTGGGCAAGCCCGAAATAAAGGCGCGGGTGCCATCGATTGGGTCAAGCACCCATTCAAACGGGCTACCGGTGTCTTTGATGCCAAATTCTTCGCCGACGATTGCATGATCAGGGTAGTGCGCTTCAATCAGCGCACGAATGGCTTCTTCTGCGCCCCGGTCCGCCATCGTGACGGGGTCAAACCCGGCCTCTCCCAGTTTGTTGTCCACGTCTATGGGCTGCCTGAAATGCTTAAGCGTAACCTTCTCGGCGGCATCCGCGAGGCGGGCGGCAAAGGTGGCAAGGTCCTGGATTTTTTCTGGTGTAAGGGGCATGGCGTTGGTGCGATCCGGCAAATGGTAATGGGGTTCAATGACAGCTTGCAAAAGCCTCAGTGTTAGACCACAAATTAGCCGCCTAAATCAATGGAGCGCACAAGCCAATGTATGATTTTTTGATTATTGGTGCCGGAATCGCCGGGTCAGGGGTGGCTTACCGGTTGGCAGGCCATGGGTCTGTGCTGCTTGTTGATATGGAAGAACAGGCGGGCTACCACACGACAGGTCGGTCTGCGGCTTTTTATGCCGAAACCTACGGCGGGGAGAAAATTCAGCCGCTTACCAGCGCTTCCAAGGAATTTTTGCATAACCCACCGCTTGGGTTTACTGAAGCGCTGCTGATCACTGATTTGGGCGCGATCCATGTTTTTGATGCTGCGCAGCGTGACCGCGCGCTGGCACTATTTGAACGAAACAGCAAGGCCTTGCCGCATATCAGGTTGCTGTCGGCTGATGACTTGCGGCAGGCTGTGCCGCAACTGAACCAGGACCGTTTTATCGGCGGGATTGAAGACAGCGATTGCGGCAACATGGATGTAGCGGCCTTGCATCAGGGGTATGTAAGGGCTGCAAAAAAAATGGGCCTCGAGGTCCAGCTTGAAACACCTTTTGAAAAGGCGGAGCGAACAAAGGGTGGCTGGCGGGTTCAGCTTGGGCGTGACCATATCGAAGCGCGTGTGATCGTAAACTGTGCCGGTGCCTGGGGTGACGATGTGGCCGCACGGTGCGACATTAGCCCTGTTGGGCTGGAGCCGTTGCGGCGCACACTGGTGACCATCCCCAACCCCGAAGGCTTACCGTTCGACAAAACCCTGCCGGTGGTGCTGGACTTTGACGAAGCCTTCTATTTCAAACCGGAAGGCGACGGTTATCTGGTGTCGCCAGCAGACGAAACCCTCAGCGAGCCCTGTGACAGCCAGCCAGAACTGGAAGATGTAGCGGTTGCCGTTGATCATTTTGAACGCGCGACAAACTCCAGCGTTGCCCGCATTGAAGCAAAATGGTCTGGCTTGCGCACATTTGCCCCGGACCGTGCGCCGGTTATTGGGTTTGAAGCGGGCGCCAAAGACTTTTTCTGGAATGTGGGTCAGGGTGGCTACGGCATTCAAACCTCGCCCGCCTGGTCACGCTATGCTGCGCATCTGCTCTTGAGTAAGGACATGCCCGAAGATATGGCGCG
Source organism: uncultured Kordiimonas sp. (assembly GCA_947503575.1). Lineage (GTDB taxonomy): Bacteria > Pseudomonadota > Alphaproteobacteria > Sphingomonadales > Kordiimonadaceae > Kordiimonas. Next base: position 621,701 of record CANNDZ010000002.1, on the reverse strand, counting down.
CTTTGGTGCCAACCGCGCATGGTATGACCCGGCAAGGTTCCGCAAATAATATCTGGGTGAATATCTGGTGGCTGCTTTAGCGCCGGGCACGCTTGCTTTCGCCGCCCCCAAACAGGAAGCATACCAACAAGACGGCACCAACGGTGGCAGAGATCAGTTCTCCGGCCAGTCCGGCCCGGCCAAACCCGACCAGGCCAAACAAAAAGTCACCAATAATACCGCCCAAAACGCCAATGATAACGTTGCCAAATACGCCGTATCCTGCACCGCGCATGATTTGCCCGGTGATAAACCCGGCGGCGGCACCAATTAAAATTGTCCATAGCATGTCAGTCGCTCCTGTTTATCGTTACGACTCAGTAACGACCGTACCGGCGACCATAATCCATTTCGCGGCGCAGTTCTTCGTTGCGGTACTGGCTGAGGCTGTATACCGCCCAAATGGCAGCAACCGGCCAGCCGATAATCGTTAGCCACAAAATCGCGCAGAACAAGCCCTGGAACGGGCGGTTAATGGTGAAGAAAACTAAGGGTGGTAAGAAAATCGCCATCAACAGGCGCATGTGATCCTCCTGTAACCTCGCTGTTAAGATTTTTTTTATCGTTTGTTATTTAAAACACATAAGTATCGCATCTGCTGATTCAAGATGCGGTTTGGGGTGAAAAAGTCATTTTTTGGGGACTTCAATAAAGTTTAAGGATGCATCAGGCGTGGTTTAGGAGACTAAACCAGGCACCACAGGCCGCTTCGGCTCGATGCATTTTCGTAACGTGTGTGGAACAATTGCATGATCGCATTTCTTCGGAACTTCAAGGTTAACGTGCGCATTTGGGCGCTGACTATTCTTTCCCTGCTGGGCACGGTTTTTATCGTCTGGCAGTATAGCTCTTTGGTGCATGAACTGAACGAAGGCATCGTCTCTGCCGGGGATGCAGAAGCACATCAGTTTACGGTTTACGTCTACACAGGTATTTTGTTTATCGTCGTTCTGGGGCTTTCTGTTTCTATCATCTCCAGTGTTATGGGACCGCTGCGGCGATTACAAACCGAGTTAACCGCTCTGTCTGAAGGCAAGTATGATCAGCCGGTCACCGACATGGATCACGGTGATGGCATTGCCGCCATGGCGCGTGCAGCGGAATTTTTGCGGCAAAACTCGCTGGAAACAGAACGTCTGCGCCGGGAAGCAGAAGAGGCGCGCATTGCCCGTGAAGATCAGGAACGTATGGCAGCAGAAGAACAACATGCCGCCGAACAGTCGCGCATCGCAGAAGAAAAAATTCAGATTGAAAAAGCCGCCGCCGAGCGCAAGCAAATGCAGGCAGAAATGGCCGAAGCCTTCGAGCAGGAAATTTCCGGTGTTATCAAATCATTGTCCGGGTCTGTTGCCGAACTTCAAATGGCATCAGACACCATGTCAGAAGCGATTGAGCAAACCAGTCTGGAAGTCAATGCAGCGGCATCAGCAACAGATGCAACAGGTCAGGACATGGTATCGGTAGCCGAGGCAACAGAAGGCCTGACCGGAGCAATTGGCGAAATCAGGGGTCAGGTGGAGTCTGCCAACAGCACCACCATGAAAGCAATGGATGTGACCAAACAAGCCGAAACGCGCGTTGGCTCTTTGGCGGCGGCATCTGACCGTATTGCGCAGGTCATTACGCTGATTAACGAGATTGCTGAACAAACCAACCTGTTGGCGCTTAATGCCACCATCGAAGCGGCGCGTGCCGGCGAGGCAGGCAAAGGTTTTGCCGTCGTCGCCAGCGAGGTGAAGTCACTTGCGAACCAAACAGCGAGCGCGACGCAGGAAATTGAAGAACAGGTCAACGCCATGCAGGCGGCGACCGGTGAAACTGTCACCAGCGTAAATTCGATCCGGGATGCGATTAACCAGGTCAGCGAAATTTCCGGTATGATTGCCGCTGCTGTGGTCCAGCAAGAAGCATCAACGGGCGAGATCAGCCGCAGCGTGCAGAATGCCAGCCAGGGCACAGCCAACCTTGGCCAAAATGTGGGCCGTGTGCAGGAAATGGCACAGCGCAGTGCGGGCGCTTCCCGCGTTGTAGGCGATGCGTCTGGCGGTCTGGCTGAACAAGCGGAAGTGCTGGAGCAAGCGGTAAACGGGTTCTTGGCCCGGGTGCGCGCCTGACCGGCGCTTCACCCTTCATCCTTCACAAAGTCTGATCTAACGCAGCCCTTGTGGCTTAATCGGGCAAGGTGGGGTCCAGCTCCTTATTCAGCAAAGGCGGCAATTCGGTCCTGATACCACTGCGGGAAGCCATAATCGCTGGCCGCTTTTTTCATCAGGTTGATATAGGTTTTGTCCGGGGTTCCGGTTGACTCTGCTGCTGCAATATACACCGTTGCGGCAACAATTTTGCCCCCTCGGGTTTGCACCAGCACGGCTTCGGGGAAATAATCAATATCCGTCAGTTTTTTGCGGTGCGTTCCGTATAACTGCTCCAGCTCTTTGTGGGTCACGTTCGCCAAAATGCCATAGACGACCCCGTCGCCGCTTTCGACCAGGTTGGCATAAGGCGCAACCACCAGCTCAAACCCGCTGATCATTGCGGGCGCAAAGGCGCGTTTGGCAATGCCCGCCTTTTCCAGCATTGGCAGGCTCATGAAAGAGCCATAGAAAAATACTTGTATTCTGCGTGCGCGCACTGTGTCCCCCTTCGGACTTTTACCTATTCTGGTCCCCAACCTTTAATTATAGCGTTTGTTTGTTAGCAAAACGTAACCAGCGCACAGATTATGTTGGTCTGCGGGTTCAATGGGGGCGTTCCCCAGCAATGTTACTCTCTGCATCGGTATTCCTTGGGCGGCTATTTCAGCTGCAGGGTGATTTTTTGTTCATGAAGTGTCAAAATAAACACCGGCGTTCCGTCAATAGGGCAGGACCCGCAAAAAGCGGCCCTTTTGACCCGAGAAATGAACAGCGAAAGACAAACCTATGAAAACCTATGCCCTGCTTCTTAATCATGCCCCCGACCGATACGATGGTCTGTCCGAAGATGACTATATGGAAATCATCAAGGATTATGTTGCCTGGACCGAAAAACTAACCGCCGAAGGCGTATATGTTGGCGGTGAAAAACTGGCAGACGGCCCCGGCAAGGTGCTGACCAGAACCGATGACGGTATCGAGGTGCATGACACCCCGCTTGCCGAGCTGACAGAGGTGCTGGGCGGCCTGATGATGGTTAAAGCTGAAAATTATGATGCCGCCGTCGAAATCGCTAAAACCTGCCCGCACATGAAGCACAACACCGGGCTTGAAGTGCGCGAAATCCACGACGTGGATTAAGGACAGCACCTGTCATGACCGACCCTGATCTCACAACTGGCTCCTCAACTGACCCCGCGGCGCTAAGCGATCAGATAATCCACCACCAGCTGGAACGCCTCGCGCGGCGGGAACGGGGCAGGCTGGTGGCTGATCTGGTCAGTCGGTTGGGCTCTGCCCGCTTGCAACTGGCGGAGGATGTGGTGCAGGACGCGATTATTGCGGCAATGGCCACCTGGCCCTACAAGGGCATGCCGGACAGCCCAGGCGCATGGTTAAACCGGGTCGCCCGAAACAAGGCAATTGACCGGCTGCGCCGCGAAGGCCGGGAAACACCCTTACCCGAAACCGAAAAACCCCCGGCTGGTGCGGGTGCCGCTAGTGGGGTTGATAATGGCCATGGCCGCTTTTACGGCGCACGCGTGGAAGACCCGGAACTCAAACTGATGTTTCTGTGTTGCCACCCTGATATCCAACCCGAAGACCAATTGATGCTAACCCTAAAGGTGGTCAGTGGCTTTACGGCAAAAGACATTGCCGCCGTTTTCCTGAAAAAAGAAGCCGCCGTTGGCCAGCGTATGGCCCGCGCAAAACGTAAACTGCGAGCAGCAGAAACCAGCCTAACCGAAGGCCCCAGCCGGTTTGAGGTGAGCAAACGCCTGCCTACGGTGTTGAAGGTTATCTACCTGATGTTCAGCCTCGGGTATGCGCCGCGCCGGGGCGATGCGCTCATTCTGCGCGATGTGGCAGAAGAAGCCCTGCGCTTGGCGCTTGTGCTTATCGCGATGCCGGAAACCACATCCCCCACAACACACGCGCTGGCAGCGTTGCTGGCGTTTCAGGCATCCCGGTTTGATGCCCGCGTGGACGCGGACGGCGCGCTTGTTTTGCTGCGCGACCAAAACCGCACCTTATGGGACCGGCGGTTGATCGACACCGGGTTCCGGCACCTGCGGTCGGCACAGGCGGGTGACACCGTCTCCCGGTATCATCTGGAAGCGGCTATTGCCGCCAGCCATGCCGCCGCACCGGACTTTGCGTCCACCAACTGGCATCAGATGCAGGCCCTGTACAGCGACCTGGAGGCCATGACAGGGTCGCCTGTTGTTGCGGTCAATGCCTGTGTGGCCAAAGCATTTGCTGGTGCGCCGCAAGACGCATTTTTAACACTGCAGGCGCTGGCAAAAAACGAACGCCTGCAAGAGTATGCACCCTATCATATGGCGCGCGGTGAAATCCTGCGTATGCTCAAGCGGCCACAGGATGCGGCGCAGTGTTTTGTTCAGGCGCTGGCCTGCAACACGTCTGCACCCGTTATGAACCACCTGCGTGACCGGTTGGCAACATGCGTGTAGCGGCCACGCTGCCGATATACTTTATGCTGGCCTATCGGGTGTTTTCACGATAGGGTCTGGCCATCTGGTTGGGGCATTGGCTCGTTCGCGAGCGCCAGATGTAAGCAAGTGATAACAGACTGGTTGCCCCAATGACTGATCCGACTGATCCGATTGAGCCAACGCCGCAGGATAACAGCGCCGTAAAGTCTCCGTCAGCTACCACCAAGGAAACTGCGGCAACGCGCCGTGAATTACTGCGTCTTGGCGCTGCTGGTTTGCCGATGGTGATGACGCTGAATGGCTCTGCCGCATCGGCTGCCGTTTCCCAATTACAGTGCTTTTTCCGGTTGCCGCAACGGATCCGTATTATGGTCAGTGCAGACGGCAACGCCTATGCCAGCACCACGCTTAATGTGCGGTTCAGCAGGCGGCGCAACGCCTTCCGTAAGGATGATCTGGATGCCTTTTTGGCGGACTCCGGCACCATACAGTTCACTGGCGGTGTTGACAGCCTGTACCGGCCAAATGCGTGTTCCACCCCGCCTACAGGCAACTGGGTTGATTGCGGCTGGAGCAAATACAACATTAGCAACAATGCCAAAATAACACCGGCAAACTATCTGGATGCCAACAACAACTGGTCTTTCGACGGCAGCACCAAAGGCCTGTATGTGGACCTGTCGTTGCAGATTGCCAGCCAGTCTTCCAACAACGGTTGGCCCGGCATTTCCTGCATTATTTCCATTGTAAACTATCTGGGCTCTAACTAGCGGCGCTTTTAGCGCGGAATGCCACCTGATCCTGCGGAGTTGGGGCTGCCGAGGCGTTTCTGCCGATTGTTCAGTCAGCTGTTCGCCGCGGCCTGCAACTCGGCCAGCTTGTCGCGCATGGCCTGTTGCTTGCGGGCATGCCGGTCCTGAAACGGCAAGCCCTCTGGTTGGCTGAACCCGGCCCCCACAAAGCCAACCTGCATGCCCCAACTGGCTTCTGCGTGCTTCAGGCACAGGAAATGCGCCGCCTGATCGGCATAAAGCATGGATTTGCCCTTATCCGAATTCAGCGCAAATAGTTTGGCCAGATAATGGCCCACAAGGTCGGCGAACTGTTTGCTGTTTTCTGTTGACCGAACCGAACAATACCCCCCGGATACATTGGCCCACGGCAAGCACCAGTATCCGGTGTTTTTCTTCCATATCCAGCTGGCAACAAGGCTGTCGTTGTCGCCAAAGTCCGATAGGTCATCAATGGATTTCAGCAGCCAGCCGTCTATGTCGGTGATGGTAACACCGCCGTAAGCATCCAGATAATCCCGCAGGTAAATATACCGCGTGTTAACGCATACGCCGCTTTTCAACTGCGGGCGGTCAATCATCAACTGGTTTTCTTCAAACGTAAAGTTGATGCGCACGCCGCAGTCAGCCTCCAGGGCGTTCAGGGTATCAATAACCGTGTCGCTGTCCGCCGGGAAGTTGATCAAATGGAAATGAATAAGCGCGCCGGGGTTTGTGGTGCCAACAATTTGGGCATACAGCTTGCCGTACGCGTCAAAATAGTCGGGCTCCACAGCCACCAGTAGGGCTTGCTCGTTTGCGGTATCGTGGCGGTAATGGAAACTGGTATTGCTGCGGGCATAATACCAGTCCATGTCGCTTTGCCGGGTAACGGGGCTCAGGTCGGGTGCGGACAGCAGCACCTGTACCTGCTGAAACACCGGGCTACGGAAACCGCTGGCTGCTGACGCTTCTGCATACAGCGGCAAGGCGTCCGTAAAGTTGCCTTCCAGGGCCAGCAGGTTTGCCATATAAACCTGCGCTGACGTGGTGTCTCGCGCCAAAACCCGCTCCACGCTGGGGACGTTGGACAGCGCCGCCAGCTTGTCCACCAGTGGTTTTGGGTCCTGCACATAAGACGGCATATAAGGCTGGTAAATGCTGAAAAACAGCGTATCCAGCAGCAAGTCATCAATCATGGCATTCAGCGCGCTGTCACCGGTGATGCCGCCGTTGTGGCCGCCCCCGTTTTCGCCCAGCAGGCGGGTTGCCAGCACCTCAACCGCTTTCCAGCGTTGTTCATGAAATGCCAGCATCATCAATTCAAGCTGCACGCTCGGGCCAAGGCTTTTGCTGGCCTTTATCAGGCCGCTATTGGGGGCAAACAGGTCGTTGACGGCGTCTGTGCCTACGCCCCGGCGCACCGCAATGGCGGCGTCCAGCACTTTGGCTGCAAGGCCTGTTGCCACGCCTATGGGCGCGGTGGCGGGCAAGGCATCCAGATACGCGGGGTCATCCATGCCCAGGTGCCGCCAGCGCATCCACGGCCATTCGGCATTGTCCGCAAACGTCAGCTCAAAGGCGTGCAGATCGCGCAAAATGCTGCTTGCATCCGCCCCCGTGAACGCGGCGGCAACACGATGCTGTGCGTCTTTTGGCGTGTGGGTGTGCTGGGTAATGGTGGGCCTGTTTTTCATGCTGGGTGCGGTGTTTGGCATCGTCAGTTTAGGTTACGTTTACTGTGGGGACAACAATCTGCCCGACCGCGCGGTAATGTCAAGCATGACATGCGCGCCCCGCCCGCCAAACACGGCACTTGTGTCTTTATGACGCACAGGGGCATACTGGAACAGCACAGGCACGGAGCGCGGGCAGCATGGCAGACAAACACATCATTGATGGCGTGGAATATGAAACAGAACCCCACCCGGATTTTCAGATAGATGGCAAGCCCGTTTATTACGCCAAAAACGTGCCGGGCCTGTTGCGGGGGCTTGATCCAAACAATACCGATATTTTGTTAGATGACCCCGAGCTGACAGCTTTTGATGACTTAGTGAAAACCTGCCCGCTGGAGGCGGTGGCACAAGGCGCAAAAGCCTGGAACCGATGGGTAGAGTGGGCAGAGGTGCATGATTACCGCTGGACCGAAACGGAGTTCACGGCGGGCAAGGTTTTGGTGCGCACGAAGACGCTGGAAGGTAAGCCCTGGGAAGAAGACTATATCCAGAAAAACGGTATTGATTTCCGCACCGGGCAAACTGTGGGCGAAGACGGCGGGTATGAAATAGCCGTTCGAGACTTCAGCAGTTTCGTTTTCCCCTGCCTCGTTTCCTTCAAAGAGGCGACGTTCAGCATGGGGGCAAACTTCGAGGGGGCGACGTTCAGCATGGGGGCGAACTTCGGGAGAGCGACGTTCAGCAAGGGGGCGAACTTCGAGGGGGCGACGTGTAAAGCAGCATTTTTATCCCACCGGGTGGTATTTTTCGGTGACACCCGGTGGGACAATACTCACTTTAGCCAAAATCTGGATGTTGCGCACGCTCAGTTTTTGGACAGTGTATCGTTTAACAACGTGAAAATTGACGGTCAGGCCAATTTTGACCATGTTTGGTTTAGTAAAACCGATGAAACACCAGCGCCTGATAACTATGAAGATTGGGACAATGAAACCAAAACGGCCTATAATGCCATTAAGGTGACCCCCGCATCGAAGACCATCCCAGACTTCAGGGGCACGCAGTTTAAAATTCCACCAAATTTGGGCTATACGCATGTCGCCGTGTTACCAGAACCAAAATCGAAGCTCCCCCGTTGGAAGTCGCTTTTTGTTGATCGATATCTGGCGTGGAAAATCGCTGATGACGATGCAGCGTCAAAGCTGCGGAGATTAGGGGAGCTCGCAAAATCTGGTCATCATCATTTGGCGGAAAAACGCTTTTTTCGTGCCGAGTTGCTTAGTAGACGTGGGCACGAAGCCAAGACATGGCGAGAAAACACTATCATTTCGCTGTTTGAACTGTTCAGCAAATGCGGGTTGTCGTTTTGGTGGCCTATCGGTTGGCTGGTTGCCGTTGTGCTGCTCTCTGCCGCTTTTTATGGCTCGCAGGTCAGTTGGCCAGCGGGGGAAAGCGGGTATTTTGAACTGGCGTCCTACAGTTTTGCCAACAGCCTGCCGCTGTTGGGCTATATCTCCGACAGTTACGAGGTATCGGTAAAGGTGCTGTTTGGCGGCGTTGATAAGGTACCGCCGCCTGTGCGCATATGGGCGTTTTTCCAGAACCTTGTGTCTGCAATTCTGCTCTTTTTCGCGCTGTTGGCCATTCGCAACTATTTCAAGCTGGGGTAGGGCCGTCTGCTTACGGCGCGCCGCTTGGTGCCGGGTCCATCCGGTACGTCATGGCAGTAAAATCGACCATAAAGAAGCGGGCGCGGGCCAGAATGTCCGACCCGATAATCCCGATATCGCCGCCGGCTTCATCCAGCGTTTCGCCCGCGACCCTGAAGTCTGTCACGGTAATGGCATGCCCGCCGATGCCAAAAACACCCATGGGCAGAATATAGGTTGTTGCCTCGGTCGTGCCGCCCACGCCGGTGCGGGTGCCGGTTTGTGCCACAAGGGTGGTTTGGTCCTGCGTGCTTAGCAGGCTTTTGAACAAAAGGGTGCCTGAACTTCTGGACGCGCCAGAATCGAAAAACGCGGGATACGCGGCTTGGCCGTAGGTTACCTCCAGCGCCAGCCCGCCGTCATGCCAATACAGGGGCCAGTAAAGCGGCGCGGTTGCGGGGGTGTTGGTGCCCGTTTCCGGGTGCGCGGCCGTGCCAAGCAACAGGCGGGCCGCGTTATCCTGCCAGCCAATGCGCCCTGCTGCGGTAAACAGCGGCAAGCCGATAATACCGTCCACAAAATATTCACCGTTCGCAAATGTAAGCTGCTCATCCGATAGAACCAGAAACAGCACATTTTCAAACGTCATGCCGCCTATGCTGACGGCGTTTGACACCGCAAGGCGGCCAGCAACATTGTCAGTGGTGGTGCCCACAGAAACCTCGCCGTCCAGAAACTGCATCCCTGACTTTTCCGCCACGGATTGTGCCACCACCGATATTTCTGCGCCGGTGTCGATAATCATTGGGCTCGCTACACCAGATATGGTGATGGATGCGCGGCGCAGGTTTGCCATGTCCCGCGTGAGGGGGACGCTGGCTCCTTCCGCACCCGTTCGTTTGATGGTTGGGACGCTAGCCGCCAGTTCCGCAAGCACGGCCTGATCGTTCAGGTCGCTGTCTGAGGGGTCGTTGGCAAACACCTGTGCCTGCCGAAAGGCGTTGGCCGCCTTTTCATACTGGGTTGCCGCCATGTATCTGTCGCCCAGTTGCTTGTAGGCAAAGGCTTTTGCCTGCGCTGGCGCACCCGGGTTGGCGCGGGTCCATTGCTCCAGAGACTGGGGCGCTGTTGCGGCGGGATGGCTGCGGCTTTTGAGAAATGCGGCTGACAAAGCATGCTCAAGCTGGTCCGCAGCAGGCCCTTTGAGCAATCGTTTCAAGGCAACAGGGTTTTCATCAAGGCGGGCGGCTTGCAGGGGGCTGACCTGCTGGTCTGCCTCTAATCTCTCCGCCACAATGGGGGCTGTGGTGCTTAACGCCAGCACGGCGGCAGCGATAAAAGGCAGGTGTTTCATTTGTGTGCGGCGCATGTGTGGTCCCCCCAAAAACACCGGATATCGTGCGGCACTGTGGCCAAGACTGTTGGTCCCGGCGCAGGATGGTAGAAGGCCATTGCACGACACATGGGGGCAAGCGCTATGGCACCAGTTGTGCCGCAAACGCGCTCAACTGCTTAAAAAGCCAGTTTGGTTTCTGGTTACTGCAAGGCTCAGGAGACCCGGGGCTCAGCGTTTTACGAAAAAACCTTACGCAGGCTCGCGAAAATGCCGCCGTTTTCCCGTGTTGGCGTATTCGCCAGTTCCAGTTCGCGGCGCATGCGGGCGGCTTCGGCTTTTTTGATGCCGTAGGCCAAGCGTGGTTTTGTGTGCTGTTGCATGGGTGTATCCTCGTTGTTTGTCGTGTGTCGTTTTTTTATTGTCTTATACGCGCCGTTTTGTGGCGCTTATCATTCCACTATACGTGGTTAGTTGTTGATAGATTACAAGTGCGGCACAAAAAAGGCGCTGGCGGTGGGTTGTTGCGCCCCTGCGGCGGGATGCCATAATCCATTCTTATTTTAGATTAGACAAGTGAGTATTCGGGTTAGCTTGCGAGAAGGCTATTTTCCCGTTGAGGTTGTTTTTCTTTTATTTATAGTACCTCAAGTGCTTTCACGTAGGGCACTGAAAAATATAAAGTTTTTAAATTGGGGGTTTCCATGACAATAGAAGGTACTAATGAATCAGATTCAATCATCGGTACAGAAAATGCTGATGTAATCAACGGCTTTGACGGGGCTGATACCCTTTTTGGGCTTGCAGGGGACGACACCATCTTTGGTGGGGCAGGGGATGACTTCCTGTTGGGCGGTGCAGGCAATGACGTGCTGGACCTTGGAACACCCGGCGCGATGACCCGCACTTTTGATCAGGCGCGCGGCGGCACCGGGAACGACCTGTTGATTGGCGGCACCAGCAGCAGCACCTTGCTGACGGGCGGGGCCGGCAATGACACGCTTGATGGCAGCCTCGGCACCGGTGACGAAGCAGACTATTTTGATGTTGGTTTTGGTACGGATGGTGGCCCAGTTCAGGCACCGGGCGATGTGACGGGCGTGTTCGTTGACTTGTCGGCGGGCTTCGCCTTTGACGACGGCGAAGGCGCCACCGATGTGCTGATTGGGATCGAGAATGTCGGAGGGTCAGTTTTTGATGATGTGATCATCGGGGATGTAGGTGATAATTCCCTGAATGGCCAAGACGGTAACGACTTCATCGACGGCGGTGAAGGCAACGATTTTCTTGATGGTGCCGGGGGTCACGATACCCTGGTTGGTGGCGGCGGCTCTGATTTTTCATTTGGCGGCGCTGGTGCAGATACGTTTGTCATCACAAATTTTGACAATGACTTCGTTAATATCGGTGATTTCAGTGTCGCTGATGGTGACATACTGGACCTGAGCCAGACGACCCTTGGCCTGACTGATCTGGACGTATTGCTATTGCGGGTGATCGATTTTGGTAGCGGGATCGATATTCCATTTGGTGATGGTAACCTTGGTATTCAGGGCCTGAGTTTAGCTGATTTGGCGATTGCCGATGCAAACGGCCAGATTCTATATGGTCAACCAAGTCCCGGTTTGTTGCTTGTCGGAACGCCTGGCAACGATGAACAATTCGGCGGAACGGGCAATGACACCATTCAGGGTCTTGATGGTGACGACAGTCTGTTCGGCGAGGCTGGCGATGACACGCTTGATGGGGGTGCCGGTTTTGATTTTATTGCCGCAGGCAGTGGCGACGACCTGCTTATTGGCGGAACGGGTGGCAATGCGTTGCGCGGCGGTCCAGGGTTTGACACGCTTGATGGCACCGCGGGTGACGCAGACTCAGCCGATTATTTTGTTGTTGGTCTTGGTTTTGATGGCACGCCACCCCGCGAACCGGGCGATAATGCCGGGGTTGTGGTCGATCTTTCACAAGGTCTGACAACCGATGACGGCGAAGGCGGAGTGGACGTTCTCATCGGAATAGAAAACGCCCTGGGGTCATCATTCAATGATGTGCTGATAGGTGACCAGAATGATAACAACCTTTTTGGCGAGGCTGGTGACGACACCATTGATGGGGGTGGCGGTTTTGATTTTATTGCAGCAGGCATTGGCGACGACCTGCTGATTGGCGGGACAGGCGGCAATGCGTTGCGCGGCGGTCCAGGGTTTGACACGCTTGATGGCACCGCCGGTGATGCAGACTCAGCCGATTATTTTGCTGTTGGTCTTGGTTTTGACGGCACGCCACCCCGCGAACCGGGCGATAATGCCGGGGTTGTGGTCGATCTTTCACAAGGTCTGACAACCGATGACGGCGAAGGCGGAGTGGACGTTCTCATCGGAATAGAAAACGCCCTGGGGTCATCATTCAATGACGTGCTGATTGGTGACGAGAATGATAATGAGCTGTTTGGCGAGGCTGGCGATGATAGTATTTCCGGTGGTGGCGGGAATGACTTCCTGCTTGGCGGTGCCGGTAATGACACGCTTGATCTTGGTGTTAGTGAGAGCGGCGGCTTCACACTGGACCAGGCGCGCGGCGGTGTGGGCGACGACCTGTTGATCGGCGGCCAAGGGGGTCCATCACTACTAACAGGCGGGGTCGGCAATGACACGCTTGATGGCAGCCTCGGCACCGGTGACGAAGCAGACTATTTTGACGTTGGTTTTGGTCTTGATGGTGGCCCCGTGCAGGAAGAAGGTGACACTGTAGGTATAAACGTTGACTTGTCGGCAGGCTTCGCCTTTGACGACGGCGAAGGCGGCACCGATGTGCTGATTGGGATCGAGAATGTCGGGGGGTCGTTCTTTGATGATGTGATCATCGGGGATGCAGGTGATAATTCCCTGAATGGTCAGGGCGGTAACGACTTTATCGACGGCGGTGAAGGCAGCAATCAGTTAAATGGTGGCGACGGTAACGATACGCTTGTTGGCTCAGGCACAGATACCATTTCTGGTGGTGCGGGTGCCGACACCTTTATTACGCCAAACGGCGAAACCGACCGGACGATCATCTTTGACCTTTCAGCAGCTGATGGGGATGTGCTTGACCTCAGCACCAACCTATTTAGTGCTTCGGATTTGTCTTCATTGCTGCAGTTTGTGAGCGAGGTGCCGATAGGCGTACGCCTTGATTTTGGCAACCAGCTCATTGGTCTTGTTGGTTTGACGATTGATGATCTGGTGACGCTTGATGCGAATGGCCAGATTATTTACGGCGATCCTGTCCCTGGCGAGAGCATTCGCGGTGGCAACGGCGACGACGATCTTGCCGGAGGTGCGGGCAATGACACACTTGCGGGCGGCAATGGTGCCGACACGATTTCAGGTGGGTTCGGTTCCGACAGCCTGAATGGCGGCAATGCCAACGATGTGCTGGACGGTGGCACTGGCGACGACACGCTGCTTGGCGGCAACGGCTCTGACTTCCTTGATAGCGGTGCCGGTGATGACATCCTCTTGGGTGGCAATGGCAATGACACGCTTGCAGCAGGTGACGGTGCTGATGACCTCAAGGGCAACAATGGTTCGGATGTTCTTGATAGCGGCGCCGGGGATGACACCCTCGTGGGTGGCAATGGCAATGACACGCTTACAGCAGGTGACGGTGCTGACGACCTCAAGGGCAACAATGGGTCCGATCTTTTGCTAGGCGGCGCTGGCGATGACACCCTTTCCGCTGCAAATGGTAACGATACGCTGGTCGGCGGTGCGGGAGATGACATGTTGACGGGTGGCAACGGTGCCGATCTGTTCGTGTTTGCTATCGGTTCAGGGAATGACGTGATTACTGACTATAATCCGCGCAATGACTTGCTCGACCTTTCGGATGTTTCTGCGGGCTTTGCCGATGCGAATGCGGTGCAAAATGCTGTTAGTGAGGAAGTCGTCGATGGCATCAGTGGGGTTCTGATTGACCTTGGAGGCGATGATAGTCTGTTTCTGCAGGGAACAAGTCTGGCGGACTTGGGTCGCGCCGACTTCATTTTGTAGAATCCAGAATGTTAAAAAAGAAGGCCGAGCAGGATATCCTGCTCGACTTTTTCTTAGGGCTAAATAAGCCACCCTTTAAAGCTATGTTTCCCGTGAAACAGGAACTGTTTAATTAGCCTTCAACAGATTTGGCGGCTTTTTTGCGCTCATGCGGCAACAGGTGGCGCTTGCGCAGACGAATGCTTTCGGGTGTTACTTCCACCAGTTCATCATCGTTGATATATGCCAGCGCTTCTTCCAGCGGCAAAATCTTCGGCGTGGTCAGCTTAACGGCTTCGTCTTTGCCCGCTGCGCGAATGTTGGTCAGCTGTTTGGCTTTCTGCACATTCACGTCCAGATCGTTGTCGCGGCTGTTTTCCCCGATGATCATGCCTTCATAGGTGTCATCGCCGCCGTTGATCATGATAATCCCACGTTCCTGCAGGTTAAACAGCGCATAGGTCACGGCCTTGCCGCCGCCAGTGGCCACAAGCACGCCGCGCTGACGGCCCCGGATAGGGCCTTTGTAGGCGTCGTAGCGGTCATAGGCGCGCGCCATAATGCCGGTGCCGCGGGTATCCGTCAGGAATTCACCATGGTAGCCAATCAGCCCGCGTGCGGGCGCGTCGAAAGTCAGCCGCACCTTACCGCCGCCCGATGGCGTCATGCCGGTCAGTTCGGCTTTGCGCTGGGTCATTTTTTCAACCACAACGCCTTGATACGCCTCGTCCACATCAACCTGTACGGTCTCGTATGGCTCGAGGCGCTTGCAGTTTTCATCCATTTTATACAAAACGCGCGGGCGGCTGATCGCCAATTCAAAGCCTTCGCGGCGCATGGTTTCAATCAACACGCCCAGTTGCAGTTCGCCCCGGCCTGCCACTTCAAACGCGTCTTTGGCATCGGTTTCAGAAATCTTGATTGCCACATTGCCTTCGGCTTCGCGCATCAGGCGATCGCGGATAACGCGACTGGTCACCAGCTTGCCTTCGCGGCCCGCCAGCGGGCTGTCGTTGACCATGAAGGTCATGGCAAGGGTTGGCGGGTCCACCGGCACAGAATGCAGGGCTTCGGTCACTTCGGGCACGGCAATGGTGTCGGCAACCGTTGCGGTTTGCAGGCCCGCGATGGCGACAATATCGCCCGCTTCCGCTTCCTCTACCGGCACGCGTTCCAGGCCCCGGAAGGCCAGCAGTTTTGAAATACGACCGGTTTCAATCACCTTGCTGTCGCGGCTTAGGGCATGAATGGCATCACCAACTTTCAC
This sequence comes from uncultured Kordiimonas sp., assembly GCA_947503575.1. GTDB lineage: Bacteria > Pseudomonadota > Alphaproteobacteria > Sphingomonadales > Kordiimonadaceae > Kordiimonas. The sequence continues at coordinate 606,360 of CANNDZ010000002.1, read as the reverse complement.
GCGGCCTGTTTCAATACGGCCCGTGAGGATACGACCAACAAAATTGTCCCGGTCCAGAAGGCTGACCAGCATGGAAAACGGCTTGTCGACATTGCCGTCTGTGACAACCTTCGGCGCAGGCACATGGTCCAGAATTTTTTCAAACAGCGGATGCAGGTTTTCACGCGGGCCGTCCAGCTCTTCGTCGCACCAGCCGTTGCGGCCAGACGCGTACATAACCGGGAAATCAAGTTGTTCGTCGTCGGCGTCTAGGTTGACAAACAGGTCAAAGCAGGCGTCGGTGGCTTTGTCTGGGTCACCGTCTGGTTTATCGACCTTGTTCACCACCACAATGGGACGCAGGCCCAGCGCCAGCGCTTTTGCAGTTACAAATTTGGTTTGCGGCATCGGGCCTTCGGCGGCGTCCACCAGCAGCACAACACCGTCCACCATCGACAGGATGCGTTCCACCTCGCCGCCAAAGTCGGCGTGGCCCGGCGTGTCCACAATGTTTACGCGGGTGTCACCCCACATCACGCTTGTGCATTTCGCCAAAATGGTGATGCCGCGCTCTTTTTCCAGGTCGCCGCTGTCCATCGCGCGTTCTTCCATACGCTGGTTATCGCGCACGGTGCCGCTTTGCTTGAACAGATTGTCAACCAGCGTGGTTTTGCCGTGGTCAACGTGGGCGATGATCGCAATGTTGCGAATGTCTTTGCTCATGTGGGGTATCCCGCCTGCGCACACGGCCCATGCCATGCGACGCTTCAAACTTAAAAAGAGGCCCTTTGTGCAGCCGTTGCCGCAGGCCCCTTCTCCTCAACTTGCGCGCCTTATAAGCGCAGGCGTTCGCTGTGGCAAGCGGATTGGTGTGTTCGTTAGATGATTTCATCCTCATCAAACAAAGGTTCAGCGTCCAACTGGTCCATTAAGCTTTCAATCTTGTCCTCGGCGGCGTCCCGCTGACCAAGCTTTGCAATATGGAACAGGGCGTCGCCTTCGTTGACAACCGGCAGGTTGGCCCGCCCAATGATAAGCCCGCCGTGTTCTGCAATCACGTCGGTCTCGACTTCGCCGAAAGGGTCTGCCACCACACCAATTACATCGCCGGCGCGCACTTCTTCTCCGGTAGTACGGTACGTCCGCAGCAGGCCGCCAGCAGGTGCCCGCAGCCAGTAACTGGTTTTGGATAGAATGGATTTGGTCTTTAGCGCAGGCACGCCGCGCGACGCGATCATCTTCATGTGGCGCATCACGCGCAAAATACCGCTAACCCCGGCGCGCACGGCAAACTCGTCAAACCGCAAGCCTTCCCCCGCTTCATAAAGCAGAATATCAATCCCCTCTTCGTGAGCCGAATGGCGCAGGGACCCCTCGCGGATTTTAGAGGTCAGAATAATCGGTGCCCCAAAAACTTTCGCCAGTTCCATGGTTTCTGGCTTGGACGGCGATACCCGGATTTGCGGCAGGTTCGTTCGGTGGATGGCGGCTGAATGCAGGTCTATGCCCAGGTCGGCCTTTTTCACCACTTCGTTCATGAACAGGTTGGCCAGCCTGCCCGCAAGCGAGCCTTTTGCGCTGCCGGGAAAGCAGCGGTTCAGGTCGCGCCGGTCCGGCAGGTACCGCGAATGGGTCATGAACCCCAATGAATTAACAATAGGGATGGCCAGCAGCGTACCCGCCATTTTGTCTAGGTTTTTTGCCCGCAGCAGGCGGCGCACAATCTCCACGCCGATAATTTCATCACCGTGGATAGATGCGCTGACAAACATGGTCGGACCGGGTCGTTTACCGTGGACCACATGCACCGACAATGTGACCGGCGTATGATCGGACATAACGCTTATGGGCAGATCAACGGTTTTTCGCGTGCCCGGTGCAATTTCATGATCACCAAGCTTGAAGGACTCGCGTGTTGGCATACTAGCCGGTACCCCTTGTTTTGGTTTTGCCGGTGGCGGCTTTCTTTTCAAGTAGTTCGATAATTTTACCGGCGATATCAATGCCGGTTGCTTTTTCAATGCCTTCCAAACCGGGGGAGGAATTGACTTCCATCACCACAGGGCCGTGGTTGGACCGCAACATATCCACACCGCACACATTTAAACCCATTGCCTTGGCTGAACGGATCGCGGTGGCGCGCTCCTCGGGGGAGATTTTGATGGGCTTTGCAGAGCCGCCTCTGTGCAGGTTGGACCGGAAGTCATCACCAGCACCTGTGCGCATCATCGCTGCAATCACTTTACCGCCGACCACAAGGGCGCGGATGTCGGACCCACCTGCTTCCTTGATAAATTCCTGCACCAGAATATGCACCTGCGCGCCGCGGAAGGCCTCAATGACGGATTTGGCTGACCTGTCAGTGTCGGCAAGAACCACACCAATACCTTGTGTGCCTTCCAGCAGCTTGATCACCAGCGGCGCACCGCCTGCCACATCCAGCACTTCCTGGGTTTGCTTTGGATCATGGGCAAACGTGGTGACGGGCAGGCCAACACCTTCCCGCGCCAGAATTTGCGTAGACCGCAATTTGTCGCGCGACCGGCCGATAGCGACAGATTCGTTCAACGGGTAGACCCCCATCATTTCAAACTGGCGCAAGACCGCTGTCCCGTAGAAGGTTACGGACGCGCCAATACGGGGAATAACAGCATCATACTTGGGCAGCTTTTCGCCGTTATAGTAAATCTCAGGGCGGCGGGAGGCGATGTTCATATAACAGCGCAGTGTATTGATGATATCCAATTCGTGGCCGCGTGCTTCAGCGGCTTCTTTCAAGCGCGTGTGCGAATACAGGTTTGGGTTTCGAGCGAGCATAGCGATTTTCATGGTCTATCTCCTTCAATTGAGGGGTCATTTTCTATGTGCCCGAGAACGTCCACGGACTTCAGGTTTTTCGGCTTCCATGTCGGGGGGCCAAGCAAGAACGATTTGCCAGCGTCAACAACAATGCGATGCGCGCGTATCGCGGTCCGCCCCAGGATCATGTCGAATTTCATTTTCTCCCGGTCGGCCAGCGACACATCAATGGGCCAGTGCCGGTTTGCCATAACCAGAACAAGCTTTACGACATAGCGCGTTTCCGGCATCCCGCTGGTGTTTTTGATAGCCCGCTCGTCTGCAATCGGCGCAGCATAGCGTTTGGTGCGGGGCTCGCCCGTCAGCGGCACATTAAACTCGATCCACGGCACGCCGTTGCGCTCAATCGGCTTCAGATCAACGGCATGCAGGGCCGAAGTGCGGGCACCTGTGTCTATTTTGGCGCGCAGGCGGCTGATGCCCAGATCCGGCAGGCCAACAATCTCCCGCCAGCCGATGATTGTTTTCGGCCGTTTGGTTTGAAGCAGGCTTTGTGTCATTTTTGTCTTTCCACACCCAATGACCCGCGGGTCAGTGCTTACCATCAACAAGACGGCCTAGCAGCCAATCCCGCATGCATAGAACAGTTCCGTATAAATTTTCCATTAGCAAGTAATCCTTTTTGCTCCGGCGAGAAAAACACCTTGTTTTCAATGGTGTTGCATTTACATTTAAGTGCATAACTGAAGGGGGCTTATCAATTCCTGTAAAGTATAAAAGTACCCATACCATCGTCTAGGTGGTGTGCGAATGGTTGATGGGGTCATGTTGGCTATGCACGAGCCAGGAGAGTAATTTTGCGTCAGCATAAATTTGCATTTGGTGCCACAGTAGAGGCATCTATCAACGTACCGAGGAATAGCGTTGTCGACTTGCTTCGTGCAGCTAAATGGCCAGCCATTGCTGCAATTCCAGGCTTTGTCATCTATTTTACAATGCTGTATCTAACATATGGCACACTGTCTCCTGAACCGACGGCGATTGAGACCGAAGGTGTATCTATCCAATTCTCGCTGTTTTCCATGCTGAGCGCCGTGCCTTTAATGATGATTGGCGTTGCGTTCAGTTACAACTGGCAGCAGTTTTTGATGAATGGGCCAGGCGATGACAACATCCCAGACCCTATGTCATCATCTGAGCCACCGGAATGGTGGGCAGGGTACCGGGCAAGTCTGGTTAAAGCGATGCAGCTTGCACTGATTTTTATGGTGCCCTTCCTCCTTATTTTTTGGGGCCTGTTCTCGTCTATCCCCGCAGGACAAACTAAAACCCTGCCACCGGAAGATGCTTGGTCTTTGTTTGGGCCGATGCTGGTTTGGGCTGGGGTGGTGATTGTTTCCTTGCCATATGCCCTGAGGGCTTCACTTGTGTTTCCAGCGATTGCTGCAGGATTGCCTGATCCTACGTTCAGGAACGCACTTGCTGTTAGCAAAGGCATGGGATGGCGCATTGTGGGCACCTATATGGCTGCGGGTTTTGCGCTGGTGTTGATGATCTTGCTGGGCATGATTGCCTTAATGATCCTGACTGCAATTATTGGCGGTATCGCCGTTCTGGTGGGCGGTAGTTCAGCAGCCAAAATTGTTATTGTACCATTTGTTTTTGTTTTTTACATCGTCGCATATTTGTATATGGGTGCCTTTTATGCAGGGTTTCCGGCATTAGTTTTGATGCAGATTTTGCCAGACTTTGAACATCGCTGGAAAGCATTGTGCGCGCAGCCATTTCCAGAAGCAGGGTCTTCCGGCCCGCCGGATAAGAATGGACCGATCAGCTATGGCAGCGGAAAAAACGGTGATAGGGGCTAGCGGCTGTTGGCAATTTTTTCGCTGTCGCACGCCATGAGAGCGGACCGAAGAGCTTCGGCAAACTCGGGGTGCTCGTCCGCCAGGCGGCGGGACATGGTCATGTAAACCGGGAAGCTATTCATCACCGTGGTGCGCACGCGGGCATCAATCAATTGTTTGGTTTCTTCCGGCAATGTAAAGCGGAAGTCCACAGCCAGCAGGGCATCGACTTCGCCGCTCATCAGGCGGTAGATCAGTCGGTTATGGTCTGCGCTGCCATCAATGAATTTATAGCCATCGCGCTTCAGTATCCCTTCAAACATTGAGCCTTTGTAGGCTGTTACACGGGCGTCCTGTATGAAAGTTTCGGTTGTGACTTGATGCGGGCTTGAGTTCATTTGATACCATAGGATATCAATTTTGCCGAACGGCCCAATCATGCGTTTTTGGCGCTCCGGGTCATCGCTGGGGCCGGACGGGAACCACACCATATGGTCCTGGCTGTCCAGCAGTGCGGCAGAGCGCGACAGGGGCGCGAAATCAAAATCATATTTGATGTCCAGCGTTGGGGCCGCGCACCGAAGGGCGTCGACCGCTTTTCCGCTGGCGGTGCCATCTTTATCAAACTGTGCCAGGCGGGTGTCCCCGTGTGTGAAGATGCGAAGATGTTTCGGTGCGCCCACTTCAGTGCCGGTGGTAATGGTGTCAAATTCGTTAGCGTGAGCGCCAGAAAAGCCGGATACCAGACCGCCCATTAGTAGACTGATCAGTAATAGACCGGCTAGCAGCATACCGCCAAGATGGAAAAACTGCGCAGATGGGGGAAACCAACGCGCAGGCTTCAAAACTGTAACGCACCCAAATTTCATGAGCTTGATGATGGTGTATAAAAGTTAATAAAGTCTTGCATTTTCTATACATTTCAGGATGTTGCGGCTTTTTTATGAATTTGCCCAAACGGCTTTTTTGAGTTTTTCTGGCCCCCTGTGCGCCCGGTTAGACAGCAGCAAAAACTGGCGCAGGTGCATTAACCCGCAGTGCCTGTAAAAACTGTTCAGCCACTGTTTGCCAGTCATAATGCGCGGCGAAAGCGCTGCAATCATCCCGGTTGCGGGTCAGCGCATCCTGAACGGCGCGGTTCAGGTCATCATCCAGGGCTGCGATGGGTTTGGACCAGCCCGCGAAAGGACCGCGGCCATCTGGACCACAACCATCTGGACCCAAAACATCCAGCGGGCCTTGCACCGGGTAGGCGGCAACCGGTGTGCCGGTGGCCAGCGCCTCTATCATCACCAGACCGAAGGTGTCGGTTTTTGACGGAAACACAAACACATCCGCCGCTGCATACAGGGCAGCAAGCTCTGCGCCAAACCTCGCCCCCAGGAAACGCACATGGGGGTATTTTGCCCGTAATTTGGCGGTAGCCGGGCCGTCACCGACCACCAGCTTTGTGCCCGGTACCGTGGTTTCCAGGAAGGCCTCGATGTTTTTTTCCACGGCAACCCGCCCGACATACAGTTGCAAGGGCTTTGGCAAACCATTGAGTTCAGGCACGTTTGCGGACATCGCGCGCGATTTGAACAAGGAGGTGTCGACCCCTCGGGTCCATGGAATTATGTTGTTAAAGCCTTGGGAAAGCAGATTTTTTCGTACTGTTTCTGTGGCCACCAGCACACCGGCGCTGGCGGCATGAAAGCGCCGGAACACGGGGTATAACGCCTTTGCCGGTAGCGGGGTGCGCGCCGCAATATATTCTGGGAAGGCGGTATGATACGCGGTGGTGAACGCCTTGTTATTCTTGATGCACCAGCGGCGCGCCGCCCAGCCCAGCGGCCCTTCGGTGGCGATATGAATGGCATCTGCTTTCAGGCTTTCAAGCAGCTTACCGGCCCGTCTGCCCGCGTTTAGGCTCAGCCGGATTTCAGGGTAGGTGGGGCACGGCACGGTGCGGAACAACCGGGGGGTCAGCATGGATACATCATGCCCCATACGGGCAAGGTTTTGCCTTAAGTGATCAAGCGTTCGGACCACGCCGTTTACTTGCGGGTGCCAGGCATCAGTAACGATGCAAATTTTTAAGGGTGCTGCGCTGTGAAAGGTGCCATCCATGATTATTCTGCCGCAACCGGGAGGGGGGCGGTTTTTTGCCCTGATCTGCGACTTTTTTTGCGCTTTTGACGCCCTTTTTTGCCATTTTCACTGTCTTTTTTGGGGCGCGCGGCCACCACATCCGCCCAATAAAGGATGTGAAACTCGCCTTCACTGTCTTCGACCAGGGCGGTGCAGCTTTCAACCCAGTCGCCGTCATTCATATATTCCACGCCGTCAAATATGCGTTTTTCAGCATGGTGAATGTGCCCGCAAATCACACCGTCAACGCCGCGGCGTTTGGCCTCGGCGGCAACGGCTTCTTCATACTTGCCGATATATTCAACCGCGTTTTTAACCTTGTGTTTCAGATAGGCAGACAAGGACCAATAATCATACCCAAGGACGCGGCGCAGGCGGTTGACCGTGGTGTTTAACCGCAGCAACATCCCGTAAGCGCGGTCCCCGACATGGGCAAGCCACTTGGCATATTTCACCACGCCGTCAAACTGATCGCCGTGCAAAACCCAGTAGCGTTTGCCTTTTGCCCCTTCAAACACCAGCTCCGGCTCCAGCGACACACCCGCCAGATCATTGCCTTCAAAGCCGCGCAAACCTTCGTCATGATTGCCTGGCACATACACAACTTTTACGCCGTGCTTGGCCATTTTCAGCACCCGCCGCACCACATCATTGTGGGTTGTGTCCCAGTACCAGTTGCGTTGGATTTGCCAGCCATCAATGATATCCCCCACCAGATACAGTTGTTCGCACCGAACCGTTTTCAGAAAGTCCAGCAACAGGTCCACGCGCGCTGCTTTGGTGCCAAGGTGGGTGTCTGAAATAAATACGGAGCGGTAGGTGTGGCGCTCGCTTTCGCGCTTGTCACGTTCCTTGGCCGGGAGGTTGGTATCATCCGGAACCGCCGACATGATGGCATCAATGGCCGGTGATCCCATAGGGGTAGAGTCGGTGCTATCGCGAAAAAATGTGGAAAGCATGAAAGAGGGTACCGATCATTGGGAATGTGCTGTTGTGGCCAGCGTGGATGGTTAGCGTTGCCCGCCCAGCGATATTCCGTATTTTTCCTGTCCCTTTTGCAGCACGCCTCACTTTCGTGAAAAACCAGGGTAAGAAACCGAGGTACAGAAATGGGCTGCGCTTCTTTGTTTGATCGGCACCATGGTCAGCTTGTGTGACAACTGAGTGTCGGCATGATTAAGGTTTTTTGAAACAAACGTTTAGGTCGATTCGTACAATTTTTAGCAACAAAGCCTGACAAGGCCATGATGCGGTTACTGGCGAAATTGGGGTATATATTGCGCAGAGGGCCCCGGATTTATCACTATATTTCATGGTGCTATGCGGTTCAGGCTTTTTGTTCACTACTTCGTTACTGCGTGCTGCCCTTGGCAAACGGCCTTTGGACAATTATCTTTGGTGTTGGCGAGCTTATGCTCGTCAATGCCCTCCGTGGGCGTTTCCTCCCTGAGCCTGGGCCACGCGAAAGCGTGGCCTTTTTTTTGGCATAGTCACCCTGGCGGTAACCATAGCCAATCCGCCTGCACAACAATTGCGCGTTCATGGCAATGGGCATGTCCTTTTGGCGCTGATCACCCTGCATTGCGCGGCCTGTCTTGAGACACTTTATCTCAATTTAGAAATAATTAGGATTTCTACTCTAAGAGTGACCAATAGATGCCCTGTCCACGCGGCTGCTAGCAGTTTAAAGCGCGTAGAGCGGCAGCATACGACACTGAAAAACAGAAATGAATTAAGGCAGTAACTTTAGAAGCCAACCAGTACGCCGTGTGCCTGTTTTCAATTTGATACAGCCAAAAATACTTTTTGACAGGCTGGTCAAAGTAAACAAGGCCAAGGATTTCAGCATGTGAGTGGGGACACGCAGCTGACAACCTATAACTGATGTACTGGCGCGGCGTAAAAACATGTTTATTCAATAGGTGCAGGTCCATGGATAAGTTTCTAAAAAACACAAATATCCCCACAAAACTGTATGGTGGTTTCGGCGTAGTTTTGTTGATACTGGCTATTGTCGGTGCGACGGCGTCGCTTGTGATTAGCGGAGGCAGTAATGATTTTAAACGCTACCGCGCCATTGCCTTGCAGACCAATCAGGCCGGCCGTGTTCAGGCCAACCTGTTAGAGGCGCGCCTGGCGGTAAAAAACTTCATTATCAGCGCAAATGAACAAACAATTGCAACGGTGAAAGAGCGTGCCGACCGTACGCTCAAGATGACGCAGCAACTGGCCAGTTTGACAGATGAGCCTGCAAAACAGCAACTTCTGACAGAGCAGGCGACTCTGCTCCAGAATTATCTCACAGCTTTCGACGAAGTAACGGCACTGCAGTCGCGCCGCAATGAGCTTGTGTTCAATACGCTGGATACTGCCGGCCCGCAGATCGAAAATAAGCTCACGCAAATTATGCAAACTGCGTATCAGGACAACGATGTCGAAGCAGCCTACCGTGCTGGCATCGTTCAGCGCAACGTTCTGCTGATGCGCCTGTATGCAACCAAGTTTCTGGTGAACAATGATTCTGCTTCGTACCAGCGCGTGTTAGCTGAATCAGAACTCATGAGAGAAAACCAAGCGACAATGCTGTCCGAGCTGCAAAACCCGGTGCGGCGGCAGTTGGCTGAAGAGGTTTCGGCGTTGCACACTGAGTATGAAAATACTTTCAAAGAGGTCAACCGCGCCATCGTTACCCGCAACGATATCATTACCAATACGTTGGACCGTATCGGGCCGAAGGTCGCGTCAGATATTGAAGACATGAAGCTTGGTATCAAAGCGGAACAAGACACATTGGGGCCGCAGGCGCAGGCCAATGCTGAGCGCGGGACTGTTGTTACAGTTTTGGCTTCAATACTGGGTGTGCTTTTTGGTATCGCAGCTGCCTGGTTAATCGGCACCGGGCTTTCCCGCCCGATTGTTGCGATCACAACCGCGATGAAAGAGCTGGCAAACGGCGACAAAACCATCGCTATCCCAGGTCAGGACTATAACGACGAAATTGGCGACATGGCTGAAGCTGTGAACGTGTTTAAAGACAATATGATCCGCGCGGACGAACTGGCGGAAAAAGAAGCAGCAGAGCGCAAAGCCCGCCAGGAGCAGGAAGCCAAATTGGCGGCAGAAGAAGCAGAGCGCCAGGCGGAGCGTGCCCGCGAGGCAGAAGAGCGGGCCGAGCGCGCCCGCGAAATCGAGGAATTGACAGCCCGCTTCGACACCAGCGTCGGGGAACTGTTGTCTGCTTTTGCCTCAAGCTCAACCGAGATGGAAGCCACCGCCGGATCAATGGCGGGTATTGCCGATAGCACGAACCAGCGGGCCACCAATGTTGCAACAGCCGCAGAAAAAGCATCTGGAAGTGTGCAAAGTGTAGCTGCCGCAACCGAGGAGCTGTCGTGTGCAATCGCTGAAATTGACCGCCAGGTTGGGGATTCTGCAACAATCGCGCAACAAGCTGTTGCTCAAGCTGAGCAGACAAACAAACAGATAGAAGGCCTGGCCGAAGCCGCGCAAAAAATTGGCGAGGTTGTCAGCCTGATCTCTGAAATTGCAGAACAAACAAACTTGCTGGCGCTCAATGCCACGATCGAGTCTGCACGTGCTGGTGAAGCCGGAAAGGGGTTTGCCGTTGTCGCAAGCGAGGTGAAAAGCCTGGCTGGCCAAACCGCCAAAGCGACGGACGACATTTCAGGCCATATCCAGAAAATTCAGCTTGAGACTGAAAACTCAGTTGCGGCGATAGCGGCGATCAGTCGGGTCATCAATGATATCGACAAAAACTCTACCGCGATTGCCAGCTCCGTGGAGCAGCAGGGTGCCGCCACGCGCGAGATTGCACAGAGCGTGCAGGAAGCCTCTCTCAGCACACAGGAAGTGACCGAAAACATTGAGCAAGTCACAATGGCTGCTTCTGAAACGCATACGGCTGCAGGTCAGGTGACCGATGTTGCAGGTGACCTGAACGTGAAGTCAGATGGGTTACAGCAAGAGGTAGAGAAGTTCCTGAACGCAGTGCGTGCGGCCTAGCAGTTCCAAGCATGCCTGACCCTGTACTTTCGATTTTTACGGGCGGGGTCAGGTAAAACAGGTTATTTGAAACCTTATTTTCCGGCCCTTTGCCTGGGTCCGCCAAATCATTATAGTTGAGAATATATTGTGATGAATTTTCTAATAGCAGACGCGTGGGCTGCATCTCATCGGATGGCTAGATTTTTTAAATTTATGGTGGCGGGGGCAGTCCTCGGTTTGTCTTTTACAGGTGCTGCGCACGCACAAGACACACCCAGTGGCTGGACGCTGGACCTTTCAGGCGCGCACCGCGTCCATTACGAATATCTTGATAATCCCTTCCGTCCCGGTCGCACAGAAGACGAGGCGATTGTGTCTTTGCGCACAGCCATCGTTGCAAAAGCCCGTAAAGGCGGCTGGGAATTTGGCGCAGAACTGCATGATGCCCGGGCCTACGGCGCAGATGACGTGCGCAACCTGACGGCTGGTATTGTAAACGCGGTGGAGCCGCTGCAGTATTATGTGCGCTACACGCACAAAAATGCCTTCGCAGGTGGCGGTGAAGTGGGCGCGCAAGTAGGGCGTTTCACCTGGGCGTTGGGCAGTGGCCGGGTTATTGGCAGAAACATTTACCGCAACACCATTTTTACTTTTGCAGGTGCGCGCGCCCACATCGCAACAGAAAATGGCAACCGGCTTGATGCCTTCTGGATGATGCCGGGCCAAATTCGACCTGTCGGGGCCGACGCTTTTGACGATAATGAAATCGCGCATGACATGTTTGATGATGATTTCACGCTGGCGGGTTTCTTTGGGGAAAGCACCAGCCTGTTGCCGGGTATCACGTCGCGTGCCTATGCCATCTGGATGGATGAAGAAGACAACATCGGCAAACGGGAAACATTTGACCGCAACCTGTTTACCCTGGGTGCCCAGTTCCAGAAAAAACGCACGGCAGGCGCATGGGATTTTGATATCGAGGGCGCGCTGCAACGCGGCGAACGCCGGGCCACCCGAAACCCTGCCGACGTCACAGACCTGAATGTGCGGGCAAGCTTCCTGCATGCCGAAGTGGGTTACAGCGTTGCTGACAGCGGCCTGAATGTTGCTGCAACATATGATTTTGCCAGTGGGGACGAAGACCCGACGGATGGCCGTTCCGGCCTGTATGACCCAATCTTTGGCCCGATCCGGGGTGACCTGGGTCCTACCGGTCTGTTTACCATGGTGCACCGCAACAATATGTCGGCCCCCGGCGCGCGGGTGCTCTATAAACCCGGCACCCCCTGGGACCTGATGTTCCAGTGGCAGGCCATTTGGCTGGATTCCGCCTTTGACACCTTTGGTCGTATCGGAGTGCGCGACATTACCGGCCAATCAGGGACGTTCGCCGGCCATCAAATCCAGATGCGGGCACGGGTTCCGCTGGTGCAAGACCGCGTTAAGCTGGAGGTTGGCGCTGTCTCCTTCCAGAACGGCGAGTTTTTTAACCAAGCCCCCAATGCAACAGGTGCCGGCAACCCGCTTTTCACCTATGTGTCTGTTGAATTTCTATTCTAACGCCGTTTCGGTTTAGCGATATTTTGGGGTAACGCATTTTTTGGGCGAGCAGGGACAGCCGCTTTATTCAGCGGCTTTTGCTTGTTCGCCCAGTCTGACGTCGGTTGGCAAGGTGTCATAAGCCTGCATGATCTGTCGGCTGACAGACAGAATTTTGCCCTGTATTTCGGCGAAATGCGGCAGTTTTTCAACGCGTACTTCGTCCATATAGATGGCGCGGTTAATTTCAATTTGCAGGGCATGGCATTGGCGCGCTGGTTTGCCATAATGCCGGGTGGCATACCCGCCGGCGTACGGGATGTTGCGCTTCACGCGGAACCCGGCATCCAGAAACAGCCGTTCAACAAGGCCGGTCAATTCCCGCGAGCAACTTGTGCCCCAGCAATCCCCCAGCACAATTTCGGGCTGGGACCGCCGCCTGCGGCCCAGTTCAGGGCCTGACGGCATGGAATGGCAGTCAATCAGAACCGAGGACCCAAACGCCTGATGCCGGGCCAGCAGAACCTGTGACACTTTTTCATGGTAGGGCTTGTACACCGTTTCCAGGCGTTTAAACGCTTCCCGGATTGGTATTTTCACACCATATATCGGCATCCCTTCGCCGATGACGCGCGGGATAACACCAAGCCCCGCTTTAACCCGGTTGTTCAGGTCAACTTCATACGTCCCAATCTCGCCCGTGAACATGCTGGGTTCTAATTCGTTCGCGGCACGGTTCAGGTCAACGTACGCGCGGGCGTGTGTCGCGATCAGGTGCGTAGCGCCGTGGTCTGCAACACCTTCAAAGAGTTCATCAACAAAGGCATCTTCTGACAGGCGCATGGACCTGTCATCAAGCTGACACTGGTGTTTGAAGCTGGTTGGATAATGCCGGCCACTGTGCGGCACCGCAAAAAGAAACGGGTTTTCTGCCACAACAGGCGCGCGCACCAGAAAGGCTTCTGGTGTGTTTAGGGGGACCGGGCTCTCCAAATCGCGTTCCATGGCGGCACGCTACCGGCTTTTTGCAGGACTGTCACCCGTGATTGTGCGGGGTGCACCAGAAGACTATTCATAAATTTAAAGATCGTCCTGATTTGCAGGTTTTTTATGCGTAGGCCTGGTCAACAGTATCGATACTTCATACCGCGTTAGATATGAGTTGAGCGTCGTTCAATATCAGTAGGAGGTTAGGTTGAGAAATTTTTTATATAGCTTGCCAGTGGCTCTAATGATGACTGCATGCGCGTCGTCCGACTCTGATCGTTACATGGCTGCTAACGAACAAGGTGATTACGGATATTATGAAAGTGCGCTCGAAGATGATCGGTATCGCGTCGCATATAAAACTCGTGGTAACGATGTGGAAGAGGCAAAAGACTTTGCTTTGCTTAGAGCCGCCGAGCTAACTCTTCAAAAGGGTTACGATTGGTTTGAAGTTGTTGACCGTGACGCACAGACAGAAAACCGCGGCTCCCATGATCGCGCGGTTGCGTCTATGCGATTGAATGCAACCACCTATCGCGAATGCGGCATACTGTCCTGCAGGAATGTGACACGACCCGCATACATTGATCCAACGTATCGTGACCGTGCACCCCAGGGTGTCGAGTCGACTGCGACTATTATTGAAATTGTGATGGGCGAAGGCGAAAAGCCAAGCGGCAATATCTACGATGCCCGCACTTTGGCGGAAACCATTCGCAACCGAAGCTAGTCGGCTATTAGCATAGGTTTGTATGCATCTAAACCATTCCCTCTGGCCTGCTGTTAAAGCTGGCTGGAGGGTTTTCTGTTTCTGTCATATACGGCAGAGAATACGCCTGTTCCCCCACCATATGCAGTATCAGGAAACCCCAATCGGCCGTGCGCTGGTTTATCGCCCTGTTACCCTTTGTGACCAGCCCGTTAGATGCTGTTAACTGCTCCAAAAAGCGGTGATTGGTGTGCATGGGGCGGCGAGCCGAGCCCCCGCCTTTGTTGGATGTGTTACGGTATAGCCTAATAGACCATCAGGGGAGTACGGCAATGTCCAGGCACATCAATCGGCGTAGGTTTTTATCGTATGGTTTTGCTGGAGGGGCACTGCTGGTCGCTGGGCCAGCCCTGTCGTTATCCCTGATGGACGACACGGACAAAGATGATGATGGCCTGACGCCGTTCGCGGCTATCCACCCTGACAACAGCATGGTTTTCTATAGCCCGTCCCCTGACATGGGGCAGGGTGTTGATACGTCGCTTGCGATGATATTTGCTGATGAACTGGACGCAGACTTTGACCTGATTACGCCAGAGCCTATGCCGCTGATGCTGATGCGCACACCGGAAGGGCAGCTTACCTGGAAGGCGATGCCGCAAGGGGCCGGTGGCTCCACGAGTGTGTCAGACGGTTGGGGACCGCTACGTGCGGCAGGTGCCAGCGTGCGCAGGCTGTTGATGCAGGCGGCGGCACAGCAACTTGGCGTGCCGGTTGATCGGTTGCAGACAGATAAATCCCATGTGATTGCGCCGAACGGTGACCGTATTCCCTATGGCAGTCTTGCGGCGGCAGCAGCCAGCGAAATGTTGCCAGACGGTTTTGAACCCGCCTTAAAACCAGCGCGGGACCGCAAAATTGTTGGCACAGCGCAGAAAAACAAAGCAGCGCTGGATATTGTTACTGGCAAGCCCCTTTACGGCATGGACATGGACTATCCGGGGGCGAAATGCGCCATGATCGCGCGGTCGCCGTACCTGGATGGTTTTGTTGAAAGCGTTGATGATAGCGCGGCCCGCGCGCTTGACGGCGTTATTGATGTGATTGTGATGGACCGCCCCCCGTTGGACGGCAATTATACGTATCTGGCGGCGGGTGTTGCCGTTGTGGCTGAAACCATGTGGGCCGCAAAAAAAGCCCGCGATTTGCTGGAAATTCGCTGGAACAAAGGCCCGCATGCCGAAGAAAGCAGCGAAAGCCTGAATGAGCAGTGCACAGCGTTGCTGAAAACGGAAGGCCAGATCGTGCGCAATGACGGTGATTTTGATGCAGCGGTTGCGGCAGCCGCCACAACGGTTACGCGCACCTACCGCTTGCCGCTGGTGTCCCATGCGCAGCTTGAACCGCAAAACTGTATTGCTGATATTCGGCAAGACAGCGCAACCATGATTGGCCCCTTCCAAAGCCCGTCTGGTGCCTCGCGCGCGGCGCATGCCATCAGCGGGATAGACCGCCTGTCAATAGATGTGCGCTACACGCGGCTGGGCGGTGGGTTTGGCCGCAGGCTGACCAGCGATCATGCCCATGAAGCGGCGTTCATTTCCCACAAGGTTGGTATGCCTATTCGCCTGCAATGGACACGCGAAGATGACATAGCGCATGATTTTTACCGGCCCATGGGCCACCATGAAATGACCGCCGCGTTTGACACAGCGGGCAAGTTAACCGCCTGGGCGCACCGGTATGCGGGCACACCCAAATATTACCGGCGCGGCAGACCGCAGGATGAGCTGTTCGGCGCTGACCTCTATGTGGATGACTTTCCGGCAGGCAGGGTGGATAACCTGAAAATGGAGTATCACGTGGCCCGGTCCGGCACGCCGCAGGGAAGCTGGCGCGCGCCCGCTCACACCGTCAACGCTTTTGTGGTGCAAAGCTTTCTGGATGAAATCGCTGCAGAGTTGGGGGAAGACCCCTTGCAGTTGCGGCTGCGTCTTTTGGGGGCAGATGAAGAGCTTGCCTACGGCCAGCATGGTGGGCCGGTGTTTAACACAAGGCGTTTGAAAAACGTGCTTAGGGAGGCGGCGCGGCTTGGCAGCTGGGGCCGCCGCATGCCCAGTGGTTCTGCCCAGGGCATTGCCGGGCACTTCACCTTTGGCGGGTACTGTGCGTTGGTGGCGGACGTTACGCTGCTGGACGGTGGCCGCTTCCGGGTAGACAGGGTATCAGGTGCCATTGATGTGGGCACGGTTGTGAACCGCGCGGGTGTGTTGGCGCAAATGGAAGGCGGGATCAATGATGGTCTTTCGGCGGCACTGGGCCAACAAATTCAGGTGCGTGGCGGCCAGGTGATTAATGATAATTTCGACAGCTATCACATGATGCGTATGGCGGATTCTGTGCCGGATATACAGGTGCATATTGTGGAAAGCAGCGCGGATCCTGCGGGCATGGGGGAAATGTCATTGCCGCCCATGGCCCCTGCGGTTTCGAACGCGGTTGCCCGTGCAGGCGGCAGGCGCATGCGCGCCCAACCCTTTATGGCAGAAAGCGCCTGAGACCCGCCAGCAAAGGGACCATCAGCTAGGGCTGCGAAACTTCGATTTTCCGCTTGCGTGCGCCGGGTGTGCGTTTTATACACCGGGACCGCAGCGCATGGCGCGCGCGTCTTATTTGAATGGTCTGGTCGGTTAGCTCAGTTGGTAGAGCGCATCGTTGACATCGATGAGGTCGCTGGTTCGAGCCCAGTACCGACCACCATTTGAAATCATGTGTTTTCTTTGCATTATCCTCGAGCCATAGAAAACGCTCGTTTCAAACTTGAGCGCCAGTCCGTTTAAGGCGTTCAAAAACTAACGCCTTAAACCCCGTTGTTTCCAACTGAAAAATACAACCGTCTCTAAGGGCGGGAAGGTGTTCAAGACTATGCACCGAAACACTGATTAGTAGGTGCAGACACAATGCAGGTCGAAGCATGGGCCGAGCTTTGAGGCCCAGCCAGCTGCGTTTGAAATATACAGCTGATTCTATCGCCTTGGTTGCATTTTATAGGTTTTAAACATAGTTTTAAAAAAATACTCATCGCGGTCGCACGATGTGTCCGCATGATTTGAGGGTAAAGGGTTCTGCCGCACGCAAAGGGGTCGCTATAATGTCGAGATATTGTCTAAGTCAACTTAAAGCCTTGTTTCTAGTCCTTGTTGCAGGAGGTGGATGGACAGTTGGCGCCAGCGCACGGACGGTATATCCAGAGGTGCCCGTAGACTATATCGCCTGTGCAATGGATAGGCAGACGTGCCAGATACGCGCTGGTCAAACCTCTGATATTTACTGGGGGGCGGATGGGGCTTTTTCCAAGGCGCTCGATAAAAGTGGATCGGTCAGCTGTACCGAGGCGGGGCTTGGTATACCGGATCCGATCTCTGGTACCCTGAAGACATGCTATATCCGACTGTCAGCGGCAAGTGGTCCAGGCGGGACAGGCACCACAATGAATGCGCCCCCGAACCAAAATGAGTTTCCTTTGTGTGCCACCGAGGGAAAGATGTGTGAGGTCACCGGCGACTGGGACGGCTACTACGGTGGGGGCAGCGGATACGCCAATATCAAAGGTACCGGCAATTTTACCTGTGCGCTGGCTAATTTTCATATAGTGGACCCTGCAGACGGACAGGCTAAACAATGCTATGTTTCATCAGCCGAGCCAAGCCCCGCCGGCTCAACCACAAAACGGACAACCCTTCCAGATGGGTTTAAGGCTTGTGCAACCGACGGAAAGGTTTGCGCTACGGCCGGACCGTGGACCGGGTGGTATGGTGCTGGTAACCCAGGCACATATGTCAAAATCTCGGGCCCAAAAGATTTCGTGTGCCTGCCGAATACTTTTGGCATCGCTGATCCGATACCGGGTACAAAGAAAACATGCTATATTGATAATGCGGCAAAAATGCTCCCGCCCGCCACGGTGTATACAAGCTTACCAGAAGGGTATAAGCCGTGCGCTGAAGACGGCGAAACCTGCATTGTGACCGGGGATTGGGACGGATATTATGGTGTTGGAACCACGTATCTTCGCATCTCGGGCGAAAACTCATTCACCTGTTTGCCCGGCAATCTGCTGGTTGACGACCCTAAAGTCGGTACAAGAAAAACCTGCTATGTGAATGCTGGCGCAAACCTATCCAGAGCCACAGCGACCGGAATTACCGGGACAACCATACCTCCAGGATTCCATGAATGCGCGAAAGATTTTGGTAAGTGCTCCATAGAAGGTTATTGGACTGGTTGGTACGGAGTCCACAATAATTATAAGCAAATCACAGGCTATCGTGACTTTATTTGCCTTCCTGCTACATTTGGCATTGAAGACCCCGCGCAAGGCACACAAAAAGCCTGCTATACCAAGGTTGTTCCTCGGGATGACACAGGCACTAAATGCACCTACACCGCAGCCAACAGGGATCGCAGTTCAACAGCCGTTTCCATGATCCAGTGTAGTTGTCGTTGTCATGCAAATTTATCTGAACCTAACACCTGTAGGTTTGGTGGAAATTTGATCCGAAGCCCCGTGTGCAAGCCAGGTCAGTACCCCTAAGTGTAGTATCTGGTTCGCGTTATCAATATAACGGGCTCGTGCTGTTATCTGGTCAAAAGGGCATTTAACGGTGTCATAAGGTTGCTGGTTCGAGCCCAGTACCGACCACCATTTGAAATCAACAGTTTTTATTGCGGCTTGCGGGTGTTTGTGAGCACTCGCAAGCGCTCACGCGTTTTTCTTTGAAGGTCGGCCCAAGCCAGCCTATTTCATCATGTGCAGGGCACAGATTTTGTTGCCGCCCGGGTCGCGCAGGTACGCCAGATACATTTTCTGCCCGCCGCCTTCGCGCACGCCGGGTGGGTCTTCGATGGCGGTACCCCCATTGGCCAGCCCCGCCGCGTGCCAGGCGTCAATAATCTCTGGCGTGTCGGCGGCGAAACCGATGGTGCTGCCGTTGCCACCACATGCGGGTGCGCCGTCAATGGGTTTGCTCAGGGAAAATACGCCGGACCGTTCATAATAAAAGCAGCGTCCTTTTTCGTCCATCACGCCGGGTTTGTGCCCCAGAACTGCCATGATGGCATCGTAGAATTTTTTGGACTCGGCAACATCATCTGCGCCAAGCATGATATGGCTGAACATAAACACGTCCTTTTCTGACTATTGTGTTCCGTGCTGAATGCACCGCATCCAGGCTTTCTGTGATATTGGTTGAAAACCATAAAAGGAAACCACCGCACAATCAGTTTGTGAGGATTGGCAGGGTTCGCTGTTAGTAGTTGTTGCAAATATAAATGGCCTGTTAACCAATTTCTAATTCACTGGTGCTATGCTGTAGACAGAAAATGGGGACGAGTAGCATGCGACTGTGTCGTTTATTCTTTGTGATTTTGACGGTGGCGTTTGCGGCAACCGCCGACGACAGCACAAAGCCGGTCGTGATTTCAGCAGGTCGTATCCCGTATGTTTTCGATAGCGATCAACCAGGGGCCTACAACAAGGTGCTGGAATTGATGGCGCGTGACTTGGCGCGTCCGCTGGATATCCGCTATTTCCCGCTAACCAGCGCCATGCGCCAGCTTGCAGCCGATGATTACCATTGCTTTGCCATGGCGTTGCGGAATTCTCCCAACTGGGCGCGGTTGGGCATGGATGCCACTGAATACACTTTTATTGGCCCTATCGCATGGCTGGAAATTAAGGCGTATGTGCGCGTAGGGGACACAGGTGCAGGGGATAAAGGGTACAGCCCTGAGGCCCTTTCAACCCAAAAAGCCGTTGCTGATGGCACAATCCTGAACTTGCAAAGCTTGTTTGACGAAAACTGGCAAGCTGCCGATATTGCTGGCGCAGACAGTTTTGTCGCGGCACTGGATGCCCTGGTGGCGGGCCGCGCGGATGTTGCGCTGGCATATGATGTGGATGTGCATTCGCTTTCGGCCAAGCATCCCCTGCATGGCCAGTTTATCGACACCGGTATCACAATCGCCCGGATGGAAGACGGCTTGATGTGCAAAAGCACCCCTGAGATGCTGCCCGTGATCCTGGGGTTGCAGGAAGGCCTGGATAAAATATCCCTTGATGGCACGCTTAGTCGTGTGTTGCCTGACCCGCACTAGTAATTCCCCCGCGTGCGGCGTGTGCCTCTCCGGCTGTACCTTATGATTTGATTCTGTATAGTCTACTGCAGTGCAATCGATGCCAGTGCGCTATCGATACCGGTTTGGGCTGGCCACAGATTTCCGGGCAAAGGTCTAGAGCCTTAAAAGGGGTGTATTATGACAACAGTTTTCAGGCGCGCGTGCGCAGCATTGGTGCTTGGTGGGGTGCTTGCGGGCGCAGCGTCCGCACAGTGGACCAACCGCTATCCCAAAGTGGATGGATTTGGCCATCATGTGTATCTGGAAGGCCATGAATTCCCCAGCCTGACCTCTGGCCCCATAGACCCCGCCCCTGCGCCAGATGGTACAACAATCGCTTATGCAGACAGCGGTTTCATATGGCTGCTGGATACCAGCACTGGCGTTGCCACCCGCGAAACTGCAAGCCGGGACGTGGACAGTCGTCCGCAATGGTCCCCTGATGGCAGCAAACTGGTGTTCATTCGTGATAACGGCGCAGACACCAGCATCGTGGTGCGCATGCTCGCCACCGGTGCAGAAACGGTTATTAATACGCCCACCATTGAACTGGACCCCACGTTTGCACACGACGGTCAGTCGGTTTATTTCACGTCAGGGCAGGGCGGCACGCTTAATATCTGGCGGCATTATCTGGCAACAGGTTTGAGGGAACAGGTGACAGACCTTGAGGGCGTTGAACGCGGCGCGCGCATCCTGCACGACGGCAGTGGCATTGTGTATGTGCATTTTGCCGGGTTTTCGGAAAAACATCTGCGGTTCCGGTCTTTTACCAAAGGCACAGATACAGCCCTGTATTCAACCGGCATTTCCGCCCATCTGATGGCAGACACTCACCCATCCGAACACACGGTTGTGGCCGCCTTGCCCGAAGGGGATAGCTACCGCCTGCACAGTATGGATGTATATCAGCCAGATTACACCAGCGAGCTAACTCCCAAGCCCAATGATGGCTCCGGTGATCGCTACACCCTGCGGCCTGCATGGAGCAGTGATGGCCAGCACATTTATTTTTCAGAACCTGACGCGAACCAGCAATTCCACCTGAAGCGGACCAGCGCCTTTGGCGGTGCGGTTGAAGACGTGGATATTACCACCAAAAACTGGGGCGAAGACCGGCATACCGTTACCCTGCGCACCGTCAAAAACCGGCAACCCAGCCCGGCGCGCCTTTCGGTGCTGGATGCGCGCGGTCACCCCGTGGTGCCAGCAGAAGGTCCGGTGTATTTTGATGGTGAAAGCGGCGTTCATTATTTTTACTCAAGCGACACGATAAGCCTTGAGGTGCCGGTTGGCCCGCTGACCATCACCGCTGTCAACGGCATCATGACCAAGGCGAACACCCAAACCATTGATTTGGGCGCTGACAGAGCGGCAGATATCACGCTGTCCATCCCCGAAGTGTGGGACGCGGCAGGCGCGGGTTATGCCTCCGCAGATTATCATTTTCACCTGAATTATGATGGCCCCTTCCGCATGGTGCCTGATGACTTGAAACCCCTGCTGGATGGTGAAAACCTGACCGTGGGCGCTTCATTGCTGGCAAATTTGCACACCCGGCTGATGGACAGGCTTTTCCTTGGTGAGCGCGTTACAACAAAGAGCGGCAATGTCGCCCATATGGGGCAGGAAGTGCGGTCCCACCTGCACGGCCATGTTGGCTTGGTTAACGTTGATGCGGAATACCGGCCCTGGCATTGGGGCCCCAGGTCCATTTACCCGCGCCTTGCAGAGGTGGACAGATCTAACGGCGAAGTGTTGGATTTTGCCAAAAAACACAATGCGCTTGCCACTTATGTGCATCCGGTTGCGAAAAATGTGGACCCATTTTTGCCGGAAAATCTGTCCGGTATTCCACTGGAATTTGTGTCTGATGCGATCCTGACTGATGGTCTGGCGCTCGAAATCATTTGCGCCTGGACCGATGAGCTTGGCACCTCTGAATTATGGTATCGCCTGCTGAATATCGGCAAGCCGATTATTGCTGTTGCTGGCACAGACAGCTTTGCTGATTTTCACCGCACACCGGCCATGGGCTCGGCAAGGGTTTACGCCCATGTTGGCGACCAAAAACCCACATGGGACAGTGTGCTTGCAAAAGTACGCGCGGGCGAGAGCTTTGTCAGCAACGCACCCGCTTTGATGTTCACAGTGGACGGCGACACCACCCCCGGCGGGGTTGTTACGCCCGGCCGCCACACATGGTCGGTTGAGTTAACGTCAGCGGTAGCGGTGGAAACGTTGGAAATTGTTGTGAACGGCGCAGTTGTCTGGTCAGGCGAAGGCGTTGGTGGAGGCGAAGCCAAAACATACGAAGGCACCGTTGACCTGCCCGCGGGTGGATGGGTTGCGGCACGCGCCCACGGCGGCGACATGGCATGGCCAGGGATGGACAGTTATGCCTTTGCTCACACTTCGCCCCTGTGGATTGGCCGCGTTGGCAGCACGGACCCGGCGGCAGAGGCGGCGGCGAAAGCCGACCTTCGTCGTGCATTGACCCATATGGCAACCCGCACGGACGGCGCCTACGGCGAACAGGATCTGGCAAAAATGAAGGCCCGCATTCAGGCCGCGATGGAAGCGATCAAGGAGTGATAGGAGGAACCCGGTGATCAACAGCCGTTCATTACACTGCCATGCCTATCAGCTGGGGAATGTGTATCTTGATACAATTGCGGCCCATTGCTTTGGCTTCATAAAGGGCTGTGTCGCTCAGGCCAATCCATTCATCAATATCAAGCGTGCTGTCCACTTCAGACAGGCCCCCACTGATGGTGACCTTGACGCCATCTGCAAAAGAATGGGCTTCGATGATCTGGCGAATATCATCTGCTAAAAAAGCCGCGTTTTGTAGTGACGTGTGGCGCAACAAAATAGCAAATTCCTCGCCGCCATACCGGAAAAATTGATCCGTGTCCCGCACCCTCGCGCTGACAATTTTTGCAATGTCTTGCAGGATGCTGTCCCCAACCAGGTGCCCGTGGTCATCATTGATGCGTTTGAAATGGTCCAGATCGAACAAAAACAAAACACCAACAACCTTGTACCGCAGGTGTTCCGACAGGGCGGTCCTGATCGCATGATGGAACGTGTGGCGGTTCAAAATCCCTGTCAGCGGGTCGCGCGTTGCCGCATCGCTTAGGGTCCGCAGCAAGCGTTCGACAAGATAGGAAAAGCTGAAGGAAAAAATACCAACGACGATAACGGTCGGATAAATGCGCAGCAGAACCGAGGTTTCAAAATTGGGCACAATAAAAAATGTGGTAGCCCCCAAATACACAATGGAAGTAATCGTCGCGTTCCTGAGCGGCAGCATGAAAAATATTGAGGTTATGCTAACGTAAACCCAAAACACGCCGTAGTCCGGGTTGACATATAGGGCATGCAGCAAAACACCTGGTGCGACCGGCACAAAGCCCCATCCATTCCACAAATTTGTGTCGCGCTTATAGAGGTAAAAAATTGCTGTAGCAAAATAGACGATTGAGGCCAGCGACAGGAATGCCATCAAAAAAAGGCCTGCCTTCACCTGGACTATCGAGAAAAAAACACAACTGCAAAGGCCAAGTGCGTTTATCGAAGCCCGAAGCGTTCGCTTGTAGTTGCGGACTTCCTGAAGTTCCATCCGGTTTGACCTTGCCTTCATGCATCAAGTGGTATGCGAACTGGCCGCCCCACTGTTTCAAACACTATAGAGCAGCCCGGTTTCCAATTGGTTAAGTTACCTAACCGCTATTCCAGCCACCTGAGTTTTTCCAGCGGATAGCCAAGGTACCATTTGGTGCGTTCCATAATCATGCGGGTTTTGATGGATTTTACACCCAGTGCCGGGTCGCCGCTGATTTGGTCACACAGCGCATTTAGCCCCTGCACATTAGGCGCGCAGGTGAAGCTGATATAATCGGTGCCGTCATTCAGGCGCAGGCAGTCCATAAATTCGGGGATTGCATCAATCGCGGCTTCAAACGCTTTGCGGTGCTTTGCGCTGTTGCTTTCCAGCGTAAATTCCACATACGCTAGCACATGCTCGCAAATACGGTCCAGGTCCATTTCGGTGTGGAAATTGAAAAAATAGCCTGCTTCGCGCAGTGCCTTGGTCCGCTGGAAACACGCGCTGGGCGACAGGCCCACTTGTTCAGCCAGTTCCTGGTTAGAGAGGTCAGCGTTCAGGTGGATGGTTGCCAATATCTTTTTATTGATCGCATCCAGCTTTATTTTGGGTTTGTCGCTGTTCATGCTGCCGCTCTCCTCAAATCCACAAAATATCCTACGGAATAGTCGCTTGACTTCAAAAGCCTATTTTGCGCGTGCTGTGGCATGGTGAAACCATACCTCGGGGGAAGCGTTATATCATGAGCCATTCAAGTGAATTTTCTGCAGCACCGGTAACGGATGACCAATTGGTTGCCTGGCCGCGGGTTGCTGCCATCGCCGTGATGGTGGCTTTTGCCCTACCGGTGTTTGTGGCGGGGCTGGAGATGTATCATTCCCTGACGGTTACGGATTTTCTGACAGCCCTTGTGGTTGGGTCCGTCATTTTAACAATCATCGGTGCGACTATGGGGTCCATTGGGGCGCGCACGCGGCTTAGTAGCTATTTGTTGGTGCGCATTGCGTTTGGGGATCGGGGTGCGGCGTTTGTAAACCTTGCGTTTGCGGTGTCCTTGATTGGTTGGTTCGGCGTCAACATCGACCTTTTTTCCGGCGCGGCGACCCGGCTTGCGCTGGATGTGTGGGGCATACAGGTCCCCCCATGGCCCATTGAAATTTTCGCAGGCGCGTTGATGACCATAACAACCGTGTTTGGTTTCCGCGCGATCAACATCCTCGCCAGTGCGCTTGCGCCCATCTTGGCGGTTGTCACCATTATGTTGCTTGTTGGCTCGTTTGAAAACCACACGCCCGCCGCCCTGATGGCAATTGAAAAGGCGGCAACCCTAACGGTCGGTGACGGGGTGTCCGCTGTGGTCGGCGGTATTATTGTGGGTGCGATTATCCTGCCGGACATCACGCGGTTTGTCCGCCATTGGAAGGGGGCCATTCAAGTCGCTTTTTGGGCCTATATGGTGGTGGAGCTGATTGTGTTTGCTGCCGCCGGTATTGCTGGGGCGGCGTCCGGTAAAACCGAAGTTCTGGATGTGCTGCTGCATTTTGGGCTGGGCATAGGGGCGTTCGCTATCGTGATTGCGGGCAGCTGGGTCCTCAATTCCCTCAACCTTTACAGCACAGTCCTAAGCGTGGAAGCCACGTTCCCAAAACTGAAAGGCACACTGGTAACAATGGTGTTGGGTGCGCTGGGTGTTGGGGCCGCGTTTTTGAACATCCTGGACAGTTTCCTCGCGTTCCTCAGCTTTCTCGCCGTTATTTTTGTGCCGGTCGCTGGGGTGATCGCCACCGACTATATCTGGATGCGGCGCGGGGCGTATGCCGCGCAAACACTGTACGCGAACCAGCAGTTTTCCTGGCGCGCCTGTATCAGCTGGGCGGCAGGGGCGGCTCTCGCTGCGCTCATCAATAACGGTACGGTTGGGTCGTTGCTGGGTGTTGGTGTGCTGGATTCCGTTATTCTGTCTGCGCTTCTTTATTGCGCGCTGTCTTTCACTTTTGCCGACACCGAAAAGGAGACCTGACCCATGCGCATTGGCATTGATGTTGGGGGCACCCACACAGACGCAGTGTTACTAGATGGCAGCGATGTGGTTGCCTCCACCAAGGCGCTGACCACGGCCGATGTGCTTTCGGGCATCACAAACGCGCTGGATACCATTATCGCAGATGCAGGCGCGGCGCATGAAACCATCGAAGCCGTCATGATTGGCACCACTCAGTTTACCAACGCGGTGGTGGAACGGCAGGAGCTGTCAGAAGTTGCCGCGCTGCGTATTGGCCTTCCATCGGGCACCGGCCTGCCGCCGATGGTGGACTGGCCCGATGATATTGCGGATGCGCTGGGGCGTCACAGTTATATGGTCAAGGGCGGGTCCTTGTATGATGGCTGGCCGCTTGCTGCGCTGGACGACGGCGAAATTGACGCGGCCATTGCCGATATTGCGGCAAAAGGGCTGAAAAATGTCGCTATTTCTGCCGTGTTTTCCCCTATGAATGCCGCGCCCGAACATGCGGTGGCAGAGCGTGTGCGCGCCGCCATCCCGGATGCGCGCATCACCTGTTCTCACACCATGGGGCGGTTGGGGTTGATGGAACGGGAAAACGCCGCGCTTCTTAATGCCTCATTGCTGGCGTTCGCGGACCGGGTGGTAAATGCCTTTATGGGGGCAATTCGCGCGCGCGGCCTGACCTGCCCCATGTATGTCAGCCAAAACGATGGCACGCTGATGAACGCCGATTTTGTACGGGAATATCCTGCGCTGACCTTTTCAAGCGGGCCTACCAACAGCTTACGCGGGGCCTGTAAGCTAACCGGCCTTATGGACGCAATTGTTGTGGATATCGGCGGCACCACATCCGACATTGGCGTGCTGGAAGGCGGGTTCCCGCGCGAGAGCAATGTGGTGATCTCGGTGGGTGGTGTGCGCACCAATTTCCGCATGCCGGACATTATGGCCGTTGGCCTTGGTGGCGGCAGCATTGTGGCCGCTGACGGCAAAACCATTGGCCCGCGCTCTGTCGGGCACCGGCTGGTGACCGAAGGCATGGTATTTGGCGGTGATACCTTAACCCCCACGGACCTTGTTGTTGCCGGCGGTTTTGCCGACATCGGGGATAAATCCCGCCTGTCTGGCCTCAGCCCGGAAGTGGTGGCCGCAGGCAATGCCACCATCCACCAAATGCTGGACGGGGCCATTGATATGATGAAACCGAACGCCGACCCGGTGCCCGTTATTCTGGTCGGCGGCGGTGCTGTGCTCGTGTCCGGTGACTTGAAGGCCGCGAGCCATCTGCACCGGCCAGAAAACGCAGGCGTTGCCAACGCCATTGGGGCCGCCATCGCGCAAATCGGCGGTGAAAGCGAACGGCTGGTGTCCTACAGCAGCTTGCCGCGCGAAGACGCAATTGAAAAAGTGAAATCAGAGGCCATCGCCCGCGCGGTCGGCGCAGGTGCAGACGCCGCCACCATCCGGGTCGCAGACATTGAAGAAACCGCGATCCCTTACATGGACGAAGGCAATACCCGCGTTCGGGTGAAGGTTATTGGTGATATTGCGGCCCTTAGTAAAAAGGAGACTGTGTGATGACACATCGGTCAACAGTATCCGCAGACGATCTTTCTGACCTGTCCCTGGGGGCCGTGTTCCTCGCCACCGGCGGCGGCGGGGACCCTTACGTGCCCGAAATGATTTGCCGGGAGGCGCTGAAAAAACATGGGCCGGTTAACCTGATTGCGCCCGATGACCTGCCAGATGATGCCTATGTAGTTTCCATCGGCGGCGTGGGGGCACCTACCGTTAGCCTTGAAATGCTGCCAACGGTGGATGATGCCGCGCGCACGCTTGAAGCCTTTGAAGCTCATGTGGGTCGCACGGTGGATGCGGTGGTGTCGTTTGAAATTGGCGGCGGTAATTCGCTTATCCCCATTATGGCGGCTGCAGGGCGCGGCGTGCCGGTGGTGGACGGGGACGGCATGGGCCGCGCGCTGCCCGAAGCGCAGATGATGACCTACGCCATTGCAGGCGTGTGCCCGTCGCCCGCTGTGGCGTACGATTACGCGGGCAACATCACCACATTCACCACGCCTGACACACAAACCTATGAACGGCACATTCGCGCACTGGCGATGGCATCCGGCGGTATGATAACGACCGCAGAACACCCCATGACCGGCGCGGAGCTGAAGCCGGCCATCATCCCCGGAACGGTTGGTTTTTCAATCGCGCTGGGGCGGACCTTGCGGGAAAACCGGGGCCGGGCAGATGCGTTGCTACCGGTGCTTCGGCACGTGTTTGCCGGGTCCGTGTACGGCGAATGCAGGCTTTTGTACTGTGGCAAGGTGACAGACAAGGCGACCCGCATTGTCGGTGGCTATGACATCGGCGAAGCAACACTGGCCCCCTTCGCTGGCGAAGGTGATGCGATGACCATCAGTATCAAAAATGAATATCTGGTCGCAAAGCTTGCGGGCCGGGTGGTTGCCACCGTGCCGGACCTGATTGTGATCGTGGATTATGAAACCGGCACCCCCATTAACGCAGAACGCCTGCGCTACGGCCAGCGGGTGGCTGTGTTTGCCGTGGGTTGCCCCGCCTTTTTCCGTACGCCCCGCGCGCTCAAGGCTGTCGCGCCCAAAGCCTTCGGGTTTGACATGCCCTATGTGCCGCTGGAGGACTTGTAAGATGTTGGTGGGGGCGCGGGCCTGATACCCGCGCCCTCTTGTAGCTTTAAACAGTTAGTTTCTTCCAAAATGTGACTTTGTCGTCGCCATCTTCCCAGAAGTCTCGAATTCGTGCTTCTTGAGTATAGCCTGTCTTCACATAGAAGTTTCTGGTTCGCTCAAACTCTGGAAGACCAGATGTATCAACGATCAGTATTCTTTGTCCCGATCGTCGAAGTTGGTCTTCGAGGTGGCTGACTATCGCAGTACCTACACCTTTGCTTTGGTGAGTTGGTGAAACCGCGATCGCCAACATGTTCCATGTTCTAACGGTCATTTGTTCCGGAGTGGCGAAGCAAAAGCCAACAGGAACACTGTCATGTTCGCAGGTCAGCCATATTTCCTCACAGGCGTTGTCGCTTAAAAAACTGCCAATCATCTCGGGCAGCATATCGCTTGGAAAAAGTTCTGTTGCATCAAGGATCGATTGAAGGTCGGCAATGTCACTGCCATTTGTTGGTCTAATATTCATTGTTCACGTTTCTCATTCTTGCCTTCACGCTAA
Source organism: uncultured Kordiimonas sp. (assembly GCA_947503575.1). Taxonomy (GTDB): domain Bacteria; phylum Pseudomonadota; class Alphaproteobacteria; order Sphingomonadales; family Kordiimonadaceae; genus Kordiimonas. The sequence continues at coordinate 577,354 of CANNDZ010000002.1, read as the reverse complement.
GCGAAGGCGGCCCGATTCACATTTGATGGGTTTTGTGATTGATGCGGGCACAGTTATAGGTTCGGCATCTTCGGACTAGCGAAGGCCATTTAACTGAGAGTGCCTCCCCACGGTGTGGGGTCAGCGGTTGCCCGCAATGGTGAACATAAAGTCTCCAACGCTTGGCGGAAGCCAAGCTGGCAAACAAGTATACGACTGGTCGCACAAAGGCAATAGATGCAAGTGTTCGATCCCACAAACGGACCTTGTTCATTGAATTGATTTGAGCAGGCCTTCGCTTTTGCTACTGTCCTTTTGGGGGCACGCGAGGGGACAGCAAATGCCAAACTTTCCAATGCAGGATTGGCTTACGAAAACTAAAACACTGTGGGCCATGTTTTGGGCAACACTTGGCCTGACGGCGACTTTTGCCATCATCATGCAGGTTTGGCAGTTTGAACTAATTGATGAAATGTCAGACCCGAACCAGATCCGCGCGCATGTCGCGGGTTTTAGTAAGGCTCAGAAAACCGCACATATCTGGATGACGGCCACTGTTGATGTGGCCTATCCGCTTGCTTATGGCAGCTTGTTCATGGGCATGGCACTTCGGTTTTTTGGCCGCGCAGGGTTTTGGCTCGCGCTACCGAGCCTGTTTGTCATTCCCGTTGATCTGGCGGAAGGCTTTGTGCAGGTCATGTTCCTGTCGGGTGACGATAGCCTGCTTCATCTCAAAAGTATCCTGACGCCGCTGAAGTTATGGTTGTTTATACCGGGGGCGATCATTGCGCTTATTGGTGCTGGTATCGCCATCAAGAACAAGCGCAGCCAGCCATGAAAATACCCAACAAAAACGCACGCTGGCTCTGGCTTGCAGGGCAGGGGCTGGCGGCCACGCCCACGGGGGTGCTGGATGTGCGGGCGATGGTTCGCTCTCTTGGGTTTGTGCAGCTGGATACCATCCGCAATGTCACGCGCGCGCATCATCATATTCTGTGGTCCCGCAATCAGAACTACCGCGAACCCATGCTGGGCAGCCTGTTGAAAAATGAGCGCGCGATTTTTGAGCATTTCACCCATGATGCCTCTGTCCTGCCCATTGAATTTTACCCTTATTGGCGGCGGCAGTTTGGCCGCATGGGCAAGGCGACCGCCAAATGGTTTACGAAGGGTGTGTCTAAAGCAGACGTTGCGCATGTGCGTGACCGCATTCGCGAGGACGGCGCGCTGTCCACCCGCGATTTTGATACAAAAATTGAAGGCAAAAAAGAAATGTGGTCGCGCCCGCCGCACAAAAAAGCGCTGGATATGCTGTGGTACGCCGGGGAGTTGACCACGTGCCACCGGGAAAACTTTATCAAATTTTATGACCTGCCCGAACGGGTGATCCCGGCAGAACATTTTGAGACAGAGGTGCCGGACAATGACCAGATACACTGGTTGTGCGCGGGCGCGGTTGACCGTCTGTCGTTTGGTACACCTGGCGACATACAGCGGTTTTGGGATGCCGTTAGCGCCAGCGAAGTCCGGCGCTGGCTGGATGGGCAGCAAAAGGCGCTTGTGCCTGTTGAGGTTCAGGCCGCAGACGACAGCTGGATGCCCGCTTTCGCGCCCAAAGACATTGAAGCCCGGCTGGACGCCATCACACCACCGACCAGCCGCCTGCGCATTATCAACCCGTTTGACCCGGCTGTGCGGGACAGGGGCCGCCTGATGCGGCTGTTTGGTTTTGACTACCGCAATGAAATGTTTGTGCCCGCGAAAGACCGGGTCTGGGGCTATTATGTTTATCCGCTGCTGGAGGGGGACAGGTTTGTGGGCCGCACTGAAATTAAGGCCGACCGCGCCAAGGGCGTGATGACCGTCCACAAGCTGTGGCGCGAAGCAGGGGTGCAATGGACAACAGCGCGCGCGAATAAGTTTGAAGCAGAGCTGAACCGTTTTGCCCGCATGGCAGGCCTGCATACCATCCAGTGGCTGTGCCCCGACAGGCCTGATTAGGCCACCCTTTAGATACCCTGGTCCGCCTTCCTCGTCAGGAACAAATCAATGTGGTCTTCAACCTTGCGCAAAATAAGCGCGCGCCAGTCCTGCACGCCAGTGTGCGCGGCGGCGGCGTGACGGGTCAGGCCGACAAAGCCATGCAACAGTGCCCAGAAACCAAGCGCGGTTTCCTGCACATCCGGTAGTTTTGCGCCCTCGGGCATCAGCAGGGTGGCATGTGACAGCAGCTTTTTGTAGGCATCGCGGGCGGCGGTTTGCGCCTCTTCTGACGGTTCATAATCCGGATCGTTTTCCCCAAAAAAAAGCTGATAGTGCGCCGCATGGTTGGCGGCAAAGTCCAGATACGCCGATGCTGCGGCCATCATGGTTGATTTGGCGTCCGGCTGGCCGTTACCTGCATCCATAGCATCAGACACCATCGCCGTCGCCTCAACAAACAGGGCATCCAGAATGCCTTGTTTGCCCTTGAAGTGGCTGTAGATGCCAATGGTCGACATGTTGGCGCGTGCAGCGATGGCGCGCACGCTCAGGGCTTTGGCTCCGCCTTCCAGAAACAGGGCAGACGCCGCGGTCAAAATTTTTGCCTTTGTATCGGTCATAGAAGAATTCATAGCATGGGCTTGACATTTATAACAGTGTTATATACATCGTTATCTGGAACATAACACTGTTATATTTTGGACTGTAGCGCAGCCCTTATGATCGGGCTGACCTGATGGCAAAAATGACGGCAAAGAACGGGCGGAGAGAGACATGGCGCATCATAAACTGGAAGCAGATTATCTGATCATTGGCACGGGTGCTGTGGGCATGGCGTTTGCCGACACCATGCTGACAGAAAACAAGGATGCCACCATCATAATGGTGGATCGGCACCATATGCCCGGCGGCCATTGGAATGATGCCTATAGTTTTGTCAATTTGCATCAGCCATCCGCATTTTACGGCGTCAGTTCAAAGCCGCTTGGCACCGGCCTGAAGGATGAAGTGGGCCTGAACAAAGGGTTGATGGAGCTGGCATCCGGCGCGGAAGTCAGCGCGTATTTTGACCAGGTGATGAAACACACGTTCCTGCCATCCGGGCGGGTGCAGTATTTCCCCATGTGTGACTATGAAGGTGGGGCGAAGTTCCGTGGCATCAGTTCGGGTGACACATTTGAAGTGGACGTGAAGAAAAAAATTGTTGATGCGACCTATTTCAAAACGTCTGTGCCATCAACCCACACGCCCAGCTACACCATTGACGAAGGTGTAACCCGTGTGCCCCTGAATGCGCTGCCGAATATCCACGAAATTCCATCGGCTTATGTGATTGTGGGGGGCGGTAAAACCGGGATTGACGCCTGCCTGTGGTTGCTCGAGAAGGGCGTGGACCCAGACATGATTAAATGGATCATGCCGCGCGATGGCTGGCTGATTCCGCGTGAAAACACGCAGCCCGCCAAAGAGTTTTTCAAGTCCACCATCGGGGCGCAGGCGCGCCAGATGGACTGTATCGCCAAAGCGAACTCAATCGATGATTTGTTTGACCGGCTGGAAGCTGCAAACTGCCTTGTGCGCATTGACACCAGCGTCAAGCCGGAGATGTATCATGGGGCCACCATCAGCGAGCCCGAGATGGAGCAATTGCGGCGCATCAAAAACATCATCCGCCTTGGCCGGGTAACGCACATCACCGATGATGAAATCCGGTTAGAAAAGGGCACTGTGCCCACGGATAAAGACGCCTTATATGTGGATTGTTCTGCCCGCGCCGTGCCGGTGACAGAAACATACCCGGTGTTTGATGGGGATGTGATCACCATCCAGACCGTGCGCACCATTCAGCCCGTGTTTTCTGGCGCGTTTGTCGCCTATGTGGAAGCGCACTATGAAACGGAGCGCGAGAAAAACGACCTGTGCACGGTTGTGCCGCTGCCGAACCACAATACGGACTGGATCATATGCACCGCCGGACTGATGATGAACCAGATGCGCTGGTCACAAGACAAAACACTGCGCGCCTGGATTAAGAATAACCGGCTGGATGGCTTTACCCGCCTGGTGCAGGACGCGGACACCAGCGACCCGGAGACCATGGAAATCCTGATGATGATGAAAAACAACGGCGCACCCGCCATGATGAAATTGCAGCAGTTTATCGGCGAACTGACGGCATAGGTGGCATAAAGGAAATACCGTCAAGCCTGCGGTGCTGCGACCAATCGCCGTGCTTGCGCCTGGGATGATGACGCTTTAGGTTGATCGTCTGTTGAATTTTTCATTAGGTATTTGTCGTGTTTGTAAAGTCTGCTTCTGCATTATCGGTTTTCAGGTCTGGCATCGCTGTTCTGGGGATGATTTTTGTCCTTGCGGCAGGGGTGCAGGCGAGCGAAGAACCAGGTTTTGACAGCCCCTACCTGCCATCTGCTGATGTGATGGCTGACGTGGACGCCACGCTGGCGGCAGCCCGCGACAGCGACAAGCTCGCGCTGATTGTTATGGGCGCAACCTGGTGCCATGACAGCCGGGGCCTTGTGAAACGCTTTCGCGATGACCGTGTCAGCGGCGTGATCGAGGACAAGTATGAAGTGCTGTATGTTGATGTTGGGCACCTTGACACCGCGCGCGAGGTTAACCGCCGGTTTGGTATGCCCGCCATATATGCCACGCCAACCGTGATGATTGTTGACCCGGAAACCGAAAGCCTTAAAAACGCCCGCACAATGCATGTGTGGCGCAACGCCGACAGCATCAGTTACTCTGACACAAGGGACTATTTTGTCGCGGAGGCCCAAGCAGCGGCAGCTCCAGCACCAAGCCCGGACGCCCTTTTGAAAAAATATTATGACAGCATTCGCGCCTTTGAAGAACAAGAGGCCGCGCGGCTCGTGGCGGGGTATGACCTGATTGGGCCGCAGCTTGCCATGGGGCCTGGCAACTACCCCGATGGGTTTGAAAACCTGTGGGGCGAGGCGCGGGGGTTCCGCTATCGTTTAACGGATGACTTGCTGGCGCTGCGTAAACAGGCCGAGGAACTGGCTGCAGAGGGTATTGACGAACCGCTGGTTTTCCCCACATATCCGCCGCTTAGCTGGGAAACGGAATAAGAAAACCCGCCACCCGTCAAGCGGGCAGCGGGCCTGAAACTTTAAAGCATCAGCTTAGACATTCATCCAGCCACCATCGACCACCAGGTCTGCCGCTGTCATATAGCTTGAGGCGTCGCTTGCCAGAAAGAGGGCCGCATTGGCCATATCGGTTGGTGTGCCTTCCCTGCCCAGCGGAGCCTGTGATTTTACCATGTCGATAAAGCCTTCAAAGTCATCTTCCGATACGTTTGTGTTGGCCGCAAAATGCGTACGCACGATGCCGGGCGACAGGGTATTGACTCTAATACCGCGCGGCGCAAGCTCTGCTGCAAGGCTTCGGGTGAGGGAGCGTACCGCTGCTTTGGTTGCAAAATACAGGCTTCCGGTCGCAACGCCTTTTCCGTGCACTGCAGAACCAGTCAGGATAATAGACGCGCCGTCGGCTAACACAGGCAGCAGCCTTTGCACGGTGAAGAATACACCTTTAACATTGACGTCGAATTGTTTGTCATAGGCAGCTTCGTCGACCGCTTCTATGGGGGCGAATACACCGGAGCCTGCGTTAGCAAACAGTATGTCCACTTGGCCGAAGGCGTCGCGGGCGCTGCCCGCCAGTCGGTCAAGGGCCGCGAGGTCGGTTACGTTGGCGTTTACACCAACTGCGTTCTCACCCAAAGCCTCAATTGCTGCGTCAAGGCGCACTTGGTTTTGGCCGGTGATGATAACGCGGGCACCCGCGGCGATATAGTGTTTGGCTGTTTCAAAGCCGATGCCTGTTGTGCCGCCAGTGATAACGGCAGTTTTTCCAGTAAGGTCTTGGGTTGGTGCTTTTTGAATAGAGTTAGTCATTGGTCGTCTCCTTGGGGGTTTGGTTGTAGAATTAATGACCGATCGGTCAAAAATAGGGTAAATTTTTTTAGGGGCACAGGCTCCGCAAAAAGTTGGCAGCCAGCTTTTTAGTGCGCGCCGGTTCGCCGGTTGATTTGCTGTCGGCCATTAGGCCATACAGCATAACGTTCAGTTCCGTTGCGAGTTCGTTTGCAGGAATATCATTGCGGAAATCGCCTGTTTTCTGACCCTGTTCTATCTCATGTGTCAGCATTTTTTCGATGCGGGCGTTTTGCCTGTTGATGATGGCGCGGCTGTCTTCATCATGAGCCGCCAGTTCTATGGTTGTGTTCACTATAAAGCAGCCTTTGCGAACGGTTTCCTGAAGCGCGAAATCAACTAATGTTTCTGTCAGGAATACTCTCATGCCGTCCATTGGCGTCGCAGCGTCACGAAACGTTGTCTGGAAGTCATGGAAAACGCTGTCGGCATATTGGTTCAGCGCTTCAAGAAACAAAGCCTTTTTGTCGCCAAAGGTTTGATAGATGCTGCCCTTTTTAAGACCTGTCGCTTCCATCAGGTCATGCATGGAAGTTGCTTCATACCCTCTGCGCCAAAAGGCTTGCATCGCGGCTTCGAGCGCGTCTTCTTTTTCTATTTTCCGAGGCCGTGCCATTGTAGCGGTATCCTTTTGCAGGGTTAAAGTCTGTTTATGACCAATCGGTCCATAACCTCAAGATAGAGATTATGACCGATCAGTCAATAACCTTTTTGAAGAAATTTGACTTTGGGTAAAAAGATTTAATAACTACAATGGGTTATGGAGATTCTACGGAGACTGCAGGTATCGCTTTTTCAATCAAAACCGTTTGCCCGAGGTCGAGTGCGCGGAAATCTACCTCGGTTAAGCCTTCCCGTTCGCGCGCTGCCTGCAATCGCTTTGGTGGGTCCATGGGTTCCTCTGCGGTTAGCGGGAAGGTACCCCAGTGCATGCCAATGCTGCGGCGCGCGCCGATATCCTGGTGGATCATTACGGCTTCATCAGGGTCCACATGGTAGGTTTGCATAAAGGACCGGGGGTCATAGGCTCCAATGGGTATAAGCGCCAAGTCCATCGGGCCCCTTTTTTCGCCGATTTCCTTAAACAAAATGGGGTTATACCCCGTGTCGCCGGCGAACCAGATGGAGGTGTCGTGCAGGTGTATGCGCCAGCTTGCCCACAGGGTTGCCCGCCGGTCAAACAGTCCGCGCGCGGACCAGTGCTGTGATGGCTGCGCCTCTATCTGCACAGAAGGTCCGGTCAGGGATTGGTCTGCCGTTTGCCACCAGTCCAGTTCCTGGATGCGGTTATCAGGAATGCCCTGATCAAGAAACCAGTTTTTCAAGCCGAGCGGTACCACATAAAGCGGCGTTGCCCCCAACAGTTTGACCGCTGTGTCATCAAGATGGTCATAGTGATTATGGCTGATCACCACATAATCAATGGCGGGCAGCAGGCTATAGTTTACCACATGGGGCACATAGCGTTTTGGCCCCGTCCAGCCCAGCGGCGATGCCCGGTCACTGAAAATCGGGTCGGTCAGGATGTTGATGTTTTTATACTGCAGCAAAAAGGTTGAATGGCCGAGCCAGCTAACCTGCAGCTGGTCTTCTGGCGGGTTCATAACACGGCTGCGGTCCAGCATCTGAAACGGTACATCACCAGCAGTTTTCGCATGATCGGCCCAAGGCTCATCGCCAAACATGCGCAACCTGAGAAACGAAAAAAAGCTTTTGGACGGGTCTTCGATATACAGGTTTTTGAACCCGGTCGTGGTGTGGTGAGCGGGCGCTCCCGTAAGGGCTTGCTCGGTTGGCGCGAAGCTACAATTGCTAATAGCAGCCATTGCCAGAAGAATAATGATCAGTTTGCGCGCAGTCACAGTTTTCACGATACAGAAACCAAACTCTGTTTCTCTCTACGCCCAATCGTATCGGGCAGATTGGCGGCCAAGCACCCCTATTGTCAATATGACAATTGTTAAATTTCTGAATTGCTAGAAAGGCGTAGTAACAATGAAGCGCACGGTGGACCGGAAGTCACGGGTTTGCACTTCGCGGCCGGTAAAGGTACCACCCCGGTCCGGTTCAAAGAAAGCCCGATCACGGATGAATTCATTGCCGGTAAAGCGGTTCCATTCAAGCCGCATTTTCACACCGAAAAACCTTACGGTTTCAACGTAAGCATTGAACCGGTAGGGGCCGGTGAAATCCAGCGTTTCAGAAACAAAAAAGTTAGGTTCTTCAAAACCGCCGTCCATCTCTATGCCCCAGGCAAAGCGTTGCTTGACCAGATCCTGGCGGAATTCAAAGAACATGAACTGGTCGTTGATATCGCTTAGGCGGCGGTTTTGACCGATAATGGGGTCAAACAAGCTGTTTTCGCGCCGCCGGTACCCGGCCTCGAACCGACCACCCGGAATGGCAAAATCCAGGGGCAGAATTAAATCGGCTTCCAGCCCGTAGAAAGTGGCGTTGCCTGCGTTACCAAGGCCAAACCCGCCCGACGGCAGGATAATCTGTTCCAGCACATCGTTGCGCCATTCATGGAATAACCGCACCACAATAGACCCTTGCCGGTTAAACCGCCAATCAACCGATGTTTCCAGTCGCCATGTCTGGTCTGGGCTCAGGTTCGGGTTGCCGGCCAGGACGCGGTCATCTGTTACGTCGTTTGAGGCGGCAAAATCTTCAAAATTCAATTGGCCAACGGTACGACTGGCCCGCAGTTGCAGTTGCAGGTTGTCTTGCATGTTGTAGGTGAAGTTCAGGATCGGCTTCAGGAAATTGAATGTTTGGGAATTGTCAGCGTCGCCATCTACATTAATGCGGGATACTTCCCATGTCAGGCCACCATCAATGGTCAGTTTTTCGGTGGTATTCCAAACCAGGTTGGTAAAGGCTTCCCCGCGAATTTCAGACACCGTTACGTTGGCGGACGGCACGTCCAGTTCCACAATGCCGTTTTCATCTTCTTCAAATAGCTCAAATGAGCTTTTCAATTGGTTATAGGCAACTTCCGCACCGAATTCAGGCTTTAACTTGGACCCGCCAACCTTGCCATAAGTGGCCCGGAAGATGGACTCAAGCCTATCCTGGGTGTTCATAAAATCGCTCAAGAATACCTGGTTCCCCACTGGTCGGTTGCCGGTGAATTCACTTTCAAAGTCGCGCCAGCTTAGTTGCGTAAAACCAAGAAGGCGGATCTTCCATTGGTCTTTCGTGGTTTTGGTCCAGTCTGCCCCCAGCGATGCCTCGCGGTAATCGCGGGCGCTGTCAATAAACACGCGGCCGTCCGGTGTGCTGCCGGGCGAAAGGTCTGGCAGGCGGTTATCAAACCCGTCGCGGGTTTGCAGCGCGCGAAAGTTTTCACCGCCCACAACAGTGTTCAGTACCAGTTTACCACCAAACAGGTTTTTGCTGGCTTCGCCGTTATACCAGGCCCAAGTGAAGTTTTCCGGGCGTATTTCTTCAGCGCTTTCTGTCAGGCCGCCGTCGGCATCGAACCGGCGGAACGAAATGTCGCGTGGCTGACGCCTGAACGCCAAATCCAGTTTTGAGCTGGTTTCCCAACCGTCCACCGTTGTGGAATAGGATGTTTCCGTTTGTGGGCGTATCGCCCCGTCGCCGGTGCGGGACAATTGCACAAGCGATATGCCCGTGCTGGCCCCGGGGACGCGCACAACATTGGCGACAACCGTTTGACCAACTGCATCACTTGCGCCAACGCCGCCGCGCAAAACCTCGATACGGTCCACCTGTGCTGCCGGGATACGCAGCAAAATATTTTCCAGGCTGGTTTTGGAGCCGGGGCGTGCGCCGTCAATAAGCACGTTACCAGCGGTGCCGCCGAAACCACGTGCATCATTGCCACCGTCAAAGTTAAAGCCGGGCAGGCGCTGCACCATTTCAAAGGCATTTTGCGGTGCAAACTGGCTAAAGAAATCTGCAGCATAAACTGTGGATGCACCGGTGTTCGCTGGCTGGTTGTTTGGCGGGGCTGCGGCGTCTTGCGCGTTTACAGCGCCCGCCGGTAAACCGAGGACAAGAGGCATGATAGCCAGCGCAGATACCGCACCTCGAACAGGGCCCCACAAAGGACTGATCACGCCAGACGCATTACCCGCACAGGTATCTGCCTGCCTTTTTTGGTTGCGGGAAACGAACCGACCGTATCCCGCTGCGGCCATTTCAATAAACTTTTGTCGCATATCCCCACCAGACTGCTTGTCCTTCAGTCTTTGTAACAGCTGAAGGTTAATATTGACTGACTATGTCATTCAAAGCCGGACCTTGCGCCCGTCCTTAACCAGCCAAAGGCGCATCGTCAATCGCTTGTTATTGCATGTTATAAAATAACACTCGTCGCTGTGTCGCATCTTTCACCTTAAAGTAGTTCCTTATTCGGTGAACCGTTCTGTTGATACGTCAAAGCGTTCTCAGTCGTTTAAATAGGCACTGATCACACTTGCGTGATCAGGCGTGAAAAATTGGGGGTATTGGTAACGATGAGTTTATTTTGAACATATCTGTACAAAAAATCATTGAAAGGTTTTCGGGTGCGCCCATATGCCGATCATGGCAGCCACCCGTGCAGACGGGATGGGGTGCAACAAGAGGAGCCTTGCGGTTCAGGCCGAGCCGCACATGAAAAAGCCTGCGTCAGCCCCAAAAGAGCATTTACAGGCACCCGGAGAACAATCATGAGCGAGTTTACAGTTCATTCCATCGATACCGCGCCCGAAGGCGCAAAAGAAAGCCTTGCTGCATCGCAGAAAAGTGTGGGTTTTATCCCCAACTTGCACGGCGTTATGGCCGAACAGCCTGCCTTGCTGGAAGCGTACAAAGCCATGACTGGCCTTAGTGCAAAAACCGGCTTGTCGCCAACAGAACAACAGGTCGTGTTTCAGACCAGTAATTTTGAAAACGGCTGCACCTATTGTGTTGCGGCGCACAGCGTTATTTCTGATGGCCAAAAGGTTCCCGCAGAGATCACCGAAGCCCTGCGGGCTGGCACGGATTTGCCTGACCCAAAGTTGAACGCGCTTGCGGTTTATACCCGCAAAACGGTTACTGGTCGTGGTTGGGTATCACAAGAAGACAGGCAGGCATTTTATGATGCTGGTTACTCACAGGCTGATGCGCTGGCGGTTATTGTTCTCGTGTCGATGAAGGTTCTGTCTAACTACACTAACCATATTGCTGAAACACCGTTGGATGCAGCGTTTCAGCCCCGCGCATGGGAAAAACCTGCTGCCTGATTAGGCACGACCAAATGACCAACCAATACGGTGATGGAAACAAGACGCGCCAGCCGCATGTGTTGAGGATATGCCCCTATATCCGTTGCACTCCTGTCTCGAGTAACGGCAGGCAACCGTATAACCCGACCCCCAAAACGTCGGGCTGTTCTGAGTAACGGTTGCTGGCCGGTAATGCGACCGGCATGTTTCCATTGCCGCCCTGGCGGTGCACCAGTCCCTTAGGACGCTTCGGTATATTCCGGGGTGTTTTGTGCGGGCTGGTGCTACCCGGGGTAGGGCCGGACCCTATTGCATCCATCAGGGCTTTCCGGTTCCAGGTTTCCGCGCGCTTCATATCCCCTGCATATACCCCGAGGCGCGCGGAAGCCGCTTATAGTGTGCGCTACAACCGGAGTCTGCGCAGTGTGTCACGGTCCAGCCAGCGTTTTTGGTGTGTCGAGACTCGATAATCAAACATGCGCTGGCCGTGGTGACAGCCAGGCTATTGGTGTGTAAAAAGCACTCATAAATTGTATTTAGAGTCTATTTTCCTGCTATTTGGCATCTTAAAAATGTTAACGCCACCAATTAACAAATTTTAAAACAATTATACGCAATTGTCCTTGCGCAAGCCACGGGGGTGCGGAGAGCGTAAGGTTAAAATCGATGTCTCAATCGGTTCGATATGTTTGTATGTATGTCTCAGCGGCCTTCTTGGCTCTGCTGGTCCTGTCGCTGTGGCCGCACAATACTAGTCGTCTCCTTGTATTTGTTGCACCCGCTCAGATGCCCTTTGATCAAGGGCTGGAAAGTGACCAGCTATCCAGTGTTGATGCTGGTCCTGCGGATGCCACTTTTTATGCTGTCGCAGCTAACACGCAAACGCGTTTGCTTACCAAAGTTGGTGCCAACGGTTATGTGATCGCCGTTCCTCGCGGGGCTGGCGGCGCAGTTGTTCAACAATTGTATAGAAACGGTGCGTTTCTGGTCCTGAATGCCGCCAATTTGGGTGGGTGTGGGGAAACCGGAGACCAGGCTGTTTTCCGGAGTACTCCCCTATGACCGAAACATCGAATACAACCACGCTGACTGAATTGCAGTCCACGGCGGCGAAATTCCTGACCTATGCCCTGTGGGCACATCTGCCTGTTTTCCTGCTGGTCGGTTACTTGATCGGGCAAGAGGGCATGCTCATGACCCTCGGTGTCGCAACCGTCATTATTGCTGTTCCAACGGCGGTGTTGCGCGTTGTGGGGCAGGGGGAAACACACCGCTACCTGACAAGCGCCAGCGTTGTCATGATGCCAGCGTTTCTGGTGTTCATTTTTCGGGGTCATCCCTGGCAGATTGATGCACACATGTATTTCTTTGCGGCCCTTGCTGTTCTTGCGGCCCTGAGCGACGCCAAAAGCATCATAGTGGCCACGGTTGTTATTGCCGTGCATCACCTGCTGTTTAACCTGGTTGTGCCAGCATGGGTGTTCCCCGAGGGTGGTGACCTGCTGCGGGTGATTGTTCATGCGGTTATTGTCGTGCTTGAGGCTGCAGCGCTGTTTTGGGCGGCAAGCAAGCTGGCGGCAACCCTGAATACCGCGGACGCGGCAGCAAACCAAGCCGAGGAACTTGCCAAAGCGGCGAAGGCCGAGGCAGCAGCGGCAGCCGCCTCCAAAGAGGAGGCGGAGGTTGCCCTTAAAGGCATCGAGGAAGCCAATGCCGAGAAAGCCCGCGCCGAGGCCGAGGCCGCCGAACAGATGGAAGCTGAGCGTGAGCGCCAGCAACAGGCGCGGTATGATCTTGCTGATGAATTCGAACGGTCGCTTGGTGTTTCTGCCAGTGAACTGGCGGAAGTCAGTAATAGCCTGTCGCAAGAAGCTCAGTCCTTGCGGTCAATCGCGACCGAAAGCACGAACGCCATGTCTGTCGCCAGTAATGCAACCGACAATGTATCCCAGAATGTGAATTCGGTCGCGTCGAGCGCCGAAGAGATGTCTGCATCTGTTTCTGAAATTGCGCGGCAGGTAGCTAAAAGCAATCAGGTTGTTGAACAGGCTCGCGCCCATGCCGGAACATCCGAAACAAAAATCAAGGAACTGGCGGACCAGGCGGACAAGATTAACAACGTACTGACCATGATTGGTGAAATTGCCGAGCAAACCAACTTGCTTGCCTTGAACGCAACCATTGAGGCCGCGCGCGCCGGGGATGCCGGTAAGGGCTTTGCTGTGGTGGCAAGCGAAGTGAAATCGCTGGCCAACCAGTCGGCCGGTGCGACCGAAGAAATTGGCAAATTGCTGGCAGGTATCCGCGAAGCCACGGGCGAAGCCGTTACCGTGAACAAGACCATCGTTGAAGTCATCAACGAGATTGGTGAAAATTCAAACAGCATTGCTGCTGCTGTGGAAGAACAGTCCGCCGCCACGGAAGAAATAGCCCGCGCTGCCCAAACCGCTGCTGGTGAAACGGTGGAAGCATCCCAAGCCGTGAACAATCTGGCCGCTATGACCAGTAAGGTCGATGAAGTGTCTTCTATGACGGCGAACGCGGTGTCTGCCCTGTCGGAGCAAACAGGCACACTGTCCAGCAAATCCGAGGAGTTTGTTGTTCGCATCCGTGCTTAGGAAGTTTGTGCCATAAAAGGCGCCTCCCAAAGAAGCCACCAAAGGAAACCCCCAGGAAACGCCTTCGGACATGTGGTCCGGGGGCGTTTTTTTACCTTTTTGCGACCATGGCCTGTGCCATTTGACACTTTTGTCAAGAAGGGCCAACACCCAGGCCATCCCGTTTGCCGCCAAAAGATTAATCATCTTCATGTCCGAAAGTAGCATGCATGTTCCGGCTATTGCAGGTAGGGTGCCGGTTCCTTTTTGACGCGCAGGAATGATGATGAACACGGCACCCCAAATGGACGGCAAGAACTGGTTGATGCTGCTTGCGGTATCAATCATTTGGGCCGGGTCTTTTTTGCTGACCGAAATTGCCCTGCGCGACGTGCCGCCGCTTTCCATCATGACCGCACGGGTTACAATTGGGGCGCTGGGGCTGTATGCCATGATGCGGGCTGCTGGTGTGTGCTTACCAAATTCGCGTGATGTTGCCCCCCACGTTCTGGTGCTTGCGTTTCTGCTTTTGGGTTTGGTGAATAATGTGGTGCCGTTTTCCCTGATTGTATGGGGGCAAACGCACCTGAGTGCCTCGCTGGCCTCTATTCTCAATGCGACCATGCCGCTGTTTACCATATTCCTGGCCCATTTTTTCACATCAGATGAAAAGCTGACTTTCAACAAGCTGGTTGGCATTCTGGCCGGGCTGGCTGGTGTTATGGTGATTGTCGGCAATGATGGGATTGATTTTGCCAGCGGTACCACGCTTGGCAAACTCGCGATTTTGGGTGCGGCCTGTTCTTATGCTATTGCTGCGCTGATTGCACGCCGGTTCGCCCGGTGGCAGCTTCATCCTTTGTTTGTGGCATTTGGCCAGTCTGCGGCAGCGGCCTGTATCGCAGTTCCCCTGTCTGCTTACATCGACATGCCCTGGCAATTGACTGTCACACCCCAAGGCTGGGCGGCGTTGGTTGCCCTTGGTTTAGTATGCTCTTCGCTTGCCTATGCGTTGTATTTTCGCCTAATCGCGAACGCTGGCGCGACCAACGCTTCGCTTGTTACGCTGCTTATTCCGCCGTTTGCCATTGTGTCGGGTGCCCTTCTGTTAGGGGAGCGTTTGTCCGAGGTGCAAATCGGCGGTATGGCGCTGATTTTACTGGGTCTTTTGATCACTGATGGCCGCATAATGAAGATACTGCGGACCAGGCAGGCCTGATCATGCGACAGATGATGCGCACACCAGGCCTTATTTGAAATTTTTATGAACTCTGTTGACAGTTCCTGAAATCATTGTATGAATCTGCGCTTGCTGACCACGCGAAAGGTTTCGCGCTATCGGCAGAAACGATGTTTTTGGGAAAGAATGATGACCACTCTTTGGACATGCAAACCACACGGCACGTCAGCAGCGCAGCTATTTATGCGCCGCGTCAATGCCATTTGTGTTGTCCGGGAAAGAGGGGCGCGATCATCCTGATCCAGTAATCTGAAAATCAGATTTTTCTTCCCCCTCCCGGACCCAAGTCCCGGAGGGTTTTTTGTGTTTAACCGCCACATGGTGTGGCACCCGACAACGGTAACAAAACCAAAGACCGGTAATTCAGAAAGGCAAAGCCATGAGACATACAGTGCTTGATAGCCCCTACGACCGAAACCAGATGCAAACCCTGTTTGCAATGCTGGCGGATGCGCGGGTACAGGCCAATGTGGCCAAACGCCCGCCGATTTCTGGACGCTGGAGGAAACCAGCTTTCGCCGTGTGGTGGAAAAACCTGAAACGGGACAGACTGGGGAGGAAAAAGCGGCTGACCACCGTATCAGGCCAGACCTCTTCTCTGATCCCCCAAGAGAGCCCGCGGGAGGGCTCTCAGGAGAACATCCATGTGAACCCTCACATGAACCCCCATGTGAACCCCCAGGGCGCGGCTTTTCCCCTAGCGCCGCGTCGGTCCGTCGGTTGGCGGGCACCAGTTTCAGAAGGCGGCGCAGACCTTTATGCGCTTCTGGATGGCATGAGTGCCCGCCAACAGGCGGCAAACCGGCGGGATCACCTGATCTCTGAACTGGAAGCCGCGGTGAACAACAAAAGACTGGCGGAATAGGCAGGTAAAAATACAGGAAGCAGGGCGTATTCAGATTGGTAACCCTGGCGGACAGACCAACAGCCCTTTGTTAGCTCCGGAGGAGGTATGGTCGGTCAGCAATCACACAGCCTTGATGTGTGCGCTCTGTTTCCTGTCATAAAAAGGTCCTATATGATACAGTAGGAACATGCCGAAAGCGGGACCTGATAAAAGCTTTTGGTGCAGGAAAGAACGATGTCAGCGGTAGTTTATCTTCCCGGCGCAGCGCCAGGGATTGACAGATTTGAAGACTTTAAGGCGGTGCTTCCGCTGCAGGTGGCGCGTGCCCGGCGCAGTTTTGGCGGCTATATCACCTTCGATTTTGGTGCAGAACGTGGCCGCGATGTCATCACGCAGGAACCGCAGTATGACTGGCATCTGTGGGTCTATATGTGCGACTGGGACCTGTATAAAGCAGACAGCCGCATTTTATGGCGGCGCGAAAGCGATAACGCGCTGGCTGGCTCTGTCCTTGAAATGCTGACCGGTGAAATGCTCACGGATGTTGACTATGACGACACTGACGATTGTTTTGTCTTCGGCTTTTCGGGCGGGTTCCGATTGCATCTGGACCCGGACTTTTTCGACTATGACGGCGATGATGATTTGTTCATGCTGTTTAAGTACGGCGAGCGTGAAGCGCTGAATTACAGCCCGCGCAAACGGTTTTACCGCGCCGCCTGATCGCTGCTTTAATGTTGGCAAGCTTATCGCGTGCGCGGTTGACCCGTGTTTAGCACGGGGGGCTGCGGCGTATTGTATCCATCATTTGCCGGTCTCTCACAGGCTGCTCACCGATACGTTACTCATGCTTTACTCGTAATTTTGCGGGTGTTCCACACATACTCAGAGGGCGAGGGAAAAACCTCCTGAAAGCCCGGATGAAGACCCAGGGCAGCAATGGTCGGTCCGCCGATCAGTCGCCGCCAAACTGTTATGAGTTTTGACAGCAAAAATTTTTAGTGAGGACACCATGAATTCGATTTTAAAACCATGTGTTGTGATGCTTGGCATCATCGTTGGAACCGCGGCAGCAAACACTGTTTATGCAGATGACAGCGCCGCGACCCAAACGGCAGCAACCCAGGCGGTGGCGACCCAGACGTTTGCCACTGGCGGGTTTACCAAAATTGGTCAGCGCACCACAGGCACCTGGACGCTGGAAACCCGCGCAGACGGTGTGTATGCCGTTTTGTCAGATGACTTTAAGGCGCGCAAGGCACCGGACCTGAAGATATTCCTGCACACAGCTGAAGCGGGCAAGGTCAATGGTAAAAACGCAGCGGATGGTTTGTTTGTTGCTGCCTTGAAAAGCCACAAGGGTGGCCAGGCCTACAAATTGCCAGCAGGGATTGACCTGAATGATTACAAGTCTTTCGTGATCCACTGTCAGCAATATTCCAAATTCTGGGCTGCGGGCAGCATCGACTAAGGCCATGGCTGGGGTGTTAGGCAAGTTGGGGCGTTGAAGAAAGAAACGCCCAACAGCTAACCCCCGACTCTTTACCCCAGATATTTGAACCCCTGGCACCTAACCCCCATCCCCTGGCCCTGTTTTCCCCTTCCCTTAACCCCGCAGGGCCAATAAAAGGCTGCCTTACCTGGCAGCCTTTTTTCTTTTGTGTCGTGCTGGCGCAGGGTACATAGGCCCTACACAGATGCGCCCGGTCACGACGCCAGAGTTGCACACGTAACAAAACAAGGGGGAACCCGTGACAATAGAAACAATGGTGGCTTTTGCAGTGGCATCCATTGTTCTGGCGTTCGCGCCAGGGCCGGATAATATTTTTGTGCTGACACAGTCTGCCATGAACGGCGCGCGGGCCGGTGTTGCGGTTACCTTTGGGTTGGCGACCGGGCTTTTGTTTCACACTGCTGCCGTTGTGCTGGGGCTGGCTGCGCTTATTCAGGTGTCGCCGGTGGCTTTCTTTGCGCTGAAGTTTGTTGGGGCTGCGTATCTTTTGTATTTGGCGTGGGGCGCATTTCGTAGCAGGCCAGAGCCAATTGGCGGCGATGATGCGGGGCTGTCACTCAGCCAGTATTATCGGCGGGGGATTATCATGAATATTACCAACCCCAAGGTTTCGATATTCTTTCTGGCGTTTCTGCCCCAATTTGTTGATGCCGCCGCCGGCTCGCCCACCTATCAGATGCTGCTGCTGGCGCTGATTTTTTTTGGTGTCACGATTATGGTTTTTTCTGGTGTGGCAATGGCGTCTGGTTGGCTTGGCAGTGCGCTTGCGCGGTCGCCCAAAGCGCAAAATATTATCAACCGGATTGCCGGAATTGTGTTTGTTGCATTGGCCATTCGTTTACTGGTTTTTGAACGGTGATTGTGCGGCCAGTAAACGATTTTGCTAAATCATTGGTCTGAATCAAAAAAATCTCATTTTTTATGATCCGGTTTGGGGCTTGCAGCGTACCAATTTACAAGGGACTGCAAGAACCACATATGTTGCTATATTCCGCACCCCCAAGCTTAATTGCTGCATATGTGTAACCGCCATATACCCCAATTCCCCCTTTCGGCGGGTGTGATTGCAGTCCCTTCATACAAACTAATTTCCAGTTTTGAGTACCAACTCGAAAAGTGGGATGTTTTCCGTTAATTCCTCCGGCAGACATCCCACTTTTTTAGTGCCTTTTTTGGTAAATATCTCGCTTTTTCAGCTGCCAAGGCACATATGCTCTATATTGGCGCACGCCAGCTCTTCCTCCCTTTTAATTCAAGACTTTCTGCCCTGCGCCCATGGTCGGGGGCGTGTAGGTATGACCATTTTCTGTAGTGGTATCGCAGGCAGTGGGCAGCATATATTCTTGCACGCTAAGTTGGTCTGCAATCGCTTCGATTAGGGCATCCGCTTTCCACAAGGCAGCCCCGACAAACCATTTTTCCAGTATAGTGCAGGCGTCTTTTTTGGCACCGCGCTGGTGTGCCGCGACACTGCCAAGCAACAATTTTTCATCTTCGCTGCCGCGACCGCAGGCTTCGCACCCCAGTAAAAACCGCGCTGTGCCCGTTATGGTAAGATGCCGCATAAACGCGCCCCACAGGGATGCCAGTTCGGTCTCGCCCATTTGGCCATCCGTGCGCCCCCTCAGGGTATCGAAACAGGTGTGCCAGGCGTCCACATATTTGCCGCGCGCAGTGTTACAGGCTTCGGCCATAGTAGCCCATACCCATGACCGGGTCGCTTTTGTCAGGATGCGGCTTGCTTCCAGTCCTGAGACATAGGGTTGGTTCATTGGCATGTTCATGTGGTTTTCCTCGTTTTTGCGTCTGTCTGTCAACAGTATTAATAATGATTATTAATTGCAATACATATTTATAGGGCACTTACCAAAATGGCATACAGGCCAGCACTGCAAACAGGCCAGCGTGGTATGCAGGCCAGCGTGGCATGAAGGCTTGAGCGGTATGCAGGCTGTCTTGTGTGTGGGTCAGCTATTAAAACGGGTGTAGGGTGGTGCGCTTGGTCGGCGTCAGCGATCGTTGGTTAAACGCGCTTGCTGGTATTCTGCATTCTTTTGTGCATGCAGCGACAGGTCGGGCAAAAGTGCATCCCCAAGCGCCCCAGTGGATTTCATTTCAGCCAGGTGTTTATTGAAATGCTCAATCAAGCCTGACGTGCGTTCGCCTTTCTTGCACATCATTGCATCTTCAACGCGTTCCAGCTCAAAATAGGGGGAGACGCTCAGACGCTCCATTTCCGGATAGCGCGCGGCATACAGCTCGTAATCATAGTCCATCATCAAAACGGCATCGACCCGGTTTTGCATCAATAGGGCGTAGGACTGCCCCACATTCACAGCAGTCATTGCATCACCGTGTTTTTGAAGGTACCGCGCCTGTATCCGTTCAGCACCACCAATCGCCTGATCAACAGCCAGGCGCAGGTCAAGCAGGTCCTGGGGTTTTGTAATCGGCTTTGTGCCGGGCCGGGTAAAAACCCGGATGCTGACAATATTGAACGGTTCTGAAATCGTCAGATTATCGCGCGTTAGTAAAGTGTCTTTGAAATAGATGTCATCGTAATTACCGCCAAAAAAGCAGTCTGCAGCGCCATTAAAGAAATGACGTGTCGCGCGTTTCAGGGGAAAATAATGCAACACCACATCATTGCGGTAACTACCGATCAGGTCTTCAATAACCTGATTGTAGGGGCCGGGTCGGTCTTGGTCCAATAACCAGGGAATTTGCAGCCCAACAACCTGCAAGGGTCTTGTCCCGGATGATGGGGCATCATTGTCCTGGGTGCTGGCGGGGTAAGACACCGTGCAAAAGGCGAATAGTAAGGCGGCGGCGTGTCTTCCCAGCAACGTCATAATGAGGTGTCGCTCTCTTTGCGTTGCTCTTGTTCAAGCAAGCGATTTAAGACCCCACACGCGTGACCCAAGTCTACAAAGCTATGGTTAATAGTTTCTTAATATCGCGTCAGCTACGCAAGGGTTTGACGACGGTATTAATTTTCAGCCAATGATGCTGGTGGCGGAGGTGGTGGTAAGCGCAGCAACCGCGTCATCATGGCGTGGCGGCACAAGGCAGCATCAATATGCAGCACTCCGATCGGGTCCCGCATTTTCATCATGCTTTTACGGGTTTGCAGCAAGTGGGCCGCTGACGAGGTGGGTCCGGATGGCGGTGGGTCAGGCATGGACCGCCAGGATAGGGAGAGCCCGGCCGCCAAACGCCAATGCTGGCGCTGTTTTCGCTGCCTGATCTGCTGTTGTGCCCGTTCAATGATTACCTGAACAGTCACAGGATATACCGGGTGCCGACGCCTGGAGGCGGGGAGGGGATGCAGTCAGCCCCGATCAGCAGATATATGCTTTGTTCCGCAGCGGTGCATGGGCCTGACCCTGTGGGGGCAGGGACAGGTTTGCGCAGTGCAGCACCAAAGGGTTTTTGTGCAGCCATGGTATGGCTCTCCCTAAACTATTGCAGCCAGTGGTTACTGGTTGCTCCCGCTCCGGCTTGAGCGCGCGGAGTATTGGGTGTGCTGTCGAAAAGAGCAGAAAAACAAAGGGTCACAGACGTTTGTGGATATCCGGATATAGAGAGCCCGGGGAAACAAAACCGGTTTCAAGGCAGCGAAAATCACTGGCTTGCTCCGGGTGACCGTCTGGCCGCACCCCTTGGGCCGAGGCCGTCAGAGTGGGGTCTTTGCTGCAACGGTATTTGCCTTTCGGCGAGTGTTGCAGCGCTTTAACCGCTCAATCGATGCCTGTGCAGTATTTCGGAAATCGTAAGAAGTGTCCAGCAAAAAGTTACGAAAAACGAAAATATAAGAATGCCAACTTTTACGAATAGGGTAAAAATGCATCGGACGAACCCAAAATCACCGACTTCGGGGCTTCTCGGTTTCTGAGCTTTTCGGCTTCGGGGCTTTTCGGCTTCGGAGCTTTTCGGTTTTGGGGCGTCTCAAGTTCGGGGTTGCGGGACCGATTTTTGCTGAAGCGTTTTAATGATGTGTTTCAGTGGCGTGTTTCAGTGGTGTTTTTTTTGGGGGGCGAACCGGCGGTGAACCCATAAAACACCAGCAACAAGATCATCAGCGCGGATGGTTCTGGGGGTGCCAGTTGCTGTGCCGGCTACTGTGCCGGTATCGCTGGATGCGTTATTTGCAGCGCTATCCAAATCAGCAGGCAGCATGGAAAAACGCCAGCTTTCATAAAGCGGGTTATGGTTTTTTGGCAGAGGCACTAGCCAGTCTTCGCCGTTGTCAGCCTTGAAAACCTGGCGCGCCGTTAACCGGCCGTCCCCTAGATTAATCAGGAATATCGCCCCCGGCACGATGGGACAAAAATGTGTGCGTGGGTCTCCGGCAATAATCAGGGAGCCTTTGCGGATTTCCTGCTCAAGGCTGTCATCGCCCATCACATAGCAATACAGGCCATCGGCTGTGTCCGCATCCGGCGGTGCAGGCACCGATGATACTGGGGCGTCCTCTTCCAGCGGGGTAACAGCGCCTGTGCCAGTAAGGTAGCCAAGGACAGGCAGGCTGGGGCCATCAATATCGACACCGACAACCAACCGCTCGCCTGCCTCAAGGCTGCTTAACAGCGACCCAGACGACATGCCCAACAGCTTCGCCAGCGGCAGGATTTCATCAGACTGAACTTCGCGCATGCCCTTCAAAATATCCGTCATGCGCGGAGGCGTGATGGATAGCGCCGCTGCCGCATCTTTCAGCTTAACGCCGCGTTCTTTCAAGGCGGCCCGTATCCAATTTTGCGCAGACATGCGCGAACTATTACGAATTTAGTAAAATAATGCAACCCTTTTTATTCAGAAAACAGCTTGCATAAATTACGAAAAACGAAAATAATTATCTCTCGTTCTAAAGGAGAGTTTATGGCCGCCTTTCCGGCAATGCCACTTTACACAGATGCCTATCTGGCCGACACGCGGCACCTGACAACAGAAGAGCATGGTGCTTACCTGCTGCTTTTGATGTGTGCTTGGCGCAACGCTAATTGCGCGCTGGCGGAGGATGACAAGTCTTTGGCCCGCATCACTGGGTTAACCCCTGCACGATGGCGGCGCATGCGGCCTCGCCTGACGCCGTTTTTTGATGTGGAGGGCGGCTTGTGGCAGCAGCAGAAGCTGACCAGCATCCATGCGGATGTTGCCGCGCGTGTCGCCCGCAACCGCATTAGCGGGGCACGCGGGGGGCGGGCGCTTGCTGCAAAGCGTCAGCGAGGCACTGGCAAGAGGCTTTCCGGCAAAGGGGCCCAAAAAGCTGCGCATAAGACGGTTCAACAGACTGACCAAGACACTCTGCGGCAGACTGGTATAGGCGATGACGATCACACGAACAGTGCAAGCAGCGAAAGCCCGGCAAACAGCCCGGCAAACAGTGTGGCAACTAACTTGGCAAACAGCGCGGCACCTTCCATAGCAGCCAAAACCAAAACCAAAGTAAAGCAGCCAGCCGCGCATGAAAACGCGAGCGAAAGTGACGTCACGTCCTGTCCTGGCGCGGAACCCGAAACTGGTACGGAAAGTGGGCCAGAGGCTG
Organism: uncultured Kordiimonas sp.; assembly: GCA_947503575.1. Taxonomy (GTDB): domain Bacteria; phylum Pseudomonadota; class Alphaproteobacteria; order Sphingomonadales; family Kordiimonadaceae; genus Kordiimonas. Next base: position 554,445 of record CANNDZ010000002.1, on the reverse strand, counting down.
GTACCAAAAATGGGCCCGACAGCCAGGAAGGCTGGCGTATCGCAATTGCGGGCGTATGCGGGCCGGATACCCATATGGACAATAGTGTTATTCAGGTTTGGCAGGCGGCAGGGGTGGACCTTGTGCTGGATGTGTTGCCAACCATCAAAGCAGTGTACCAGCGGGAAATCACCCGCACTGGCAAACCGCCGCTGCGGCTTGGCTATTATAGGGATGCGGTTTTAGAGGCCTCAATCCGCCGTGCTGATGCCAGTGGCGGGTTTGGTCTGGCAAGGTCGTGCAAGGGCGCACGTGCCGGCGGGCAGAATACCAAACAGGCTTTTGATCCCGGAAATGCAGACCACTGGCGGCAGGTACTTGGTGACGCAGGCAGCGCGTTTCGCGGCGACTATATGGCCCAAAACTGGTTTATCCCTTCTGACCATCCGGTGTTTCAGGAACGCACGCTTGGCCCTAACCCTCGTTTTGGACCGAACCCCTTTATCCCGGCGGAAATACACCGGCGGTATGCGCAGCCGTGGCATTGGCGGGGCCAGTTGAAAGCCCAATCGACCGAAGAATTGAACGGCCAATCAAAAAGCCAACCGACCCGTCAAGATAAAGACCACTCAACCACCAGCGTAAGCAAGCCCCCTAAGCCTTGAGTGCCTGATCCCTCCCTCTCCTCCCCAATACCCAGCCAGAAAGGTACCGCCATGTCACGTCCTTCCGCAGCAGCATCCAACTCAGCAAACCGGGCAACAAACCCCTCAACAAACCGGGCAACAAACTCGTCAACAAACTTGTTAACACCGGGGCTGGACAGCGCCCGCGCTTTTGTAAAAGGCATGTCAGGGTTTGATGCTGTGCCTGGCCCGGCAGGCCAGCCACGCCCGGCATCAGCAGTGCGACCGGACACGCACGCCCACGAAAATACTGTTGGTGATCTTATGGATAAGGTGGAAACCCGATTGGTGGAAGCAACCTGGACCCTGCGCCGTTTGCCCGACCGGGAGCGGGGCTTCCTGACCATGCGGGGGATGATATGGCCTGACGCACCGACCCATGCTGGTGACTATGGGGCGCGCCCCATGAGCGCGATGCAGGCACGCCGGGCCGCGCGGATCGACCCGAAAGAAATAGATCGCATGCAACCAGCGCTGGATTTGTTGCAGTTGCTACCGGACATGGGGGACAGGCATCTTTTGTTTTGGGCAGCGTGGCACCAGGATGGACAACGGCAGGCCAAACTACCCTGGATGAAGGTGCGAAGATGTTTGCAAACTGATCAGTCGCGCTGGACGTTAAAACGGCGGTACGAGAATGGCCTGAAGTGGCTGGCCAGTATAATTTTGGCTCAGGCGTAAGCTGTGGTAGGGTTTTTTTGGGGTTCTGGCATCTGCACCTGTATTGACCATAAAAATGATCAACCTTGCAGGCTGGAATAGGGGAACTAGAGTGTCCACTGTTGATGATTTTGATCGTCTGACAAGCTATTGGCGCGGCCTTCAGGCCCAAGCCGGTGGGGCGGTGCCCTCGCGCGTGCAGTTCAATCCGGCTGACGTGAAGCGTTTGTTACCCTTCATTTTTATTCTGGAACGCAAAGGGCCGGGCGTAATGCACGTCCGATTGTGTGGGACAGCGCTAGATGATTTGTCCGGCTTTACAATTACCGGCCGCAACTATCTGGACGTGTGTCCAGACGAGCACCGGCAGCTTTATGAAACTTTGACCCATGTTGTGCTGGCAGTTCCGTGCGGCATGAAACTTGACCGCGAGGTAACATATGAAAATGGTAGAATGTTGCCTTTGACCAGCTTGCTGTTACCGCTTGCTGACAGCAGCGGGCTGGCTCGCTATGTGATTGGTATGATGAAGCCAGCGCGGGTGCTTCAAAAAATAGACCTGTATAACGGCAAGGCCCAGAAAGCAGAGCTGCACAACGTGACATACATTGACATTGGATGCGGCCTGCCGGCAGGGCAAGCTGATCTGACGATCCCTGCCCAAAACACGGACCGCGATTTGTCTGATGGTTTAGGCGCTGTTAGCTAGCGACTGAAAGACTCCAGTACAGAACACCGCCTATTACACTGAAAAAACTAACCATTGCTGCCCAGCACGCTACACCGTGGCGCGCTCTTGCGTTCGCACAATCCTGACGCATGTTGACTGTCTCCCCAAATCAAAATGCTCTGTGGTCATGTATCTGACCAAACCCCTGATAAAAAGCTGTGTATCGCCAATTTTAGGAAAATTCCAGAATAAATTCAGTGCCTAAGGAAAGATTGTCAGGATCAGGGCTTTATGACGTCCAGCCGCCAACGGGCTTCTCAAGGCCAAAAAACGGGCAATCCTGATCATAAAGGCAAGATTGCCACCCAATTTTCTAAAAAAAAGTGCTTGCGCTCTCATCCATATTGTTGCATTCTTTCACTAGCCATAGTGACTGAATTTGCTCGCTCTCGGGATTTTTTCCCGGAGCGGGCTTTTTCTTTGTCTAAATCCCAACCGCTTTTACCAAACCTTCCAGGCAGTTATCCTGAAGTTGGTCACTTTTGCGACCTTACCAACAACTCGATTAACCCTGCATGAACCGCACGATATTGGGGCCTTTGGGTGGCTTTTTTACAAAATTACGAAAATCGAAAAAATAGCTTGCACCCAAAAGCATCTTGATGCACCATAGGGACAGTTAACGTGAACATTGTTGCGAAGACGCGGGATGAACACGATATAGGCAATCAATTAACGCCGGGCAGGCCAACTGCTGCGGCGTTTTTTTATGGAGAACCGGGTGACTGGTGACACTACCACCACCAAGCAAGCTGACGCAAAGCGGCGCTTTCTTGACATGTTGGCCTCTGGTGCTTCCGTTCGCGCAGCAACAGAGGCATTGGGCATAAAGTCAGATGCACCCTACCGTTGGCGCGAAGACGACACAGAGTTTGCCGTGCGCTGGCGACACGCCGAAGAAGCGGGCACTGACCTGATTGAGGAAGAAGCTTACCGCCGCGCTGTTAAGGGGGTTGAAAAACCCGTATACCGGGGCGGCGAGGTGGTGGGCCATGTTGCCGACTTTTCAGACACGATGTTGATGTTTCTGTTGAAGGCCCGCAGGCCAGACAGATACGGCGCAAAGGCAGGCGAAAGCACGCTGGACGCCGATGCCCTGGCAAAGCGCCTGAATTTGAAAGGTGCACGCGATGCCCTTTACACGAAGTTCGCTCAGATCACTACCGGCCGCTAAGCGGTGGGCTTTTTTTGACAGCCTGACAGACATCGAAGCCGCCCATCTGCATTATGACTGGCCCTTCTGGTCGCGGCCCAATCAGCGGTCGCCCCGCGGGGCCTGGACCTATTGGTTGATGCTGGCGGGCCGGGGTTTTGGCAAAACCCGTGCGGGTGCGGAATGGGTGCGCAGTCTTGCGGAAACCAAGGCCGCTAAGCGCATTGCCCTTGTAGCCCCCACATTGCACGACGCCCGCGCCGTTATGGTCGAAGGCGAAAGCGGCATTTTGAATATATCACCGCCGTGGTTTAAGCCGGTGTTCGAGCCATCCAAACGCACACTGACCTGGCCAAACGGCGCGGTTGCGACGCTGTTTGGCGCAGAAGAACCCGAACGCCTGCGCGGGCCGCAGCATGACGCCGCCTGGTGCGACGAACTGTGCGCCTGGAAGGCAGCGGAAGCCACGTTTGATATGCTGCAGTTTGGTCTGCGGCTGGGCCGCAACCCGCAGGCACTGATTACGACAACTCCCAAGCCGATTCCCTTGCTGAAGCGGCTTATCGAGCTGCCAAAGGTGCGGATCAGCCGGGGTACAACGTATGATAACCTGCCGAACCTCGCCACCGGTTTCCGGCGCGATATTATCGCCAGGTATAAAGGCACGCGGCTTGGCCGGCAGGAACTGAACGCCGAAATTCTGGAAGACACACCAGGGGCTCTGTGGTCCCGGTCACTGATTGAAAACAGTCGCATCGGGGGCAAGAGCATGCCTGATTTGGTGCGCCTTGTGGTGGCCATTGACCCACCCGCCAGCATTGGTGAAAAAGCCGATGAATGCGGCATTGTTGCCGCCGGCGTAACTGCTTACGGCACCGCCGTTGTGGTGCGAGACGCGAGCGAACGCGGCCTGAGCCCAAATGCATGGGCTCAAAAGGCGGTTGCGCTATACCACGAGCTTAAAGCCGACCGGCTGGTGGCCGAAGTGAACATGGGTGGCGCGATGGTAGAAGCAATCCTGCGGGAAGCCGACCCATCCGTTGCTTACCGTGCGGTGCATGCCACGCGGGGCAAGGTGGCGCGCGCCGAACCGGTTGCCGCCCTTTATGAACAAGGCCGCGTGAAGCACCTGGGGGCGCTTGAACACCTTGAAGACCAGATGTGCAATTTTGTTGGTACGCCGCCCGCGCGCAGCGACAGCCCGGACCGGGTTGATGCGCTGGTTTGGGCGCTAACCGACCTGATGCTGGGCCGCAAATCCCTTCCCCAATTAAGGACACTGTAATGGCGCTATGGAGCAGACTTTTTGGCGGACGAGCGGAAGCAGCGGGGCCTGAAGCGGTTTCGACCAAACAAGCCCACCGTCCGGTGTTTGCGCGCGTTGGCCCCGGCAACGCGGTGGCGACGCCGCGCCGGTATGACCGGCTGGCTGACGAAGGGTACCGCCAGAATGTTATCGCTTACCGGGCGATTAACCTGGTTGCCAAAGCAGTTGCCAGCATTCCAATTGTGGTGACGCGCGGCAACGAGCGGCTGGATGACCACCCGTTGCTGGCGTTACTGGGCAAACCCAATCCGCGCCTGAAGGGGGAAAACTTCCTCTATAACCTGACCGGCTATTATATGATTGCGGGCAATGCCTATGCCCTGAAGGTTGGCCCCGATGTGGGGCCGCCGAAAGAGCTGTGGCTGATGCGCCCCGACACCATGCAGGTGATTGAAGGGGCGGACGGCCTGCCCGCCGGGTTTGAGCAACAGGTAGCGGGCAAAAAGCAAAAGTTTGAGGCCGCGAGCGTGCTGCATCTGAAAAGCTTTAATCCGCTTAGCGATTGGTACGGCATGGCCCCGCTGGAGGCAGCGGCGATGGCCGTGGACGCCCATAATGACGGTAGCCGCTGGAACCTGGCGCTTATTCAAAACGGGGGTACGCCCTCTGGTGTTTTGTACCAGGAAGATGCGGATGCGCCCCTGACGGACGCGCAGTTTGCAAAACTGAAAGAACAGATCGAAACCCAATACACCGGGGCCTTGAACGCAGGCAGGCCGCTGTTGCTGGAAGGCGGGCTAAAGTGGTCAGAGATGGGCATGAGCCCCAAGGATATGGACTGGGCCGCCGCCAAAAACATGACCGCGCGGGAAATCGCGCTGGCGTTTGGCGTGCCGCCCCAGATGATGGGAGTGCCGGACGCACAGACCTACGCAAACTATGCCGAAGCACGCCAAAGCTTGTGGGAAGATACGGTTATTCCGCTCGCAAAAGACATTGCGCAGGAGTTGACCAATTGGCTGGTGCCGGATTTTGACAGGGCATCGGGGCAGGGCTTGCAAACGTCTGCAAAGGGCAATGAGCCCTTAAAGCTGGCGCTGGATCTGGATGATGTGCCGGCGCTGGCGCACAAACGCGCCGAACGCTTTAACCGCATCGCGAATGCGGGCTTCCTGTCGGACGATGAAAAACGCACCGCCCTCGGGTTCGGGAAACCCGGCTCTTAGCACAATTATTTAAGGACAATGCCCATGCATGACCGCCTTGAGATGGACAGCGCGGACCGCACCATCATTGATTTGCCGCTGGAGGTGAAAGCCGACGGCGCGCCCGGCACGTTTGAAGGCTACGGTGCCGTGTTTGGCAACACCGACCGGGACGGCGATGTGGTGGAGCGCGGCGCATTTGCCGCCAGCCTCAAGGAGCGCATGCCCGCGCTTTTGTGGCAGCATAACGCCAAAGAGCCCATTGGCCGGTTTGACGTGGTGCGCGAGGACGCAAAAGGCCTGTATGTGAAAGGTCGTCTGTCCATGACGGGCCGGGGCGCGGAAGCCTATGACCTGTTGAAACTGGGTGCCCTTAATGGCCTGTCGATTGGTTTTGTAACCAAAGAGGCACTGCGCAACCGCGCGACGGGCACCCGCACCATTAAGCGCGCGGAGCTGATGGAAGTGTCTTTGGTGACCTTCCCCGCCAACGAGCTGGCGCGCGTGAGCGCCGTGAAACAAGTTAAAACCGCCCAAACCATGAAGGGTAATGCCGTGATCCGACCTGTTGATGATATTGAAACCCCGCGCGACTTTGAGCGCCTGCTCAGGGACGCCGGTTTTTCCCGCACCCGCGCCAAAGCGATTACGGCAAAGGGGTTTCGGGGAAGTGCTGGTCTGATTGAGGCTACTCCACGTGAACAGATTGAGTTGCAGCAGGAAATACTTCATGACCTTGAGGCTAAAAGGTCTGGGTTGTTGAGCTTTCTCAGGAGTTTGGGGAGCCGAGGGCCGCGCGGGGCTTCGTTGTCTAGTAACGCATCTGTATCGGAGCTTGCTGACCGGATAGCGGGTGCTTATCGAGCCGTTCGCGGAACGACCATGCCGATTTACCTTCACACGGGTGAAACCAAAAAATTCAAGCTGCCTATATCAACAGCATTACGGTCAAATCCGCGAGTTACTGTGCAGGCACCCACTGGCAGCTTCTATGATTTCAACTGCACCGTGAATTACTGGGCATGGACCAGGAATGGACCAGAGCGTCAATTTGTTGACCTAAGCCTTACCAAATCCTCCCGCAGCCTTGAGATCGGTACAAAAGCAGACGTTGAAGCCTGGTTGCGAAGCGAGGGAGGTGATTCATCCGACGAAAGTGCTCTCGTCCGTTTTGAAAGAGCCGTGAGCCGCGTGAATTCTATTCTGAGTAGCGGTTTAGCACCTTGGGGGACAATTGAAAGAAAACGGTTTCAGAGCCGCGTGCTAATCAATCAGGAGGGGACAATCGGTCGCGAAGTGCCTTTCAGGATAACAACAACGCGTTGAGGCTCAGCGTTGGCGACATTGAGTGATCTACTATTTTTAGTGGTCCGCCCGAGCCTATTGACGCTTCGACAATGAGTCGTCCCAGAAAGGGATTACTAATGTGTTCCAGGCTGGCAGGAGTTCGGGCACAACATCCGGTGTGCATCCTTTCAGGGGTGCGTCGGTCATGCCATTGATCAGGTAAAATTGGAAATTGTAAAGCTGGCCCAAAGGGACGGAAAGAATGAAGTCCGGATCTTCTGGGGCTACTGCTACCGCATCCCGATAGGCATCAGCACCGCGGCCAGATACCCAGAACCAAGTGATGCGAGAGCCTCCGGCTTCTACAAAATACCGCTTTCGGTATCCACCAGCTGCGAAGGTGTCGTCAAAGGGTTCGCCCCTTTGGGCAAAACTGTTTTGAAGTATTTCCCTGGCATCGGGTGAAAGAACGAGCGCCACATTGAACGTGCTGTTGTCAAAAGACTGAATGCAAACACTGTCATAGTCACCTTTGTAAAGTTCGATAACGGGTTCTTCCCGAAAGATGAAAAGGTCTCGCGAGTGGGTGGTCTCGCTATCCTCGTCCAGAAAGGGAGCCTCCAGTTCATAGTCCGTGAAATAAGAATAAGCACCTTCGCGATAGGCTTCTAATTCCTTGGGCAGGGATTCAGCGGTGGAGGAATAATAGAGTGCGTAAAACGGTTGGATGCCAGCGTAGGCAAAAAGGGCTATCGCTAGAACCAGAGGCAGCGAGAAAAAACCAACAACTGCGCCGATAATGTATTTTTTCATCGGACCTATCCCATTTTTGTTCATAGCTAAAATCGGAACAGAAAAAGAACAAACCGAATACTAAACCAAGGTGACGTTCATTTACAATTCATTTTCGCCGCTATAGTATGTGAATGACACAAACACAGCGGAGGGAACGGTACATGAAACGATTGATTGTCGCGTTACTGGCGTTTGGGGTTGTGGCAGGCCCGGCATTTGCCAACAATGATTATGTGTATGTCAACTATAATGACAACAGGGAACGCATTAATGGTTTGGACATGGACACCTTGTCTGTCTGCGAACTAAAGCGCCTTCTTGCGAGTGAGTTTGGCCTGAATATCCGTAAGTTCCACTTGACGCGGCCCGGGGGTTCAAGATTGAGAGAAGGCAAAACATTAGCCGAGGAATCCATCAGGCACGCGGGCAGAGTGGCTGTAAAGGAAGTGTCAGCATCTACCCAATGCACCTGATTAGTCGTTTGGGCTGAAAAACTGACAATTCGATGTGAGACCTGGTCCTGGCAATAAGGACCGGGTTTTTTTATTGGGCATCTAACCGGCGGGAGGCCGAGGCAAGGTGCCTTTGTGGCTCAACTCGTCTGCGCGACGCAGGCATTTGGCCTTTTGACCCGCTGGCTTTTGCCAGCACTTCACCATAAACAGAAAGGACAAATGTCATGGAAATGACAGACCTCAAGGCTGCAATTGATGATTACACCGACGCGGCAGAAACCGGCATCCTGAGCCTGAAAGACAGGCTGGATGCGATGGAAACCAAAATGGCACGCCCCGGCGGGTCGGGCGATGTGTTCGAGGCTGATGCGTTTGAGCACAAGCATGCGTTCCTGGATGGCTTTATCACCAAAGGCGATGACAGCCTGCTGAAAGACCTGGAGGCCAAGGGCCTGTCAACGGCGGCGGGTGGTGACGGCGGACACGCTGTGCCAACCGTGATCGATACCGAGATTGAAAAGCAGTTGCGCGACCTGTCTCCGATGCGCTCCATCTGCAAGGTTAAAACGATTGAAACATCCAACTACAAACGGCTGGTCAACACGGGCGGTACGGTCTCTGGCTGGGTTGGGGAAGCGGATGCCCGCACCGAGACCGCGACGCCTTCGCTGACCGAAGTAGCTATCACACCGGGCGAGATTTACGCCAATGCAGCGGCGACCCAGCGCGCCCTGGATGACATGCAGTTTGACGCCGAGGCCTGGCTGACCGAAGAAGTGGCCGAAGAATTTGCCGTGCAGGAAGGTGCTGCCGTTATTGGCGGCGACGGTGTGAACAAGCCAAAAGGCTTTTTGACCGAAACGGGTGTTGGCAAGATAAAAACGGGTGTTTCTGGCGGATTTCCGGCGGCGGACCCGTCCGACATTCTGGTGGACCTTGTGCATGCTCTGGGACCGCGCTACCGGCAGGGGGCAAAGTTTGTGATGAACAGTGCAACGCTGGCGGACATTCGCAAGATGAAAGATGCAGACGGCAACTTTATCTGGCGACCGGGTCTCATTGAAGGCCAGCCTGATATGTTGCTTGGTTATCCGGTGGTGGAAGCCGAGGATATGCCCGATGTTGCAGCGGACTCGCTGTCGATTGCGTTCGGCAACTTTGAGCGCGGTTATACAATTGTGGAACGCATGGGTACGCGGGTTCTGCGGGACCCTTACACCGACAAGCCCAATGTATTGTTCTACGCGACCAAACGCATAGGTGGTGCGGTTGTAAACGCAGATGCGATCAAGCTACTGGAGTTTGCAGCCTAGATGGTTCGCTAACTATCAACAATGAAGTTTAAGCGGGGTGCGCCCCGCTTTTTTTATGTCCTCAACCCAACCAAGGGACTTTATCATGCTCGCAAACAGGGTTCGTGAATTCACGCTGACGACCGGAACCGGCGACCTTACGCTTTCTGGCGCATTGCCGGGGCATGTGGCGTTCGCGGACGGGTTCGCAGTGGGCGACACCGTTGCCTATGTGATTGAGGACGGCGACAATTATGAAATTGGAACAGGCACGCTGGCGGCGGCAGACACGCTTGTGCGCGCCACCGTCACCGAGACGCTGGTTGGTGGTGTGCGCGATGTTTCTGATCCCACGCCGATTTCGCTCTCCGGCAATGCCAGGGTGTTTTGTGCCGCAACAGCCGAGCTTTTACTCAACCCCGATGTGGTAACCGATAGTATCAGCGAGCTGACACCGGAAACGGGTGTGATCATTGATGGCGTGCGCCTGAAAGATGGGGGTGGCACTTTTACCGATACCGTTGTCGCGCAGGGCGGTGCGACGCCTTTTGACGCCATGGTTGCGCAGGACACAATGCCGGGTACAATTCCGGCGCACTGGCAGAAACAGCCGACGCATTATATTCTGCAAGCAGGCGGCGTTGGTGACCTGGCAACATTTGATTTGGAAAACCTCCGTCTCTCTGTTGCTGGAGAGGTAAATGCTTCGGGTGCCATTACTGCTGGAGGTGTGGATGCGTTTGCAAATGCGCAAGCGCATATCGGCCTTGATGCAGGCAAGCATCAGGTTGTGTTTGACCAGTCTGACGGTGCAACAAGCCCAACGCTTTACCTGCGACATGCTTTGGACAGCATGCCTGGCGTAATTCGCTACCCCGCAGCAGGATTGATTGTTCGTGATGCTGCCGGCAATGAAGCGCTTTCTTTTGATGCAAGTCGCAACGGAACGGTAGGCGGAAATTTCAGCGTAAACGGAGGCCTTACGGCAAAAGCCCCGTTTAGCGTTGAAAGGGCGAATGGCAATCGCTCCATTGTTGCCACTGATAGTGGTGTGCTGGTGTGGAACCCAGACTCGATAGGTGGTGAACTGACGTGGGACACGGGCCGGGCGATTGTTAAATCCGCCACGGGATATGCGTTTTCGCTGCAAGCGGGACCAACTGAATTTCTACGGGGGCAAACCGATGGCAGTGCTGAGTTTAGGGGTAAAATAGGGGTTGGCGGCGCGGTTGATACGGGCACAGCCATGGTTAATGTCACGTCACCAACAGCCACCATGGTAAGGTTTGACCGCACCCAAGATGCCAATATTGATGATTTATTCAATATTTTTGTGTCCCATGACGGCGCATCGGCGAGCGACTTTATGGCGTTTGGCGTTGGGTCAGGCGCCTTGCGCGTATACGGCGACAACCATATCAGAGCAATGGCCGATGCCATGGTTGAGGGCTCGCTCACTGTTGATGGCGGGGCTACTATAAATCAAGGTCCTGGCGAGCAACTGGCTCTTTTACGGGACCCTAATTACGCTCGCTTGCTTATTGGCCGCACTATAGACGATGGGTGGGATATTCAAGACGCCTTTGAAGAACTGTTGTTTAGACAAGTCTTGGACGGAACACCTACGCCTTGGCTTACGGTTGGTACCGACCTTTCGGCAACGTTTGCGGCCGCGATAACTACTGCCGGAAACATATCTATGAGCCACGGCTCTTCCCCGCTATTACAGCTTACGGATACAACCACTAATAACCGGTGTTTTATACAAGCTAGCGACACAGGCCTGAACTTCAGCTTGGACGCATATAATCTAGTTGGCTCATCGAAAATGTCGTGGACCGTGGGTGGTTCTGAACGCATGTCTTTGGGCAGGGCTGCTGTCATTAACACAGGTGGCTTAGTCGTCAGGGGTGGTCAGGTAGTAACACTAGCTGTTGGGTCTGACGCATCCACAGGCTATGGCCTTACAGACAATAGTACAAAGGTTGGCCGAGTTGCCACTCCGCATTACACTAACGCGGAAGAGCCTATGGCGATTTTAGTTTCATCTTCGGATGGCACAGATAACACGCTTTCAATGGGCGGTGGGTCTTCCCTGATTAATTCAGCTACGAAGTTAAATTTTTACACGGCCTCCAATGATACAACCCCAGCAGGCACATTAAGGTTAGATATCGATGATACTCGGATAAGATCGACGCTGAGTAATATAATCGAATATTCCGCAGGCGAAACGAACCTTATAATCAATAACACTGGGTCGAGCGATAGCGCTGTACGGTTTAGAGAAAGTGGCATAACGAAAGCAATGGTTGGTTGGGACAGAAGTGCCCAACTGTTTAAACTTTCCAATTCAAACTTCGGAGGCTCTGACGCCCTTACTGTGGACATGTCCACATTCGCAGCTACCTTTTCAGGTGCTTTGAACGTTGGTGGAGACACTAATCTAAGCGGTAATAAATTAGCCGGTGTCTCCGAAATCCTTCGCGGAGAAATCAACGATAACCTGAATATCTCAGCCAGTAATACTGCGGGTAAAGGTCTTAATTTTGTTATGTACGGCGAAGATGCCGGTGACAACTCAAATGACCTTTATATACGCAGTGATAGCACAAATATTTTGCATTGGGACGACAGTGGGGAAATTTGGAGCTTTCTCAATAACAATGTTAACGGTGTTAGCTCCATTTCCCGAGGCAACTCGAGTAACACGATGTATTTGTCAGGAGGCACTAACACCGGCCTTGGTGGTAACATTATACTTTACGGAGAAAGTGAAGGAACCTACGCCAATGATATCTGGTTACGTTCCGGCACGTCTAATCGTCTTGTCTGGGACAACAGTGCAAGCCGTTGGGATTACCAAGCTACTCAAGTCTATAATGTATCCGATATTACCTCTGCCTCCGGGGTGTTTAAGCGCACTAACAATACTGGATTTACTGCCATTTCAGGCGGCGACGCGATAAACGCGGGCGCTAGTATGCTTCTGTATGGCCCAGATCACCTTACAAATAGTAATCAGATAATAGTCAGGTCTGGTTCGACCGTGCTGATTCAATGGGATGATGCCGGAGGTTTTTGGAATTATGGTGGCACTGATGTTGTTGGCGTTGGAAAACTAACCGTTGATGGCGGCGCAAAGTTCAGTCTTATGAACAAAACAGACGGCGGTAGCACCCACGGCTTGTTCTATTGGGATACAGACACATCGGCTTACGGCGCATACATGGCCACTTCTGGTACTGGGAAATCGCTCTCTGATGGGGTTGCATGTGCGTCTTTGGATGGTCGGGCCTCTTTTCATATTAGGGACCGGGTTATTTCAGCTGCAAATACAGGGTTCATTTGGGAGAACAACTCAGAACACTGTCTCATGTCGCTGACCGCCGACACGGGAGATTTGTACACGCTGGGCGGCGTTCACATTGGTGGGAAACTCAATTACGGCACCCCAACGGCGTTAACCGTTGCAGCCGGCACCATAACTGTTTCCAGATCACGCCATATTATCGATGGGGAAGGTGACCTGGCTGATGATTTGGAAACCATTAATGGCGGATCTGTGGGCGACACGATTATACTGTCTATAGCTAATAATTCTCGCCCGATAACCTTCAGGAACACCACAGGAAATATGAGGCTTGCTTCAGATTTTATAGCGACCTCTGTTTACGACCGGCTCACCTTGGAATGGGACGGTGTTTGGTGGTGCGAAGTTGCAAGATCGAGCAATTCCTGAATGCCGACCCTGGAAATAGGGTAGCGGCATCCCTTGTATCCCAAGCGCGAGCTGCATCAATAAATCAGTTGCTCCGACACCGATCGAGAGACCCATATTCTTACTCGGGCCTTTTAGCTTTTGCCTAGTAACTCGGGCCGACCAACCTGCACCTAACAACCCCATGAGTTAGTCAGTAATCGCGGCTGATGCCGTGCCAATCCTCTTCAACAGGAGTTAAGAAAATGATCCAAAAAGATAATTCTGATCAACCATTTAGTAGCGAAGACGCAAAAACTACGCTGCTTTTTCTCCAACGGGCAACCCTGCAGGGCAGCGAAGTGCCTGCCTATGTGCATATTGTCAACCAACTAACCTCGGTCGCGGAAAAACACGCACCAGATCAAAGCCAGACCTAGTTCATTAGGCCTTTAGTCCAGAGCGGCTCCCGCGGGCTTTGTGCCTCAAATACGCATCAGGAGACCTGAACAATGATTGCATCCCAGTCTTTGGGCCATGCGTCGGTTGCATCGGTGTATAGCCGTGGTGCTACCGTTTCGCTATCGGGGACGGTGGCACATATACAGAGCGATGGGCTCGTGTTTGACGCTGGCACGTATGATGGGCTTTCTCCGCACCGCCGCGTGCAGATAGCACCACAGAACACCGCCGCTCGCGCCTCTGAATACTGCAACCAGGTAACCATTATGGTTGATGCACGGCTTGGAGAAGCAAAGGTATGACAGCCCGTTCAATGAAACTCTTCAAGTCTGCCGCCAAAGGCCTTTTCAGTGGGGAATTGTCGGGTTTGGTAACCGCAGACTTATCAGCACATCTTCTAAATCCCGCTGCCAACCCACTTGTTGAGCAGCACCAGGTGCTTGCTGACCTAAACCTGTTTGAAGTGAAAGCCACTGGCATGCAAACGCCTGCGTTGACAGGGTTGCAAATGCGCGATGAAGTTGACGGTGAAGTTCATTTTGTAACCGACCCTGTATTCTTTGGTTCCCCTGTCACCCTGTCGCCTTTTCGGTATCTTGTCATCGCCTATGGTCACCCCAAACAAGCACCGGCGCTGAAGCCGCTTTTGGCGTATGCCGATCTGTCCGCCGATGGCGGCGCATTGGAAGTGATTAGAAGTTCACTGGTATTCGACACCGGTATCCAAGGCTGGTTCAGCCTGTCTTACTGATCGCGTTATAGGCATTGCTGATTGCCTGGCAGGCCTTGGTAGAACAATTAAACCGGATACTGCCACTAAACACTAACCTCATAAAATTTGAAAGAGACGCTATGTCCATATTCCCCAAAGATCCTGCAAGCATAGTAGATTTCAGCATCAATTGGGCGGATTGGCTGGTGGAAGGCGAGGCAATCGCTGCTGCTGCCTGGAATGTGGAACCTGATGCACCGGGCTCTCCGGAAGCCCTTCAACTCACCAGCGAAACCACCGCTGGTGATGTCACGAGCATCTTTGTTGGTGGCGGCCGGGCAGGGGACCGGTATCGCCTGACATGCACTATCGAAACGGATGCTGGCCGCACTGCGGACAGAAGCCTCACACTTCGCATTATGGAACAATAAGATGCGCATAGAATATCAGAGTAAACCCGCCGTTGAACCGATTCTTCTGGACGAGTGCAAAGAACATTTGCGCATAGATGGGCCCCATGAAGACAGCTATTTGGATGCCTTGATCACGTCGTCAAGGGCGGCGCTTGAGGCGTCTACAGGCCTGCATTTTATTTCGCGGCCGGTTAATCTGTATTTGGATAATTGGCGCTTGAACGTACCTTTTGTACCCGGGCGGATTGGCTTTAGGGAGCATGTGGTTCCCGCAGGTGGCGGTATTGCTGGTACGGCCAATCATCTGGTTTTACCTCTGCGTCCGATTGCAGGAATAACGTCTATTAGTGTGTTCAATACCGACGAGAGCTTAACCGTTTGGCCAGCTGAAAATTACACCTTCAGCCCCGGATTGGAGCCGGTATTGCGTCTTCGGACAGGGGTTTCCTGGCCAAATGTTTTTCTACAGTCTGATGGTATCAAAATAACAGTTGATGCTGGTTTCGGCCCAAGCTGGAACGATGTCCCAGATGATATCCGTCATGCTCTGCTGACCTTGGTCGCATATCAATACTATCACCGCGGCGACACGGCGTTGGCCAGCGAGAGTCTATTGCGCCAAAGCGGCGCAAAAGGTCTGGTCTCTGCTTACCGTCAGGTTCGGGTTTAATGATGGCTGGGTTGAATGATCGTCGTCACAGGGTGACTTTGATGGCCAATGAAATCGCCATTGGCAGTGGGGGGCGGGTCTTTACCACATCAAGGGTTATCGCGGATGTATGGGCCTCGGTCCCGTTGAATGAGAACACTGCAGGTACCTATGGACCTAGGCAGTCACAAAAACAAAATGTCACCATTATTGTACCGTTTGTCGACAAGTACCTTGAAACACAGACTGTCGTTTTTGAGGGCCAGACCTTTGACGTGACGGATATGCAGCGAACTCATGGTTTGCCGGGTGAGATAAGGCTGCATGCTTCGCTGCCTGCAAACTAGTGGCACCCAGCGGCCCATAAAGTCCCCTAATTATTAGAAAGGGCGTGCCATGTCGGCACTTGTAACCGATAAATTACAGCAGGCGGTGTTTGCGCTGTTAACGGCAGACGAGACGCTGAGCCTGAAAACAAAGGGCATCTATGATGTTCCCCCTGCAGGGTCTGGCTTTCCGGTTGCCTCTCTTGGGGAAACATCGGCTAAGGCATCCCCTGTCAAAGACCGCGACGGCGTAACCGTGAGTTTCTCTGTCTCGCTATGGTCTAGCGAGCCCAGTCAAATGCAAGTGAAAGAACTTATTGCTGATGCGGACAGGGTCTTGGGTGGAAGAACACTGGACGTAATGGGATTTGATTGTCTACCAGTCCGTTTGCTGAATGCGTCCATTATCCGTCAGTTAAGCGCAACAGATATTTTGCACAGAGGACAGTTAAACTACAGTGTTCAGCTATTTGAAAACGGCTGAGTGTCACTCGGGATTTGAGTGTCACGACTTTTGGCTGTGGGTGCAGCATTCAGGCAATCGACACATCTTCTTTTAGACTTCCGCTCCGAAAGCTTCTCAAAAAGAGTGCGATGAAAATAATGCCCACAGTGCCCGCACCGGTCTTTTCTTGTCTTCATGACAAACAAGATGAATAGCACCAATGCGCCCGTGTACAGCACGATAGCGCTCCAATGAACAACGGGCCCCGTTAGCATGAAAATGCCGAACAAGGTTAAAAGGCTACCCAGAAAATAGTCAAACTTGGTCATCGAAGGTCCATCAAGTTCAAAACGTGATGCTCTTGTTAAAGCCCTGCCGGGCTCAGGTCGAGCATTTTTTGACCGGAATTTACATACTTTGCATTGCCAAACAGTGCCTTTGTAAAGGTTAATTTTTCGTTAACGCATGTATAAAGCAACTATAGATTGCAGATGTCTGATGCTCGCCACATGGCGTCACGGCTGCTGTTTTTTGTTTGATTCTATCCAATTAAAACCAACCCAAGTTCCAACCTAATCACGAGGAGAGGCCCATGCCTGCACAAATAGGACGAGAGTTTTTGCTTGAGGTCGACGACGGCGCTGGTGGTTACACCACAGTAGGCGGTTTCACCACAAACAGTTTTACCATCAACGGCAGCCCGACTGACATTACCAACAAGGATTCCGATGGTTTTCGGGAATCGCTAAATGGCGGTGCCAATATAGCCATTGATACAGGTGGTAACGGCGTCTTTATGGGCGGACCTGAGTTTGACATCGTGCATACTGCAGCGATGGAGGGTACGCATCTGGATGCCAAGGTCACAATCCCCGGTATGATGACCTACACGGGTCCTTTCATTGTCAACTCGCTTGGTTTCACCGGTGATACCGAAGGGGCAGTCAATTATGACATATCGCTTCAGTCCGCCGGTCCGATTACTGCACAAAGTCTTTAGCGGGCTGATACTTGATGGCTAAAGCAATCAGCGGGGAGGCGACCTTGCAAATTGGCAAGCGTCGCCAGCGCCTTCGGCTTGATATCGGTACGATGATCGAGCTTGAAGATTACTTCAACATGGGACTGGTTCCCTTTCTTTCGGCACGGTTGCCAGAATTTCGCCTGAAGGATATGTCCGTGCTGTATCTTGCCATGACAGGTAAGGACTTTTCGGATGAAACCCTGCGGGCTTCCGCGGTAAAAACCCTTATCAACGCTGGGTTGGCAGAAGCAGCAACAGCGATTTCGACCTGCCTGGAACGCACGCTGATGCCAACGTCGGCTTCAAGTTCTGAACCAGACCCTGTCAAAGCTACGACCAACAAACAGGTACCGCGGGGAAAGCGCTAGGGGCGGCGGATACCAAAGAAACGCAGGCAGACCCCCGATCCGGCATTAGGCCTGAAAGCGATGGGGAACAAACGGACTGGCAAGCTCTGATAAAGGTGGCTGCCGTTCTGGGTTGGCGGCCTGACCAACTGTACCGCGCCACATTACCTGAATTTTACCTGTCCATAGAAGGCTGGCGGCAAGCCAACGGTATCGTGCCAAAGCCGCCACCCATGTCCAAAGCACGTCTGCTTGAACTTGCGGAGCACTATTCATGACCCCACCCACTACACTGACAAAACTTGCGGATAACCTCAGCAAAGTACAAGACGTTGTAAAGCAAATCTCTGCAGCCTTGGACGGTGTGTCTTTTGCCAAAGGTGTTGCCGGAAAAATGAAAGGGCTGGCCGATGTGCTGGGGGCTGTGTCTGATCGCATCAAGTCTGTCGAAGAAGGCTATAATACTGGCGTTGCAACAGGGGGGCAGGTTGGTGGGCTGCTGGGTGGTTTTAGCGCACTTTTAGGGCCAGAAAGCGGGGAAACCAACGAAGATGGCAGCAAATCCACGCTGGACAAAGTCCGTGAAAAAGTGGCCAAGTTATCAGAAATCTGGACCAAATATTATGATGATTTATGGGACAAATCAGGCAAGCTGAACAAAATGCAGCTTGCCAACATGGCGCTTGAGGTTGGAGCTACCGTCCTTGGAATTAAAAAAATAGCCAAAGTCCGCAAGGCTGTGGCGATTGCAAAAATAGTTCATGACCAAGCCGCTGCTGTCATGACAGCTGCCAAGGCGAAGCCCTTTCCTTTTAACTTGCCGGCAATTGGTTTTGCTGTGGCGACCGGTGCGAAGCAAATAGCAGCGGCCAATCAGGCGCACGCTGGTCTGGACAAAGTGCCAGCCACGGCGACCTATCTGCTTGAAAAAGGTGAGCGGGTAGTTGGCAAGCGGCTTAATCAGGATTTGAGCAACTTTCTAAATGCCACCACCGAAGCCAGACCCGGTGGCAGCATCAGCAACAGTGTCAGCCGCAACAATACGTTCAATCCAACCATCAACCTGACCATCGGTGACGGTGCCAGTGACAGCGCCGTATTTGCAAACCGCGGCGCGGTTGAAACCATGATCCGGGAAATTTACGCCGACTATGCCCTTCAGTCGCCCTTTGGTGCCTAGCACGCGGCGATTGCCTCTTTTGATTTCAGGATAGTTCTTCATGCCAAGTTCAGCTTTTTCAACGCTGGCCGCTTTGCCGGTCGCGCCCGCGCCTGCCGCCGTGCGCGTTAACTCGCGTCAGCGGACCCGCGCTTCTCAGGCAGAAAGCGGCAGAATTCTTAGCCGTGTCTACGGCGGTCAGTATTTTGAGGTAACGCTGGTGTACTCACCCATGAAACGCAGCGATGCCGCCCCGCTTATTGCCTTTTTGCAGTCTCGGCGCGGACGGGACAGCTTGTTCAAGGTGGAACTGTCGGGATACCGGGCTGCGGCTGGCGCTGATGTGGCCAACTTTGGCAACTATGACGACGACACAAAGCTTCATCTGATAACGGCCACCAGCCCGGCTTTGGAAACGTTTCCCGATGCTCGCGCAGGCGGTGGCCAATTGTACACCGATACAGTGTATATGCGCGCATCACTGGCCCGGGACGCCCAGCAAATTGCGCTGGACCGTGACAGTCTTATCCGGCTTGAAATCGACCTTGTGGAAAGGCTTTAACATGCTTGATGTTTCCTCTGGCATTGATACGGCACTCCGGTCCATGTCGCTTCGGTTTGCGTGGCTCGTGAAGCTCGGCGACGACCTGCACTACACCAATCATGAAGTGGATATTGACTACGGCGGTGATACATACACCAGTGAAGGTGATCTGTTGGATCTGCCGTCCATCACCCGTGAAAGGCAAGTCAAACTGCAAAGTGTGACCCTCCGGTTTTCTAACGCGGACGGCGTCATGTCTTACAGCCTGCGCCATAAATATAACCCGGCAACCCAGACACAGGAACCGCACGACCGTATGGGCGATGATTGCCAGATTTATTTGGCGCTGCTGGATGATGGCGGAAACCTGATCGATGGCAATGCAATCAGCCTGTACAAGGGCGCGATTGATACCTGGACCGAACGGGACACGGATGCCGCCTCAACCATTGCGCTGAAAATCACCAGCCCTTGGGCCAAACCAAACCTGACAGCAGGTCGCATAACCAGTGACTACAGCCAGAAAGACAGCTTTCCGGGCGATCAGTTCTTTGAATTTGCCCACGAAGAAAAGAACACAATTGGCTGGGGGGGCGAAGCCTGATGGGTCTGCTTAATTTTGTAGGGAAGCTGCTGAATATTCAGGGGACGCCCAACCAGAAGATTGAACTGTCCAAGTCTGCAACCGCGTCCGGTTTGCCTATCATTTATGGTTGCCGGCGAGTTGATGCTATCACCGTCTTAAAGCGTGTGTCCGAAAAAGCGGCACCAATAATCGGTAATGCCGCTGCTGATGTTGTGAGCCGGGGGCCAGATAACCGCGATGACCCGTTGGAGCACGATAACTGGTTGCACCGTGTTGATGTGTGGGGGCAGGGGCCGATCCAGTCTATTGAGCGCTTCTGGATTGATAACGACAGCGACGGACACAAGCGGTTTGCCAGTAAACGGCCTTATTTCAGGGCTGCGTCGATGTTGGGGGAAGCGGATCAATCCTCGTTAACGGGACTATCAACCGTTACGCCGCAATGGGGCCCCAATCACAAAGGGTTGGGTGTTGCCTATTCCTGGACGCGGTTTTTCAATTCGACCAAGTACCCGCAGTATCAGGCGGAACCAGCGTTGCGGGCAGAGGTTAAAGGGCTTCGGTTGTATGATCCGCGCCAGGACACAGCTTACGGCGGTGCGGGCACTCAGTCTTTTGATGATGCATCCACCTGGGTCTACGGCAATAACCGGGCACTGGTGGTGCTGAATTATTTGATGAGTGCACACGGTATTGGTGCCCCGGCGAGTGAGCTGGATATGCACAGCTTCATGGTTGCCGCCGACCGTTGCGATCAGGATGTCACCATTCCTTCTGTGATAACCAACCAAACAGGCAGCCAAATACCGGATTGGTATAACCAGGTGAGCGGCGAGCGTGAATTGGTTGACACAGGGGCGGTGTTTCCAAATTATCGGCGCAATCAAACGGGCACGACCCAAAAACGATTTGAAGCCGACGCTGTTGTTGATCCCAAGCAAGATGTCGTTCGTAACCTTGAACGGCTGTTGGAAGAAGTTGGCTATTCCCTAAGTTGGTCAAATGGGCGGCATCGTCTGGTACTTGAAGGCCCGGTTTCCGGCCCGGTGATGACACTAACGGAAGATGACATCACGGGCGGTTGGACAATAGAACGCGGTCGTCGCTCGGATCGGTTGAACAGGGTTACGGTGGAGTTTCCCAACGCCAACAAAAATTTTGAAGATGATACCGTTTCGTGGCCGGAACGGTCTTCGTCTACCTATGCAAATTTCAGAAACACTGATGGCGGGCGCGACTGGCACACCAATGTTCCGCTTGATACCGTGACAGACTTTTACCGCGCCAAAGCCTTTGCCGAATTTCATGTGCGGCGCAGCCGCTTGAGTGATCGCATCAGCGGGTTGCAGCTTGCACCAAAGGCATTGTTGTTGGAACCGGGCGATATTGTTGCCCTTGATTTTCCAGACAAGCAACTATCCGCGGCGAGCGACCATTTTATTGTTGAACGTGTGAACATCAGCGGTGTTTTGGATGTAAGCGTTGACTTGCGGCGCTATGACGCCAGCATTTACGCCAGCGAGGCCTATGAAAACGAGCCTTTGCGACCCAACGATGACAGCGCAGACCCCTTTATTGACCCCAACGCGGTTAATAACCTGACGGCGGTTGAATACCACACAGGAAAAGCCGACGGGTCTGTTGTCAGCGGTATCGCCTTAACCTGGGATGCGCCCACATCTGGTGTGCCGGTTGAACGGATAGAGGTGAAATGGCGCGACGCAGCAGATGTGGCCCTTGCGGCGACGGATGATTATGAAGGCACGATTGTACTGGACAGCGACGCAACTGCCTGCCGCATCCCCAATTTGGTGGACGACCGGCAGTATCGGGTTGTGGTTTCCTATGTCACTCGGCTGCGCCAGCGCTCCATTGAGGCGGTCGTTGACCCTGTTGACCTGATGGCGACCACCACAACCAAGCTGGCGGGCATTGAAAACGGCGCAACCCGCACCGAGTTTCGCGGGGCGTACAGCCCATCCATATTATATGAAAAAGGCGATATCGTTACGTCGGGTGGGTCGTCGTTTGTTTTTATTTCTACAATTGCCGCGATCGGCACATCACTAACCGATCCACTTTACTGGGAATTGCTGGCAAGCGTGGGCGCGGACGGTGCCGCTGGCACGGATGGTGGCTATTTCGACGTTATGTTCCGCCGTGCGGCAAGCCAACCCGCAAAACCAACGGGCAGCGCGCCTGCGGATTGGTTTGACGGGCCGCCAGCGGCGGACGGAACCGCCCTTTGGATGATTAAAGGCCTGAAAGGCGCTGATGACCTGTTGGTTGGTGAGTGGTCAACCCCGCAGGAGATTGGCGGTTCTGGCCTTGAAATTCGCTATTCGGTCAATGGCATCAATGGGTGGCAGACGACTTTCCAGCCCGGTCATCTGTATATGCAACAGCGTTTGTCTGGCGGGGGCTGGTCCGCTTCGCTTCGCATTGTGGGCGAAAAAGGCGATCCGGGGGCTAACGGTGCTGATGGTGCTCAGGGACCCCAGGGTCCGCAGGGCGTCCCGGGGCCAACAGGGGCCAACGGCCAGACTCTATATTTGTGGATTGCATATGCATCCAATGCCTCTGGCACACAGAATTTTACGACCGGTACACCAACGGCGGTGCACACCTATTTTGGCACAGCGCCAAATCGGACGACACCAACAGAAGGTACAAATCCATCTGTCTATACCTGGAAGCGTATGCCTAATGGCATGACGGAAGCCGAGATTGTTGCAGAATTAGGATGGTCTTCAAGCACCCTGGATACTGAGAACATCCAACCGAATGCGGTGTCCGATACAAACTGGACAATGTCGGATTACAATCTGACCAACCTGCCACTGAATACGACGGTTACCAAAGGCATTGTTGGTGTAAACGGCTACAATCCAACGACTGATCAGGTTATTGTAATCGGGAATGCAAGCTTTGTAACATCTGGTGGTAGAAGCAATCTGGAAGTCTTTATCAAGGATCAGGTTACTACCCGCAGTGTAGGTTTCTTAACTGAACAAAGGCACACTATCGGGACAGCAGATAAGTATACATCCAATTCATTTTCAACGCGCTTCAGTGGCAATGTCAGCCCACCTTTTGAGATGCAGTTCCGCTGCACGTATTTAAGTAGCGGTTCATCAATGTATGTCCGCAACATTGGCATGACTTCGCTCGTGACAAAAAGGTAAAGCTATGTGGCTAATCTATACCAATGAAACGCACCCCGAAAGCCAACGTCATGGTCAGATTGAACTCATTTACGATGGGACCCGGGAAGCTGCAGAGTCATGCTTGAAGCCCAATCAATCTATTGTTCAGGCGGATGCTGATCCGCAAGTCCACTGGATTGACATCTCAACCGGGCAGCGAATGGACCGAGCCCCGCTTGGGGCTACGCTGTCGTCTGACACTTTAGTAGCAGATGGCTTCAGTGAAGTTATTTTGTCCGGCTTACCGGTGCCTTTCAATATCTCAATTAACGATCAGGCCGTTCTAGTTGATAACGGTTCGCTTGAGTTTTCAACGGATACACCGGGCGAGTACCGCATCCTGTGCCAAAGTGCGCAGTACCATGCCGAAAGGTTCGTGATTTATGCGGCATAGAATTTTGAAGGGCTCGCGGGAAAAGCGCATGCACCCCATAGAATTTTTGCCAGTTGAAAAGGCAATTGAGGAAATCGAAAAGGCAAAAATCGCCAAAGCAACCAAAACACTTTTGATCGCGCTTCTTAAACGGGTGGGATGACACCCTCTCCGTATCCGGCGATTTTTACGTCGTTCCAACGTGACTTGAAAATAGAGTTTACCTTATGAAAAAACATATTTTGGCTGCGAAAGCGGCAGTTGTGGCGGCCATTGGCCGCTTTTTTTATACCCGGCCTGCATGCAAGCGCGGGGTTTTGGTTGCGGGCCTGATGGGACCGTTTGTCGTGCTGGCCCATATCGTGGCCGCGCCTCTGCTCGCTGTGGCGGCGGCGGTGTTTTTGCTGGCGTTGTTTTGGGGCATGGCGGCAGAACGCGCGGCAACAGACTGGGACCCCGTATTTTCCCTGCCACCTGTTTCTGCATTTGCTTTCTGGCGCTGGCAGCCGCTGGAGCGAAAACGCTTCCATGTGGTGCTGCTCGTGCTTGCCCTTTGTATTGCCGCCAGCTTTGCGGCGGTGGTGATTTGATGACCAAAGCCCACCAAAAACAGGAATATGCCAGCGCCTTCTCCGACATGGGCGGTGCTTTTTCCGGCGAAGGTAGCAACACCGCCAACGCTGCTTTGCTGCGTGCAACCCTCGCGTTTGATCGTATCGAGCGCCACGAATTTGAATGCACCCGGCGCTGGTCCATCGTGATCAAGCTTATTTTGCTGATGCTCGCGCAACTTGGCGGGCTTTTGCTGTTTCTGCTCTCTGATAAATTGGGATGGTTCCTATGACAATGTCTTCAAACCAGGTGCACGGCTATGCCATGGCACCGGCACGTGATGCAGGTGTGGACATCCGGCAAATGTTAAGCCCGCATTTTCGGCTCAGCGAGTTTACCCGTAGCCGAACGGCGAAAACCTACCAACTGTATAATGTGCCCCGTGAGGAAGCAGAGGTTGCCAACCTTCGCGCGCTGGCCGCCAATGTGCTGGAGCCCGTCCGCGCCTTGTTTGGCAGCTTTGTGATCATAACATCAGGCTTTCGTTGCCCAACCGTCAACCGGCTGGTGGGCGGGTCCGCCAATAGCCAGCACATGCTGGGCGAAGCGGCGGACGTTATTGTGCGCGGCGTGCCGTGTTTTGATGCCGCCACCACCATTGCGGCCAGCGATATTCCTTTTGATCAACTGATCTATGAAGCCCGCCTGCGCGATGGTGACATAACCGAATGGCTGCATATCTCCCACCGGCGGTTGGGCGGTAACCGGCGACAAACGCTAACCATTATAAAGTCTGAAGGGGAGCGAACGGTCCAGACTGGCATTCACCCCCTGCTAGAGACGGCGGGCCCTGAAAGCAATCCCGATGTTGCGTGACGTGTTGGTTGATTTTGCAGTAATGGCGTTAACAGCAGCAGGGCTGTTGTTGCTGATAACCTTGTTTCTGGACTGGAGCCCCACATGAGCATCCCGATTATTGGTACCATTCTGGACGCGATCAAAAGCCCGCTTGATAAACTGATCCCTGACAAAAACGCCCGGCAGAAGTTTGATCATGAACTTGAAATGGCGCTGCTTCAGGCGGGGTTGGCACAAGCACAGATCAATAAGGTTGAAGCACAGCATCCTTCCGTTTTTGTCGCGGGGTGGCGGCCTTTCATCGGGTGGGTTTGCGGGCTGGCGCTGGCCTGGCATTTTATGGGGTTTGATATTGCCAATTGGCTGCGGCTCGCGTTTTTCCCGGACATGCCTGCACCGCCAGCGCTGAATGGTACAGAAACGTTGGTAACCGTGTTGCTGTCTATGCTGGGCCTCGGTGGCTTGCGCACGGTCGAGAAGCTAAAGGGCGTCAGCCGGGATGGCTGGACGCGTTAATCGCCGCCTGCATTTTTCCCAGCGGCTCTTTCGCGATCTTCCTTTGACACAAGATGCTCCCGGATTCGCGATTTTATGTGCTCAACCTTGCGCTGGAACTGCATGGCTACATCGTAATTACTGGATGCCAGCGGGAACGATGGCTCGGGGCTTTTCGGCCATCCGGGTTTCTCGGGCTTTGCTGGCGTTTCGGTGCTTTCAGCTTTCGCTTCTGGTCGCGTTGGCTCCTCTGGCGGCGGTGACCCTTCCAGTGTCGCTGAAGGGTTTGTGACGCAGCCCGCCAAACCGATCACAGTGGCCAGCATCACGACCCGACCAACAATTCCAAAACGTCCCATATCCCGCGATCGGTTGATGTGTTTCTTAGACACCTGAATAGCAGGGTAACAAGAACAAATAAAGAACAAATAGGAAAACCATGTTTCAAATCTCAGCCAGTGTGGGGCGTGATGGTAAAAACCTAACCCATGATGTTGCCAAGCTTCAGGCTGCTTTTACAGCCATCAAATTTGAAGGCAAGAAATACGCTGTAACCGGTGAGCTAGGTACGTTTGGTGATGCTATCCATCGCTATATTCGAGCCAATGCAACAACAAGAATGGAAGCCTTCCCCATCTTTTCGGCTATTCAGCCAACGGGAACCATTATGGAAAGTATCCGGAAACGTTTACAGGGAAAGGCTGCGTTAAAATATGAAGCGGTTTGGGATACACCCGCACTCTTTATTCCGTCATCTAAAAAACATGCATTTATTCGGTGGCGAGACCACCTGTTACCACCATACCTTCAGTTTCCGGAATCTATTTCTCCATCAATTCACCAGACTTTCGATTTTTTTATCGAGGGTGACATTTTTCTTTCGTCACCACCGCAAGACTTCTTGTATGCATACATCGGTATCGAGGGAATTGACGCTTTTGTTAACCCATTGTCATTGCAGCGCACGCAAAGGATCCCTGACTCTGTAATGCGAATGCTTAAAAAGCAGTTTGATCACACGCCATGGCGTGTTGTTGGACAAAAAAGGGCCGTCGCCAATGGTTCGCCAACTTTCATCATTAAAACGCTGTACGCCACCGATCTCCGCGACAGTTTAACCAAGCTTGGTCAATTCGGGCGCCATGCCCGTGTTTTTCTGAAGGACAATCAGGAAATCAGGATACCCCCAAAAAAAGAAATATTTGAAGTAGCCGGCATTGTTCATGCAGCGGCGTGTAGCTTGGCAGGAACAGGTAGAACCACTGGCAAGCCAAATCGCAAGGTCGCAAAGTTGGCACAAAATATACTCAAATCTCATGGCTTGCAGGATCAAATGATAGCTCGCGAGTGTATGTCGTGTAATGACTTAGCGGCGCAAATGCTGCGTCATACAAATCGGATAGAGGAAATTGATCAACAATTGGAACAAAGCAACCACCTGTTTGATCAAATGCTAGACGATATAAAGATTACTGAGATTGCGGGCAAAGCAGCCTCTCAGTCTTTAGATTCTCTCGTAGTTATGGTGAACGGGATTCTGGAGCCTTTGCTGGGCACTAAGTTAGGTGATAATTTGGATGGATTCCGGGATAGGTTTGGTAAAACATTACCCAGTTACGATATACCGGGTCTTGACTATACCACGCCCGATCCCACCACACCCGACCTTAACATTACTGGACCCGAACCCAATTTGGGTGGCATGATTGATGCTCTTGAGGACCGCCTGAAGACCAGCGGCCGACCGCAAAACAAGTCTCTTTTGGAGACAGTCAAGCGGCTTAATGCGTTTATTTTTATTGCAGAAAATTTAGAAGAATTGAAAAAAATCATACAAGCAGAAAGTACGAGTGAAGTGCTCGGTAGGGGGAGCCAACAAGCGAGGATACGACTTTTGGAAGAAGGGTATGAAACCAGGATACTATGGTTCAATTTGCTCGCCGAGCGGGAGGCAGAAGAACTCTCGTACGAGAAGTTGCGTAAAGACTTTGAACTGCGCGCCTGCCCCCTAATGCTATTGTATCAACCCTCGGATTAGCTCTCTGCTCAGCAGTGCAATTCAAGCTAAAAGGGGCATTCTGAGAATAGTTTCTTCTAACGGACCACCTCCGGGTGTTGAAGGGAAGCACACACATCGTCCCCAACCTCCTGCCCCCTTTCCCCTCCCTCACATTCCCATTCTTGCCACCTCCTCCCCTCAAAGTGACTTTCCTCCCCCGCCTGATCTGCTATCAGTATGAATGATGGCATCCAACACCCACATACACTTCCAAATTCGCGGCGCAGACCCTGCGCTTGGTCAGCAGCATGTCCTGTCTGACGCGGAGCACGACCGTCTTGCCGGCATGCATGAAGGCGCGCGTCCTGCGTTTGTAACCGCCAGAAGCATGCTGCGCGCCGAGCTTGGTGGTTTTATGGGGCTGCGACCCGCCGCGGTGCCGTTGATGCAGGAAGGGGCTGGCCGGATTTCAATCGACGGGTTTTCTAATCACGAACCGCCGTTTTTTTCGGTTTCGCACACGGGTGCCGCCGAGGCAGGCATTGCCGCTGTTGCAACGTCGGGCCGCACGCCGCTGGGCATTGATATTCAGCAAATTGACCATGTGATTGACTGGCGGCGCGTCGCGGAGCGGCGCTTCCCCGAGCAGGAATGGTCCCTCATGTCGGCCATGCCGCCAAACGAGGGCCGACTGCTGTTCTTTACCCTGTGGGCGATAAAAGAAGCCTGCGTAAAGTTGGAAGATGGAACGCTGATGCCGTACCTGCGGGGTGTGCATATAAATTTTGTCGATGGTCGGTTTAGTCTTGCGGCCCCAACGCCCGGCGGGCATGAGGCCCTGTCCATTTTCTTCACCTTTATTGCCGAATTTGAACTGGCGGTTGCCTGTGTGTCGCGTGATCCGGTACCGGTAAAGCTGGATTGTGATATCCGCCCGCCGGCTGCCAAGCCGGACTCACTCAATAATCCAGGCACCTAGTGTCGGTGTTTGATTGCGTGTTGGGAAGTCCGGCGTTAAACAGGGGGGCTTGCGCTTGTCACTGTAACGCGCGGGTCTGGATGTTGAAGACTGAAAATAGGGAATTCACTTATGGCACCAAGTGTTCGTATTGGCGACAGCATTATTGTGGCCAATGACAATCCTTTTGTGCTGTTTGGTGGCATGAATGTGATAGAAAGCCGCGATCTTGCCTTTGAAATCGCCCGCACATTCAAATCTGTCACCGCCGCGCTGTCCGTACCGTTTGTTTTCAAGGCCAGCTTCGACAAGGCCAACCGATCATCAGTGCATTCATTCCGGGGGCCGGGTCTGGAAAAAGGGTTGCAGATTTTGGGGGATATCAAGCAAGAGCTTGGCGTGCCAATCATTACCGATGTGCATGAACCCCACCAGGCCGCCGCAGTCGCCAACGTTGCCGACGTGATCCAGTTGCCCGCCTTTCTTGCCCGCCAAACCGATCTGGTCGCGGCCATTGCCGCAACGGGCGCTGTCGTGAATGTGAAAAAGCCACAGTTTCTGGCACCGCAGGAAATGGCGCACATCATCAAAAAGTTTGCCGAAAGCGGCACATCAGACGTTATGTTGTGCGAACGCGGCACCAGTTTTGGCTACAATAATCTGGTTGTCGATATGCTGGGCATGGATGTCATGAAACAAATGGCCCCTGTGGTTTTTGACGCGACCCACGCCCTGCAACGCCCGGGTGGTCGGTCTGACAGTGCCGATGGTCGCCGCAACCAGGCTGCAGCCCTGGCACGCTCCGGCATGGCGCTTGGCCTTGCAGGTCTTTTTCTGGAGGCGCACCCGAACCCTGACGAAGCCTTGTGTGATGGCCCGTGTGCTCTGCCGCTCCATTCGCTTCAACCGTATCTGGAACAAATGAAAGCCATTGATACGCTTGTGAAAAGCTTTGACCCTCTGGTGACGGAGTAGGCCCCCATGACCATTAAGCTGTTATGTCTTGATGTGGACGGCGTCATGACCGATGGCACGATCCTGTACACCGAGCACGGCGAAGAAATTAAAGCCTTCAACGCCCATGATGGCCTTGGTATCAAATATTTGCGCAAGGCAGGCATCGAGGTTGCGGTTATTTCCGGTCGTGGCAGCAAACCGCTGGCTCGCCGCTTGTCGGACCTTGGCATCCGCAGGGCGCGTTTCAAATGCGTTGATAAAACTGCTGCTTTGCTGGATATCTGCGATGAACTGGGTATTACGCTTGAAGATTGCGCTTTTATGGGGGATGACTGGATTGATATCGACGTCATGCGCCGCGTTTCCTATGCAATGGCACCGGCCAGTGCCGTGCGCGAAGTGAAAGAAATTGCCCATTGGGTATCTGAAAAGCCGGGAGGGCAGGGTGCGGTGCGTGATGCCTGCGAACATCTGGCCGAACAAATCGGCGTTCGCCTAGTAGACCTTGTAAACCCAAAGCAATATATTTAGCACATCATGAAAATTGCCATTCCAGCCCGTTTTGCGTCAAGCCGTTTTCCCGGTAAGCCGCTTGCGCTGATCGCCGGGAAACCGATGATTGAGCGTGTGTGGCGGCGTGCGGTCCAGGCGGCAGCGCCCGCTGATGTGTTTATCGCAACGGATGACGAGCGTATTACCGAGGCGGTGCGCGCCTTTGGGGGCAATGCAGTGATGACCCGGCCTGACCATGAAAATGGCACAGAACGCCTTGCTGAACTGGTTGATACCCTTGGATTTGCTGACGATGAAATCGTGGTAAACCTTCAGGGTGATGAACCCTTGATAGACCCTGCCTTGATTAAGCTGGTTGGGTGTTCGTTGGCCGACCAGCCCACTGCTGCCCTCGCGACAGCAGCGGATGCAATCGAAGATGACGCCTCGTTGTTGAGCCCTGACATTGTAAAAGTTGTGCGCAACAAAGCCAGTTTTGCACACTATTTTTCCCGTGCGACAATCCCCCACGACCGGGATGGTGCGGGCGTGCCAACGCTGCGGCACATCGGTATATATGCCTACCGGGCCGGCACATTGCGGCAGTTGAAGGTCGCCGAACCCGCTCCCACCGAGCAGGCGGAAAAGCTGGAACAGTTGCGGGCGCTTTGGCACGGCATGCAGATTTTTGTTGCGCTATATGATGGCCCCTCCAGCATCGGCGTTGATACACCAGCAGATATTGCCAAAGTTGAGGCTGTGCTTCGGGACCAGCAGGCATGAGGGCGCTGACGACATCGCGTGGCATCGCCCGCGACAAAGCGCTGCCTGTGCTTTTGGGGTGTCCGGTTTCCTTCGGGCTGAAAGCGCGCGACGGTGATGTGGTTATCGGCTGGGGCGAAAAGGAAAATACTGAAAAAGCGCGCGCTTATGCGCACAAAAACCGACTGGATTACTGGCGACTGGAAGATGGGTTTATAGGGTACCTGAGCCACCCCAGTATTGATGATCGGCGGTTGTCGTTGGTGATTGACCACAGCGGTATTTATTATGATGCGCACGGGTCCAGTGATCTGGAAAAATTGCTGAACCGCGATGACTGGATAACCGATGACTTGCTGGCCCGCTCGCGCCGCGCGATTGCGCGTATGCTGAAGTGGCGGATCAGCAAGTATAATCACGGGTCTTTCGATATTTCGGAAGAGCTTGCTGCAAAACTGCAGGCCTTCAAAGGCCCGAAAGTTATGGTCGTGGACCAAACTTTTGGTGACAAGTCCATCGCGCATGGCATGGCAAACGATGGCATGTTTAAGGAGATGCTGGACGCTGCACTGGAGGAAAACCCTACTGCGCTGGTTATCGCGAAAGTTCACCCTGATGTGCTGGCGGGTAAAAAACAGGGTCATTTTGATGTGCGGGACAGCACAACTCGTGACAATGACCGCATTCTTTTTGTGGCCGAAAACTGCAACCCGCACGCCCTGATGGCGAAAGTGGATCATGTGTATGTGGTTACCAGTCAAATGGGATTTGAAGGGTTGCTGGCCGGAAAAAAAGTAACCTGCTACGGCGTGCCCTTTTACGCGGGTTGGGGCCTGACCCATGACCGGCAATTGTGTGAAAACCGCACGACCAACAGGTCGCTGGAAGAAGTGTTTGCCGCTGCGTTTATCCTATACAGCCGGTACGTTGACCCCTTCAGCGGGGAGCGCGTGGAGCTGGAGCGCATCCTCGACATTCTGGTGGCACAACGCCAACTTGACCGCCCTGTGGGTGACCGCGTGCTGGCGGTTGGGTTTTCCCTTTGGAAACGCGGTTTCCTGCCCGAATTTTTTGGCCCGGGTTTTAAGAAAGCACAGTTCATTACGCCCTGTGCGCTCGATGGTTTTGACTATCAACCCGGCGATATTGTGGTGGTGTGGGGCCGCAAGCACGACACAGAAGCCCATCATGTGCCTGCCACCGTGCCGGTGTGGCGCATGGAAGACGGGTTTTTACGGTCTGTTGGTTTGGGTTCCGAGCTTCGGCGGCCAGCGTCGCTGGTGATGGATAAATCAGGCATCTATTATGATGGTTCTGTGCCAAGTGACCTTGAAACCCTGCTGAATACCTGCAGTTTTGACGAACATGATCAGGCAAGAGGCAAAGCTTTGCGCAGCGCTGTTATGGCTACGCGGGTTTCCAAATATAATGTCGGCGTCCAAACGTCGCTTGATTTCCGGGCAAAAGCGAAAGAACGCACCGTTCTTCTGGTGCCGGGGCAGGTGGAAGGGGACGCCAGCCTTGAATTTGGGTCACCTTCCATAAAGACCAACAGCGACCTTTTGCAGGCAGTGCGCGCGGGTGAACCGGATGCCTATATTGTATTTAAACCGCATCCGGATGTCGTAAGCGGAAACCGGCGGGGGGCAGTGCCGCCGGATGTGCTGGCTACGTGCGTCGACGAGACCATACGGGACGCTGATATCATCGACTGTTTGGATGCCGTAGACGGTGTGCATACCATGACCAGCTTGACCGGGTTTGAAGCCTTGATGCGCGTGGTGCCAGTCACTGTTTATGGTATGCCTTTTTACGCCGGGTGGGGTTTAACAACCGACAAGATTTCCATAGAGCGCCGGACGGCAAGGTTGTCGATTGATGCGCTTGTTTACGGTGCGTTGTGCGTTTACGCGCGTTATGTTGCATGGCCGCAGGGGCTGGGCACGAGCCCAGAACAGATTGTACAGACGCTGGCTGATGCGGGCCGCGGCAGTGTTAGCCGCAGCGGTCCGCTCGGCGTGGTTGGGCGATGGGGCCGCAAGGCAGTGTATCTTGCAGATGCAATGAGGCGATAAGGTGCGCGATGTTGACTTCGCTGTGGTAGATTGACCATAGTCTCCGGCCATGTGCGGCGTTGGAAGCAAAACCGATGAATGAACAAATGAACACAGCCCCGCCAGCCGTTAGAACAAACAGCAAAGGCGACGTCTGGAACGATTTCATGCGCCACAGCGAAGAATGGGGCTGGAAGCATGCGTTCGTTAAGTTTGCCAGCGATGTTTTGGTGGTGGCTGATCCTGTTTTTGTTACCCGTATAAAAAAGGTTGCCAGTAATCCTGATTGCGTCTTTGCGGACCCACAGGACATCAGCGATCTTGATATGGGGGCATTTAAAAGCGTCCTGGTGTTTCTGGAAAAAAATGAACTGACTGTTGTTAATGAACTGAAAGTGGCCCATCCAGACAAGCTGGTCGTGTCCGCAACGCATGACTTTTCTCTTGTTAGCAGCGAACGCCTTCCCAGGCTGAAAGTTCTTCGGACACCGCCAAAGCCTGCGCCGCTCGGTCCAATTGTTTTTCTCTCAACGCCTAATGCAGGTGCAGAATATATCGCACAGGTTCTGTCCAAAAATGGCTTGCAGCAGCCGTGGGAATATATCGGACGTCCCTTTGTAAGCCTCAGCGAATTGCATGACGATATAGATTTTTTTGAGCTTATCAGGAACGCAGAGGTCCGGTATGCCACCGACGATGGCATGGCCTATATTTTCCAGACCGACGTTTTAGAAAGTTTGTTTGAAAACACGTCTTTTACCGAAGACCAGTTTTGCCAGTGGCTGAGCGACCAAAGCGCCCGGGTAGTGACGATCAGGAACAAGGATAAGTTTCGTCAGGCTTTTATCAGGGGGTTGCTGAACAGCACTTTTAACCGGTCCGTATGGAGCATGCGCAAAAAGCCGGACTTCAAATTCCGGTACGGGTATTTTAACAGCATGAGCATCCAGCGTGCATTGCGGCACCTTTCTGTCGGAGAAGCCATCATCGACAGGTTAGAACGGCAGCTTCCAGCATCCCACAGCCTTGAATTGGACCCGGCAAGTGGTGTGTCAGTTCAGGTGGTTCGGGATGTGGCCACGCATCTGGGGTTGACGATGCCAGCCGAGCCGGAAATGCCGGATTACCTCGATAGCTTCTGGCAAAGCCCGGACGCCCAGAAAGGGTTGCAGTCCATGCTCTATGAATTGGTGGACCGACTGGGCCTGCATACGCTGGATTAGGTTTTGCGCGCGGCGCGGCCCTGCCGCAACTTATCGGGCGCAACTTATCCGACGCAACTTATTATGTTGATAGTGGCGTAGCTTTTAACTACGTTCCCAACCCTGTTAGCCAAGCTTGTCTCAGAGACATCAAACTCAAGAACAGTTTTATATGCGTATCTTTTTTCATCCCGCAAATTTTGGAGTTGCTGCAAATGCGGCGGGGATAAGAATGAAGTCGTCCTTGCCGCTCAGCGTGTTTGACACGGTTTCTGATCTGAAAACGGAGATCGCGGCTACAACCGAAAACGTTGGCAACATTGTTCATAACGAAGCAGTTGCCAAGTCTTTTGAAATGAACCGCCTGCGAAGCTGTATGGCCCCGATGTATCACTTCTATGTAAATGAGTGTAAGAGCAATCGGGCGGACTTTCAGCACAAGCTAACGGCCAATTTTGACGCTGTTGTTTTCTCGCTTGCCAACCTTATCTCGCCCCCTTTGCCGGGTGCAGCAGATGCACAGCAAAAGCACATGGAGCTGCTGTGCGAAATAATTGATGCTATTCCGGTGCCTTTCTATTTGTTCGGCCTGGGTTTGCAAAACGCGGTTGATGACATTGGCGCGCTGGTTCCTGGCATGGTGGAGTTTCTGGAGCTTTTGAACAAAAAGGCTGTTTTGTTTGGTGTGCGCGGTGCTGAAACCGAAAGCTTTATGCATCGTAATGGTTTTACCAATGCCAAGGCACTCGGATGCCCCAGTCTTTATCTTTACCCCGAAAATATTTATGCGCTGAAAACGCCAAACCTTGGCAAGGATGCGACAGCATTAACCGCAGGCCATTTATGGTTACGCCACATTTTTGGATATGAACCTCACCGGTTGGAATTCCTGCGCAATTTGGCAGAAGCCTACAAAACCCAGTATGTTTTCCAAGACGATATCTACAGCTACCATGAACTGACGAACGTGCGTGGTTTCTATGATGATGCCAGCGGAAGCGTTGACAAGCATGTAATGGAAAGCTACCTGGTGGCGCATGGCCTGGATGCCATGCCGTTTGACAGTTACTGGCATTTCCGCGATGCGCGGTCCTGGCGGTTGCTGGCGCAACAATCAGATTTCTATTTCGGAGACCGCTTCCATGGCGGGGTCGTGTCTCTGCAAGCGGGCAAACCCGCATTATTTATGTATAACGACCTGCGTGTTGCCGAAATGACAAGTCATATTGGTGCGCCTCAGTGCTCTTTTGATGAAATCAAAGACCGGGACTTGCGGGACGTAGCCGCAGAAGCGTTTGCCAGCGATAAGCTTGAAGACTTCAAAGATACTTATGCCATGCGTGCCAAAGAGTATTTTGGCGCTTGCAAGCAGGCTGGCATTATGCCGCTTCAGGCGGTTCAGGACCGCGCGCACCGGCGCTCAGGCTTGCAACATGGCTGGCAGGCTGATCTTAAATCTGTTGTGTGCGGCACAAAAGGGTTGGAAGACCTACCTCGTCGTACCCGTGCGGCCATGACTGTCCTTGTCCGGGATCAGCAAAATCATGCCGTTGGTGAGCTTTTGCTGCGGGCGCTGGCCGCCGACCGGATGACGGAAGAGTTGAACAAGGCTGCGGCAATTCTGGCGCGCCTTGATCACGGTAAAACCCAGGAAAACTGGAAATATGCCGACTATCTTTACCGGCTGGCTTATTTTCTGGTGCAATACCGGCAGTTTGATGCCGCTCTTGAATTTGCCGACATCTATTACAACCGGATTTATAACCGCAAAGGCGCAAAGACAGAGCTGTATGCAACAATACAGATTGAGCGTGGTGACTATGATGCGGCGCATGCCGCTATTATGCGGCGCAAAGATGACGAAGGTTTTGAAGTTGTGTTTGAGCTCTTGTTGGCGAAAATCGCAATTTTGCAAGGCGATACCATACAAGCTAAAGAACGCATCCAGGCGGCGCGAGAGCTGGACCCTCAAAAGCATCATGCGGATGCAATTTTTGATATTGAAAAAGCATTGGGTTAATTAACATAGGTAAAGTGTCAGGCCGCGCCGTTTGCTCCAAATGGCGGGCCGAAAAAGTACCGTTATGTTTGTCTGGCGAGCGCTATTCCCCCTGGCGCACGCTTGCACGCAGGCAATGGTTTGATGCAGGTTGATGGACCGATTTGGTGTATGCGGAAGGGTATTACCCTTCCGGGCTTACGAACTTCAGAAAGTCTTACCGAAGAAGAAACCAACATCTGCTTCGTCTGTGTCGCTGCGCCAGCCAACGCGAATACCTGCATCCAAATCTGCCCCTGCGAATGAAAATAGATAAATGGGTGCTTCTACACCAAATACATCTTGTTCCGCGTCATAGGTAGCCTTCACCGAAAAGGCGATGGGGTTGTCGTTAAAAATATTCTCTAGCCGAGATCGGTATTCCGCGCTGGCTAGCAATTGATTTTGCCGCACTGGCGGTCCGAATGGCCCTGATTGGCACACTTCCTCCGTAGCGCCCGCTTCGGTGCGGCACATAGTCATGTCTTCAGGCAGAACATATGTTCGCTGGTATTCGAAAGATGCATTAAATACCTGGGAACCGCGTTTACTCGCCTTGCTCGCGGACCCGGTCAAGCCCAAGGCAAACGGTGTTTTGGTGTCTGATAGGCCCTCAAAGCTGGTGGGATCGAAGTAATCAAACTCTTCCGCACCAATTTGCGCTTTGCCGCTAATGCTCCAGGTAAACCCAGGTGCCTGTTCCCAGCTCTCAGCAATATAGTCTTTGTAGAATTCCGGCGCACAAGCTTCTAAAATAGCAAGGTCGGCACTAACATATGGCGCAAAGTCAATGGTTGGATCACCATTTGCTTCCGCATCAGAATAATACTTAGTTATCAATGCTGACATAGTCTCGGTGTTGCCTAGCTCGTTCCTAAGGTCATCAACGTCTGCAGTTTCGTTGTAACCATCTAGATCTTCATCAGACATCTGACGCTTCTTATTGCGAACTATTTCCTGAGCGAGGCGTAGTCTCAATGGACCGTTACCAGCCAAATATGCAGGTAGTCGTTGCCCACATTTTGCATCAGTGAGAGCCTTCACGAACATTTGTGGAACAGCTTTTGCGAACGCTTGGTCGTTGTTGCTAATCGTCGCAAAAAAGTCCTCTCTTGTTGGCACCGACGAAATAGAAAACGCTAGCTGTGCTGAATAAGAGTTTGCAAGACCATCCAGCGTTGGCAAGCTGGTTTTATCTTGGTCTTGGCGAAGAGGCGCGCTGGCCTTCAAGGAAAAAGCCGTGACCAAAATATTGTCGCCAGAATCAATTGCCGGCGTGTGTGCTCGTTTGCTAAATACATAATTGAGATTGACAGTTTGACTGTCTTGATAAGCTTGGATTGACGCCCAACTTTTGTTCCCCAATAGGTTGCCATCAGGTCCTGTGTCTATTTCATCCCACAGCTTCTCTATAATAATTTTCTTTACTTCATCTGAGGTCGGTTCCTTTTTTTGTGCTGATGTCGGCGAAGTTACGATAGAGCACAATACTAGCATACCCAAGGCAGCTTTCGAAGGGCGGGGCAGCGTTTTAGCCAGGTCTATTGGATTGAAGAAAATCATTTTAACACCTCAGGTATTTATGCGTTGGTGCCATCTATGACATTGCAACCGATAATCTCTCCGTCATCAGTGGGATAGATTGGGAGGTTATTGTACAGGGTCTTACTGGTTCCATTGAGGTCCGCCGTAATCTTCACCTTTACACTGTGTTCATTTGAGCACTGCCCCTGATATTTGAAGTACAACCACATGGTATCCGGAATATCTTTCAGATTGCCTTCGGTGAACGGTATCCAGCCGTCTTCATTTGCGCACACATTGGCAGGGCAGTTGGTTGCGTTGTCGGGTGCTGCTTTGAGCCATATGGATATCCAGGCCTCTGGATCGCCTGATTGTTTGGTAAATGAAGCTTTTGCCATCTTAAAGTCCCCCTTTAGTTTTTGTCCTCATGACAAAGCTGCATAAAAATTGACTAAAAACAACTCAAACGGGTAAACTACTGCTTTAATGGTATAAATAGAAAGGGAAGTGCCACAGCCATGATAGGAATTAACTATCGACTCGTGGGCCACTTCCGATCATTTGTCGGGTTGGGTTGCTTAAGCCGTGCTACCCGCCGCAAACAGAAAAAATTGTTTCCAGCGCCGCTTATCCTTGCGCTACACACCCCCCATCTCTAAAAGCCACGTAATTAATTTGTCCCAAAGCGGCGCACACAGTCACATGACCAAAACTCTGACCCATCTAAAACGGCTTGAAGCCGAAAGCATCCAGATCATGCGGGAGGTTGCGGCAGAGGCTGAAAACCCCGTCATGCTGTATTCTGTTGGCAAGGACAGTGCTGTGATGCTGCACTTGGCCATGAAAGCGTTTTACCCATCGAAGCCGCCGTTCCCCATTTTGCATGTGGACACCACCTGGAAGTTCCGTGAAATGATCGAGTTTCGCGACAAGTTGGCCAAAGACCTTGGGCTGGACCTGATTGTGCACATCAACGAAGACGGCGTGCGCGACGGTGTTGGCCCCTTCACCCACGGCAGTGCCACTCACACCGATATTATGAAAACCCAGGCGCTGAAGGCGGCACTGGATAAATACGGCTTTGATGCAGCCTTTGGCGGCGCGCGGCGGGACGAGGAAAAATCCCGCGCGAAAGAACGCGTGTTTTCCTTCCGGTCGGCACAGCACCGGTGGGACCCAAAAAACCAGCGTCCTGAATTGTGGAGCCTGTATAACGCCCGTAAAAGCAAGGGCGAAAGCATCCGCGTGTTCCCGCTCAGTAACTGGACAGAGCTGGATATCTGGCAATATATCCACCTCGAAGGTATCCCGATCCCTGATCTGTATCTGGCAAAAAAACGCCCGGTCGTGGAACGCGACGGCCAACTCTTTATGGTCGATGACGACCGCATGCCGCTCAAACCCGGCGAAGTGTCCATGATGAAATCTGTGCGGTTTCGCACGCTTGGTTGTTATCCGCTAACGGGGGCGGTGGAGAGCGAGGCAGATACGCTTGAAGATGTCATTCAGGAAATGCTGTTGACCACCAGTTCCGAACGGCAGGGCCGGGTCATTGACCATGACAGCGCAGCGAGTATGGAAAAGAAAAAGCAAGAGGGATACTTCTGATGGCACACCAGTCTGACCTGATTGCAGAAGACATCACCGCGTACCTGAAGGCGCAGGAAGAAAAATCCATGCTGCGTTTTATTACCTGCGGCAGCGTTGATGACGGCAAATCCACGCTGATCGGGCGGCTGTTGTATGACAGCAAGCTGATTTTTGAAGACCAGCTAAACGCGCTGGAAGCCGACAGCAAAAAAATGGGCACGCAAGGTCAGGAAATTGATTTTGCCCTGCTGGTGGACGGCCTCGCGGCAGAGCGCGAACAGGGCATCACCATTGATGTGGCCTACCGCTTTTTCTCCACCGACAAACGTAAGTTCATCGTGGCGGACACGCCCGGCCACGAACAATACACCCGCAACATGGCAACCGGTGCGTCTACCGCCGATGTGGCCATTTTGTTGATCGATGCGCGGCGCGGTGTGCTAACGCAAACCCGTCGCCACAGCTTTATATGCTCGCTTCTGGGCATCAAACGCATTGTGCTGGCGGTCAACAAAATGGATTTGGTCGACTATGACCAGGGCGTGCTGTCGGACATTGACAAAGACTACCGCGCCTTTGCGAAGGACTTTGGCTTTGTCGATATTGTGACCATCCCGCTTTCAGCGCTGAAAGGGGATAACATCATCGATGCGTCAGAAAACACACCGTGGTACGAAGGCCAAACCCTGATGCATTATCTGGAAACTGTGCAGGTGGGCGACGCCCGCCAGGCAGCGGACTTCCGCATGCCGGTGCAGTGGGTTAACCGCCCAAACCTGGATTTCCGGGGTTTTTCCGGCACGGTTTCATCGGGCAGCATTAAGGTGGGGGACCCCATTAAAGTGTTGCCGAGCGCAGTGGAAAGCACGGTCAAATCCATCGTAACGTACGACGGCGATTTGGACGAAGCTGTTGCGGGCGAAGCTGTCACGCTCACCATGGCAGACGAAATTGACATTTCGCGCGGCGATGTGATTGCCGGCAAAAACCACCCACCAGAGGTGGCGGACCAGTTTGAAGCCAAAATTATCTGGATGCATGATGACCCCATGCTGCCGGGGCGGCCGTATCTTTTCAAAACCGCGAACAAAACCGTGCCCGGCCTGGTCACAGCCTTGAAGCACAAGGTCAATGTTAACACCATGGAAAAACAGGCGGCCAAAACGCTGGACCTGAACGAAATTGGTGTGTGCAACATTGGCCTGGATAGCCGCATTGCGTTTGACCCTTATGCCACCAACCGGGAAACCGGGGCCTTCATTATTATTGACCGCATCACCAACACCACGGTGGGTGTGGGCATGATTGATTTTGCGCTGAGGCGCGCGTCCAACATCCATTGGCAAGCGCTGGATGTGGACAAAGCCGCCCGCGCGGGCATGAAGCACCAGCGCCCTGCCGTGCTGTGGTTCACGGGGCTATCGGGTTCGGGCAAGTCCACCATCGCGAATATTGTTGAAAAACGCCTGTTTGCGCGGGGTCGCCACACCTACATTCTGGACGGGGACAATGTGCGCCACGGCCTTAATCAGGATCTTGGCTTCACGGACGCCGACCGCGTGGAAAACATCCGCCGTGTCGGCGAGGTGGCCAAACTGATGGTCGACAGCGGCCTGATGGTGATGACCAGCTTCATCAGCCCGTTCCGGGCGGAGCGCCGCATGGTGCATGACCTGATGGACGACGGCGAATTTGTCGAAGTCTATGTGGACACGCCGTTTGACGTGTGCGCCGAGCGGGACCCCAAGGGTCTCTATAAAAAGGCGCTGGCGGGCGAGATCAAAAACTTCACCGGCTATGACAGCCCTTATGAGCCGCCAGAGCGCGCCGACATTCATGTCAGTACCGACGAGCTGACCGCCGACCAGTGCGCGGATGTGATCATCAACTATCTGGAAGAAAACGGCTACCTGAACGCGGATGGCGTCACCACTGACTAGGCGTGCAGAGAACACTTGCAATCACCTCCAAAAAAGGCTGGGATAACCTCAGGTTTTTTATTTGGGAGCTGATTATGAGTTTTCTAGAAGCTATTAACTCTACGTTTCGTCGTTTACTTGATTATGACACGCGTTCAAGTCGGTCTGAATTTTGGTGGTAGTGGCTTTTCTCCTGCCTTGTGAGTTTTAATGTTCTGTTAGGCACAATGACTACTCCTTTGGGATTGGTCACCTATTCCATCAACATCATTACCGTCATCCCGACATTTGCGTTGGTTGTTCGCAGATTGCATGACATTGATCGCTCGGGTTATTGGGTTTTTCTATGTTTTATACCAATAATTGGTTGGGCTGTTTTGCTTTTTTGGGCCACGACACCAGGTACTAAAGGCCCGAACTCATATGGTAAAGACCCTATTGCCAAGCCTATAAGCCCTGTGCAGCGTCAAGCAAGAATCACAAGCTAAGGTGTGGATATTCTCTGCGGTTTTCCGAGAATTGGTAAATTTGTATATTTTCCGTTATGATAGTCCCATATCGGGATAATACAGGAGATGGACAATGGATGTTATCGACGCCGTAAAATCAGCCTTCAGCCGTTATTTTGATTTTGAAGGCCGCGCCACGCGGGCTGAATTCTGGTACTTTATCGCTTTCGGTATTGTCGCGCTTAGCATCCTGCCGTTCATTGATGGCCTGCTGTTTGATACGGCCCCACCACCGGAAACAGGCCCTTGGTATTTCCTTGGCTACACTGTCCAGCATGGGCCGCTGTCCGTTTTGTTTATCGCCGTTATGTTTATGCCGTGGCTGTCGGTCAGCACGCGCCGCCTGCATGATGTGGGCCGCAGCGGATGGTGGGTTTTGTTTGGCTTCATTCCGCCCATCGGCTGGCTTTTCATGACCGTGTGGCTGGCGCGCGAAAGCGTACCCGCCGACAATGAATATGGCCACGACCCCTTGGCCGGGCAGGGCATCACCGGCCACGCCTAAGCGCATTCTGCCGTTTTCAGTTTATCCCACGCCGCACCCGGAATGCCGACTTTCCGGGTGACAGGCTGCGTGCGCTCCGCTACGGCTTGTACCCGGGGGAGGGCGCGGCGTCTGCGCCTCATGAAAAGACAAGAACCAGCAGGGGGCTTTTGTGGCACAACAGCAGGATATCCACACCAATACGGTCAAGGACGTAGAGCAGCTTGGCACCTTTGCCGCCATTGGCAGCCTGTCTTATGTTTTTTGGATTTGCGGTGGCATGGAAATGGTTGAGCGACTGGCGTTTTACGGCGTTCGTCAGCTTTCCAGCCTGTATGGCACCACAGCAGCAAAAGATGGTGGCCTTGGTGTAACAGCCGGGGAAATTGGTGAAATTCTGGGTGTTTGGCTGCTCATTCAGGGGTTGGTTCCCGTGTTCACGGGCGGCTTGTCTGACCGGTTTGGCTACAAAAAAACCATTGCGGCCTCCACCGTGCTGAAAATCATCGGCTATCTATTGATGGCTTGGTTTGTCTCTTATTGGGGGTTTTTCGCTGGCGCAGTTGTGCTGGCGCTGGGCACCGGGGTGTTTAAACCCGGCATCCAGGGCACGGTTGCCAAAGCCGCTAATCGGAAAAACAGCGCGGTGGCCTGGGGCATTTTCTATCAAACCGTTAACCTGGGTGGCTTTTTGGGGCCGGTGCTGGCGGGCTATTTGCTGCAACTGGACTGGGCCTATGTGTTTTATGCCTGCGCGGGCATCATTTCCCTGAATTTTCTGTTGCTGATGACATATGAGGAAGTAGACGAAGAAGAGCGTTTGGCCCACCGCGCCAAGGTGAAGTCAGGGGAAATCAAAGAAGCCAATCTGGCCCTTGAAAGCTGGCGCGAGCTCACCAAACCGACACTTTTGTGGTTTATGCTGCTGTTCACCGGCTGGTGGTTCAGCATGTATCTATATTGGGACCTTGGGCCGCTGTATTTCCGTGATTGGGTGGACACCAGCACCATTGTTACCAGCATTTGGGGCGACGGATCACCCAGCGAGTTTGCCCGCAAGTTTTGGGTGATGGACCTTGAAGGCACGCGCATCACGCCGGTGGGCATGATTAACATCAACTCATTATTGATCATGATTTTCTGTTTTTTGGTGATGGGGTACAGCGCAAAATTTAAAGCTGCTAATTCCATGGCCATTGGCACTGTGCTGGCGGCAGCGGCATTTATCTTGATCGGGGCAACTAATATTGCCTGGTTCATGGTGCTGGGCGTGGTGGTTTTTTCCCTTGGGGAAATGCTTTCAAGCCCCAAAAGTCTTGAGTTTTTGGGCAATATCGCCCCGGCCGATAAAAAGGCCATGTATCTGGGGTTTTATAACCTGCCGTTTGCTATCGGTGGCTTTGCAGAGGGTTTGGTCGGGTTGCGGTTTTACGGCGAATATGCCGCCAAGGACACGGTTGCCCGCGCTGCCCTGCAGGACGCTGGGATGACAGCAGACGCTGCTGCCGCTGTCCCCAACGGCGAAGCGTTTGAGCGTTTGGTGGCCTTAACTGGTCAAACACCCGGGGCGTTGACTGAGCAACTGTATGCCGCCAATGACATCGGCAATGTGTTTTATGGCTTTGCCTTGGTTGGCCTTGTCGCGGCGGTTGGCCTGTTTTTATATGGCCGCTGGACATATAGGCAGGCGTCTGCACAGACAGTTTAAACCACGACAAAGGCCATAAATTTGGTTGCGCTATTGGCGGGCGGCACTAGCATGTAAATGGGTTTGATGCGGGGCCAACCATGGGGCTGCCCGCGCCAGCAAGGGTTAACGCCGCGTGTCACAGAACGGCAGGAAAATTCTGATGTTGCAGGGGCCGCTGGGGCCCTTTTTCGCTGATCTGGCGCTGGCGTTGTCGGCGCTGGGGTTTGAAACGCATAGACTATGCTTCAATAAGGGGGACCGCCACTATGCGCTGGCGGATCATATCGCCGATTACGAAGCACGGCCTGACAGTTGGGCGACCTGGTTTGAAACTTATATCACCAAACATGGCATTGACGCTGTGTGCTGTTATGGTGACAGCCGCTTTTACCACCAGGAAGCGCGCGCTGTATGTGCGCGGATGCAGGTGCCGGTTTTCTGTTTCGAGGAAGGGTATGTCCGCCCCGGCTATGTGACCATGGAAGAAGGCGGCAATAATGCCAATAGCGCGTTTCCAACAGGGTTTAAAAACAAGAGCCTGCCGGAAAAGCAAGCCCCTGCGCCTGCGAAGATTGCAAATGCGTTTCGGTTCCAGTTTTGGTTTGCTGTGCTCTATTATACAGTTAAAGACTGGCGTATCGCCGGGTACAATAACAACAGGCATCACCGGCGCGGGAACTGGGCCACAGAACTGATGGCCTGGATTGTGGCGGGATTGAGAAAAAACCTGCTTACCCGGTGGCGGGAGAGCGGCTTGACCGAGCGGCTGACGCAGCATCAGGGCCCTTTGTTTTTTGTGCCACTGCAGGTCGCGGTGGATGCT
Source organism: uncultured Kordiimonas sp. (assembly GCA_947503575.1). Lineage (GTDB taxonomy): Bacteria > Pseudomonadota > Alphaproteobacteria > Sphingomonadales > Kordiimonadaceae > Kordiimonas. The sequence continues at coordinate 510,084 of CANNDZ010000002.1, read as the reverse complement.
CAGATGATCTATCACTCGCCGTTTGAGTCTGTTCCTGACTTTATTGAAACAACCATTCGGTCTTTCGCGGCGCATGCACCTGCGGACGCACATCTTGTTATCAAGCATCATCCAATGGATCGTGGCTTTCATCATTATGGTAAAGTGATCAGAAAATTGTGCCGCACGGTACGTTGTAGTGACAAAGTCACTTATGCCTTTGATCTTGATCTGGATGCTTTGCTGCCTTCCTGCGCGGGGTGCGTGACCGTTAACTCAACCGTTGGCCTGCAGGCGATTGACAAAGGTGTTCCAACCCTGATGTTGGGCAAAAGCATGGCCCGGGATGCCGGGTTAACCAGCGCGCAATCGCTTGATGAATTCTGGACGCACCAAACACCAGTGGACCCTGACCAGGCCTCTGCGTACCGACAGGCGCTTATTGCGCATACGCAGCAGCCTGGTTCGTTTTACCGGGACCGCGAGGTTGCTGCATCTGCGTGCGCCGCCGCGATTGCGGGCGCGATTGGTACCTAGGTATTGGCTGCCACCCAAGAGCCGCAACTATGGCAGTAATGGGGCGTTCAGGCCATAAAACCGACATAGATATCAGTAGTTTATACAAGGGTAGGGCGGTGCCTTTAGTTGACGCGGGCATCTTGCCCCTTTACTGATAGCTGGAACGAACTGCGAAGGGTCTTTTTAAAAATAATCGTAGCACCAAAGGCGTTGTTATCTGCATTGCAGCGCAACGCGTGTGAACTGGTCGCGCGAACTGGTAAAGCCAAGTGTCGTAGCGTACACTTTGGTTCAGCAGACGTTCAGGAAAGCGGTGCCACAAGGAAACACTCAACGCGTGCATTTGAGTCAAATGTTACAGTCTGGTTGAGAATGTGAAAAGCTTGTGATAGCGTGCCGAAAATTTTTTTGGCTTGTAAGTGTATAAAGCGTAAAAGTCTGACATAAACCTTTCCATTACAGGGCTTTATGTCGGCGGTTAAATAAAATAATTTATACTGGGGAAACTTATGAAGAGCTCCACGGAGGAAGGCAAAGCACAGGAAAACGTGCTGGAAATGCCAAACAGCCTGAAAGCCGACCTGAATGAAACACTTTCGGATATTGGTCAAAGTTTCCTGAAACAGGGTCAGGCCCTGGAACGACTTTCCCAGACTTATGATGAAGATTGCTACCGTCGGGCGATCATGCTGGCGCTCCAGACGACAGGCCACCTTATTGTAATCGGCATGGGCAAGTCGGGTCATGTGGCACGCAAAATTTCCGCGACAATGGCCTCTACCGGCACTCCAAGCTTTTTTCTACACCCAGCCGAAGCATCGCACGGCGACCTGGGTATGGTCACAGCAGGCGACACGCTTTTGCTGATCTCCTATTCCGGTGAAACCCAGGAAATTGTTCAGTTGCTGCCGTCCTTGAAGGCGTTTGGCAACCGGGTCATCGCGATAACGGGGGCAAAGTCGTCAACAATTGGCCGGGCCGCTGATGTCGTTCTGGAAATTCCCGTGGCGGAAGAAGTATGCCCCATCAATTTGGCACCGACCACGTCGATTGTCCAAACCATAGCCATTGGTGATGCGCTTGCCATTTCCCTGATGACGCTCAGGAACTTTCACGCGCAGGATTTTGCCCGCTACCACCCTGGTGGGTCTTTGGGCCGCCGCCTTCTGATGAAGGTGGAAGACCTGATGCACACAACGACAGTTCCGGTGGTGTCACCGGACATGGTGTTGCTGGAGCTTGCGGCAGAGATGGCTGGCGGGCCAGCCGGTATCGCTGTTGTTGTGGATGCGGACGAAAAACCCATCGGCATTGTTACCAAAGGCCAGCTTGGCGTTGCCTTGCGGGTAACGCGCCGGGTGCGCGAAGTAACGGCACAGCAGTGTATGAGCAAAGAATTTTCCACCATTCAGCGCGATGTGATTGTTGATGAAGCCGAGACGATGATGCGGTCCGACGAGGTGAAGTTCCTTGTTGCGATTGAGGAAACAGGCCGTTTCGCAGGCATTTACAAGCACGACGATTTGTAAGCCGAGTCAAGCCTTTGAGACATCGTGGCTTGCTGTATTGCGGTACACTTGTTAAATCTTCGCCCTCATTGGTTTGAGGGCGTTTTGCTGTCATGAAAGCTCGGTCGGCATTTTCTATCCAGCGGGATGTTGTGTTTGCGATTTTCGTACGCGAAATGATTTCCCGTTTTTCGACCTACACGTTTGGTAATATCTGGCTGGTTCTGGAACCATTGATGATGATGATTCTTTTCATCGTCTTATTTGGTGCGCGTGGGCAAGGGGCCTATGGGTTTACCGAAGCACCGATCTTCATTTACACGTCATTCCTGACTTTCAGGGGGCTTTGGGCATCGACGATGCGCCAATGCGCCAGTGCGCGGGGCGGTGCCCGTGGCCTGATGGAATTCAGGCAGGTTCGTCTGTTCGATGTTTTTTTGGCCCGTACCGTTATTGAAGGTGGTTTGTTTTTGATTGTTGGCCTGATCATCGCGTTAGGTCTGGTCTGGCTGGGGTATGACCCGTGGCCTGATGACCCGTTGCGGGTTCTGGGCTATTGCACAGTATTGTGGTTGCTGGCTGCATCCTTTGGCATGCTCTCCTGCATGTTGGGCAGCATTGCCCGCGAGGTTGAAAAACTGGTGTCCATGTTGACAATGCCTCTGCTGTTCATGTCGGCGGTGTTTTTCCCAATGAGTATTGTGCCAAGGGATTACTGGGGTTACCTTACGTGGAACCCCATCTTGCATGCCATGGAACTTGTCCGGGAAGCCTGGTTTTCCAACTATACCAGCCCGGTTGCGGACTTTGGGTATCTGTTTGCTGCAACTCTGACGTGCTTGGCCTTGGCTATGTCTTCGTACCGATTGACGTGGCGTAGGATCGTTGCACAATGATCAGGTTTAACGACGTCAGTAAATATTTCCCGACCCGTTTCGGTCCCAAATATGTATTGAAGAACATTAATCTGGACATACCCGATGACAGAGATGTCGCCATATTGGGTAAAAACGGTGCAGGTAAATCCACATTGCTTCGGCTTCTGGGGGGTGTTGACTTCCCGAACGAAGGTCGCATTCAGTCCAATCGTTTCATATCCTGGCCGCTTGCCCTAACAAGCGGTTTCCAGGGCACGCTTACCGGCCGCGAAAATGTTCGGTTTATCTGCCGCATCCACGGTGTAAAATCCAACCGGGCAACAGAAGAGTTTGTTAAGGATTTTTCTGAGCTTGGTGGCAGCTTTGAGTTGCCGGTTTCAAGTTATTCTTCTGGTATGAAGTCCAAATATTCTTTCGCGGTTTCCATGGCTTTTGATTTTGACACCTATTTGATTGACGAGATCATGGCCGTAGGCGATGCAGGCTTCAAAAAGAAGTGCGAAAATGCCATCGGCAACAAGCGTGAAAACTCCAATATCATTCTTGTATCGCACAATATGAATCTCTTGAGGCGTCAATGTAATGCCGCAATTTTGCTTGCATATGGCCGGGCGGAATTCTACGAGAGTGTGGAACAGGCGATTTTTCGCTATGAATGCTTATAGTTGGCGGCTGTTTGTGACAGGGAATTCATGAAACAAACATTGGTGAAGTTCAGGCAGACGGTTGCGGACCGTATGCGCGGCGGTGGCAGTGACGACACTTATACTGTCGCCGTATCCACGCGCGCGCGTTACATGCGGTACCATTGGGTTCTGGTGATCTTTGGCATCTTCCTGCTTTATAACGCGTTCTGGGTGTCGGACCGGTATGTTACCGAAGCGCAGGTTTATGTGAAGTCGACGGGGGAAACAGCCTCTATTTTGCCTGTGTTGCCATTGGTTTCAGGCGCTACGGGCGGCGCAGCCCATGATGCGATGCTGTTGACCAGTTACATTCTGTCATCCGATATGCTGCTAGCGTTGGATGAACGCTTGGACTTGCGTGCACACTACGCCAGCGACGAGTGGGACTTTTTCTCCCGCATGTCATCAGATGTCTCCGATGAAGACTTTCTAAAATATTATCAAAAACATTTGTCGGCGAACATACAGCCGGAATCCAACATCATCCAAATCAGGGCCCAGGGGTTTACCCCCGAGTTCTCTCAAGCGATTGCGGATAACGTTCTGGAACAAGCCGAGGCATTCATAAACGGCGTTAGCCAAAAGATCGCACTCCAGGAAATTGCCTTTGTCGAACAAGAACTGAACCGGGCCCGCCAGTCTGTTAACGACAGCCGCGGTGCGCTTTTGGCGTTCCAGTCTGAAAATGAACTTTTGGACCCGGCGATCACTGGTGCTGCAATTCAGGCAGTCGTGAATAACATGGAAGGCGAATTGGTTCGGCTTGAAGCGGAAGAAAAAGTTTTGACCAGTTATCTGCAGCCTAACGCTGCCGAGCTTGTTTCCGTGCGCGATCGTATCTCTGGCATCAAAGAGCAACTGGAGCAGGAGAGGGACAAGTTTGCAAGTCAGGGCGAACAGTCTATCAACCAAGTGAATGCTCAGTTTGAAGAGCTGAGGTTGGCCTTTGAATTTGCCACAGATATTTATAAGGTGACGCTCCAGACGCTTGAGCAAGCGCGCGTTGAAAGCTACCGAAAGTTGAAGCATCTTGTTGTCGTTCAGGCCCCGCGTGTGCCCGACTCCCCGATCCTGCCGCGTAAAATCTACAACCTGATTACTCTTTTTGTTATTCTTAATCTGATATACGGGATTGTTGCGATGATTGTTGCCACGATCCGGGAGCACAGAGATGTTTGATTGGACGTCAGTCATGAAACCTTTCACCGGGTTCGCAGCGCTTGGCAGTATTGTCGTGCGCTGGTTCATGGTGTTCGCGCTTGTTTCTGTGCAAACACTGCCGGCACATGCGCAAGCCGTGCCTGCCCCGCAGGACGCAGGTCAGGTGCGGGAGCAGGCGACAACGACAATTACCGAAGCGTCGGAAGACGATGACGAAAGCAAAGCTTTTGGCTCATGGATTTTTGGCGGTGAATTTGCCAACCAGTCGTTTATTGGCTTTAACCCCAGCTATGAAATTTCTGTCGGGGATAAAATTTCCCTGCAGATGTGGGGTGGTTTCGATTTCACTGGCGACCTGACGGTTGACGCCCAAGGGAATGTGTTCATTCCGAAGGTTGGGCCGGTTTCTGTTCAATCTGTCAAAAACGAAGATTTGAATGTGGTTATTTCAGAGGCTGTTAAAACCATCTTCCGTAAGAATGTAGGCGTATATGCCAGCCTTGGCGGCGCAGAGCCTGTGAAAGTTTTTGTAACCGGTTTTGTTGCTCAGCCTGGTTTGTTTGCAGGCCATTCGTCTGACTCGATTTTGTTCTTCCTGGATCAGGCTGGCGGTATTGACCCCGCACGCGGATCGTTCCTTGATGTTAAGGTGCTGCGCGGCGGCCGGGAAATCCAGGCCGTTAACCTCTATGATTTCATCCTGTCAGGGTCTATCCCTTCGTTCCAGATCGCGGACGGTGATACCATTGTTGTGCGTCCGGTTTTATCCCGCGCGGCGGTTCTTGGGGACGTTCAAAACAGTTATGTGTTTGAATTTGATGGCCCAAAAACCACTGTTGGGAAGCTGTTGAATTACGCGCGGCCCCTGCCTGAGGCGACACATGTCCGCCTAAGCCGTAACGCCATGGTGAAAACCGAAGTTGAATATATCGCCATTGATGCCGCGCAAGCCGTGACGGTATTTCCGGGCGATGTTCTGGAAATTGTTTCTGACAAACTTCAGGGAACAATCTCGGTTCGGGTAGAAGGGGAACACACAAGTCAGCAGGAATTTATACTGCCCTACGGTGCGACCATGGGGCAGCTTTTGAGCCAGATCGACTTTGGTGTGAATGCCCAGCGCGACGCTGTTCAATTGATGCGCACCAGTGTTCGCGAGCGGCAAAAAGAGACACTTCAGGCGCAACTACGCGCCCTTGAAGCCAGTGTGCTGACTGCGCGGTCAAAAACCGCTGCAGAGGCGGATTTGCGCCAGCGCGAGGCGGAGCTGATTTTGCAGTGGGTTGAACGGGCGCGACAAGTTGAGCCAAAAGGCCAGGTATCGCTAGGCACCGCATCATCCGTTGATGATATTCTATTGGAGCAGGGCGACATTATCCGCATTCCGCGCACCAGTAATCTTGTTATGGTGCACGGCGATGTTTTGTTCCCAAGTGCCATGGCCTATCAGGTCGGAAACACCATTGAGGACTATATTGATCAGGCTGGCGGTTTCACTCAAAGCCGCAGTGCATCCAATGTACTGGTTCTGCACCGGGATGGCAGTTTTGATAAAATCTCTAAACGCCAACTGGATAGCCGAAAGGTTGCGCTTAATCCCGGTGATGAGATTTTTGTTCTGCCAAGGGTTCAGACAAAAAGCTTCCAACTGGCACAAGACATTATCACAATCTTTTATCAACTGGCATTGTCTGCGGGCGTTGTGCTGCGGCTTTAATGGTCGCCGTGCGGTATAAATCCGGCTGATGCGGGCGTGAGCAAAATGTACCGAAAAACCAGGAAACTTTACCGGGATCCGTTGGCGTTTTTTCTGGACTCTGACAAGCGCCCTTTGCGCGCAGTTGGCGACAGAATGTTTGCCAACCAGACACGTCGTTACCGCGCGGTGGGGGGCATGCACAGCGATGTGAAGGTGTCGGTTGTCATGACTGCGCACAATACCGGCCATCTTGTGGAAGATGCCGTCCAGTCTGTGCTCAATCAAAGCCACCCCAACCTGGAATTGCTGGTGGTTGATGATGCCTCGACAGATGATACAGTCAGGCGGCTACGAAACATCAAACATGATGATCCGCGTTTGCGCATTTTTACGTCTGCAACGAACCATGGCACATACTGGTCCAAAAACTGGGGCATCATGCATGCCAGCGGAGACTATATCGCAACCCATGACAGTGATGATACGTCCCATCCAGACCGCTTGATGATGCAGCTTGGGGCAATGAAGGCGAACCCCGATGCTGTCGCCTGCACCGCCCGCTGGCGGCGCGTGAACGATGAGGGTGAAGAGCTGGAAATCGATGGCCGTTCGGAACGCATGGCGGCGATCAGCCTGATGTTTGACCGCGCCCGAGTCCTGCGTGATGCTGGCTATTATGACAGCGTCAGAATATCGGCAGACACGGAGTTTATTACCCGGCTGGAACATATTTTTGGCAAACGAAGCGTTATGCACCTCCGCCATAATCTGTATACGGGCTTATTGCGCGACGATTCGTTAACGCGTGGTGCCGACTCTGGTTTCAGTTGGCAGCAGGATGGCAAAAAGTTTCGCCGCGAATTGTCAGGGGACCGCGCCGACTACCACAAGGCCTTTCACCAGTGGCATAATGGCCCAGAAGCGGCAAAGGGCCTGCACATTGAGTTTCCCTTAAAAAAGCGACGGTTTCCCGCCGCTGCTTCCATGACCAGAAACTGCGATGATGCCAACCTGACGCAAGTGCAAGAGGTTTTATAAGCCCGATGAATGCATCCGGTTATAACGATCAATACAATCCTACGGGCCCTGAAGATGCCTGGCGCAGGCTCGGTGCATTGGTTGTCAAACACCGCTGGCCCATTGAGCCATTGGGCATGACCGATGCGGACGTTTTGATAACGGACAAACGAGTTGCTGAGCTGCTGGAAAAAAATGGGGCTGAAGGTGGCCCTAAAGTCCTGGTAGATGGCCAAAAGACAGACGGCGTGATCGCGGCAAGTGCCCGTGTTTATGTCCTTTTATGTAGCGGAGAGCTGCGGCGGGTTCGCCAACTACAATCTGACTATCCAGACAAAATCATTTTTTCGGTTACCTACCGGGATATTACCACTATTTCCGATATGAGTTCTTTGGTTGCCGGGCGAGAGATTAGCCTGCTTGCGGGCCTGCCGTGTTGTGGTTCTGATTATCTTTCACGGCTTATAGCAGAAAACGGTCTTGCATCAGTTTTTGATTTGTTTGAGGAAGCCACCGTCGCATGGGCACATTGCGCTTCAGACTTCCAGCCAGTGCGCTCGGCTTTGGCAAGGATCTATGAAGTTGATGCCACCCAAAACAAGGGCCGCGTATGTTTCAGGTTTGATCTTGGCCTTTTTGAACAGTGGAGGATAGAGGCTAAGGTTTCGCCCAGGAAGCTGCGTTTTTTAGTGCAGCGCGCCAATGCCCGGATCATTTACATGCAACGTCGCAACAAGGCGGAACAGGCCATTGCGGCCAATGCTTCAACAGACCATTCTTTGCCAAAGATTGAGCTACCCTCGCACCCGCCAACAGTTTTGGACATACAGAACAAAGCGCTTCAGTTTATTGCCCTTGAAACCCGTTTTGAGATGCTGCTTTCAGTGATGCCTCAGGTGCGCATGCTAACCTTTGAAGAAGCGATCATGAGTCCGGTAGAAATTGTCAAAATGTTGGCCAACTTCTTTGAAATACCTGGTCTTAAAAAAGTGCGGGTTTTTGATCCCGTTCCGTATCAGTTGCATGCTGATTGGCTAACACCGTTCCATCAGGATTTCAAAGCGGCGATATTGGATTACCTTGGGCTGATAAAAAACCAGCAAGGCTCATTCGCCCGGCGCGGTGGTGTTACGTTAAAGCCCTAGTCGTTTATCGGGATGTTGGAAGCAGGTGTGATAGTAACTCTGCTCACAGCAAGGCTCACAAAAGCATCAACACCGACGGCTAGTCTGGATTGACCGGATGTTTGAAGCCGCAAAATGGAATACGGACGCCAGGTGCGTTTGGCAATTGTGCCTGTGAAGACCCACCGGTTCAGGCCTTGCCGCTTTATTCTTCCTTTAATCGGGCTGTCGTCCAGCCATACTGTCAGATCGCGAATGTATCTTCGCCGACTAAAACCAGATCCTTCAATTCGCACACTAGCACCAGCTTCCAGGTCTACTGATAAAAGTAAACTTGCCATACGTCCCATCCAGCGGAACGCCTCGCCTTTTCTGCGGTATCCGAGCTGGCTCCATCCGGTGCCAGTAAACCCGTCATCATCAGCGAAAAAGTCTGCCCTGTCCGGCAGGCTGATTGTGGATTTTAGGGCCTGAAAATTGGCTTCTTTTTGGCCGCCACCATGTCGGAGCAGATCAAGTTCTTTTTCGAATTGCTGCCGCTGAATGCCAAGCAATGCATCGATATAGTCCACCGCACTTTTTGGGAAACGCTTTTCGGGCACCATCAGGTCTCTGACAGTTTGTTGGGCTGAGGTGCCTTTTTCAGGTGTTTTTTTATCTGTTTTCACAGGGGTGACCATTCCAGAAGCAGGCCTTGGTCTGCAAGTATTTTCATGAGATCACCCAAATACCCGCTCTCGTTTGGCGCAACAGCTACCTGGAAATGCCCCACGCCATGCGCAGCAATTGATAGTGTGGACCTGTCTTGTCCTCCAAAAAGCCCAGTTTGTGATTTGTCTGATATTACCAGCATGTTCGAACCCGGAGAGGAGACTACAAGTTCCCCGGGGCTGCCAGTGAAAACCAGAATTTGAAGCGTTTTTCTTGCGCCGCTATAAACCCAATAAACCCCTGTCGCTTCATCGTAGCCGGTTTCCCTGCCAAGCTTCTGGCTTGTGGGGCGGTGGTCCTTGGGTGCGGGCGGGTAAAATGACCAGCGAATTGATGCCATACCCTTGCCGGTGGGGGCAGGGCTTAGTCCTTCTATCTGGCATCCAAACGCAACGCCGGTTTGGGCGGCCCGCAACCCTTGCCGAATTTCCGGCCAAGGTCGGACCTTGGTGTCGGCATTTGGATGTGGCGGGGCCGCAGTTTCTGACACAAGAGATGCTTCAAAACCCATCTGGCTGGTCAAGATTGACCGGGGCTGGTTCATAACCTCTGACAGCTTGGACGCCAGTGTAGATGTCATAAAGCGCGGGCACGTCTTAATGTCTAGAGTTGGAATTAGTTTTTCCAGGATTGGCCTTGCAGGAACGGCACCAACCAAAGCAACCGTGCTGTCGGTGTTTGGTGTGATTGAAGTCTGATCGATTTGTGTTGGCTGACCCGCTATGTCAGGCAATTTACTGAGGGTGGGATGGTTGATTGTAGTCGCTTTTTTGGCAGCGGCCATCAACGCGCTGCTCCAATCTGCGCCACATTGCGATGCCTGGTTAATATCAATAGTCATCTTTTCAGTCAGAGCGGTCAGCAAGCCGTCCGCGCGCGAGAGAGCGGCGAACGTCATCGCAAGCTGGTGGACCGCGTGTGGATGATCCACCATCAGCGTCGAGCCAAGGGGAAATATAGAGGTCCATCTTTGGCCAGCATGTATGATTGCTTTGTTGCCAGCTATTGCAGTGTGTACATACGGGCAAAAAACGGCGTGCTGACCATCCAGAATTGCCACTACATCAGCGTCAGCGATCATAGCGTCGATATTTTGGGCAAACCGGCTTTGAAAGCTGATTGAAATGCTTGTGCTTTCTGCCAATTCGTCTATCGCCTTTGACAAAAGGCTGGCGTTTTCTTTGCCCATCCCAATCACCAATATTTTCAGGTCTTGGGCAGGGGGTGGTGGTGCATCATTTGTCCCCCTGTCTGGCAGGGTTGCAAGCGGATAAAATGGTTCAAGGCTGGTTACGCCGTGTTCGTGCAGCGGCGGGAGGTGATGCTGACCTATTGTAAAGATATGCGTTGCCGGGGCGCACAATAAATCAACTGCAGAAACCTCCTTGCCGATGGCGGATGATGTACGCCGATGCATGAGGATACTTCGGGCAAGTGTTTCGCCATCTTTGCCCTGAGTTTTGGCCAGCCACTCATAAAAACTTTTGTCGCCCGCATCTGTTTCCTGAAGCCATGCCTCTGTCAGGGAAAAAACAGAGTCTTCCGCCAACACCACAGGGCCTGGTGAGGCATGAAGCATCTCAAGAGCCATCAGGCTGCCGCCATCACCGCCAACAACATAAAGACGCGGCCAGTTGTCATAAGCGCCATCCAGAAAATCCGGCATAAACGGCCTAATGACGGTGCATGACAACCCCTCAGGTGGCGGCGGTGCCAGTTCATCTATCAGGCAGGTGACATTGATGCCATTGCTGACCAGAAGGTCTGCGATCGTTTGAGTTAACAGCGCCGCATGGGATGGTTGCGGCGGCAGAGAGCCCACAAGTAGCAAATTTGTGCCCGGCGTCATGCCGTCTTCACCGGCTGGTTATCTTGTGACGGCGAATAAAGTTTAGGGAACAGACTCTGGAGCGTGTTTTTCTGCGCCTGGAGATAAGACAGCGCCACATCGCGTGATAAATGCTCCAGCTCACTAATCGTGTCTGTATCTTCAAGCGCACCCAGGAAATCACATATATCGTGGGCATTTGATAACTGGTGAGCAGGGTGTTGGCTTTTCAGGCCTACCATCGCTTCTTTTGTCGCCACCATAGCCTTGCCATACGCCAATGCCTCAACAGATTTTATTTTCAGACCGGTACCACCAACATTGGGGTTTATTACAATGTCTGTGTCCTGATAAAACCCGCTGATGTCATCCACAAACCCTAATTTTTTAAAGGGCGTCTCGCTCGCTGCAGAGCTGTTGCAGATGGCCCCCGCCAGATGGAAATCGTATCTTTCCAGTAAGTTGGGTCGTGCGGCGATCGCTGCATTCATGTCTGTCAGGCTTTGCTGATTAATGGGGTTGTCGCTCGCCATATAGCCGACCTTTATCTTCCTTCCGGCAGTAATGGTGACAGGCCGCTGAAAATCTGTCGCGATAAAATGCCCAAGCGTCACCACACTGGGGTGCCCGCCGGACTTGAAGATGGCTTCCTCTTGTTCCTGAATTGCGATGACGGTATCCGCGCGTTTCATGCCAAGGTTTTCCTCGGCAGGGGTGGTTGAGTACCAACTGGCTTCCAGACCATCCGCGACAAGCCGCTTGTGTCGATCCGCAAACACATCATGAGTGTCGATGTATTTGGGAATATCCGCGGGTACATGCTCCAGCCATTTGGAAAACCACACATAGTTTGCAATGCAATAGTCGATCTTCCAGATAGCCATAATACGCTGCGTTATGTCGGTTACGGCATCAATGTACCAGTCGTCTATTCGGTGGTATTTTCTGTGCGATTGCTTTCGGGCTTTCAGGCCTTGGCGCGGCAGAACATAGACGTGATCCCACATATCGCGCATGGCCAGCTCGTCGCCTTCTTTCAGGTCCTCAAGGCCACCATATACATAGTGAATTTCAGCACCTTGTTTTTGCAGTTCTTGACACAGTGCCGTCACTCGGGCGCGGTTGCCATGATTGTGCGGGTGCGAAGGAATAGGGCTGGTGACAAGGATATGCATTGGCTTGTTAAAAGTCATAGTCGATGTCGGGGGCGCGGCATACTCTGGCAATCGCATCACGCTCTTCGTCAGACAGCGTCATCTTGGATGGTCCCACTTGCACCAGGCTTTTCGCCCGCCTTGCCTCAGGCAGCGACCGCAGGTAATGGTCTTTGCTCAGTGTCTCTACGGGTGCTCTCAGGCCGGGCGACTCCCCCAGAATATCCCTTTCTGCATACTCCAGAAACGCTTGCACGTCGTCTGATGCTTTCTGGTACCGAACAACAGTCAACTTTTCCCTGTGAGTTTCTATCAACTCTATATATTGAGGCCACACATCCAGAAATTTCTTGAACAGGTCCTGCCGGGCATCCGAAGCGGGGTCATGAAACTTTACATCCCGGTGGTCTGCCATATGGCGCAGCAGGGAGGGATATACCGCCTGTGCTTTTCTGTAGACAACAATGATTGCCGCTTGTGGAAATATCAGATCAATACTTTGAACATTAAAAATATTCCGGGGTGATTTCTCCACCATGAACCTGCAATCATCTGGCACGTCCTCGCCATTAAAAAACAAGGCAGGAAAAATCTTTTCATGAAGCGCGCGCATCCTGCCAACAGTCACCGGCAGTAACTCGCCTCGCCCGTCATAAACCTCGTGGTTTACAATCTCCAGATTTTGGTTGTAGCTGACGATAATATCGCTCAGGCCTTTGTTGAAAAGCCGCAGGTAATCCATTTCCCCGCGGGCATACACACCCTTGAACAAGCCCAGCGCCCGACCAATGAATGTGGTGCCACTTTTGGTGTAACCCCCAATAAAAATTTTACGCGGTGTCATGAATTATTTCCGGTGCGGGCAATAAACAATCACAGATTTTGGCGAAACCGCCACGCATCCGCAATCATTGTTTTCAAGTCAGATCGCTGGGGCTGCCAGTTCAACAGTTTGTTTGCGCGCGTGGCATCGGCAACCAACCGGGCTGGGTCCCCGGGGCGGCGCTCTTTTTCAATCACCGGAAAATCAACCCCGGTAACCTGTTTTGCCGTTTCAATAACTTCGCGAACCGAATGACCCCGGCTGGTGCCCAGGTTCATGGCGTCGTAAAAACCAGCAGAGGGTGTGCCTGGCGTTTCGTTTCGCCCCAGTAACAAAGCCAGCGCTTTGCTGTGTGCGTCGGCAAGATCAGCAACATGGATGTAATCCCGGATACAGGTGCCGTCCTCGGTGGCGTAATCCGTACCAAATATGCTGATGCTGTCTCGCACGCCTCTCGCTGCATCCAGAACCAGCGGGATAAGGTGTGTTTCCGGGTCATGTCTTTCTCCCAGCCGGGCATCCGGGTCAGACCCTGCCGCATTAAAGTACCGCAAGCATATGGCTTCCATATCACCCGTGGCGGCCACGTCCCGCAACATGCATTCAACCATCCATTTTGTCTGGCCGTACGGATTGATCGGCTGTTTGGCCAGATTTTCATGCAGCAGGTCATGGTCATCCTGTTGGCCATAAACGGCTGCCGTGGAAGAAAAAACGATTTTTCGCACCCGGTTGCGCACCATCGCCTGAATGAGGGTCAGGCTGCCGGCAACATTGTTGTCATAAAAGTCCATGGGGTTGGTAACGCTCACGCCCGCTTCTATGAAGGCGGCAAAATGGATAATAGCGTCTATTTTTCTGTCGACCAAAACAGTGTCCAGCAACTGTGCGTCGTGCAGGTCGCCTTCAATGAAGTCGCCAACAATAACATTGTCTGCAAACCCATTGCTTAAATTATCCAGCGTTGTCAGCGTGTGGCCATCCTGTGCCAGCGCCAACAATGTTTGCGAGCCAATAAATCCGGCCCCGCCTGCCACCAGAATATTTGCCATACTGCGTCCTGCTCAATTGCCTTTGAAACACTGCTGGTGAAACCATGAAGTTTGTTGCAGCAATCCGGTTTGCCGCCACATCGCCCGCGACCCTAGCTAATCCCGTCGGGCTGTCAATCGTTTTGCCATGCCAGACATCATATGACGGCACAGCAATCAACATCGTTGCAAACGCGCGTTTTTTTGTCTAGGTCCTGCCTACATCATTCAAAAGGCGATGGGCGCGTCGCGATGCCATTACGGTAGGGCTTTTATGCAAATACTTTTTATGCACAATAATTTTCCCGGTCAGTATCGCCGGATTGCAAATTATCTTGCCACGAATAAAAAAGTGAAGATGTTCGCTGCCACGCTGGAAACCAACACCCAGAAGTTTGACGTTCCCAGCGTTCGCTTTAAACCCCACCGCGAACCAACAAAACGCATCCACCCGTCCCTTGTCGCGACAGAGCGTGCCGTGATTATGGGGCAGGCGGCGTACGGCGCTTTGTTGCGCTCCAAGGAAAACGGGTTCCGGCCGGATATCATCCTGTCACATTCGGGCTGGGGGTCTAACATGTTCCTCAAGGATCTTTTCCCTGACAGTAAACTACTGACCTATTTTGAATGGTACTATCACAGCATCAATTCTGACGGGGACTTCCTCCGCTCTGAGCCCTATGACCCAAATGGCCAAATCAGGATGCGGATGAAAAACACACCAATCCTGCAAGACCTTGCAGCCATGGATTGGGGGCAATGCCCAACGCACTTTCAGCACAGCAAGTTGCCTGCCGTCTTCCGGGACCGGATCAGCGTGCTGCATGACGGCGTAGACACCAGCTATTTTGTGCCGCGCATGGACGCCAAGGTTAAAATAGGCAAGGTGACGCTGTCTGCCGAAGATGAGGTTATCACCTATGTCGCGCGCGGCATGGAAGAATATCGTGGGTTCCCTCAGTTTATGGCTGCTGTGGAAAAGCTGCAGAAAATGCGGCCCAACCTGCATGTCGTTATCCTCGGTAATAACCGCGTCGCGTATGGCGCACAGCGGGAAGACGGCAAAACCTTCAAGGAATGGGCGCTGGAGACATTTGACTTTGACCACAGCCGGTTGCACATGCCCGGCCTTCAGCCGCTCGAAACATTCAGGGCGCTGATGCAAATCACCAGCGCTCATGTTTACCTGACCGTGCCCTTTGTTCTGTCCTGGTCTATGCTGGAAGCCATGAGCGCAGGAGCGCTGATCGTCGGATCAGACACCGAACCCGTGCGCGAAGTCGTCGAGGACGGCGCTAACGGTTTGCTTGTCGACTTTTTCGATACCGTCGCCCTGGCAGACAAAATCAACCATGTGCTTGAAAATAAAGCGGACTATGAGCCGCTCAAAAAAGCTGCCCGTCGTACAATTTTAGACAAATTTTCTACAAAAGACCTGCTGCCTAAATACTGGAAGTTGGTACAAAGTGTTGCAAACGGGTCACAATTTACGCCTGTAAGCTGATTTTTTGAATCTGCAATTGTATCAATCGTTGAAATGCGGCTGTAACAATGCTGTGGTTATAGGCGTATATAGAGGCCAGCTAGGTGGCTGTATCGCCGTTACTTATTTAGTAGTGGCGATAATTATGCGATTGACACAAATGGTATCTTCTCTGTAGAGAGGTGCCAAGGGGGCGTAGAGTCGAAACGTTCGTGCCTCACTAAGATGATATTGGTTGCTTTTCAGGAGGATAACTATGGCAACGTTTAATGGTACCCTAGGCGATGAAAACATCGGCGGTACAGATGACGCAGATATTATCCGTGCAGGCGGTGGTAACGATACCATCAACGGCGCGGGCGGTAATGATACAATCACACCAGGCGCTGGTAACGACGTTACCGAAGGTGGTGACGGCGATGATCTGATCATCGGTAATACTTCCAGCGCAGACAGCGACAGCATTGACGGCGGTGCAGGCGATGACACTGTACAGTTCGCGCGTCAGCTGACTGTTAATGACGATTTCACTGTTGGTGTTGGTACTGGTGAAGGTTTTGGTACAACTGGTTCATTCAACGATTTTGCTATCGAGTTGGATGTAACCAGCACGACAACAACAACCTACACATTGGATAATGTTGAAGCGCTTGAGTTCAGCAACGTAACAATTGACCTGACAGACGACGAGTCTGACACATTCTTCACATCAGATATCACTTTCACCACTGTGAATGGTGCTGACGAAGAAGATGTAGATGCGACCGCCAACGTTGGTGTTATCAGCCTTGACCCAGACACTGATGCGCTTGAGGCGGCTGAAGCTGCTGCCGAAGCTGCGTCTGACGCTGCTGATGACGCTGCAGAAGAGGCTTCCGCTCTGGAAGATGCTGCAGAGGATGTTGAGCTCGCAATTACTGCTGCTTTGGGTATCGCTGGTGCTAGCGAAAGTTCGGCTGCAGTGGATGCGGCGCGTCTGATCGCTATTGCCGAGGGTGAGGCTGAAGACGCCGCAGATGTTGCAAACGCAGACGCTGAAGACGTTGAGGACGCGATTACCGCTCTGGGTGCAGGTGCCATCAATGGTACTTTCGCAACCATCACAGCGGCCGCATCAGCAGCTGCAGATGCTGAAGGTGCTACTGCTGCAAGTGTCTTGGCTGCTGTTCGTGCTGCTACGGATAATTTACAGTCTGTCTTGGCTGATGTTATTGCTCAGGACACGGCTAACCAGGTTGAGAGCGCTCAGGACGTGGCGACTGGCGATTTCATAGATCAGCCAGAATCAACTGACGCCGTAGAGGCTGCAATTGAAGAAGCTCTGTCCATCCTTGATGATGCTGATGCTGTTGCAGATTTGCGTGCTGAAGTGCAGGCTGCAGAGGATGCTGCAGATCAGGCTGAGACAGATGCTGAAAACCAGGAAACTGGTGGTTTAAATGAGGCTGCTCTGGACACGACTATCGCGAATTCAGACGCTCGTTTGGCAACTGTTGCTTCAGCTGAGTTGCTCAGCCGTGCAGAGCTGGATGGTGCTGAGGCTGCTCAGGCTATCGTAACTGCCAACATTGACGCAGAAGAAGTAACGGCAGCGGCTGTCGCTTTGGATGCGGTTAATACTGCTCTCGCGGCTGCTGATGGTGACGCAGAGGCAGAGACTGGCGCTGCGGATGCTTTGGACGCGATTGAAGACTTCGTGGACGGTTTGACAGGTGCCTCCGCTACAGCGGGTGCTGCTCTTCTGGCAATCGCAACTGAAGCGGCTGGCGTGACAGGCGCAGACGAAGACGATGTTGAAGCGGCGGTTGATGCATTCTTGTCTGGTTTCGATGACGTTAATACTGACGTATTAGGTGAGACTGATACGCAGGAAGCGGCGGGCGAGACGTTTGACTCGCTTGGTGCTGCGTTTGCGCTGACACTTGCAAATGAAGAAGGTGAATCTGCTACGGCTGATGCTACCAGCATCGCGGCGGCGATCACTGACATCGTTGATGAGCTTGATGATACCGGTGAGGACCTTGAGGCGGTTGCTGCAGCTGGTACTGACGCAGCCGATGCGGTTTCAGACCTTGAAGATGCCATCAACGCGGCAACTTTGACTTCTGGTGCAGATGACTTTGCTGAAATCGTTCTTGCTGCAGCTGAAGATGCCGCTGCTGAGGCTGGCGCTGACCAGAACACTGTCGCCGCTGCTGTGACTGCAGTGTTTGATGCGGCAGAAGCTGTTGCTACTGCTGCGGGTGCTGCAGGTTCTGTTGCCGCGGCGCTGAGCGAAGCTGCCCGTGTTGCAGCAACTGAAGCTACCGAAGCGTCTGCATCGGTCGGTAACATTGTTGCCGCTGGTGCTGCTGTTGTTAGCACTGCCAATGATGCCAACCAGGAAGATCAGGGTGAGTTGGCAGTTGCTCAAGCAGTCGAAAACGCTGCTGATGTGGCTGGAGCCACTCAGGCTTCTGTTAACGCGGCTGGTGAGGCTGCTGCTGAGGCGTTGACCGACGCTGAAGAAGCGGCTGAAATTGCTGCTGAGATCGCTGACGATGTTGATGATGCGGTAGATGCCATCACTGATGAAGTTATCGACAACGGAGATCTTGCGACTGCAGCTGCTAACGTCGAGACAGCACTTGAGGCTGCCGAAGTGGCGGCTGATAACGCGGCGAGCGTTGCAGCTGCTGCCGAAACAGCGGCAGAAAATGCCCTTGCGGCAGGTGTTAGTGATGATGACATTATCCAGGAAGCTGGAGATGACTTCGAGATCACTGAAGTCAACGGCGTTGCTGTGACAGCGGGTGCGGTAGTTGAGCTTGATAATGGTGCAACCGTTACAATTTCTTCTGATGCAACATCGTTTGATTTTGAGAACCCAGCGGGCACTCAGAATAACACAGCTGACACAACGACAACCTTCACACTGACGTTGAGCGATGGTGAGACATCCCTCACTCAGACTGTTATTGCTACAGACGATGCAGACAACAACTTCACAACTGACGGCGGAACGGCCCAAGGTGGTGCTGGTGACGATACGCTCACTGGTGGCGCAAACGCTGATACATTGCTCGGTGGTGATGGTGATGACACTCTGCTGGGTAATGGCGGTAATGACTTCATCAGAGGTGATGACGGTGATGATGTGTCCGAAGGTGGTGCCGGAAATGACCAGATCTTTGCTGGTCCTGACGATGAAGGCGACGACACTGTAGAAGCTGGTACTGGCAACGATGTTGCTGGTGGTGGCGAAGGTGACGACGTGCTTGTCGGTGGCGACATTACGGCTGACCTGGATGTCGACGATGCCAACAATTCTGGCTCTGATACACTCTTTGGTGGAGCCGGTGATGACCTGCTCGTTGGTGGGTCTTGGGACTCAACAGCATCAGCTGCAGTAAATACTGGCCAAGGCGAGAACGTGCTCTGGGGCGGTACTGGCGATGACACCCTCTTCGGTGATGACAATGACGACATCCTCGGTGGTGGTGAAGGTGACGACACCATCAACGGTAACGACGGTGACGACACTATTTACGGTGGTGTTGGTTCAGCAGCTGATAACGACGATGAGCTCAACGGCGGTGACGGCGATGACGAAATCTTCGCAGCAGTTGGCGATGACACGGTCAACGGTGGCGACGGCGATGATCTTCTCTTCGGTGGTGCTGGTGAGGACGAAGTTAACGGCGGTGACGGCGATGACACCATCTACGGTGGCGCTGGCAACGACGAACTGGACGGTGGAGATGGCGATGATACCTTCGCTTTCGTTACCGGCTTCGGTAGTGACACGATCACTGGCTTTGACTCTAGCACCGGTACTGGCGACAACGACATCCTCGATCTGTCTGAGATTGATGGCTTGACTCTCAATGGTCTGCTTGCCAATGCTACAGAGGTCGACGGTGGCAACGATGTCCGTATCGCGGTTGGTGATAACGATGCAATCATTCTTGACGGCGTTACGCTTGCGGAATTTGCTGACATTATCGACAACAATCAGGTAATCGTCTAAGTCAGACATCTGACAAATATTTCCGAAAGGAGGCCTTTGGGCCTCCTTTTTTTTGGCCGATACGCCCGATCAATACAAACAGGTAACGCAGTGGCAGCAAACTGTGGGGTCGGTTCGATAAACGGCTTGGTTACTATACCATCCATTCGACGCTCAGTTAGGGGTCCGGCCATTGCTCTGGCAAGTGCTTGGCATAACAATTACCTTCCCATGGCCCGGTATCCTTGGTATCACAGCGATGAATTTGACATAGGCCTGTGGTTTTGGTGTATAAGCAGGGGCTAGGTCCTTGTAGATACGGGAAAATCCCGGACCCTAAGCGACCAAGCAAGGAGTTCTCGTTCAGTGTCATTGTTGGACAGGTTCAAAGAACGCGAGGCCGAATTTAAAGCGGCCCTGAAGCCCGTTGCCTTGTATTCGTTTCTGGCCAGCATTTGCATGCTTGCTATGCCGATATTCCTGTCGCTGGTGTATGACAAGGTTCTGTCTTCGCGCAGTTTTGAAACCCTTATTGCGCTGGCCATTTTTGCCATTGTTTTCCTGTTTGCGTTTGGCTTTTTCGATAGTGTGCGCATGCATTTGCTGGGCAAAAGCGCTGCACGCCTTGAGGCACAGACCCAGGGTGAAATACTCGCCGCAGAACTCGCGCGCCAAAGCGACACACGCACCCAAACCGTGCGCGACGTAACGGCGATCAAACAAACACTATCCAGTGGTGGTTTCGCGGCGCTGTTTGATGTGCCGGTTATCCCTATTTATCTGCTGGTTCTGTTTCTCATCCACCCTCTTTTGGGGCTGGTTGTACTCGTTGGTGGCGGCATTCTGGTCGGGATCGCGCTGTTCGCCGATCGCAAGGTCGCCCCGATATCCGAAGCCTTTATGGATGCCAACATTCAGGCGCATCAAAACCTGGAGATGTTTGTCCGCAGCCAGGAACTGGTTCGTGCCCAGGGCATGTATAATGCTGTTGTTGGCGAGTGGGGCAAAAAGCAAGGCGAAGCGCTGTCGCATCACCTCAAAAGCTTCATGACAATGACGACCTTTTCTTCCACGTCCAAAGCCGCGCGGCAGATGCTCCAAATCGTGGTGATCGGCACAGGTGCGTTGTTAGTGTTGGGTGATCAGGCCACTGCCGGTGTTATTTTTGCGGCCTCTATCATTGGTGGCCGGGCCCTTGCCCCTATCGAACAGATCGTCGGCAACTGGCGCAACCTAAAGCAAGGCTACTCGACCTACAACCGTTTGCTGGAGCGCCTTGCTGAGTTGGCGCTGCCCGACGAAAAAACGCCTCTACCGCGTCCCAAAGGCGAAATCTTGATCGAACGCGTCGGTTATGTTCCCCGTCCTGGTGCTGCACCAATCATCCGTGGCATCACGGGCAGGATCTACGCCGGTGAGAGCATCGCAATCATCGGCCCCTCTGGTGCGGGTAAATCCACGCTCGCTCGTATGATTGCTGGCAGTATTGAAGCGAGTGCAGGGCGCATTGCGCTTGATGGACAAGACATAAAAGCCTGGGACCCAACGTCGCGTGGGCTTTATATTGGCTATATGCCGCAGCAAGTCAGCTTTTTTGATGGCACAATTCGCGAAAACATAGCCCGCCTACGCAAAGATGACCCTGCTGAACTGGCTGTGGAAGCGGCTCAGCTTGCGGGCGTTCACGACATGATTCTGACCATGCCAAATGGCTATGACACTCCTATATCAAACCAGGGCTTTCGCCCATCTGGTGGCCAGTCGCAGTTAATTGCTCTTGCGCGGGCGTTTTATGGCAAACCGGCAGTCCTCATCCTGGATGAGCCCAACGCCTCGCTTGATACGCAAGGTGAGGCCATATTCCATGCGGCGCTTGGTACGGCCAAGAAAATGGGCATGACCGTTATTATGGTTACTCAGCGGCCAAGCGCTCTGAAATTCACGGATAAAGTCATGGTGCTGGAAGCCGGGCTGGTCAAACAATATGATGACCGTGACAAAGTGGTCCAGGGCAAAATGGTTGGCGGGCCGGCAACGCCGCCCAAAAAACCGGCGGCTGAGCAAAAGCCTGCTGCCGTCCAAAAATCTGCTGCTGCTCAAAAGCCTGCGGAAACTAAACCCACAAAGCAGGTTATTAAAATGTCAAAGCCTGTGCCGGTAAACAAATTGGCATCAGGAACAGGGCTGTCGAGCACCACAGGGGCCAATGACGGTGCTGCGGAAACACCACAGACCGATAAGGCAGACCCGGCAAACAACCAGAACACGGTGTCAGAGGCGGCCACGCAAGGTGGAACCTCGAAAAAGACACCACTATCCAAGAAGGGTTCCTGATGTCCAGCGGATCTACGGAAGTCGCACCCCTGCCAGTGGCTGGTGCGCCAGCAAAATTTGATCGTGAGGCGTTGCAGTCGTGGGCAAACGGTGTCAACACCAACACCGCGGTTACGTTGAAGCGTGCCTTGATTGCGTTTGTGATTTTGTTCGGCTTTGGCGGCCTATGGGCCGCATTGGCCCCGTTGGGCGGCGCAGTGGTTGCCAGCGGCAAAGTTATCGCGCTTGGGCAAAACCGGTTTGTTCAACATCTGGAAGGGGGCATTTTAAAAACCCTTGATGTGCGCGAAGGCGACAGCGTCCAAAAAGGCGACGTCCTGATAACCTTAGATACACTGGATGTTGAAGCCCAGCTGGAAGCAAATCGCCTGCAAAAGGCTCTTGCGCGCATTGAACTGGCTCGTTTGCGGGCCGAAGTTAATGAGCAGGCCACGGTTGAGTTTCCGACCGACATTGACCCCGCCGTCGCTAACACAGCGCGTGTGCAGGAAGCCATAAAAAGCCAATATGATGAATTCCGGTTTGGTGTTGAGTTTCGCAAAAGCAGGCGCGAAAAACTGGACAATCAAATCCTTGGTCGACGCGGTGATATTAACGGGCATGAAGAAGTACTCATTGCGCTGCGTCGCCAGCTAGAGCTGTTTGAATTAGAGCTCGAAAGCTTTCGGGAACTGTTCAAGCTTGGCCACGTGTCTCGTACACGTGTGTTTGCGACGGAACGGCAAGTTGTTGAATTGGTGGCACAGATAGCCAATACAAACATTGAGATCGAAAAGGCAAAAAACGATATCGAGAATTTTGAAACCGAGAAGGCGCAAGGCCGTTCGGAGTTTTTGTCCAACGCGAATGCTCAGCTTCTGGATACCCAGAAAACATATAATGAAGCAGCATCCAATGTTATCCGCCTGTCAGATACCCTGGAACGCATGGTCGTGCGCTCACCGGTGGATGGTACGGTGTTCAGAATTGTCAAACGCACTATCGGCGAGGTTATCAAACCTGGCGATACCATCATGGTTGTGTTTCCTAAAAATGATGCGCTGACAATTGAAGCACGGCTCCAGCCGACAGACCGGGATGAAGTTTTCATCGGCCAGGACGTGATGGTTGTCTTTCCGTCTGACAGGAAAAACCAGCAAGCACCCATCCCTGGTAAACTTACTTACGTTTCGGCGGACACAATAACCACGGAGGAAGACCCCGTTGGTTCCTATACCATCAATGTTCTCGTGGAACCGGATGCAAGCCCAGAGCAATTGTTGCCCGGCAATATTGCTGAAGTGTATGTGCAAACCGAATCTAAAACCTTCCTGCAGATTATTTCGGAACCTTTCACGCGTTTTGCGTTTCGCGCCTTTAAAGGGTAAATTTATTTACTCGAATTGATTTTGGGGGCTTCAGGTGGCTGAATTGAAGATAACACGCGCTGCGTTTGCCAGTATCTATGCTGCTTCTGACAGCTTGATAGTGGATGCCGACCTGGAGCGTGTGGTCACTGGGTTAGTGCCTGAGACGATCACGCTTTTCCTGCTAGATAGTAACGGCGTAATCTCCCTGGCGGGTGAAAAGGCCGCTAAATCGCCTAAAACAAGCCACCTTATTGGCATGCCAACGGGCGTTATGGGCGTTATCGCAGCGCCTGCAAAAATGGGGATGGTGGCGTCTTTCCTGGAACATGCAGAACGGCACAAACCGCATGTTTTACCAAGTGTTTTGACTGTTGCCGGTTTCGGGCGGAAACGGAAGATACTGACTTTTTTAACCGACCTTTTTGCCGATCAACTGGTGAGAGACCGCCAAAACCTGGCCGCAACACAAGGTCAACTTGCAGCCCTTCGCACAAGTTTCCAGAAACAGAGTCTGGCGCTTGATAAGTCTGCCCGCATGATGCGCGGTGTGGGGCTGGGCACACATACTGTGGTGTTTGATTTGCCGAAAGGGGCAGGCAGTGTGGGCCCCAGCGATAGTGAGGACACTGCTGGTTATACATACAGCCAGTCACTTCCTGTCGACATTGTCGGTATTGTTGGCCTTGAGCTGTATGTCTCATCGGTTGAGAAAGGGGAGGGCAATCTTATTGTCGCCATTCGCGGAGCGGCCAGCAAAAAGGTCGCTGCCTGCTTCATGGTTAGTTACGACTATTTTGCCGTAGGGTGGCACCATTTTGCGCTGGAAGAACCCGTAAGCCATATGATTGGTGGTGCTGAGGTATGCATTCTTTGGCAGCCGAGTGAAAAGTCGTCTCACGCTGGCCCGCGTTTTTCCCGCGCAGACGAAACTGCGGACCGATTTGGTGACGAAAACCACCGGTCGCTGGCGTTACGCATCGAGACAGGCTGCATGGCTCCTCGTCTGACACCGACCGCAGATGATGTCATCTGCGATAGCCTGGCCTATACGCCTATTATGGCCAGTGATATCTTCGCCAAAGGCGGCTTTTTGGGTGGTCATGCGCTTGAAGTTGAGGGCAATAGCAGGCGGGGGTGGCCTGTTCTTTCGGTTGATACGCATGAAGGTTCCTGGTTGCAAACGCACCCCCTCGCTGATGGCCTGGCGGCGTTTCATGTGGCACGTGGTATAGCGCCCCACGCCAGGGAAATAGAAGCATCTGTCGGGCTTGAACACAAGAAAGCTGCCCCTTGTATTGCGGTCCTGGCGGCTGTTGATCCGTCGAGCGAAGGGGATGCCAAAATCCATGATATTATTACCCGGATAGGTAAGGAAGGGGGTCCGGGTTTCGCTGGTGAACAAGACGGCATTACCTGGTGTGCAGCTCCCCTCGTTGCAATGGAAAAGACCAGACTGCGCATTCGGTTTGAGGCACCGCTTTCAGAGGCATATGACCTGATACTGGCTGCTATCCCGGTCTTTGACCATGACCAGAGCTTCGGGTGGTGCCGCTGGCGCGAACTGAGTTTCGGCTATCAATTGCCCGAAACAACGGCTTCGACGGGCGCAGTGCCCACACTTGTGCCGCAGGCCGCTCCGTCCGTGCGGGTACATTCTTTCACTGATATCGCAGACAGGATCGTTTTCTATCGGGGTCGGTATGTGCACGACCAGCTCAGGATGAAGCTGGGGTTTTTACCCATCCAGATGCTGGATGATGTTGGAGCGATGCAGACCAACCCGCTGGAAGATCGCTTGTGCGCCGCACTCCTTGATGGGGGGGTACCGGAGGATGCAACACGAGTTGCATGTGAAGTGGGAACAGCGCATGCGAGCGCCCGTCGGTTCTCCTATGTTCTGGGGGTGATGCCGCAAGATACCAAGGACATGGAGCACTTGATTGAGAGTGTCGGCCAGCAAGTGAGCGATCGCCAGTTTTTTGGTCGAACAGATACTGCCGCATGGGCCTCGGTTACCGTATCAGCCATGACAAAACACAGGGTCTTGCTGGAGTTGCCAAACTGGGTAAGGCAAGGCGATATTGTGTTCTTTTTTGCTATTCCAGCCGATGGCAACCGCGAATTTGGTTGGTGCCGCTGGTATTCCCTGACCATTGAAACAAGGCATTCAGCCGACCCCAAAAGTCTCTCGATAGAAGTGACAGGTGCCGCCAGAGAAGAGGCGACAAGGAAGCTGGCATGACCTTGGATGAAAAAAAAGCGATCGGGGTCATAATCCCGGCTTTTGGACATCCCAAGTTTTTATCCGAGGCGGTTATCAGTGCCTGCGAGCAGGAAATTGATCAGCCGGTTAAGGTTGTTGTTGTTGATGATGGCTGCCGGTTTCAGGAAACCGGCGATACTGTTCGGCACCTGCAATCTTTATATCCCGAAATGTTGTTCTACTTGCGGCAGCAGAATACGCGGTTGCCAGGGGCCAGAAACACCGGCATTCGGTTCCTGCTTGAACTGGACCCTGATATAGAAGCTTTCTTCTTCCTGGACGCGGACAACCGCTTGTCGCCATACAGTCTAAGGGCCTTTAGGGAGGCGCTGGGCGAGGACCCAACGGTTGGTTGGGCCTATCCGGATATTACTTTTTTTGGCCTGACTTCGGCAGAAAATGGCATGGAAACCCGGGAAACCGCTGCGGAATATAGCCGCCTCAAGCACTTGGTTAGCAATATTTCCGAAGCGGGGTCGATGGTAAGGGCAGATATGATACGACGGGGTGTCTGGTTTGATGAAACCATGACATCCGGGTTTGAAGACTGGGAATTTTGGTTGTCAGCGCTGGAAGCAGGTTTCCAGGGCATACGGGCAGAACATACGGGGTTTCTCTATAGGGTTCGGCCGGAGAGTATGCTCGCTGAATCGCAGCGTATCGTAGATACGCTTGTTGACACCATACGGACCAAACACAAGCCTTTGTTCCATCCGTCCAATATCTTGGCTTGGGAAAATACCGACGCGCCAACCTTTGCTGTTTACCGACCGGAGCATGGCACAGTTGTGATGATGAGTGACCCTTTGGGCGCAGCGAAAGAGATTTCGTTGGAGGACTTCAGGCGTTTATTTCAGCAATGGGCTCATAACCATTTCGAGCATTTTTTCCCTACCCATATCGTGACTGTCGCCGAGGATACATGGCAGTTACTGCAAACCAGAAAGCCATTTTTGCGTTGGTTTTTCTGGCACTTAAGGTCTCAGAACAACCAAAAACAGGTTGTTAGTTTGTTAGGTGAGGATCATCCATCTTTTGAGTTTCTACCCTATGGCAGCGAAACAGAAGCGGACCGTGCCGATGTGTTTTGCGTGAGTACACAGGTTTTGTGGAAACGGGCGCATTCCGATGAACCACCGCAGAAAACAGAACGATCAGCCTATTGGGCGCGTGCATGCCCTGGACCGGCAGACGGTCACACTCAGGACCAGCCTGTTTGTGACCGGGGCATGCCGCTTGAACAGGCATTTGAAAAACTGGCTGATGGTTTGCTGCCGTTGCCGACGTACCGGCATCATGCTTCCCGAAAGTTTTCGGGGCCGCACAGTGCGGCGGTTCGTGAACTGCTAATCCCTGAATTGTGCGCAAACCCCGGTATCGAGCCCTTTCCCGCAAGTCGAAACCTACCGCGCAAGATGCTTGCTGTGCCTGCGGGTTTGATGACCTTGAGAGGAGGTCTTGAGCGAGTTGCCGAGATTGTAGATATCATCAGCGAGCCGGATACCGAATTGGTTTTGCTGCTGGAGCATGAGCCCGATGAAAAGGCCTCTGCTCTCGTTCTTCAGCGTATGCAGGAGAGCTTTGACGACATTATTCCGCTCACTGTGACTAAGAATATCGTCGATGCACCGCAGTATTTGGGTAAACGGTTTCGAAACCATCTGACCGAGGATCAATTGAAACAGGTTTCCGTTTTTGCTCGAACCTGCGGGGCGGTCGTCGCTGTGGGCGGGTCGTCTCTGGTGGAAGCCTTTGGTGACCTTAGACGGCACGGCAGCAATACCGCCGTGTTTTTTGATGATGACCTTGTGGGTTCGTCCGATTCGATTGAAGCGACAAAAGCAAAACTGCTTGCTTATGAGCATGCAATTGGACGCATCATGACCAGCAACCCCGATAGGCTCGCGGGCCTGATAGCTGAAGGGTTTCCTGCTGAAAAAATTGAACGGGCCACAAACTCTGGTGTTGGCTGTTCCAAGACGTGAATGTGACTTAGGCAGGCAAGTAAGAGCATGAGGAGCAATCAGGTGGCCGATAAACCTATGAAATTCGTCGTTATCGTTACATACGGTCGTTCGGGTTCAACTGCCCTTCAGGGTGTTCTGCAAACAATCCCTGGCTATCACATTTCAGGCGAGAATTATAACTGCTTGTCGGCCCTATACCATTCAGTGCGGTTGGCAGCGGTTGCACGATTCGAGCATGGAAAGAATGACCATGCATCCATTGATCCCTGGTTCGGTGCCGACAAGATTGATCCGGACAGCTACGGTGCCAAACTGGCGCAGGTCTTTATTGACGAAATCATCCAGCCACCTGCCGGAACGCGCGTCGCCGGTTTCAAGGAAATTCGCTTTCACGAGGTTGGCGAAGATTATTTTGAGGGTTTTCTCAACTTTATTCATCAGCATTTTGCGGGATGCAAATTTGTGTTCAACACACGGGGATGGCGCGAGCTTGCACGGTCTGGCTGGTGGAAAAACCAGCGACCCGAGCGCATTGAAGAAATCATCCGCAGTGCGGATACCCTGTACAGCGAGTATCTGGAAAAATACCCGGACCGGGGTGTTTTGCTTCGCCACGAAGAAACCCGGTCTGACCCGATGGCGTTTAAACCGCTTTTCGACTTTTTGGAAGAGCCGTTTGACGCAGACGTTGTTTCCGCTGCTGCATCCCGGCGTTTGGGGCACTCAGGCGAATGAACAGGCTGTTTGTTGCCTAAAACTGGCTCGCGGTATCTTTCCTTGATCCGGCCAGATACCCCTTTAGGCGCGCGGCATTTAAAGTCTTCCGTTCTTCTGTGTCTGCCGGGCTTATGCCGTGGGCTTTTGCCCATTTTTCATCGTGTTTGTTCACATTTTTGAGAGTCTTGGCGAGTACGTCCTCATTCTCCATCAATGTGTAGCCAAAGAAATGTTTGAAAAATGCGCTTTCTATTTCACTGCGTTCAAATGTTTCATCGGCGTCATAATCATGAGAGTGGTGAACCACCGCTTGCGGCGCATAAACTTTCTGATAGCCAGCCTTAATGATGTCCCAGGCCCAAAGTTGGTCTTCACCAAACGCTGTCGCGCGGTAGGGAATTTTCTCCCAGATGCTGCGCCTGAAACAACTGTTGTTGTCGCTATAGAAATGCAGGGTTTGTTGCCATTGCGGGTCTTGCGCTTTCCACTTTTCTACGTTGGTGTCTTTATCCATGGCAAGCGGCAGTTTGGCGAAAGTGTCAAAATGCAGCTTCAGGTCACGCTTGGTAAAAGGGGATGCATCCGGCCATGCTACATGCTTACCAAACGCACCAGCAGCGCCCGGAAATTTCTCAATTGATGTGACAAGATTATAGAGCCAACTGGCATTATAGGGCATCGCATCATGGGTAATATAAGCGATAAATTCACCGCTCGTCAGGGTGGCGCCCAGGTTTCTTGTGGCACCGTGATCAAAATCTGATTTATCAATTTGATGCAGTCTAACCGACGGATACTTCTTCACAATTTCCAATGTTTCGTCGGTAGAGCCACTGTCGATTACCAAAATTTCAAACGGCCATGGGGCTGCTTGATCAACCACAGCGCCCAAAACCTTATCAAACAATTTGCCCGCATTCATTGTGGGAATAATGACCGATGCTTTTGGTGCGCTGGCCTCAGCCTTTTTGGTTTTGGCTGGTTTAGCAAACTCACCAAGTCTGGTTTTTAGTGATGTTTCAACCTGCGCAGCAGACGCCTGCCACGAAAACTGACGAACCCACGCGAGGGCTTCATCAGCCTGCCTGTCACGTTTTTCAGGATCATCCAGCAGTGTGGCCAACCCTTCCGCAATCCGGTCCGGAACAGGCTGCGCCATCGTCACCACATTGGCCGGAAAAATCGCCCGCGTGCTTTCAACATCCAGTTCAACAATCGGCAAGCCGCATGCCATCATTTCTTGTGGCACCAGGGAATAATTGGTCGCAGAAAACACCAACCCAACCGTTGCATTTTTAAAGATGTCTGCAAGCTCTTCCTGGGAGGCAACGCCGTGGTCAACAAACGGGAACATCGCCTGTTTGAAGGGTAGGGATGCCCCAAAAAAGTCGACAACGAAGTCATAGCCCTGGTTGGCCAGGCTTTCCAAAGCGAGATACGCCAGTTCTACGGCGCGCCGCTCGGTAAAGTGACGCGCATACACTGCAATACGGGGTTTTGCATGCTGCGGGCGTTTGCCGGGAGGCTGGTATAGAGTTGTGTCTGCCGCCAGCCAAAAGTGATTGGCCCAGCGGCCATATTTTTCCGTCATCACCTGAGCAAGCCAGGGGCTCGCGCACAAACAATCCAGATCTTCACGGTAGGTCTGTTCCGCCAGCAGATAGCTTGCCCCCATCGGGTGAAAGCTGGGTTCAAAGTCCTGAACAAAATAAAACCGGCGCTGGAAACCAGCACAAGCAAGCACAGGGTAAACTGTCCAGCAATCTGTAGCGATAATCGCATCGCCTTCTGCGCTTGCCAGCGTTTCATCCACCAGTTTGATCTCGCCAGTGAAATGCTGGAAATGGTTTTCCATCACATGATAAAGCGTTTTCGGCGTGTCACCGGGTTTCGGGTCGTTGACCCACAGTGTTTGCTTATGCCCTGCCAGCTCCAGAAAATGCATCATCCGGAAAATTGTCATATGGCCGCCCGCACCCGCTGAAAACGAGGGAACAACCCAATGAATATTCATTGCATCCGGGTTAAACCAATCCCTGGCAGGCGCAAGGTCAACAGCCGAATATTGAGCCGCAGTTCTCAGCATTTTGGGCAACGGAATTTCCGCAGCTTTTTTGCCGGACGTCTCTGACCGGGTGTCGGCACTGGGCCAGGCAACACCGCTTTCCATACCTGTTGTTAGGTAATGGGCAAGGGGTTCAGCCCCTGGGGGCACTATACCCTTATTATCCTGCAAATATGTTTGATTGCAGAAGGTTTCGGATGGGTTATGCCCCAATTCGAAACCCTGCTGGATATAAAACATTAGTGGGTTACTTGTGCTGACTTCGGCTGCATATGCTTTTTTATACCAGGCTGGATCAAAAAACATGTTGGGCTGGCGGTCTTGTTTCCAGCCGCTCTTCACGTAATGGTACAGCGGATCAAGGTCAGAAAACCACAAGTCGGAATAGTATTTTTGGTACCATTCTGCGTCAAAAAGGTTTGATGCCTGAATGGTGCGCATGTCCGCCACCAAATGCGCTTCCTTCTGGTTCTCTAACCGTGTGGGAAACGCAAGTCTCCCCAGGGGCTTGCCAACCTGCAGGTGGTACCTAAGGGGCTCAATATCCATTTCATGAACATTGGGATATTCCCTGAAGTATAGTTTCAGGGAAAAATTGCGCGATGGATTTTTATCTCTGCGCCAGCCCTTGCTTACATAGTGCTCCAGTGCATTAACACCATTTTTGCGCGCGCCGGGGGCTCTGTCCCGGTAATAGCCGGGGTCAAAATAGAAACTTGGCCACAGGCCCTTGGCATCGCCCTCCTGCAAATAATGCTCAAATGGCGTCAGGCTCGATTGGGCGACAGCCGGATATCGCTTAACATACCAGTCAGGCTGGAACACATCACGCATGTGCTGCTCAATATCTTGGGACCGTTTCGACCTGATGTTTGCGGGAATAATTGACTTAATTTTCATGGCCATTAGCGGTTGCAGATAGGGGTTGCCCGTCCATTATGTTCAAGCCAGCTTTATCACTGTCAAAGCTGCGCGTTACGTTACTGCCGGGTCTACAGGGCTCGTTTGCCTATGTCTACTCGATTGTTGGTCATCTTGCATCAGGGTTTATCAGCGGGCTCTTAATCAGGATACCGTTGCCATAGTGCCCGTATCGCAGTTGATGGGGAAACCATCTGTCGCCCTTGGCAACGGATGGCCATTTTTCAAGAAAACTTGCTTTCTCTGCACGCTTTCTTTTTTGTTTTTCAGTGTCTGCGGCGTCATAACCGCGACTGCGGGATTCCAGGTGATAAAATGTGATCAACGGCGAATAGACTGTGGCTTTCCCGTGCGCAGACAGGGACAGGCAAAAATCTATATCATTGTACGTCACGGGGAACGCGCTGGCATCAAACCCACCAATACGGTCAAAGTTGGCGTAACTACAGGCCAGAAATGCACCCGTTACAGCCTCACAGCGCCGGGTTATCTGTAAACGATGCTGGTACAGGTGTGCATCTGCCGCTTGGCGCATACCTTCGTGCCGTATCTCCCCGTCAGAACCAATAATAATTCCGCCGTGTTGCACAGTGTTGTCTTCAAACAATAACCGCGCACCAACTGCACCAACATCCGGCATTGCCAACAAACTGCGCAGGGTTTGGTCCCACCCTTTTTCGGTCGCCAGCGTATCATTGTTTAGAAACAGCAATAGGTCAGCGTCGCAGTTTGACGCGGCATAATTGTTCATTGCCGCCCAATTGAACGGTTTGTCATAACGCAGCACCTTGACCCCGATGGCCTGAGCGGAACAATCACGTTCCGCCTGTTTCAGCCATTCCAATATGTCGGGCTCCGAACTGTCGTTGTCTATGATGACAACCTCGGTTGCGTTGGGGGCCTGCACAGTTTTTTCCAGGCTTTCAAGGCAGGGTTTCAGCAAATCAAGCCGATCCCGGGTTGGAATAATAATAGCGAGTTTTTGATCAGGCGGCGGCACCGGTAAGCGCATTGCCATAGGCATTGCGGTATTTTGTTTCGGTATCGAAACGAGAATATCGTCCAAGCTTTTGAAGCCCGCTGAGCCATGCTGAGTATAAAGACGATTTAACAAGCTGCTGATATCTTGCAAGTCTTCAGGCCCAGACAGAGCCGTTGCCCTGAAAGCCAGAGCCGAGGCATAGCCCGGAATTTGCGCCAGCAATAACGGGTCAAAAGACCCCGGAAACATTGGGTTGGAATAGTCCCCGGCGTCGGAAACATGGTCAAAACCCGCGCGTAAAACCTGTGTTTGTGGATCACTTAGTGCTGCTACATAGCCCTGTAAAGTATGCGGATGCAGTTCCTCGTTGCCGTGAAAAGGAATAACGCAGTCAAAGCCATCAAAGTCATTTGCCTGTTTGGCACTGAAGACTTCAAAATCCTTGTAGGTTTGTTCTTTCAGGCTTCGGCGCAGCGACGCGCCAGTTTCCGCCATCATCACAACAGCAATGCGCGGGCACGTCTGTTTATCAACCTCAACAGCTAAAGGCTGATACAGCGCTTTGTACACTGCGTAGTCAGCCAGGGGAATATCAGCGAAACGCCGGACACGGTGCAACTCTCGCTCAAGCGTGGCAATTGCCTTTTTTGTTTCTGCGTCTTGGCTTTCTGATGCCCGCAGGGCGTCGAGGTCTTTGGTCATTTGCGCAACCAGGGTATTGGCAAGTTCCACATCAAAGATCATATCCCGGGGTGGGCAGATCATTATGCCGGTTTCCGCATCAAAGATGAACAGGCTGCCCTTTTTGGGCTGACCTATGCTGCTCAGGTCCAGCGTGTGTCGAAAGCCGGTATTCTCTCTCAGGTCAAGCTGGGCACTTTGATGCGGGTTGGGTTTGTCTGCGATGGTGGTCCCCACCACTGTGTCATTGATGACGAACTCCAGCGTCAACGGCGCATTGGTATCCTGCCGTTCAGCGAACCCGTGAATGAAATCAACCCCGTCATGATAACCGGCTCCCTGAATGCAGGGCAGGTTTGTTGCAAGCCTGTCTTGCAGGTCGGTAAGCTCTTTCGGGCTATGGGCCGACAAAAAGGCTTTTGCCATCCGCTTAGCACCAAGGGCTTTACCCAGAACCTGCGGCCAGCGCTGGCATTCCGCCATACCGGCTTTGATGCCCAAGGTGGCCTTCATGCACCGCTGTACCAGGTTCGCCTGATCAGGGGTAAAGGCAATTTGCATGGGGTGCCGCCCCAACGCGAGGGGGGCAAACACACGCTGTGTAAAAACGGGCCCGGCGAGCAACTGCTTGAGGGATGCGAAAAAACCACGGTCTAGGTAGGCGTTTATCTCTGCCTCGCTGTGTGGGTCGCGCCCAAGACACAATAACAACAGGAACCTGGCTTCGTCTGCGGTGCAGTTTCTGCGTTTTTGTCTCCAGTGTTTGAGCATGTCAGGGGCGAGGGGGCGCTTAGCCGCCGTCGGCTCCATACTTTAAAACAGAGGTCAGATAGTCGCCGTAGCTGTTTTTGTAGCTTGCCGCCAATTCTGCCAACGCATCAGTGGTGATAAAGCCGGACCGCCATGCCACTTCTTCCGGGCAGGCAATTTTAACAGCTTGTCGGGCTTCCACGGTTTGCACAAATTGGCTGGCCTGTAACAGGCTGTCGACCGTGCCGGTGTCCAGCCATGCGGTACCGCGCAGCAGTTTAATCACATTCAGGTCGCCGCGGTTCATATATACCTCGTTTACCGTCGTGATTTCCAGTTCACCGCGCGAAGATGGTTCGATGGATTTGGCGATATCAACCACGTCCTTGTCGTAGAAATATAATCCCGTTACCGCCAGGTTGCTTTTTGGGTTGGCGGGTTTTTCTTCAATGGAAATGGCACGGCCCTGTTTGTCCATCTCAACAACACCGAAAGCTGTTGGGTCACCAACCGGGTAGGCAAACACATAGGCCCCTTGCGTCACGCTGCCTGCTTGTTTCAGATACTGCGTGAACCCTGCGGCATAATAAATATTGTCGCCTAGCGCGAGGGCGGATGGTTGCCCGGCAACAAAGTCTTCACCGATCAAAAACGCTTGCGCAAGGCCACCGGGCTCTGGCTGTTCGGCATAGTGCAGTTCAATTCCCCACTGGGACCCGTCGCCCAGCAAATCCCGGTACAGGGGCAGATGCTGCGGGGAGCTGATGATGAGCACTTCACGAATACCAGCCAGCATCAGCGTGGTCAGCGGATAATAGATCATCGGCTTGTCATAGACCGGCAACAGCTGTTTTGAAATCGACTTCGTGATCGGGTAAAGCCGGGTTCCCAAGCCACCTGCCAAGATAATACCCTTCATAGCTACCCCTTATGGATGAAATGCCGCCGTTTGACGTGGAATTTTGGCGAGATTAGCCCAGCTCGCCCATTTGCGAAAGCCGTTTGATACAGTGCTGGGTGCTTTCCTGCCAGTCTGGCATTTTAATACCGAATGCCTGGCTGATTTTAGTGCAATCAAGGCGGCTGTTCGACGGGCGTATCGCCGGTGTGGGATAATCAGCGGTTGCGATGGCCTT
This sequence comes from uncultured Kordiimonas sp., assembly GCA_947503575.1. Classification (GTDB taxonomy): domain Bacteria; phylum Pseudomonadota; class Alphaproteobacteria; order Sphingomonadales; family Kordiimonadaceae; genus Kordiimonas. Next base: position 475,330 of record CANNDZ010000002.1, on the reverse strand, counting down.
TACGTCTGGGGTGTGGTTGCCCATGGCGGCCAATACATCAAAAATTTCCGTGGCGAAGCCATGCCAGCTTGTGTCGTTATTGCCTGCCAGATGATAAATACCAGCCTGCGACGGCGTTGGCACGGCCCCTTCCAGCGCCGTTAGAACATCAAGGATTGCCGTTGCAATATCTGGTGCATAGGTAGGGTTGCCGAATTGGTCCGCTACCACGGATAGCGTATCGCGGGACGACAGCGCGGCCATGGTTTTCAGGAAGTTTTTGCCAAACGGGCTGAAAACCCAGGCGGTACGCAGGATAATGGCATTTGGGTTTGCGCGCATAACCGCCACCTCGCCTGCCAGTTTTGACCGACCATAGGCTCCGGTGGGGCCAACAGCATCGGTTTCCACGTAAGGGCCGGTTTTGGTGCCATCGAACACATAATCTGTTGAGAAATGGATAAAAGGCACACCAAGACTGTGGGCAATTTCCGCCAGCATTGCAGCGCCATCAGCATTAATGCTTGTCGCCGTGGCTTCGTCTGATTCAGCCTGATCAACGGCGGTGTAGGCGGCAGCATTAACAATGGCAGTGGGGGTGCAGGCCCGCACTGCCCTTGCGGTTGTGGCAGCGTCCAGCAGGTCCAGTTCGGGACGGCCCATGGCGGTGAGCGCCAGTGTGCGGTCGCTTGCCACCTCAATAAGGGACTGCGCGACCTGCCCGGATTTGCCCGCTACAACAATCATGTGCCCATTGTACCGATCATGAAGACTTCAACACGCCCTTGCGCTCCGCCGCGTGGGTGCGCAAGGGTGCCCACCACCATTCATTGTTTAAGTACCATTCAATGGTTTTGCGGATGCCACTATCGAAATTTTCCTGTGCGCGCCAGCCCAGTTCGTTTTCCAGTTTACTGGCATCAATGGCATAGCGGGCATCATGGCCGGGGCGGTCGGTGACAAAAGTGATTTGTTCTTTGTAGGGCCGGTTTTTGGGGCGCAATTCATCAAGGATGGCGCAGATGCCTTCAACAACATCCAGATTGGTGCGCTCATTCCGGCCTCCAACATTGTATTTTTCGCCGATCCGGCCTTTGGTCATGATGGTGAACAGCGCGCGGGCATGATCGTCAACATACAGCCAATCCCGCACATTAGAGCCATCGCCGTAAACCGGCAGTTGCTCACCGTCCAGCGCGTTCAAAATCATCAATGGGATTAGTTTTTCAGGCAGGTGAAACGGCCCGTAATTGTTGGAGCAATTGGAGATGACCACAGGCAGACCATAGGTTTCCACCCAGGCGTTTGCCAGATGATCAGCCGACGCCTTGGACGCCGAGTAGGGCGAGCTTGGGTCATAGGCTGTGGTTTCGTGGAACAGGCCTTCCGCCCCTAGTGACCCATACACCTCGTCAGTAGAGACATGCAAAAACCGAAATGCAGCTTTGGCACTGTCGTCAAGCGACAACCAGTGCGCGCGGGCCGCTTCCAGCATATGGAAGGTGCCAACAATATTGGTTTGGATAAACTCCCCCGCGCCGGTGATGGAGCGGTCCACATGGCTTTCTGCTGCCAGATGCATAACGCCGTCAGGTTTGTGGTTTGCAAATACGCGGTCAAGGGCGGTTCTGTCGCAGATGTCGACCTTTTCAAAATGATAATTTGGGCTGTCTTCTATCTCCCTGAGGGTTTCAAGGTTGCCCGCATACGTCAGCTTATCAACGTTGATAACCGAGTGACCAAGGTCGCGCACCAGATGGCGGCAAACCGACGATCCAATAAAACCAGCCCCGCCAGTGACCAAAATCTTCATAAATCAGGTTTCCACGTATGAAAAAGGAGACGAAAAATTACGAAAACTGCCAAGTTTTTGGTCTTTTTCCGACAAAATCAGCGTGTCGTTCGGAAACGGCCATTCAATGCCAAGATCCGGGTCATCAAATGCAATACCGCTGTCGCTTTCCGGCGCATAAAAATCTGTCACCTTATAGCAGAATTCCGTATCAGGCTCTAGGGTGCAAAAGGCATGGGCAAACCCCGACGGTACCCAAAGCTGTTTCCAGTTATTCGCGCTTAATTCGACGCTGGCGTGCTGGCCATATGTGGGCGACCCGTCCCGCAGGTCAACAATCACATCAAGAACCCGGCCCTTTGGCACGCGCACCAGTTTGCCCTGTGCGTGGGGCGGAAGCTGAAAATGAAGCCCGCGCAAAACACCAGCATCGCGCGACAGGGAATGATTGTCCTGCACAAAAACCACACCGGGGGCAATGTCTTCAAACGCTTGCGCGTTAAAGGTTTCAGAGAAAAAGCCTCGCTCGTCACCAAATCGTTTCGGTGTCAAAACAAACGCCCCTGATAGTGGCAGTTCTTCTATCTTCATGAATGCCCTCGGTAAAATAACGCTGGTCACGATACCCGCGCCTTTATATTAAATGGCATAGGGAATGAAAAGCTCCGATTGGCAAGTGGGGGCAAAGAGGAAACTTTATGGTGGCTGAAACGCACTCCAACCGGGCGATCCTTGATGCAGAGCGGACCTTCGATGAAGCTTGCGTCGATGCCAAGCTGTCTTTGTTTGCTAAGGGCGTGAACCTGGAAGAGGCGCATTTGCTGGCCTACTACCCCCCTGTCCAGCGCAATCCATATCAGAACATGTTGTATACCGCCGCGTTTGAAAAAGGCTTCGCCTGTTTTTCTGTCGCGGACCTGGACGATATCGGATCGCCCCCTGTGGATGCCCCGCTGGGCGTGCATTACCATTGGGTGCATAAGGTTTTTGCCGGGGCTGAAACAAGCCGCGAAGCGGAACGGATGGCCAGCCGTTTCCTTGATACACTTGATGCGCAAAAAGACGCAGGCATCAAAATCATCTGGACCATCCACAATCTGTTGTCCCACAGCGCCCGGTTTATCGATGAAGAGATCGCTTTGCGCGCGGGCCTCAGCGACCGGGCTGATTTTGTTCACATCATGAACCCAGCGACCTTAGAAATCTGCGCCCGCTACTATGAGGTGAACGCGAGCAAAACCTTCATGGTGCCGCATCCGTCTTACTTTGGGGTCTACGGTGACTATATTTCCGCCGATCAGGCGCGGTTTGATCTCGGTATCACACCGGAAGACAAGACACTGTTGTTGTTTGGGTCGCTGGCACCGCACAAAGGCACGCGCCAGTTTTTGCATAATCTTGAAGCCCTGGAAGAAACGCTGGGCATCAGGGTGCGCATTCTAATTGCAGGCCAACCGGTTAATGCCGAATACCAGGAAGAAATTTATGCACTGGTGGCGGACAAACCTAACGTTTTTCTGTTTGAACACCATATTGATGACCAAACCGTACAACGGCTTTTTCGCGCAGCAGACGCTGTGGTCTGCCCCTATGAAACGGGTTTGAATTCCGGTGTTGCTGCCACGGCTGCAACGTTTGGGCGTCCATGTGTGGTGCCGGATATTCTTGTGCCTGCCTTAGTGGGGGCCAGCGCTGGTATCGTTGGGTTTAACCCCAGTGATCCATCCAGCTTGTCTGTTGCAATCGGTCGCGCGCTTGAAGCCAGTGCCAACCCAGCGACAGAAACCGCCCTGATTGATTGGGCGAAACTGCATCGCCCTCGTGTCATGTCCCGCGCCTTTTTTGATGCTTTGCGTCAGCGTTGGTGATGAAAGGTCGTCCGCTGTGAAACCGGATACATCAACGAAGGGAAACGCCCGGCATGTCCGCAGGCTCATAAAAGCCGGTTACCGGATACTGCCGCAATTTGTGCTAATGCTGGCCAGAACCGGCATTGTTGATCCGTTTGCGCGCAGAAAGGCCATTTTGCCGCGCCGTCCCTTGACAATACTTGCAATAAGGCCCGCCGCGCAGGACCGGGTGGTTTACACTTTGCGGGTCGCGACCGGAAAACCGTATGCGGAGCGCAGCGCTGCAACACTTTCTGTGACATATCGGACTTTCTGGGGCCGAAAAATACGCTGGAGTGAGGATGCCGCACGTCATGCCTTCTTTGCCGATCCAATTGACGAGGTAACCGAACAGCCAGCATATTTTGATGTGCCGCAGGGCGCTTTTTGGGTGGTGTCCACGATCCAGCGGCACACCGACACCCGTCGCATCGGCGTATCAGGTAGCCTGAAACCCTTGGCTTGTGCCGCCCTGCCGCAAGTGACATGGGAACAAGCGCTTTTATCAAGGGACCGGCTGTTGCTGGAAAGCGCGCTGTCAAAAGCACAAGCAACCTGTGACCGCACAGCCGCACGCCAGATTTTGGCACGTCTGTTGTTTTTGCTGCAACGACGCGCAGACCGCGCTTTGCTGCGGCATATCAGCGATATCGATGCAGTGTTTAAAACGGTACCAACAGGTAATGCCGTGCAATCAGACACCGCAGGATTTACGTATGATGCACTGTTAACGACACCCTTCAAAAATTCCATGATGCTGTCACGTTGGTTGAAAAGTGAGGCCATCGCCTTAGAAGCAGCAACAGATGCTGATACCATTCTGCTAACAGCAGGCCCGCACCTTGGCTTGCGCCTGATGGCGGCCCGGTATGCGGAAAAGGCGGTGCAGTTTGACGGTGATACACAGTATGATGCCAATGGCCTGGATTGGATAACTGTAGCCGATTTTGAGGCAGTTCACGCGTTGACGTAACATCAGGGTGGCATATAGTGTTGCACATAATGCTTGGGGGCGAAACGGGACACACCATGAAGCACAAAATAAAACCAGTGATACTGTCCGGCGGTTCCGGCTCCCGGCTGTGGCCATTATCGCGGTCCAAGTATCCCAAACAATTCCTGCCCATGTTGGGGCAAAAAAGCCTTTTTGTGCAAACGTTGGAACGGGTGTCAGATGCCTACGGCTTCCGCCCGGCAACCGTTGTCGCCAACGAACATCATCGGTTTATCGTTAACGAACAGGTGGTTGGTGCAGGCGCTGCGCTTGAAACACTGTTGCTGGAACCCGTTGGCCGCAATACGGCGCCTGCGTTTGCTGTGGCGGCTTTGCAAGCCGCAGAAACAGATGCTCAGCAACTTTTGCTGTTTCTGCCATCGGATCACGTCATTTTGGATACACCCGGTTTCCACAAGGCTGTTGCTGTGGCAGCGGATGTCGCCGCAGGCGGCGCTTTGTGCTGTTTTGGCATGACCCCAACGCGGCCTGATACAGGGTATGGGTATATTGCGGCGGGCCAGGCCCTACCTGGGGTTGAAGGCGCGTTCCAGATTGATGGTTTTCGTGAAAAACCGGATGCCGCAACAGCACAAGGATACCTTGAGGCTGGCGGTTACAGCTGGAACAGCGGTATGTTCCTGATGAAGGCATCAACCTTGTTGGCGGAGTTTGAGGCGTTGCAGCCTGACATGCTGGAGGCATGCCGTAAAGCGCTGGCGTCGGTGACAGCTGACCTGAACTTCCTGCGGATGGATGAGGCTTCTTTTGCGGCGGTGCCTGCTGATTCGATCGATTATGCGATTATGGAAAAAACCAGCAAGGCTGCCGTTGTGCCCGCTGAATTTGGTTGGTCTGATGTGGGCAGTTTTTCCGCGTTGGCGGACGTGCAAACCGCAGACCCAGCCGGTAATGTGACGGTGGGCGATGTCATGCTGGAAGGGGCAAAAAACTGCTTTGTTTCCAGTGAAAACAAGCTGGTTACCCTGCTGGGTGTGGAAGATTTGATTGTTGTGTCAACAGACGACGCTGTGCTGGTTGCGCCCAAAGGGCAGGATCAGGACATCAAAAAAGTTGTTGATAAGCTGAAGGCTGGAAACCGGATTGAGGCTGATTTCCATTCAACAGTTTACCGCCCGTGGGGCAATTACCGTGGTGTGGCGGAAGGCAGCCGCTATCAGGTGAAAGAAATAGAGGTGTACCCTGGCAAGCGCTTGTCTTTGCAAAAACATCATCACCGGGCCGAACACTGGGTTGTTGTTGAAGGGTCTGCGATTGTAACGCGCGACGATGAAGAAATCCTGCTCAGCGAAAACGAATCTGTTTACCTGCCGCTGGGGGCTGTTCATCGCCTAACGAATCCCGGCAAAATTAACCTGAAACTGATTGAAGTGCAGTCAGGGTCCTATCTGGGTGAAGATGACATCGTGCGGCTGGAGGATGACTTTAACCGCGAAAACGAAAAGTAGGCCTTATAACGTCATACCCTGATAGGCCCGCATTGTCTGGTCGAAGTCTGCCTGACTGTATATCGCTGTTTCCCCGCTTGCCACGTTAATGGGCATGGTAGGCGAATAGAGCGTATTCGCATATGCGGTGTGGTCCACGGTCACCAGAACAAGGTAGCCAGACACTGCGCTTGTTTCGTTGTTCAAAAGCGCAAACGCCGACTCCATGGTCCGCAAATAGTGACGGTTTTCATAGCAAAACAAACCATGACAATTCACAAAGCCCTGTTGATCGTTCATGCGCTGTATCAGGGAAAGATAGATGGCGCGGCACACATCATAGGGATGGTTGTCCACCAGAAGACCGGTGAAATCCTGCTTGTATTCGTCGACAACCTGGGTGCCGACAACGCTGAACCTGGGCCCGGCCTCTGTGGCCCGGATTTTTACAATGTTGGGCAACAAAGCCTTGAAACGTTTTGGCGCCGCATCCCGTTCATCCAAAAAGCCATTGTCGGTACAGTTTTCAAGCCAAAACCGATAAAAGCTCTGGTGCATATCAATAATGTGCGACTGTGCGGACATAGGCCCCCTGGTTCCTAAGTTAACGTCCCCCAACGCCACGGTGTTTACGCACATGCCCTGTATCTGGATTGGTAAATGTGCGTTGTTGTATGGTTGTTCCGGTATTCTACCGGAAGGTAATCAGGCGTTCCACCTCGCTTGCCAGCGTTGGGTCTTCGGTCGCCAGCGACAAGTTTGCCATAAGCCAGCCGATTTTGCTGCCGCAATCAAACCGGGTGCCGTCAAACTCTATGGCATGAAACGGTTGCTGGCCGATCAGTTCAGCCATCGCGTCAGTAAGCTGGATTTCGCCGCCCGCGCCAACGGCCTTTTTGTTCAGATGGTCCATCACCTCGGGCTGCAGGATATAGCGCCCGACAACAGCCTGCGTTGAAGGTGCATCATCCGGGTGCGGTTTTTCCACCAAACCACCAACCACAATGCGGTTTTTGGTGTGGTCACCGGGCGTAATAACACCGTACTTAGATGTATCTTCCCGCGAAACATTCATCGTGGCAACCATGTTGCCGCCTAGTTCGTTGTAGGCTTCGACCATTTGTTTCAGCGCACCCGGGCGGCCCTTGATAAGGTCATCGGGCAGGGCAACGGCAAAAGGGTTGTTGCCCACCAGTTTGCGCGCACACCAGATAGCATGCCCCAGCCCCAGCGGCCGCATTTGCCGAACGTAGGAAATGCGGCCTTCTTCCAGCAGCATGGACCGCGCCACCTCCAGCGCTTCGTCCTTGCCCTTTTCCTGAAGAATTTTTTCCAGCTCATAGGCGTGGTCAAAATGGTCTTCCATTACCTGTTTGTTGCGGCCGGTTACCAAAATAATGTCTTCGATGCCTGCTTCCAGCGCTTCTTCGACCGCATACTGAATAAGCGGCTTATCAACGACCGGCAGCATTTCTTTTGGGATGGCTTTGGTGGCCGGCAGGAAGCGCGTGCCAAGACCGGCAACTGGCAGGACAATTTTTTTGATCGGTGCGTTCATCGTGTTTCCTTTGTAGCGGGTTTTTCCTAAGGACCCGGTTTGTCCGTGCCCGTTAGCCCTTCAGGGCTGCCAGGTATTCGCGTGTGAGGACTTTGCCGTCTTCAACGGCGGGTTGATCGAAAGCATTAACGCCCATCAGGTGCGCCATCACCACTGTTTCCAGCATAAAAGAGACAAACAGCCCGCCAAGATTTTCTTCGTTGAGGCTGTCAATCACCAGTTCACGCACCAGGCGGCCCTTGCTGCGCAGGGTTTGCTGTGTTGCGCGGGACTGGCAGGTGACCGTGTCACCAATGGTGCGTTCTGCCATATAGTCCAGGCCGTATGCCTTGGCTTCGGCGGCGTCAATGCGGGGGCCTTTACCCAGGCTTGGTATGGTGATGAAGGTACAAAACTTGTCGTTGGGGCCGTCCAGAAACAATTGAAGCTGGCTGTGTTGATCCACCGGACCGACAGCGCGAATGGGGGTGGTGCCCAAACCGTCTTTACCCAGGCTTTCAGCCCACAATTGCCCGTGCCAACGGGTGAAGGCCCGCAAGGCTTCGGCGTACGGCATCAACAGTACCTGTGTAACACCCTTGTGCTGGTTCAGGGTGTGGGTTAAGGCTGCGCCAACCACCACGGGCGATGCGGCAGGGTTTGCACCAAATGCCTGTACAACCTGTTGTGCGCCTGCCCGGAATTTGGCGGGCGATAAACCCGCAACCGCAACCGGCAGCATACCAACTGTGGTCAGAACGCTGAACCGCCCGCCCACATCTGTTGGGTGGTCCAGAATGGCAGAACCCAGTTTTTCACCGTAGGTCCGCAAGGGGCGTTCGCCCGGTTCGGTGACAAAAGTAAAGTGTGTGCCCAAATCTTTGGTGCCCGCACCTTGCTCCAACCAGGCCCGGCAGGCCAGTAGCTGCGCAAGCGTTTCGGCTGTGGTGCCCGATTTCGAAATAGCGAGCACATGGGTTTCCGCTGGTTTCAGGCTTGCAAACAAACGGTCCATTTCAAACGGGCACAGGCTGTCCGGCGTATGGATTTGGGTGTTGGTGCCTGCAATATGGTCTGGCAGATAGCGCGCAATGGCAATCGCTGCCTGCGCACCAAGGCTGGACCCGCCCGTGCCCAAAACAATCAGGTGTTTGAAACCAGCCCGAATGTGGGTTGCCGCTGTGGCGATGTCGGCCAGTTCCGGTGCATCAGGTGCTTGCCGCGCGAACGGCAACAAGCCGCTTGACGAAAGGTCAGCTGCAAAGGCGGCTGCCTTCTCCAGGTTTTCTTCATAGGCTGCTGCAAGGCCGCTGGCTTTTAGCTGCTGGCTCAGAGACTGATCGCCAAAATTCATATCAAACATAGGGAATTACAATCCAATGATCCTGGGGGCTATAGTCATGGTGGATACCGTAAAAAGTGCCGTGTGTTGTGTCAATCAAGCACCCGGCAGGTATCCTGACCATGTTTCAGTTTTTAGGCAATGTCTGCAACCCTAACTGGCGACTGTGACGATTAGGTTAGGGGTGTCTGGATCAGGCAGGTTTTTTGTTCATGAAACGGGTGAATTCGTCCATTTCGGCGGCGGTCGGGTCCATGGGGTCCTCTTGTCGGGACCGCGCGCGAAACCACAGGTTAAAGGCCCATTTTTCGCCGCTTTCAACCGGCATGCCAGCATGCAGCGAATTTGGGTGTTTGCGAATAGTGCCGTCTATTGTGTTGTGAAACACAGTCAGTTTGCCTTGCTCGGCAGGTACGGTCAGGTTCAACTTGGGAAAGGATGTTGCACCGCCAGCCTGCACGGTGTTGAGGTAACAAAGCGCCGTCACAAGACGTTGGCCCCCTCGAGTCCAGTTGCGCTTGCCAGTTGGGGTTGTTGGGTCAAAGGCGTCAAAGTGACTGCGATATTCCGCGCCGGGAAGATAATGGATCACCTGAAAGCTTTCTGCGTGCGAAAGCGGTATGCCCACCAGTGACGCGACCCGGCGTGCGACGCGGGTAAATACCTTGTCTTCATAGTGCTGGACCCACAAAACGCTGTTGGTTCGTGCTTTTGAAACAACGCCTTCATCCGGGCCAGATACCTTCGCGCGGTCCATGGCATCTTTTCGGGCATAAGCGATGATGCTTTTGCATTCAACCGGGCTTAAAAAATTGTCTATCGTGTAAACGCGTGGTTCCAGGCTCAGATCAATGATCATGCGCTTCATTGTGTGGTGTTCCCCGAATTCCCTTTTGTGGGCAATATATTACCGTCAATTTTATGGGGCGTCCAATTATCAAAGCGTCTTTTTTCGGCCTGTCGAACGGTGGGCAATGACCTGCTTTCTGGTGCCAACGGGAATTTTCATTACAATATGCTGAGGTTTCTGGACAACAGCCACAATATATGGGAAAAATACGCCAGAATTCAAAGCCGTGTACACGTAAAAATATACAGGGCAAAATATACACGGCCTGTTAGTGTGTGGGGAGTGAGATCATGAGCAGAAAAGCAGCGATTTTGGCATGTGTCAGCTTGGTTCTGACCGGGTGTGATACCTTCGGTGGTGGCAGCGAACCAGCTGCTGATACAGTGTCTGCTTATGATGGTACTGGCGCTGAACCCCCGCAGGAAGTGTTGCTTGAACTGGGAGATGCCATCGGCGATATCCGCTTCCCGAACGGTACCAGTTTTGACGAAAAAGACTCGATTATTCTGGGTGCCGGTGAAAACACCTTTGGTAAAATCATCGGATCCGTGCGCACAGACAGTGAGCTGGTAACCAAATTTTTCAAAGATAACATGCCGGGCGAAGGCTGGGGCCTGATCAGCGAGTTTCAGGCTGATGACACCACCCTTGTTTACGACAAACCAACCCGTGTTGCCGTCATTATTATCGAACGTAGCAATCGTTCAACCAAAGTCCGGGTCACGGTAACGCCCCGTAATTTATAACCTCAGCCTCATCAACCTATGGTTTGTCGCCTGACTTAACCGGTGTACCCGGTTGAGCGTGGAACGCGCGCGCTGACGAATAGGGCAAAATGGGTGTTTTTGGCGAGGCGTCGTCATCGGCATGCTCGCTGATGTCTTCGTCTGCTTTTGCGTCAGCGGCATCTGTCACGGCTTGTATGGTTGAAAAACATACATAAACCGCAGCAATACCCACCACCATGGACCCAATGGCCTGCGCCACCAGCGCGCCTTCCGGCCCGTAGTATTGCGCCCCGAAATAGGCAAACGGCACGGTGCCTAACGTTGCTTTTGTAACGTTGAAAAACGTCGCCCGCATCGGGTGACCAAGGTTATTGAAGGCAGCGTTTGCAACAAACAACGCCCCCAGAAATGACGTAAGCGGCACAACCCACACACAAAAGGCGCGGATCATGTCTGCTGACGGTCCTGTCGCACCGAAGACGCTAATGATCAGGTCCTGCCCCAACACAAACACCGCCCACAAGACTGCGGTATACCCAACGATGAACCGCAGCGAGCTGGCTACTGTTTCACGGACCCGGTCATAGCGGTGCGCCCCAAGGTTTTGGCCAATCACCGGACCAATTGACCCCGACATGGAAAAGAACAGCGCAAACGCGACCGGCGTAATGCGCGCAACGATGGTGTTGCCTGCCACAACACTGTCGCCAAATTCAGCAATAACCGCGATCACATAGGCATTGCCGATGGGCGTTGCCACATTTGTTATGGTGGCAGGGCCGGCAATTTTCATCATGGGGCGCAGCGTTTCGCTCAAGCCAGCCTTGGTCCAGCGACCACGTAGTTTGTGGACATGCACAATGGCATACAGGCCGCTCGTCATCATCGCAACACGGGCAATGGCCGAGGCATAGGCCGCGCCTTCAAGCCCAAGGTCCAGCCCAAAAATAAGAATGGGATCAAGGATGCCGTTTACCACAGCAGCCGTAACCATCACAAACATGGCACGCCGCGCATCGCCTAGCGCCCGCAACACACCACCCGCGCCCATGCCTATGGCCATCAGGGGCAGGGTGGGCAACAAGATATGCATATACACAAGCGCCAGTTCGTGCGTCCGGCCCTTCGCACCGATCATGTCCAAAATGTCAGGCAGCCACGGCCACATCAGCAACACAACCGCAAGCGCCACAGCAAAAGAGAAACTGAGGGCATTGGTAACAATGGAACTGGTGCGTGCCCGGTCTTTCGCCCCCACCGCCCGCGCGGCAAGCGCGCCCGTTGCGATGGATAAACCAATACAGATAGACGCAGAGAAAAAAATGATTGTGCCCGCAAATCCAATGGCTGCCGCCAGTTCGGCTTCACCCAGCAAACTCAGGAAATACATATCCAGCAAATCAACCGCAAACACAGACATCAAACCCACGGCACCCGTTAGCGTCATGGTGATGACATGCTTGAACACCGACCCTTCGGTAAAAGGGGCATCAATATGGTCGCTGTCGTTTTGCTGCTTGGGTTTTTGCCCTGCAGGCGTGGCGGCATTTTCTGCCATTTATGCTTCTCCGGCGGGCCCACGGGCGGGCAGCACTCGCTCCTAAGTATCGTGAAGTGATGCGAGTAGCTATTTATATACGAGCAGCGATCAAAGCGGGATGATGGCCATGAAGTCAAACAACAGTTTTGTGATGCTGACATACGTTTATAAGCACTTCGGGTATTTTTACGTGCTGCTTGGTCTTTGGTTTAGTCCCCTCGACAAATGGAGACATTGTATGTCCTATGTTATGTCATCGCGTTTAGGAAAGAGCCGGTATCGTGTTGTGCTAATTTTATGAGGTGCGCCATGACAAAAAAACGAAATATGAAGTTTTCTACGCGGGGTGCATCCTTGGCGTGTTTGGTTGGGTTTTCTTTGGCGCTATCACCCTTTGTGACGGCGCTTCAACCAGTTTTAGGTGACGTGCAGGTTGTCGGAGCTGGGCGTATTTCCACCCCCGCTAGGGAGTTTGCCGCCAGTTTGTCCCCGGATGGCGGTCACGTGTATTTCAACCGCTCAAGCGACAGTCCAAGCTGGCACATCTGGGTGTCCGAGCGCAGCGACAGGGGCTGGTTGCCTGCGAGCACGCTTTGGTTCAGCGACGAACGCTACAGCGACCTTGACCCCTTTGTCAGCCGTAGCGGCGACAGGCTGTATTTCAGTAGCGACCGCCCGGTGCCCGGCACGAATAGCCAAGACCCCACACCCGATACCAACACCTGGTACGCGCCGCGCACAAAAGATGGTTGGGGCCAGCCTGTGTACGCCGGGCGCGCCGTCAACAGCAGTTTTTCAGAAACATTTGTCTCTGAAAGTGCAGAGGGTGACCTGGTCTACACGCGCTTTGGCGAAGGAAGCGGTCGGGATCGGCCTGCTTATCTGATGATTGCCCGCCGTTATGGTGCTGGTTTTGCAAACCCCCGCCAAATAACAACTGCCCCGGATGGGCTGCGGGTATCCAATCCCGCTATCTCAGCCGATGGTCGATTGATTGTTGCCGCCGGTACCCGGCAGGACGCCCCCAAACTATATTACAGCCGCCGCCTGTCTGCTGATAACTGGTCACCGTTCAAGCCTTTGCCTGCGCCGGTAAATGTGCCGGGAGGCGTGCAGTTTGCGCCTTATATTTCCAACGATGGTAAGTGGCTTTACTTCTCGTCAGAGCGGGAGGCGCCTGCAGGAGCGGGCGGCGATGACATCTACCGTGTCCGGCTTGACCGGGTTCTGGGCGACTGAACTTCCCCTTACCTGTCGGCAGGAATAAGCACCGGCTCCATCGGTTCCGCTGAAAGCCAGGCCGCGCGGTCCGTCGGGGCGTCATGGTCGAAGGCCAGTTTCCAGGTGCCGTCTATCTTTTTGATCACAACTTCAAATTTGCCGTAGCTGGATGTGCCGTCTGCCCGCATCAGGCGAAATACGCCGGTTTCATAGGCGGTGTCACCCGTATGGCTGCGTTCGGTGAAGCGGAAGCTGATGGCCCTGCCGCCGCGTGCCCGCATACTGTTAACCGCGTTGCGCATCCGCTCAATATAGGCGCGGCCTGTTTGCACGGTGCCGTTGGTGACCCGCACAATCTCGTCGCTATAGAGGCTGGCATGCAGGTCGCCGTCCCCCTTTGCGTAAGATTCGATAAACGGTACCCATATCTGGGCATTAATTTCGCTATTGGAGTGACTGTCAGCGTTTGCAAAAGATGAGAGGCCAACAAGAAGGGTCAGGAAGCAAAAGACTTTGCGCATGGGTATCCTCTTTATCGTAATTTTTAAGGCGCAACTTTTTTAGCTGCATTTTTCCTGTTCATACCAGCGGATCACGCCTTCAGAACCAAAATGATATGAGCTGTTTTCCGGGCGAGATGAAATGACGCGTTGATGCTGTTTATGCTATTAGTGGTCAATGTGAAGGAATATGGAATGAAGTTTGACAAACTTGCGGAGGCTCGGATCAAACAGGCTGAACGGTCTGGTAAGCTATCAGGTCTTGTAGGTGAGGGAAAGCCTTTGAAGGCCTCTACATCAGACGGATCTGTCGAGGCATTTGGTTATGGTGCCATGGCCGGAGAGGGTGTGCTGCCCGAAGAAATCGAAACAAAAAAACTGATCGCTAAGCAGAAAGAAGTCCTGCAGAACATCGCCGACCCTGATACCCGAAAACTGGAGATGAAAAAGCTGGCCGACTTGCAAATGCGTTTGTCCATGCAGGAAGAAGCCCGACGCAAGTATTTTCGTTAGCGGTAAATTGCTTATCAATGTTTCCAAGCATTATGGTTTTTGATGTTGCGACGATGGAGGGCCCATCCTGCTAACAAAATCAAAATTCCTACCAGATCAGCGCGCAAAACCCCCAGGAGTTGGTCGTTGTCGGGCTGTGTCAGGGTATATAAAATCGCAAAGCTGGTCATACTGATCAGCCCGCAAAGGGTTGCAGCAGGGCGCAGTGTTTGCCGGAACGCTGCAACAAGCAGCATGCCACCAACAATGCCAAATAAAACCGCACGGTGGCGCAACAGGAGTGACAATTCGGGGCTGGAGACATCAATGCCGTAGGCAGCTTCAATTATGCTATCGCCCAGCACACCCGAAATCGGTACAAAATTGATCAAACCCGCAATTAGGTAAAACACAATCGCTAATCGGGCCGCTGTCATTTGGATCCTCCTAAATCAGTGCCTTTGCGCAGCTATGGTTTACAACGCACCAACCAGGCAAATGGTTGCACGACGCACAGATTATTATGATTACAGGCGGTATATGCGCGACGCAGTGCCATAAAACATCGCATCTTGCTCGTGCACATCATATCGGCTGGCTATCTTTTTCAAAGCATTCCAAAGGACATGATACCCAATGGACAGCCGGTCAACGGGAAAGTTGCTCTCAAACATGCAGCGGTCGGGGCCAAAACATTCGATTGTGTGATGATAATAGTCCGCTTGCGCGTTTATAAATTCATCTGACGTTGGCGGAATATCGCGGCCAAACCAGCCAAAGCCATTGTCCGGCATGGCAAGCCCGCCCAGTTTGGCAACCACATTGGGGCATTCTGCGATGGCGGCGATATCCTGTTTCCAGGTATTAAAAATTTCGTCCCGTTTGCCCGCATAGGGGCCGACACCCAGCGGTGTGCCAAAATGATCAAGTACCATAATGGTATCTGGTACCGCTGTGGCAAGGGCCGCAAATTCCGGGTTTTGGTGATGGAAATGCCAACTGTCATAGGTCAAGCCACGTGTGCCAAGCTTTTTCATACCACGTCTGAAATCTGGGTCTGCGAACAAGCCTTGCGGGGCGGGTGGCGGTATCAGCAGCGCTTCGGGGTTTGGGTCCCACGCGCCTGCGTCGCGGATGCCCCGGAACAGACCCTTTCCGGCTTCTTCATGCGCATCCAGGATGTCATCAAGCGCAGCGTGGCGCAGGTCTGCATGGGCGACAATGCCTGAAATTGATGCCTTGCCGGTTGTGTCGGCTGACGTGGTGGCATTTTTCGCAACAAACTCGGTTTCCCCAACCGGTTTCATATGGTCCGGGCCATCAGGCCTGTAGCTGGCACCGCATTCGATAAATACTGTTTTGGTGATATTGTGCCCTGCGGCCGTATCCGCATGCAACTGTTCCAGCGTGTAGGTCAGATTTTGCTGGTCCCACAAATGATGATGTGGGTCGATGATCTCCCGTTCAGGGTCGATAACGTCTTCTGTTACCTGAGATAACCACGCATCATTTGCGAACATAATAATCCTAAATTATTGGTTGGTATGGACTTGCAGGCTTTCGGGTTTTGGTTTTGCGACAGGGTCCTGCTCCATCGTGGTTGGCAGACCCCAACCAATGTCAAGAAAATGACCAATCGCATAATCGATACCAATACACGAAGTTTTGCGCGGCTCGGAAAAGCGAAATATGTGCAAAGGTAGCTGCAAGGACAGGAGCAGTGGCTCGTTTTGGGCTGCAACAATAGGCAATGAAAGTGCAATGCAAGATCGGTGAGCTCCATCCTGGTAGGCGGTGGAAAATTCTGTGATGCCGCCACACGGTGTTTGCATCAACGCCTCCAACCATTGGTGGGTATAACTTTTTACATCCGGGGCATAAAAAGTCAGAAAATTCACTTCCGGATCAGGGCTGCCAAAGCGATCCACAACCGACGACCCTAGTAGCCGGTGGGTATAAAACCCCTGATGTTTGCATTCGACGATGCTCAGGTTGTTGCTATGTTGCGCAAAATCCTGAATGCGGATGTTGCGTCGGACCGGAAGGTTGCTGCCTTCACGCGCAGCTTGCCAGGCATCGTAAAATGACTGGAAAGACTCTGCTTTGGGAAAACGTGAAAAATCGATGCTCATGTAACTCTCAGATATGCAGCAACCAAACGTCGAGGGCTAAAGTGCCTTTTCGCTGCTATTAAAAGTATATCCCCCTGTGGCATATGGTCAATGAATGTCGATGGAGAGTGTATAAAATCCAATACTGTGTAAGAAATTCTGTTTAAATGACTATTTGAATTTCGATCATATTCAAGCAATGACCTATGACAGTTTATAAAGAGTTCCAGGCTCCGGCCTCGATCAGCGATTATGTTCATTGTATTTGGATGTTTGAACAAAGCGCGCCGGGCATGCCAGACGCGATTGTTCCTGATGGTCGCCCTGAACTGATCATACATCTAGGGAAACCCTATTTGGAAGTTGCCACCGGGCTGAGCCAACCGGTAGTGCTTTTCGCGGGCCAGTTGACAAAACCTTTGGAAATACGTGCGGCTGGCGATGCATGTGTTTGGGGTGTCAGGTTTCGGCCTGACGGTGCGGGTCACTTTTTGGGGCACTCGCTAGACCAGACTGCCGATCAGCGTATCGACCTGACATTGTGTGGCAATCAGCCGTTACGTCAATTACCTGACAAATTGAAGGAATTAGCGGACCCGGCAGCGAAACTTGAATTTATCGTGCGTTGTGTGGCGTCGATGATTGAGGGCAATCAACCTGACCCGATTGTGCGGGGTATTGTTGACCAGATAATGTCTAACCAGGTCATAAAGTACCCGCAAAACATACATATACGGCAGGTGCAACGCAGATTTAAGCGTGAAACTGGCGTCAGTATCCGGACTTTAAAATCAATACGTCGCTTTCGTTCGGTGTTTGACAGGCTGCAGTCAGAGGCAAATGAAACCTGGGTCCAGCGGGCCCTTGAGGTGGGCTATTTTGATCAGCCGCAGCTTGCCAGAGATTTTAAGCGTTTTTTGGGTTGTAGTGCCCGCAATTGGGTTGAAAATACATCTGGATTAGGCAAGGCGCTGGGGTCAACCAGGGGGTAAATGTCGTTTCGGTGCAAGAATGGCATTCGAGAGTGCAGTACATGCTCTTTTCATCGCATGACATTATGCCAAAGGAGTGAATTGCATGTTTCGATTTGTTGATACTATTTCCGCGCTTGCGTTAGCCATCATTTTTGGAGCCGGTAGTGCCTATTCCCCGGTCGAGGCTCAGAGGCAGGCCGTGCCAAAGCAACCGGCCTGGCTGGAAGGGTGTTGGCAACACTCCGACGGAGCGGCTGAAGAAATTTGGGACATCGGATTTGATGGGCTGATGTTTGGGCGCTCTGTCACAATCCGGGATGATAAGCTTATCGAGTTTGAGGTCATGCGAATTCAAAGGATTGAAAATTACTTTGTTTTTTTTGCAGCGCCTAATGGAAGAGAGTCTACCGGTTTCATATCCACGCATCAGACCTCAAATTCCATCACCTTTGAAAATGCTGACCATGATTTTCCGCAGCGTATTGTATATGCGACATCAGACGATGGTCTGATTGCGACGATTTCTGATCTGGGGGAGACAACGAAAATCCATTTCGAAATGGTAGCGTGCTCGCCATAGCGGGCCCAAGCCGCGTCATATTGCAATACACATAAACAATGCGCAAAATCAGCTTTTTTATGCCCCTTTGCTAAAGGAGATATCAAATGAAAATGTATATAAAAAGCGTCATCGTTGACGACCAGAAAAAAGCCCTCGACTTCTATACAAAGACACTGGGGTTTGTAGTTAAGCACAATATCCCGATGGGCGAATTTAGCTGGATTACCCTTGTTTCGCCAGAAGAGCCGGATGGTGTGGAATTGGGAATAGAACCCAATCAGCACCCCGCATCTCGTACGTTTCAGAAAGCGCTTATGACAGATGGTATCCCTTGGACTGCATTTCGCGTTGATGATATTGAAGCGGAATTTAAACGATTGGAGCAGGCAGGCGTTGTCTTCAAGCAAAAGCCAGTTAGGGCAGGCGAAGCCACGACCGCGATTTTTGATGATACGTGCGGCAACCTAATTCAATTGATTGAGTTACATTTCTAGAGCTTAAGCCACGGCAGTTTTTGACCAGCCGACCATTTGCCTTGGCCGTTAAGGCCGACTGTCATGGAACGACTTTCAGTCTTTATTCTACGGTAACAGATTTCGCCAGATTGCGCGGCATGTCCACGTCGGTGCCTTTTTCTACCGCCGCAAAGTAAGACAGCATCTGCACCGGTAGCGCGTACAAAATTGGCGTGATCAAATCGCCAGCTGAGGGCATTTCAAAATGGGCATGCATGTCTTCTGCAATGCTGCCTTTGTTATCGGACAGCAAGATAACCTTGCCTTTGCGCGCCATAATTTCCTGGAGGTTGGAAACGGTTTTGTCGCTCAGCCCGCCATCGGGTGCGATGCCGATGACCGGAACATTTTCGTCAATCAGGGCGATCGGTCCGTGCTTTAGCTCACCGGCGGCATAGCCTTCGGCGTGGATGTAACTGATTTCTTTCAGCTTTAGTGCGCCTTCCATGGCAATTGGGAAGTATATGCCGCGCCCCACAAACAAGATGTCGCGGGCATCAGCGATATCCTGTGCAATGGCTTCAATTTCATGGTCCTTCGAAAGAATTTTGGCCATCAGGGCTGGGGCATGTTCCAGTTCTGTCACATACTCCGCAACATCTGCGGCCGTTATGGTGCCTTTTGCATGCGCCAGTTCTACAGAAAAGCTTGCCAGCACAGACAAGCTGCACGTGAAGGCTTTGGTGCTGGCAACGCCGACCTCCGGTCCGGCATAAATGGGTAGCACCAGGTCGCTTTCGCGCGCCATGGTAGACCCTGTAACATTAACGATAGAAGCGATATGCTGCCCAGCGACCTTTGCGTGCCGCAGAGCGGCCAGTGTGTCCATTGTTTCGCCGGACTGTGAAATGAAAATGGCAAGGCCACCGTCGGTGTAAACTGGGTCGCGGTAGCGGAATTCGCTGGCGATATCCACATCCACTGGCACCCGGGCGATTTTTTCAATCCAGTAGCGCGCAACTTGCGCAGCATAAAAACTGGTACCACATGCAACCAGGGTGACCTTTGGCACGTCTGCCAGATCAAACGGCATGTCGGGCAGGCAAATGGTACCCGCGTTCGGGTCCAGATACCGCCCAAGGGCCTGCGCCACCACAGTGGGCTGTTCGTAAATTTCTTTCTGCATGAAATGGCGATGATTGCCCTTGTCAATCATTGTCGTCGCCACTTGGCTGATGCTAACCTGGCGTTCAACAGGTTGATTGTTGCGGTCAAAAATCTGTACGGCGGTGCGGCTTAGTTCTACCCAGTCACCTTCTTCCAAATAGATCAGGTGGTTCGACAGGCCAGCAAGCGCCATCGCATCGGACCCCAGATAGTTTTCGCCGTTGCCCAACCCAACCACAAGCGGGCTGCCTTCGCGGGCACCAAACATCAGGTTTTCTTCGCCTTTGATCAGAACACACAGGGCAAACGCGCCCTCCAATCGTGCCAGAACGGTTTGAAATGCCTGGCTTGGGTATGCGCCTGTTTCCAGCTCTCGCGTTAACAGCCGGGCAACCACTTCGGTATCGGTTTCGCTTTCAAATGCAATGCCGTCTGCAATCAGTTCCGCTTTCAGCGCTTTGAAGTTTTCGATAATACCATTGTGGACAATAGCAACCTGTTCGGTCATGTGAGGGTGGGCGTTGGGCTCGGTTGGTTGGCCGTGCGTGGCCCAGCGGGTATGGCCAATGCCGCTGGTGCCGTCCAGCGGTTCAAGGCTAAGTTTTTCAGACAGGGCGTCCAGTTTGCCTTGGGCGCGGCGGCGGTCAAGGTTTCCGCCACTTAAGGTGGCAACACCGGCACTGTCGTAGCCGCGGTATTCAAGCCGCTTCAGGCTTTCCATCATGCGGGGAACCACGGGGCTGTTGCCAACAATGCCTACGATGCCACACATGCGTTAGTCCTTTGTCTTTTCTTTTGTTTGGCTTTTTTCTTGCGCTTTAGCGGTTTTTTCTGCCTGTTTTTCGTCCCGGAACCCGGCGGCATAGCCATCAATTTGCCGTTGCCGCGCACGGGAAACGACCAGCGCGTCAGCGTCCACATTCTTGGTGATGACACTGCCCGCTCCTACAATGGCACCATCACCGATGGTAACAGGGGCGACAAGTGCCGAGTTGGAGCCAATAAAAGCCCCCGCACCAATAATGGTTTGATACTTCAGGAAGCCATCATAGTTGCAAGTGATGGTGCCTGCGCCGATGTTGGCACCTGCGCCGATGGTGGCATCGCCAAGATACGTCAAGTGGCTGACCTTAACGCCTTCCGCCAGTGTTGCTTTTTTAATCTCAACAAAATTACCAACTTTTGCACCAGCCCCAATATCGGCAGCTGGGCGCAGCCGCGCATAAGGCCCGACGCTTGCGCCCGCGCGCACAATTGCGCCATCCAGGTGACTGAAAGACTTTATGGTTACGCCGTCTTCGACCACCACACCCGGCCCAAACACCACGTTCGGTTCAACTGTAACGTCTTTACCGAGCCGCGTGTCATGGCTGAAAAATACAGTTTCAGGGGCAACAAGGGTTGCGCCGTCTGCCATCGCTTGTGCGCGCGCTTGTTGCTGAAATATGGTTTCTGCTGCCGCAAGTTCGGCTCGGCTGTTAACGCCCATTAATTCTGTCTCGTCGGTTTCAACGACGCTTGCCGCATGGCCATCTTTGCGCACGATTTCGACAAGGTCGGTCAGGTAATATTCACCGGCTACGTTATTGTTGGTAAGCTGGGCGAGCCAGCGCCGGGCATGCTGGCCTGCAATCAGCATCATGCCCGAATTGCATAAGGTGATAGCACGCTCTTCTGCGCTTGCGTCCTTAAACTCCACAATACGCTCAAGTGAACCATCAGCGTTTGTCACCAACCTGCCATAGGCTGCGGGGTCCGTCGTATGAAAGCCCAGCACAACCAACCCGCAGTTTTCGGTGGCATCACGGGTCGCGATCATGCGCTGCATTGTTGCGTCTGATACAAAAGGAACGTCGCCGTATAGCACCAGCAAGTCGCCGTCAAAATCATCGAGTGCAGGCAGGGCGCACTGCACAGCATGGCCTGTGCCCAATTGCTCGTTTTGGGTGGCGAAGCTGACGCCGCTCAGGGCGTCTTGCAACTGATGCCCCAGCGCGCCAATCACGATCAGGGTTCGGGCTGGATTAATGGATTGCAGGGTGTGCAGCAGGTGGTTGATCATAGGTCTGCCGCCAACAGGGTGCAGCACTTTGTGCAAGGATGATTTCATCCGCGTGCCCTGACCGGCAGCAAGAACAATCGCTGCAATCTGACCCGTTGCCATACACGCCGTCCCCTTTAGTATTCTGCCGCCTTAAAAGCTTATCCGATAAGCCTATCGCAGAATTTTGACTGTACCCCGCAAATCCTGGCGCCAGCATAGCGGTTTCAAATTATTTTCAAACACATTTGTTTCGCGAAAACACAAGCAGATACATTGCTGAATTTTCAGAAATCGGTCATATCACCGGGGGGAATACGGTGCCAGCTTGCGCGGCTGTTTTTGCGTGCGGCGTCGGCGTCTTTCTTGCGCCAAAACGCTTTTAACATTGCCATCTGAAGGGTGCCAAACGCGCGCATGGGTAAACCCGGCAGCGGGTTAAACGGGCTGGGGCGCGCATATGCCCATATTTCTAACCGGGACTGATTGGACCCAGCATGGCCACGTCCGTGAAAGCCATTGGTGTTGGCAATCACCAGGGTACCGGCCTTTACGCAAACCCCTTCCGGCTTGGGCAGGCCCATGGCAGCAAGGTCATCTTTTGTCGCCCGGAAAGACCCCTTCTCAGAATACCCATCAGGCTGTTGCCGCGCGATCAGGGACCGTTTGTATTCCCACTTAAGCCGGGACCATGTAAGCCGCTGGGACCCTCTAACATACGTAAACGGGCCTTTTTCTGCTGGTACATCTTCCAGAAATAACCAGGCTTTCATCGTGGGGTGGAAGGTGTCGGCATGCATGTTTTTTTGTGGGTCCGGCCCTTTGTCCCGAACACCGTTTCGGATGCGCTGAACGTAAACAAGAGGCGGCGTCAGTTTTGCGGCGGCGTAAGCTAGGGGCCTGAGAAACCGCTGGCTGCCCACCAGGCCCGCCAGGGTTGGTTTTTCGCTTAGAGCGTCATGATCCAGCAAAAATCTTTGGGTTGCCGTATCGCCCTGGAGCATTTGGCGGGTTTCGCCGTTATGGGTGCGTATTTCTGCGCGTATGGCATCAATGTCCGCCGCTGGTATGAAGTTTCCAATGACCAGAAAGCCATTTGCATGAAAATCCCGCCGAAGTTTGGTTGGAACACTTGGGGCCAGCACTGTCCAGCGTAGCCATACGATGGTGCGGGCAACGACAATACGCACGATATGGAGTCCAAGCCAGTTTAGGATGCGTGAACCAATAACCACATTGTCACGAAATGATTTGGCGGGCGTCACAATCGACACGATCCAAACGGGCAGCAAAAGCAGGTTTTTAAGTTTTTTCAGCACCAAATGCTTTCTGTGGGCACTCATTTGAACATTTTTCCAAACCCCTACCACACCGGGCTATTTTGACGCAAAAAATTCATCTATTCGTCATGCTTGGGCATGAACCATCAGCCAATATGAAGCATAACCCGTGTCGCAGAATGAAACAGGGGCAGGCACTTTTTTTGTCAGAAATTGGAACAAGTTTCAGGTGCAACTATAAAGTGTTTCTTTTCGACACACCTTTTTTGCCATAATGACAAAAGTCATTAAATAAAAAGAACTTAACATATTTTTTAGCTATTCAGTCAGGTTATATTTTGCTACATTAAGGCGAATCGGATGCAACTAGGCCTATACATAAATAGGGTCACAAAGACCCAAAATACACATAACGGCCTAGTGAAATGACAACCGATCTAAACACCGAAGGGACGCGGTGCGCTAAATTGGGTTTGTGATGGCGACGTGTCTTCCTTTGGGCGGGAGACTAAACGTGCTGCATCTCTATCCGGAACTTGCCTTTTTTATTCTTGTGTCAACTGTGCCTGCAGCGATTTTCATTTGGCAAAAACCCTTTCATGTCGTCAGTTCTGCAAGCCTGCTGATCGCCTGCGGGTGTGTTTTGCTGTCGCTGAGTTGGGTCGTTGATTATAGCTTGCACACGCTTGCCATCCGCAGCCTTGCAGACGTGTTCCAGGTATCAACACCCCATTTTATGGTTATTTTGTTTGGATTTATCCCCGGAACGGTGCTGATTGGTCTGGGTTTTGCGCGGTGGGCGCAACAAGCCGCATCGCTGCACAGGGAAGTTAGCAAACGTGAAGCGCTGGAACAGGAATTGGTGCGTGTTAATGAACGGCTGGAGCAGGAAGTTGCCCGCGCTGAGCGTGCGGACAAGGCAAAGGCTGATTTTCTCGCAAACATGAGCCATGATCTGCGTACACCGCTTAACGCCATCATGGGCTTTAGTGAACTGATACATGATGAAGTGTTCGGCAAACTAGGAACGACCCGGTACAAAGAATACATTGATGCCATCCATTCCAGTAGCCGCCAACTGCATGACAGTATTAGCGATATACTGGACTTTTCAAAAATTAGTACAGGTCAAATGAAGTTGCGGCGTGAGAAGGTTACGCTTCGGAATCTGACCACGGAATGCCTTTCGATTTTGCGCCCTGATGCTGACAAAAAAAACATTGAACTGGAAGCCAATTTTGCTGCGGACCTGACGGTAAGCGCAGACAGGCGCATGCTGTTTCATGTGTTGCTGAACCTTTTGTCGAACGCGGTAAAATATACGCCTGCTTTCGGCAAAGTATCGCTGGTGGTATTGCAGCAAACCAATGGCCAACCTGTACTAATTATTCGTGACACCGGTAAAGGCATGTCCAGCGAAGACATTGAACTGGCTACAGCACCCTATAATGATGCCGATAGCCTGCTAGCGCGGTCCCATGAAGGGTTGGCATTACAGCTTGCTTTGGTCAGCAAGTTCGTAGAGCTGCATGATGGTCAGTTGATGATCGATTCGAAAACCAATTTCGGAACATGCGTCACCATCAAACTGCCTGCCGTTGCGCCGTCAGAAGGTTATTCAAGCAGCAATATAGTGTCTATTGCCTGATAGCATGATGGTGCTTGCTTGGGGCGATGACTACCTAGCGATCCCCGACAAGCGTTCTGCGCTCTGAGAGAACAAGTGATTTTAGGAACTCTGACAGTCTGGCAATATGGGGCTCATCCGCGACATCGGCATGCACCGTTAGCCATAAATCCCGAATGATGGAAATTTCGCGCGGTAAAACAGTGGTCAGCGACGCCATACTGTCGCCAACAAAACAGGGCAGCAGCGCAAGCCCCAATCCTGCTGCGGCTGCATTGGCCTGGCCCACAACGTTCGTGGTGCGGAACACGACATTGGGCGCGCCGATCATTTTGTCTAGCATCTTCAATTGAGGCAATGGCAGCAGATCATCCACATACCAGATAAACTGATGGTTTTTCAGGTCGCCGGGTTGAACAATCGGGGCATGCTTCTGCAAATAGGCTGGCGAGGCATACAGCCGCAAGCGATAGTCCCCAACTTTGTGAGACACCACCCGTCCATGTGCTGTTTTCGACAGGGTGATCGCCATGTCTGCCTCCCGCCGGGTCAGGGACGCAAGGCGGGTTTCTGCTATTAACTCCAGCTTTATACCGGGGTTGTAGGCGTGAAAGCTGGCTGCATGTCGCGCCACAAACTGGCTGCCAAACGCTTCGGGTGTGGCTAAGCGCACCGTGCCTTCAGGCCCTGCGTCAGACGGCGCAACAGCCTCCATCAGGTCGATAGACTCTGCTTCCATTTTTTCGGCATGGGCCAGCAGGCGTCTGCCGTCATCTGTAAGCCGGTAGCTGCGACCGCCGCGATCAAAAAGGGTGAGCGAGAGGCTGGCCTCAAGCGCACTGATGCGCCGGGACACCGTTGTATGGTCAACACCCAGGCGCAGGGCTGCCGCCGAGAGTTTCCCACGGCGGGCCACTTCCAGAAAATAACGAAGATCATTCCAATCGAACATATAGTCTTATTGTGCAAAAATGCACACAATACAATGCAATACTTCTCAGTGACGTGCAATATTGCGTACTGTATGGTGCGCGCAAACGGTCAAATGGCCGTACACACATCATTCAGTTCCAATTCGGAGAGCAGCATGTACGAGCGTCATCATTATATCAACGGCTCCACTGTCGAAGGCACTTCTGGCCGGTTTGGCCCCATTTTGAACCCGTCGATTGGCGAGCAACAAGGCAAGGTTGCACTGGCGTCCAAAGCCGAAGTGGAAGCTGGCATTGCGGCAGCTGCGGCTGCTTTCCCTGATTGGTCGGGTATGTCTGTGGTGAAGCGCGCGCGTGTGCTGCAAAACCTCGTACAGCTTCTCTACCGTGACAAAGACAAGCTGGCCGAAGCACTGGCAAGCGAGCACGGCAAAGTTTTTTCTGATGCGCAGGGCGACGTGCAGCGTGGCCTGGAAGTGGCTGAGTTCGCACAGGGTATCCCGCACCTCCTCAAGGGGGAATATTCGGACAATGTATCAGGCGGTATCGATATGTATTCCATGCGCAAGCCGCTGGGCGTTGTGGCGGGGATTACGCCGTTTAATTTTCCGGCCATGATCCCCCTGTGGATGAGCTGCATGGCCATTGCCTGCGGCAATACGTTTGTTCTCAAGCCATCAGAAAAAGACCCGAGCGTTCCCTTAATGTTTGGTGACCTTTGGAAAGAAGCAGGTCTGCCGGATGGTGTGTTTAATGTAATCAATGGCGATAAGGAAGCCGTGGACACCGTGTGTACCGACCCACGTGTAAAGGCCGTGTCATTCGTTGGGTCTACGCCGATCGCTCAATATGTGTATTCAACGGCAACCGCCCACGGCAAACGCTGTCAGGCAATGGGCGGTGCCAAAAACCATATGATCATCATGCCAGATGCGGACCTTGACCAAGTTGCCGACGCGCTGGTGGGGGCTGCATATGGTTCTGCGGGCGAACGCTGCATGGCGATATCGGTTGCTGTGCCAGTTGGTAAGCAGGTTGCCGACAAAATGGTGGAGATGTTGAAGCCCCGCGTTGAGGCGCTGAAAGTGGGCCACTCGATGGACATGGAAGCAGAAATGGGGCCGCTGGTAACCGGTGATCATATGGCTAAGGTGCGTGGTTACCTTGATCTGGCAGAGCAGGAAGGCGCAGATGTTGTCGTGGATGGCCGGGACTTCAAATACAACATGCAGGGCTACGAAAATGGCTATTACCTGGGTGGGTCGTTGTTTGATAATGTGACACCAGACATGCGTACCTACCGGGAAGAAATTTTTGGCCCGACGCTACAGGTTGTGCGCGCGGAAACGTTTGACGATGCCATTCGCCTGCCCAGCGAGCATGAATTTGGTAACGGCACCTCCATCTTCACTCGGGACGGTGACACCGCCCGCGCTTACGCCAACAACGTCGAGGTTGGCATGGTCGGCGTGAATGTGCCAATCCCGGTTCCACTGGCGTTCCATAGCTTTGGCGGCTGGAAAAACTCCGCGTTTGGTGACATTAACCAGCATGGTATGGAAGGTGTACGCTTCTACACCAAAACCAAAACTGTAACGAGCCGTTGGCCAACCGGCATCCGGTCTGGCGCAGAGTTTGTTATTCCGACGCTAAACAGCTAAACTGGGTCGCCCGGGCTGATGCTCGGTCCGGGCTTTAGACCCGTCAAACAGTGGGATAAACCCACGGACGAGGCCACTACTGGTTAGTAACCCTTTTGGCCATCATCTCGGCAGGAGACATAACAATGACATTGAAGAATTTAAGAATTGGAACGCTGGCTGGTGCCTTGGCTTTGGGTGGGCTTGTTGCCTGCGATGCGCAGGTTACCAATAACGCAGCTACACAAACGGCCACAAATGGTGCTGAAAAAGGCATCGACCTGGAAGTTCATATTCCGTACGAGAAATTTACGCTAAACAACGGTCTGCGCGTCATTGTGCACGAAGATCGCAAGGCCCCGGTGGTAGCGGTCAGCGTTTGGTACCATGTTGGGTCAAAGGATGAACCGCAAGGTCAGACCGGTTTTGCCCATCTGTTTGAGCATATTATGTTCAACGGATCCGAAAACTATGACGACGAATTTTTCAAACCGTTTGATGCGGTTGGCGCCACTAATATGAACGGCACAACCTGGTTTGATCGTACCAATTACTTCCAGAATGTGCCCACACCAGCGCTTGAAATGGCATTGTGGATGGAAAGTGACCGCATGGGGCACTTGCTTGGCGCTGTCACGCAGGAAAAACTGGATAACCAGATCGGCGTTGTGCAGAACGAAAAACGCCAGGGCGATAATGCGCCCTACGGGATGGTTGAATACCGCCAGCTTGAAGGCCTTTTCCCGGTTGGGCATCCGTACCGCCATTCGACCATCGGCTCGCTGGAAGATTTGCAGGCCGCGTCACTTGATGATGTGAAAAACTGGTTCCGCCAGTATTACGGCGCAGCCAACACTGTTGTTGTGCTGGCAGGTGACATTGACGCAGAAACCGCCCGCCCATTGATGGAAAAATACTTTGGCGATA
This sequence comes from uncultured Kordiimonas sp., assembly GCA_947503575.1. GTDB lineage: Bacteria > Pseudomonadota > Alphaproteobacteria > Sphingomonadales > Kordiimonadaceae > Kordiimonas. The sequence goes on along the minus strand of CANNDZ010000002.1, from coordinate 447,302 downwards.
TTGACGCTGGGCCGGCGCTAAAGGCGCACAAAGCCTGGGCGCCAACCCGCATCAATAATACCGTTGAAGAAATGGTGGACCTGAAAGCGCCGCAGGTCCGCATTTACCGCAACTGGGCCGTGGCCCCGCGCACCGATATGGATGCGTCAGAGCTTGTTTTGGCGGCTAATGTTCTCGGCGGTGGTAAAAATTCACGGCTGTATCAGGCGCTGGTTTACAACAACCAGCTTGCCGTCAGCGTGAGCGCCAGCATGCAGCCCTTTGAATTGGCGAGCCAGTTTGAAGTGCAGGTCACCCTGAAACCGGATGTGGACGAGGCCGAAGCCTTGCGCCTGATCGACGAGGTGATGAACGACTATCTGGCAAATGGCCCCACAGCCGAGGAAATGAAGCGGGCGAAAACCACCATTATCGCAAGTCAGATACGCGGGCTTGAACAAGTGGGTGGCTTTGGTGGTAAGGCAACCGCGCTGGCACAAAGTGAACTTTATGCCGGTGACCCCGGGTTTTATGCCCGGTCTGTTGACCATTTGAACACCGCCTCGGTCGCCGACGTGCGTGAAAGCTCTAACAAATGGCTTGGGCAGGGATACTATCAGCTCACGGTGCGTCCGCCCGGTAAGTATACCACGGCAGAAGCAGGTGTTGACCGGTCAACGGGCCTGCCGGCCGTTGGTGATATGCCGGACCTGTCTTTCCCCGCGATTGAGGAAGCAACGCTTGCCAACGGTATGAAGGTAGTGGTTGCCAACCGACCAACAGTGCCGGTTGTTACCATGGCCATGCAGTTTGACGCGGGCTATGCGGCAGATGCCGGGCGACCACTTGGCACTGCCAGCTTTGCGCTTGCTATGATGGATGAAGGAACGGCCACACGGTCCGCTCTTGATATCGCGGCGGAGGCTGAAACGCTGGGGGCGACATTGTCGACCGGGTCTGACCTTGACATGAGCACCGTCAGCCTGTCGGCGCTCAAGCCAAATCTGGATGCGTCGCTTGCGCTGGCGGCAGATGTGGTGCGTAACCCAGCGTTCGCACAAGATGAGATTAATCGTCTGAAACCGCGCTGGGTGCAAACCATCGCGCAGGAAAAGGCGCAACCCGTTCAGCTTGCGCTGCGCACATTACCAGCCCTGCTGTACGGCGAAGGCCACAGCTATAGCGTGCCCTACACCGGGTCTGGCACCGTTGCGGCGATTGAAGCACTGACTCGTGATGACCTTGTGCAGTTCCACACAGACTGGATCAGGCCGGATAACGCCACCATCTTCATGGTGGGGGACATCACGCTTGCAGAGGCAACAGCAGCCCTTGACACTACATTCGGTGATTGGCAGGCACCAGCAACCGCTGTGCCGACCAAAAATATTGCCGAAGTTGCCCTGCCAGAAACAGCCCGCGTGATCATTATGGATAAGCCCGGTTCGCCGCAATCTTTGATCCTTGCGGGGCATTTGTACCCATCGAACGGTGACGAAAACTTCCAAACGCAGGAAATGGCGTCTGACATTCTGGGTGGGGAGTTCACCAGCCGAGTCAATATGAACCTGCGGGAAGACAAAGGTTGGGCTTATGGTGCCTACACCTTCACCACAGGTGCGCGCGGTCAGCGCATGTGGCTGGTGTATGCGCCGGTGCAAACTGACAAAACCAAAGAGTCGATTGCGGAACTTGGCCGCGAATTCACGGCCTATCTGGGGGATCGGCCCGCGACGGCGGAAGAACTGTCATTGTTTGTCTCCAAACGCATCAACAGCCTGCCGGGCCAGTTTGAAACTGCGAATTCGGTGCTTGCAAGCATGCTCTCCAACAACCGCTATAGCAGGTCCAATGATTATGTACCAAGTCTGAAGGGACAGTTCCAATCGCTGGATATCGAGGACATCAAGGCGCAGGCGCAGGCAATTATCCACCCCGGTTCCTTGACGTGGTTGATTGTTGGCGACCGCGCGGCGATTGAACCCGGCATCCGGGAATTGAACCTTGGCTCTGTCGAGGTGTGGGACGCCGACGGTAACCGTATCGACTAGACTAAAAACAAAACGACCACCCGGTTATGGCCGGGTGGTTTGGGTTCTCACAGAATAAAGGAATTCGCCTGGTGGATTTCTCACTTAATGAAGATCAACGTGCTATTCAGGACATGGCGCGATCTTTCACCACCGACCAAATCACCCCAAACGCCCATGTTTGGGACGAAGAAAAAGTGTGGCCAACCGCAGTTGCAAAAGCCGCCGGCGACCTTGGCTTTGGCAGCATTTATGTGTCCGAAGAGGCGGGTGGCTGCGGGCTTTCGCGCGTTGAAAGCGTGCTGATTTTTGAGCAGCTTTCCATGGGTTGCCCGTCCACTGCCGCGATGATCAGTATCCATAATATGGCTGCATGGATGATCGACCGGTTTGGTAACGAAGATCAGCGCACACGCTTTGTCAGCGACCTGGTTACCTTTGACAAAATGGCCAGCTATTGCCTGACAGAACCGGGCGCGGGGTCAGATGCTGCATCCCTGAAAACCCGAGCCGTCAAGGAAGGCGACAGCTATGTGCTCAACGGTTCAAAAGCCTTCATCTCTGGCGGGGGGACAAGCGACGTTTATGTCGTGATGGCCCGCACGTCGGATGACGGCGCGCGTGGTATCAGTTGTTTTGTCGTGGAAAAAGACACGCCTGGCCTGTCGTTTGGCGCGCAGGAAAAAAAGCTGGGCTGGCACAGCCAACCCACAGCCGCCGTTATGTTTGATGACTGCCGCATCCCGGCCGCGAACCTGATTGGTGCAGAAGGTCAGGGCTTCAAAATAGCCATGATGGGCCTGGATGGAGGGCGCCTGAACATTGCTGCCTGTTCGCTTGGTGGTGCGCAGCGGGCGCTGGACGAATCAATTACCTACACCAAAGACCGCAAGCAATTTGGCAAATCCATTGCAGATTTTCAGGCGACCCAGTTTAAGCTGGCGGACATGGCAACAGAGCTGGAGGCCGCGCGGCTTTTGCTGTACGCCGCCGCACAGAAGGTGTCAGACGGCGCACCCGGGGCGGCAGCGCACGCCGCGATGGCCAAGCGCTTCACCACCGACGTGGGTTTTGAGGTTACCAACCATGCCCTGCAACTGCATGGCGGATACGGTTATTTGCAGGATTACCCCATAGAGCGCATCTTGCGCGACTTGCGCGTGCATCAAATCCTGGAAGGTACCAACGAGATCATGCGTGTGGTAATCAGCCGCGAACTGTTGAAGGATTAAATTATGCCAGAAAACATGATGTCAGATGCAGAAGTGTTGTTTGAAACACGAGGCACCATCGGCCTGATCACGCTCAATCGCCCAAAGGCGCTCAATAGCCTGACACACGGCATGTGTGTTGCCATCACCAAGCAGCTTGCAGCATGGAAAACCGTGCCGAGCGTGCAGGCAGTCGTTGTTGTTGGTGCTGGTGACAAAGCCTTTTGTGCGGGCGGGGACGTTGTAAAAGTCACCCAGTCTTACAAGGCGGGCACCACCGAGTGGCGGGACTTTTTCCACGACGAATACCTGATGAATATTGCTATTCATGAATTCCCCAAACCCTACATCAGCCTGGTTGACGGCATTGCCATGGGCGGCGGTGTGGGGGTCTCCATCCCTGGTGACTTTTGGGTTGCAACAGAAAAAACCCTGTTCGCCATGCCTGAAACCGGGCTTGGTCTTTTCCCGGATGTGGGCGGTGGCTGGTTTCTGCCGCGGCTGCCCGGTGAAGCAGGCATGTATCTTGCCCTAACAGGCGCACGCCTGAAGGCGCCAGACCTTTACGCCCTGGGTGTTGCGTCGCATCATGTTGCCTCTGACCAGATCGGTACGGTGGTTGATGCGCTGGCTGCTGCCGACATCAAAGACACCCGCGATGCGGAAGACGTGTTGAACAGGTTTCACGTGGATCCAGACCCGGCACCGCTGGCGCAGCATTTTGATGAGATTGATGGCGCCTTTGCTGGTGTGCGGGTCGATGAAATTCTGCACATGCTGGAACTGGATGAAAGCGAGTGGGCGCAAAAACAGTTCAAAATTCTGTGCCGCAAATCCCCCACCAGCCTGAAACTGACACTGGAGCAATTGCGGCGAGGGATGCTGCTGGAAAACTTCCGCGATGTTATGCGCATGGAATTCCGCATGGTGTGCCGGGTGATGGAAGGCAAAGACTTTTACGAAGGCGTGCGCGCGATCCTGATTGATAAAGACAATGCACCCAACTGGGAGCCAAACACGCTGGACCGTGTGAGCGCGGATGACATCGCACATCATTTCGCGCCCTTGGGCGACGATGAGCTAAACATTCAAGACTGAGTAAGACGAAACGGCAGAGGACAAAACCATGACAAACATCGCATTTATCGGGCTCGGCAACATGGGTCTGCCCATGGCAAAAAACCTGCTGGCAGCAAACCATAGCGTTCGCGGTTTTGATCTGTCAGAAGACGCACGCGCCGCCCTTGAGGGCGCTGGCGGGCAGGCGTTTACCGCCATCGCTGATGCGGTTGCCGGTGCTGATGTGGTGGTGTCCATGTTGCCGTCGGGTGCGATTGTAAAAGCGGTTTATCAGGGCGAAGACGGTGTGTTCAAAAACGCGAAAGCGGGCACCTTGATGATTGATAGTTCTACCATTGACGTGACCACCGCGCGGGATGTGGCGCAGGAAGCAAAAGCCCATGGTTTTGACATGGTGGATGCACCCGTGTCTGGTGGTGTTGGTGGCGCGGCGGCTGGCACGCTGGCGTTTATGGTCGGCGGCACAGCCGAAGCCTTTTCCAAGGCGCATCCCGTGCTGGAACCCATGGGGGCCAAAATTGTGCATTGCGGCGCGTCTGGCAACGGGCAGGCGGCCAAAATCTGCAATAATATGGTGCTTGCGATATCCATGATTGGAGTGTCTGAGGCCTTCAATCTGGGGCGGTCGCTCGGTCTTGATGATCAAACCTTCTATGATGTTGCAGCCAACGCGTCAGCCCAGTGCTGGTCGTTGACCAGCTATTGTCCGGTGCCCGGCCCTGTGCCCACATCGCCTGCCAACAACAATTATCAGCCGGGTTTTGCAACCGCGCTGATGCATAAGGATTTAGGCCTGGCGATGGAAGCAGTTGCATCATCCGGGGCCAACACCCCTATGGGCCATTTGGCAGCGGAAATTTACGCCACCATGAATGATGAAGGCCACGGCAATGTTGATTTTTCCGGCGTGATCAAACATCTGGCAGGGTCGCTCTAATCGCGTGCCCTGATTAGTCATGTGAACTGATTAGTCGCGAACACTGGCTCTTTGTTTCCTAAGTGCAGTCAAAACCATCTATCCAGTACTATAAGCTTGGCGGGCCAAATCCTTAACCGGCCCGCCTGAACAGGATATTGGTTTTCAGCGGGCTAAACGGCGCGTTGATGTGCGGCACTGCCAGCCGGTGTCACAATTTGATTAAGCGCCCCGTATTTTATCACGGCCTGCGTGCGGTTCGACACATCGAGCACCTTAAAAATTGCATGCATATGGGCCTTTACCGTGCCTTCTGCGATGCCAAGCCTGGCGGCAATTTCTTTGTTTGGCAGGCCATCCGCCGCCATGGCGAGGATTTGTTTTTGCCGAAACGACAATCTTCCCAGGTCGACATATGTGTCTTCGTCGCGGTGGAGTGGCCGCAACCGATCATGCATGAAGGCGCGAACATTTGGCTTGGCGGGTGTGGTGGCAGTCACCCCTGCGGGGTCAAGCGGCAGGTTCATGGCGCGCCGTATTTTACGGATCATATCCGTGATGCCAGCGTCCCGTTTGACGATGGTGGCCCCATGCCAGGAAGGGGACACCGTGTGTGTATCGCTGATCACGATGATCGCTGCTTGCGGATACAGCCTGCGCACCAGTTTCAGACAGTTATTGCCGTCTGTCGCCGCAGACTGATCAGCGTTATCTGTTGTGCTTAATCCGCCGGGGTGGATCACTACCAAATCTAGCCGGTCATATTTTGCGGTAACTTCGATAAAGTCGCTTTCGCTGCCAGCGTCGATAACTTCGGTGAAATTTGCGGCAACTGAAACAACTTCGTGCATTGATAGCCTAAGCAGTTCTTCACCATCTAAAACCAGTGCTTTCATGACATTCCTCGCTAAACAGCCCCGGTTGTTTTGATGTGGCCTTTTGGCCTTATGCGGGGCTAAACTTTTCATACAGTCGGTAAAATCAGTCTAAGCGGAAGATCAGGTCGCATCCGGCGCGCATGAGACGAGCCGTTTGACCCATGAGACGAACAGCCGTTTGCTTTGCAGAAGGTTTGCAAGGGGCCTGCATCGGGTTGTGTTCGGGTGCACCAGAATTTGAACAAGTGAGAAAACCCGAATCACGGACTGATCGTTCTGGTTTGTTAGATATTGCAGGCAAAATATTTGACTTCGTCCGTGCCAGCGTCCATGGAATGCCTAACGATAATGAGCCCCGGTTAATACCGTTTTTGGGCACTGTGCATGGGAAAAGATATGAGCCTCACGCCGAGTGACATCGCCGCCGAAAAAGCCGTTCAAAAAGTGTTAGCCGACCTTGAAGGGCAACAGCAGGCAATGGTTGATACGGTTATCCAGTGGTCGCATGTAAACAGTGGCAGTCGTAACCTTGAAGGTTTGTCAGCAATGGAAACGCTGATTGTGGATGCCTTTGCCGACCTTTCACCTGCCATTGAGTATATTGATTTACCCGACGGGGAGGGCGTGACACCAACGGGTGATGTCGTCATCAACAAAAATGGCCGCTGTATCCGTCTTTTCAAACGCCCGGACGCTAACCGGCGTGTATTGATGACCGGACATACCGATACCGTATTTGCCAAGGATAGCGCATTTCAGGTCACGCGCTGGCTGGATGACAATACCCTGAACGGCCCCGGTGTTGCCGACATGAAAGGCGGCATTATTGTCATGCTGAACGCGCTGAAGGCGCTTGAGGCATCCCCTTATGCAGCATCCATCGGATGGGAAGTGATCTTGTCGCCGGACGAGGAAACCGGTTCCCTTGGGTCAGCGGCGATTTTGACCGAGCGCGCCAAAGCGGCCGATATTGGGATGACCTTTGAACCCGCGCTGGCAGACGGCACGCTGGCGGGGGCCCGTAAAGGCAGTGGCAATTATGTGATGGTCGTGGAGGGGAAGGCAGCCCACGCAGGCCGGGAGTTTTTTGAAGGCCGCAATGCGGTTGTGATGATATCAGAAATTATTGGCGCGCTGGCGGCCCTTACCAATGGCAGACCCGGCCTGACAGTTAACCCCGCTGTTATCAGCGGCGGTGTTGCCCCCAATGTGGTGCCTGACCGGGCCGTGTGCCGGTTTAACGTTCGTCTTGAAGACCCGGATGATGCTCCGTGGTTCCAGCAACAACTTGACCAGATTGTTAACAAGTTTGGTGCGCGGGAAGGGTTTTCCGTTCGGCTGCATGGGGGCATAAACCGTCCGCCCAAAGCAATTTCAAAGGCGAATCAGATGCTGATGGATGCGATTGCTGATTGCGGCAGTGAACTGGGCATCAAAGTTGCCTATGTGCCCACAGGCGGGTGCTGCGAAGGCAACAATCTTGCAGCCGCCGGATTGCCTAATGTTGACACGCTGGGCGTGCGCGGCGGGCTTATTCATTCGGCGGATGAATTTGTTCTGGTTGACAGTTTCGCAGAGCGCGCCAAACTGTCTGCCCTTATCTTGATGGCTTTTGCTGCCGGTGCTCTGGATGACGTGCTGAAAGCAAAAGCTGCTGGGAACTGATACACCCACTGTATCGGTTCTGACCTTAGGCTTGGCGACAAGCCGCAGGCGACCGGGGCCCTTCAGTTGCCCGGACCAAAAAGAAGGAAAATCCCATGTTTGTGGTGCGACCTGCACGATTGGATGATCTTGAAGGGATGGAACAGCTTGGCCGAGTGAAAGCGCCTGGCATGACAACATTCCCCAGCAATAAAGAACAATTAATAGAGCGGCTGGAACAGTCTGTTGCCGCCTTTTCAAGCCCGGCTGACCCAACGAAACACAATAATTATTTGCTTGTGTTGGAAGACACCGACAACGGCAGAATTATTGGCACCAGTGCGCTTATTGTCGGGATTGGTTTGAACAGACCATTTTATAGCTACCGGATTATCCATCATACCCAAACCAGCACGGAACCTCCGGTTCGGGTTGATACCGAGCTGTTGCAGCTTTCAAACGATTTTGTCGGCGCGACCGAAGTCGCCACCCTGTTTCTGGACCCGGCGTATCGGACCCCGGACTATAAGTCCGCAAAGCTTGGTAAATTGTTGGCCAAGGCACGGTACCTGTTGATGGCGGCACATCCTGAACGCTTTCCGGAACAGGTAATCGCTGAAATTCGCGGTTGGGTAGATGATGGCGGTAACTCACCATTTTGGGAAGCCATTGGTCGGCATTTCTTCAATCTGGATTTTTATGAAGCTGACGAGATTAACGGGCAGGGGAACAGTCAGTTTATTTCTGATTTGATGCCAACTTTCCCAATTTATCGTGCCGTTTTGCCGAAAAGCGCACAGGATGTTATCGCGCGCCCTAATGACGGTGCTGTACCAGCGGCAAAACTGCTGGAAAAGGAAGGGTTTCGTTTTTCCGGTGCGGTGGATATTTTTGATGCTGGGCCGATTTACGAAGGCCGGTCTGATCTGATTGCTACTGTGCGCAGCAGCACCGAGGGCACCTTGGGCGGGAGCGTTGAAGGCGGTGGCACAGAGTATCAGCATCTTGCGGCCAATGCCGCGCTGGATACCTTCCGTGTGGTTGCAACCAATGTTGTCGAAGGCTCCAGTGGCTTGTGGCTGCCACAAAGCGCGGCAGAAGCGCTGCAAGTGGGCGAAGGGGATACAGTTCGCTATGTATCGCTGGATGTAAACGAAGCGCCTGCGGCGCGGCAGGGGGCAAAACGATGAACCAGCATGTAACCGACGCATGGCGTCAGGGCAGCGGCGCGCCCTTTACCTCCGTTAACCCGGCAACGGGTGAAACGGTTTGGCAGGGCAATGCCTCAACACCGGCAGATGTGGACGCGGCTGTCGCGCGGGCGCGTGATGCCTTCACAGAGTGGTCTTTGAGCTCGCTGGAAGACCGGATCGAGATCATTCGCCGCTACTCTGAACTGGTCACAATGCACAAGCAAGAGCTTGCTGCGCTGATCAGCCAAGAGGCGGGCAAAGTGATGTGGGATGCGCTGGGCGAGGCGACGGCTATTGCCAACAAGGCTGATATATCCCTGAAGGCATATGAAGAACGCACCGGCAGCCGCGAAGCGGTCAATGGGGCGATCCGTTCAAAATTGTCCCATCGCCCGCACGGTGTGATGGCTGTTTTTGGGCCATATAATTTTCCTGGTCATTTACCGAACGGCCACATCGTGCCGGCTTTGATTGCCGGTAATACGGTTGTGTTCAAACCCAGTGAGCTAACGCCCGCAGTTGCGGAAAAAATGATGCGTATCTGGGAAGAGGCAGGTTTGCCAGCAGGCGTGCTGAACCTGGTGCAGGGCGCGCGCGAAACGGGGGCCGCCCTTGCCGCAAGTCACAGCATCGACGGCCTGTTGTTTACCGGTAGCGCCGCCACAGGCCACAGTATCGCACGCCAGTTGTTGGACCGCCCCAACGTTATTCAGGCGCTTGAATTGGGCGGTAATAACCCGCTTGTTGTGCATGAAGTTGACGATGTGCAGGCGGCAGCTGTTATGACAATCGCCTCCGCTTTCATTAGTTCAGGCCAGCGCTGCACCTGTGCGCGCCGCCTGATTGTGCCCGTGGGCGATGCAGGGGATCGGTTTGTTGATGCGCTTGCCACCGCCATGGACGGTATAACTGTCGGGGCGGGCGACGCAGACCCGCAACCTTTCATGGGGCCAGTGATCAGCCCTGCCGCGGCAGACGGTGTTTTGAAAGCACAGGATATGCTGGAAGCCGCGGGCGGTGCAGTGATCCGCCGTGTTGAACGCTTGCCAGAGGGTAATGCTTTTTTATCCCCGGGTCTGATCGATGTGACAGCTGTGACAGACCGGCCCGATGAAGAAGTGTTTGGCCCGATGCTGCAGCTTATCCGCGTTGCTGATTTTGATTGTGCAGTCACAGAAGCCAACAATACAAAATATGGTCTGGCATCTGGCCTTATTTCAGATAGCCGCGCCAACTACGATTATTTCTTCCCTCGCTCGCGTGCCGGTATTGTTAACTGGAATCAACAGTTAACTGGTGCGGCATCAACTGCGCCGTTTGGCGGCATTGGCTGGTCTGGTAACCATCGCCCCAGCGCTTATTATGCTGCTGACTATTGCTCTTATGCTGTCGCAACAATGGAGCAGGCAGAGGGCAAGGTAGCAGTCAGTGCAGTACCGCAAGGACTGATCCTTCAGGGAGAAGATGCATGATGTGGCGCGAAATAAACTTTGATGGGATCGTTGGCCCCACGCACAACTATGCCGGTTTATCCTACGGCAATGTGGCATCTGCTAAAAACGAGGGCATGATTGCCAACCCGCGCGAAGGCGTGCTGCAAGGCCTGCAAAAGGCACAGCATTTGCGCAACCTTGGCATGACACAGGGTGTTTTGCCGCCACATGACAGGCCGCATCTGCGTACATTACGCTCGCTGGGCTTTACCGGTTCTGACGCTGACATGCTTACTGCGGCATGGACATCCAGCCCAGCACTGGTGCGCAACCTTATGTCATCGGCCACTATGTGGACAGCCAATGCGGCAACCCTTTCGCCGTCGCCGGATACGCCGGATGGCCGCACGCATTTTACGCCTGCCAATTTGGCTGCCATGTACCACCGGTCTATTGAGCATGAAACCACGGGCAAAATTCTGCAAACCTACTTTCCAGAAGGCGATCATTTCGCCCATCACCCGGCACTGCCGGGCGGTGTGCATATGGGCGACGAAGGTGCTGCCAACCATAACCGTTTTTGCACGGATTACGGCGATGCGGGTGTTGCGTTGTATGTTTATGGTCGCAGCGCCTTTGATGTGGCAAAAGATCTGACGTTCCCTGGCAGGCAAACACTGGAAGCCAGTGAAGCTATTGCCCGTCAACACGGCCTGCCATCAAACCGGACAATTTTTGTTCGGCAAAACCCTGCAGCCATCAATGCTGGTGCTTTTCACAATGATGTGGTGGCCGTATCGAACAAAAACGTCTTCTTTTATCACGAAGATGCCTTTGAAGACCCAGCAGCCCTGCAAAAAATGCTGCAGGAGGCGGGCCCCGAAATAGATTTTGAGTTTGTTGAGGTGCCAGCGGCCAAAGTACCGCTGTGCGATGCTGTCAGTTCCTATTTGTTCAACAGCCAGCTCATTTCTGTGCCGGGCGAAGACAAAATGCGCCTGATCCTGCCTGTTGAAGTGTCTGAAACAGCTAGCACCAAAGCCTATGTTGATGAGATGCTGGCGTCCAATGGCCCGATCGGTGCCGCAGACTATCTGGATGTACGCCAAAGTATGCGCAACGGCGGCGGGCCCGCATGTTTACGGTTGCGGGTTGCAGTGTCGGATGAACAGCGCAGCGCCATGGGTGGCAACGCCGTTTTGGATGACGCTTTGATGGCGCGGCTGCAAGGCTGGGCAACAACACATTACCGCGACCGCGTGGCAATGGATGACCTTGGTGACCCTAAACTGATGGAAGAATGTTTTGCAGCCCTTGATGAGCTAACGCAAATCCTGCAGCTCGGCAGCATATACGATTTTCAGCAGTGATCAGAAAACGCTAAAGAATGCAGCATCAACGCCGGTTGGTGCTGCGGTTGTCAGGGTGTGTCGGGCACGCCCGCACCAATGTTGATAAAGACCTGTTCATGTTGTTCAACATGGACTTTTTCATCAACGCTTAGCTGGTCCCCCAACTGGTGTGATGTCCGTATCACCCCGGTCCCCACAAAAAACTCAACCTCGTTAGTATCCCCCAATAAAGGCAGCTGCATGGTGCGATACACAAAGGGTCTGCCCTTCAGGCTGGCTCCCCATCTGGTCAGCGCCCCGGCGCACGGCTGCGCTTTCAGCTTTTGGTAGTAATCAACCTGTTGTTGGTAGTTTTCCTGCGGTACCAGTTTAAAAATATTTTTACCGGTAATATCAGCCCCCAAAAGCCTGACCAAAACACTGCCTGACGCCAGAATGATAAGTTCTTCTGGGCCACAGAACTTGCTCATATAGGTTTCGTCCAGATGCCCGGCAATTTCATGAAGCTTAAAGTCACTACGGTGAGGTACAATGTTTTCGCCGCGACGGGGTAGGTCATGCCAATAGCGCGCAAGCGCTTCCGTGGGCTCGCTATACTGCAAAGCCTGAAAGAACGCCTCGGACCAACTACGGGTCGGCATACGCATTGTCACCCTAAATAAAAAATACAACGATAGCGCGCAAATTTAAAAAAGGAAAGACCAGAGAAGCAATTGTTTTATCAAACAATTTTCTTTTTCACGGACTCAAGCTGCTCATCAAGGTCAGTAAACCACACGTTTAAGCTGACTGGACTGTCTTTTGTTTTTGCGCGGAAATCTTGCAGGTTTTTCTCAATCGGCACAACCTTTGTGGCACCAACAAAGAATTTTAGCTCTCCGCTTTTGGAAAGAAGAGGTAGTTGCAAGCCCTTGGCTGTACTGGGGCGCGGTGTTTTTGACAGGGCATGTTCGGTTACACCTGCAAAAATACCGGTGCGCATTTTGCGGTAAAATTCTTTCATTGCCAGCCGGTGTTCCGGCAAAACGATATCCAGCATGTTTTCGCCTGTCATGTCATCCTGGGTAACATCGCTGGTCCGCGACCCTGCGACCCGGATAATCACATGATCGTCGTCCTTCCATTCCACCATAAAGATATCAGGCAGCGTTTTGCCCATGCGCATGGGGGAGAAGTCTTTTTTGAAAGGACATGACTGCCCGGATACACGCAGATCAAGCCACTGATCCACAAGGGCTGCTGCACTCGTATGAAAGCGCAGTTCGTCAAATAAATTTTTCATTCCTCGAGGCCTTAACTCTATACAAAAACTCAAAACATCACGAAGCGATCCAGATACATGTGACGAAGTGCCCCTCTCCCTCACACAATAAAGCGTTTCCCTGGAACTGGCTCGCTCGCAGCGGTGTGTTAACCATAAATCACACAAAAGACAACAGCTTCGTGATTGGACGTTACTGCGGGGAATACCTATTTAGGTTTGTGAAAGGACCTTGGCATGTTGATCAAACATAAACACAGCTGGCACGAGACAGAAAATTCCGTAACGGATGAAAGCGCTTATTTGAGCCGCCGAACCATTATTGGAGGGCTCGCTGCCGCAGGGGTCGCTGCTACGGCACCGATGGCTTTGGCGCAAAAAAATCGTGTTCTTGCGCCGCTTGCCGCGCGCCCAACGGCGTATCAGTCAAGCGAATCGCTGACGCCAGAGGCCGCAATTACCCAATACAATAATTACTATGAGTTTGGCACGGGCAAGGGTGACCCGTTTGAAAACGCCTGGCGGTTACAGCCAAAACCCTGGACCATTCAAGTGGACGGTCTGGTCGACAAGCCAGGCACTTATTCGCTGGAAGACTTGGTTGACTTCAACGCGCTGGAAGACCGGATATACCGGCTGCGTTGTGTTGAAGCGTGGTCAATGGTTGTGCCGTGGATTGGCGTGCCGCTCGCGTCTGTGTTGAAGAAAATTCAGCCCCAGTCGGGCGCAAAATATGTTCGGTTTGAAACGCTTGCGGATACCAAGCAAATGCCGGGTCTGCGCTGGCCCGTGCTTGACTGGCCTTATGTTGAAGGGCTGCGCATGGATGAAGCCATGAACGATCTGGCGTTGTTGGCGGTTGGCCTCTATGGCAAGGAAATACCAAACCAGAACGGCGCGCCTGTGCGGCTTGTGGTGCCATGGAAGTACGGCTTTAAGTCGATCAAATCTATTGTGCGGATCAGCTTGACGGACCGCGAACCCAGAACCAGCTGGAACGTGTCGGCACCTCGCGAATACGGGTTTTACTCCAACGTGAACCCCGAAGTGGACCATCCGCGCTGGAGCCAGAAACGCGAGCGCCGCATCGGCGAATTTGGCCGCAGGGAAACCCTGAAGTTTAATGGCTACGGCGAAATGGTGGCAGATATGTATGCTGGCATGGACCTGAGCGCCAAATACTAGGAAGCATGAATACTTACCCATGGTAGCGTCGACCAGCATATCCAATACCCAGCTTCGCACTTACGGCAAACCGTTGGTGTTTTTGTTGATGCTGATCCCGGCGGCATGGTTGGTGTGGAATTGGTGGCTTGCGCTTCAGTATCAGCCGAATGGATTGGGATTTAACCCTCAGGAAACCTCTAACCGTTTCACAGGTGATTGGGCGTTGCGGTTTTTACTTTTGTCGCTGGCCGTGTCACCGCTTGCTAAAATTCTGAAATCACCAAAACCAATTCTGTTCCGCCGGATGATCGGACTGTTTGCGTTCTTTTATGTGTGTCTGCATCTAACCAGTTATGTCTGGCTGGACATGCTGTTTGACTGGGCTGAATTGTGGGCTGATGTGTTGAAACGCATATATATCACTGTGGGTATGGCTGCGTTTGTTTTGCTCATTCCGCTTGCCATCACCAGCACCCAAGGATGGATCAAACGGCTGGGTGCGCGTAACTGGCAACGCCTGCACAAGTCGGTGTATGCTGTTGGGGTTCTGGCGGTTGTGCACTTCATTATGATGCGCAAGGGCTTCCAGATAGAACCCTTGATTTACGCGGGCATCTTGGCCGGGTTGCTATCATTCAGGGTACAGGCGGTGCTGTCAAAACGCCTCAGAAACCAAGGCTCTACACGTGCCAAAATGCCTAGTCGCCGCGTTTCAGCACCATAACATTGGTTTGCATCTGCATGACCAACTCGCCCTTTTGGTTGAACACTTCATACTGTGATTTAGCGAGACCCAGATTAGGGCGTGACTTACTGTCGCGTTTTTCGGTGACAGCGCCGGTTACGGACAGAATGTCGCCGGGAAAAACCGGCTGTTTCCATTTAATGTTATCAACACCCGGCGACCCCATGCCGGCAAACCCGCGTTCCATCATGTTGTCCACCAGCATGCGCATGGACATGGCGCAGGTGTGCCAACCGCTGGCGCACAGCGCCCCAAACACAGATTGTTTTGCGACCTCTTCATCCAGATGAAAGGGCTGCGGGTCATATTTTGAAGCAAAGTCGATGATTTCTTCTTTGGTGACTTCATACGCCCCAAAAGTATCAGATACTCCCAGTTCCATATCTTCAAAATAGACCTTGAACATTGCTTTCCTCCTGATGCTGTCGTTGCTCACGATGAAAAATGGCGCGGAGGCGTGCATCGTCAAGATGAGAAGGTGAATAGCAACTATAGAAAATAGTTAGGGGCGCATCTGCTGACAACTGGTTTGTCTTCATTTGGTCTGGCAAAATCATCAGAAACACAGCATGTTTGCTTTCGTCACTCTATCTGCGGGAAGGCCGATGTTCCGGAAACTTGCTAATTGCCACAATGTTGAAGACCTGCGGCTGCTCGCCAAGCAGCGCCTGCCGGGGCCGATTTTTCACTATATCGACGGTGCGGCGGACGACGAGGTAACGTATCGGCGCAATAGCTCAGCCTTTGATGACTGTGACCTTGTGCCCAATGTGCTGGCCGGTGTGGAAGACATTGATATGTCGGTCACGGTAATGGGGCAAAAGCTGGACATGCCTTTGTTCTGTTCGCCCACAGCGTTGCAGCGCCTGTTCCATCATGACGGGGAGCGCGCAGTGGCCCGCGCGGCAGATAAATTTGGTACGTATTTTGGCGTGTCGTCCCTTAGCACAGTCAGCCTAGCCGAAATTGGCGCCATGACCAACTCACCGAAGCTGTTTCAGTTTTATTTTCATAAAGACCGTGGCCTAAACGCGACCATGCTGGAAAGTGCAAAAGCCGCAGGATTTGATGCACTGGCACTGACGGTGGACACTATCACCGGCGGCAAGCGCGAACGCGACCTGCACACAGGGTTTACCACACCGCCCCGCCTGACGTTGAAAAGCCTACTGAGTTTTGCGACCCATCCTTCCTGGGCGTATAATTATTTTGTGCGCGAAGCGTTTGAGTTGGCGGAACTGAAAGGCCACATTCCGGAAGGGTCCAACATTTCTGTTTCGGTTGCGGAATATTTCTCAGGGTTTCTGGACCAGTCGATGAATTGGGATGATGCAGCAGACCTGTGTGCAAAGTGGAGTAAACCCTTTTGCCTGAAGGGTATTATGAGTGTGGCAGATGCTCGCAAAGCCGTTGAAATTGGCGCGTCAGCTATCATGGTGTCAAACCATGGCGGACGGCAGCTTGATGGTTCACGCACGCCGTTTGACCAAATCAAGGAAATCACCGATGCAGTTGGCGGTGACATTGAAGTGATTTTGGATGGTGGTGTGCGGCGCGGTACCCATGTACTAAAGGCAATGGCGGCAGGCGCAACAGCAGTTTCTGGCGGAAGGATGTATTTGTATGCCTTGGCGGCGGCTGGCAAGCCGGGGGTGGAGCGGGCGCTATCAAATATGCACAGCGAAATCGAGCGCGCCATGAAACTGATGGGCGTTACAGCTCTTTCTCAGCTTACCCCGGATATGCTGCGCTACCGGGACAGATAATACGATGATAGGGTCTGCTGCTGGGCGGTCCGGTTGTCATATTCAGCCGTAAAAACTAATAGTATTGTGTAATTCCGTCGCTTTGCCCTTGATCTGGCCATAATTTGGGTAAAGCATAAAAGAAAAAAGGGACACGACATGCGTTCATGGCTTTCAGGACTGGCCTTAGGGGCGGTTGCTGCCGCTTCAACAGGGGCAATGGCAGGTGATAAACTGCAAGCCCAATATAAGTTTTATTGGGGTGCTTTGTTGGTTTCAGAAGCCAATTCAAGTGCAACAATTGACAGTCAAGCTTATGAATTTTCTGTTGATTTCAGAATACGCGGTATGGCGAAACTGTTTGCCAACGGGTATAGTAATGCCCGTGCAAAAGGCCGTATGGATGATGGTGCGCCCGTGCCAACGCTCTATGAAAATTCAGGGCGCTGGGACGGCGAAAACTACGCGCAAACAATGACGTTTGACACTACGGGTTTGCTGCTTGACCAGCAGCTTGACTGGCCAGAAAAATGGCTGGAAGAAAGCAAACGCGAGCCAGTTCCCGAAGATTTGCAGCGCGGCCCGGACCCCGCATCAATGGTGGTGAAGCTGATTAGCATGCCACTGGAACGCGCAACCGCAAACGAACCAATGGTGGTGCGGTCCTTTGATGGCGATACGGTTTTTGACTGGGATATTACCTGCCTGCCGGACCCTGTAATGCTAGAGCCTTCGGGCAAATCACCCTTCAGCGGTGAGGCGTATGAGTGCAGCTTTGGCGGCGAATTGGTCGCCGGTAAGCGCATACTGACCGAAAAACAGAAGAAAAAAGCGGAAAAAAGACGCAGAAAAGAAGAGAAAAGGCGCGCAAAAGGCAAAGAAAATGACGAAAAGCCGCCAAAATTGTGGGTGCAGGTTTTTGAAGATGGTGCCTATATTTTGCCGGTACGGGCAGAGGTGTCGACCGGCATGGGGCGGGTAAAGATGTATCTGTCTTCGCTTGAGGTTACCAAAGAATCAACTGCCATGGTTGTTTCGGCGGAAACACAAAAAACGCCCATATCAACCACGACAGTCGATACAGAATCGCTCAAGTAACTGATCCCAAAATATAATCTAAAGATGTAATAGGCAGCTTATGGCTGTTTCTATTGCTTTGGTGCGCGCCGGTGCCGGGTTCATTTGACATTTTGGGTCGCTATGCCACACTTGGTCTGCTGTTACAGCATGTGGGGAAGGGGCTGTCGCGTTTTATTGCAGATAATTTTCTGCGTAAGTTCCGCTGCCAAAAGCCCCTTACACATTTATTGAGGCATGTCTTTTTGAGGAAGGTTGGGGTGTTCCACGACCAACGAAGGAAATCCAGGGAAACAAACAATGAATAGAATGAAGTACGCTCTTTTGGGCACGGTTGCCGCGGCCAGTATGATGGCTGCTGGCAGCTCCGCAGCGCTTGCCGCTGATATCAAGGTAATTCATGCAGGGGAACTGTTGGCAGTGCCCGGTAGCACGCCAAAGTCAGAACAGACCGTTGTTATTGAGGACGGCCGTATCACTGCTGTAATGGATGGGTACCGCAATCCGGGCGAATTTGGCGAAGACGCACAAGCCATTGATCTGAAAGACAAGTTTGTGATGCCAGGGCTGATGGATATGCATGTGCACATCCAAATGGAGTTGGGCCCGAACAGCGACAGCCAGCGCTTGCGCATGTCAGACGCCGACGTTGCCATGCAGAGTGTCCATTATGCCAAACAAACCCTGATGGCAGGGTTTACAACCGTGCGTGATCTGGGCGCGCAACCAGAGCAACTGTACGCCCTGCGTGATGGTGTTGCCCGTGGCTGGATTGATGGTCCGCGCATCATTGGGTCTGGTGGTGTATCGGTCACTGGTGGCCACGGTGATGTGGACGGCATGCGACCAGACCTGCTGGAGAAATATACATCAAAAACCATTTGTGACGGCGCAGCCGACTGCCGCCGCGCAACTCGCCGCGCCATCAAGTTTGGGGCAGATGTTATCAAAATCACGGCGACCGGCGGTGTCTTGAGCGACACCAACACCGGCACGGGCCAGCAGATGACTAATGATGAACTAGTTGAAGTGATGGACACTGCCCACGGTCTTGGTCGCAAGGTGGCCGCGCATGCCCACGCTGCCGAAGGCATTAATGCCGCGCTGCGCGCCGGTGTCGACAGCATAGAGCACGGTTCTTATACGGACGCAGAATCCATCCGTCTGTTCAAGGAAACAGGGGCGTATCTGGTGCCAACACTGCTCGCGGGTGCGACAGTTGTTAAAATGGCATCAAACAGCGACTTCATGAGCCCGGCTATCAAGGCTAAAGCGCTTCGTGTTGGGGCCGATATGGCAGACAGCTTTGCCAACGCCTACCGTGAAGGTGTCAAAATCGCGTATGGCACAGACTCAGGCGTGTCCCGTCATGGTACCAATGCGGAAGAAGCGTTGCTGATGAAGGAAGCGGGCATGTCAGAGGCTGATATTCTGAAGGCGGCGACGGTCAATGCAGCAGACCTGATTGACATGAGCGATAGTCTTGGCACGCTGGAAGCGAACAAATACGCAGATATCATCGCAATGGACAAAAGTCCGCTATCGGATATTTCTGCGCTGCTTGATGTTACATTCGTTATGAAGGGTGGCACAGTTCATAAGGACTAAATCGTTACCCGGGGCCTTGTTTCGGGCCCCGGCTTCCACCTGGGTGATAGTGGAGTGCCGCTGTGCAAAAAATTAAGGACTACAGGGCGTTATATGGTGCTCTAGCACTTACAATCGTCGGCGTATTCCTGTCTTTCAACAGTCTTGTTCATGTGAACGGTGATGCCTTTGACACCAGTATCTTAAGCCAGCGCTGGTACTGGGAAATTTTGCTCAATGTTCAAATCCTGTGTTTCGCTTTCATGTGGTTTAGCCATCATAATCGTATCGCATATGCCAGCGGCAAGTGGCGTGCACGGGCAGTGGTCAATTTCATGGTCAGTATGATGGCGGTCGGGCTGCCGGTCATCATGCTGGTTCTCGGCGCTTACTACGACTGGTACCGAAACCCGCCATCGCAGGAAACAACTAAACTCATCGTTAGGGTCGCAGTCTACATATGGCTTGTCAGCAACTTCGCTGTGCCGACTGTGCAGGCAATCATATTTCACAAGGCGAAAAAGCCGAGCCGAATCTTGTCACACCTTGGCATAACACGTCATCTGGTCGCTGTTTTGATGATTGTCCTGCTGGTATGTAATGACTATCTACCGGTCAACCTTGGGTATGCGTCAGCCGCGTTTTTATGCTGCTTTCACGGGGCGCTTGCCTATGTCGAAAAAGCATTTCGCCCCCCACCGCATGACCGCCCCGTGCAGGTAATGGTATGACATCGGACCAGCCCCAAAAAACAAACTCATTGCGGCTACCAGCGCGCAGCATTCAGCTTCGGGATAGTAAAGCCCTTATGGGCGCTGTTGCGCTTAACATAACCGGGGGCATTTTGGCCTTTATGCTGTTTCAGTATCTGGGTGCAACTGAAGGCGAGCGGGTGATGAACCGGTCCCGCTTTGTTTGGGAAATTATCCTTAATTTACAGATCCTCAGCGCCGCTATGATATGGTTTTGCTACAGTGATCGCATATCTGGCTCACAAGGGCAGATACAGATATTGCAGCGGTTCAGGCTTGGTTTTGCATTATTAACGGTACTTGTCCCCACTGGTTTTGGTGCGCTTGGTATCCAGCAGAACTGGTTTGTTGAACAACCGTCTGCGGCAACGATCCAGCTGTTTGCATGTGTGGTGTTTGTTTACTGGCTGCTAGGTATCTGGTTACACTTTCTGGTCCAGAAACGCCGGCAGACCAGCCATAGCCAAGCAACGAAAAAATACCGAATTTTGTTTTTTCTACCCGCCTTCACGCTTTTGGTAATCACCACTATTGATGCGCCGGGTGGTGGGAAAATCTGGCTGCTGGCCATTCCGGTGCTGACCTATCTGCAAGGGTCTATGCCCTTTATATCCAAAGCTTTTGGTCTGAGGTAACCTGCGGATGAAGGTGGTTTTTGAAACATCTGATTACAGTGAAGCGTTGATCAAGCGCGGACTTTTGGAGCAGTCTGGCTTTCTGGTACATATGGATAACGCCGGTTTGGGATCCATTATGCCCCATATGAGCCTCGCGCTTGGCCACCGGCTGTGGGTTCCGAGCTCTGATTTTGAAGATGCGGCGTCGCTTCTCAATGACACCACGCTTGCAGATGACGTGCCCGCAACGGATGAGCCGATTGATGTGTGCCCTACCTGCGGCGGGTGGCAGGTTACGCGGCACAGGTCGATGCTTTGGCTGCCGCTATTCTTTGTTGTAGACGTTATGATGGCACCGATAGGTGGTCGCAAGCGCGTATGCGAAAACTGCGGCGAGCGGTTCAATGGTGCGACCAAAGACCTGACCAGTCCGATGAAAATCGTGTTTGTAATGGCGGCGCTATATTTTGTGGCGATGGGCGTTCTGGCTTTATCGTAGGTCTACGGTAAAGCCTGATCAATTGGCAAAGCGGAAGTGCATCACGTCGCCGTCAACAACCACATATTCCTTACCTTCAAGCCGCATTTTACCTGCGTCTTTCGCGCCTTGTTCGCCGCCCAGGCTGACAAAATCATCGTAGGACGTGGTTTCCGCCCGGATGAAGCCCTGTTCAAAATCTGTGTGGATAACGCCTGCCGCCTGCGGTGCTTTTGTGCCAACCGTAATGGTCCAGGCGCGCGCTTCTTTTGGCCCACAAGTGAAGTAGGTGATTAATTCCAGCAAATCGTACCCGGCGCGGATAACCCGCGCCAAGCCGGTTTGGCCCAGCCCCAACGTTTCCAGAAACTCGGTTTTTTCCTCGTCGTCGTCCAGTTGCGCGATCTCTGCTTCAACAGCGGCGGAAATAACCACGCAGCCTGCGCCCTGACGCTTTGCCATTTCCTCAACAGCGCGGGAAAACTCGTTGCCTTCGGATGCGCTGTCTTCGTCCACATTGCAGATATAGAGGATTGGCTTGGAGGTCAGCAATTGCAGTTCACGAAAGGCTTTGTCTTCGTCTTCATTGCCAACTTCTATCAGGCGGGCAGGCTTGCCGTCTTTCAACAGAGGAATAACCTTTTCAATCATATCCATGGTCAGCTTGGCGTCTTTGTCGCCGCCGCGTACCTTGCGGCCAAGACCGTGGATGCGGCCTTCCAGGCTTTCAAGGTCAGCCAGCATCAGTTCCGTTTCAATGGTTTCGGCATCAGACACCGGGTCAACGCGGCCATCAACGTGAGTGATGTCGTCGTCTTCAAAACAGCGCAATACGTGGCAGATTGCATCTGTTTCGCGGATGTTGGCCAGGAATTGGTTGCCCAGGCCTTCGCCCTTTGACGCGCCGCGAACAAGGCCCGCGATATCAACGAACGACAGTTGGGTTGGGATAATTTCTTTGCTGTTCGCCAGTTCCGCGAGCTTGAACAAGCGTTCGTCGGGCACAGGCACCTGGCCAACATTGGGTTCGATGGTGCAAAACGGGTAATTGGCTGCCGCCGCGTTTGCGGTGTTGGTCAGCGCATTGAACAGAGTTGATTTGCCAACATTAGGCAAGCCTACGATGCCACACTTGAAACCCATTATTCAGTCCCTTTCAATTTGTCAGCCAAAGCCTTTAGCGCAGAGGCCATGGGGCCTGGTGCCCCTTGTTCTTGATTGGTTTGCGCCGCCTTGCCGGGCTTTTGCGCAGCACCAGATGCCTTCTTTGGCGTTTTGGCTTCGCGCACTGGGTTCAGGCGGCGTGCCACTTCTGCCAAAAATCGTGGGCGGTCACTATCGGCCAGCCAGGATGCTTCTGCCGCGACGGCATCAATCATGGCATCGCGCCCATCCAGTTCTGACTTCGCAAAATCACCGAGCACATGCCCGTGTACACGCGATTTGTCGCCCGGATGGCCAATACCCATGCGGACCCGTTCAAAGTCTGGGCCGATGTGTGCCGCGATTGACTTGATGCCATTGTGTCCCGCTGAACCACCACCTTTTTTGGCTTTGATTTTCCCAAAGGCGACATCCAGTTCGTCGTAAAAAACAACAACGTCCTCAGGCGCAAGCTTGAAAAACCGCATGGCCTCGCCAACCGACCGGCCACTTTCGTTCATGTAGGTTTGCGGTTTAAGGACTACGACTTTTTCACGGCCCAGCCGCCCTTCATGTGTCAGGGCTTGCCAGCGTTTTTTGCCATTGCCGATTTCCGGCAAAAAATTATGGCGGCGGACAATTTCGTCCACCGCCATAAATCCGATATTGTGCCGGTGGTTTTCATACTTGTCGCCCGGATTTCCGAGACCAACAAACAGTTTCATGAAAACCCCCGTTTCAAAAAGCTGCATCAGAAAGCTTTATCAGGCAGCAAGGAGCGCGGGGCGCGCTCCCGCAGTTTTAATCTTCTGCGTCGCCGTCTTCAGCTGTTTCAGCAGCAGCTTCGCCGTCTTCGCCCTCTTCATCGTCAGCATCGCCTTGTGCAGATTTGAGGCCGCTTGGTGCCACAATTGCCAGGATCGTAAAGTCACGATCTGTAATCGTTGGTACCGCGCCTTCAGGCAGCGTGATGTCAGAAATTTTAACAGCGTCACCCAGGTCCAGATCAGCCACGTTCACTTCAATGAATTCTGGGATCGCATCGGCTGGAACGTTGAGTTCAATGTCGTGACGCGTGTTGTTGATCACACCGCCGCGTTTCAGGCCTTTAGACTCTTCTTCACCGACCACATGCACCGGAACGGCCATGGTAACGGTAGAGCCCTTGCCAAGACGTAGGAAGTCGATGTGCATTGGCAGGTCTGTTACAGGGTGCAACTGCAGGTCACGAGGCAGAACTGTTGTTTTCTTGCCGTCCACGACAATGTCGTATGTGTGGGACAGAAAACCACCACGGTTCAGCAGCCGTTGCAGTTCGTTTGCTTTGATCTGAATTGATTGAGGGTCTTTTTTGTCGCCATAAATCACGGCTGGTACGAAGCCCGCGCGACGTGTTGCACGGCTGGCTCCCTTGCCAATCCGGTCACGTGTTTGCGCTTCGATGGTGATGACCTTAGCCATTCACTTTCTCCAAACTTTTGTTCAGTCATCCGGACCACCCGGATACTGACCGTCGCTTCCTCCAGGGATGCAAGGACGGATTGCCCGGACGGGCGATCCCGTACGAGTCGGCGCGGTTTAGCCTTTTCATGGCCAAAATGCAAGCTATTGCAGCGATAAATACAACATTGTTTGGGCCCAAGGGGGCATGTTCATCCTTGGTTCAGTTTGCGTTCAGTATATCGGGTCCATAGAGTAGACATAAGTGCCTGATTGAGATGCAGGCGGGCGGCGTTACTTAGGGACAGGAGTTTGCAATGAAAATGCTGAAAATATTGATGGTTGTGGCGGTATCCTTGGGGGCGCCTTTGGGCGTTTCGGCGAGTGTTTCGGCCAGAGACGTGGATGTGCAGTTCTCCTCGCGCATTGAGGAAGACATGAAGCGGATTGACCGGATTGAATTGCGCCGGGAGAAGTTTTTCCGCACCTACCGGGTGGAAGGCGCGAACCGACGGCCGGTTGGTAACCTCAACGTTAATCGGTTCCGCGAAACCGAGTTTGCGAACGAGCGGTTGATCCCCGATGTTGAGGATTTTTCCTTCAAAACGTTGGTGGCGGCGATGGCCGAATATGACCTGCAGCAGGTGAAGGACCGCAACCCCGACCATAAATTGGTGGTTGAGATTGAAGATTTTTGGGTGTCTAATTATTCGCTTAATCGCTTTAATTCTTTCACGACCCGGATGGTGGGTACGCTCAGCCTGGTGGATGCGTCTGGTGCCGTGGTGAAAACTCAGGAAGTGGATACAGTGATTGTTCCGCAGTTTACCCAGTCCTGGAATTACACGGGCAGCGAGTATGCGTATCTGGACCAGTCTGCAAGCGTGCGTGTGTCCCCAATTCTTGCCACTTTCCTGAAGAAAGGCATTGAAGGGTTGTACCCCGGCGCGGACATCCCCGGCCCGATTTTTGTCCGGCAATAAACCGGTTAGCGTAACGCGAAATACAAGCAACGGAGTGCTGGCAATTGCCGGCACTTTTTTTATGCCGCAGGTGTTTGATTTTCTGGGTCGTCTGGGGTAATCCTCGTTGATAATAAAAATGCAGCACTACAAAAAAAGGCTGCAGCGGCGAGGAAAAAAATAATGAAACCTACCCCTATCAGCGCTCCGGCTGGTCAAGGCGCACGCCGTCTTGATTGGAGCGCGCTTATCGATGCAATTATCGTTGTTCTGGTGTTAGTGGCGGTCAAACAGACCTTTCTAACCTACACACTGAAATACGCCGGGCCCATCTCCACTTTTACCGCGATGGCCATTGCGACCTGGCGCTTGCGCGTGCGCGGCATGTCGTGGCGTGATTTGGGCTTTAGGCGACCGGACAGTTGGCTGCGCACGCTGGGTCTGTCGATCTTTGTTTTTGGCGCTATTTTGCTGTCTGGCGGTATTGGTGATGCCATTGCCAATCTGTTTTTTGAAAAAGGATATGTCGCCAACCGGTTTGGTGACATTGAAGGCGACGTGCCGATGTATCTGGTCTGGATGGCTCTTGTCTGGACACATGGCGCGTTTTTTGAGGAAATGCTGTTCCGCGCATTCCTGATCAACCGGCTTTCGCAGTTTATGGGCAGCAGCACTGCGTCAACCATTCTGGCTGTCGCTATTGCTGCAGTATTTTTTGGGTATAGGCACGCTTATTATCAGGGGCTGTTCGGGTTTGTAGTCACCGGGGCCATTGGCGTTGCTTTGGGGGCTATTTACGTTTGGTTTGGCAAGACCAACCTTTTGCCGCAAATTCTTGCCCATGGGTATGTTAATTCTATCGGATTCACGATGCGGTTTCTGGGGCTGCGCGAATAGCGTAGCGGCATATGACCTCACATTCATCTTCTGTTCAGCTATTTTAACGTATATATTACTATAACTGGATGGGCGGTTTGGTAGCAAAAGACAGGAGCTGTTGTGACAAAAGGTTTCAAGTTTGCGCTGATATTTTCGTGGTTTCTTTATGCCACCTCCGGGTCATCTGCGACAGAGGTGATCATCGAGTTTGGTCCAGAAATGCAGCCCCATATGGAACGCCTTAACAGGTTCGAAAAGCAGCGCGAAATAAGAATTAGAGGAAAGCGTCCTGACTCGTTTTACCGTTCTCCGTCACGGTGGTATGGCAGGTCTACTGCGGAAGAACGCCTGATACCTGATCTTAATGACTATTCCATCGAAACGCTGGTCCAGCGGATGGTTGATCACAATCTTAAAAGTATCGGCCAGCAGGACACTGAACGGACGCTTGTTGTGCGGATCGAGGACTTTTACGTTGATGGCTATAATCTCAGCGTCTTTGACGGCCCCCATGAACTGATGAGAGGGCGGCTTATGCTGTTGGATGCTGATGGGACCGAGATATTCAACAAGCAGGTCATGAGTTATGGCATTCCCAAGGAGCGGGGCGGTTCACTGTATTATGGTGATGGGCATCCTTATCCTGAGGCTTGGTTCTCTCGGCGGTTTGGGCCCATGCTAGCGACATTTCTTCACAAGGGCATGTCAGCCACTTTTCCTGATGCGGAAGTGCCCAGGGCGGTTGCTAAAGCCCGATTTTGATAGCCCCGCGCACCGTGTAAAAAACTGCCGGGTCGGAGGGTTTTGCACATTTCAGCAGGGGCAGCTATTGGCGGTTAATTTCCCTTGCGGCTATTCTTCAAAACCGTGCGGAGAAATTTTGAAGCAGAACGAAAATGACTGGGGCCCGCCGCTTCTGACCAGCGTCCGGGCGTCCAGGCATTTTTCGCTCCCTTCATGGGACCGCCGTATAGCTCCTGATCAGTGTGGTTTTCGATGAACTCTATCAGCTTTTGGTAGTTTTTATGCAGCAATGCCGTCGCTTCCGGCCAGCTCAGAGCGGATTGGCGGTCTCTCAAATCAGCATTGTAACGTTTGAGGTCGTTCCATTTATATCCCTTTGCGGGGAAGTAGACTGTTTTCCCCGCAAGGCCCTCAGCATACCACCCCAAGAAAAGGTCTATCCAATGCGCCCGATGTGCGATGATATCTTTAACTGACGTGTCTTCATCCCTCTTTCTCATCGCAGCATCCGCATCAATTGTCTCTATAAGTTTGGTCAGTTTTCCAAACTCTTTACGTGTGATTTCGAGGAGTTCGGATTTTGATTGTGCGGCCATGAAAATACACTCCTTTAAAAGTACTATTTCTGGTATCAGGCGATTTCCGCCAAATTATTCAGCCAAATTATAAACCAGCCTCTATTTTGCTCTAATTGACTTGCGGCAAATGCAGTGAGTGGCGAAACCTGATTTTGGGGCAAGGCAATAAAAAAGCCCGCCGGATTGGCGGGCTTTTCGTGGCTTAAAGGCGTGACTGTTCGCCCCTAATTGCCCTCGCTTGTGGCACCGGGTTCAATGACAGGTGTGTCTGCTAAACGCGCTTGAAGGGGGCGCAGGTCGGTAATGGTGTATTCAGAAATAATACTCAGCGCATCTTCCCGAGCTTGCTCAACTGTTAGTTCACCGTCCGCCAATCCGGTCGCAACGCCCAGAATTTGCATGTAAACTTCCTCAGGCTCACCCTGGACGGTGAGGCCAAACCCATCGGTTTCCTGCTCCAGTCGGGTCCACTCGGCACGCACGGCTTTCCATAGGTCTTTGGTTTTGTCCCAATAGTCCAGCGCCACATCTGCCTGCAGGTTGTCAGCATGCACATAGGTGTTTACGCCCACTTCGCGCACCAGAGCTTGCGGTTGCTTGCCTGCCAGGATCAGCTTGGTATTGTCTTGCTCATGGACCCACCCTTCTGGCGTAATGGCATGGCGGTTCACTGCTTCAATGGCGTGATAGTCACTGCGTTTGGTAGCGTCGCGGCGGGGCAGGGGGCGCAGGGACGGGTCAGATGCCCACTCTGCAAAACCACTATCATAGCGCCAGGCGCCAAGGCCAGCATAGCGGGGACCATCATCAACCTGATAAACAAATTGTGCCCATTGGCCTTTTGACTCGGCTGGTGTAAGCGCGATGTTCTTCCAGCCATTGCCGCCAACAAAACGTGTGATGCTTGCAGGTTCAAACTGCCAGTCCTGTCGCCAGTGCTTAACGGGGAATTTCTGTTTGCCGCCCACCAAAAGAACATGCTGAAGACTGATAAAGTCACCACGGTCTTCAATAACGCGCACAATCTCCTGCGCGCTGGTAATGTAAGCGTCTTTTGGTTTGTAGCCCGCTTTCAGCGGCACGGTTTCCCGAAAGTCAAACGTAACAGAATAATCGCCCGCCATCGCGAGGATTGACTGACGGTCACGTTCAAAATTCGCAGCTTGTGCGCTGACGGCGGTATTTGACTGTGTTGCGGTGGCTTGCCGGTCGGTGGAAACGCCCGCACATGCAGCAAGCACCAAAGTGGCGGCAAGCGCCACCATCTTCTGGAAGTGTTTGGCCATGTCTCTTTCTCCTGAACAGAAATAATTAATACTAAGACTCACTTGCATTTGCAAAAACTTATTGTTAAGGCCTGTGTAATGCAACTGCGAATGATTCGCAATACTAATTTAGGGATTTAGTAATGACTTTTGATCAATCTGCAAAACGCGCAAGCGTTAACACTGTCAGTGCGTGTGCATCGCAGCCAAATTCTACAAGCATCCGTCTTTCAATGCTGGCAGGCGTGTCAGCGCTGGTTATCGCAATGTCTATGGGTAGTCATTCTGTTTATGCAGCCGAAGCCGAGATGGAAGCTGATTTCGCAGCAGAGGACATTGAAGAAATCAGCGTTACAGCAACCCGTGGCCCGTCCGATATTTTCTCTTTCCCCGGCAGTGTTAGTGTGGTGTCCCGGGATGAGATCGAAAGCCGCATCACTGCAAGCATTTCAGAAATTTTTGCCCAAACACCGGGCATCCAGTTCACTGGTGGGCCGCGCCGCACGGGGGAAATTCCGGCCCTAAGGGGTGTATCGGGTGAAGGCGTTCTGGTGCTGTTTGATGGGGTACGCCAAAATTTCCTGTCCGGCCACGACGGCCGCTTTTTCATTGAACCCGATTTGTTGCGTGCTGCAGAAGTTGTTCGGGGTCCGGGTTCTGCGCTTTATGGTTCAAGCGCGCTGGGCGGTGTTATCGCCTTTGAAACCGTCAATGCCAGTGACCTTTTGGAAGAAGATGCCCAATTTGGGTTTCGTCTAAAAGCCGGGTTTCAGGGGTTGAACGATGAATGGATGACAGGCGCAACCCTGTTTGGCACCACAGAAAGCGGCAAAACCGGTGGGTTGGCCAACTTTACATTCCGCGATTCGAGCGACATAAATGTCGCGCGCGGCGATAATCTGCAAGGCGATGACGAGATTGCGTCAGGAATGGTGAAAGTGAACTCCCAAATCACTGATGCCCTGTCAGTTGATGCATCCTGGTTGCGGTTTAACAATAATGCACTGGAGCCCAATAATGGTCAGGGCATTTCAACCGGGGACCTGGTCCGCAAGGATATTGAAAGCGAAACCTGGCGCGCCCGCGTGAATTATAACCCCGAGAGCAATCTGGTTGATCTGGGTATCATTGGGTACATGAACAATTCCCGCGTTGATGAGGCGGAACTGGACACCCCGCGTGAAATTTCCCGGCAGGTGGATACGGTTGGTTTCGTGATCGACAACCGCTCCACTTTCTCCCTTGGCGGTGACAGCTCGGTCATCTTCACTTATGGCGCTGAATATTATAAAGACGAGCAGATCGGCCTTGATAACACCACAGCAGACGGCACCCGTGGTGGTGTGCCTGATGCCACTTCAGAAACATTTGGTGCCTTCATTCAAGCTGATATTGGCATCGATACCGAGGTTGGTACGTTCCGGATCATCCCGGCCATTCGCTATGATGATTTTGACAATTCATCGGACCAAAACCCGGACCTGAGCGCAGGCGATAACGCGACGTCACCAAAAATTGGCGTATCCTATGCGCCAACCGATTGGCTGCTGTTTTATGGTAACTATTCCGAGGCATTTCGCGCGCCGTCGTTCAACGAAATATTTGCTGACAACCTTCACTTTACCATTCCGCTTGGACCTTTTGTACAAGCCCCTAATTTCTTTGTCCCAAACCTGGACCTTCGCCCTGAAAGTGCTCAAGCCTTTGAATTTGGCGCTGGCCTGACATTTGAAAATGTTGCCTTTGATGGCGACCAATTGGTGATTAAAGGCAGCTACTTTGAAAACGATGTGCGTAACCTGATTGACTTGGAAGTAAACGTCGAGTTTTCGCCTTCCTGCTTTGCGCCTGTGCCGGGTGTTTGCACGTCAGGCACCAGCCGGAACGTAAACACAGCCCGCGCGCAGCTTGATGGTATTGAGATTGAGGCACAATACAGCAGCGATTATCTGTTCCTGTCTGCCGCTTACTCCACCATTGATGGGCGCGACAAGGACACAGGTGATTTTGTTGGTGTTCTAGTACCAAACCGCCTCCAGCTGGTAACCGAAGTAAAAATGCCGGAGCAAGATTTCCGCATTGGTGCGCGCGCAGAAATTGCAGGCCAGTTTGACAAAATTAATGACCCGGCAGAGGCACGGCCCAGTTATGAGGTCATAGACACCTATATGGTATGGCAGCCATCAGAAGGTAGCTTGAAAGGCTGGCGTTTTGATGTTGGTATGAATAATATCTTCAATGCGAATGCGGTGCGCACGTTTGCTGGTGTGCCCGGACCAAATCGCAACCTTCGGGCAACGGTTTCCTGGACATCCAGTTTCTAGGTGCCAAATCCGGTGTGTGCGATTGCACTGGTGGAGACGATTTCATGGCGCTAAAAAATTCAAAAGCCAGCTATGGCTCAATGGCGAAAACACTACATTGGGCCATGGCACTCTTGCTGATTTCGATGGTGGCCTTTGGCCTGTATGTCAGTGATCTGCCGCGCGGCGATGAAAAGTCGGCGCTTATCCGGCTACATGCCTCAACCGGGCTGATCGCCCTGACGCTTTTGCTGGCTCGGTTTGGCTGGAAGGTTATGAACAAAAGCCCTGAGCCAGTTAGCAGCGTTGGCTGGCAGGTGGGTCTGGCGTCACTTGCGCATTGGGCGTTTTATGGTGTCATCGGGTTTCAGATTGTATCAGGTGCCATGACATTGTTGACAGTAGGCTGGGACCTACCGTTTTATGGCTTGTTCAGCATCCCGACACCATATGAACGGGATATGGACCTGCACCATTTCTGGGAAGACTTGCATGTGGCTGGTTGGTATGCTCTGGCAGCATTGTTTGCTGTGCATATAGCCGCTGTTTTATATCACCAGTTGATTGGCAAAAAACAGATACTGAAGCGGATGATGTAACCCGCCAGCCAGACCAAGCCTGTTAGTCAAACAGGCTTGATACGCTGGTTTCGTGCGCAATGCGGTTCATCGCTTCAGCCAAAAGCGGTGCCACCGTCACAGGGCGTATTTTGGGGCTGTCTTTGGCATCCTGCGTTGGGCGAATACTGTCTGTAATGACCAGTTCGTCCATAACGCTATTGTTGATGCGGTCATACGCGGGGCCAGACAAAACGCCGTGCGCCACATAAGCAGAAACCGATTTTGCCCCGGCGTCCATCAGGGCTTGCGCCGCATTGCACAGCGTGCCTGCGCTATCAACAATATCGTCCACGAGCACACAGTGTGTGCCTGCAACTTCACCAACTAGGTGCATCACTTCAGAGACGCCAGCCCGCTCCCGGCGTTTATCGATAATTGCGATAGGGGCATCCATGCGCTTGGCATAAGCGCGCGCGCGCACCACACCGCCAACATCTGGCGATACAATGGTCATCTCACGACCCGCATATTTTTCCTTCATGTCCCGCACCAGTACCGGCATGGCATAGAGGTTATCTGTCGGGATATCGAAGAAGCCCTGAATCTGGCCTGCATGCAGGTCCATGGTTAGCACGCGGTCCGCACCGGCTGTGGTGATCAAATTGGCAACAAGCTTGGCTGAAATTGGCGTGCGTGGGCCGGGCTTTCGGTCCTGCCGGGCATACCCAAAATAGGGAATAACCGCCGTAATGCGGCGTGCTGACGCCCGGCGCAGGGCATCAATACATACCAGCAGTTCCATCATATGGTCATTGGCCGGGAAATTGGTTGGCTGCACCAGAAAGACATCTTCCCCCCGGACATTTTCATGGATTTCCACGAAGACTTCCTGATCGGAAAAGCGCTTTACAGCGGCTTTTGCCAGCGGAATATTAAGATACGCCCCAATCGCTTCAGCGAGTTCCGGATTGGAGTTGCCCGAAAGAATCTTCATGCCCATATTGGCCTCCGCGGTGATGAAGATTGACCCAATTAATCGGAGCTTTAGCAGCGCACCCCGACGCTGTAAAGCCAGCAGTCATGATCTTGTCATCTTTCGTGCAAATTCCTGAAACTGGACACATCTGGAGGCATTTTTGGCCTGAAAATCCTCGCCTGGCAAACAAGTAAGATGGAGGGAAAGCGAATCGAGTGTAAAACCAGTAACCATTGCGCTGGCATACGCCGAATTTTGCAGTGTCATTGAAGTATGGTGCCTATCTCCCCAACTGAAATAAATAAAGATAAAAAACAGCGAGGCACCGTCCTGTGAGAAAAACAGTTTCCATTGCACTCAAAATAGCGGGTGCAAGCCTGCTTGTGCTTGTTCTAGCCTTTGCCGCAGGTGTGGTTTGGCCATTACCAAAACCAGACCCCAATACACGACCAGATACACTGGTGATCACTAATGTGACCATAGTGGATGTTGAGGCTGGGCGGTTAGTGCCGGACCAGAACATTACGGTTGTGGGTGACCGAATTACAGCACTGGACGTTGACCCCATTGATGCAAATGTAACCGTAATTGATGGCACCGGGCAGTTTGCCATCCCCGGCCTGTTCGACATGCATATGCACAGTTTCAAGCTGGCACCCGAACTGACGCACCCGATGTATGTTGCAAATGGTGTTACGGCTGTGCGCGATATGGGTGGATGTCTGGGCGAGCCAGATGCCTGGACAGCCTGCGCTGACGACAAACGCGCATGGACGCGGGCAGTGGAAAACGCGCAGATTGTCGGGCCTAGGTATGACCAAATCACCGGGCTTGCGATCAATGGTGGCTTCGCCGTGCCCGATTCTACCCCGGGTGATCTTGGCGCGGCAACCCCCGACGGTGCACGGGCCCGTGCCGCGCATGATGCGGCTCGGGGCATCGACTTTTTAAAAACCTACACGGAACTGCCTCAAGACAGCTATACCGCTCTTGCGAATGCCGCAAAGGATAGTGGCTTGTATCTGGCGGGGCATTTGCCCTGGGCTGTATCCTTACCGGAGGCAATCGCTGCCGGGCAGCGGAGTTTTGAGCATGCGCTATTGTTCATTTTTGAATGTTATCCGGGCATTGACGACCTGCGCGCGACCACTGACTTTCGGGGCAGTTATGGCAATAAAAAGCGCTTGCGTATGATCGCAGACCATGACCCCCAGCGCTGTCTTGACCTGTTCGCCATGATGCGGGATGCGGGCGCAGCCTTTGTGCCCACGCACACCACCCGGAAACTGGATGCTTATGCAACAGATGCTGCATATCGCGGTGATCACCGTTTGCGGTATATCCCTGCACCGCTGAGGATGATGTGGCTCAATGATGCAGATAATATGGCGACAAGGGCAGCCGCAAGCGAGGGCGAAAGCAGTTATAAAGCGATTTATGATTTTGGTTTGCAGCTTACGGGTGCTGCCCACCGCGCTGGCGTGACGGTTATGGCGGGCACGGATGCCCCAGACAGCTTTACGTTTCCCGGTGCCAGTTTGGCGGATGAGTTGGAGCATCTGGTGATTGCAGGCCTGTCGCCGCTGGATGCGCTGCGCGCCGCCACAATCTCGCCAGCCAGGTTTCTCGGTTTGGAAGGTCGCGCTGGCGCAATCAAACCTGATGCTCGCGCTGACATCGTGTTGCTGCGCGAGAACCCCCTTGAGCATATTGGTGCCGTGCGGGCCGTTGAGACGGTGGTCTTGGCGGGGGTTCCCTATGGCCGGGGTGACCTGGACAAGATGCTGGAAGGGGTTGAGATCGCGGCAGGCAGTTGGTCAATGTGGCCAAAATTCACCTGGCAGATCGCTCGTAGCCCCTTAATGCTGAAACAGTTTGCTGACTAGGGTCCTGGCGTTGGGGCTTATCCGGCGAGCATGATGCCTGAAAGCTGGCGTCCATAGTCTGGCTCGCCCCGGTGCGTGGTCTGGCGGTAGGAAAAGTGGGCGTCGCTTGAATAGGTATCAATGCCGCTGTTGACAATAGTTCCGATGCCTGCTTCTTTCAGTCGATGTGCCACGAGACCCGGCAGGTCAAACTGGCGATGTAATGTGTCCTTTCCGGGGGTGAAAAAGGCAGAAAAAGCATCATTTTTATCCAGAAAGTCGGCTTCAAATTCAGCACTGACCTCATAACTGGCTTGTGCGATGGTTGGCCCGATAGCCGCGTGTATTGATGTGCGATGGCCGCCCAGCCTCTCCATCAGGGTGATCGTGTTTTCTAACACCCCTGCAAGCGCGCCTTTCCATCCGGCATGCGCCGCGCCGATAACGCCAGCGTCGGCGTCCGCAAACAACACAGGTGTGCAGTCCGCAGTTAGGATGCCCAGAATAATGCCCGGTTTGCGGGTTACCATGGCGTCGGCTTTTGGCCTGTCGTCGCCCCAGTCTGACGTAACTTCAACAGCTATATTGCTGTGGATCTGGTAGCAACTGACCAGCGGTGTATCCCGACGCCCAGCAATCACACTGGCCGCGATACGGCGGTTTTCGCTCACAAGGTCTGGATCATCGTTTGAGCCGGGCCCGCAATTCAGGCTTTCATACACGCCGCCGGATACGCCGCCGTTGCGTGAAAGAAAGGCATGATGTGCGCCCAAATGGCCGGGAAAAAGCAGATGATCTGACATGGTGCCACTGTGCCAAGGACCGGGGTGAAAGAAAACAGGTTTTTGCATGACGGTGCGCGACCCAGTGGGTGTGTCTAAACTCATTCCCGTATCTATCAGTTTACAACGGGGTTTCCGCATGATCATAATAAGGTTGGGGCGTCGAGGCCGCCGGGTGTTTTACATTCTGCGCTTGCTTTGTTTCTGGATAAAACCGCGACACGTATGAATGCAGACTATACATCCGCTTTGACAGACCCTGGTTTTGTGGCGTTTCGCAAAACCTGGCAAAACCAACGCAAAGGCAATGATATCCCTTTGCGCGCGGATATTCGCCTGCAGGATTTCGCGACGTTTGCTGTTGACATTATGATGTACGAATTGAAGGCGCCTGGTGATTTGCGCTGCCGCCTGATGGGAAGCCGGGTGGCAGACCGCGTCAAACTGCAAGGCAAGGATGTTAACTGGCTTGAAATGGTTAGCCCTGATGTGCGTCAAGCTGGCCAGACTTTTTGGAATGCCTTGTTTAAAACGCCGTGTGGCGGCTTGATGCAGTTTTCAACCGCCTATCATGACGGCACCAACCGCCTTGCCCGATGTTTGTTGCTTCCGGTTCAACAAACGGACCAGTCCTGTATTCTTATGGCCTACAGCCGACCATCTGGGGTTTACCGCCTGGACCCACCGCGAGATGCGCTGATGATTTCTGCTGATTGCTTTCAATCAACATACATAGACATAGGGCATGGATTGCCTGCTGATTTGCCAGAAACGTCGGATATAAGGCTTATTGGTGGCTCTATTCTTAAAGACTTATACGGGACCGATTGATACAGTCCCGCTCTCACCAACCGGGGAAAAGAGGGGCATTCATTGGATAGACGCACACTTTTGAAATTGATAGCCGCGACGGCAGCGGCTGGCGCAATATCACCGGTGGCTGCATCAAAACTGCGCGTTATTGTTGCGGGAGCAGGCATAGTGGGTGCCAGCGTCGCTTATCATTTGGCAAAATCGGGAGCCGCAGTCACGGTTATCGACCGGGTGGGGCCCGCCAGTCATGCCAGCAGGGGCACGTTTGCCTGGATTAACGCGACCTACGCCAAACAACCTCGCGATTATCATAAATTGACGCAAGAAAGCCTGAGTACATGGCACAGCCTTTCCCGTGACTTGAATATTCCCATGCGGTGGGGCGGGTCGTTGGAATGGTTCAATACCAAAAACCGGCAGGCAAAACTGCGGGAACAGATAGCAGAACAAGTCACGTGGGGTGAAGATGCCCGTATGGTCAGCCTGAGCGATGTTCAGGTGATGGAACCGGGGCTGCGTTTTGTGGGCGCAGAGGACGTGGCGTTGTCTGCAAATGACGGGGCTGTCGACCCTATCTTGGCAACGCGTCTTTTGTTGGATGCAGCGCAAAAACATGGTGCCCGCGTCATCGCGCCCTGCACGCTTGACGGTGTGAAAATGAACGGTGATCGGTTGGTCGGGATAACTACAAGCCAGGGGGACATGGTGGCTGATCGGCTGGTTCTGGCAACGGGTGCAGACCCGCTTGCCGCAGAGCGTTTTGCCCTGACCGACTTGCCGCAACGCACCCGTCCCGGTGTTATTGCCATCAGCAAGCCAACCCGGCGGCGGATAAACCATATTATTTCCGCACCGGGTGTGCATATGAATCAGCGCAGCGACAATCGCATTGTTTTTGGCGAACAGGACGGCGCGCCCGAAACGCATTTTGAACGGCTTCAGGGCCGCCCCAATGATTTTCCAACCCGGGAACTGGGGCTTGAGCATGCCAGTCGTATTTTGGCCGTTGCCGAAGATTTTGCCCCCGGCATTTCGGATTTGGAAATAGAAGATGTCTATATCGGTTGGCGCCCCTTGCCGCTGGATGGTCACCCGGTTATCGGCGCGTCCCCAAACCGGCCAGATGTGTATCTGGCGGTGATGCACAGCGGTGTTTCCCTAGCGCCGATTGCAGGGCAATTAGCGGCACAAGAAGTGATCAGCGGGCAGGTAAATCCCCGTCTTGCTGCCTACAGACCAGGGCGCGATTTCAGAATGGTCAAACGTTATTGACCTATCGCCTAAAAACCGGGAGGTGGGGCCAGCTCATGGGGCTGGATGGCCATTACCTTAAACAGCGTGCCCATTTCATCCGGGGCGGTTAATCGTTTCAGCGCATCCAGAATTTGCTGTTGTTGCATCTTGTCGCCTGCACCCGCCAGCACCTGCGCCCGCGCCCCCAGCCCGATCGCCATCAGGAACATACCCTGGGTTGTTGGACCGTAGTTTTTGCCCATTTTTTGTGACGCGGCAGTTTTAAGCGCTTCAAAATTCACATGCGCCGTCAGGTCTGCTGCCCCCGGTTGTGCAAAGGCGTCAACATAGGCATGGTTTTGCATTGCTTGAAAGCTGTCACCGGTTGCCTGTTTTCTGTAACCATAATCGATAATAAGCGCGGCACCGCCTTCGCCGTTCAGGCGTGCGGTAATTTCACCCACTATCGACAGCGCCGCAGGGCAAACCTCCAGAATGCTGCCATCGGGGGCGTCCCTTAATTTTTCGTCGGCTAAGGCAAATTGTGGCCCGCATGGCCCCAGCGTGAAACCAAGTGCGCCGTCCTCTGTACCCACAAGTCTTTCAAACCATTGGCTGTCGCGCTTTTCAAACTGATGAATGGGCAGGGCATCAAAAAATTCATTTGCGATAACAAGCGCGGGTCCTTCTGGCACATCAGCCAGGGTGTCATGCCAGTGTGCGTTTGGTACACGGTCTTTCTGCAGGACGCGAAGCTGCGCGCTTGTTTCAACAAAATGCACGTTGATAGCGTCTTGAAAGTCTGTCACTGGCTCGGTCGCGCGCAGGATATCGCTCATTAAAGTGCCGCGCCCCGGCCCCAGCTCAATCAGGTTAACGTGGGGTGGGCGGTCCATCTTTATCCAGCGATCCGCCAACCACAGGCCGATCATTTCCCCAAACATCTGGCTTACCTCTGGCGCGGTTGTGAAATCCCCATCTGCGCCAAAAACCTGTTCTTTTTGGTAATAGCCATGTTCGGGATGCATCAGGCATTCCGCCATATAGGCCGCAAGCGTGATCGGTTCTGTCGTCTCTATTCGTTTGATAAGCTGATCTTTAAGGGCTGTCATTTTTTGGACAGCTTGCCTTTGGCCAGTTTGTCTTTGGCCAGTTTATCACGCCGTGTAGACAGGCCCTTACTGATTAGCCAGCCCGCAAACAGGAACATGGGCACAGTTAACAACTGGCCGCGTGTCAGGCCAAAGATGATTGCGGCATCTGGTTCGCGCACAAATTCCACCAGGAAGCGCGCAAGTCCGTATCCGATGAAGAACATGCCTGCGATCACACCTGGTGCGTCTTTCGCGAGCCGGGTTTTGTGATACAGAAATTGCAGAATCAAAAACAGCAACAGCCCTTCACCCAGCGCTTCATAAAGTTGGCTTGGATGACGAGGCAGGCCGGTGGGATCAGCGGGGAACACCATGGCCCACGGCACATCGGTTGTGCGGCCCCACAGCTCGCCGTTAACAAAATTGGCCATGCGCCCTGTTAACAATCCGATGGGGCTAACGCTGGCGATCACATCGGCCACGCGCATCAAATCCAGTTTGTTTTTGCGTACATACCAGATGATGGACAAGACCACCCCGAGCAGCCCGCCATGGAACGACATGCCGCCATCCCATATGCGGATGATCGCGCCGGGGTTTTCCAGATAATAATCAGGCCGGTAAAACAATACATACCCAAGCCGACCACCAACAATAATAGCCAGCATCGCCCAGGTGATAAAATCATCAATGTGCGCATGGGTCATGGCGGCACCAGGTTTTGTTGCCTGCCGGCGGATCGCCCACCAGGCGAAAACCAGGCCACCAATGTAAGCCAGCGAATACCAGCGAATAGCAAGAGGCCCAAGCTGCACAGCAACCGGGTCAAACACAGGCAGGTTGATAACGCTCATGGCAAACATGTCAGGCACAAACATCCCCTTTGTCGTCTTATCCCGAACTAGTCATACACCGGACTAGCCTTACACCGGACGCGGTTTGTTTTTCGGCGTCATCATAAGGGTTGAAAATTGTGTGTCCAGCGAATGCGTCTGGTTACGGCTCCAGGCAAAAACGCGGTGCCCTGCGGCACATCGCCCCTTGCGTTTTTGGCGTCTATCCATCATATCAAATGCTCAGATTTAAAGGAGCCAAGCAATGCAGACAAGCAACAAATTCATGGATGACATGGCAAAACTTGCCACTGGTGCGGTCGGTGCAGCCCATTCTGTGAAGGGGGAAATGGACGGCATGCTTCGCGCCTGGTTGGACAAACAACTGGCGGGTCTTGATCTGGTAAGCCGCGAGGAGTTTGAAACGGTCCGCGAAATGGCGGAAAAAGCCCGCATGGAAAATGAAGACCTACGCGCTGAAATCGAAGCTCTG
Source organism: uncultured Kordiimonas sp. (assembly GCA_947503575.1). Taxonomy (GTDB): domain Bacteria; phylum Pseudomonadota; class Alphaproteobacteria; order Sphingomonadales; family Kordiimonadaceae; genus Kordiimonas. The sequence goes on along the minus strand of CANNDZ010000002.1, from coordinate 408,194 downwards.
AAGGCCAAATAGAGCGTTTTGCGCTTTTTTTATCATGCATTTGCTGTTTTTCTGAACAGAAAGACACGGCTATTCACTGCATCAGCAACGCAAACTAAGCACCTGATCAGGCGCAATAAATCTGCATAGTTGAAAAACTACTTGAAAAAGTTATCCACAGAAAAATTCCCAAAAAACGTAATTCTTGCTTGCCACAGAGTCTCGGCTTTGGCACGCTACATTTAGTGTTTAGTCATATGAAGGAACCCAGATTTCGTATATCTGGCATATAAAGACTAGGACTTAAACCGGCACAACGACCTGCCGGTTATGATCCGGCAGGCCATCTCAGAAGGGAATCGAGATGACGACTTTGACCACCGGACATTCCGAAATTCTCAACAACAATCCTGTTGACCTTGCAGAAGAGCTTGCGGGGGCCAACGACTGGGCCGTCGAGCGGCACAATGATGATGAATTGACCATGTTTATTGGTGGTCAGTATACAGATTTGCAGTTTCGCGTTTTTTGGCGCGATGACTTTAAGACCCTGCAATTTGCCTGCATGTTCGACCTGAAGGTGCCGGAAAAAAAGCGCTCTGACGTGTATGAAGCCATCGGGTTAATCAATGAGCGTATGTGGATTGGTCATTTTGAATTTTGGGCTGAGGAAGGCGCGCTTCTCTATCGTCATGCAAGTCTGGCCAACGATCCGCTGTTGGGCGCTATTGGTGAAGACCATATAATTACGATGATCGAAACAGCGTTGGGTGAATGCGAGAGATTCTATCCGGTGTTTCAATTTGTCATGTGGGGTGGCCAGTCGCCGGTGCAGGCCATTGAAAGCGCGATGCTGGAGTGTGCGGGCAGCGCGTAACCATTTTCCATTATTGTTGTATGCGATGGGCGGGGCTATGCTTCGCCCATTGTCTTTTTTGGGTCCATTTTTTTGAGCCTTTTGCATTTTCGACCCGTAGTATTTTTGCCTGTATGGTTAGGCCTTTAATATTTGATCGTTTTCTGTCCGGGGGTTCCCATGGGTGATCTTTCAGTTTTCACTGCTAATGCGCCGTTGGTGCTGGTTGGTTGTGGCAATATGGGGCGGGCGCTTATGCGCGGTTGGCTTTCTGCTGGCTTGCCGCCTGAGGGCATGATGGTTGTGGACCCTGTTGCAAGCGCGGACACCATACCAGGCACACAGGGCGTTGCTTTCGCTGCCTCGCCAGATCTGTTGCCGGACGGCTTGCAAGCGCGGGCGATGCTTGTCGCGGTTAAACCGCAGATGATGAACGACGTTCTAACGTCGGTTGGCCACCTGACAAATGAAGACACTGTTGTGATTTCGGTGGCGGCAGGGGTGATGCTTGACCAGATGCTCCTTGGGCTGCAGCAGGCGGGAGCAGCGCAAGAGGCGCGGGGCATGGCCGTGTTGGTGCGCGCCATGCCCAATACACCCGCAGCCATCGGGGCAGGTGTGACGGGCCTGGTTGCTGCCGATGGTGCCTCTGCTGCTGACAAGGCGCTGGTTGACACATTGATGCAAGCGGCGGGCACGACAGTTTGGCTTGAAGATGAAGGGATGATGGACGCGGTAACCGCAACATCGGGCAGCGGTCCCGCTTATGTGTTTCATCTGGTGGAAGCGCTGGCCGTTGCTGCAGAAAACGCAGGCCTGTCCAGCGATGAGGCAATGGTGTTAGCGCGCCAAACAATCATTGGTGCGGCGCGCCTTTTGGAAGCCGACAGCGGCGTCAGCGCAGCTGAACTGCGCACCCGGGTCACCAGCCCCGGCGGCACAACGGCAGCAGCACTTGAGGTTCTAATGGCCAACAAAGGCCTGACTGACCTGATGACCCGCGCAGTTGCAGCGGCGAAAAAACGCAGTCAGGACCTGGCAAACTAAGATAGTGGGGCACGTTATGAAGCAACTGATATATTCTTTTATACTAATGGCGGTGTACGTCTTTTATACCGGGGTTTTATATACTGGTGTTTTCTATAGTGGGGCTTTAGCCGCCGATAACGCACCGCCGGATGTGAAGATGGTTGCCGCAGACATCGGCTCCTACATGGCGGACCTGGAAAGCAGTGATGCGTTTTCAGGTACGGTACTGTTTGCAAAAGATGCTGACGTCATTTTTGCCGGAGCGTATGGGCTTGCCAGCAAACGGTTTCGTGTTCCCAACAATGTGCAAACCAAACTCAACCTGGGATCAATGAACAAGATGTTCACGTCGCTTGCCATCATGCAGTTGGTTGAACAAGGTCAGATAAATTTAGATGACCCCATTAGCAAGTATCTGGATGAAAGTTGGTTACTGCAGACCATCAGTAATAAGATACAGGTTCAGCACCTGTTGTCCCACTCCTCCGGGCTTGGGAGTTATTTCAGCGAGCTTTTTTTCAACAGTTCAAAGCTTCGATACAAAGCACTGGATGATTATAAACCTCTTGTGGTCAGCGATGCGCCAGAATTTGAACCTGGAACAGGATATCGCTATAGCAATACTGGCATGTTTTTGCTGGGTGTGATCATCGAAAAAGCATCTGGTCAGGACTATTTTGACTATATTCGCGACCATATCTATGAGCCGGTCGGCATGATCAATTCTGATTGCTATGAAATGGATCAGCCGGTTCCCAATCTGGCGATTGGATACTCGCCCAGCGAAACCAATGAAACCGGCTGGGAAAACAACATATACCTGCATGTTGTCAAAGGTGGCCCTGCTGGTGGTTGTTTTTCAACCATCGAAGACTTGCACCGCTTTGCTGTGGCGTTGATGAATAACAGTTTATTGAATGCAGATAACACAGAGATTTTGTTGTCAAGGAAACCCCAGTTTCACACCGAACCATATGGGTTTGGTTTTCGCGTAATGGGTGATGTTGGCAACAGAATTGTCGGGCATGGAGGAGGCTTCCCCGGTATCAGTGCAAACTTGGATGTATTCCTGGACCAAGGCTATGTAGCGGTTGTTTTGTCAAACTACGGCGGTGCAGCCCGCCCGGTCAGGGACCATATCCGTAGCCTTGTTTCCCGCTTGTCAAATGCGGGAATGCCAGACTAAAAATAAAAAACCACACTATGCGGTTTGTCGCCGTTCAATTTCTGTAACGGGTTTGGGGGCGGGTTTTGCAAAAAAGTAACCTTGCATATAATCAATACCCTTGCTGCGTAGCCAAGCGCTTTCTTCAAATTTCTCAATGCCTTCAGCAACGACTTTGATGCCAAACGTATGCGCGAGGCCTATGACACGCTGCACTAATTCGGCCTTGAAGCTGTCAAGATGGACATCTCGTATCCACTGCATGTCAAGTTTGACATAATCCGGCTTTAGTGCGCCGAGCAGCTCAAGCGTTGAATTGCCTGCTCCCAGGTCATCAAGCGCCACTCCAAAGCCATGGCTGCGGTATTCATCCAGAATGGCTTTCAAGTGTGCCGGGTCGTTGACTTTTTCAGTTTCGACAATCTCAAATACAAATTGGTCCGGTGACAGGCCTGTCTGCCGGATGATCTCAAACGTTGCGCGCAAACAATTTCGGGGGTCATAAATCGCAGTTGGCGTAAAGTTGATGAAAATCTTGCTGTTTACGCCCCGTTTGTGCGCTGTTTTTATGCATACTTCACGCGCCTTGCGGTCAAGCTGGAACAGCAGTTCCGCATCTTTGGCCTTGGCGAACAGTTTACCGGGGGTGGTCCAGGTATTGGTGTCATCGCGCCAACGCAACAGGCATTCGTGGGCGTAGGGAACATTGGGTTGATGCGCGTGCACAATAGGTTGGAACCAGCTTGTTAACCGTTCCTCGGAAACAACCTTAAGCAGCCAGTCTGCGCCAAAAAGACCGATAACGCGCCGCAGGGTGCTGACGCGGACAAAATCATTAAGGGATGGTTCCTCACCCATTTGTTGCAACAGGCAGTTACTGTCAGCTTTTTCCTGTTCGGTAAGCGCGTCATCAAACGCCGTCAGCAGTGTTGCCAATTGATGCTGGGACTCGCACTGAATCGCAAGCCCGCCTTGTATTGACGTCACGTCACCGTATTTGGTCGCGATGGCCTTCATTTTACCTGTGGTATGGCCCATCGGCGGCCAAACATAAACAGCTGTCAGGTCTGTGGGCAACGTAGGCAGCGTTTCGCATCTTTCGCACGTGGATCGCTTCATCAGGTTGGGCTCCGGTAAGGAAAAGTCCGGCGTATGGCGGCGGAAAACTGCCTGAAACGCGAACCGGCGGAGCTTACCGCGCCGGAAGTTAAAGTCCGGTTAAAGCGCAGTTTAAATTGAAGCATATTTTTTGAGTGCCGGCCTTACCGTTGGGCCAGAAAGTTGGACTTGGCAGTTCGGCTTGGCAGTTGTACTCGACAACTTGAATTTATTTGCCGGTGTGAAGCAGCATGTATAAGCTGACGTATCGTAACGTGGGCTGGGGAGCCGCACACCTATGAAAAATATTCTACTGTCGCTGATAAAACCACGCGCGTGGGTCAGTAAGTCTTTAATCCTGTTATTTGCCGGGTTGTTTTTTGGCCTTGGATTTCTGGATTATCTGGAACCAATCCGTCTGGTTTTGGACCGGGAGGACTTCGCCTTTCACCTGGGGGACATGCGCTTTTCAGTTTATCTGATTTTAAAGGCGCTGATTACGCTGATAATTGTTTTCTGGTTGGCGGGAATCGCATCGGAATTTCTGGAAAACCGGATCAGAAAACTGAGCGGCGTAAACTCCAGCAATCGGTCGCTGATTATCAAATCCGCCCAGATTTTGGTGTATTTTTCCGCGATAACGGTTGGCCTGGATACCTTGGGTTTTGATCTGACCACATTAACAGTTTTTGGTGGCGCGCTGGGCATTGGGCTTGGGTTTGGCTTGCAAAAAATTGCCTCAAATTTCATCAGCGGCATTATTCTTCTGTTTGAAAAAACAATTGAGGACGATGACCTTGTTGAACTTGATGACGGCAAATTTGGCTTCATCCGTCATACCGGTGCCCGCTACACCCTGATTGAAACGCCGGATGGGCGGGAAGTGATGATCCCGAATGAAGATTTTATCACCAACCGGGTAACCAACTGGACCTACACCAACAAGCAGGGCCGCGTAGAAATTCATGTGGGTGTGTCTTATGCGAGCGATATTGAAAAGGCGATGGAGCTGATTCTAGAAGCAGCGCGAGAGCACCCGCGCAGCATAACAGACCCTGAACCGGTTTGTTTTGTGCGTGAGTTTGCCGACAGTTCCATCAACCTGCTGCTGCAGTTCTGGGTGGAGGACGTGACACTTGGCCGGTATGCGCCTCAAAGCGATGTCATGCGCACGATTTTGAGGCTATTTAGGGAAAACGGCATAGAAATTCCGTTCCCACAGCGTGATGTTCATATGAAGTCAAACGGGAATAGTTGATGGAAGATGCAATCCTTTTTGCCTACAGTTTTGATGGTAAGGGCGGCGCCCAGCCCCTTGCAGGGGACGCCGTAAGCCAGGCCATAAAAGATGATGCCATCGCGTGGGTGCATCTGGATGCCACACATGCTGACGCCAAGGTTTGGCTGGAAAAAGAGGTTGCTTACCTTGACCCCTTTATAACCGAAGCCTTGCTGGCAGAAGAAACAAGTCCGCGCCTGACAGAAATTGATGGCGGCGCCTTGTTGTTTTTGCGCGGCGTGAACCTGAATGAAAACTCCGCCCCTGAAGATATGGTGTCGATCCGCCTGTGGATTGATACGCACCGTATCATCAGCGTGCGTTTGCGCCGATTAAAGGCGGTGCGCGATATTGAGGCACAGTTGCTTCAAGGCCGCGGCCCCAAAGACGCAGGAGAGTTTGTCGCCAGTCTGGTTGCCAAAATGTTTAACCGGTTTGAACCTGTTTTGGCCACTTTGGATGATACCACCGATCAAATTGAGGAAGCTGTGCTGGATCAGACTTCAACCGAGCATAGAGAAGCCATTGTTGGTGTGCGTAAGCAGGCGATTATTTTCCGTCGCTATATGGCACCCCAGCGAGAAGCGATTGCCCAATTATATGGCTCCGAGTTGCCATGGTTGACGCCCGGTAACCGCAGGCACCTGCAGGAAAGTTTTAACCGGGTAAAACGCTATGTTGATGACCTGGACGCAATTCGGGAACGGGCGCAAATCGTTAAGGACGAAATCGCCAATATCCTGTCGGACCGCTTGAACAAAAATATGTATATTTTGTCGGTAATAGCCGCCATTTTCCTGCCGCTTGGCTTTTTAACCGGATTGTTGGGCATTAATGTGGGCGGTATTCCGGGCGCGGACAACGAAAACGCATTTCTGATTTTTGGCGGTATGCTGGTTGCCATTGTGGCGCTTCAGGTTGTGATTTTCAAAAAACTGAAGTGGTTTTAGCGCCAGTTAGTTAAGCACTGAAAAGTTAAGCGCTGAATAGTTAAGCACTGAATAGTTAAGCGCTGGCAAGCCGCACGCAGTAACCCGCATACAGGCTCAGAAACAGCACTGCTTCCCACCTATCCAGGCGAAGCCGGGTGCTTAGCCCAAAAATCAACAGGGCAGTGGCCCCCACCATAACCCACAAGTCTACTTTTACAGGCACGTCCGCCAGCGAAATGGGCGTAAACAGCGATGTCGCGCCCAGTACCAGCATCAGGTTAAATATGTTGGAGCCAATGATGTTGCCGACCACCAGCTCGGTTTGCCCGCGCCATGCCGCCATGCCGCCCGCCACCAGTTCTGGCAGGCTGGTGCCAATGGCAACGACAGAAAGGCCAATAACGGCAGGTGAAACGCCCAGCCCCGTGGCGATTTTTGCAGCAGAGTCGACAAATAAGCTGGCACCAAAAGACAAGGCCCCCACGCCTGCTAAAGTCAGGAGGCCTGCGGTTACCATCTGGCGCACCCGCGACGCTCTCATATGTGGCAGGTCTTCGGGTTTATCGGGCCCTATGTCTTGTTCGGTACGAAAACAATGAAACAGGAACCCGGCAAAGATAACCAGCATCACAACACCTGTTATCGCGTTCAGCTCGGTTAGATGCAGGCCAGCCGTCACCAGAATGGTTGCAAATACCAAAAACAGGCCATCCCGCCACAGTATTTTTGATGTGGTCACCTGCGTTTTGATCAGGGCCGCTGTGCCGAGTATCAGGAATATATTGGCAATGTTGCTGCCGATCACATTGCCCACTGCAATGCCGGGCCGGCCAATCAGCGCTGACTCGATAGACACCACCATTTCCGGCATGGACGTGCCAAAACCAATCACGGCAATGCCGATAAAAGCTTTGGATAGCCCCAACCGTTCCGACAGCGTGACAGAGCCGCGAACAAGGCCTTCGCCGCCCGCAAGCAACATAATCAACCCTGTCACCAGCAACACATAAACCATCAGGACTTCATGCCTTCAACCCGTTAAAGCGCTATGGTCATTCAGCGAACGGCTTCTTTGTAAAGCGCGCCGCCTTTCATCACCATATCCACATCTTGTAGCAGGTTAATATAGCGCAGCACATCACCTTTCACCGCAATAATGTCGGCATATTTGCCTTTTGAGACGGTGCCCAATTTGTCCGACACGCCCATCATCACTGCTGGCCAGTATGTGGCGGCGCGGATGGTGTCCATCGCCGGAATATCAAAGACGTCAACCCAGGCTGCCATTTCGTTCCAGGTGCTTTGGCAATGAAACTTCATCGGAATACCGCTGTCGGTGCCAACCAACAAAACAAGCCCCGCCTCGCGCAGTTGGGCTATTTTGCGTTTCAGCGTTGGCCTACGAATAGGTGTGAGCGCAGAATAGCCAAATTCACCAGGCTTTTGGATAGAAGCCTTGATGTCGGCAATGGTGTCCGGCTGAAGCCCCGCGTGCCAGCAGGTATTATCCAGCTTTTCCGGGTTATCAACGGTTAGTTGGTAATTCCACAGGCCTTCAACAGTGGGCGTCCAATACATTGGTCCGCCCGCGACGCGTCCGGTCGCTGTGCGCTCCTTCAGCATCACCATGATGTCATCAGGGTACGCAGGCGCTGTGGTCAGGCCCGTATGTTCAAAATTGTCGACGCCAATCTCCAGTCCGCGCCGGATTTCATTCGGGCGATGAGAATGCGCCACCACTTTCAAGCCGCGCGCATGAGCGGTATCCACAATGGCCTGCGCGACATCCAGGTCCATCAGGTCCTGGTCAATCAGTTTCACAATGTCCATGCCGGCATCAGCCAGTTGGTTTACCCGTGCTTTTGCCTCTGCCACGGTTTTTACCGCCCAGCGAAAATGAGCCACTTCCGGGTAAGTTTCATGCTGGATGAAGGGGCCGCTGGTGAACAGACGCGGGCCTGCAATTTTTCCTGAAGCAATCCGGCTTTTAACTGAAATAGTATCAGCAAGCGGTGCGCCCAAATCGCGGGCAGACGTAATACCCGCCATCAACAATTGCAGCGCACTTGCGGGCATGATCTCGCTTGCTAGCCGGTCTTTGTATGTCTTGTCCCAGTGTTCGTAATCCGAATGCCCGTTCAGCATCAGATGAGCATGGTTTTCCCACAGCCCCGGAAGCACGTCCATGCCTTCAGTTGATATGACCGTGTAGCCTTCGGGCACATCAAGCGACCCGACGGTGCCAACCGCTTCAATGGTGTCACCATCAATCAGGATCACGCTGTTGGCGATGGGTCGGTGGCCAAATCCATCAATCAACCGACCGCCCACCAGGGCCTTTTTGTCAGCCTGTACCGCCCCGGCAATCATTAGCGACGCTATGGCGGCAACAACGGTTTTTGTGAACCTGTTCATAAAACACTCCCTGTATTCCCGTCTTCATTCCCATGCTCAGAGTCGACAAAATACAGGGCATGGTCAAGTAAAGGCTGTTGCGTGACAACAGTTTCGCAAAATTATCATCAAACGGCTTGACTCTGATGTGTTCCATATGTACCCCTACATGTAATGGTACATATGGAACACATAAAACATGCAAATCACCATTAATATCGACAGCGAGGTGCCACTTTTCACCCAGTTGATTGCCGGCATAAAGTGCGTCGTGGAACAAGGGGGTGTTGCCCCCGGTGACCCGCTGCCTTCTATTCGGCAGTTAGCAAACGACCTGAACCTCAACAATAAAACGGTGGCGAAAGCATACCGCTTGCTCGAGCGCGACAGCATCATCCAAACCAAAGGCTATCGGGGCACTTTTGTGCACCCTGATGCCGCCAAAAACGTGGGCATCGACCTCAACGAATGGGTTTTGTCCAAACTAAGAGACGTCGTTGACCGTTGCCGCGATCGCGGTGCCACAGACAGCGAAATCCGCATTGCCTTCACCAGTGCAATGCAACAGTTACCCACTAAAGGAGCCTAAAATGGCCGACCAAATCCCCATGACAGCCATCTTGTTTGTTTTTTACCTGACTTTTGCCGGGCAGATTTTTCTATTGTCCATTCATTACCCCAATCAGTTGGCCAACCGGATCAGCTATGTCCTAAAGAACTATCCGCCTACAGAGTATCCGAAACTCTATCCGTCCGGTTTTACAATACTGACCGCAGGGGCAAAAACCAGCAGACTGACCCTTTTCAAGCGCTACAATCAACTGGTGGCATTACTTGGTGGTGCTATTTTGGTCGCAATGCTGGCATCAGGGTACCGGCCCGCTGATAAGGGCGGGGACGAGATATTCGTGATGCTTTATTTCTTTTTGCAGACAGTGCCTTTTATCGTCATCGCCTTCTCGGAATTTAGAAACTACAAACTGATGCACCAAGCTTTCCAGACCACAACTCGATCGGCTGATTTGCGGCCGCGCAAGTTGTTTGATTTTGTCGCGCCAGCTTATGTCGTCGCCGCAGTCTTGCTTTTTATTGCCTGGGCAACCTTTTACATGAGTAGCGCAGGCGACGTCGCGACATGGACAACAGAAAAATACGCGACCCTCAGTATTATTTCGGGCATGAATTTGGCGTATATCATCATTATCTGGCGAGCGATTTCTGGTGCAAAACTAGACCCTTATCAAGCCTATGGCGATCAGATAAAAACGATTGAAAGCATTACAAAAACGATGGTTTTTTCCAGCATTATGATCAGCGTATTCATGATCTTGACGCAGGCCGCTGACGAGTATGCGCTGGAGGTTTTTGACCCGCCGCTTGTTAGCTTTTACATGCAGCTTTGTGTCGTAATGGGTATTGGTCTGACCTTGCGGCTTACCAAAATCGAAGACGTGGACTTCAGCGTTTACCGTGCCGGTACAGAAACACCATCGTCTGACAAAGCTCCGGCCACCTGAATGCTACTGCACGTGGTGGTTAAGGCCTCGCTGTCCCGGCGGGGCCTTTTTTGTGCTGTCCAGATGGGTCTTCTACTTGGCTACGCCGTGTTCCTTGAGGAAAGTAGCGATTTCATCAAACGCATGGTGTGCCTCTGGCAGCATTTCATCAAAAATATGCCAGACATGGCACATATGCGACCAGCTTTGCAGGGTAACCGGGGACCCGGCAGCCTGCGCTTTGTTGGTATAGCGCTTGGCATCATCATACAGCATTTCAGCGGTGCTGACGTGGATCAGCGTTGGCGGCAGATCATGCAATCTGTCATGAATCGGTGAAATCTGTTTTGCAGATGGCGGCATACCAAGCCTGCGCCACATGCCCAGCAACAGCAGATCATGTGGTATTTTCAGCATTGGCCCGATAAGGGGCTTCAGCATCACGTCTGTTTCAAAATTGGTTCGCACGGTTTGGCCGGTTGCCGCACCGTCGGTGGCCGGTGAAATACCAACAACCGCATCAGGTTTGCGCAAGCCCGCATCGCGCGCCCAGTTGGACAGCATAAGCGTTAGGTTGCCGCCAGCAGAGTCGCCGCCTACCGCGATCTTGTCTGCTGCAGCAGGCCCGTCCGGGCCATTTTCCAGTATCCAGCGGTAACTGGCCTTACTGTCTTCAATGCTGGCGGTGCGCGGGTTTTCCGGCATCAGCCGGTAATCGGGCGTAAACACAACACACCCTGTGCGTTTGGCAAGGTTGCTGGTTACAGGCCGGTGGCTGACCGGGCTACCAACCGTAAAGGCACCGCCGTGCAGGTACAGAATCCGCTTGCTTGAGTCCGCGCCGTCGACCAGTGTCCATTCGCCGGGTACGGAAACACCACCAAAGTTGGCCGTGTCATCTTTAAAGGTGCAACCAAAGTCCCGCGTCAGGCCTGTGCTGTTGAAACGTTCCCGCTTTGCATCCAGGCTTTCTCCCACCGTGAAGGTGCTGGCCAGATAATCGTTCACACCCTGCATTTCTTTCGACGGTTCTGGCGTTTCGAATGTTGTGGGGATGTCGGCGTCCCATTTGCTCAGGCTTTCGCCGCGCAAATAGCGCCGCGTGAGGGCATAGGTGCCGCCTGCAGCGGCCGCGATACTGGTTGTGGTTACGATCACAAATCTGTCCTATTGAACTGAAATAACTGTTTCATAGGAAGTAAGGCGCTGACAGATTTGTCAAGGGGCCGCCAGACCACCCTAATTGTTGCAGGGTGCGATCATTTGGCCAGTATGGGGCGAAACATCTTCCCGATCAGCGTTTGATGTTTTCGTGCCAATGTTTGCGCAATCAAACCTTATGGGAATGGGCTGAGATTGCAATGTGTCGGCCCCGTCCTGCATTTGTATGTGAAGATGGGGGTACGCGGTGTCCCCAGACAATCCAAGCTCGCCCAAATACTGGCCTGGCTCGATTTGATCGCCAACCGCTGCGGTCAGGGTGCCCTGCCGGAAGTGAGCCATCATGAGAAAGTGATCGTCGTCAATTTTGATGATTACATAGTTTCCGAGCCCGGCGGTTTCGCCGTAACTGTCAAAACTATCCGGGAAAACCCGTTGGCCAGATGCGCTCATGGTGTTGTCAGGCATGGTTGCACGCATTTCCATGATGGTGCCCCGCACCGGCGAGACAATTTTTTGCCCAAATCCGGGCCAGTTCTCGAGTTTTTCGTATGGTTCCGTTCCAATATCGCCAGTCACCGGATCAAGAACAGTCAAATCGATGGCAAAACGTTGTGTAACCTTGTCCATGCCAAATGACTTGGCGGCATCACTGTTGAGCGAAACGCGCCTGTGATGCGAAAGGATGTCGCTGCCGGAAAAAATATAGGCGCGTTCGGTCAAGGGAGGCTGTGTTAGCGACGGTGCATCTGAATGCGAAACCGGTATCTGTGTCTCTATCGAGCCCAGCGTATGGAAAATACGGAGTTTTATCGCCGTAACGCCGCTAGTGACCGGCAGGTCTGGAAACGGATTGAATACATACAGTGAACCGCCCGCCGGAATTGTTTTATCCGCAAGCATCTCAATAGGTCCGGGTGACCCGTTCCCGCCCAACTGCTGACGGCTGATGATGTTTCCGCCTTGATCAAACGCGCGCAATTCAATGTAGGTGAGAACAGCGTCTTCTTTGCCTGTATTATGGAGTTCAAAGTCGAAATTCAGCCTCGTTCGACCTTGTTTCTCCTCCGCATAGACTGTTTGCGGCAGAATGCGCGCAAGACTAACAGGGTCAGTTTCTGCCAGTGCTGCACTGGCAGAAACATCTGAAAGCCATAACAGACACGCAATTATCAGACCTCGGATCATCGCCTTTATACCACAGTAGGAAACATCATAGTTAGGCAGCCTGGACACGGCTGATCCACTGATCAACCATGCGTTCCAGCACGTTCATCGGCACCGCACCGCCGCCCAGTACCGTATCATGGAAGCCGCGAATGTCGAACTTGTCGCCCAGCGCATCCTCGGCCTTTTTTCTGAGTTCCTGAATTTTCAGCATACCAATTTTGTAGCCGGTGGCCTGGCCAGGCAGCACCAAATAGCGCCGCACTTCTGACCGTGCCTGTGCTTCGGTAATGGCTGAATTATCCAGGAAAAACTGAACCGCTTGTTCTTCGGTCCAGCCTTTGGAATGCAAACCGGTGTCCAGCACCAAACGGATCGCGCGCCACATTTCAGACCCCAAGCGACCAAAGTCTGAATAGGGGTCTGTGTAGGTGCCATCCATTTCTTTTGCCAGAACCTCTGAATACAGCCCCCATCCTTCAGCATAAGCGTTGAAGTTGGCTTGTGTGCGGAAAGTGGGCACGCTTTCCAGTTCCTGCTGGATCGCGATCTGCATATGGTGGCCCGGCAGGCCTTCGTGGTAGGCGATTACTTCCAGTTCGCCCTTTGGCATCGCCGTCATGTCTGACAGATGCGCATAATAAATGCCTGGGCGGCTGCCATCCGGCGTGCCCGGGAAATAATGCTGCGCGGCCCCTGGTTGTTCGCGGAAAGGTTCCACGCGGCGCACTTCGAGGTCCGCTTTTGGCAGGATACCAAAATAGTCGGGCAATTTGGCTTTAATGTTATCAATCGCGGCGGTGGCATCATCAATATAACCCTGCCGGCCTTCATCGGTGTTGGGATAGTAATGCGTGCGATCATCCTTGCTGTCGCGCAGCATTACAAAAAACGCCTTTAGGTCACCGTCGAAACCGACGCTGTTTTTGATGGCTTCCATTTCGCTGCGGATGCGGGCGACTTCATCAAGACCAATTTGATGGATTTCATCTGCCGTCAACGATGTTGTGGTTTGGTTGGCCAACCGCTCGTTGTAATAGGCTTCGCCGTTTGGCAATGTGCTAACACCTTGGGCTTGTTCGCTGGCGTTGGTGATATCTTCTTCTTGCCACGCAATCAGGCGCTCATAGGCAGGTTGCCAGTTGGACGTAAGCGCACTGCGCGCTGCCGCGGTTAACGCGTCTGCTTTCGCCTGGTCAATGGTGCCTGCCTCCAGCAGTGATGCGATCTTTTTTTGCGCATCGGCCCAGATGGAACTGTCATCGCCGTCCGTAAAGGGTGCCCCTGTGATGATTTGGCGCGCGCTGTCTATCACGCTTTCGAAAGCAAATTTTGGGGGCCGTACACCAAGCGCCGCGCTTTCTTTTGACAGCGCAATAAGTTGATCCAGCGCGCCTTCGGTCGCTTTAATGCGGGCGACATAGGCGCCCATGTCTGCTGCGGTCTCAACCTGATGGAACGCGATCAAAAGCTGTGGGAAAAATGCATGCACAGCCGACATTTGTTCAAACGTGTACCCGTTCGTGCGGTAAGTATTGGCGGCCTCTGATGCTGCTAGTTGATAAGCCCACAGATCATAGGAAATTTTCGCATCCTGGCTCAGCTTTTCATAATCAAAGTTGGCTTTCATTTCCGCAACGCTTTGGCGCTTCCAGTTAAGCTGCGCCATTTGTGCCTCAACGGAGAAATCATCGATCTTGTCGTTGTTGGTTTTGCGGCCCAAAAATGTTTGCTGGATCGGGCTAAAGCCAAGTTCCACTTCAAACTGTGTTTCAAACCATTCGTTCAGCCGCGCACTTTCAGCCGCTATTTCCTCTGACGTGATGGCAGGTGCAGCATTGTTTTGTGCGCTGTTGTTGGCGGGTTCGCAGGCGACAAGTGCGGTGGAGGCAGCAAGGACAATAGCCAGCCGACGCAGGGCAGGTGACGACAAACGGTTATGGATCATGAAGAACTCTCGTAATTTATGGATCAAGACAGTGCGAACCGTTGCCCAGAAGAAAGTGCAAGTCAAGCCACCCTAAACGGAAGATAGAGCATAAAAAAAAGGCCCCACAAAAGTGGGGCCAGACATCTTAGGGGGACTATGTTTCCGGACTACATCCCGGAAAACTAATTGGCCGGCCCTGGTGAAGTGGGGGAGGGGGGAGAGTTACCAGGGCCAGCCATTATGACGGAAAACCGTCAAAACTTTATGCTTCCGAGCGCGCAAGCTGTGTTTGCTCGGTTGCGATGGCCTGTATATAAGTTGAACAACTGATGAGGAAAACCCACTATAATGTCGCATCAGCCATGCATGAAATGCATATCAATATGGCACTGGTATAACGAAAGTGCGAGATAGGGTTTGATGGCAAGAGCCATTTAGCAGGGGGTATATGCATGATAACCACGAAGAATATATATAAAAAACAGCTGTTTGCAGCGTTATTGGTTGCATTTTCCATCTTTGCTGCGGACTCGCTGCCCGCCCATGCGCAAAGCACGCAGTCAGAGTTTATGGAGGCGGTAGACGAACGCCGCAACGACCCTGCTTTGCTCAAAAAAGCGGTTGAAGAGTGGGACAATCGTGCTTTACGGCTTTGGGGCCTGTTGGGTGCAGATGCCTGCGACGCTATTCGCCCTTATCTGAAGTCAAGCGATGATGTGCAGACCAACGCCTTGCAGGGGTTGGCCAACTGCCGCGATACTGCTTCCTACGCCCAAATTGCCAATATCGCCCGCACCAGTGACGTTCCCGGTGTCCGGCGCGAGGCTCTGGCCGCGCTTGCCTTTACTTCCACAGAGAAAACCCGCACAGACCATGTTGCCCTTGTGATGGATGTGCTCAGGAGCGAAAAACCTGAAACGGAAAAAGCCGCTGCCATTTATGGCCTGATGCAATCCATCACCTATGCGGGCCTCACGCCCGCTGATCTGCCAGGTCTCGATATAAACCTAGTTTTTAATCTGGCTATCAACCCTGGCAAGCTTGGTTTTGAGGCAGCTTACCTGTTGACCCGACTGCAGGGGCTGAAGGATCTCCCCCCGGATGAGCTTGCTAAAGCGATGCTCACCGATCTGCCAACCGAGCAGGCGTTTTTGCTAGCGCGCCTGCTGGGACGGCTGGGCAACGAGGAGGCAGTGGTGCCTTTGCGAATAGTTGCTGGTTGGCATACTTCCCATGAATTGGATAAGCGCAGAGTCGCCGTTTCCGCTATGCAGGGCATGGGCACCTTGTCAGACCCGATCACTGGTGCGTTCCTGCTGCAAATGCTGGATCATGCCGAACCTGAATTCCATCAACTTACGCTCGCGGCCCTCGTCGCCCGTTCTGATACTGATGCCCTTGTTCAGGAACGCATGTGGGACTCCGTCGAAAATGAACGTCCATGGCTTTCCGTAACGGCATTAGAGGGGCTTGTAGGGTTAGGCGACCCAAAAGCGTTGGACACTGCTGCTGATTGGCTCGCAACAGGCAGTTTTTACAAGGCATTTCGCGCTGTCTCAATGCTGGCGGGCAGCGATGCTGGCCGTTCGAGGTTACAAGCATACCTAGATGCCCCAAGCGACCCTGTGCGCGCCCGCATCGTAAAGGCGACGCTTGACCCCGATAGTATCCCGGCCGCGCCCGTCCGGCCCACTGTGCCGTACGTGGAGGCCGCCGCCTCGGATGGCAGGCTGATCACGCTGGAAACATCACGTGGTGATATCGTGATCGAACTAATTGAGGGCGCGCCCTACACTGGGCATGCGTTCCTGTCACTCGCCCGCGAAGGCGCGATGGATGGCATGGTCTGGCACCGGGTTATCCCCGGGTTTGTCGCGCAGGCAGGGCAGGTTGATGACATGCAACACTTTAATCACGGCACCATCCGCGAAGAATGGGGCACAATGAGCCACGAACCCGGAACGGTGGGCGTGGCAACCGCAGGACCTGATACCGGCAGTAGCCAGTTTTTCATTAACCTGGAACACAACCGCCATCTGGACGGGCGTTACACCGTGTTTGGGCGTGTCGTATCCGGCATGGAGGTGGCTTACAAACTTCAGGAAGGTGACAGCGTCCTGAGGGCCACGACATCGGAGTAAAACCAGCCGTCCTGACTTACAGGATGTTGCTCTCGGCCCTGATCTGCCGCACCAAAAAGTCGCGGAACAGCGCAACCCGCAATGAACCGCGCAGTTCAGGCGGATAACAGAAATAGCTGTTAAAGCTGTTGCCTTCCACGTCGGGCAGCACGCGCACCAGCTTTTGCCTGTTATGCACCAGATAGTCCGGCAAAACGGCAATGCCCATGCCGGCTTCCACGGCATGCATAATGCCATACAGGTTGTTTACCTTAAGCCGGGGCTTGCGCGTATGGGTCTCCTTGCCGACTTCCAGAAGCCAGTTTAAGCCCTTAATTACGGGGGCTGTGCTGGTGCCAAAAGTAATCAGGTCATGGGCGTCAAGGTCAGCGGTGGTTATGGGCGTACCCCGGCGTGCCAAATACTCGGGGCTGGCATACATATGCACATGAAAGGTGGCGAGCGGTCGCTGTATCAGGTCTGCTTGCTCCGGCTCATGCAGGCGGATGGCCACGTCGGCCTCACCGGCGGACAGGTCCAGGTCTTCGTCGTCCAGAATAACCTGCAAGTCAATTTCCGGATATTCCAGAATAAACTGTTCCAGATGCGGGGTTAACCATACGGCCCCAAAGGTGACCATCGTAGTGACCCGCAGCAGTCCTGATGGCCGCTGGCGCGACTCCATCAACCGGCGCTCGGTTTCGTCAATTTTATGGACAACGTCGCGTGCCGTTTCAAAAAGTTCCTGGCCTTCCTGTGTTAACACCAACCCGCGCGCATGGCGCGTAAACAGGGACACATTCAGGCTGTCTTCCAGCGCTCTGATCTGGCGGCTGACAGCAGACTGGCTGACGTTCAGTTGCGCACCCGCGCTCGTGAAGCTGCCGCTTTCAGCAACCGTGTGAAATATGCGAAGCCTGTCCCAATCCATGGTTTTCTCAGTCTGTAACGTTTTCGATTTAAGCCGCAATTCGGTGTGTGCGCACTATCTCACTCAGTCCCGGTTCCGGTCAACGGTTATGGTCAACGATATATTTACCAATCCTGCTTAGGCTTAATCACCTATCAGGGGCCCAATCATGAGCAACCGCGAAATTCTGCAGCAGGCAACAAATGTCTTTAAAACGCGCTATCCGTCCCTCAATGCGGAAGCCGTGATTGCGTTTATCGTTATTGCTGACCACACAGAACCAACCATCGGCGATATTTCTGTCGCGATGAACCTGCCGGATATGGTAGTTTTTCAATATATGGCGCCGCTCAGGACAGCGGGCCTTGTGGCGCTAAAGGCGGCCGCCAGCGGCAGCAACACAATTTTGCTGACTGATCGCGGCGAAGAAGCAAAACAGGCAATTGCGGATATATTTTCAGGGTAACACACATGCAACCCGGCGAGATTATGACGATGCTGGCGGAAGGCCAGCGCAAGGCGGTGGCCAATTCAACCATTGTCGCCAAAATTGTGCTCAACAGCCCGGACCATGTGCAAACACTGGTGGATGCCTTGTCCTCCCCCAATAAAACCATTGTTAGTCATGCAGCCCATGCCTTGCTGACCGTGTTTCGCAAAAACCCTTCTCTGGTGCAGCCGTTTGCGAAACAGCTTCTCGCTGCGTTTGGACGCGGGCAATGGGAAACGCTGGAGCAGCTTGCCAAAATCCTGCCCGGGTTAAAGCTGTCACCACCCCAGCAGAAAACGTTGCTTCAGCGCTTGGAAGCGGTGTTTTACAAAGACACATCCAGCATTGCGCGCACAGGCGCACTTCAGGCGCTGGATGACATGGCCCGGCATCATGCTGCCTTTCGGCAGGCATCAGGTAGGGCGCTAAAGTTTGCAATGGAAGAAGGCAGCAAGGCCATGCAGGCCCGCGCCCGCAAACTGACAAAACCTGAGCCACAGAAGCACTAGGCGCATATTTGTTAAAGTCTATGTGTGTTTGAGGGTATGGTTTCATGGTGGATGTTCAGCTAGTGTTCAGGTGAAATACATAGGGTGAAGCTCATTCCTTTTGGTTTTCCGAAGCTTTGAGGAGCGCATATGAGGGGGGCGCTATTATGAAAACTGTTGTTCTGCTCATCGGTATTATGTTGTCTAACGCCGTCTTGGCATCCGATAGTATGCTGCCCATCGACCACACCCCCAATTCAGATATCCGTATTGACTATGCTGATCTGGATTATGTGCTGTCCAGTTCTGTGCTGGACATGGGTCCATCAACCCACGAACGCGCTGGGATGATCCGAAAAGACTCTGGAACGCGCATTTATGGGGGCAGTCGTAAACCAAGTCGTTTTGAAGGCAACCGTGTTCTGTTCCACCTGTTCCGGAAAGACCACAAAAAGGTATTGCGGGCGATCCGCGACGACATATTGGCGTTGCCAGCCAAGCTATCGCTTTCTGATTTGTCGCGTGATCATCAGCTTGCTTACTGGCTGAATCTGCATAATGCCATTGTGTTGGTTAAAATTGCGGAAGAGTATCCTGTGACGAACTTGGAACCCTTCTTCGACCGGGAAAAACCTGGCGCTTTCATCAGCAGTGAACCCTTTACCTTTGACGGGAAGGAAATCATGCTTGCCGATATTCAGGACCATGTGGTTAGCAATTGGCGCGATCCGCTGGTTATCTATGGTTTTTATCTGGGGGCCGTAGGCACGCCAAATCTCCGGCAAGAGGCCTTTCACGGCGAAAGGGTATATGCTCAGTTACGAGAAAATGCGTTGGACTTTGTCAACAGTGTGCGCGGCACCCAGATATGGAATGGCAGCGAACTGCGGGTTTCCAGCTATTACAAGCGCATGGCGGTGATGTTTCCCAACTTTGATACCGACGTGATGCGCCATATCGAACAATATGCGCGGCCTTCATTTGGCGTGCGGCTGGTGGCCGTTAACGAGGTCACCCCGCGCATTGATGACTGGAACATTGCGGACCTGGTTAACGGACATGTTGCCGTTGCCGGCATGACCGGCCCCCGCACCATAATGGGCATTGATGGTACCGTCCTCAACCAGAACCATATGCCCATTCAGGCCATACACGCACTGCGCGGACGCGCGAATAACTTCCGGCGCTTCAAGCCAAACGTGGAGTTGGAAGAACTCAGCCGAGGCAGGGTAGAGACCAAAACCGATGCCGATAAAGTTGCCTTCGAAAAAGAGGAAGCAGACGGCGACGCTCCGCAAGAAGACAAGCCGGCCAAATAAAAAACCCACCGCTAGGGTGGGTTTTAAAGTGGTTTGCAGTATGAAGCAGGCCGCTTATTCAGCCGCTTGCGCCTGCTCCATTGTCGCCAGATACTTCTCGGCCTCCAGCGCTGCCATACAGCCCATGCCTGCTGCCGTTACGGCCTGGCGGTAAATTTTATCCGTCACGTCACCTGCAGCATACACGCCGGGGATGGCGGTTTGCGTGCTGTCTGGCTCTTTTTCAATATAGCCCTCGTCGTCCATTGGCAGCTGGCCTTCAAAGATTTTGGTCGATGGCGTGTGACCAATGGCGATGAACACACCGTGGACGTCCAGTTCCGTAATCGCGCCGGTTAGGCTGCTTTTCAGCTTCACGCCGGTAACGCCCAGCGGGTCTTCGGTGCCAACAACTTCGTCAAGCACATGGTTCCATTGTACTTCCACGTTTTCGGCGGCGAACAAACGGTCCTGCAAAATCTTTTCGGCGCGCAGTTCGTCGCGGCGGTGCACCAATGTTACTTTCGAGCAAATGTTTGACAGATACAGCGCTTCTTCAACCGCCGTGTTGCCGCCACCGACAACAATCACTTCCTTGCCGCGGTAGAAGAAACCATCACAGGTGGCGCAGGCAGAAACGCCGTACCCATTAAATTTTTCTTCTGACGGCAGGCCAAGCCAGCGGGCTTGTGCACCCGTTGCAATTACAATGGTATCAGCCGTGTAAATGGTGCCACTGTCTCCGACGGCGCGCTTTGGCACGGCTTTCAGGTCAACCTCGTTGATCAGGTCATAAATGATTTCTGTGCCCACGTTTTCTGCTTGCTGGCGCATGGCTTCCATCAGGTCTGGGCCTTGCACAGCGTCGGCAAAACCAGGGTAGTTTTCAACGTCTGTTGTGATGGTCAACTGCCCGCCTGCCTGCATGCCTGTAACCATCATGGGTTTTACATTGGCGCGGGCGGCATAAATGGCGGCAGTGTAGCCGGCGGGGCCAGACCCAATGATCAGCATTTTCGTGTGTTTGGTATCAGCCATGACACTGTTCCTTATTGCGCGGGGCATTTTTATACCCGTTTCCACTTGTATGTGGTTTAACCATATCTGGCCTTTTACATAATCTGTTGTGCGCTGGTTGCCAAGCATCCGCATGGTCGATGCAGATGGATTATCTCAATATGTTTAATCGGCCAAGGCGATTACAGCGTGTTACGGGCATAGGTCAGAACTGTTACGGTTCCGGAACAAGCGCGGCAAGTTTTTTTGGCGCAACAGCGCGGTAGCTTTGTTCCATCCATTCCATCAGCATACCGAGCGGGATGTCTTCCCCTTCGTTGAATTCGCAAGTGACCCAGCCGCTGTTGCCAAGACCGTAACCGGTTTTGCTTGCAAACGGGTGCAACAGCGCAAATTCAGCCGATTGCGGCAGCTTGACCGACAAGGCCAGCACGCCTTCGCGGCTGCCGTTCAGGAACACAAAAATCTTCTTGCGCACCTTCAACACCGTTTCACCCCAGGGGTGGTCTTCCCACGCTTCGGGTAAGGTCAAGCCGTGGGTCTTTACGGCGTTAAAGGCAGCGCTGACGCTGGTGACTGTTTGGTCGTCGCTCATGTCTCACGCTCACTATGGCATGGGGGCGCCGAGGCTGGCTTCCAGAATGTCATACCAGTCACGCCGCGTCATTTTAACCGACAGCGCGTCGGCGCTCCTGCGAATACGCTCTATGGTTTGCGTGCCAACAATGGGCACCACTTTCGCGGGGTGCGCCAGCAACCACGCCAGCGCAACAGCGGACCGGTCACAGTTATTTTCTTCGGCGATACGGTCCAGCACCGGCAGGATGCGATCAACTTTTTCAACCGCTGATCCTGCGGCCTGTCCCGTCACCAACTGACCACCAGCGAGCGGAGACCAGGCGAAGGCCACCATTTTGTGTTCCTGTGCCTGATCCAGCACCCCATCTGTCATCGGCGAGGTTTCAAGGCAGGAAAACTCAGGCTGATGCGACACCAGCGGCCGGTCCATGTAGCGCTGGAGCGCGTTCGTCTGTGCGACCGTAAAGTTCGATACGCCAGCGGAACGAATTTTGCCTGCGGACAGCAGTTTATTAAGCGCTTCGGCCACTTCCTCAAACGGTGTCAGCAGGTCAGGCCGGTGGATCTGGTACAGGTCGATAACGTCTGTTTTCAGGCGTTTGAGCGAGCCTTCGCATGCGCTGATCAAATAGTCTGCCGCCGAATTATAGGGCAATTCGGGTACGATGCCGCCTTTGGTAGCCAGCACCATACGTTCCCGCAAGGTACGGTCCGCCGCCAATACATCACCCAGCAGAGCCTCTGCTTCGCCGAAACCATCAGGCCAGGTGGTGCCATAAATATCGGCCGTATCGATCAGGGTGAAGCCGCACTCCAGCGCGGTTTCAATTTTAGCGGTCGCGGTCGGCACGTCTGTTCCGGCATAGCGCCAGCAACCATAGGCGATGGCACCAAAGCTAAGGCTGGTGCCGGCTAGGGAATATTGGGTTTCAAATTTCAGATGCTCTGCCATGGCTAATCGCTGTCCTAATTGGGGGTACTCAAAACTGCAAATGGTATTTGGCACTGGTATAAAGCAACTGGCGTGTGGGGAAAACGCTTTTTCTGCTAAGGGAGTTGCCGGGTTGGTGCTTAACAACGATTGTTCGTTCATTGGCAGGCTGGTATCATTGCCGAAGCAACGAGGGAGGCGAAAAATGATAACACTATATTGGTGTCCAAGGACGCGGGCGGCGAGGGCGCTCTGGATGCTTGAGGAGCTTGGGGAACCTTTTGATATCAAGGAGATAGATATCCGTGACGCCAAGTCAAAAAATGATATGTCCTTCCGGCTGGCAAGCCCGATGGGTAAAGTCCCCGCCATTGCGGACGGCGATGTGACTTTGTCAGAAACGGCGGCGATTTGCCTCTACCTGGCGGACAAGTATCCTGATGCTGGTCTTGCGCCGGGCATCAATGACACCGCGCGGGGGCGCTATTTGTACTGGATGATGTTCACACCCGGGGTTTTGGAACCCGCGATGGCGGAAAAAGCCGGTGGGTGGGAGCCCAATGCACTCCAACATGGCTGGGGCGATTTTGACAGCATGATCAAAACGTTAGAGGCGGGTGTTCGCCAAGGCCCCTGGGTTTTGGGCGAGGCTTTCAGCGCGGCTGATGTGATGCTTGGCTCGTCGGCCAACTTCCTCAAGATGTTTGGTATGCTGCCGGAAAGCAGCATACTTGATGCTTACATAGAGCGTTGCCTCGCCCGTCCAGCCTACCAGCGGGCACTGGCCCGGGAAGGGGAATAGGCCGTTTAGGGCCGTCAAAAATTTACGAAAAACAGCAAAAAAAGGACGAAAACCTCGTCCTTTTTGACAATTTTGCCAGCAGAACTGCGGCTTTGCAGTGCCGCCTCGACGATGCAGATTGCACGCCGTTGCGGTCACATTTTTACTCCGCAGCGACTAGTGCTGGTTGCGCTTCTGGCATGGGCTCCGGCAATGTTTGTTCGCTGATGTGCGCAGCAGCTTTGTAATAAGTCGGCTCAGCCAACTTTAAGGTGGCGCGCACGTCCTCAAAAGGCTCTTTCAGCAACGCTTCCCAATCGGCGGCGGGCAACCATGCAGCTTGTCGACCAATACGGAACGCCTGGCGCACCGCCTTAAAAACACCCTGGCGCGGAAACTTGCGGGTCAGGTCAATGGCCCCCATCAGGGAAATCGCAGCAAACCCAAGGCTTTTGGTCTGCGAGTAGGAGAACCCAACCACGCAGTATTCCCCCAAACCATCGCGGCCATAGCCGGTAACTACATGCCACAGGTCGTGCAGCTCGCGGGTGCGGCCCGCATAAATTTGCAAGCCCCGGTCATTAAAGCGCGAAAGCGTATCATCGCTGGCGTCCACCAACCCATCAGCGGTCAGGCCTTCACGGATCATAAAGTCCAGATACACCCGTCCCAATGAGCCTTCCGGCAGCTTAGAGAGCGCCTCGCGGTCCATCAGGGTATCCAGCAGGCTGATGTCCTCGGCGATGATGCGCGCGCCAACGTCGGTTTTTGCAAACCGCTGATATTGCTTCCACAAGGACTTGCCGGTTAGTGCCTTCATGATTTTAAACACCTGAGTGGTGTCCTCCCGGTCAGCCATTAGGGCGCGCAGCGCTTTCCAGGCACCAACAAGGTCAAGGCGCGGTGCAACATAGGGCTCTGTTCCGGTGCCGGTAGCAGGGGAGGGGGCTTTCGAGGTGGATGTCATGGGGCAGTCCTTTATCGGCGAAATGTTTTAATGAACATAAATGTTGATAAAGGAGTATCTACTATAAACATTTATGTCAATAGTAAATGCAATGCTGTTCGATAGGTTTTTCCTTCATTAGAAACCCGTTTCAATTTTCCGCATTGGCTGCAAGTAGACACCGGGGTCAAATGGTGTTTCTCCTGCTATGCAAATCCGGTATGACACACGAGCTTGTTGTTGCCGAAATTACGTTGTCACCCCGTGACTTGATCACGGGGGCTATAGTGTGGTGCAGGGTGCTCAATCGGTGCCAGTGGATACCGGGGTCGAGCCCCGGTATGACACACGAGTTAGGGGCGAGCCCCAGTATAACAAGTGAGTATCGGTACGACACATGAGTTGGGATCAGTTGGGCGTTACCGGCAGGCGCACGCCACAATACAGGGACATCAACGAATGATCGCTTGGGCGTTTATCGGGTCATCAAGGTTCCACATGTTTGTTGTGGCGGCCGAGATTATAACCAGGTGTCTCATCTCTCGGGTCGCTGCGTGTTGGCCACAGCAAGACACTTGAACCATCAAGCCCTGGTGTGTATCGCCATACGCCTTGCGGCCCCCTTCCTTTATCGGGTACCAATCCAAGGCTTGGTATAACTTCACGGAGAGTGACGGGTGGAAAATCTGATGATGAAACTCATCGCCCTGATCGGGGTGATAATGGCGGCACCCGCGTGTACCGCTGACAATGTATTCGGTCCTTACCTTGGCCAAACCCAACCGGGCCTTACGCCAGTGCCGTTTGCGCCAGGCATGGTAAACACCGATGCCGTGGAACTAAACAGCGTGTTCACCCCGGACGGGCGGGAGTTTTTCTTTACCCGCATGGTTGATGGCCCGGACATGCAACCCGGTTACCCGGGCAAAGGCCGGTTGATCCTGTTTCATTCTGTCCTCACGGCGGACGGTTGGACAGAGCCGCAGCCTTTGCGACTGTTTCCCGGTGGGCCGCATGCCTGGGCGGCGGACATGTCGGTGTCTCCCGATGGTCGGCACTTGTATTTCATGGGGCCGCATCCGGTCACTGAGGGCAGCACGCGCAGCGACTTGAACATATGGACCAGCCAAAAAATTGATGGCGTCTGGTCGGCGGCGGAGCCGCTGCCTGAACCGGTCAACAGCCTATCGCAGGAAGTGTATTCTTCTGTTGTCGCCGATGGCAGCCTGTATTTCACCACCTATCCAGAAGATAACGGCACGGGGCGTGGCGGTCTGTACCGCGCGCAAGCCCTGAAGGGTGGCGGTTTTGCCGCGCCGGAAAAAGTGGCTATTGCCGGGGCAGACAGCGTTGGCGACACGTTCGTCGCGCCCGATGAAAGCTACCTTGTCTTTTCCGCAAGCCTGCCGAACGACACAAACGCCGTTGGCGGTGGGGACCTGTATGTATCGTTCAAGGGTGCGGATGGCACCTTCGGCGCACCCATCAACATGGGGCCAGAGGTCAATTCAACAGACCTTGATTTTTGCCCCGTCGTCAGCCCGGACGGGAAGTATTTCTTCTTTTCCCGCCGGCGCAGCGACCCGGCAAATGGTGGCTGGCCGAAGGTGGTCGCCGGAGATGTGTTTTGGGTAAGCGCTGGCGTCATCGAGCGCCTGCGGCCTGAATAATCGTCTTGCACTAGCCTAGGGGCACCTGCGTTGGGTTGTCAGGGTGCCGGGCTTATAGCACAGTGTTTTCAAACAACAGGTAAGCCTGATGACCACACCCCTCACACCGCCCATGCCGGACCGCCGAACTATTAAGGACGACAAACCCAGCCTGCTGGATTACTGGCGGTTTTTCCGGGCATTGGCCACCAACCCGCTCGAAATATTCACCACCAATTTTTATGAAGACCCCATCATCGTTGGCTCCGCTTTCGGGGTTGACTATGTCAATGTTTATGACCCGGATGCAATCCGCCGCTATCTGGTAACAAACGCCAGCAACTACCGGTTTGACCGCCTGCGTCAGGTCGTGTTTCGCCCCCTTCTCAGGGAAGGGTTGCTTGTCGCTGAAGATGACCTGTGGCGGCGCACGCGCCGGGCAATCACCAGCGTTTTTACCCCGCGCTATGTGGAAGGGCTGTCTGATATCATGGTTGCTGCCGCGAACAAGCGCGTTGCTGCTTTGGCACAACAACACACGGGCGAGATCGCCATGGCGGATGAGATGGTAAACGCTGCGCTTGATATGTTGCTAGACTGTATGTTCGCGCAAGATACCAACCTGGACCGGGCCCGCTTCACGAGCAATCTGGAGCTGATTTTCGAAAATCACAGCATGCCGCATCCGCTGGATTTTATCGATGCGCCCAACTGGCTACCCCGCACGGGTGCGAAGGCCCGCGCCCGCCTGATTGCCGACTTGCATGATCAGCTTGGCGAAATCGTGAACGCACGCCGCGCACGGCTGGACGGAGGCGGCGAGGACGATGCAAGGGCAAAAGACCTGCTGTCGCTGTTGCTGAGTGCAGGCGTGGGGGAAGGCGAACCCCTGACGGATGATCAGGTGATCGACAATCTGCTAACCTTTATGGCGGCAGGCCATGACACCAGCGCGCGCTCGCTTGGCTGGACCTTCTATCTGCTCGGTGCATCACAACACTGGCGCAAGCGGGTGGAAGAGGAACTGGACGGTGTCGATCTGGACAGTTTGCCGCCTGCCAAGTGGCAGGAAAACTTGCCAGTGCTTGCTGCTGTTTTAAAAGAGTCGATGCGGCTTTACCCCGCCGCTGGCAACATCTCGCGCGTCGCGGTTGAGGCTGATACGCTCGCGGGTACCAGCATCAAGCCCGGTGTTGCGGTGGCAACTGCGCCGTGGGTGCTGCACCGGCACAAAACCCTTTGGGATGCGCCCGATACATTTGACCCGTCCCGCTTTATGGGACAGGCGAGCGAGGAAATCCCGCGCTTTGCCTATCTGCCGTTTGGCGCAGGCCCCCGGGTGTGTATCGGTGCTAGCTTCGCCATGCAGGAAATGATGATCATTCTTGCGACCTATCTGAAAAAATTTCGTTTTCATAACATTGGCAGTGAACTACCGATACCGATTATGCAGATCACAATCCGCCCATCCACCCCCATGCTCATGGGGTACGAATTGCGGTGAAGGGTTGGCCATGCCGCCACCCTGGTGGCCGCGCCCAATAAAAGATCGCTGCGCCCACTAAAAAAGGCCCCTAAACAGGAGCCTTGTTTGTCTGCAACTATTGAGTGGTTATTCCGCTGCCGCCAGCATTTCGGGCCGGGTGTTGCGGATAACATCGTCGTGCGCCAAATACACATCAGGTGTCGGGATATTCAGCATTTGCCGCACGTCTTCAATGGGCAGAGTCAGTAAATGTTCCCAGTCCTGCGCGCTAAACCATGCTGCCTTGCGGCCCGTTTGGTAGGCCTGCCACGCTGCGCGGAATATGCGGTTGCCCGGGAACCGGCGGGAAAAATCATACGCGCCCATCAGAGCAATTGCCCCAAAACCCAGCTGTTTGGTTTGGGCATAGGAAAAGGCAACCACGCACACTTCGCCCAATCCGTCGCGGCCATACCCGGTGACTACATGCCACAAATCGTGCATGTCGCGCGTACGGAAGGCATAGCGTTCCATGTCTTTGTCTTCAAACACGTCATAGCTGTTTTCGCTGGCTTCGGCCAAGCCTTCGGCGGAAATGCCTTCGCGCTCCATAAAGTCGATGTAGGTTTTGCCAAGCGTGCCTTCCGGCAATTGCTTCAGGGCCTCGCGGTTCGCGAGCGTATCTATCAGGTCGCGCTTTTCCCGCAGGATTTGCGCGCCCATGTCATGCTTTTTGAACTTCCTGTACTGTGTGTAGAAAGTCTTGCCCGTCAGCGCCCGCATGATGGTAAACACCTGTTCGGTGTCTTCAGGGTTGGCAATCAGCGCCCTGAGCGCGCGCCACGCCTTCCTGAATTCCATTTTTGGTGGCTCGTAAGTGGCAGCAGTCATGCGGCGGTCCTTGCGTCAGCTAAGCGGTTGTTGGTACAATAGTTATCAACATTACTGTTTATAAGATACGTCGTAACGATAAAAATATCAATAGGAATGAGACAGTGGCGACCACCGCAACCGCAGAGGCCCGAAAAAAACGCATCCGTCGCAGCCCGGCGGAAGCCCGCGCCCTTATTTTAAAGGCGGCGCAAACGCGCCTGAAGGCTGTTGGGCCCGAAGGCCTGCAAATCAAGGAAATTGCCGCCATTGCGGGCGTGACGCATTCCACCATTCTGCATCATTTCGGCAGCGCGGAAGACCTGCGGGTTTCGCTGGCGGAAAACATGGTGGAAAAACTGCTGGATGACATTCTGGCCGTGATGGACACAGGCGACACTGTGTTCCCGGAAGATCATTCCGTCTTGTTCCGGGTGTTTGAAGTGCTGTGCGATGACGGCAATGCGCGCCTGCTCGCCTGGACCATGCTGCGGGGCGCGGACCTGCGCGCGGGCGAAGACACATTAATGGCGCTGTTTGACAAAATCCATGCAGGGGTGGTGCAGGCCATCAAGGCCGCGGCGGGCGACATGGTCGTCAAGGACGATGTGGCAGACCGCCATGCGCGGTTCATCATTTATCTGGTGGCGACCACAGCGGTGGGTGACGGCATTGCGGGGCCATACCTCGCGCGGCTTATTGGGCTGGACGAAATGGAAGCCACCAAAGACTTCCGCGACTGGTTCGCGGCAAGACTGTTTTAGGTCTCAATTCTGGTGAAGGGCTCTGAACTAGTTAGTTCACCAGCACATCCCACAACAGCCTGGCGTTCATGAGTGTCGTTTTGCGGGCATCGACGGGCTGGCCGTTGATCCAGGTGGCCACTACTTCTGTCGCCTCTATCTGATCAACCGGCACGGTGGTCAGGTCTTGGGTTAGCATCACCATGTCCGCCTGCTTGCCAATGCTCAGGCTGCCGCGCGTGTCCTCTAACCCCAATTGCCAGGCGGCGTTGATGGTGATGGCCTTCAGCGCCTCCATCCGTGTCAGGCGCTCCTCCGCGCCGATGGGGGCATCGCCCCGGTTTGGCTTTCGTTCCATTAACGTAACGATCGACCGCAGTGGGCCCAGTGGGGTGGCGGGCGTGTCGCTGTGCACCGTAACCACATGCCCGGTTTTTTGAGCGGTAAGGGTGGGCATGTAGCGGTCGGTGCGCGCCTCCCCAAACAGGGCAGGCAGCTTGTGGCCATAAAAGCGGATATGATCGATGAAAAAGCTGGTGGTGAAGCCAAGTGCCTGCGCGCGTTCAAGCTGCGCTTTGGTGATTAGCGCGTTATGTTCCAGCCGGTGCCTATGGTCTGATTGGCCATTGGGCCGGGGGTGGGCTGCCAGCACCTGTTCCGCCACATCGAGCACGCGCTCAACCGCGTTTTCGCCCTGTACATGCGTGGCGATTTGATAGCCGCGGGTGTGATACTCCGTGAATTGCGTGCGGTAGTCTTCCGCCGGGATCATCACCGCGCCCACATGGCCGGGCTTTAGGTGCAGGCGGTCGGTGGTTAAGGCGTTTACTTCGTAGGGTTCGCGCACGGCGGCACCGCCCGCGTAGGGGCTGCCATCCATCCAGAACTTCACGCCCACCACAGGTGCAATGTCGGTGCGGGCTTCGGGCGTGGCTGTGGCCCCCAGCTGACCGGGCAGGGCATAGATGACCGGCTGCACCAAATTGCTGGCTGCTGCCCGGCGTTTCAGCAGGCCAATGGGGTCGGCGTCGTTGCCCACGGGGCCGAGCACACCAACCGTGGTGTATCCGGCGCGGGCATACGCCCCCATCATCAGGTTCAGCAAAAGGTCATTGGTGCCTTTGGGCGGGCGCGGGATGGCAGCGAACAGCGCATTAATGGCCCCCACTTCGCGGATGGTGCCGGTCAGGGTGCCCGCCGCGTCGCGCACAAATTCCCCCGCTGGCGGGTTGGGTGTGTTTGGCCCGATGCCCGCGGCCGCCAGCGCGGCTGAGTTGGCGTAGGCGTCATGCATCATTTGCGTCAGGATCAGCAGCGGCCGATCGGGTGAAAGGGCGTCCAGTTCTGGCAATGTTGGGGCCGTTAGGTCATCAATCATCACCGGGTCCCAGCCAAAGGCGATGGCCCAGTCGCCGGGGGCGTCATCAATTTCATTCTGCAGGGTTTGCATCACGCCCGCGCGGCTGGTGTGGGAAAAACCGCTAACGTCGATGGTCGCGGCAAACTGCGCGGCGGCGATGGGGTGGCTGTGCGGTTCAATGAAGCCGGGCATCAGGGTATTGCCATTGAGGTCAATGGGCGTTGCGCCCGTGCCTTGCATGCGCATGTCAGACAGGGCACCCAGCGCGATGATTTTGCCATCCCTTACCAGAATGGCTTCTGCTGTTGGCAGGGCCGGGTCCATGGTGATGATGGTGCCGCCATGGAACATAAGGGTGTTGGACGCGCTGGGCGGCGCGAGCCAGAACCACGCCCCAACAACCGCACCTACCAGAACGGTAACGCCCCAGCTCAGTCGTTTAACCCATTTTTTCATCTGCCCCTCCGGCTACCCCAAATGACCCTATCACGGAAAGGAAGGCCCGCGAAAGGCTTGAGCAATCGGGCCAGGCTCGTTAGCGTGAGGCCCAACCAAGCGGGAGGGTTGTATGCGGTTCATGATTATCACAGCATTTTTGCTGACACCGATGGGTGCAGTTAACGCGGACGGGGTGTTTGAAACGCTGCGCGCCCATTGTGGCAACGCCTTTTTGGGGCAAGTGACGCGCGGTGCGGCCGATGACCCGTGGCGCGACGCACGGCTGGTCATGCATGTCCGTGACTGTAGCGAGGGCGAATTACGCATTCCGCTGGCGTTTAATGACGACAGATCCCGCATTTGGGTGATTACCCGCATGGGCGATGCCCTGCGCCTGAAGCATGACCACCGGCATGCAGATGGCAGCAATGATGCGGTTACCTGGTACGGCGGTACGAGCACCGCACCAGACGGCGCTTTGGGCGACACTGAGGTCAACTTCCCGGTGGACAGCGAGAGCATTGCGCTGTTTCGGCGCGAGGGGCTGACTGCGTCTGTCGCGAACATATGGCAGTTGTCGGTGGCGGGCGGCATGCTGAATTACCGCTTGATGCGGCCAAAGGGCGAAGCGTCAGGCGGCAATTCTGGCGGGCGGGACTTTATGGTCAGCTTCGATTTGACGATGCCTATCGATCCACCGCCACCCGCCTGGGATAAGCCACAAGGCACGAGTCACTAATACCCCACCCAATACACTCGCTACCATACGGCCCAATAGCATCACGAGACCCGGCAGCCGAGGTTTTATGTCATGCATATTGATTTTTCTCTTGATAAAACGAACGTTCGTATTATTTATAACTCAAGCCCGGGAAACGAGGGCAGAGGATAAGTGAAGAACAAGGAATGATCATGGACGTGTTGAATGAGATGCTGGTGCGGTACGAGGGTTGGTTTGTTGCGCTGGAATGGATCACGGTTGGCTTTATTGGACTAGCGATAGTAGAGGCTGTGGCTGATGTGATGTTCAAAACCGGCCGGCGCTTTAGCGAAACAGCCGCCAATGTTATGACGGCGGTGGGCTATGAAATTTCCAGCTATTTTATCGGCGCAATCGTGTTGCTTGTTGCCTATTTCTTCATTGCGCCGTTTGCCTTGTTTGAAATTGAGATGACACCCTGGACCTGGGTACTTGCTCTGTTGATGGCGGATTTCCTGTATTACTGGATGCACCGTACCGAGCATGAAGTGCGGTTTTTCTGGGCCTATCATGTAACGCACCATTCGTCGCCAGAATATGACCTGACAACGGCCTTTCGCCTGAACTGGGTGGAAGGGTTGGTGGAATGGATATTCCTGATACCGATGCTGCTCATTGGCTTTGATCCGGTGGTTACTTTTGTGGCACTGGCCGCCAACGCCACGTATCAAACCTGGATTCATACCCAGAAGGTTGGCAAGCTGGGCGTGTTGGATAAAATCATCAACACACCGTCTGCGCACAGGGTGCATCACGGCGCCAACCCGCAGTATCTGGACAAGAATTACGGCGGTGTCCTGATGATTTGGGATCATTTGTTCGGTACCTATGAAAAAGAAAAAGAGCCTGTTATCTTCGGCATCACAAAGCCGGTTGAAAGCATCAATCCTGTTGTGATTAACTTTCATGAATATGCCGCGATTATTCGTGACATGTGGCAGGCTCGCACATGGGCAGATCGCTGGAGTTATCTGTTTGGTCGTCCCGGCTGGAAGCCGACCGCACCCCAACACCCCCAAGCACTCTCTGAAACTGGAAGGATAGGCCGTGGCGCGCAGCAAAGATGACAAGCTTGAAGCCAAGCGTAGACGCGAAATACTGGAAGCCGCCAGCCGCTGCTTTTTGCGCGACGGTTTCCATGCTGCAAGCATGCGCAGCATCTGCGCGGAAGCCGGGCTGAGCGCTGGTGCGGTTTATAACTATTTTCCCAGCAAAGATGCCATTATTGAAGGCATGGCGGACTGGGAACGCGATGAAATTGACGAACTTGCGGATTATCTGCGATCAGAACGGAATGCGCTTACAGCGGTGGTAGAGGGCGCGCGCGCAATGGTGGCGGAAACCAGCGCTGACGATGCCCAGCTATACGCAGATCTGATCGCCGAGGCGGGGCGCAACCCAACGATGGCGGCACTCTTCCGGGAAAGCGACGAAGTGATGAAGGCTGTGTTTTGTGAAACTATTGAGCGGGGGCAGGCTGCAGGCACTATAACACACCGCCACGATGCGGCGTCGCTGACCGCCATGGTTATGGCCGTTTATGAGGGATTAGTTGGTCGTATTGGCCACGAAGGCGAAGCGTCACCAAAAGCCCTCGCTGACCTGGCCGCGCAGGCCATTACGCGGCTTCTGGAACCTTGAGAGACTATCCTGCCAGCATCTTTTCCGGGTGCCCACCATCCGCATAGCCCATAAACATGCCATGAATGGAATAGCCGACCAGTTCCCGCACGAGTTTTGGTAATGCGCGCGCTTGATCTTTGGGCAGCGTGAGCATCATGTTTTCGAGCGGACGCGCCCAGCCTGGGCAATATTGCGGCGTTACAATCAGGCGTGGTTTATCTGACTTGTTGGCACCACCCCGGTGCATCAGCGTCCCTTTAGCCACCATCAGGCTGCCAGCAGGCATGGTTGCTTTTATGGCATCAGTGCGGGGTTTGGGGTCGATGTTCATGTCCCGGCCCGATGGGTCCATAATCGCCTGTTGGTCAATTTCAGAAATTTCCCTGAACTGGTCTTGGGTCCATTTGTGGCTACCGGGGATAATTTCTGTCGCGCCGTTGTCTTCGGTCATGGCGTCTATGGTCCAGAAGGTGCTAACGCCAAACGGTGCGTGCGGCAGCGGGATGGTGATGTGATTGTCGTCCATGTGCCAATCCTGCACCGTCTCGCCGGGGTGCAGGTTGATCGCCAACATAGCGGACAAAAGGCAGCTTGCGCCCAGTTCCTTTTCTGCAAACGCAAGCGCAAGCGGGTGCATCGCCATCGGGGCAAACACTTCGGGGGCTTTGGATAACAGCGCATAAACCCGGTTTGACTTGAACCCTTCAAAGTCATTGCGGCCCTGTTTGGTCAGGTGGGGTGCCAAAGCTGTGCGTACCGCCGCTACATCATCGGCAGGCATGACGCTCTCAAAAATGACATAGCCTTTGTCGTCATACTCGGCGTACCAGTCATCGAATGACCGCCCCTGAAGCCAGGGTTTCAGGGCTGTTTTATCAATAAGGGTTGGGTCCGTTTGCATCGCTAACATCTCATATATTTATTAAATTGAGCTCAACTCAATTTACAGAACCCAAAATATATGGCAAGAGAATTCAGGTAAACAAAAGGGAATAGCATGGCACGCAAAAATGCATCACCGACCATTCTGGAAGCCGCAAAAGACTGTTTGCAGGCAGGGGGTGGTGACTTTGAGATGAGCGACGTAGCCAAAAAGGCGGGCGTGTCCGAAGGGCTTGCCTATCATTATTTCAATTCAAAGGCGGGTTTGCTGTCGGCGGTGATCAGGGATTTTTATGATCGCTACATGGCGATTGTGAACAAACGCTATGACGGGGACATACCCTGGCTGATGCGGGAGCGCACGCGCCTTAATGAAATTGTTGCTTTTCTATATAGCGATCCGCTCGCCCCCATCGTGATGGGTAAGCTGAACGGAACGCCGCAAGCAACAGCGGTGGAGCTAACCGGCAATGCCGAAGTGATGGAACTTGCTGTCCGCAACATCCAAAACGGCATTGATCGTGGCTATATCGCGCCGCACATCAACCCGCATGTGTCTGGCCCTGCCATTATGGGCGCGGTGCAGCAGGCGTTTCTGTATGCCATGCAAGCGAAAGAGCGACCCTCTCAGGATATGCTGACAGACCAATTATGGGGCCTGATTGCTGGCGCTGTTGGCATTAAGGCGGTTTGAACAGGATATCTACGCCAGCTAGTTTTCTAGCGGATCGGGGTGGTCCAGCTCCGCAGAGGGTGTGGACCCGGATAGCACCAGAACCGTGTCAAAACCATGGATTAGCCTCATCATTGCAGGGCTTGCGCCGCTTCGGGTGTTTCCGACCAGGGGGCGAAGGGGCCTAAGGTCGATCAGAGTGAAGCTGTCGGCGTAAGCGGCGTTGGTGATTGCCTCGATGTTTTTGCCATAACCATCTTTTGCCGGGGCCGGCACGTATTTAAGGCGGGTTGGGTCAAAAACGGCAGTATTTGAGCCGCGGCCAGGCAATACCAGCATGCTAAAGCTCGTGCCGCCCTCAAGGGCTGCTATCTCCGGCAATAGCGCCCCAAGGTCCAGTGTTTCGCTGTAGCTGCGCCCTCGTACCATGTGCGAAGCGCCAAACTTCGCCATTACTTTTGGGGTGTTGCCTGCTGCTTTTTCAGCCCGCCAGTAGGTAAGGAAGTTACGGCGCAACAGGGCACCGCGCCGGGCATTTGACTGCCAGTTCTGACCGGTGACAAACAACCGGTTAATCTCCAGTGTTTCTTCCAGCGTGGTCAGGGTGGTGTTAACTTCGGGGCTGCGTTCTGGCCAGTTGGATTTAACGTCTCTGACCAATTGGGGGTCTGCGCTAAAGCTGAAGATATACTGTGGTCCGCGAGTTTCCCGGTATTTAGCCCATGAAGTCTGCGATGCAGTCGTCAGAGCGGCAAGCGCTAGTTTAGCTTGCTCCGGCGAGTTGGCAGCCGCAAGTGTCGCCAGCAATTGCGGGTCGCCCAGCACTTCATAATCTAACCCCCACAGCATTTGATTGCTGCCTGGAACAGCCTGACGAGCGCTCACAAGCAGCTCCGCTTCTTCTTTCATACCGAAAAAAGCTGGTTCTCCACCGAGCTCGGAAAACAGGTCTTTGATGCCAGCAATCCCATCGGCGGCAGCAGTATCCAGTTCCTTTGCCATAGGCGGCGACACTTCAATTGCAAGCTTACTGTAACCGGACGCAGCCAGCGTTTTAAACAGGCTGGCTGCAAGTTTTGGATTTTCGGCGATGCCATGTTCTTCGCCGATCAAAAAGAATTGCGCCTCGTGCCCTTCGGCCACCAGTTTGTCCCAGGCTGGGCCGGAAAATTGCGTGCCGTTGTAATAAAGACGTGTCCGGTTTGCCTCTGCTGCAGTTGTAAGCTTGTCTTCAAGTGCCGGTTTTGATGGTTCCTGCGCGCTGACCATACCCGGCGCTAAAAAGCTGAGTAGCACTGCATATCCAGCAATTTTTGTTTTTAATCTCATGGTGTTTCCCCTCGCGATTGGACTTTGCTTTTTGGTACAAAGTCTCGTTTTCATTACAGCGGTCGTTGAACCACTATATTTTCATGTAAGCACTGATCGGCTGATTGCTACACTATAGTTATGCTTGGGCCAGTTGTTATGCCTTTGCCAACGCCGCAGGTTCTGTGGGTACTCTCCAGCCTAAGCGGAAGCAGACCCCCTGTTGTGCGCAGTGCCATTTTCCTCTTGACCTCAAGTTAACTTGAGGCTGCACGATGATCTGATCCGGTCACAACAGGAGGAAAAATAATGGACCTGAACCAAGCAACTTTGGAGGTGGCGGATTTTGACGCCGCGCTTGAATTCTACAAAAAACTGGGCCTGAAACTTATTGTGCTGGCGGAAGGCCATTATGCGCGATTTGAAATGCCGAATGGCTCATCAACGCTATCGATCCATCACGCAGAGGCCCCAAAGGTTGCCGGGCCTGTGCTGTATTTTGAAGTGGAGGATGTGGATTGCGTTGCCAGTCAGCTTAAGGCCAGAGGCATCACGTTTGACACGGAACCGACGGATGAAAGCTGGCTATGGCGGGAGGCACGTTTTCGCGACCCGGCGGGCAACAGGCTGTGCCTGTATCATGCGGGGCAAAACCGTCGCTTCCCGCCGTGGCGGTTGGAAAAAGGGTAATGGCAAATAAAGGGCAACAAAAAAGACCCCGGCATGAACCGGGGCCTTTCAGCATTGTTTTAGCCTGTGTAGTTAAGGCTTAAAGCTCTTCAGCGTGCTTGCTCAGATAGTCTGCAACGCCGGCCGCGTCGGCTTTCATGCCTTCGTCGCCTTTGTTCCAGCCAGCCGGGCATACTTCTCCGTGCTCTTCATGGAATTGCAGCGCTTCAACAAGGCGCACAAATTCGTCAACGTTCCGGCCCAGTGGCAGGAAGTTAACATACTGGTGCCAGACCATGCCGTCTTTACCAATCAGGAAAGTGCCGCGCAGGGAAATGCCGTCTTCTTCAATCAGGACATCATAATCGCGGGCGATCTGTTTGGTTTTGTCTGCCACCATTGGGAAGTCAACAGGGCCCAGGCCACCTTCTGATGTTGGCGTGTTGCGCCATGCGAAGTGTGTGTGCTCGCTGTCAACAGAAACGGCAACAACCTTCACGCCCAGTTCCTTGAATTTGTCCATGCGGTTGTGGAAGGCCAGAATTTCTGACGGGCATACAAAAGTGAAATCAAGCGGGTAGAAGAATACGAGACCGTAATCGTCGCCGATGTATTCCTTCAGGTTGAAGCTTTCATTGATGGAACCGTCAGCCATTACGGCGGCGGCGGTGAAGTCTGGTGCTGGTTTTCCGGCAAGAACAGCCATGGGTATGCTCCTCGTCTGGTTTGATCAGGGATTGTGTCTGGTTTAATGCTGCTGAATGACTATTACTAGGCGAAAAGCATATCACTCTGCAGCCAAATTCGCAGGCGAGACTCTAGGCTTTTTCAGGTTAATTGCAACTGCGGGAATTCGATTTCTATAATCGATTTAGGCAATTAATAAGGCACAATAAAATTGTATTCACCAATAAAATTATTGCCCACAGTTATGCAAGCCTGAATTGCGAGCCATGCAGGATTGATGGGTGGCAAATTTGTGCCGCAATTCCAATATAACGGGTTACTGAAAGGTACGAAAAAAGGCGTGATGTCTGCTGACCGGCATGATTGCAAGGATACGAGGGACCGTTGGACGCATTGGACGACATGACAACGTACGGCGCTGTTGCCTTGCTTCTTTGGCTGTCTGCGCTGGTGTTTCGGGACTTCAGGGGGCAGGTCTCTGGCAAAATGGGTGCATTTTCGGCGCTTGCTTCTGCGGCATACCTGTTGGGTTCCAAAGATGATCTGATCATTTTTGATATTCCGGCCCAGATTATAGTCCTTCCGCTGGCGTCGGTTTCGGCCGTTGCTGCCTGGTTGTTCTGTCTAACCTTGTTTGATGACCATTTCAGGCTGGCGCTTATTCACAAGATGGTTTTTGCCGTAAAACTGGCTGCTGGTCTGAGTGTTTACGTTGCAACCCTCCTGGACCAACCTGACTTGCGGCCCTATCTGGTGTTTGTCAACCGGGCGATCATATTCGCGGTCACGGTGCATCTGGTTGTGGCGGTGCGGCGCGGGCGCACCGATGACCTTGTAGAGGAGCGGCGGCAGTTCCGTAGCGTTTTCACGGTTTCCATCATTGTCGCGTCGCTTCTTGTCCTGGTTGTTGAATCACCGCTGCTTGCAGACATAAACCTCACCTTTCTGGAACCTGTTCCAGGCCTGGCTTTTGGTGCAATTGCTGTTTTGCTATTGTGGCGCTTGTCCTTGCCGGGGGGTGGACAGCTGTTTTTCTTTGTTCCCGAGAAGAGGGCGAAGCCGCAGACTTCCCATAGCCACTGCGATTTGTCGGCGACCGACCAGCATGATCTGGGCGTTATAGAGGCGTGGGCGGCACAAGACGATATCCATGAAGCGGGCCTCACCATTGCAAAACTATCGGGTATGCTAAAGATACCGGAACACAGGGTGCGTCATCTTATCAACCAGCATATGGGCTACCGAAATTTTGCAGATTTTCTCAATCATCATCGGATTGAAAGGGCCAAAAACCGGCTTGCTGATATTGCGGATCGCAACACGCCTGTTCTGACCGTGGCAATGGATTTGGGCTATGGTTCGTTGGGGCCTTTTAACCGGGCCTTTAAAGAAAGGACCGGTCTAACGCCGACGGAATTTCGTAATCAGTCATTGAAAGATGGTCTTGCTTCTATGAAGTGAACAGGCTGCGACGAAATAGACCTTGAGCAGGCAGGTATTAATAAGGCAATAAAGGGCGAGGAATGTAGGGACCGATGTTAGAGCTTGTCGATAACATATTTCGCTTCGGCGCAGTGTTTAGCTGCATGCTGATTGCGGCACTGGCGATGCGGGATGCGCGCTGTACACTGGCGGGGCATTTGGCGTGTCTGCTGGCTGTTACAACAGCAACGTTCCTGATCCTGGTTGCGCCAGGTGTTATTGATGCTATCGGGTTGTG
Source organism: uncultured Kordiimonas sp. (assembly GCA_947503575.1). Taxonomy (GTDB): domain Bacteria; phylum Pseudomonadota; class Alphaproteobacteria; order Sphingomonadales; family Kordiimonadaceae; genus Kordiimonas. The sequence goes on along the minus strand of CANNDZ010000002.1, from coordinate 369,301 downwards.
GATGATCCCCCTCGAGATGGTTGGCCTTTTTGCCCCTGCGGCATTATGGTTGTTTTCGCTCTCTTTGTTTGACGACAACTTCACGCTGAAGCCTGTGCACGGTGTCATTGTGGCCGTGTTTTGGCTTTCAGGTATTTCCAATTTCCCGCAGTATTATTCCCTGTTTGGAGAATGGCCGATTATGTCGCCTGCTTCGCTTCACAGCGTTCTGAAAGACTCCAGCAGTTGGTACGGTTTTACCAGCTTCACGAGTAACAGTTTGAAGTTTGGTATGGTTGCCCACATGTTGTACACTGCTTGGCAAGGCAGGGATGATGACCTGCTGGAAGGGCGACGCACTTTTCGGTCGATATTTGTGCTTGGTGGGTCGCTTGCGGTCGCCGTTGTGGTCTATTCCCTGCGCCCTAATGGTGTAGTGCCATCGAACGAAGCCACCATAGTGGATGCCACAGTTTCCGGTATTATCCTGTTTTGTGTCGCCTATATGCTGTGGAACATCATCAAGGTTGATAGCGAGTGGCTGTTGGGTGACCTGGCACAGGCCACGCCCAAGCCGCTGAATATGCCGCAGGAGCCGACGGATGCGCTTGATCTGGTGCGGCTGAATGATTTGGCGGCCAATGCAACGCTGCTGGAGCAAGGCCTGACGATTACCAAACTTGCCGACATTGCCAAAGTGCCAGAGCACAGGCTGCGGCGTTTGATCAACCAGCATATGGGATTTCGGAATTTTTCGGATTTCCTGAACCACCATCGTGTCGAAGCCGCCAAAAACAGGTTGTCTGATACGCAGGAACGCCACACACCTGTTTTGACGATAGCAATGGAACTGGGGTACGGGTCGCTCGGCCCATTCAACCGGGCCTTCAAGGAACGCACTGGCCAGACGCCGACAGAATTCCGCAAGGGATTTTTGGGTGGTGATCCATCGGCATCTATGCAAGCTTCTCCTCACTAAAAAGCCCTAACGGCTGAGGGAGCATTCACCCCATGACTGACGCGCAGTCGCTTGACCTGATTGATGCCTTTTTTAGATTCTCGGCGATCAGTATCTTTGGCGTGCTTGGTGTTATCTTTTTGCGGGATTTCAAAAACCGGCAGGTTGCTTGGCTTGGGGCTTGGGCGTCTTACTCGGGCTCTGCATATCTGATCTGCACCGGTCCAATGTTGCACGCGTTTTTCGGCAACAGCATGCTGTTAATCGAAACCTTCTGCCACACGGGCCAGATTGCGATTTGGCTTTTCAGCCTGACGCAGTTCAAGGACCGCCTCAAGTTGTGGCCGACTTATGCCGTGATCGGTCTGGTCTACTACCTGCTTGGCAGACTGGATTACGATCTTTTGCGGGGTACAGGCTCTGTTTTTGAAATGCCGGTCTACATTGTTTACTCAATGATGCGCTTTGGCCTGATCGTTCACATGGTATATGTCGCGTGGGCGGGGCGAGACGAAGACCTTTTGGAAGCACGCCGCACCTTTCGGTTAGTTTACATTGTTGCGATAACGCTGACGTCTTTGATGATCACGGTGGCCGAAACATTCATTGACGAGTCGCTGCGGGTTGGTGCACCCGTTCTTTTGTTTCAGTCTGTCGGTATGTGGCTTCTGGCCGCTACGCTTTCCTGGTACGGTATTAATTTGCGCAGTGTGGCGTTTATCACGGGTCGGTCTGACCGTGCCCCGGCTAATAATGCGATGCCGGAGGACCCTAATGAGCGTCATGATCTGGAAACGATCGAACGCCTCATTACTCATGACAAATTGTATCTACGATCTGGCCTGACCATTGCTGAATTGGCGGGTGAAGCCGGATTGCCGGAACATCGGTTGCGGCGGCTAATCAATGCTCATTTGGGGTACAGAAATTTCGCAGATTTCCTTAATCACTATCGAATCAGTGCGGCGCAGGAATGCCTTTCACGTATTGAAGATCGCAATATACCTATCCTAACAGTCGCCATGGACCTGGGTTACGGCTCTTTGGGGCCCTTTAACCGGGCCTTCAAGGACCGCACTGGTCTAACCCCCACGGAATACCGTCGCAAACAGCTAGCCGATAGTTAAAAAGACTCGCCGATTTTTAAAAAAGCGCACCAATTCCGAAATCGGCAAGAACCAAAACTCGTTTGCTGCGTTTATAGTTGTGAGCGACGGGGTTGCCCTAAGCACTTCCTTCCCGGACTTCCCCCTAGCTCGCTAACAACAAGCATCGGTACGAACCGATACAAATGAGACGCGAGGACAGACACATGGATGTCACAGTGTTAGATCAACTAACTGCCTGGGCCGGTCGGATATTCCCTCAATATCCTCGGTGGCTCACCAGCGATTTGGGGCGATATCTCGTCGGCGCAGGCAGTGTTTATCTAATTGCAAATGTGATCCTGCCACGCACAACTGCAAGTCGCATAAATACTAGCGAAATCCCCGGAAACAGGCAGATGGCTAACAGGGTTCAAAACACCGCACCAGCGGTCGACCCTTCTCCCCAAATATTGGCCTTGCCTCAGACATAGGACACATAATCATGACTAACCACAACAATACACACGATACAGTTCGGAAATCTTTTGGTGCTCGTGCAACAGCCGCAACTTTTGCTGCAGTTGTTGGCCTGACAGCCGCAACCCTGATTGCTGGCCCTGCAACAGCACAGGATGATGATATTAAAGGTTTGTGGGTCGCCAATGACGGGAAAACCGTTGTTGAGGTGGATCGCTGCGAAGACAAAAAAGGCCGCATTTGTGGTACTGTGGTATTCCAAGACGGTGTAGCGTCTACTGGCGCGGTTGGTACAGAGCTGCTGATCAACTTCAAAGGCGCCAAAGTTCAAGGCCAAAAGCGCTGGGAAAGCGGCAAAATCGCCAGCCTTGAAGGCGGTAAAGCCCTGAAAGGCAATATCGTTTTGCTTGAAAACGGTGGCTTGAAGGTCACAAGCTGCAAGCGTGGCCGCTGTAGCAACCAAACCTGGAACCGCCCGCCGGCTGCTTTGGCTGAAAAAGCAACTGCTACACGGGGCGGTAGCCGCTAAAACCAAGCTATAACAGGTATAAAAAAAGGCGTTCCCGGCAGGGAGCGCCTTTTTGCTATTGGGCCCGTGCTTTACTCGCGGATGACTTCAATACCCGCCTCGCGCAGAAGGTCTTGAACGCTGTGGTCGCCTGCAAGGTGCGCTGTACCAACAGCAACAAAAATGGTCCCACTGCCCTCCAGCATTTGTTGCAGTTGCTGCGCCCAGTCCCTGTTGCGCGCGACCAAAATGGTCTCATAAACCTCTTCTTGTGATGCAAGCGATGCCAACAACAAATCAGTCAACGCATCGATGTCCCCTGCGCGCCAGTATGTAACCAGATCACTAACTTGTTCCGGGTTTTCCTTTAACTGGCGAAGCCCGTCTTCCAGCATATAAAGTTCAGCTTCCGGTGACATGCTGCTCAACATTTGCATCTGCTGCTCATCAGTTTCCAGATACTCAATAGTTTTGCCGCCTGCTAAAGCTTCCGCACCCAATATGCGTTCAACGCCTGCGCTGGGGTCGCCGCCAGTTGCCTGTATTTGCAGCGCCGCCAGAGTGATGCTGACAAGCCAAGGCCTAAGCGGTTCAAAGTTTGTCGCCGAGCCTGCAATATTGAGCTGTGTCAGAACATGGCTAAAGTCCTGCTTGCCTTGCTCGCTCATCAGGCTGGATAAAGTCAAGCCGCCCTGATTAAGGCCATATTGCATAATCATGGCTTGCATTTTTGCAGGGTCTGACTGATCTGCCGGCGCTTCAAACACCACGGTGTCAGATGATTGGAATGCTGCGTCTACTTTGTCAGAGCGCCAGTTCAGGTCCGGTCGCAGTATATGCACTGTGCCAAACAGATATATGTCGCTGTCATGATCAGATAGTTTCCAAAGGGCTGGGTCCGGCGTGTTTACTGTGTCTGCGGTGGCGTGCGGAACTAGCAGAAGACCAAACAGAACAGCAAAAAAAGTGCCGATAAAATCTCGGCGGAGTAGCAAGCGGCGCATACAAAATATCCTGTGCTAAAGGGCAAACTCTGCCCAAATTATATCCATCATGATGATAATCGTAATCAAAAATCACACCAGAAAAGGAATAAAATGCGACGAAAACAGGCTTTAGTCGTCTGTTTTGAAACGCCCATGTGCGCCAATCTGTTCTTTCAGTGTCTTCAGACAGGCAGTGGCGATTTCGGTTTGCAAGCGCAAGGCACTATTTTTGGCAGTTTGGCCACTAATGACCATGGTCGACAATGCCTGTTCAAGAATATGGAGGGTAGCGGCCAGCTCCTCCGAGGTCTCCGGCCTATCCTGGTGCGCGGGCGCGGTCTGCGCCGAGGAGCTTGTCTCGTGCCGGGTCTGTTGATGTTCCTGGCGTTCTTGAGCGGGCAATACCTGTACGGCAGGTGTTTCCCCTGTATTTTTTTGGGTTTGCTGGTTGCCCAGCATCTGCGCAAAAGACTCGCTGATCATGTCTTTGATCAAGTCTGCTGCTATTGCCTGGATGCCTTCCGCTGACCCGTTGAATGCTGGTGTCTCCGCCGCATGTGCTTGATGCGTTGCTTCAGTTTTGGCTGGTTTGGTTTTCGCCAGTTCTGCCTCTGATGGCGGCGGCGGCGTCTGTGTGCGATCAATGTCTTCGCTGGTCAGCGTGTCTTGACCAGAAACACCTGGTCTGGCGCTTTGTTTTTGGTCCTCATCAAACAGTGGTGGCAAGGTTTGAGCCTGACTGCTCGCAGTGTCGGGCGGTAGCTGAGCGCTGGATGACGCCTGCACAGGCATCATGACGCCATCATAACCTGTAAAAATACCACCGTTGCCGCTGAATTTGGGCCTTGCGTCCATTGTCCAGAAGCGGTTCAGGTCATCTGCCTGCTCCAGCGCAAGGGGCGCATCATGAATGGTGCTGCGGCGTTGAAATGCCCTGGAAACTGGATGGCCCAGTTTTGCATTCAGGCCCAACATATCCAGAATAGTGCCACCGATCAGTTTTTGACTGGCACCCAGCAGTTTATACCCACGCGGCGACACAGCTGTTACCAGCCCATCCCGGTCACTGCGCCAACACCATCCGCCGTCGGCGGTGTCTTGCAAGTCTTCATCAGCTTTTGTCGTGGCGGCGGTGTGCTGGGTATGTTCAGAGCGTTCTGCCACCGTTCCAGGATTTGCGGCCCAGGGTTTTTCTGCTGAAATTTCTGTGTCTGTGTTCGTTTCTGTGTGCAGCTTAAATGTTGATTTTTCAATCCTGTCAGCGATCAGGTCTTTGTCAGTGCGCAAAATCCGCAGTTGTGCGGTTTTGCCTGTTTCAGCAGGCGTGTCGTCTGCGGTGGGTTCTGCCTCAGTGACAAAAGTATCTGGAATTGTTTCTTCTGGCTTCGGCCCGCTGTCGGCAGCGTGGAGGTCGGTGGGATTGCGGAACGGCGTTACGGTTTCCGAGCCCGCTTTTGTGCCATACGCCCCAAGATCATCACGCCACAGCGCCAGTGTGGACTGGTTATCAAACGGAGGTGCAGCAGGTGCTGCCCGCGCCAACGCAATCCACACATTAGCGGACAGGTCATTGCGCGACGCGATAACATGATGGTGGTCCCGGCCAGTGCAATTGATCAATTCAATGATATCAGCTTCATCAAAGGCAGTTGACCGTAGCAGATCACCAATGAGGTGCGGCCTGTCTTTTGCCAGCCGGCATACAAGATCAAGTGGCGGTTCCGACATGTTGGCAACAAGTTCGGCAACCGTTCTGCGGCCTTCGGGTTCCACATGGGGCACCAGAGCTTCTATTACATCCAGAAGCTGGTCACGCGTTGGCTGTTTTTTGGGGGCTTTGCCGGTCAGGAACAGGTCAACAAGATTGCGGAACAATAGGGTACGATCTTCGCCGTCGCGCTCGCGCGCGTAGGCGATCAGCTCTCTGATTCTGGTATCCAAGGCATCCATCTCGAATGCCGAAGCGTTTCCCACAGCCAAGCCCTGTACCTTGTAAGATTTCCTCAGTTTTTGCGAAGAAATCTGCGGCCGTCCCTGCCACTCTATTACGGTTTTTATTGAAGCGATTTTTTGCACCCGAATCGCTTGTGCCCATATACTACTCAAATCGAATCGGGATGCCAGATATGATTAAAATTTTATCTAATTTGGGGGATGAGGTGCAAAATATGAACAAAAGAAAACAGCAATCAGTGAAATAAAATTGTTTACGTTTGGAACTTTATTTCCGAAAATGCCTTCTGTACGATGCATTTGCATTATCACCGCTAATATTAGCAGCCTTCCGGGAGAGCAAAATGGTTCGCGTGAAACTTGACGCTGTAGACAGGAAAATCCTGTCGTGTTTGCAGGCGGAGGGCCGTATCACCAATGTTGAACTGGCAGACCGTGTCGGTATAACCGCGCCGCCATGTCTGCGGCGTGTCAGGGCGCTCGAACTGGAAGGCTATATCAAAGGGTATCACGCTGATCTTGAACAGGAAGCTTTAGGCTACGGCCTCACAGTCTTTGCGATGGTCGGGCTTCATAGTCAGGCCGAAAGCGATTTGCGTGCCTTTGAAGAAAAGGTGCAGGAATGGCCGCTGGTGCGGGAATGCTTTATGCTGAACGGCGAGATTGATTTTATCCTGAAAATTGTTGCTGAAGATTTGGGGAGCTTTCAGCAGTTCCTGACGGGCGAGTTAACGCCTGCCGCCAATGTGGCCAGCGTGAAAACGTCTCTGACAATACGCACGAGCAAACATCAGCCGGGGGTTCCCCTTCCCGAAGTGAAATAGAACGCCGTTTAATGACATCTTCGAAAGCCTATGTGAATGCGGGTATTGCTCTCGCTGCCATGGGAGCCATTTTGTTTTCGTCGAAGGGTGTGATTATCAAGCTCGCTTATGAAAACGGCATGAGCACTGTTGAAGTCATGTTGTTTCGCATGGTTTTTTCTGCACCTGTTTTTGCCTTGTCTGCATTATTGGTTGCCCGACGGCAGCGGATCGTTATTTCCGGCACAGACTGGGGCATGACGATTTTATGTGGCGTGATGAGTTATTATCTGGCGACTTGGCTAAGTTTTTACGGGCTCCAGTATATCTCCGCACAATTGGAAAGGCTTATTCTGTTCACCTATCCTGCATTCGTGGTGATGGGTATGGCTGTTTTGCAACGCCAATTTCCATCGACCAAAACAGTGCTTGCGACGGTTCTCAGCTACGCGGGAATTGTGACAGTATTTGCAAAGGAATTGGATTTTGCGGCTTCAGGCCGTGACGCCAGCACGCAGTCGGATCTTTGGTTTGGCGCATTTCTCGTGTTGTGCTCGGCGCTTTCTTACGCCGCGTCGGTTATCATTGCCAAACCGCTTATTGTCCGCATGGGCAGCGTTTTTTTTACCGGTATTGCCATGAGTGTTTCCTGCGCAGCAATTGTTGTGCACTCTGCCGTGAGCGGGGTGCTTCAAACGGAACGCCTGGTTGAGGTTGTGCGGTCAGATAACCTGGAATTGATGATATTGATGGGTGTGTTGGGAACTGTGTTGCCCGCCTATATGCTTAATGAAGCGATTGCGCGGATCGGGCCAGATAAAGCAGCTATTCTAGGTACGATCGGACCCGTGGCCACAGCGATGATGGCGGTCGTAATCCTTGGGGAGGTATTTACCGTCTTCCATGCAGCCGCGTTAGCGCTTTGTGCGCTGGGAGTTGGAATTCTGTCACGTTCAAAGCAACACTAGAATTTGGCATTAAAAAGCCCGCACTCTGGCGGGCTTTTAGTGGCTTTATGTAAGGGATTGATTGCCCCTACTTGAACTCTATTTTGGTGATTTCATAGTAGCGGTCACCGCCGGGGGCTTTTACTTCTACTTCGTCTTCAACCTTGCGTCCGATTAGTGCCCGCGCAATGGGAGACTGATAGGAAATGCGACCAATTTTAATGTCGCCTTCATCAGCGCCGACAATTTGGTACACAACTTCATCGTCGTTTTCATCCAGCATGGTAACTGTTGCGCCGAACACGACCTTTTCACCCGCCAGTGTTGTGGGGTCGATCACTTGCGCACGCGACACTTTGCCTTCCAGCTCCATGATGCGGCCTTCGATGTGGCCCTGTTTTTCCTTGGCAGCGTGATATTCAGCGTTTTCCGACAAATCGCCGTGGGCGCGCGCTTCTTCAATCGCCTGCACAACGGCGGGCCGCTCGACAGACTTCAAATTCTTCAATTCTGCTTCGAGGCGGCGATAGCCTTCCTCAAGCATGGGTACTTTATCGTTCATGGATCCCGTCCAAATCTAAGGGGTCAAACCGGATTGACTATGGGCAGTTTTGTCGCTGCCGCTTATAAAAACAGGAGCGCCGACCCGGTCAGGGTCGGCGCATCCAGAATTCACATATAGCGATATGGTGCCTAAAAATCAAGACTATGCGGCTCAGGTCGGATAGTCCTGCAGTTTTTTAACCTGCAGCTCACCGCGCTTCAATGCTTTTAGCGCCTGAACCGTCGCTTTGGATGCGGCCATTGTTGTGTAATAAGGCACCTTCATGGTCAGGGCAGTATTGCGCAGTTCATAGCTGTCCAGGATCGCTTGTTTGCCTTCTGTTGTGTTGAACATGAGTGCAACATCACCGTTTTTCATGATGTCGATCACATGAGGGCGCTGGCCTTCATTTACTTTGAAAACGCTTTCTACATCCAGGCCGTGGTCGCGCAAATATTTTGCAGTACCGCTGGTGGCGATGATGCCGTATCCCATGTCCAGCAGGTCGCGTGCCATGGGCACAAGGGCGTATTTGTCCGCATCCTTAACCGACAGGAACACTTTGCCGCTGTCCGGCAGCGGCACACCCGCTGCAAGCTGGGATTTATAAAAAGCGATCGGGAAGGTGGCGTCTATGCCCATCACCTCGCCGGTGGACTTCATCTCTGGGCCCAGCAGAATATCAACACCCGGGAACCGTGCCCACGGGATCACAACCTCTTTCACGGCGACATGCTCGGGGATTGGGTCCTTCAGATCAAAGTCACCGAGTTTAGCGCCCGCCATTACCTGTGCTGCAATGGCAGCGATGGGGCTGCCAATCGCTTTGGCAACAAACGGCACCGTGCGGGAAGCACGCGGGTTTACTTCAATCAGGTAAACCTCGCCGTCTTTTACTGCAAACTGTACATTCATCAGGCCGACAACATTAAGCGCACGAGCCAGTTCAACCGCTTGTCGCTTCACTTCCTGTACAATACCAACCGGCAGGCTGTAAGGCGGCAGGGAGCAAGCGCTATCGCCTGAATGCACGCCTGCTTCTTCAATATGTTCCATAATGCCGGCGATATGGATGGTCTCGCCGTCCGATAGGGCGTCCACGTCCACCTCAATGGCATCGTTTAGGAAACTGTCAATCAAGACGGGGCTGTCGCCTGATACCTGAACTGCCTCTGCGATATAACGGTCCAGCCCTTCACGGTCATGAACAATTTCCATCGCTCGTCCACCCAGCACGTAGGAAGGGCGAATAAGCACCGGATAGCCAACCTCGTCAGCAACCTTCACCGCTTCTTCGTGGCTGCGGGCAATGCCGTTGTTGGGTTGCTTCAGGCCCAATTTTTCCACCAGTTCCTGAAAACGTTCTCTGTCTTCTGCCAAGTCAATGGCGTCTGGGCTGGTGCCTAAAATCGGGATATCTGCAGCTTCCAGTGCATGCGCCAACTTCAGCGGTGTTTGGCCACCGAATTGTACAATTACGCCTTTAACTGTGCCGTTTTCCTGCTCTTTCCGGATGATTTCGATGACATTTTCAGCCGTCAGGGGCTCAAAATACAGGCGGTCTGATGTGTCATAATCGGTAGAAACCGTCTCAGGGTTACAATTGACCATAATGGTTTCAAACCCGGCATCCGATAGGGAAAAACATGCATGGCAGCAGCAATAATCAAATTCTATACCTTGGCCGATACGGTTAGGACCACCCCCCAGAATGATGATTTTTTCACGGTCAGTCGGATTGCTCTCACACTCTGCCACCTCGCCCGCCGCGAAGGTTTCATACGATGAATACATGTAAGGCGTTTTTGCCTCAAACTCGGCAGCGCAGGTATCAATGCGCTTGTAACTGGGGCGCACACCAAGGCGGTGACGGCTATCCCGCACGGCAGCTTCTGTCAGGCCCGCCAGCTCTGCCAGGCGGCTGTCGGAAAACCCGAGCATTTTCAGTTTGCGCATGGCGATTTCATCGCTTGGCAGGCCATCTGTGATAATGGTTTGCTCTGCTGCAATCACGGCCTCAATCTGGCGCAGGAACCAGGGTTCAAACCCGGTCACGCGCTTTATATCGTCAAAGGGTACGCCTTCGCGAAACGCCTGCGCAATGCGAAGTAGCCGGTCAGGCCGCTGGAACCCCAGGTCTTTCAAAATGGGGGCAAAATCGCCGCTGCCGGGTGTGTAACCATTGATGGTAATTTCATTCAGGCCGGTCAGGCCGGTTTCCATCGACCGCAGGGCCTTTTGCATGCTTTCAGCAAAGTTGCGGCCAATGGCCATGACTTCCCCGACCGACTTCATCGCTGATGACAGCAAGGCGTCTGTGCCCGCAAACTTTTCAAACGTGAAACGGGGGATTTTGGTAACGACATAGTCAATCGTTGGCTCAAACGATGCGGGCGTTACGCCTGTGATGTCATTGTCCAATTCGTCCAGCGTATAACCAACCGCAAGCTTTGCAGCGATTTTCGCAATCGGAAAGCCGGTTGCCTTCGACGCCAGCGCTGATGACCGGCTGACCCGTGGGTTCATTTCAATAACAATCAGGCGGCCATCTTTGGGGTTCACGGCAAACTGCACATTTGACCCGCCGGTTTCCACACCAATCTCGCGCAGCACCGCAATGCTGGCGTTACGCATAATCTGATATTCTTTGTCGGTCAGCGTCAGCGCCGGGGCAACCGTTATACTGTCGCCGGTGTGCACGCCCATAGGGTCCACATTTTCAATGGCACACACGATAATGCAGTTATCGTTTTTGTCGCGCACCACCTCCATCTCATATTCTTTCCAGCCAACAATGCTTTCTTCCACCAACACTTCAGTGGTGGGGGAAGCATCAAGCCCGCGCGTGACGATATCGATATATTCTTCGCGGTTATAGGCAATGCCGCCGCCAGTGCCGCCCATCGTAAAGCTCGGTCGAATAATCATCGGCAAGCCAATACGGTCCATTGCTGCTAGCGCCTCGTCCAGCGTGTGGGCGATTTCGCTGCGGCTGCTCTCAAGGCCGATTTTGGTCATCGCGTCCTTAAACAGCATGCGGTCTTCGGCTTTATCAATGGCTTCCTTGTCCGCGCCGATCATCTGCACGCCGTATTTCTCAAGCACACCCATTTTCGCAAGCGAGAGCGCGGTGTTCAGGCCCGTCTGGCCGCCCATGGTGGGCAGGATCGCGTCCGGGCGTTCTTTTGCAATAATCTTTTCCACCACCTCGGGGGTGATGGGTTCAATGTAGGTGGCATCCGCCAGCTCCGGGTCAGTCATGATGGTCGCCGGGTTCGAGTTCACCAGAATGACCCTGTAGCCTTCTTCCCGCAAAGCCTTACAGGCCTGTGTGCCCGAATAATCAAACTCGCACGCCTGCCCAATAATGATGGGGCCAGCGCCGACGATCAGGATGCTTTCAATGTCTGTTCTTTTGGGCATGGTTATCCTAGTCCTGACAAGTAACTCAAAATTTTGGTTGTCAAGGCTTTTGCGACTTGCTTAAAGCCTTCCTTTTTAATCTCTGAAGCGAGACTCTGGATTCCTGCAATTAGAGTGTTTTTTATTGCTTCAAAACGATAAGTCGTTTTGCGCCAAAGAAGCAATCCAGCATCAATGTCACTTAATGCTGCTTCTGCATTGTCCGAAAGTTTATTGCCCTCTGTGCTCCTGAGAGCTTCTTCTTTGAGTTTTACAATTTCTTGCTCAAGCTCGGTGTGTTCTGGTGCATTATGGTCTACTGTTACTATTCGATCCGCGGCAGGAATCTCAATTTCGTCCTCTGTTTCTTCATCATCAATTTCCGCTCTTTTGTTGATGAAGTGTATGACTGCCTGCTTCAACCACTTCGTCCCCATTGACTGATATTTGGTTATTTTCTCAGCTACTATGCTGGGAAATTCGGTTTTTTGGGTTAGCTTGTCGAGCTCTATGTTTTTAACATCGAAATAGTCCGGGGTTGCTTCATCAGAAATCTTGCGAGCCAACTTCATTTCAACGAAAAATTCCAGACAGTCTTCAATATCTTCGATTGATATGATCATTACAGTGAAAGGTCGCTTTATATCTGACCCGAAACGCAGGGCCGATGCGAAGTCAGACCACGATGTGGGACTTAGGCCTTGGCTCATCATCGAATTTTTATGATCTGCAATCTGTTCAGATTCCCGATTCAGTTTTATTAAAAGCCAATCTCTCCATTCTTTTGCAGACCGAGGTTCAGATTTTGAAACCTTGGATAATTCCAACAAAAACGCCCCACAAATGTAGGGTATCTCCTCTGATTCTATCTGTTGTCTATTTTTCAAATCGAAATCCGGACTTGGCGTATGTTTCTCTAAAACTTGAACCGCAACCCAGCCTGTAGCTGGATCACTTCATAGGAACTGTCAAAGGTTTCACGGGTGTTTAGGGCGGTGTCTATAAGGTCAAAATCCACACCGGGTGCCACATAATAGCGGCCTTCTGCAAACAGGTCCCATGTGTCACCGAGCGGGATAGTGACGCCCGCGATGCCCTGATACAAAAATTCTGTCCGGGTGGGTCCGCCAAAGCGCACATCGTTAACTGCATTTTGGCGCACCACGTCGGACTCGACGCCGCCGATGCCAATGCCCGCGCCGATATAGGGCGTCGCGATACCAAGGATGTTATCAAAGTCATACAGCACATTGCCAAATGCGCTGAGGGAGCTGTTGTCCCCGCTGAAGGCAATGGTCGGGTCAGACAGCAGTTCGCCCGCCGTTATGTCATTTTCCCGGTACGCCAGTTCCATCTCAACGCGGAAGCCACCGACCGGCAGCTTATAACCAAGGGCACCACCCACCACAAAGCCGTTATCCAGCGAAATGTCTATCCGGTCTCCACCACCACTGCTGGTTTGGTCATTTTGGAACGCCAGCCCCGTGAAAGTGGACGCATAAAACCCATCAGCGTGCGCTGCATTGGAAAAAGCGAGAGGCCCCAAAAGAACCACAGTGGCGATCCCTGTTTTCAAAAGTTTCATCACTGTGTTTTCCTTTTTCATTATTGCTGCGATCAGGCCGTTTTTTTATGGGTTTTGATCATGTCCATAAACTGATCAAACAGGTAGAAACTGTCTTGCGGGCCGGGGCTTGCCTCCGGGTGCTGCTGCACACTGAAAATCGGCTTGTCCGCGTGCTCGATGCCGCAAACCGTTTTGTCAAACAGTGAGATATGGCTGATGGAGACGTCCTTTGGCAGGCTGTCCCCATCCACGCTGAACCCGTGGTTCATACTGGTAATTTCTACCTTGCCTGTGCGCAGGTCCTGCACCGGGTGGTTCGCCCCCCGATGGCCCTGGTGCATTTTGTAGGTGTCGCCGCCAAATGCCAGCGCCAGCAGTTGATGCCCGAGGCAAATACCAAAAATCGGCAGGCCAGTTTGTATCAGTTTTTCAATGACGGGCAGGGCGTATTCCCCCGTGGCTGCCGGGTCGCCGGGGCCGTTGGACAGGAACACACCGTCTGGTTTATGGGCCATGATGTCATCAAAGGTGGCGGTTGCAGGCACCACGGTTACTTTCGCGCCGGTTTCTGCCAGGCAGCGCAAAATGTTGTCTTTCGCGCCGTAATCAACCGCCACAACATGCACGTCTGCGTTTGTCAGCGCGCCGTACCCGTCTTTTATATCCCAGCGGGTGCCAGTCCATTTGTCGGTATCATCGCGGGTAACATCTTTGGCAAGGTCCATACCTTCAAGGCCGGGCCAGTCTTGTGCCTGTTTCAACAGCGCTGGCACATCAAAGGTACCTTCCGCACTGTACGCAATAACGCCCGTGGGGGCACCCCGTTCGCGGATGCGGCGGGTCAGTTTGCGGGTATCAATGCCGGATATGCCAATAAGCCCCTGACTTTCCGCCCAGTTATGCAAATGCCCTTCAGCGCGAAAATTGGCTGGCTCGGTCACATTGTCTCGCACGACAAGACCGCGTGCTGCGCTTTCGCGTGTTTCCACATCTTCAGCGTTGATACCGGTGTTGCCAATGTGCGGAAATGTAAAGGTAATGATTTGCCCGGCGTAGGATGGGTCTGTCAGGATTTCCTGATATCCCGTCATGGACGTGTTGAAACACACCTCGCCAACCGTGTCGCCTTCACGCCCGAATCCAAAACCCCAAAACACCGTTCCATCATCCAAAACCAATACTGCCGTGATATCATCACTGGGTGGAACAAGGGGCGCGATGGAGTCGGTCATAAGCACGGTTCCTGTCGCGGACGTGAGAATGCGCCGTGGTTGGCGCTGGGGCCTGCGGAACGCCTTGTTTTGACGGGCGTTTGTCGCTGCTGCTGCCGGGCCGCGAAACCAGCTTGGCATTGGCCAAATTGACCGGACAATAGTCAATAGCCTTTGGAGGGTCAAGCAAAAGCGGAAAATATAAAATTCAATAAAAACAAGGGGTTAAAACGAAATTTCTCGTTTGCGCTAAGTCGCATCTGTCTATATGATTAGCGTTTCGGACTCGTTGTAGCAGGGTTAAAGACATGCTTAGGGACGATTTAACCAAATCGATGAAAGACGCAATGCGCGCCAAAGAAACGCGTAAGCTGTCGACTGTGCGGCTGATACTGGCAGCCATCAAAGAAAAAGACATTGAAATGCGGGGCGCAGATGCCGCTGACAAGGATGATGACGCGCTCATCACTGACATCCTGTCGAAGATGGTGAAACAGCGCCGCGACAGCATCAAGGCCTACGAAGAAGGGGGCCGGTGTGAACTCGCCGAGCGCGAGAAAGAAGAGATTGCCATCATCGAAGAATTTCTGCCCAAGCAGATGAGCGATGATGAAATTCAGGCGGCGGCCGAAGCGGTGGTCAGCGACCTAGGTGCAGAAGGTCTAAAAGACATCGGGCGGTGTATGGGCTCGTTGAAAGAAAAATACGCCGGACAGATGGACTTCGCAAAAGCCAGTGTGACCATTAAGGGCATGCTGAGTTAGTGCATTCATTATTTGTGCGGGTTGTTCGCAATGCAATTATGGCCACTTGTATTGGTGCTGTAATATTGTCGACTGCTTTCGCTATTCCAAGATTCCAAGTCTACTCTGTTGCAATAATAGATTTTCAGTTGTCGCTGGTTTATTTTTGGCGCGAAATGGTAGTAGCTATTATTCCACTGCTTTGCTCTGTGTCGGCGGTGGTTCTTTTATTGCGTTCTTGGAGGAAACAACTGAAAAAGTATTTATTTCCACTGGCGTTGGCCCTCTCGTCAATCGGACTGGTAATTTATGGGCTGCCATTAGACTTTCGGCAGACACAAGAGCATCATGCAGTTCAGCCTGGAACGTAGCACAACGATCAAGGCCGTAGTGCTAGATACTGCCTAAATGGCGCACGGCGAACCGCACACCAAGGCCATGTTTATGGTCTGAAGTATCGGTCTTTTCTGCATCTTTTTTCGCGGCTTCCTTTTTTGCTGTCTCTCTGGCTGTGCGCATCACCAGTTCATCAATTGGGGCATAAGCTATGGTTAGTCTCTCCAAAAAGCTACGCTGATCTTTTTCATCCATGCTGAATAATTTTTTCTTGGGCAAAATCGTCTCCTGTGTTTTACAGAAGCCTAATATTTGTAATGTTCCTGTTGGTTACAAATTCGTAATCCTGAAACTAAGGCTTAGATAAAATAAGGAGTATTCATGTTTCGACTGCGATCATTGTCTGGGTTGCTTGCGTTTGATGCAGCCGCGCGTCACTCCAGCCTCACGCTTGCTGCCGAAGAGCTGGGTCGTACGCAATCTGCCATTAGCCAGCAGGTCAAGGCGCTGGAGACAGAGTTGGGCCTACAACTGTTTGTACGACGGCCCCGAGAGGTGACGCTGACGCCTGCCGGTCGTGCCTTGGCTGCAACCCTGCGCACTGCCCTGTCAGATATTGAAACAACAGTCACGGGCCTGAAACACATAGACGACCCCTATGTTCTGCGGCTGACCACGTATCAATCGTTTGCTATTCACTGGCTTATTCCGCGATTGCCGCGTTTCAGCCTGCAGCATCCGGAGATTGACGTGCGCATTAACGCTGATGACCGGGTGCTGGATTTGCAGGCTGAAGGGATAGACCTTGCCATTCGGATCGGCACCGCACCGAAGGATGCATTGGTTTTATTGCCCGAGACATTTGTGCCGGTTTATGCGCCAGGCATCGCCAGCAGCGGACGCATTGACGCAGAAGATGCGGTCCAATACCGGTTACTTGCCCACCAATATGCGAGCCTTTGGCATGAATGGCTGGAGTTAAACGGCCGGGTCACAGACACGCTTGAAATCGCCACTGACTACAGTCATTCGGGCCTGTTGGTGCAGGCTGCTGTGGCAGGCGGCGGTATTGCGCTGGCACCGCCCATGATTGCGGCAGATGCCATTTATGACGGACGGCTGCATTATATTGGCGGCAAGCCCTATGTGACCGGATCTCACTATTACATCGAAACAGCGAAGAAAGACACGCCGCAGGGCGAGCCGGAAAAGGTGCAGAAATTTCTGTCATGGATGCGGGAAGAAGCAAAAACGATGCGCGCGGGCAACCCGGATTGGTTTGATGGTTAGTGCGGCTGCCCGCATGCCTTTTTTTGGGTCGCATCCTGGGGAAAAAATCCTATTATCAGTAACTGATTCCTTTTTTTGGCGGAAAAGTTTGCTCAGATGGCGTTAAGTCCTCAGTTTCTGGATGAATTGAAGCATCGCTTCACGCTTTCGGACGTGGTGGGCCGGTCGGTCAAACTCGTGCGCCGAGGTCGTGAAAGCACGGGCCTGTGCCCCTTCCACAATGAAAAAACGCCAAGTTTTACGGTGAATGACCAAAAAGGCTTCTACCACTGTTTTGGTTGCGGCGAACATGGCAGCGTGCTCGACTTCGTGATGAAAACCCAGGGCATGACGTTTCCCGAGGCGGTTGAAGCGCTGGCGGGTGAGGTGGGCATGGAAGTGCCTAAACCCAGCCGCGAGGAAATTGAGCGCCAGCGCGAGCGCGCCAGCCTCACGGAAGTGATGGCCGCCGTTGCAGGCTGGTACCAAACCCAGCTTCGGGGGCAGGCAGGCAAAGCTGCGCTGGAGTACATCAAAGGGCGGGGCCTGACCGACGCAACGCTGGAGCGGTTTGCGCTGGGGTATGCATCGGCTGGCCGCACAACCTTGAAAGAGGCGATGAAAGCCCGTGATATCGACGAAGACCAACTGGTTGAAACCGGTATGCTGATCAAGCCGGAGGATGGCGGCCCGGCCTATGACCGGTTCAGGGACCGATTGATGTTCCCCATCACCGACCGGCAGGGGCGCGTTATTGCGTTTGGGGGCCGCGCATTGTCGAAAGACGCCAAAGCCAAATATCTGAACAGTCCGGAAACCGGTTTGTTTCACAAAGGGGCAACCCTTTATAATTGGGCCAATGCCCGGGCCGCCAGCTACGACGTTGGGCAGGTGCTGGTGGTTGAAGGCTATATGGACGTTATTGCGCTGGCGCAGGCGGGCATTGATTATGCTGTTGCGCCGCTTGGTACTGCGCTGACTGAAGAACAAATATCCCATTTATGGCAGATGGCGGATGAACCCATCTTGTCCTTCGACGGCGATAATGCAGGCCAGCGCGCCGCAGGACGTGCTGTGGAGCGGGCACTGCCCATGCTCAGGCCCGGTAAATCCCTGCGCTTTATGATGATGCCGCCTGGCGATGACCCGGACAGCTTGGTGCAGCGAGAGGGCAGGGGTGCTGTTGAAGGTCTGATTGACAAGGCAGAGCCGCTGGTATCCATGCTGTGGAACAACCTGACCATGGGCGTGCAGGCAGATACGCCAGAGCGACGCGCCGGGCTGGAGAAGAAGGTCTTCGGTAAACTGGCAGAGATACAGGATGACAACGTCAAAGGCTTGTATCAGCGTGATTTTCGAGACCGTCTGTTCCAGCAATTCCGGCCTCAGCGCGCGGGCAATGGTAAACGAGGGTACCAAACGGGCGGATACAAGGCTGGTGGGTATCAGGGTGGCGGTCGCAAACGTCTTGCGCCTGCGACCGGGTTGCTTGCTGCCACCAAACTGGGGCGCAGCAAATCCGGTGCCGCTATAACCGACACAATCCAGCAGCTTCTTGTATTCACACTAGTGCATCATCCTGAAATTCTGGTGCGGTACGAGGAAGAGGTTGCAGAACTGGACCTTAGCGTTCCGGGGCTTGACGGGGTGCGTAATGCACTTGTAGAGAAAGCAGCTTTCGGTGATGCCCTTGACCGCGAGGCTGTTCATACCCATCTAGAGCGCGCTGGCCACATGGATACCGTCAGGAAAATAGCTGCAGACAAGTCGTTGAAAGGCGATTGGTTTGCCTGGCCGGAAGCCGCCCTATCTGATGCCTTGACCGGTTTTGAACATTTGCTGTCGCGTTATCAGCATATCACGGCTGCAAAAGAAGCATACGAACAGGCAGAGGCTGACTATGCAGCCGAAATGACCGAAGCAAATCATGCGCGGTTTGTTGCAGCACAAGCAACATTTCGTGCGTTGGAAGAAAAAGAAGCAGATAAAGAAGGATATCGCCTCGAATCAGGCAGGTTTTCTTTCATTTAATGTGCTATGACTGCGATTCGCGCAGATCTGGAGTAATTTTTACATGGCGACTAAAGCGACTCAGGAAGAAGACACTCGTCCGGATGCAGAAGATTCGGCAAGCGGCCCCAGTGTCGATTTGACGGAAGCAGCCGTTAAAAAAATGATCGCAAAGGCGAAAGAGCGTGGCTACATCTCTTACGATGAGGTGAATGCCGCGCTGCCGACCGAAGAAATGTCTTCCGAGAAAATCGAAGATGTCATGACCATGCTGTCCGAAATGGGCATCAACGTTGTGGAAGGTGACGAGGAGCCGGAAGAAGGCGAGGAGGCACCAAGCCCCGAAGCCGAAAAAGAAGAATTCAAAACGACCGATAAGAAAGAGGCCAACGACCGCACCGATGACCCGGTGCGCATGTATTTGCGTGAAATGGGGTCTGTCGAGCTTCTGTCGCGTGAAGGCGAAATTGCCATTGCCAAACGCATTGAGGCTGGTCGCGCGACCATGATCGAAGGCTTGTGCATGAGCCCCCTGACTTTCAAGGCGATCACCGAATGGGCGTTCCGTCTTGAAAACGAGGAAATGCTGCTGCGCGATATCATCGACCTAGAGGCAACTATCGGCAAGCAGCCGAACGCCGAAGAACTGGAAGATGAAAATGCGGGTGATGTTTTGGCTGAAGGTGCCAAAAAGGGCGCGGACGACACCTCCGACGATGACGATCAGACGTCTGATAATGATGACGCCGACGCCGAGACACCGTCTGCAGGTGAAAACGGTGAAGCCAAGGCAGAGGGCGCAGAGGGTGAAGGCGGCGAAGCCAAGAAGTCTTCAGACGATGATTATGACGATGATGTCGCTATGTCCTTGTCTGCAATGGAAGAACATCTGAAGCCTGAAACTATTGAAAAGTTTCAGAAAATCACGTCCACCTATAAAAAATATGCCAAACTGCAAGATGCGCGTTTAGCCGCTGCTGTGCAAAGCGAAGGCCTTTCTACCGCGCAGGAGCGCCGCTTCAAAAAGTTGAGCGACGAACTGATTGAGCTGATCAGTTCGGTTAAATTCAACAACATGCGCATCGAAGAACTGGTTGACGAATTGTATGGCCTGAACAAGCGCCTGATGACCCTTTCGGGTCGTTTGTTGCGGCTCGCGGAAAGCCACAAAGTCAGCCGTTTGGCGTTTTTGGACGAATATCAGGGCAACGAGCTTGAAGACGGTTGGCTTGAACGTGTTGCTGCCCTCAAAGGCCGCGGCTGGGCCACATTTGTTGAGCGTGAACGCACAGCCATCGTGAATATCCGCGATCAGGTTGGTGAACTGGTGAACCGCTCCGGTTTGCATGTCGGGGAGTTCCGGCGCATCGTTCGCACCGTTCAAAAAGGTGAAAAAGAAGCCCGCATCGCGAAAAAGGAAATGGTGGAAGCCAACCTGCGGCTCGTGATTTCGATTGCCAAAAAATACACCAACCGTGGTCTGCAATTCCTTGACCTTATTCAGGAAGGTAATATCGGCCTGATGAAAGCGGTGGATAAATTTGAATATCGCCGCGGGTATAAATTTTCGACTTACGCCACCTGGTGGATCAGACAGGCTATCACTCGGTCTATCGCAGATCAGGCGCGCACAATCCGTATCCCGGTGCATATGATCGAAACGATCAACAAACTGGTGCGCACAGGCCGTCAGATGCTGCATGAAATTGGCCGCGAAGCGACCCCGGAAGAGCTGGCAGAACGCTTGTCCATGCCGCTTGAAAAAGTGCGCAAGGTGATGAAAATTGCCAAAGAGCCTATTAGCCTTGAAACACCTATCGGTGACGAGGAAGACAGCCACCTTGGTGACTTTATCGAGGATAAAAACGCTGTTTTGCCAGTGGATGCGGCCATTCAGTCCAACCTGCGTGAAACCACTACGCGTGTTCTTGCAAGTTTGACCCCACGGGAAGAGCGCGTCTTGCGGATGCGGTTTGGTATCGGCATGAATACTGACCACACACTGGAAGAAGTTGGTCAGCAATTCTCTGTTACCCGGGAGCGCATTCGCCAGATCGAGGCAAAAGCTTTGCGGAAGTTGAAGCACCCCAGCCGCTCGCGGCAGTTGAGAAGCTTCCTCGATACATAAGTGCGCGATCGTGCCTCAACCCAGCATTAGAAAAACGAGCGGCTTTGCCTGGCTGCTCGTTTTTTTTGTTGCATGGGCGGGTGTTGGGTCCGCCGATAACACCTTTGATCACACAAATGGCGACACTGGCGACGATTACCTTATTCTGCCTGACCGGTTTGACCGCCCGATGGTGGGCACTTATGTCAACGGTATGGGGCCGCTACCGTTCATTATTGATACGGGTGCCAGCAAAAGCGTCATCTATCGGGGCTTAACAGCCATGATTGGGCTTGAAGCGCTGCCGAACCAGTCAAAACGTATCTTGACGGCGACCGGCTATAAGCGCGTGCTGGTATATCCTGTGACCGACTTTTATGTGCTTGGACGCACTTTAAAGGTAGAGGAAACGGTTGCACTGCCTGATATCATCGGATCTGACGCTAAAGGTTTGATTGGCGTCGATATGTTGGCAGGTCATACCCTTTTTATGGATATGGCAAACGGCACAGCAAAGCTGGCCATATCGCCTGATAGCAATTCGCCCCGGGAAAGACTGGGCGACGAATGGACGATGGTTCAGGGTCGCCCTGTTGCTTATGGCTCGCTTGCACTGGAGGTGAATATTGGCGGGCTTGATGTGCCGGTAATTGTTGACACAGGCGCATCCGATACCGTGATCAATTCAGCAGGATCAGAAGCCGTGGCGCGGTCGGCAGAAGGTATCCGCCGGGAAACCATTCGTGCCAGCATCTCGGGTGGTCAAGAAATGGTTTTTACAGCGCTCAGAGTGCCGGAATTTAACATTGGTACTTATGTAAACCGGGACATGCGGCTGGTCGTTTCAGATGTGCCGGTGTTTGCCTTGATGGGCGCGCGCGAGGTCCCGGCGATTATCCTTGGTATGGAC
Source organism: uncultured Kordiimonas sp. (assembly GCA_947503575.1). Classification (GTDB taxonomy): domain Bacteria; phylum Pseudomonadota; class Alphaproteobacteria; order Sphingomonadales; family Kordiimonadaceae; genus Kordiimonas. The sequence goes on along the minus strand of CANNDZ010000002.1, from coordinate 347,503 downwards.
CTTCTTGGGCAGCAGCCCTTTGCCATTGATTTCAAGAATTGGCGGCTTTATCTGAAGACCGCGGAGCCAACGCGAGAACCAGTCCAAGCGCGCTGAAAATCTGGCTAAATACTTGGCAAACCTCTAGTCCGATTGATTGCTGAATAGTGATAGAATGGCGGACGGTTGCTGGTTCGCGATATTCAGTGCTGTGCGCCCCAGTGCTTCGCGGACTTGATTGGCTTCAAATTCGGCATTTAGGGCGGCAAGGTCTGCGTCCACTAGGTTGCCCAGGCCTTCTTGTGTTTTATTACTCAACGTTTCGGTGAATTCACGCAGTTGTTCCAGGTTGTTGGCGCCAGACCCAAACTCGCTCAGCACACCGCTGAGGTTTGTCAGGCTCTCATCAATTGCCGAAAGGGCTGTCTGGGCATCCGCCAGCGACCCCAGGGTTTGGGTAGCGTCCAGCGTAATATTTGGGCCACCCAGCGATAAGTCCTGTGCCGAGATGGTTACATTCTCCTGACCTTCAGCGCCTGTGATGGCATTTATGTCGTCGCCCCCCGCTTTAATCGCGTTCGTGCCATTAAAGCTGGCGCTATCGACGATCGAATTTACCTGGTCTCTAAGCGATGTGAATTGGTCATTCAGAATTCTTCGACTGTCTTCATCAAGACCGGGGTCCGCAGCCTGCAGCGCTGTTTCCCTAAGATCCAGCAAAAGATTTGACACCGATGTGCCTGCGGCGATGGAAACATCAGCCGTCGAAATGGCGCGGTTAATCGAGTCCTTGGTAACATTCAACCCGGCGATATCGCTGCGCAGGATGTTTGAAATAGCCAGTATCGCCGCATTATCATCAGGCCCGTTGACACGTTTGCCTGAAGCGATTTGCTCACGCGTTTCACCCAGCGCAGAAGACGCACTGCGCAAATTCTGTGCGCCAAACAAGGCACCAGCATTGGTATTGATAGAGTTCACCATCAATCAGCACCACTTAGTTATTGCCTAGACGTCCGAGATCTCCCCAGATACCCGTCTAAAGCTACCCAAATGACAGTATGTCACAAATTTATGGACTGATGAAGTGACGGCTAAAATTTTACGAAAGACTGAGTGTTCGTAGGTCAGGCCTTAAAACTCTTTCCGATTGTACAACTCGCCCGCCCGGATGGTGTACAGGACCGATTCAAAAGCACTAATGGATTGACTGGGGTCTTCGCGCAAAAGCACAAGGTCCGCAGCTTTGCCAACCTCTATCGAACCAGCAACCTTATTGAGGAAAAGAATGCGCGCATTGACCATTGTTGCCATATGAATAGCGTCTGCCGGGCGCAGGCCCATGTCAACATGCCGCTGCATTTCGTCAAGTAACGCGGCACCGAAGACAACACCGGGTGTTCCCGCGTCGCTTCCCAGGCCAACACTAATGCCAGAATTCATCAATCGTTTTGTGTTGGATTGAAGCGTTTTTTGGTGACGCCCCACCAGATATGACAGCGGATACCAATCCAGCCAGTTTTGTTTCATGATGGGGGAGGCCAGGCTTGAGTAAAGGCTGGCACCATTTATAAGGTCGGGGTCATATTTTTTTTGCCGTGTAGCTGATGCGGCATTGTCTGCAATCGCGGCAAAGGCGGCAAAGGTTGCGGTGTAAGCTGCTCTTCTCGATTTCATCAAAGAAATAAATTCAGCATCGACTTCGCCGATGATCAGGCCAGAGGTAATGCCATCAGCACCAGCACGCAGGGCCTTTTTCGCCAGCGACACTTGCGTCGTGTGCACAAATACCCGCCTTTCGCGCATCTGTGCATACCGAATTGCTGCGGCAAGCGCGTTTTCTGAAAAAAGTGGCAGGGCCTCTCCCGTCAACCAGGATTTGTCGTCGTAAGACAGTTTAATAACGCTGGCACCGGCCCTGATTTGTGCGTTGATTGCGGCTTTCAGGCCACCCACTGTTGCTGTTTTCAAGTCGCCCCAGCCACCCGTTGGGCCAATCATGCGCCCTGCCGTCAGGAACCGGGGGTACCGCGCAGGCATTTTTGACGTTGCTGATTTGACGGCGCGATGCAGCTCTTTTGGAATACTGGGATTAAAAACCGTGGTGATGCCCCAATACAGATTTTTCCGAAAGAGCGACACGCGCGCATTTGTGTCCATTCCGGCAAACCCACCCGTATCAAGATGCTGATGCAGGTCAATAAGGCCGGGCACGATAAAGCCACCGGCAAGATCAATGGTTTGGCAGCCAGCGCAGGCAAATGTATCGTCGTTCAACGATGCTATTTTGCCACCTTCGATCACGAGACGTGACCCACCAGCCATGGTTTTGCTGTAGCTATCAAAATAGCTGAAGTTGACGATTTCCAAAGAACTGGTTTGGGCCGTGGCACTGACAGTCAAAATTGAATTAGTTTTTAGCAAGACGAAGAAAAGAGCCATAGCCCGCGATGCTATGCGCGCCCAATTTAATCGGTGGTGAAGCCTGCAAGAAAAATCCGCTATCACGCTGCTACACCTTTGTTGGCAATCACGTCCAGTATGACAAGCGACAGCGCCTGTGCGTTGATCGGTTTGGTTGCATACCTATTCATACCTGCTTGCATGACCCGTTCCTCTGTGCCTTGAACCGCGTCTGCCGTAAATGCTGTTGGGTTTTGACATATACTGTTTCGGTTTCCGGCAGGCGCTGGTCAGTATGGACTGCCAACGTCTTTTTTGGTTTAGTCTGCTTGATACTTGTTAGCCGGTTTTCCTTAAGAAAGGATTAGTCCGAAAACATGACCTCCTAAGATATGGCCCCTAGAGATACGGCGCATGTAAGCAGGGCGCCGCGGTCAGAAGGATTGTAATTTCCCCTTAAAGACCCAACATAAAAATCAGAGCAGGGTAACTGCCCAATCTGGTAATAAAATATGCAGCAGGGGATCAGGATATGGATGGTAAGATTTTTGTACTCATCATAATTGCGCTTGTGTTCACTTTTGGGCTTGTTGAGCGATGGCAAAAGTCAAAAATTTCGGTCGAAAAAGCGAAAAAATCCCATATAGATGACGACGTGATGCGAGAAATCGCGGATTTGCGCGGGCGTGTCGAGACGTTGGAACGTATCGCGACCGACAAAGGCACGCGTTTAAGTGATGAAATAGACGCGCTTTGAGTAGTGGGGCCGCTGCTGATTGAGGGCAAATTGCAGATTTTTTGAGACTGCAGCATTTTGGGCTGTTCAGCGCGTCACACTTTTGCTACCACACGCGGCGTGGTGAGGGCCTGTAGCTCAGCTGGTTAGAGCGGTCCGCTCATAACGGATTGGTCGGGGGTTCAAGTCCCTCCGGGCCCACCACTCCTTTCATAGAAGATTGTCTTCAAATGATTTTCCGGACTTTTCGCTTACCCTTTCCGAAAAGTTAGACAGCTATTACCCGTTGTCGCTGCCGTGTAGCGTGAGGCATAATGCCATAACCTGATCGGCAAGACTCTGCTATTCAGCCACTGAAATATGCACTTCCAGTTCCTGCAGTGCCTTGTGCTCGGCATCACCACATCAGACCTGCATTTTTATTGCCGAGTGCGTTACAGCGGGACGTGAATTTTATCATCTATCTGCAGGTCGTTGATCTGGTTCTGGACAAAGCGGAGCTTTGGCCAACCCGCCATCGAAGTCGATGTACCTTGACCTGTCTAGGTGTTGCTTGTACTTTTTTAGCCGCGCAAAGAAGGGTAATTTGGTAGTTTAAATGTATGCAGTCGCGTCAATTTTGCTGGTTTTTGCATCATCTCAGGCTGTGGTAGAGACGTCCGGTCAGGTGACTGAAAAACTGCAGATTAATTGCAACAATCCCCTGACCTTTTCAAAGCCAGATACGGTTGAAACGTCTGAAGAAAAAGCCGCGCGGGCTGATCGTGACTTTCACAGGGCCTTGATGTTGATGGACAAGTGCATCAGCAAGGTTGCCGTTGGTGCCGCCTCGGCTGGTGGCGGTGGGTCTGGCAGTGGCGCTGATGGCGGCAGTGGTGCCGGTGCTGGTTCAGGGGCGAGTGCTTCCGGCGGCCTTGAAGGAACAGAGCGTTCTGAAACTCAAGCTCAGCAACAACCTCAGCAACAACCTCAGCAACAAACTCAAACGCAGGAACCAACGCCCACGGTAGGCTCTAGCGGTTCAAACGGCCCAACAGAAAACCAGGTAAAGCCTCCACCCACCCCTGAAAGCGGCCAACCCACGACCGATACACCGCCTGATATTCCCGGCAAACAGAATGATGATGTTGTGGCGCGTCAACTGAGGGAGTTGGCCGAAAACGAAAAAGACCCGGCGCTGCGTAGAAAATACTGGAACCAGTATCGCAAGTATAAAGGCCTTGCCCCCATAGAACCCGCGAGCAAAGAGAAGGGCACGCAATGAGAAGGTCCAATTTCTTCACTCTATTTTTCTCGGCAATACTTTTGTTCAGTACCACTGGCTTTGCCACCCAGAAACTGGACATTGCCGTACCGGTTTTTGACCCTGGCATCCCCAACGATTATAGCGAGCAGGAAAAGCGCGGCATTTTCCCTGAAGTGCGCCGTGCAGAGGCGAACTTTCTGGCATTGCAGCTTGCTTCAGCACTGACGAATGCAGGTCACTGGGGCGCTGTAAGGGTTATGCCGTCTCGCGAAAACGTCGTTAGCGATATCGTGATACATGCCCGAATTCAAGAATCAACAGGCGGGTCCTTTAAGGCATCTGTGCTGGCGGTAGACAGCACGGGTAAACGCTTGCTTAAAAAGAATTACAAGCAGGACGTGCACCCTCGCTTTTACGTTGATCGAAGGAACCGGGGACGGGACCCCTACGATAAAGTGATGTCCGAGATTGTGAGAGACCTGCACGCCAAGACCAGAAAAATGAAGGCTTCTTCAATCCGTAAGATCCGGAATACGACGACCCTGCGATACGGTACCATGATTGCACCTGATGCGTTTGACGGTGCCTTGAAAGTGAGCGGCAAGAAAACCACCAGATGGAAAATCAAACACATGCCCGCAGAGAACGACCCCATGCTACAGCGGGTCAACATGCTGCGGGTACGGGACAATATGTTCGTAGACGCGATGCAGACGACGTATCAGAACTTTTCCCGCAATATGTCCGAAGACTATCTTAGCTGGCGAAAAGAAAGCTCTATCGAATATCAGGCAATGAAAAAGGCCAAGAAAAAGGCACGGGGGCGTATCTTTGGTGGTATCCTTGCGGCTGTAGCAGGCGTAGTTGTTGCGGCTGAAACCAAGGGTGAATATGGGGATGCGGCTGCAATTGGTTTGATGGCTGCCGGCGCTGTCAGTATCGCGAGTGGTGTGGAAAAAAATATGGAAGGCAAACAATATAAGGAAATGATGACACAACACGCCAGATCCTTTGATGCCGCCCTTGAGCCACAAGTTGTCGAGTTTGAAGAAGAAACGGCAACCCTGACCGGCACAATTGAAGAACAATTTGCGCAATTTCGTGCTTTACTCGCTCGTGTCTACGAAAGTGAAACCTCCGTATCCTAGCAAAGGGTGCTGCATCGCCTATGACAAGCGAAGAAGACCACGAAGCATCGCTGCCGTTCCAAAAGCAGGCTGATAAGCTTGAAACAGGCGGCCAGCGGGGTTTTACACAATTACAAATATTGCTTTTGATTGTTGCCGTAGCTCTGTTGATGGTCTGGGCTGCGGCATTGCAATTGTATGATCCCACAGTTGATCAGGACATCAACGAGGACCCACCCGCAGCGCTTGATACCTCAGAAATCTCGCCAGCAGAGCCAGAGGTTCCTGCAACATTGCCGCCCCAACAAGTGGCTTGGCGGGATCAGGCGCTGGAAGTATTGGAAGAATTATCTCCCCTGCTTGAGGTGTTGGAGACGAGAGCTGTTTTACAGTGGTCCCCCGAAAAGTATGAACAGTTGATCGAAACACTGTCTGCCGGGGAAGAGGCCTATAGCGCACAGCGGTTCCGCGACGCCAGAGATACGTATCGCCAGGCATTGCAGCAAGCAAATACCCTGATGGCAGACATGCCGCAGGCCTTTGCAGCCTATGCTGAGCGCGGTATGCAGCTGATAACTGAAAAGCAATATGCTGAAGCCCTTGAGGACTTGGAAATTGCTGCCTTAATTGATCCAGAGCACAAGCCTGTTCAAACGGCGATAAATACGGCCCAGCAAGGCGAGGCGGTTGACCGATTGCTAACAAAAGCGCGCTTTTTTATTGGCGAGGAACAACCCGCCGAGGCGATCGCCGCCTTGCAAGAAGCTGCGTCTCTTGACCCTGAACGTGTGGACGTAAAGGCAGCGGCAAATGAGGCTGTGCGTTTATCTCGCGAGCTTCAGTTTCGGGGGCACATGCGCAACGGTCATGCAGAACTGGACAGGTCAAACTTTGATGACGCCATAGCAGCGTTTAATAAGGCAATTGGGCTTTATCCCGATAAGGCAGAAGCCACCATTGCCTTGCAAGCGGCGCAAAACCAAAAAACTGACTACGAACTAAATACAATACGCGTGGAAGCGATAGATGCCATGGAACAGGAAAGCTGGTCCATTGCTGAAACGCTATACAGGGACGCGCTTGCACTGCGGCCAAGCGTTGCGTTTGCGGAAGTAGGGTTGCAAAAAGCCGTTAATTACCGAGACAAACAGAAACAGCTCCGAACGTTACTGAATGACCCAGCAAGGTTAAGCGATCAATCGGTGGCGGGGTATTCAGCGGCGGTTATCGCAGAACTTGAGGCAGATGCAGAGTTGCCGCCGGGTCTTGTTCAGGCCAAAGAGACGCTAAAACTCCAGCTGCAGGAATACAGCCGCCTTGTGCCTGTTACGCTGCGTTCTGACGGAAGAAGCGTGGTTTCAATCCTTCGGGGGGAACGGTATAGGCCGTTCAGGCAAAAAATGCTGGAGCTTAGACCAGGTACTTATACGCTGCTTGCACGGCGGGAAGGATACCGGGACAAGCGGATTAGTTTTGAGGTGCCGCTTGATGGAGAGCCTGTAACAGTGACGATAGGTGCCGATGAAAAATTCTGAAAATTCCCCTGATGATGACACTCAGAATGCTGTTGAGGCTGATAACGCCAACAGTGAAACTCGTGGCAGCAAACAAGATGATGATGAAACCCAGAACGCTGTTGAGGTTGATAACGCCAACGGTGAAACTGGTGGTGGCAAACAAGATGGTCATGAAACCCAGGACGCTGTTGAAGTTGATAACGCCAACATTGGCACTGATGGCGATAAGCAAGATACAGATGTTTTTGTACCGGACCGCCTGACCCCCGCGCAGCAAAGCGGTGGTGCAATGAAGCTGGCCCTCGCAATAGTGTTGGGTGTTGTGATCGTGGCGGCCGGATTAGCCCTGTTTTTTGTTAATACAGTGACTTTTTCATCTAACCCACCGGCAGCACAGATTGCGCGGACAGCCGGTTTTTCCATGGTTAATGGCAACACACTGTATGGATTTGGTGCTGACCACGAGGTGCACATTTCTGCTGCTGGATATTATGACAAAACAGTGGCTGTCAGCTTTGATGAGGAAACATCGTCCACGTTGCTCGTAACACTGGATGAACTGCCGGGCAGGATTACTTTCGACCTTTCGGATTATACTGCAAGCTCTGAGGCGGCTAATCTGTACATCGATGATGTTTTTGTCAGCGAGATCTCACAGGAGCCAGTTGAATTGCAGCGTGGTGCAGTTCGGTACCGGATTGAACATCCAAGGTATCTTGCCGCAACCGGGGAGCTGGACGTCGCAGGGTTTGGTGCTGCGCAAACCATAACAATTGACCTTATACCCAACTGGCGGGCCGTAACTCTGACATCAGAACCGTCAGGTGCGTCTGTTTTTCATGAACAAAAACTTTTGGGTCAAACCCCCCTTGTTGTTGATTTGGCGCCAGACATATATCTGCTTACCTACCGCAAGGACGGCTTTGAAGATGAGAACCAGTTGCTGGAGTTCGAGCTGGGGCCTGATTTTAACGCCGATACGGTTTCATTGTCAGCTAATGGCGGCATACTGCAGATTTCCAGTACGCCCACTGCCGCACAGGTATTTGTGAATAACGTATATGTGGGTATCAGCCCGCTTGAATATCCTGTATCTGCCGGCCCTGAATACACCATCACCATTGAAAAAGACGGGTACGATAGTTGGTCGGGGGCCGGGAAGGCTGCTACGGGGCAGACTGTATCTTTGACGGCCAACCTTGTTCGGCAATTTGGCACCATTACCGTTACCAGTGATCCGCAAGCGGAAGTCTATGTAGATGGGAACAGTTTCGGCACTACGCCAGCTGACGTGCGTGTGCCAGCCGGGGATCGTTCTGTTGAAGTTAGGCTTTCGGGGTATCGTGCTATTGCCCGAACAGTAACCGTCAGGAAAGGTGACACAAAGCAACTTGATGTTACCTTGATGACCTTGAAAGAAGCCCGATATGCAGAGGCGCAGCCGCTTTATAGAAATTCAGTGGGCTTGAATATGGTTCTGGCCAAGCCGTCGGTGTTCACCATGGGGGCACCGCGCGGTGAGAAGGGCCAAATGGCGAATGAGGTACAAAAACAGGTCACGCTTGAGCGTTGGTTCTACATTGCTGAAAGCGAAGTAAGTCATCGTCATTTTAGTGACTTTTTGAAGGACTTGGGTCGAATAATGCCTGATGTGCGTATGCGAGTGCCAGCCAATCTTGATTTACCTGTAACCAACATAGATTGGAATTTAGCGGCCTTATATTGCAATTGGCTGAGTGTTCAGGAAGGTTTGCCAGAAGCATACCAGACCCAGGATGGTGCCTTGGTGTTGGATGCTTCATCAATTGGATACCGGTTGCCAACTGAAGCAGAATGGGAATGGTCGGCGAGGGTTGCTGCGCAGCCGTCCGCGCCACTTTCCAAATATCCATGGGGGCGCAGTCCCACCGTGCCTAGGGGCGCTGGTAATTTTGCTGACCAAAGCGCTGCTGCCACGATACCGAACCGTATACCCAAGTATAACGATGGGTTCAGCACTCTGGCACCGGTAAAGTCTTTTGGTGCTAGCCCCATGGGACTGTATGATATGGGGGGAAATGTCGCGGAATGGGTTCATGACTATTATGGCATCACCCTACAAATGCCCGGGCAGGTTTTACGGGATCCCACAGGGCCAAATAGCGGCATTGACCATGTGGTCAAAGGCTCTAGCTGGAAATCCGGAAGCGAGACTGAACTCAGGTTTTCGTTTAGAACGTATAGCGAGGGGCCGGCGGAACATATTGGTTTTAGGATAGGAAGGTGGGTTCACTGATGTTGAGGACAAAAACAGGGCTGCTGATACTGTTGTTGCTGGGTATTTTGGCGCTGGGCGGCGGGCTTAGGGCCATGAGCAAGCAGGACCTCAAAGACTTTAATGTGTCCGAGGAAGTGGGGGCGGACCAAGCCGTACTCTTCCCGGTGGATATATAAGCCAGCCAGTATTCAGGCAAGCCTGCCAATCGTTAGGTCTGTGAAAAAATTAGGAGAGCGCCATGCCCAAGTCCCCCGTTAAAGTCTTGCTGATACTATTGGTGCTGGCATTGTCAGCTTTGGTTATCGACTCCGTCTTCACGTTGATAATCCGCCCCCAGGCGCTCCTTGAAATGCAGATCGCCGCAGAAGCTGGCCAGCCAGCCCCCAGAACATGGTCTGTTCTGCTGAAGGATATGGAGCAAGAAATATGCATTATCCTGTTTGTGTGGGCCATTGGTATATTCGGCGTTAAGGCGTGGGAAAACCGCTTTCAATCGAGTTTGCTTGATCGCAATTATATACCGCGCGATGACGACGAAATGATCACCCCGGCGCGGGCTGCCGTCTATTACCAATCGTTGCAAACGCTGGAGAGTGCAACTGAGCGAGAGGCGGTTTTACCGCAGATGCTGATTACAAGCCTCAACCATTTTAACGGCACAAAAGACATTGGTAGCGCCGCTAGCGTTGCTCACCAAGTGAGTGAGTTGAAGGCTGATCATATGGACGCGGAGCTGTCCATGGCTCGCTATATTGCCTGGGCCATACCGTCTATCGGCTTTATTGGCACTGTAAGAGGCATCGGGGAAGCTATGTCGAGGGCGGGTGAGGCGCTTGAAGGTGATATCACGGGTGTTACCGAGGCGCTCGGTGTTGCTTTTAACTCGACGCTGGTTGCTTTGCTTCTGTCCATTATTCTGATGCTGTGCATGCATGCACTTCAGATGGGCCAGGACCGGCTTATCCAGCGGTGCAATGATTACTGTAACCGGTATCTCCTGTCTCATCTGGCAACACAGGATTAGGCGCAGGGTGAGCGAGCATGGCATCCGGCCGTAAAAATCGACGCAATTCGGCTTTCAACTTGGCATTTTTGGATGTCATGTCCTGTGGATTCGGGGCGGCTGTTCTCCTGTTTTTGATCATCAAACATGGTGCTGCGCAAAGTCTGTCCAACGATAGTGAAGTTGCGCGCCTTGAAGCGGATATTACCGCGCGGCAAGCCGAAATCGTCAGCATTGATGAAACTATCAGCGCCATGCAGTCGCAGGCAGATGAACAAAAAACGCGTATTTCCAGCCTGAATGCATCCATTGAGCGCGTCTTGGGCGAGGCACAGGCGGTACAAGAAGCCACCGCAGCCGTATCAGGCCGGATTGAAGAGGCTAAAAAAGCCTTGTCTGCGATGGAAGCAACCGTCGTCAAAGCGGAACAAGACAGCGCAATCCAGATCGCAGGTCAAAGTTCACAGCAATTCCTGACCGGACTATCGGTGGAAGGTCGCCGGATTGTCATTATGGTGGACCACTCGGCAAGTATGCTGGACCAGAAGATTGTTAACATTGTCCGTCGGCGTGCCATTGGCGGCGAGACAGCAAGCGATGCACCAAAATGGCAGAGGACGCAAAAGATTGCCCGATGGCTGGTGAACAAGCTGCCCGAAAACAGCATGGTGCGCTTTGTGTCTTTCTCAGAAACAGCGCAAACCATCCCGGAAAACCGCTGGCTCAGCGTTTCTGATACTGCGCAAATTACGGATGCTTTGGAAAAAACCCTGGGTGAGGCCCCGAATGGCGGCACAAACCTATACAGGGCGTTTGGTGCGTTGAACCAACTATCGCCTGCGCCGGATGCGGTTTATCTGATCACTGATGGGTTGCCAACTATGGGACGCCGTGCTGCGCGCAGGGCGACAGTGTCAGGCAAGGAACGATTGGACCTGTTCAACGAAGCGGTCAAATCTGTGCGCGTGGAGGCACGGATGAATGTCATCCTGCTGCCGCTTGAGGGCGACCCGGATGCCGCTTTTGCCTTTTGGCAGCTTGCACATGCCACTGGTGGCCGAATGCTTAGCCCGGCGGAGAAATGGCCATGAGCAGACGCCGCAGCAGAGCACCCATCGAGATATTTGGATTTTCCTTCCTTGACGTTATCTGTTGTGGTTTCGGGGCTATTCTTTTGCTGCTGGTTATCAGCCGAACAGGCGGAGCCCCTGAAGAGCCAACAGAAACTGCGGGTGCAGTACGTGAACTCAAACAGGCTTATTTTGCCCTGAATAGCGAACGGGATACAAAACTTCAGCAACAGGAAGCGCTCGCAAAAGCTCTTGATGCCAGTGTCCGTCAGGTCACCGAAAAGCAAGCTGAACTTACCGCCATACAGCGGTCCACAGATACAGCGCGTGATACGCTTAGTATGCTAAACACTGCATCTGATAAAATTGCGGCAGCCCGTATGACGCTTGATACCCGGCTAAAGCGTATCTCGCCGACTACTCGTGAAGAGGTTGGCGGTATTCCTGTAGATAGCGACTATGTCATATTCGTGATCGATACCTCTGGTTCGATGCAGCAGATTTGGAGCCGTGTCCGGGCCGAAGTCGCCAGTATTTTAAACATACACCCCAAGGTTAAAGGCATTCAGGTCATGAATGACATGGGGCAATATATGTTTGCTGAACGCGGAAAACGCTGGTTGCCGGACGGTGAGGCGTCCCGGCGAATGATCCAAAGCCAGTTGGGAAGCTGGTCACCTTATTCCAACAGTAGCCCGGTCGAAGGCCTGCGCCGGGCAATCAACGACTTTTATGATCCATCACGTACTATCAGTATCTATGTTCTTGGTGATGAATTTAGTGGTCCCTACACGGAACCCGTGCTGGAAAGTATCCGCAGGATAAACAGCAAAGATGCCAAGGGCGGTAAAAAGGTTCGCATCCATGGTATTGGTTTCCGAACGATTGATGGGCCGACCGTGCGAAACTTTGCAAAACTTATGCGACAGGTCGCGCTTGAAAATGAGGGAACATTTCTCGCAATAAACTAGAGTGGTTTACCTGCGCTGATTGTTCTAAAGCCATTCCAACATTTGTCATAAACCTGTGTGCCTAATGCAATGCGGCTATTCTTGCGGTCAGCGTTGCAGTTGCTCACCGGTCCGAGCAATCAAAAAACAGGCAGTAGCAGGTAGGGCGCTGTTCTTAAACCCGACGTTTCCTGAGTGTTGCCGTCACGCATTCCGTCTTAATGCATGGTTATGGGGAAGCCCATTTTTTCAACCATCCTGACCCATAGTTTGCGCCAACCACCCTTGGCATCCAGCGTATCCAGTGCATACATGGTGATTTTGAAACCCAGCCAGCGCAGAGGTTCGCCCGGCACATAACCGGGCAAGGTTTTTGCAAAAGTAAGCTGACGTTCGGGCGTGTTTTTATCATCCAGTATATCGAGCCCCACCCGTGCGCCGAACCGCGAGGCCGTGACACCGAAGCCTGAATAGCCGCCTGCAAAAACCATGTTACCGTCATGATAGCTTTGGTAATGCACCGCCATCCGCGTGGTCAGGCCAATGGGCCCTGACCAGGCATAGTCTATTTTTATGTCTTCCAGTTGCGGGAAGGTTTTGAAAAAATTTTCCACCAGTGGCACAAAAGGGTCGGCCTTTTTATCGGCTTCCGGGTCAGTTTCGTTGCCATAATAATAGCCCAGCCTGCCGCCAAACAGGATGCGGTTGTCTGCCGTTAGCCGCATGTAGTTGAGCTGCGTTCGCGTATCGTAGATGCCGCATCGGCTTTTCCACCCAATGCGGGCCAATTGTTCGTCTGAAAGAGGCTCTGTGACAACGATACGGTCCCTGATCGCAACCACCCGCCTCTTGATTTTTTTGTGGCCCGCCGCAAATGCGTTGGTTGCCAGCAGCACTTTGCGCGCGGTTACCGAACCATTTGGCGTTTTCACAACAACGCCCGCTTCGGTTTTTCTTGTGTCGAGCAGAGGAGTGTTTTCGTAAACTTTAACTCCTAATTCCAGAATGGTGCGCTTCAACCCCCACGCCAGTTTGCCAGGATGCACCGTGCCGCTTTGCTTCTTTATCATCAGTCCGCCACTAAAGAGGGGTGATGTAATTTCTGCCTGCACTTCGTTTCGGTTCAGCAACTGCGCCTCGTGGCCATATTTGGTGAACAGGGCGTGTTCATGTTCAAGTTGCGGCAGTTCGCTTTCGCCGACCGCGACGGTCAGCTCGCCGCCCCATTCCAAGTCACACTCAATTTTGTATTTTGTAACTGTGGCTTCAAAGCCGTCCATATTTTCCATGCCTAGTTGCTCAAGAGTGGCAACTTCGCCAGGAAACATACGCTCGGTGTTATCGATACCATGCATCACCGATGTCGACAGAATGGCTGCCGGACGACCGCTTGCGCCGTTCGCCACTTCTTTAGCTTCAATTAAACTAACGTCGCGACCGGGGTCCGCCTCTTTGGCTTGCAGGGCAGCCCACAGGCCACAAAAACCACCGCCCACGATCAACAAGTCGCAGGTCGTGTCACCGTTCAGCGCGGCTTCTGCTTCTGGCCTGGCGTCATTATCAATCCAATAGGACGTAAACTTCGCCGACCGAAGCGCATTTTGGGCCAATTTCACGCAGGTTATCTCCTATCGCTGACGGTTTTTGTGTGCATCCGCCAGAAGACAAAATTCTTCAAACAACAGCTGGGCACCCAACTGCGCCGTATTGCTGGTAGGGTCATACATGGGCGCGACCTCAACCACATCAGCGCCAATCACATTCATGCCGGTCAGCCCGCGCAAGAGCTGAAATCCCTCGCGTGGAGTCATGCCGCCCGCCTCAGGGGTGCCGGTGCCGGGGGCGTATGCCGGGTCAAACCCATCTACATCAACAGACACATACACGGGCGTATCGCCGATCAGGTCACGGGTTTTTTGTATCAGGGCTGGAATGCCCAATTCCATGACATCCTCGATGTGCACAACCGTCATGCCGGACGTGTAACTAAATTCCCAGATGGCTTCGCTGGCCCCGCGAATACCGATTTGAATGGTTTTTTCCGGGTCCAGAACACCGTCCAGTACCGCCAGCCGGAAGGGGCCACCATGATGAAATTTACAGCCATCATATGTGCCGCCGGTGTCGCAGTGCGCATCAATATGAACCATGGCAACGGGCTCATCTGCCCCGAGCGCGCGCAAAATCGGGTGGGTGATGGAATGGTCACCACCAACCGACAAAGGCAGCACACCTGCTGCTTTTACACGTTTATAATAGTCTTCAATGTCCTCAATACTGTCTTCCAGGCTGTAGCGGGTGCGAAACGGCACATCACCTACGTCGGCTGCGTTGCATTCCGCTTTGGGCACAATCCCGGTCAGGTGATTGTAAGGGCCAATGCGTTCAATGGCCCGCACAGCGCGCGGTCCAAGGCGCGCACCCGCCCTGTTTGATACGGCCAAGTCCATCGGCACCCCAATTGCAGCCACATCAAGCCCGCTGAAATCTTCCGCCGCAGGCAGGTCCAGAAAGGTTGAAATACCGCTGTAAGGCTTTGGGCGGGACGGATCGCGTTTGCTTCCCATGATTTTTTGCGCCACCGACTGGAATTTTTCCGTCTTGTGGTCGTTGACGTCCACATCCAGATACTGTTCCCGAAGTTTTTTCAGCTTGTCCTGATCCATCAGTTTTCTTCTTCGTTTTGTGCCATGATGGCTTTTACTTCCAGAAATTCATGCAGGCCGTGCGCGCCCCATTCGCGGCCATTGCCAGACTGTTTGTAGCCACCAAACGGCGCATCAGATACCAAAGGGGCACCGTTGATATGCACCATACCGGCCCGCACTTCGCTTGCCCAGTGCGCTGCCAGGTTTTGATCCTGAGCATATATGTAAGCAGACAGGCCATAAGGCGTATCGTTTGCAATCTGCAGGCCTTCCTCGGGCGTTTCAAACGGCAAAATTGCCAGAACCGGCCCAAACACTTCTTCGCGCGCAATCAATTGCTGGTTTTTCAGCCCGGCAAATACAGTCGGCGGCACAAAAAAACCCGCCTGAGTGTTGTCAATTGCAGCGAGTCCCCCCGTGACCGGCGTCAGTCCATGGCGATCCGCTTCTGCCAGCAGATCACTCACTTTTTCAAACTGGCGGATGTTGGCAAGCGGTCCAATGTCGGTATCTTCGTTCATCGGATCACCAACCGTGTAGCTTGCCGCCGCCGCCTTGGCCAGATCAACAATCTGGTCGTGCAAGTGCGCAGGGACAATCAAGCGCGTGCCGGCATTACAAGACTGACCAGTATTTTCCATGCACAGCCAAACGCATTCCGGAATGACCGTTTCCAGGTCCACGTCTGCTGCTACCAGTATCGGTGATTTGCCGCCCAGTTCCTGGCTCACGCGCTTAACTGTTGGGGCGGCACCTCGCGCAACCGCAACACCGGCTGCTGTGGACCCTGTGAAAGACACCATGTCCACATCCGGGTGGCTGGCGAGCGGCGCGCCCACACTCAGTCCATCGCCAAACACCATGTTAAACACCCCTTTGGGTGTGCCTGCATCGTGCATTACTTCTGCAAAAAGCTGCGCACTCAAGGCCGCATATTCGCTTGGTTTCAATACCATGGTGCAGCCCGCTGCAAGCGCGGGGGCAACCTTGCAAACAATCTGATTGATCGGCCAATTCCACGGTGTAATCAGGACACAAACGCCGATCGGTTCATGGCGCAGGGCATAGCCATCTTTGCTTTCTGTGATGTCAAAGTTTTCAAGAGCTCTGATCGTGGCTTCCAAATGGTCAATTCCGCAGTAAGCCTGTGCATCGCGTGACAGCGAAATGGGCGCACCCATTTCCTGGGTAATGGCAACAACAAAATCATCATACCGGGCGCGGTAGCCGTCCAGAATCCGGTGTAATAAAGCCAGGCGTTCTACCACACTTGTTTTCTTGTATGTTTCAAAAGCCTGTTTGGCGGCCGAAACTGCGGCATCTACGTCTGCCTTTTCACCCAGGGCGACAGTACCCATTGTCTCCCGTGTGGCGGGGTTCAGGATATCGTGCTGCCTGCCTGTACTTGCCAGGTGCCAGGTACCATCAATATAAAAATGATCAAGATTCATGCGCGTCATTGCCTCCCTGACTAGCAGTGAGACTACACGGAATTTCTCTCAAACCAAATAGTTTGGGCCATTGTTGCCCGGATCCGATCAGGGACCGGATCGGGCGGTTACGAACGCCTGTCTGCCCTCGTTATTCGGTGCGCAAAGCATGAATAGGGTTGGCCCGCGCCGCCGCGAGTGTGCGAAGGCTTGTGGTGAGTGCCGCCAAGGACAGGATGGTCAAGCTTGCGACCATAAACAGGGACACGTTCAGGTCAGCACGATACGCAAAACCCGCAAGCCAGTCCCCCATGAACCACCAGACAACTGGCCAAGCCACTAATGTGGCGATGATCACAGACTTTGTGTAATCCCATGACAATAGCGTAACAAGCTGGGTAACCGTGGCCCCCAACACCTTGCGGATGCCCACCTCTTTCACCCGGCGTTCCACCAGATACGCGGTCAGGCCATACAGTCCAAGGCAGGCGATCACGACGGCAATACCGGCAAACCCGATGATCAGACTGAAGGTTTGGTTTTCGCTGGCATAAAAAGTGGCATACTCATCGGCCAGAATAGCCCGTCTTATTGGTGTTTCTGGAAAGCTTGCGGACCAGGCAGCATCTATTGCTGCCAGGGCCTCGGCCTCCCGCTCCCTGTCAATTTTTATAATCATCTGGCGGGACACCGGCGCTAACATATAAGAAATGGGCGCAATGGGTGACCGGACGGACCGGTAATGCGCGTCTCGTGCAACTCCAACAACGGTAAACTCGTAACGATACTGCTGATTGTTTCTCTCGAATGACGAAACGATCACTTTACCGATTGCGTCTTCCGGGCTTCCCCATCCGGCTTGCCGAACCGCTGTTTCGTTCAGCACCAGTCCCGAACTCTCATTGAAGATACCCGGCGCAAAAGAAGGGCCCTCGTCGCCCGGGAATTCCTCACTAAACCCACGACCGGCGATAATGTCCATGCTCAACATTTCAAAGGCATTGTATCCCATCGTAACAGTGCGGGTGCTAAGCTGTTCTTCCGGATCATCCGGATTAATACCGAAACTGTAACCATCTGATAGGTCTTGTGATGGTACGATGTTGGCTGTGGATACTTTCAAAATTGCTGGATGCCGTTCCAGTTCGCTTTTGAGAACGGGGTATTTGTCACGGGATGCCGACCGGGATGCTTTTAATGTTACAATCCCTGCTGCATCAAACCCAAGCGGTTTTGACAGGGCATAGTTGATTTGGCTACCTACAACGCCGCTGGCAATAATCAGGCCTGTTGCCATCGAAAACTGCAGCAGAACAAGCCCTGTGCGAACTTTGGCGGGACCAACGTTTTTCGCGACCTCTCCCTTTAACGCCAAGGTCGGCATTAGGCGCGCTGCCATACTGGCAGGGTAGGCACCGCCCAGAAAGGTGACAATCAGGAACACAGCAACAAGACCAATCGCGGCATCAGATCCGAGCGCAAGACCAGATGGCAAATCAGCGCCGACAAGGCCACCAAAATAAGGCAAAGCTGTTTCAGTGATGACCATGCTAATGACAAGGGCAAGTAAACTCATTAATGCCGTTTCAATCATGAACTGTGCGCTCATCTGTCGCCGTGTCGCTCCCAATATTTTTCGCACGCCTACTTCGCGCAGGCGATTTGAAATTTGGACAATTTGAAGGTTCATAAAATTGAATGCCGCAATCGATAGCGTTAGAATGCCGACGATAGCGAAGACATATAGATCAGAGGTGCGGCGCTGAGTTTTAACAATCCCAGTCATTGGGTCCCGCACCGATATCTCATTTTGCAGTTCCGGATTGAAGTGGATATCGGTTAAAGGTTGCAGTGGGATACGCAGCCATTCGCGAGCGTTTTCATCAATATTATTCGCCATAAACTTCACCGCCCTGTCGCTCACGACAGCCGGGTCCGCACCCGGCGCGAGGCGCACATAATGGTATAGCTGGTCAGACCCCCAGCTTTCCCAGATATCCGGCCATCCCCAAATGGTTGGCAGCAGTTCAATATTGATGAAGATATTTGACGTTATATGACTGTTGGACGGGTTATTCTCAACTACGGCACCCACGGTAAAATCTTCTGTCCGGTCCAGGGTCAGTGTTTTGCCGATAACGTCTGTGGATCCAAACAGTTTTTCTGCGGCTGCCCGCGTTATAATGGCACTGCGGGCATTTTTAACGGCCGTGACAGGGTTGCCCGATATAGCGGGAAAACTGAAGACATTGAAAAAATTGGGATCGACAAAGGTGACGACCTCATACTGGCTTTCGCCGTTAATCGTAATGAGTTCTTCGCCTGGTGCCATGCGGGTCACGGCTTCTATGTCTGCATCAGCTGCGGCTATTCGTGGTGACAGCGGGTTGAAGAAGGTGGCGAAATGCGCCCCGGTGCCGACATTGACCCAGTTCAGACGATACAGACGATCATGGTTTGGATGCATGGTATCGAAACTGGTTTCATAGCGAAGAAAAATGCCAATCATTGTTGCGATTGCTATGCCTGCACCTAACCCGATGATGCTTATCAGGCCAAAAAGCTTGCGCCGCAGAAGGTTGCGGATTGCTGATTTTATGAATTCGCTGCCCATTTTGTTCCTCGCTATTTTTCTTGCCTTGGTGCTAATAGGGAAAACAGCAAAGACCATGCCACCGAACAAGTATAAAAAGTTGTGGTTTTACAGTCACCTGGAAGGCCTTGATTAGGATGACTGTCCGCAATTGAACAGCTAGTGTCCGTAATCGAACAGCTTTGATGTGATTGACACTTTACTTTAATAGTCGGTGCGATACATCAAGTCGGCAATCCGTTTCAATCAGGAGCAAGCCATGAAGTCATTTTATCCAGACCAGCGTCTTCTTATGGGCCCTGGGCCATCAGATGTGCACCCGCGAATACGGGAGGCGATGGCACGCCCGACACTTGGGCATCTGGACCCGGACTTTCAGGTTTTGATGGAGGAAATCAAGGGTGGCCTGAAGGCGCTGTTCCAGACGGCAAACCGTATGACCTATCCTGTGTCTGCGCCGGGTTCGGCTGGCATGGAAACTTGTTTTGTTAATCTGGTCGAAGAAGGCGACAAAGTTATTGTGGTCAAGAACGGTGTGTTCGGCGAGCGCATGCGCCAGAATGTGCTGCGTGCAGGCGGTGAACCCGTGATGGTTGAATTTGAGTGGGGTACAGCCCCCGACCTGAATGTTGTGGATGATGCGCTAAAGGCGAACCCCGACGTTAAGATACTGGCGTTTGTGCATGCTGAAACATCGACCGGGGTGCGCGCCGACGCGGAAGGCCTGTGTGCGCTGGCCCGGCAACACGATTGTCTGACCATTGTTGATGCCGTGACCAGCCTTGCCGGTATTCCGGTCAAGGTGGATGAGTGGGGCATAGATGCCATTTATTCCGGGTCGCAAAAGTGCCTGAGCTGCACGCCCGGATTGTCCCCGGTTTCTTTTTCCGAGGCGGCTCTAGAGAAAATCCGGTCTCGCAAATCAATGGTACGAAGCTGGTTCCTCGATCTAACGCTCGTTATGGACTATTGGGAAAGCGAAGGCGGCCGTAGTTATCACCACACCGCCCCGGTAAATGCGCTGTATGGATTGCATGAATCACTGGTTATGCTGTTTGAAGAAGGCCTAGAAGCTGCATTTGAACGTCACCGCATGGCGCATGATATGCTGGTTGCCGGGCTGGCTGATATGGGGCTGGAGATGTTTGTTGAAGAAAGCGTGCGCTTGCCGCAATTGAATGCAGTTGCGATCCCGAGCGGGGTGGATGAAGCCGCCGTGAGGTCGCGTATGCTGAACGACCACGGTATCGAAATTGGTGCAGGATTGGGACCCCTTGCGGGTAAAATCTGGCGGATTGGCCTGATGGGTAACAGTGCCCGCCCCGCAAGCGTAGAGCGTTGCCTGAAGGGCTTGTCTGCTTCATTGGCGGCGGGGCACAATAGCTGAGGCCTCTAGTTGATAAAGACCCCAGCTGTGTAACTTTGTTGATGTTATTTGTCGCCTTCTGGCAGACTATAGGTAACGTCGCCGCCCAATAGCGACTCCATTGGCGGAACCCCCATGTTGGCGGCGCGGCCATGAGCCGTTGCTTCATTGATATCTACACCCTTGTATTTCACCAGATATGCTGCCCAGGCGTGGCTTGCCCGCCAGCCCACGGTGCAATGCACAAGGGTTTTGCCGTTTGCTTCTTCCATCACTTTAGCAAATGTGGCTAAGGCATCCGGGTTGTAGGGGTGGTCATCACCTCCCAGCGGAATATTGACATATTTCATACCCAGTTCCGCTGCTTTTGCCGCTTCGTCAAACGGCACGATATCTCGGTTATTCATTTCTCGCGGTGTGCGGAAACTCACCACAGTTTTGACACCGTCTTTTGCCATACGTTCCAGTCCCTCGACAGTCGGCTGGCCCGAGATATAGACATCGCCGGTTTTTGCCAGAACATCGCGAAAGCCTGTGGCATCAACTTTTTCCGGGAGAGGCGGTGCATCCGCTGCCCATACAGCGCCGCAAAGTAGGGTGGCACAAAGGCCTGCAATAATTTTATTGATCATACCAAAACTCACCTGATTGCTGGCCGCGGTTCACATGTGTGTCAACAGTCGGGCCATGCTTGTGCTAAAGATACAATGAGTGTAGTGCCTAACACTCAAGGATACCAGCCGGTGTTTGACCTGTGTCTCTTTATCGCGGCCAAATGAACAGCAGATTGTGCCAAACCATGCCTGAACCTAAAACGAACACACCTTTTAGCGTGCGTCCTGCTGTCGAGGCGGACATTCCGCTTCTTGTAAACTTTATTGGCGAATTGGCTGCACATGAGGGACGCCCGGCATTGGCAACCATTGACAACGGGACTTTAAAAACTCTGCTGTTTGGACCCAAAGCGCTGGGGCAAGCCTATGTCGCTGATGTGGGTGAGCACGCCGCCGCCTACGCCATTGTTGCGGAACGGTTTTCCAGCTTTCGTGGTACGCGCTATCTGTATATTGAAGACATGCTTGTCCGGCCCGCGTTTCGGGGGGGTGGCACGGGCCGTAAATTACTTGGTTTTTTAGCGCAGCTCGCCATTGCTATGGGCTGCGAACGATTGGAATGGTCGGCATTGGATAATAACGATATTGCCCTTGGTTTTTATGATCATCTGCAGGCGGAGCGAGAGCAGGGCGTGGTGCATTTTTCACTGCGTGGTGCAGCGCTAGAAAAGCTGCTGGGGACGGTTAATGAATAAAATTGAAGCCTACACTACCGTGCATCAGCAAATCCTTGCTATTCTGGAGGGGGAAACCAACCTGACGGCCAAGATGGCGACGGTATCCTGCTTGTTGGCGCAGGCTTTCCCTGAGCGTTTTTTCTGGACCGGATTTTATGTGGTTGACCCGGAAAAACCGAGCGAATTGGTGGTGGGGCCTTATCAGGGCACGCTTGGATGCCTGCGGATTGCTTTTGGGCGCGGTGTATGCGGCACGGCAGCGGAAACGCGCCAAACCCAGATCGTTGAAGATGTGCATGCCATCAAAAACCACATTGCCTGTGACAGTCGTACAAACTCTGAAATTGTGGTGCCCGTATTTGATGCGGACCAAAGGTTGATTGCGGTGCTTGATGTAGATTCAGAGCAAGTGGCTGCGTTTGATAATGATGACAGACAGGCCCTCGAAGCCTTGGTTCTATCTGTTTTTTCTGATGGTTAGGCAAAAATGACAGGAATGGTTGGGCAAAAAATGATGGGGAGATTTTCATGAAATACCTTCACACAATGTTGCGTGTCAGCGACCTGGATGCCTCTTTGGACTTTTATTGCACCAAACTTGGATTGAAAGAAGTTGGCCGCAAGGACGTGCCTGCTGGGCGGTTCACGCTTGTGTTTCTAGCGGCGCCGGGTGACGAGGATGCGCAGGTCGAATTAACCTACAACTGGGACCCGGAAGAGTACGACGAAGGCCGCAATTTTGGCCATTTGGCCTATGCCGTCGATGACATATATGCGCTGTGCGATTCATTGATGAAAGCTGGTGTAACCATCAACCGACCGCCCAGAGATGGCCGTATGGCGTTTATTCGCAGCCCCGACAATATTTCAATTGAACTCCTGCAAAAGGGCAAGGCATTGCCACCAGCCGATCCGTGGCAATCAATGGAAAATACCGGCATTTGGTAGCGTTTATAGGCGAAATTTTGCGACAAAAAGGCTTGAGATGCGCAAAAAAAGGCCTGGAATGTGTAAAAAATGCACAATTTTTCTAAAAAATGGATATGATTAACCGAAATTTTAGGGTTGGGGTCGTTAAGTGCCACATGGTGCACTTGGCATAGGGTTGATGAGTTGAAGCTCAACTGGAACGATAAGATTTCATTTAAACTGGCGCGCACTGCTGTGATCATTGCGTTCTCGGTAGGTTTTATCTTGTCTGCAGGTCAAGTCTATCTTGATTATCTCGAAGAAGGCGGCGTTCTGGACCGCAAGGTTCAGGAAAGCTTGCAAGTTGCCGAAAATGCAGCAACCCGTGCAGTGCTGATTTTGGACAGCGAACTGGCGCAGGAAGTTGTTTCCGGCCTTATGGTTTATGACTATGTCGCGGAGGCCGCGATCCTTGATGATCTGGGGTCAGTCCTTGCGGGTAAAAGCCGGGACACAAGTGCCGCCAGCTCCACGGGCGTTAATTATGCCCGCTTTTTCATCGAAGACATTTCAACACACCGCCACCAGCTTAATTTGCCGGACACAATGGCCGAACGACCAGGCAGCCTGAGGGTTGTTATCGACCGGGCTGTAGGCCTGCAGCCCTTTTTCTCTCGCGCGGCAACAACATTTCTTTCTGGTTTGGTGCGCAATCTCTTGTTGGTGATGTTGTTGTATTTCGCCTTCCACCAGGGGCTTACCAAACCCCTGTCGCAGATTGTGGAAGAGGTGTCAGGGATTGACCCGGAGCACCCCGGAGAGCAGCGCATAAACGTGCATCGCCGCCATACCAAAGATGAAGTTGGTATGCTGGCGCGCCAGATTAACCTGTCGTTTGATGCGGTACAGGTTCTGCTGGATAACCTGAGGTCAACCAACAAAGCGCTGTCTTCTTCGGAAGAAACGCTGCGGAGACGGTCCTGGGAACTTGAGCAAGAAGTGGAGCGTGCGCGCAAAACATCTGTCGAATTGATTATGACCAAAGAGCAGGCAGAGGCTGCAAACCGTGCAAAAAGCGTGTTTCTTGCCAACGTCAGCCACGAACTGCGCACGCCGCTTAATGCCATTATTGGCTTTTCCAGTATCATGTCGGACCAGATGTTTGGCCCAATCGGGCATGATAAATACCGCGAATACTTGAAAGACATCAGATCTTCGAGCGAACATCTGTCTGATGTACTCGGCGAAGTGCTGGATCTTGCAAAAATCGAGGCGGGCCAGTTCCAGATGGAGGAAGAGTACGTCGATGTGCCGCGCATGTTGCGGGAAAGCCAGGCGCTTATTGCCGGTCAGGCCTCGCAAAAATCCATCGGTATTGACCTGGATATTCCAGACAGCATGCCTCTGTTGTTTGGCGACCGGTTGCGCCTGAAGCAGTCTGTCCTGAACCTGTTGACCAACGCTGTTAAATTCACATCTGACGGGTCAGACAATGTTGTCTTGGCTACCGGCCCGACGCCTGATGGTGGCTTATTCATCAGCGTTGAAGATCGCGGTATTGGCATCCCCGAAGAAGAGCAGGAAATTATCTTTTCGCCGTTTGTACGGTCTTCCACAGCTCTTAGCCGCAACCATGAAGGCACGGGCCTTGGCCTGTCGCTGGTGAAAGCTTTTGTGGATATGCATGATGGCAACATTTCCGTTATCAGCGCGCCACCAAGGGGCACAAGGTTTATCATCAATATCCCCAAAACGCGGGTAAAGCAGGAACAAGAAACAGCCTAGCGGCTCGCATAGTGGTGGCCTAATTACATTGATTGTTTGGGACTTTGGTGGTTTGGGACTTTCGTCGTTTGCCAATTTATCATTCTGCTGGGCCACGCCAACAGTCATTCCAATAGTCAGTATGGTTGCTAGTTTCCTTGCGCCCCGAAACAGTTTCCATGATATGACCGTGCTGATATCAGCCGTACAGGGTTTATATGTCCGACGAAACTTCTAAAAATGGCAACTGGAACGTCGCGTTCCTGATGGCGTCGCAGGCGTGTTTTTCCGCAACCAGCATGACATTTATTGCGTTTGCTGGCCTTGCCGGTGCTTTGATCGCACCTGACCGGTCCCTTGCTACGTTGCCGATATCCTTGTCGATGGTGATGGTGGCACTGTCTACGGCACCGCTGTCCGTGCTCATGCAGAAATATTCACGCAAATTGGTTTTTCTTGCCTGCGCCGGGCTTGGCAGTATCGGGGCTTTGGTTGCTGCAGCTGGCGTCTATTATCAAGACTTCGTTATTTTCTGCCTGTCGACACTTCTGATTGGGCCTTATCAGGCAAGCGCAGCCTATTATCGGTTTGCAGCGGGCGAGAGTGTTGCCACATCGCGCGCCCCGCGGGCTATTTCTTTGGTTCTTATTGGTGGTATTTTCGCAGCACTATTGACCCCCGCAGGCAATAGTTTTTTTAACGACCTGTTTCTACCTCACACCTTCATGGGCGCGTTCGTCTTTTCAGCGGCTGTGGCAGCTTTTGCTCTGGTGCCATTGTTGGCGATCAGACAGGTCGCTGATACTGCATTAGACCATCATGCCAGCCCCGTAAAAGACCAGATGCCGCCGCGTCCGCTTTCAGACGTGGTCCGTCAGCCTGCTTTTGCAACAGCGGTGGTTAACGGTGCCCTTGGGTATTCCATGATGACCTTTGTGATGACGGCAACCCCCATTGCCATGGTCGAATTTTGTGGGTTTTCCAGTACAACAAGTACGCAGGTTATCTCCGCCCATGTTATTGCCATGTTTTTGCCGGGCCTGTTCACAGGCAATCTTATCATGCGTTTTGGTGTGTTGCCGATATTGCTGATCGGGCATCTGTTGTTTGCTGTCGCCTTTATTACGGCGCTATCGGGTATTCAACTTGCCAACTTTTCTGTTGCGCTGATCGCCCTAGGGGTGGGGTGGAACTTCTGTTTTGTCGGCGGCACGACATTATTAACGCAACTGCACCGCCATAATGAAAAAGGGCGAGTACAAGGGCTTAACGAAATGTTGGTTTTTGGTGCGACGGCGCTCGCGTCGCTGGCCGCGGGTGTGATCTTGCGCTACTTCGGGTGGGTTGTTGTTAATCAGGCAGCTTTTGTCTTGCTTGCAATTGCTGCTGGTGTGACCATGTATTGGGGCGTACGACATAAAACCAAACCGGTTGCAGCGTCGTAAACAAACGAAATATTGCCTAGTTGGGGAAAACGAATGCTGGTTGTTCTGTCACCTGCGAAAAAACTGGATTTTGAGACTGAAAACACGGCGGATGCATCCGGTCAGCCAAGGTTTTTGTCGCAAGCCAAGAAACTGGCGCGTGATGCGAAAAAGTTGAAAAGCAAAGACCTACAGTCCCTCATGGGTATTTCTGAAAATCTTGCCGACCTTAATGTTCAGCGGTTCAAAGCCTTCAAGCCGCCATTTACGGCCGCAAATGCGCGTCCGGCCATTGATGCGTTCCAAGGTGATGTTTATGTCGGATTTGATGCCAAATCACTGGATGATCAAGGCCGCAGTTTTGCCAATGATCATATTCGCATTTTGTCCGGTCTGTATGGTCTTTTAAACCCGTTGGACTTGATGCAAGCGTACCGCTTGGAAATGGGCACCCGGTTCCCAAACGAGCGCGGCGCGAACTTGTATGAATTTTGGGGTGACAGGCTGGCCAAAGCAATCGACAAAGATTTGGCAGATCATGACAGCAAAGTGTTGATCAACCTGGCATCAAACGAGTACTTTAAGGCTATCCCAACCAAAAGCCTGAAAGCAAAAGTGATCACGCCTGTTTTTCAGGAAGTCAAAGACGGTCGGGCACGGGTTATTTCTTTCCTGGCTAAAAAGGCACGGGGCATGATGGCCCGGTATATTGTTGACCACCAGATTGATACGCCTGAAGGCCTGAAAGACTTTACTAAGGGCGGATATGCGTTTGCCGCCGACCAGTCAACCGACAGCAAGTGGGTTTTTTTGCGCCCGCAGCCCTAAAGCGCCGTCTGCTTGCCCTACCGCATCACCACCAAGCTTTTGGTCATTGCGCGCCAGCGCCGTAACCGCTTTTGAGCGTTTTCAGTCATGGATGAATTCTGCAGAAACTACAGTCAATTGTATTCTTTTGTTGTCTAATGCCCCTGTACGGGGGCAATATTGCAAATGTAGATTTAATGAGGGAGTGGTCGCATGAAAACGACGATCAATGGACAGGACGTTGATTTTGACGGCGACGGGGAAATGCCGCTTTTGTGGTTTCTTCGTGACATACAGGGCCTGACGGGCAGCAAATTTGGATGCGGCGCCGGGTTGTGCGGTGCTTGTACGGTTCACGTAGATGGTGTTGCCGCCCGTTCATGCCAAACGGCGATGGCAGACGTTGAAGGTGCCAGCATTACTACCATTGAAGGGTTGGCAAACGGCGATACATTGCATGCCTTGCAGGAAGCCTGGATGAAGCATGACGTGCCGCAGTGTGGCTATTGTCAGTCCGGCCAGATTATGCAGGCGGCTTCACTGTTGGCTGAAAACCCGAACCCCAGTGATCAGGATATTGATGATGCCATGTATGGCAACATATGCCGGTGTGGCACGTACCAACGTATCAAGGCGGCCATACGCGACGTAGCGGGAGATGCAGCATGACTGTTCAATTGAAAAATGTTTCCCGCCGCAATGTTCTGCACGGCATGGGGGCAACGGCAGGTTTGGTGCTGATGGCACCCGTTAT
Organism: uncultured Kordiimonas sp.; assembly: GCA_947503575.1. GTDB lineage: Bacteria > Pseudomonadota > Alphaproteobacteria > Sphingomonadales > Kordiimonadaceae > Kordiimonas. Next base: position 320,229 of record CANNDZ010000002.1, on the reverse strand, counting down.
GTCCAAACGAGTTGTTGCGGACGCTCATGGCGGCAAAGGCCTGCAAAGCTCTGCGTATCTGATGATTGACACTGATGGTACCGTCCACATCGAAATTCACCGTGTTGAAATGGGACAAGGCAGCCGCACAGGCTTGCCACAGATTATTGCTGACGAGCTGGATGCCGACTGGTCACGCATTAATTTTCGGCCTGCTTACGGCGACAAAAAATTTGGTGACCAGAATACTGACGGATCAACATCAATTCGCATGTTCTTTACCGCGTTTCAGCAAGCTGGTGCATCCGCACGCGCCATGCTGGTTCAGGCGGCGGCATCAAAGTGGGGCATCAACCCATCTGATGTGGATGCTAAAAACCACCAGTTGATCAACAAGATCAGCGGTGCCACGGCAGACTATGCCGATTTTGTGGAGGCTGCTGCAGAGCTGCCCGTACCGGACGCCGAAAGCCTGACCTTTAAAGCCAAAAACATGCGGCAGTATATTGGTCGGCCTGTGCGCAACATTTACATGAATGACATGGTGACCGGCAGTACGCAGTTTGGTCAGGATGTCATGCGCGAAAACATGGTGTTTGCAGTGGCGGCACGTCCCCCAGTGGTAGGCGGAAAAATAACAGGATACGACAAAGCAGCAGCCATGGCGGTATCTGGTGTGGTTGATGTTGTTGACCTGCCAGCGCTTTCTATGCCTGCGGCGTTCAAGCCGCTGGGTGGTGTTGCGGTGCTGGCCACGAATACTTGGTCTGCAATAAAGGGTCGGGAGGCCCTGAAGGCGCAATTTGAGGGCGGCGAAAACGCTGGGTATGATACTACCGACTATGAAAAAACGCTGTGGCAATCCATTGATGGTAAAGACATCAATGTCTTGAGCCGGGGTGATGTAGATGCCGCCTTATCTTCTGCTGATAAGGTTTATGAGGCCGATTATTTTGTGCCCCACCAGCATCATGCGCCAATGGAACCGCCTGCTGCGACCGCAGAATGGGACGGCGAAGACCTTAGCATGTGGGTATGCTGCCAGGACCCACAAGCGGTTCAAAACACGGTGGCACCGTTTGTTGGCAAAGAACCGGCTGACATATACGTGGAAGCTACGCTGCTGGGTGGTGCTTTTGGCCGCAAGTCCAAGCCAGACTTTGCTGTTGAAGCCGCCCTATTGGCGCGTGCGGCAGGCCGCCCGGTGAAGATGGTGTGGACGCGTGAAGACGATATGCGTCATGGCTATTATCACACGATTTCAGCGCAGCGGATAAAGGCTGCGGTATCAGGCGGTAAAGTGACCGGCTGGAAGCACAAAGCGGCCTACCCATCAATTGGTCAGACCTTTAACCCCGCGGTCAATGGCCCTGGTGGTTTTGAAATTGGGCTTGGCCTAACGGATATTCCGTTTGAAATTGATAATTTGCAGGTTAACTCCGGCGAAGCAAAAGCCCATGTGCGGATTGGATGGATGCGGTCGGTGGCCAATATTCAGCAGGCATGGGCGTTGGGGTCGTTTGTTGATGAAATCGCCCACGGTGAAGGCAAGCGCACCGATGAAATGTGGATGGATTTGATTGGATCTGATCGGGACGTCAACCCGGCGGATGACGGCGCTCAATATGGTAACTATAACGCGCCGCTGTCTACACACCCGATTAACACGGCACGGATGAAAGCCACCTTGCAGAAAGTGGTGGAGATGTCTGGGTATGGCAAAGCCATGCCAAAAGGCCGGGGCATCGGCATTTCTGTTCACCGAAGCTTTGTCACCTATGTTGCCAGCGCGGTTGAAGTGGAGGTAACCGAAAACGGCGAGCTGCGCGTGCCGCGAGCCTGGATGGTGGTGGATTGCGGCCTCGCTGTTAATCCGGACCGCGTCAAGGCGCAGATGGAAGGCGCTGTTGTGTTTGCCATGTCCATTGCCAAGCACGGTGCGATTACCGCCGAAAACGGCGAGATCATGCAATCCAATTATGACACATACCCGGTATGTCGCATTGACGAAGCGCCGCATGTTGAGGTGGTGATTTTGGATGTGGATGCTGCACCGGGCGGTGTTGGTGAACCCGGTGTGCCGCCGGTGACCGCCGCGCTGACGAATGCGATTTTTGCTGCAACAGGCAAACGTATCCGGCGGTTGCCTCTTGCTGATCAGCTTACTACTTAGGCTGCAGCGACAATGAAATGAAGAAAAGGCGGCTACTTGCCGCCTTTTTTAGTGCTTGAATACCAGTTGTATCAGATACGGGTTTAGCTGTTGTCTGACAGTTCAAACCGGACCGGCACAACAAGCGAAAGCTCGTCTTTGCCTTCCGGCAGCGCAGGCATGGCACCAAGCCGGATTGCGGTGGCGAAAGCGCGTCGGTCCAGCACATCATGTCCGGATTTTTCAACAAACTGCACCCCCTGAACATTGCCGTCCTGAGCGAAGGTCAGGCGTACTTTCACGACGCCTTCCAACTGGTTTTCAACGGCTTTGGCGGGATAGCGGTTTGAAGACTGGATTTTGCTGCGAAGTTCCTCTTTCCAGGTGTCTATCGGGTCTGCGGCGGTTGCGGCAGTCGCGGTCATTAGGGCGGCGGTGGCGGCAAGGGCTGATTTTATGAAGGCGGATGTCATTGTCTTGGTCCTGTTGCTGTCAATGGAAGGCGTTTTTGCCTCGTCGCCTGTGTAGTGGCCTCAGGTTTCAGGAAGATAACAGCTTTATGAATAAAGGATTATTCGCGATTAGCTGCCATGCACTTGCTGCATATCAGGAGGGGAGATTGACATTAGTTAGTCGACTAACTATATAGTTAGATAGCTAACTAAAAGGATAACAAAATGATGAACAGACGACAGCTTATGACCGTAGGGGCAGCCAGTATGGTCGTTGCGGGCGCGGGCCTGGGTGTTTTCGGTGCAACGCGCACGCCGACAAAAGCGTTGGCCCCATGGGGTGCAGATGCACATGATTTTGAGGATGCCCGCTTGCGTGCGCTGTCTTATGCGGTTTTGTCGCCCAATCCTCACAACCGGCAACCGTGGGTCGCGACCCTTCAGGGGGTAGACGAGATTGTTCTGACATGTGACTTGAATCGGCGTTTGCCGGAAACCGATCCGTATGACCGGCAGATCACTATCGGTCTTGGGTGTTTTCTTGAACTGTTGTCTATAGCAGCAGCAGAAGAGGGACTCCGGGCCGATATTGCCTATTTCCCTGATGGAAACCCGTCGCCCCGGCTCGATGAGCGCCCTGTGGCGCATATTCGGCTGGTTGCGGACACAACGCAGGCGCGGGACCCGCTGTTTGCAGCCATCAAATATCGTCGTTCCAACAAAGAACCCTACGACACAAACCGTCCGCTGACGAAAGCCACCTTTGATCTGCTTTTGGCAGATGTCAGGCCATCAGTGGTAGTTGCTGGTACCATGGACGAGGAACACGTTGCTGACCTGCGCGACCTGAGCTGGCGTGCGCATAAAGTTGAGACCTTTACGCCCCGGACCATGCAGGAAAGCATTGATCTGATGCGTATCGGCAAGGCAGAAATTGAACAAAATCCTGACGGCATTGATCTGGGCGGGTTTCCGGTGGGTCTATTTGCAAAGCTTGGGCTCGTTAACCGGACGCAAATGGCTGACCCGCAGTCGACAGCCTTTAAACAGGGGCTGGATATGTATCATGGGTTGATGCACTCAGCGATGGGGCATGTGTGGGTCGTAACACATGACAACAACCGCACCGAGCAGCTTGAAGCGGGTAGGGAATGGGTCCGGTTAAACATGCGGGCAAACACGGCTGGTGTAGCCATTCACCCGCTCAGTCAGGCGTTGCAGGAATATGTTGAAATGGCCCCCCTTTATGCAGAAATTCATGATAAATTGGCGATTGAGGCACCAAAACGCCTGCAAATGTTTGCTCGCATTGGCTACGGCCCCAGTGTGTCGCCCAGCCCGCGCTGGCCTGTTGAAAGCCGCCTACAGAGCACGCCATAAGGAGACGCTGTGACCAAAAACCTGGCAAATACCGCACAAACGCCTGAAAATCCGATTTATCATTTTTTCAATGAACTGGGGATTATGGAACAATTGGTCACAACCCGGTTGGAGCGGGTGCTGCCGGGTGGCCTTACAAAAGCGCAGTTTGGCGTGCTTAACCATATGGTTAGGCTGGGGCGTGAAGAAAGCCCTGCTGAACTTGCCAGCGCGTTTCAGGTCAGTCGCCCCACCATGACCAACACAGTGAAAAAGCTTCAGGCTAAAGGCTTTGTTGAGGTGATTGCCAACCCTGATGACGGGCGCGGCAAGATTGTGTTGATTACCCCCGCTGGTGTTGCGGTCCGGGCAGAAGCGCTTGAAGCGCTCACGCCGTTGTTTGCAGAAATTGGCACTGCACTTGGCATTGATGTCTTTGAACAGGCGGTGCCATTGCTGGCCAAGGTGCGCACCTATCTGGATGAAAACCGGTAAAGGGGTGCAGGCACGTTAACGGCCCGTACCCCGATGGTTATGGCATTGCGGTACTAGAAGCGCGCGCCTATGCCTATGGTGCCGATGTAGGACTCGAAATCAAGCGTGGTCGCCTTAACACGAAATGACCAAGTGTCGCCCAGTGCTTTTTCGTATGCAACCAGGCCAGACAACCCGCCCCCGGTTGCGGAAAACCCAAAAGCGGATGCCTTGGCTTCAGCATAACCGGCGCCCACACTGAACAGGGCGTCCTCGTCATCGCCAACTATCCAGCCGACGGTGCCATTGACAGACCATATATTGTCAAGAAAATCGATATCTGCGTTCCCAAAAGTACCTTCAACGCCGACAACCAGGTTATTGTCCAATTGTTTGCGAAAGCCGCCAAAGAAATTAGCTGCTGCACCATCCACGCTGTTGTCGCCAACCAAATACCCAGCCTCAAGGCCCAGATACAAGCCGTCGAACGGTTTATCGTCCTGTGCTGAGGCAGCCACAGATACAGCCGACAGGCTTATTGCAGCCAAAAGTGTTGTAATACGTCTCATTTTTATCCTCCTGAATGTGAGTTTCAGTAATTTTGTTCACTAAATGTTCTTTAGTGTTTCAACCAATACGTCATCAAGACACAAAAATAAAGTAATATTTCCAGAGCCGTAATTTTTGCTTAGATGATTTCGTGCAGGGGTCGATCCGGCGCAGGCGGGCCTTACATCCAGGGCGTATCGCTGGTTTCGACTTGTTGCATCGCAGCCGCTCGCCAGGCGCGGGCATCATTAAGTGGCATGTAGGGTATGGTTAGGTTTTGGCCCGCCAGTTTGATTTTGAGGTCCGCGAAGCCTGATCTGTATTGCCCCGGGGACTGGCGTATTTCCATCGTCTGTACTTTGAATAACGGAAACACGGTGTAGGTCCGCCCCAAAAGGCCTGACCGCACAACTGCATGGGTGTCATTGATCGCAAAACCATACCGCCGATGCCGCAAAGCGATAAACGGCCACACCACAACCACGACCGCCACGGGCGGCACCAGCCCGTACCACCCCATTCCAATTGTCCACAAGCCGCCAATCAACAGAGATGGTATGCCAAATGAAAACACTGCATGCCGGGTAATAAATTTTGTGCTGATAGGACTAAGCCGTGCGCCAAGGATGTCATTGTTATTAAACAGGCGTTTGGCCAATTCACCTGTAAAGGCCCAGGTCACGCTGGGTATGATAAATTTTTGCTGGTTGCCTTTGTTTTGTTTGCCCTCAAACCCCACTTGCTTGAACACAAGGTGAAACCGGCCCAGCAACCGCGCGATAATGGGCTGCATGATTTTCAGGCTCTGCACCTTCACTTCCGGCACGCTGGTTTCCTGCCGTTCAAACAAACCACGTGTCCGATGATAGCGTTCATCTTGGTATGTCAGGTGATACTTGTAGTTTATGATGATGGCTCCCAAAACGCTGGTTCCCATCAATAAAAACAGCCCAACCAGCACCATAAACACTACAAGAGTTGTCATCGCCATGATGCCAGTGCCAACCACATCGCCAACACCACTAAACAGGCTTTCCACAAAAGCGCTGTCCCACAGCTCATCAAGTTGCCCAATAGCACCAGCGGTAATACCGGCAAATACCCAGATGTTGTTGTTGCTCAGGCCGTAGCGGGCAAGCTCGCCAATGGGTTGGCGCAGCAAATCGGCGGCGGGTTTTGCCTCAGCCGCTGCGCCTGTATTTTGATGCTCCGCCATCTGATTGGGGCTGCTTGTGGCGGTTTTTTTACGATCAAGAACATACTGGCGGATGGTTTGTGCCAGCGGCCTGGGAATGCCAGCCAAGTTAACTTCTTCGCTGGTTGATCCCGCACTTTCCAGTGTCAGGATGACCAAGCCGAATGGCCGGAAATATAGCGGTTCCCGGAAGGCGACATTCTGAATGCGATCAAAGCCAAGGGTCAGGCGCTTGCGGGTCAAAACACCGCTTCGGATCAGAAAGGCGTCATGATCAATCCTAAATTTGAAATTCAGGTAACTGAGTATAGACCCAATCAAAAGGCCGACAGCGGCAACCGCCGCCAAAGCACCAAGCGCCAACCAGCGGTTTTCCCCTGTTGTTGCCACCACTGCTGCCACGGGGGCCAGTGCTTGCACCCCGTTTCGGACCGCCGCCATAATAAATTTTAGCGCATAATAAAGAATGGACAGCGGCGATATACGTTGCCACTTGTCAGACTGCAGCATCAGACCGGAAGTCGTTTTCTTTCCGGCAACGGGTTGTGCTGCCGCGTCACTCATCGGCATTGTCCCCGGCTGGGTCGCTGCCGTCATCGGCACCTGCTTGTTTCAGCACAAAAGCTCTGATCTTGGATGCCGTTGCGAACGGTAGCCCTGGAATCTTCATATCTGCTGACCCGCCCCCCGCACTGTAGAACTTCAGCGTCGCCAGCTTGAAAAGGCGTTCAACCGGGCCGCTTTCCAGTTCTACATGTTGTACCCGCACATAGGGCAGGGATGTGACAGCGCGCCATATAATGCCGTGTTTGTAGTGCACATCGTTGTCACGTAGCTGATAGCCTTGGCTTTTCCACATTAGGCCCGGCATGATCAGCGCCAAGATCAATACAATGAATGAACCACCCAACAAAAACGGTGCGACACCCTCATTCATAAGCGTCGCAAAACTGTTGCCCGCCATCATATTGACAGCGACATTGATGACTATGACGACAGCGAATATGCAGCCCCATTCAAGGCCAACCATTTTCAAGTAAGACGGGGCCAGTTGCTCAAACCGCTTGTCATCTGGCGTTGGCAGGTCGTCACTTAACAAAATATTGTTGGTATGATCAGCCTGGTTCATGGCGCAATTGATCCCCCACTTGTCGTTTCTTAGCTCTTGTTAGCTTTGGTTTAACGTGGGTATAAGGCGGGCAGTTGACAAGTAAAAAGCTTAACGAAAGCCTGTTTCTATGGCACCGCCACTATTAAGCCTGACAGATATCGAACTGCACTGGGGGTCCGCTCCGGTTTTGGATGCGCTGGAGATGCATATTGGGGCAAACGACCGCCTGTGCATTATTGGCCGCAATGGGGCTGGCAAATCGACTTTAATGAAGGTGATTGCTGACCTGATACAGGCCGATGGTGGCAAACGCTGGCTGCAACCGGGCACAACCGTTACCTACCTGCCGCAGGAACCAGATGCCACAGGTTTTGAAACCCTGCGTGATTATATCATCGATGGCTTGCCTGTCGGTGAAGAAGACATGACCTACAAGGCCGATGTGTTGATTGACGACCTTGGCATCAACGAAGTGGCGGACACCAAAACTGCATCAGGCGGCGAACTTCGGCGCGCGGCTCTTGCGCGCACCCTTATATCGGAACCAGATATCCTGTTGCTGGATGAACCCACCAACCATTTGGACATCACGGTTATTGAATGGTTGGAAGGCTATTTGCGTAATTGGCGGGGTGCCATGGTGCTGATCAGCCACGATCGTACATTTTTACAAAATCTGTCCAGCGGCTGCTTATGGCTGGATCGGGGTAAAATACGCCGCTTTGATGGCCCGTTTGACAAGTTTGACGCCTGGCAACAAAAGGTTTTTGCAGAAGAAGCGGACGCGCTCAAGAAACTGGACAAGGTGATAAAGGAAGAAACGCGCTGGTCGGTCGAAGGGATCAGCGCCCGGCGTACCCGCAACCAGGGACGCTTGCGGCGACTGCATGCCATGCGCGATGAACGCCGTAACATTATCCATGCCAAAGGCGATGTGACCATTTCGTTGGGTGGCGGCAAGAAGTCCGGCGTGCGGGTCATTGAAGCCAAGAATATTTCAAAAGCTTATGAAGGCCGCCAGTTGTTTACCGGGTTTTCTACCCGGATCGCGCGCGGTGACCGTATTGGTATTATTGGCCCGAACGGCGCGGGCAAGTCGACGTTGCTGAAAATGCTGCTTGGGGAGGTGACACCTGACGAGGGCACTGTGCAGCTTGGTAGCAACCTGCAACCAATCATTATTGACCAGAAGCGTGCTGCCTTGAAAGACGACATTTCCGTGATAGATGTTTTGACCGGTGGTGGCGGTGACTGGATACATATTGGCGATGAAACCCGCCATGTGATGACCTACTTGAAAGAGTTTTTGTTTGATGCAAGCCAGGCGCGCACGCCGGTATCCAGCTTGTCAGGCGGGGAACGCAACCGGTTGTTGATTGCGGCCAACTTTGCCAAAAAATCCAATTTGATGGTGCTGGATGAACCCACCAATGATCTGGATATGGATACGCTTGATCTGTTGCAGGAAGTGTTGGCGGATTACAACGGCACCATTTTGCTGGTATCTCACGACAGGGATTTTCTGGACCGTGTGGTCACCAGCACCATTGTGCTGGAAGGGGACGGCACCATTATGGAATACCCCGGTGGCTATAGTGATTACCGCACCCAGCGCGCCAATAGTCAAAAAACGGACACCGCTTTTGATATGGGGCGCAAGCAAAAGTCCAAAGTCGTTCCGTTGTCGGCCGGTAAAAAGAACAAAAAGAAGTTATCCTTTAAGGATCAGCACGCTCTAGACACATTACCTGCCGAGGTAGAAACCCTTTCGATGCAGATTTCTGAGCTGGAAGAACAATTGTCTGATCCCAACTTATACAGTAAAGACCCGGATGCGTTTGCGCGTATTTCTGATGAGTTAACAGCAAAGCGCGATATGTTGGACGCAAAGGAAATGCGCTGGCTTGAGCTTGAAGAACTAAAGGATAGCCTATCCCGTTAGCGCACGTAGCTGGCGCCGTTGATATCTACATTGGTGCCGGTTGACTGATCGATCAGACCAGACAGCATGAAGGCAACCATGTTGCCGATCTGTTTTGGTGGGACCAGTTCTCCGGTCGGGATTTCTTTCAGCATCCATTCGTTTCCAGGTTGGTTCACCACCTCCGCCATGTCGGTATCGACCCATCCGGGTGCAATGGTGAAGGCATAGATACCTTTGCCTGCAAACCCGCGCGCAATGGAGCGCATCAGCGCAATCAACGCGCCTTTGCTAGCGGCATAATGCAAGCTGTCTGGCTGGTCGCCGCGAAAGGCGGCACGGCTGGCGACTGTGACGATACGACCTTTGAAGTCTCCGTCTTTACTCCGCTCAGCTTCAAAGTGCAGGATCGCAGCGCGGCACAAATCGGCAACTGCCTGCACATTCACTTGCATGGTTTTGGCCCAATCTGCTTGCCATATATCATCCGGCGCATCGTAGGCGGTTGAAGGCGCAATGCCTGCGTTGTTGACCAAGCCATCAATACTTCCTTTAAACGCAATCGCGGCGTCCCAAAGGCGCGCGCCTGCGCCCGGCTCTGACAAATCCATTTGCACCGGCAGCAGACGGTCATTGCCAAACTCCGCCGATAGCTGCTTCAACTGTCCCGGTGCCGATGAATAGCCACCCACTACATTTGCGCCCATATCCAGCAGAACGCTCGCAATTGCATTACCGATGCCACGCGATGCGCCGCTTACCAAAAATGTCTCGCCTTCCAGTGTAAACATAGGGTTAGTCCTTTTTATCTTCGGGCATTAGCCGAACGGGCTGTCCTTTGGGATGCACGCGGGTTGTTAAAGCTGTTGCTCTGCTATCAGTGGTAACGGCTGTGTGCAGCACACCTGCCGGGATAACGGCGGCTTCTCCGGCTCTTAATAGCTGGTCTTCGCGTCCTTCAATGCGCAGATAGGCGACACCTTCAAGGATATACAGGTATTCCTCATTGGGGTGATAATGCATTGGCAACACCGTATTTGCCGCTATCTCAACCCGGGTCATCAATAGGCTGTGGTTTGGCACGCCTGTGATATGCGCATTCAACAGTGGCGTTGCCTTTATGGGTGCGTCTTGGGCGGTGGTTGGCAAGCAGAGAAGCGCCAATCCCGCCAGAAAACTGATTGATTTTACCATGGAACGATCCCTACTGTATTGCCCTCAGGCGTAACCTAACGCAATCTGACAACAGCGAAAAGGACCGTTTCCATCGATGGTGTTTTCTATAAAACGGTAGACGAAATCGAGCCCTTCATGGAGCTGTTGCTTCTGGCAGACCCATCAGAAGCGTTAGTTCGCGGCTACACAAAACAAGGGATTACTGTTGGGGCAATGCATTTGGGAACCCCGATCGGCGTTTATGTGTTGCTGTCGCATAGCCAAGATTTGATGGAATTAAAAAACATTGCGGTACACCCAGATTGGCAAGGAAAAGGCCTTGGCAAAATTCTGCTTTATAACGCCATTGAGCGCGCGGGGGATTTGGGCGCAAAGAGGGTTGAGGTTGGAACAGGTAACTCAAGTCTGGATCAGATTCGCTTTTATGAAAAAGCGGGCTTTGTAAAAGACCGGGTGGAAGAGGGTTTTTTCCTGCGCAATTATGCTGAACCTATCTTTGAGAACGGCATGCAATGCACAGATATGATAGTCTTTTCAAGAGAAGTATAGTGGCCAGTTAAAGCCCAACATCCCAACAGTCTTTGATCACGACTTTGTTTATCCATACGTCTGACCAGCGGTCTTTTTTCTGATCAGCGGACAGTTCCTTTGGGCTGACCTGCCGTGCAGCCGGGAAATCTTTGTGTTCCAGCATACAGTTGGCGTTCACGGCCCCTTTGCGGTGGCCATCAATATCACAGGTGACCGCAGGGACAACACCGCAGCGTTGACAAAGCCAGAAGCGCGCAGTGTCACTGCCTTGTTCAAACAGGTTTATTGCCGCTTCATTCTGAATTTCAATTTCAAGCACTGCATCCGGCACAGATGCCCAGGCTGCTGCATTCATGCGGCAAAAATCGCAGTCGCACTGGCGCGGCGTTGCCGTCAGGAAGGGTTCCTCGGTTTTAACCGTCACGGTAATGTTGCCGCAATAACAGCTACCTTGATGTTCGGCCATTGCCACCATGCTCCAAATGCCCAGAATGCCAGACCATTACATTGTTAGACTATAGGGTCAATTTGCCCTGTTCAACAGCGCTAAATCTGCTAATAAAGGCGCAAATGCAGTCGAGCGGAAACAGTGCCGCGCGGCTTGCACGACCAAAATAAAATTAGGAACAGAACCAGAGGGTGTCATGGCTGGCCATTCCAAATTCAAAAATATTATGTATCGCAAGGGCGCACAGGACAAAAAGCGCTCCAAAATGTTTTCAAAATTTAGTCGGGAAATCACCGTTGCCGCAAAAATGGGTGGCAGCGATATGGACAGCAACCCGCGCCTAAGGCTCGCGGTTGCAACGGCAAGAGCGCAGTCCATGCCGAAAGACAACATCGAACGTGCCATCGCCAAGGCAGATGGCGGCGATGCCGAAAACTACGATGAAATGCGCTACGAGGGTTACGGCCCGGGCGGTGTTGGCGTAATTGTGGAAACACTAACAGACAACCGCAACCGCACGGCGTCTGACGTTCGTACCATTTTCAGCAAAGCGGGCGGCAATTTGGGCGAAAGCGGTTCTGTTGGTTTCATGTTCGATCGGGTTGGTGAAATCACGTACCCGGCCGATGCAGCAGATGCAGATGGCATGTTTGAAGCGGCGCTGGAAGCGGGCGCGGACGAGGTTGAAAGCGACGATGAAGGCCATGCAATTTACACAGATGCCACGGATTTGCATGCCGTTGTCTCGGCGCTGACCGATGCACTGGGCAGTGAACCCGAAAGTGCGAAGCTGATCTTCAAGCCAAAAGAACCGATCAGCCTAGATAAAGACGGCGCAGAAAAAATGATGCGGTTGATCGATACCCTTGAAGACAATGATGACGTTCAAACTGTGTTTGGCAACTACGACATCCCTGCGGATGTTATGGAAGCCATGGCGGACGAAGGGTAAGTCGCATCAATCGGGGGGACACGCATGCGCCTGTTGGGGCTTGATCCGGGATTGCAAAAAACCGGCTGGGGAATTGTGGAATCGGAAGGCTCGCGCCTGCGCCATGTCGCAAACGGTGTTGTTACCTCCAACCCTAAAAATACACTGGCGGACAGACTTGTGGAATTACATGCAGGTTTGTCTACGGTGCTTCGGGAATGGCAGCCGCAATCATGCGCCGTTGAAGAAACCTTTGTTAACAAGAACCCGACATCTACGCTGAAGCTGGGGCAGGCGCGCGGCATTGCGCTGTTGGTGCCAGCGCAGGCAGGCATAAGTGTTGCAGAATATACACCCAACCATGTGAAAAAGTCAGTTGTTGGGGCAGGCCACGCCGCCAAGGAGCAAGTGGACGCGATGGTTCAAATCCTGCTGCCGGGCGTAAAAATAAATGGCCCTGATGCAGCAGATGCGCTTGCGGTTGCAATCTGCCACGCGCATCATATGGGAACAAACGCAAGTATCGGGAGCAAACTGGCGTGATCGCAAAACTCACAGGGCTGGTTGACAGTAGCGGCGAAGACTGGGTGATCATGGATGTGGGTGGTGTTGGCTATTTGGTCAGCGGTTCGTCGCGCACTTTGTCTGCGTTGCCGCGCGCTGGCGAAGCTGCGAAATTGCACATTGAAACCGTCGTGCGTGAAGATGCGATTTCGTTGTTTGGCTTTGCGGACATTCAGGAACGTGACCTGTTCCGGTTGCTGACCAGCGTGCAAGGCGTGGGGGCGAAAGTTGCGCTGGCGATTTTGTCCACACTATCGCCAACCGATTTGCAAAACGCTATTGCCGCCCAGGATAAAACGGCGGTTGCGCGTGCCAAAGGGGTTGGCCCCAAGGTCGCGACCCGTATTGTGACGGAATTGAAGGACAAGGTGACAGGCTTGGTGTTCAAGCCAAGGGGTGTTGAAGCCCCTGCACCGGGTGCGCCGCATACAGCGGACAATAGCGTGATTGCAGATGCCGTATCGGCGTTGTCCAACCTGGGGTATAAGCCGGTGGATGCGCACGGTGCCGTTGCCAAAGTGCTGGCTGATTTGGGCGATGATGCGGATGTTGCGGCTATTGTGCCAGCCGCCCTCAAGGAACTGAGCAATATATGACCGACCCGGACGACAGGCTGATTGATGGCAAGGAAGCATTAGGCGACGTTATCGACGCCGGATTGCGTCCGCAGTCGTTAAAGGAATTTATAGGCCAGCAACAGGCACGCGAAAACCTGCATGTGTTCATCGAAGCGGCACGTGCGCGCGGTGAAGCAATGGATCATGTGCTGTTCTTTGGCCCGCCAGGCCTTGGTAAAACCACACTGGCGCAAATTGTCGCGCGGGAATTGGGCGTAAGCTTTCGCGCAACGTCGGGTCCGGTTATCTCCAAAGCGGGGGATTTGGCTGCGCTATTGACCAATTTGCAGGAACGCGATGTTTTATTCATCGACGAAATCCACCGGCTTAATCCGGCTGTGGAAGAAATTCTTTATCCCGCTATGGAAGATTTTCAGCTTGATCTGATCATCGGCGAAGGGCCGGCTGCCCGCTCGGTACGTATTGACCTGCCAAGATTCACGCTGGTGGGCGCAACAACGCGGTCTGGCCTGATTACAAAACCTTTGCGGGACCGGTTTGGTATCCCGACCCGGCTTGATTTTTATACAACGGATGAACTCACGGAAGTTGTCCGCCGGGGCGCCAAGCTGCTTGACCTTTCTATCAGCGATGATGGTGCCCGAGAGGTGGCGGCGCGGTCCCGCGGTACGCCGCGTATTGCCGGGCGGCTATTACGCCGGGTACGCGATTTTGCGCTGGTGGCTGAAAAAGACACAGTAGATGCGGTGGCGGCAGACGCCGCGCTGACGCGCTTGCAAGTTGACAACCTGGGCCTGGATACAATGGACCGGCGCTACATGATGTGCATTGGTGATACTTACACGGGCGGTCCCGTCGGTATTGAAACACTAGCGGCGGCTTTGTCGGAACCACGCGACGCCATAGAAGACATCATAGAACCCTATTTGATGCAGACGGGTTTGGTACAGCGCACACCGCGTGGGCGTATGCTATCGCCCGATGGCTGGAAACACATAGGGCTAACGCCGCCTAAGTCGTCAGACTCAGCAACGCAAATGGACTTGTTAGGGGGAAGTAAATGATTGGGCGTATAAGCGAAGGTGCCTGGAAAGACGGCATTTTTCATTTTCCCATGCGGGTTTATTATGAAGACACCGATGTTGGCGGCATGATGTATCATGCGCGCTACGTCAGCTTTTTTGAGCGCGTACGCACCGAAAGCATCCGGGGGTCAGCCGCTGATGTTGACCATCTTTTTGCAATTCCGGAAGCGGACGGCGGCCCGCTAACATACGTGGTTAGCAAAATTGCTGTCTCCTATCATCGGCAGGCAAAAATAGGCGATATCCTGCTTGGCCATAGTATGGTCACAAAAGTGCGCGCTGCTGCGATTGAAGTAAAACAATGGATTACATGCGACGATGCGCTGGTCGCCGAGGCCGAGCTGCTGGTCGCGATCATCGGCCCAGATGGACGGCCGCGCCGCTGGCCAGCCGATGCGCGGGCGTGCTGGCAGGGCTGGTATAACCAGACGCAAAGCGCTACAGAGTAACAAATTCCTGTTCCAAGGAGAGTTGTATGCAGGACCAGACGATCAATGCCCCGGTGACCCAAGCGGTTGAAGCTGCGGAACTTGGGGGCAATGCCGTCGACTTTTCAGTTCTTGGCATGTTTTTGCAGGCCGACATCATTGTGCAAATGGTCATGATCATGTTGATGGCCGCCAGTGTGTGGGGTTGGTCGATCATTTTCAACACATGGCAACGACTCAAGGATGCGCGCGGGAAGGCTGACGAATTTGAGGATGTTTTCTGGTCCGGCAGTTCACTGGACGAACTGTATAGCGGCATTAAGCAGGCACCTAACCATCCGCTTGCTGCCGTGTTTGTCGCTGCAATGCGCGAATGGCAACGCAGTTTGGGGTCCACCGTTTCCCGGTTTGACAAGGTAACGGTACAGGACCGGATCAACAAAGTGATGCATGTCACCACAGGGCGGGAAATGGACCGCCTTGAAGGACAGGTTGGGTATTTGGCAACAATTGGATCGGCAGCGCCGTTTGTCGGTTTGTTTGGCACGGTGTGGGGTATTATGAACAGCTTCACCGCGATTGCGACGGCATCTGATACGTCGCTGGCAACCGTTGCTCCCGGCATTGCAGAAGCGCTACTTGCAACGGCGCTGGGCTTGGTTGCAGCGATCCCGGCGGTGATTGCTTACAATAAGCTCTCAACCGATCTGGGGCGTTATGCAAGCCGGTTGGAAGGCTTTGCAGACGAGTTTGCCGCCATTCTGTCCCGGCAGCTTGATGAGCGGGGCAGCTAATGGGTGCGTCAGTAACAGGCGGTGGCAGAGGCAATGGTGGCGGTCGGCGCGGGCGCTACCGGCCCATGGCAGAAATTAATGTTACGCCGTTCGTTGATGTGATGCTGGTGCTGCTGATTGTCTTTATGGTGGCAGCCCCCTTGTTGACAGCGGGCATTCAGGTGGATTTGCCAAAAGCAGCGGCACGGCCTTTACCGCAGGACAGCAAACCATTAGAGGTCAGCATTGATCAAAATGGTGCCATATTTCTTGCGGACATTCCTATCGGGATTGATGAACTGGTGCCCCGCCTGGAAGCAATTGCAGGTAACCGGCGGGATACGCGCATTTACGTGCGTGGTGACACGACGCTTGATTATGGCCAGGTGATGCAGGTGATCGGTGTGGTAAACCGGGCTGGTTTTACGCGGGTCGCATTGGTTGCAGAACAAAAATAGGTTTGAAACGCAGGCTGACAAAGTGGCGAGAGCAAAAACGTGGCGGTCATGAAGATAGAGCAAACAGGCTGGTTGCTGTCAGGTGCTTTGCATGTGGGCATTGCTGTTGCTGCGTTTGTTGGCTTGCCAAAGCTTGCGCGTGACATGCCCGAACCGCCACCTCCCATCGCGATCGAGTTTGTGCAGATTGCGGAAAAAACGCGGGTGGCGGCACCAGAAGCCCCTCAGGAAGAACCCGAACAAGCCCAAAGCAAACCGCAACCGACACTTGCTGCGGCTGAAGTCGCCCCTGCGGTGGATGATCAGGCAGTTCCCACACTGGATCAGGTGAAACCGGCTGAAACAATGCCTAAGCCGAAGCCAAAGCCCAAACCACAGGTGTCGGCAAACCGCCAGTTGGCTAACCGGGTAACGCCGCGCGCGAAACCCAAACCGCCATCGCGGCTGAAGGTAAAACGTATTACCGCCCTTCTGGACAAGTCGATAAAAGAACAACAGGAAGCGACGCCGGAGCCTGTTGAAGAAAAGAAAAAACCAGCACAAAAAGAACCTGCAAAAAAGCCAGACGTTTTTGCGGGCTTGCGCGGACGGCTGTCCACCGCGTCCTTGAGGGACGCCATTCAGGCTAAAGTGGAGCAAAACTGGCGGATACCAGCGGGTGCCAAGGGCATCCAGGACATGCAGGTCAGTATTCGTATATGGCTGCGCCCGGATGGGTATTATTCACGGGCACCTGAATTTATTGGTGCGGGTGATCTCAACGACCCAAACCGGGCGTTTTTTAGAGTGTTTGCCGAAAGCGCGCGCCGGGCTGTGTTGCGCAGTGAGCCTTTGGATGAGGCGGCCAAGTATCTGGAAAGTGGCCAGCAGTATATTGACTTCAATTTTTATCCGTCATCCTTTGAAGGTGGCTAAAACGGGACGTAGTATCGATATGATTTTCACACATGCGCTGAGAAATCTTTTGTTTTTTCTGGTTCTTGCTATGCCGGGCTGGAGTATGGCAAATGCCCAGCTGCGCATTGATATTACGCGCGGTAGCCCCGACCCGGTGCCAATCGCTATCCCTGATTTTGTGCCGGTTGAGGACGTTGAAACCCCAACTGGCAACTTGTCAGATATCGGCGCAAGCATCACAGAAGTTGTGACAGCCAATCTTGTATCCACCGGCCTGTTTCGTGCCATCGACCAGAATGCCTTCATCGAACAAATTACCGCAGCGCCAACACGCCCGAGGTTTAATGCGTGGCGTCCACTGGCTGCAGCAGCGCTGGTGACAGGGCGTTTGCAAATTCTTGCTAACGGTAACCTGCGGGTGGAGTTCCGCTTGTGGGATGTGGTTGGTGAGGTTCAGATGGAAGGCGTTGGGTATAACACTCCTGCGTCGAATTGGCGACGTATTGCGCATGTGATTTCAGACCGTATTTATACACGCCTGACCGGCGAAGCCGGGTATTTTGACACGCGCATTGTTTATATCGCTGAGCAGGGCGACCCGCTGAATCGGATTAAGCGACTGGCGATTATGGACCAGGACGGCGCAAACCAACAGTTTCTAACCGACGGTAGCTATTTGGTGTTAACGCCGCGCTTCAGCCCCAACCGGCAGGAAATTACATTCCTGAGTTATTTCGATAACAAACCACGGGTGTATCTGTTCAATATTCTATCGAACCGGTTTGAAGTGTTGGGCGATTTCCCAAACATGACCTTTGCGCCGCGTTTTTCGCCCGATGGCAACAAAGTTATTATGTCGCTGGCGGAGGACGGAAATTCAGATATTTACTTAATGGATTTGCGCACGCGGGACGTAACCCGCCTAACCAATGATCCAGGCATTGATACCTCCCCGTCCTTTTCGCCGGACGGCAGCAAGATTGTGTTTAACTCTGACCGGGGTGGGTCCCAGCAGCTTTATGTGATGGACCCTGATGGCAGTAATGTGCACCGCATTTCTTTTGGTCGCGGGCGCTACGCGACCCCTGTTTGGTCACCGCGCGGTGACCTGATTGCTTTCACAAAAATCGGTGAC
The DNA here is from genome assembly GCA_947503575.1 of uncultured Kordiimonas sp. Lineage (GTDB taxonomy): Bacteria > Pseudomonadota > Alphaproteobacteria > Sphingomonadales > Kordiimonadaceae > Kordiimonas. Next base: position 302,033 of record CANNDZ010000002.1, on the reverse strand, counting down.
CGCAAGTTCCGTATTGGTGTCATGCGCACTGATGGTAAGGGTGAACGCTTGTTGACCGATGCTTACCAGGACGAAGGGCCAACATGGTCGCCAAACGGGCGGGTTTTGATGTTCTTCCGCACACCGCCTTACGACGCGCAGGGCAACGGTGGCAAGCCATCTCTGTGGTCGGTTGACCTTACGGGTTATAACGAGCGGAAGGTGACCACACCGTATGATGCGTCAGACCCAGCATGGTCGCCGCCACTACCTGTCACCAGTCGATAAGCCTTAAACAAACGGGCTGACGCCGATGATGGCTTCGTGGAAATACATGAAGACAGCAAACAGGCCGGCACCAATTGATACCGTGATAATGTCTTTGAAAAGTGGCTGTTTTTCAGGCTTTTCCCATACTTTGTCGCGCTTGTTCGCACCAACGATGGCCAGGGTCGCCCATACGGCAAAGCCACCAAACAGAATAAGCGAGCGGTCTTCCCCGTTTGAAAATAGATGACCAATTGCCCAAATGAAAATACCCGTCATCTGAGGATGGCGGACAATACGTTTGATGTTGGTTGGTGCGCCGCTTGAGAAAAACAGAATAAAGGCCACCAGCACAAAAAGCGGCGTAACATGCATGCCCCAGAGCGGCGCATCATAGACAAGCATGGGGTCAGCCGCACGCCACCCGAAAACGATGGCAGCAAAACTGCCAAGCGAGAAGAGGGAAAAAATACCGCGATATGCCCCTTTGCCAAGCTTGGCGATCATGCCATCGCGAAACCCGATGGCGTAATAGGGTATAAGATGAAAAGCGATTGTTGTAGCAACACCGATGGCTAAAAGTGTCATGCTCTGTTTCCCCCGAAAGTTTACCCCTGATTTATGGGGTATTGCAGTATCGGGATGATACGCGAAACGCTGCTGGGTTCAACATTTGCCTTCCAGGTAGGGTAATCAGGCAGGGGAGCCGATGTCCGGGACGTCAAAGTCTGCGTCTGCGCGGCACAGGAACCAGGGGTTTAGGAAGGTGGCCAGGTTTTTGGCGTATGTCAGTGGTGTGCCGCCCGTGACATCGACATGGCCACCTGCCGCCACCAAGACGGCATGTGCCGCTGCGGTGTCCCACTCGCAGGTTGGGCCAAGCCTTGGATACAGGTCAGCTTCGCCGGTTGCGAGCAAACACAGCTTCAGGCTGGAGCCAATGGACACATGGTCCGCTTTTGGGAAATGGGCAAGCCACGCTTCCAGTTCCGGGGAGCGGTGCGACTTGCTGGCGACGATGGTCAGGTTGTCGGGGTCCGCCGCGCGCGTTGCAATTGGTTGGGTATTGCTGATGCCCGTGGCTGGAACGTCAGCAATCCATGCCCCTTTACCGACAATGCCCCAGTATAGCTTTTTGAGCGCTGGCGCGAGCACAAAACCTGCAATCGGCGTACCGTCGCGAATAAGACCAATATTAACGGTGAAGTCTGACCCGCGTTTGACAAATTCCTTGGTGCCATCCAAGGGATCAACAAGCCAGAATACACCGCCAGAGATATCCGGGCAGTGACCTTCTGATTTGGCTTCCTCGCCGACGATCGGGATATCCGGCGCGATGCGGGCAAGCGCTACATTAATTATGGCTTCACCGCGTCTGTCGGCTTCGGTTACGGGCGACTTGTCGTCTTTGCCGAAGACTTCAAAGTCCGTTTCAAAGACCTCCATCACCACACGGCCGGCTTCAAGCATAGTCTCGATAAGGTCTGGTACTAGTGCTTCAAGCGTATCGGGGGATGTATCTGGCATAATAAATATCTCTAACTGTGTGGGCGCATGCGCGTAGAATGGTTACTTGGGCTGTGTTAACCATAAAAGCTGTTGCCTATACAGCAGAATCTCGCAAAAATAGCGGCGGAGATACTGTGGGGGCTGGCCAGGACTGAATTAATAGACTGGCCTGATTAATATATGGGGGACTGTCATGTCGAAACTGGATTTTGCAGCGTTGCTGTGTTCGCGGTTGTGCCATGATCTCGTGAGCCCGGTAGGCGCCATTAACAATGGGCTGGAGTTGCTGGCTGGCGAGCAGGATGAAAGCATGCGGGATGCGGTTTTTGACCTGATAGAAAAATCGACAGCGCAGACCAGCAATAAATTGCAATTTTTTCGGTTGGCATTTGGTGCGGCGGGTGGTTTTTCCGCCCATCTTGATACCCGAGAGGCGGAGAAGTCCCTGCGTGCTTTTCTGGCGGGCAGCAAAGTTGAATTAAGCTGGAACGTTTCGACCTCGGAACTTTCCAAGGGCGGAGTGAAGCTTTTGCTGAATATGTGTCTGGTCAGCGCTGAAACTCTGGTGCGCGGTGGTTTGCTTTCTGTAAGCTACGGCGAAGCCGCAGATGACACGGTTACCTTGTCCGTCGAGGCTACGGGTAGCCGCGTGATTTTCTCAGATGATATTCGTTCGGCCCTGCAGGGTCGGGTTAAAGAAAAAGACCTGGAGCCTAGGTCTGCGCCAGCGCATCTTGCGTGTATGGTGGCTGCCGAACTAGGTGGCACACTGCAGATTGAAGACATAGACGCCGAAAAAATTCGCATCTTTGCACAGGTAAAAGCAATCGCCTGATACCTAGCCAAGTCATCCTTTTAATTGGTCTCGCTCGGGCCAAATAACTTTCCTGTTGCTTCTTTCAGTTTACCCAAAAAGTTTTACACGATTTTAACCCTTTTTCGCCAAGGTGACCCCTGCACCACAGGTGTTGGGGGCATTTGAACGCAATTATACAGGCGCAAAATCGCCGGGAAGTGGCCATGGACGATCTATTAAATGAGTTTCTGACTGAAACAGGCGAAAGCATTGACGTTGTTGACGTTGAGCTTGTGAAGCTTGAACAGGACCCCAACAATAAGGAAGTTCTGGACAATATATTCCGGCTTGTTCACACCATTAAAGGGACCTGTGGTTTCCTCGGTCTACCGCGACTGGAATCGGTCGCGCACGCATCAGAAAATGTTCTGGGTAAATTCCGGGACGGCGAATTGCAGGTTTCTGAAAGTGCCGTAACAGTGATTTTGGAAAGCCTGGACCGAATCAAGGAAATTCTGGCAGGCCTTGAAGCCACAGAAGAAGAGCCTGAAGGCGACGACAGTGAGCTTATTGGCCGCCTTGACGCCATCGCTGAAGGCAATGATGCGCCCGCTGCCGCGCCAGACCCCGAACCCGATACCGTGGACGGAGAGATTATCGAGCCAGTTTTGGGTCGGCCGCTAAAAGCCGGCGAAGTATCGCTGGAAGAGCTTGAAGCAGCATTCGCCAATGCGCCAGGGCCAGGCGATACCGATGTGCAAGAAACCCCTGTATCGCAACCATCTGGCAAAGATAGCAGTGCCAGTCTGTTTGACCGGATTGGCGGCGAAGACACAATCGCGGTTGCAGCACATCTGGTTAGCCAGCGCGTCGAAAATGAAGACAAGTTCGCTAAGTTTTTTGAAGGCACAGACACTGAGCAGCGCAAAGGCCGCTTCATGGGGCTGATGCTGGCCCTCTTTAAAGATGATATGGATGCAGCAGATGCTGTGGGGCGCCAGTTGGTAACCGTTGCCGGTTTTGGTGAACCTCAGTTCGACGCGATGCTTGACCTTGTGAAAACCGTGTTGGTCGAGTGCCAGGTAGATGCAGACACTGCCGACGAAGCTGTCATGATGTTTGAACTTGTGCGCGAGGCGGTGATTAACGCGTCTAAAGAAGTTGCCCAACCAAAAGCAACCGCAGGCAAAGCGAAGCCTGGTGCCGAGCAACCGCAGGCTGGTAAGGAAACGCGGCGTTCCACTCAGTCGATACGGGTGAATGTAGATCTGCTGGAAGACCTGATGAACATGGTTTCCGAGCTGGTGTTGACCAGAAACCAGTTACTGCAGATCACACGCAACATGGATAATTCCGAATTGGGTGTTCCGCTACAGCGGCTGAGCCAGTGCACTACCGAATTGCAAGAAAATGTTATGAAAACGCGCATGCAGCCAATCGGCAACGCATGGGCAAAACTGCCACGCATTGTGCGTGACCTGACCGTTGAGCTTGATAAAAAAATCGAGCTTGAGATGCTCGGTGCCGACACGGAACTGGACCGGCAGGTTCTTGAACTGATTAAAGATCCGCTAACACATATGGTGCGGAATTCTGCGGACCATGGTATCGAATCGCCAGCCGAGCGGATAGCGAGTGGTAAGCCCGAGATGGGTACAATCGTCCTGAATGCATACCATGAAGGTGGCCATATCATCATCGAAATCAAGGATGACGGTCGGGGGATCAACCCAGAGAAGCTGAGCAAAAAAATCCTTGAAAAAGGTCTTGCCTCAGAGGGCGAGCTCGCGGGTATGTCCGAGGCGCAAATCCAGAAATTTATTTTCCACCCCGGATTTTCAACGGCGGAGCAAGTTACCAGTGTGTCTGGCCGTGGTGTGGGTATGGACGTGGTGCGTTCAAACATTGAAAAAATTGGCGGAACCATTGATATGGTCTCCACCGTTGGCAAAGGCAGCAACTTCTCAATCAAGATTCCGCTGACACTGGCGATTGTTGCTGGCCTGATCGTCAAGGCGCAAGACGAGCGCTATGCGATCCCTCAAATCAGTGTTCTGGAACTGGTGCGGGCTGCAAGCGCTGAAAGAGCCGGCGAAAACGACCACAAAATCGAAATGATCAATGATACGCCCGTGCTCCGTCTCAGGAACCGTTTGTTGCCGTTGGTGTATCTAAACGAAGTTCTGGGCTTTGACGAAATCGCCGAAAACGAAGACCGCACAACGACTGACGACTTCATTATCGTGTCACAGGTTGGCACCTTTACATTCGGTATTGTTGTGGATCAGGTCTTTGATACCGAAGAAATTGTGGTCAAGCCGGTAGCGCCGATCCTGAAAGACCTGGACATCTATTCAGGTAACACCATCCTCGGGGACGGCAGCGTTATTATGATCCTTGACCCTAACGGTATTGCAGCCCTTGCAAGTCAGGGCGTTGCCGCCGCTGAGGACGAGGAAGACGAAGAACTGGTTCGCCGTGCTGCGGCAAGCGATAAGGAGAGCATGCTGCTTTTCCGTGCGGGTCAAACCCACCCAAGAGCAGTGCCATTGTCGTTGGTAGCGCGCCTTGAAGAAATCGACATATCAACAGTTGAAACTTCAGATGGCCGCCTGATGGTCCAATATCGTGACGCCTTGATGCCGCTTATCCTGGCAGATCAGTCAATGAATTTGCGCGAGAATGGTAACCAGCCTGTGTTGGTGTTTACGGACCGCCAGTTCACCATGGGTCTCGCGGTGGATGAAATTCTCGATATTGTCGAAGATGAGCTGGAGATCAAACTAGCGTCTGACAAAGACGGCGTAATCGGCTCTGCGGTTATTAACGGTAAAGCTTCTGAAGTGATCGATGTAACGCATTATCTTGGTCTGGCCTTCCCAGAATGGCTGGGCAGCAAGGATATGAGCGAAGAAGCCAGCGTTTCGCGCAGTGCAGAAAACATTCTTGTTGTCGATGACAGTGACTTTTTCCGTAACATGCTGCGTCCGATCCTGACCGTTGCCGGATATAATGTCACCGCTGTGAATTGCGCCGAGGCTGCGCTGGACCGGCTGGAAGCAGGCAATCACTTTGATCTGATTATCTCTGATATCGAAATGCCGGACATGACGGGTTATGAGCTTGCACAGGCTGTTCGTGATAACCCGGAATGGGCACACACACGGCTTGTTGCTTTGTCGGCGCTATCAAATGAGCGGGATGTCAATCGTGGTTTCGAGGCTGGGTTTGACGACTATGTTGCTAAATTTGACAAAGACACTTTGTTGCGCAGCCTTTCGCAGCAGTTCAAAATTAAGGGAGACGCAGCATGAACGATATCGTTGTACGCGATGATCTGAGCCTGGTGACAACCGGGGTTCAGGATTTTGTGACGGTCATGCTGGATGGCCAGATGGTTGGTATTCCTGTTCTTGCTGTCCACGACGTTTTGAACACCCAGCAAATTACCCTCATCCCACGGGCACCAGACTGGGTCGCGGGCGTGCTAAATTTGCGCGGTCGTATTGTTACTGCCATTGACCTGCGTCGGCGGCTTGGCCTGCCGCCTCTTGAAAAAGGCAAGTCAAGCATGTCTGTTGTTGTAGAGCACAACGAAGAGCCATACAGTCTGCAGATTGATAAGGTTGGTGAAGTATTGTCGCTGGAAGACCAACTTTTCGAGAAAAATCCAGTGACGCTTGATCCACGCTGGAGGGAAGTCAGCATCGGGATTTATCGTCTTAAGGATCAATTGTTACCAATTCTTGATGTGGACCGGCTTCTGGCATTTGAAAGCAGTAGTAAAGCGGCTTAATGCCATTCGGAAGCCAATAAGAAACGTTTACTCTACGCGGGTTAGGAGATAATCGCAGATGAAACTATGCCTTGTCGTTGACGATTCGAAGGTAATCCGAAAGGTTGCCCGGCGAATATTGGAAGAGATCAACTTCGAAATTGAAGAAGCTGTTGACGGCCAGGATGCACTGGACGCCTGTGAGCGAAACTTGCCCGATGTTGTGCTGCTCGATTGGAACATGCCAGTGATGGACGGTCTTGAATTCCTGAAAGCTCTTCGCGCGAAGGACGGTATTCAGCAACCGATTGTTGTTTTCTGCACAACGGAAAATGACATGTCCCATATCCGCATGGCGATTGAGGCTGGGGCCAATGAATACATCATGAAGCCCTTCGACCGCGAGATCATTGAAGCCAAATTCACCCAGGTTGGCCTTATTTAGTTTATTTCAGGAATTTCAGTGTGAATTCTGCTGCCTCAACACCCCAACCAACATCGGGAACAAAAAACGGTCCGTACCGTGTGATGGTCGTGGATGATAGTGCGATCATCCGTGGTTTCCTGTGTCGCTACCTTTCCGAAGACCCGAACATTGATGTTGTTGCCACGGCCAACAATGGTGCCGTAGCCTTGCGTCAGCTAACACAGCATGACATCGAAGTAGTTGTTCTGGATATAGAAATGCCGGAAATGGACGGTATGACGGCCCTGCCGAAGATGATTGACATGCAGCCAGATTTGCAAGTTGTGATGGCTTCAACCCTGACCCGGAAAAATGCAGAAGTCAGTTTGCGGGCCCTTCAAATGGGTGCTGTTGACTATGTGCCAAAGCCTGAAACGGCGCGGTCCGTTAACGCCAGTATCGATTTCCGGCGTGAGTTGGTTGACAAGGTAAAAGCGTGGGCTTCCCGGCGCCGTAAAAAGCTGGGCCAAGAGCTACCCGATAATGCAACAGACAGAGGTCAGCCTGCATCGAACCAGCCTGCTTTTGCCCGACCGTCACGGCCCCAAGCGTCTGCGGGTTTCGTGTCGGCTCCGCGCCCAAGCCCAACCATCTCAGCCGTCTCGGCCAACGTTTCTGTCAGCGCGCCTGGCAGGCGTGGTGCTGAGCCCGCACTCGCACCTGTGGCCGGGGCGCCAATCACGCTTCGTAAAGGATCGATGCGGAGGCCAAGTGTCCTGTTGGTTGGCTCATCAACCGGCGGCCCTCAGGCCTTAATGAAGTTTTTTGCGGGCTTCAAAAGCCCGCCGAAGGTTCCCGTGCTGATAACGCAGCATATGCCTGCGACATTCACGGCCATTTTGGCGGATCATTTGCATCAGTCTACAGGCTGGCCAACGCAAGAAGGCAAGGATGGTATGGAACCAAAACCTGGCCAGATTTATGTAGCGCCTGGCGGACGGCACATGGAACTGGAAGCCAAAGACGGTAAGGTTTTGATTAAGCTGACCGATGAACCGCCAGAAAACTTCTGTCGCCCAGCTGTTGACCCCTTGTTCCGCAGCGCAGGCAAAATTTTTGGCGAACGCATCCTTGCGGTCATCCTGACGGGTATGGGACATGACGGCCTTAAAGGTGCGCGCGCAATAACCAAAGACGGCGCAACTGTTTTGGCGCAAGACGAAGCCACCAGCGTCGTATGGGGCATGCCTGGCGCGGTCGCCACCGCAGGGTTGTGCACAGAGGTTTTGCCCATTTCAGATATTGGCCCTGCAGCGAGCAGACGGCTTGAAGGAGGAATCGCGTGAAGAACCAGGATTTTGAGTTCCTCGCTGGCTTGCTGAAGGAAAAGTCTGGGCTGATGTTGACGCCGGACAAGGTGTATCTGCTGGAAAGCCGGCTAACGCCGTTGTCGCGCAAGCGTGGCCTTGAAACCTTGGATGCGCTTATCCAAAAGCTGCGTATGAGCCGCGATGAGGCTCTCATCAAAGATGTGACGGAAGCGATGACTACTAACGAGTCATTCTTTTTCCGGGATAATACGCCGTTTGATATTTTCAAAAACCATGTGCTGCCAGCAATGGAAAAGGCGCGCCCGAACCGCAAGTTAAGGATCTGGTGTGCAGCGGCCTCTACGGGGCAGGAGCCCTATTCGCTGGCCATCCTGTTAAAAGAAAACTGGGCAAAGTGGCAGGGTTGGAATATCGAAATCGTAGGTACGGATATTTGCACACAGGTTTTGGAAAAGGCCAAAGCCGGCACCTATAGCCAGTTTGAGGTGCAGCGCGGTCTACCGATCCAGATGCTGATTAAGTATTTTAAGCAGGAAGGCGATGTCTGGCGGCTGAACGATGACATTCGCAATATGGTCACTTACCGTCCGTTCAATTTGCTCAGCAATTTCAATATACTTGGATCGTTTGACGTCATTTATTGCCGCAACGTGCTGATTTATTTTGATCAGCCGACCAAGAAAGATGTGTTGGAGCGGATGCACGGTGTGCTTCCAAAAGACGGCACTTTGTTCCTTGGTGCCGCAGAAACAGTTTTAGGCATTACTGATAAATTACGCCCGGTACGCGGTCAGCGAGGCATGTATGTGTCCACCGAAGGCAACGCCGAAGAACTGATGGGCTTCAAGTAACAGGTCAGCCGGATGATTGCCGGACACCTTCAGTAGGTAAACAAAAAAGACCGGCATATGCCGGTCTTTTTTTATTCTGAAAGGATAAGGTTGATCAGCTAGCCGCAGCTTCCTGACCTTCTTCTTCAGCCGGGTTTCTCAGCACATAGCCCCGTCCCCATACGGTTTCAATATAATTTTGTCCGGTAGAGGCGGCGGCCAGTTTTTTGCGCAGCTTGCAGATGAAAACGTCAATAATTTTCAATTCTGGTTCGTCAATGCCACCATAAAGGTGGTTCAGGAACATTTCTTTGGTCAATGTGCTGCCCTTGCGAAGCGACAACAGCTCCAGCATTGCATACTCTTTGCCGGTCAAATGCACACGCTTGCCGCTTACCTCAACCGTTTTGGTATCCAGGTTAACAGCCAGCGGGCCTGTATTGATGATTGACTGTGAATGCCCTTTGGAACGCCGCACAATCGCATGAATACGCGCAACCAGCTCTTCCTTGTGGAAAGGCTTAGTCAAATAATCGTCTGCGCCAAAGCCGAGGCCTTTGACTTTGTTTTCCATTTCATTCAGGCCAGACAAAATGAGTATTGGCGTATTGACTTTCGCGGTGCGGAGCTTTTTCAATACGTCATAGCCGTGCATGTCCGGCAGGTTCAGATCTAGCAGAATGATGTCATAATCATACAGCTTTCCAAGGTCCAGGCCTTCTTCGCCAAGGTCGGTACAATAGATATTGAAACCCTCGGAGTTCAGCATCAACTCGATGCTGCGGCTGATGGTTGGGTCATCTTCAATCAAGAGAACACGCATGGTTGGTCCCTGTCTTTGTTAAAACAATCGAAGTACCTGAAAGCCGGATTGTAGCGCTACTATACCCGATATTGGCCCGGGATTGTCTGCGCAAAAGGCCTGTTTTCAAGCGTTTCCGATACTCGTCCCCCAAAGCAAACGGTCGCATACTTAATGAATGTTAACTAAGGTTAACGAAAACTCCAAGAAAAATTGAGTAAAGCTTGCTCAAAAGGTCCGGATACGGTGGGGATTTTTACGAATCTTTAAGCCGCGTTTACTATAATTCTTGCAAATAGTCATTGGGGGCATGCGTGCGCAGCCTAATCAAGGAAATTGATCGCATCCAAACTGAACGTCGTTACGGTCGCGTAACGGGTGTGCGTGGTTTGTTGGTTGAACTGGCCGGTATCGGAAACTACATCTCTGTCGGTTCCCGCCTTGAGGTCGAAACGCGTGACCGCCGCCGTGTACCTATTGAAATTATTGGCTTCCGGGAACAAACAGCCCTTGCGATGCCATTTGGTGCCGTTGAAGGCATCGGCGTTGGCTGCAAGGCATTGGTAACCCAATCAGAACCCATGGTGTTTCCGTCAAAGGGCTGGCTTGGACGTGTTGTCAACGCGCTGGGCGAACCTATTGATGGCAAAGGACCCATCCGTCATGGACATCAGCCTAAATTGCTCCGGGGTACACCGCCGCCCGCTCATAGCCGGCAACGGGTGGGTGAAAAAGTTGACCTTGGCGTTCGCGCGCTGAATACGTTTGTCACCTGTTGCCGGGGGCAGCGAATGGGTATTTTTTCTGGCTCTGGTGTTGGCAAGTCAGTGCTGTTGTCCATGATTGCCAGGCATTCTGCCAGTGATATCAGTGTTATCGGCCTGATTGGCGAGCGGGGACGGGAGGTACAGGAGTTTATCGAAGACGATCTGGGCGAGGACGGTCTTGCCCGGTCGGTCGTTGTGGTTGCCACGTCCGACGAAAGTGCGTTGATGAGACGGCAGGCCGCTTATCTTACCATGAGCCTTGCGGAACATTACCGTGACACTGGCGCGGAAGTTATGTGCCTTATGGACAGCGTTACGCGGTTTGCTATGGCCCAGCGGGAAATTGGCTTGGCTGGCGGTGAGCCGCCAACCAGCAAGGGCTACACGCCAACCGTGTTCACCGAACTGCCAAAGCTGCTGGAGCGTGCTGGTCCCGGCCCGCGCGGCAGCGGTAACATTACCGGCCTGTTCACTGTGTTGGTGGAAGGCGACGACCATAACGAACCGGTCGCAGACGCCGTGCGCGGTATTCTGGATGGCCATATCGTAATGGAACGTGCCATCGCAGAACGCGGGCGTTACCCTGCCATCAATATCCTAAAGTCCGTATCCCGGACCATGCCGCGCTGTAATGACGATAGGCAGAACCTGCTAGTGCGGGAAGCGCGGCGCTTCCTATCCACCTATGCCGATATGGAAGAAATGATCCGGCTCGGTGCGTATCGGATGGGCAGCAACCCGGAAGTGGATGCGGCGATCGAGTACAACCAGGGACTAGAAGAATACCTAGGCCAATGGAAAGACGATAAAACATCAATTTTGGATGGGTATGAACAGTTGCAGGCAATTTTGCAAAATGGTCCCGCAGGGCAGATGCTGGCGGATGCCCTCAATGCTTTGCAGCCGAGTGCCGCGCAGCAGGCACAAGCATAATGAAATTGGCGCATCATGGCTGAATTGGCGGGCATCATACGGTTCCGGAAATGGCAGCTTGATGAAAAGCGCCGCGAACTTGCGATGCTTCAGGGGGAGCGCACGGAAATCGTTGCATCGATTGAGGCCCTGAACGCGGAGATGCAGGCCCAGCAAGCGATCCGGGACAGTGATATTTCTTCTATGACGCTGGGGGCCTACATTGAAGGCTCGCGCAAGAAAAAGGCCTGGCTCAATGAAGACTTGCGCAAAAAAGACGAAGAAATCACCGACAAGCAGGATGTGGTCTCCGAGGCTTTCCGGGAGTTGAAAACCCTTGAGATAGCGGAAAAACGGCAGCTTGAGCGCAAACGCAAGGAAATTCAGCGCCAGGAACAAAACGAACTTGATGAATTGGGGCTTCAAGCGTTTGAGAAGAACGCGGCACCTTAATGCCAGTATGAATGATTGATTGGGCCCGCTCTTTGCATTGCGAAAACAAGATTTTGCGGCAACGCGCGCCTTGGAAGGATAAAATGTGAACCATCAACCGGATTTTATGAGTTCTATGACGCTGGAGCAGCTTCAGGCCTATGACCGACAGCATCATCTGCATTCTTTCACTGACCCGGATGCTCTTAAGCAATCGCCGCCCTTTATCATTGACTCTGCCGAGGGCTGTTATGTCAAAGGTCAGCAGATCAAGCTTCTCGATGCTATGGCGGGTTTGGGCTGCGTTAATATTGGCTATGGGCGCAAAGAATTGGCGGATGTTGCCGCCCATGTGATGGGCAAGCTGTCATATTATCACAGCTTTTCTGCTGTCACGAACCCTTACGCGGCGTCATTGACGCAGAAAATTTCCTCACTGGCACCTGACCATATGAATAAGGTTTTCCTGTCCAATTCAGGGTCCGAGGCGGTGGAAACAGCACTTAAACTGGTTTCGGTTTACTGGCAGCAAAAAGGTGAACCCAACCGAAAAGCCATCATCACGCGGGACTATGCGTATCATGGCAGCACGATTGCGACAGCGGCCCTGAACGGTAATCACGCCATGGCCACTCAGTTCGGTTTTGCAGACTCGATGCACGTTTTGCATGCAAAAGCACCCTATTGGTACCGTGAAGGCGGCGACATGAGCCCTCAAGACTTTGGTCTTGCGGCGGCCAAGTCAGTCGAAGACACCATTCTGGAGGCGGGGCCGGAAAATGTCGCGGCCTTCATTGGTGAGCCAGTTCAGGGGACAATGGGCATTATTATCCCGCCAGAAACATACTGGCCGGAAGTGGAACGCATCTGCCGCAAATACGGCGTGCTGTTAATTGCGGACGAGGTTGTTTCTGGCTTTGGGCGCTCTGGTCACTGGTTCGGCCAACAGTCTTTCGGGTTTAATGCCGATATTATGACGCTGGCGAAAGGCCTGTCATCGTCTTACGTGCCTGTGGCAGCAACCGCAATTTCCGACGACGTAGCCGACGTGTTGGAAAACAAACTGGGCCTTTTACAGCACGGGTTTACCACGTCCGGGCACCCGGTTACCTGTGCGGTGGCGCTTAAGAACCTGATGTTGATCGAAGAGGAAGGTATGGTGGATGCGATCCGCAACGACAAAGGGCCTTATTTTGAAAAAGTTCTGAAGGGTGCGCTGGAAGATCATCCCCTTGTTGGTGAAGTGCGTGTGCGCGGTCTTATGGCGGCGATTGAACTGACCAAAGACAAAAACACGCGGGAGCAATATCCTACAGAAATGGCGATTTGTGACCATGTCGGGCAGGGGGCGTTAATGCGCGGTCTCATTGTTCGGCCTACAGGAAATGTTGTCGTGATGTGCCCGCCCTTTATTATCAGCCATGCAGAAATGGACATGATTGCTTCTGTGTTGAAAGAAGCCTGCAATGATGTGTATGCGGCCTTGTCGGCGCAATCGTAAGGGTCATCTGGAGCCTAAGGCGCCAGGGAAGGCACTGGCTTTTTCTTGGCCCTCAGGCCGACCATTAGGGCATTGCCTGTTACAATTAACACCAATCCCCCCAATGCCGCTGTAGACCATTCAAAGCCTTCAAAGATGGTTGATATGGTCAGCGCCACCAGCGGCATGACAACTGACACGTAGCCTGCGCGTGCAACGCCAACCTGGCTGATCAACCACAAATATACTGTAAAGGCGATAATCGTCCCAAAAACGGTCAGGAAAAGCAGTGAAACAACATAGGGCATGCTGGGGTCAAAATTTATCGGCTCGCCAGATGCCAGCGCGATAACGAAGTTGAAGCCCGCGCTGTAAAAAAGCCCAAGCGCGGTAAAAGGCAAGATTGGCAGTGTTTTCGCCGTTTCAGAGGCTGCGATTGTATTGCCAAATGATGCGATCACTGTACCGCTCAGGCAAAACACAAGGCCAATCAATGTCGTATCGCCCAAGCTAAACTGCGTAATCTCTTGGCTGAATACCAGCGCTAGACCCGCAATACCCAGCAGCGCGGCGGCAAGGACGGACCATTGTACCGGGGCCTTCAGGAAAATGCGCGATGACAGAATATTCATTAACGACAGCATGGAAAACGCCACAGACACCAGCCCGGATGTCAAATACTCTGTGCCTGCGTACATCAGAAGATAGTTGAGGCCGAACAGAAAGATGCCTGTCCCGGCGGCAGCGGCATGAGCGCGGCGGCTGAAATGCGGCCTTAACCCTCGCAGCAAACACCAACCCTGAAGCAGAACGGCGGCCAGCGCAAACCGGTAGGCAACGGACCATTCCTTGGCAACAACACCAAGCTGGAACTCAATTCCGTACCATGTGGACCCCCAAATCAGGACACAGGCCGCAAATGCCAGAACGACACCCATAAATTTCCTTTTTAAAAAGGCGATGGCTATCAGAAAGCAACAGTCACCAGAAAGTAATATCCATCGGAACGGCGCTAACCATCAGCTTGGGCTTGATCAAAAGCAAGTTGTTTTTGCTAACCGGTCAGAACAGAAAAAAGTACCGTTTTATGCAATAGATTTACGATGGATGCTGCCGAAGGTGTTGTTCAATCATCGCGGCTGCGTCCACGGGGAAGGTGGCATTTTCTTGAAAGGCCAAACCACCCGTATATCCGTTTGCTGACAGCGCGCTTGTAAACAGGTTTTCCAAATCCTGTTTCAGATCGAGTGAAAACTGCCCAGCGCTGCGAACGGTCATGTCAAATTGTGTTTTTCGGATATTGCCATCCAATTGAATATCACCGAGCACAGAAAACTGTACCTGCAAGATGAAGCGTTGGCTTTTGTCGTTGTCTTCGCCGTCGTCTTTTCTTGGGCCATTTTCTTCGTCTGGATCAATATCGTCATGGGCTTGTACCAGCAAGGCAGCGAGCGGCACTTCGCCGGGGCGGGCGTCAAATGGCAGAACTATGGGGCGCCAGTCGCCAATGGTTTCGCCTGGCAGGGACGCCATGCGCCGAATGTCCGATTGCAGGCTTTTGAGTAGGGCCGGAGATGCGGCTGCAAGCGCCCGTTCGGCCCCTTGGCCCAACCACGCGGTCGGTCCGCCGCGTCCCGCTGCAGCCAAAAAGAACAACAAACTGTTCGTCAGTTTGCCGCCGCCCTGCGCCGATTTGGCGGCAAGGCTGTCTGCACCAGCGACCAACGTACCAGCGCTTGCAAGGGCGGCAACGCTCTCTTCCATCGCAGGCCATGTCGACAGCATGTTAGGTACGATTGTCGCCGGTGGGATGGTTTGCGCCGCCGCAAGGGCCGCGTCAGCAGATACCGTAATGGGCGGCATGTTTTGAGGCTGTGCGCTTTGGGCCTGTATGCTTTGAGGAAGCGCACCTTGAACCTGCTGGGATATCGGACCTTCAACTACTGGTGATGCTGTTGCGTGGACGGCGGTATTCAGGGCAACAGTGCCCCCCACTTCTGGCCGAAACGCAGACGGTGCACTCACTAATACAGTGCCGGCATCTGTTTGTATCTTATAGTCCGTTTTGGGGCCGTCCGGGCTCAGGAAAACACCATTGGTTTGAACGGATGTGATGGTTGCATGAATGGTAGCGGATGGTTCTGCCTTGGCCTGCTGCCCATCAACAGGGGCGTTGAAAAGCGCGGTTACGCGCTGTGAAGGCCCCTCGGCCCCGGTCGCGGTAAACTGCGCCTGCAATTGTGTTGGTGCATTTTGGCTATCTGGTTTCGGTTGCGTTGCAGCTGCAGTATCCACAACTAACCGGATCAGTTCGCCTGCAAGGCTGCTTGCGGGCTGGGCGGGCAAAACAAAATCACCTCTGCTTGTCTCCAGTCGCACCAATTCACCTGTCTGTCCGGCAATGGATGACAGCGTGGTTGTTCCAACCGGCAACCCCCGTGCCTCAGCGGCTGTTAATGGCTTTACAGACAGGACAGTAGCAATCTCAACGGGCGAAACCCGGCTCACCGCAGGGTCCAGCAGTTGGACAATAGTGTTCGCACCTGCCAGCGACACAGCAGGGATTGCTGGTCCTATGCCAGCCCCTTCCGCGGCAGCAAACGGTGTGGTTGCCGCTGGTGTCACGGTTGTGCTGGCTGGCGGCGTTTTAGCGGGCGCCTGGCCTTGTTGTTGCTGGATCAGTGTGGCGAGATCAGCACTGCTGGCGCGCGGCAAGGCAGCTGATGGCGGCTCCGGTGCGGCAGGCGGGGTGGTCGCCGGCTTTCCGTCTGCCTGTTGTTTCGCAATCAGCATGGCAACATCTGTTGATACACTGTCAGCACCCGGTCGCACCTTTGATACAATTGCTGCCGTTGGGGCTGGGGCCTTGTACGGTTTGTCGGTTGGTTCTGGCAAATGGGTCGCAGCTTTTGCCGTGTCCGCGCCCCCATGGATTTCTATAACGGTAACCGACAGCCTTATGGGGGGATCAATTGGCTGGTCGTTGCGCAGCACAAGGTCAGCTGTCAGCCGTTTGTCAGCTTCAACAATTTTCAACTCCACAGAGTCATGTGGTTTCAGGCCAGCATCGGGCTTTAGTGCAACTGTAACCGTTTCAGCCTTTATGATGGGGCGGCCTTCAGCGTCAATCCGCTCGACTTCATTTTTTAATGTCTGGCCTGGTTGCAGGTGTGCCGTTGTGGCAGCAATGGAAACGGCAGGGTCGCGCGCTTTTAACTGATCTTGTTGGTCTTGAGGTGTTCGCTCGCGCGGCGTGTCGTCTGGCCGCGACTGCTGGTTGTTGGGGTCTTTTGCGACATAGGCGGCTTTGTCGGTTGCGCGCACGGAAGGCTGCACATCCTTTGGGGCTGGTGGGCCAGCGATGTCGCTCATGGTCGCCTCCCCAACGTTGGGGCCGCGTTAAGCTGTTAAGCGGGCTGCCAACGCCTTTACATCTTGGGCAGCCTCCGCTTGGGGGTGCCGCGCCAGCAATGGCATTTGTGCGCGGATTGCGTCTACCACTTTGCTGTCTGTTTTGATAATACCCACCAACGGCGGCGAAATCTTTAAAAATCCTTCGGCGGCTCGTTTGATAGCGTCATACGCTTTCTCACCGTCTTTTTTTGTGGCTACATTATTCACCACAATCGAGATGTCAGCGCCGGGGTTGCGACCAATAGCAAGCTTGATAAATGCATAAGCATCGGTCAGCGACGTTGGATCGCCGGTCATAACCACAATGATACGACCACCATGATCAGATAGGGTTGTTACAGCCGGATCAACGCCGGCGGCAAGATCCAGCAGCACGTGATCATAGCCACCTGCCATGTCTTTAAGCCCGTCCCGCAGGCCGACAAGCGCTTGCAATGACAAGGAGCCGAGGGCGCCTGAACCCGACTTGCCAGCGATAACGTCAAAGCTGACGCCGGCGTTATCTGCATAATGGGTGACAACGTCCGGCAGCAACGCACCACCTGATAAAACAGCGCCCAGGTCAGATTCTGGCATTAGGCCAAGTTGAATGTCCACATTGGCAAGGCCAAGGTCCCCATCGAATAACAAAGTACGGGCACCCGCGCTTGCCAGCGCATGAGCCAGCGTTACGGAAAGCCAGGTTTTACCGACACCACCCTTGCCAGATGCAATGGTGATAAGGCGACTTTCGGGAGAGGGTTGCTCGGTCATGGCGTGTGCTCATTTCGTTCATTAAGGCTGTTGCGGCCGGGGAGCGCTGTTAAAAGACGGGAAAAATTGCCCGGTGTTGCAGGCTCTAGCCCGTCAGCGACAAAGGGGCTGCGACTGAAGGCTGCAAGCGATAGGAAACCCGGGCGTGCTGCCATAATAAGACCTGCATACCGCCGGGCCGCATCCAGCCGTGTTGCAATAAAACGCTGGCAGCCCATACGGGCAAACACGCCTGCCATTTCCTGCGCATCCAGCGGGTCAAGCCCGGCAGGCATTACCAGCACAGGTTCGGCGTCCACAGCCTGAATAAAATGCAGCAGGGTTTTCAACTCGTTCATGTCGAACGGGTTCGTTCCGGCTGTATCGATCAGTGTTACATCGGCGGGTGTACTGCGGGCACGCAATACCGCTGCAAGTTCGTCTGGTGTTTCGGCCGTTGATACGGTTTGTTTCATCAACTCAGCGAAATGATCAAGTTGCTGCACGCCGCCTGCCTTGACTGTATCGGTAGTGACCAGATGTACGGTTCGGTCATGCAATAATGCATCTGCCGTTAGTTTTGCAGTTGAGATGGTTTTTCCAACACCCGGTGGACCGACCAGCATGATGGGACGTGTGGTATTTTCTGTCAGCGGGTTAAATCTGATGACAGTATCAAGGGCTGCTGCAAAAGCTTCGGGCAGGCTTGCAGCCTGTACGGCGGACAGCGCCTGTCGCAGTTGGTCCGCCGTTTCAAATGGCAGTCCATGATGGTTAAGAACAGCGGCAATATCTGCTGAATCATATTCTTTCGCTGTTGGTATAGGATGCGAAATTTCAAAGTCTGATGGTGTCTGCACCGGGGTCGGCGCTTGCTTTGGAGGTTCCGGTGTCGGTGTACCCTCGGTTGCAGCTGTGACGCGCACGCCGACGCCGCTTTCGTCGATCTGCACAATGATAGCATCAGGACCGAGCGAATTGCGCACATCGGCCATGACCTCTTGCATCGATTTCGCGTGAAAGGTCTTAAGACGCATAACCTTTCAAATCCTTTACTATGGGCGCATCTGCACCCTTTGTTACTGTTCTGCCGCCTGCCTAAATCTGGCCAAGGGTCCTGATTTTTGCCTGCGGGTGAATTTCGTTTTGGCTCATGATAACCGTGGCCGGACGGAAGCGCTCGATGATTGAGCGCACATAAGGCCGCACAAGTGGGCTCGTCAGCATGACGGGCTGTTCGCCTTTTTCAGCTTGTTGATCATAGATAAGACGCACCGAGTTGATAAATTCCTGAAGTTTGGTTGGTGCCATGGCAAGCTGTTTTTCTTCCCCCTGGCCAACCAGGCTTTCTGCAAAGGCTTGTTCCCACTCGGGCGACAGAGTAATCAGTGGCACCAACCCGTCCGGGTTGGCGTAGGCCGAGCAAAGCTGACGACCAATCCGTGTACGCACATGCTCTGTGATGTTTACAATGTTTTGAGTGAAGCCGGTTGCTTCTGCAATGCCTTCCAGAATGGTTGGCAGGTCGCGGATAGACACACGCTCGACCAACAGGGCTTGCAACACACGCTGGATACCTGATGTGGTAATGTTGCTCGGCACAATATCGGTAATCAGTTTCTGGTGTTCGCCCGGCAAGTCTTCCAACAGTTTTTGCGTTTCTGCATAGGACAGCATATCCGCCATATTGTTTTTGATAACTTCGGTCAAATGTGTGGTTACGACCGTGGGTGCATCAACAACCGTGTAGCCCCGGAAGTTGGCTTCTTCCCGGCTGCCCGGGTCAACCCATGTTGCCGGCAGGCCAAAGGCAGGTTCTGTTGTTGCTTCACCCGCGATTTGAACAGGCTGGCCCTCAGGGTCCATGATCAACAACATGCCAGGTCGAATTTCACCGCGTCCTACCTCGGTTTCCTTGACCCGCAGCACATAGCTATTGGACGGCAGTTGCATATTATCCAGAATGCGCACGGACGGCATGACAAAGCCCATTTCACTGGCAAGTTGACGCCGGAGCGCTTTAATCTGATCAGTTAACCGGAACCCGCTGTCGTCATTTATCAGCGTCAGCAGGCCGTAGCCCAGCTCTAGCCTGAGTTGATCAATTGCCAGTGCTGCTGAAATTGGTTCTTCAACTGGTGCGGCCGCTTGTTCGGATTCGACTTTCACCCGGTCGGCGGCGTCAGATTCCTGCTGTTGTCGCTGCGATGCGGCGAACGCGGTGTAGGCCAGTGTGCCACCGAGCAGCATGAAAGGCAGCATCGGGATGCCAGGCAATAGGGCCATCGTGAACAGCAGGGCGCTGGTTACACCCAGTGCACGGGGGGCAGCGCTCATCTGTCCAAAAAGCGCTTTGTCTACTTGGCCGTCAACCCCGGCTTTGGTTACCAGCATACCAGCGGCGGTGGACACAATCAGGGCAGGGATTTGAGAGACAAGGCCATCACCAACCGTCAGGATTGTATAGCGGCTGCCTGCTTCCGCGAAAGACAGGTCGTTGATGACCACGCCAATGATAATACCGCCCACGATATTGATGACGGTAATCAGGATACCGGCAACAGCATCCCCGCGCACAAATTTTGCCGCGCCGTCCATCGACCCGAAAAAGGTGCTTTCATCCTCAAGTTCTTTACGGCGCTTGATGGCTTCCTGCTCGTCGATCAAACCGGATGACATGTCTGCGTCAATTGCCATTTGTTTACCAGGCATGGCATCCAGACTGAAGCGGGCCGCAACTTCAGCGATCCGGCCTGAACCTTTAGTGATCACGACAAAATTGACGATAACGAGGATCGAGAAAACGATGATGCCGATAACGACTTCGCCGCCCATCAAGAATTCACCAAATGCCTGAATAACATCGCCTGCGGCATCTGTCCCGGTGTGGCCTTCGGACAAAATAAGCCGGGTGGACGCAAGGTTTAGCGACAGTCGCAACATTGTTGCAATCAGTAGGATGGTAGGAAAACTGCTGAATTCCAGCGGCTTCTGGATGAAAATGGTTGTCATCAGGACCATCACGGAGAAGGTGATGCTGGCCGCCAACATGATATCAAGCAGCCAGCTTGGCATCGGCATAATCAGCATCAGAAGGATCAACACAATGCCCGCGGCAAAGGCGATATCCGTGCTCTTGAGCGCGTTCAGGAAGTTGGCGACGGCTACATTGCCGGTGCCTCCTCCCGCTGGCTGCTCTTCAGACGCTGACTCACTCATCAGATTTTTTCACCATCATGGGGCGTTGAAGGCCCGGGGTTGATAACGGGTGTGAAGATGTGTGCCTAAACGGGGGCACGCTGGCCGGTGTCGCCGGGTTGCGGCACGGGAACGCCCTCAGAATTATACTGATTAAGCTTGTTCCGCAGCGTCCTGATCGAAATGCCCAGTATGTTGGCGGCATGAGTCCGGTTACCAAGACAATGCTTCAGGGTATCAATGATCAGGTCGCGTTCAACTTCTGCAACGGTTTTCCCGACCAGGCCAGCCTGCACTTCTTCGTCGCTGGCCAGTGCTGCGTCTTCTCCGCCGGAGGGGGATGATACCTCGCTCAAAGTAGACGGCATGCTCAGGTTACCCTTTGCGTCCGGCAACATAATCGCTCCAACGCCAATGTCCGGGCCGCTGGCCAGCAACACACTGCGGTGCATTGCATTTTCAAGCTCGCGCACGTTGCCGGGCCACGCATGCGCCTTCAAAGCGACCAGCGCTTCGTTTGACAGCGGGCGCTTTTCCACCTGGTTCACGTCGGCATATTTATCGGCAAAGAACGCAGCAAGGGCTGCAATATCGGCAGGGCGTTCACGTAGCGGCGGCACACGCAGGTTAAACACGTTCAGGCGGAAAAACAGATCTTCTCTGAACTCGCCTTCTTTCACAGCATCCTGCAGGTTCCGGTTTGATGTGGCGATGATGCGGATGTCCACATTTACGGGTTTGGAGCCACCGACCCGGTCGACTTGCCGTTCCTGAATAGCGCGTAACAGTTTGGCTTGTAGCCGCACGTCCATTTCTGAAATCTCGTCCAGCAGCAGCGTGCCGCCGTTGGCCTCTTCAAATTTACCGATGCGGCGCGCCACAGCACCCGTAAAGGCGCCTTTTTCATGGCCAAACAGTTCAGATTCCAGCAGGTTTTCAGGAATAGCCGCGCAGTTCACGGCAACAAACGGTTTTTTCGCGCGGTGGCTTTTTTCATGGACGAAGCGCGCCATCACCTCTTTACCTGTTCCGCTTTCACCCGTGATTAAAACGCTGGCTTCAGACGGTGCAACGCGTTCTGCAAGGGCGGCAACTTCTTTCATCACCGCATCACGATAAATAAATTGCTGGCTATCTTCGGAAACCGCTTCCAATACCGCTGCGATCAGCTCGGCATCTGGTGGTAGGGGAATATATTCCTTGGCACCACCGCGCACGGCGGCTGCGGCGATTTGTGGGTCTGTTCCTATGCCGCAGGCGACAACCGGAAGCGAGAAATGCTCCGCCATAAGCCGCGGGATAAGCGTTGGGATGTCCAGGGATACCTCAACCATCAACAGGTCTGCCCCGCGTGTACGCAGGATAGTCAATGCGGCTTCAATGTCAGGTGCGTGGGTTACCTGTGCGCCGCGGTCCATAGCAATTTTACTGGCAGCGCCAAGCTGTCCGTCCAGTGTACCAACGATCAAAAGTCTCATGGTATGTCTCCGTCCAATATTACCGTTCAGCGTCTATGATTTAAAAAAGGTGACGCGTTTTGCCGGTGGCAGAATTGTGTTTAAAAGCATTTCAAGGCGGCGGGGGTTTTCCTTGCGTCGGATTGACGTAGCCCCCATCGCATACAGATTGTTCACAAGCCCTTCTTCTTCGGTGCAGTGTTCGGTTTTTGCCGCAAGCGGGATGAACACCAGATGCGCGAGCACAGCGCCGTAAAAGGTTGTCAGCAGCGCTACCGCCATTGATGGCCCAATTTCCGCCGGGTTATCCAGATTGCCCAGCATGCGCACCAAACCGATCAGCGTTCCAATAAGCCCCATCGCGGGTGCAACATCACCAGCGCGGCGTAAAAAGTCGACGGACCGCATGTGACGTGCGCTCGCCGTGCTGGCTTCGCGGCGCATGATTTGCTCAATTTCGTCGGGTTGCGTACCGTCAACGACCAACTGGATTGCTTTCATCAAAAACGGCGTATCTTTTAGCCTTGGCAACAGGCGCTCCAGCATTAGAATGTCATTGTGTTTGCGGGCTTCAACCGCAATTTTCAGAACCTTGATGGCTTCTTCGTTCGGGTCGCGCTGGCCGTGGCGTAACAAAACCCAGATATCGCCGGGCAGGGATATCATTTCCTGCAGCCGGAAGCTGATGGCTGTAACAGCAAAAGTACCCAGAACAACAATCATAACGCCTTGCAGGTTAAGGAACGCAAGCGGAGAGCCCCCTAAAAGGATCGCTCCGATTACCAGCAAAAATGCTGTCGCCATGCCAAAAACGGTACTCATAAGCGTCGCGTCCTACCTGAAACCGGCCTAACCGGTTGCCCCGTCCAATTTGATTATTTCTGTCATGGTGACGCCCAGATGGTCCTCAACCAGCACGACTTCGCCGCGCGCGACCAGCCGGTTGTTGACATAAATATCGATGGCTTCGCCAACTTTACGGTCCAGTTCCACAACGGCACCAGGTGCCAATTTTAACAGTTGGCTTACTTCCAGCGTTGATTTCCCAAGGACTGCCTGCACGCGCACGGGAACATCAAAAACTGGTTCGAGTTCTTGCGCCGAACGTACCTGGCCGTCCTCTTTAGGGGCCAGATCAGGTGCTTTGGAACCGTCTCCGGAAAGGTCTGCCAGACCAACGTCTTCTGAGGTTTCGCCTTCGTTTGCCATAACGTGTCCTTATCGTCTCATTCTTTTGGCGAGGCCGCAGCGGCCAGGCCGATTGTGTGTCGTTAGCTTGCCAATTCTGTTGTGTCGCCGGGGTCCGAGCTTGCTGCGCCCATGTGGTCTTCAAGTTCCGTCAGAACAAACCGCTGAACGGCATCTTCGATTTGATGCTTGACCATGTCTTGCTTGCGTTCCGATCCGCCGTCCGGCCATTCCACACGACAATCCTGATCACCCATCTGCGGCTCGCCAATCAAGACAATGTCGCCAGCAAAACTTGTTGCGCTTTTCATGGCGTCTAACTGCTCTGTAATGGCTTCACTGATATTTTCTGATACCCGTACAACCAGTCGCGGTTCCCGCGATACGGTAGCGAGGCAGTCTTCAATAAGCGCCTGCACCTCAGCAGTTGGTTTGGTCCGTATCAGGGCGCTGGAAAGTTTGGAAGCAATTGCGTAGGCGAGATGCACCATTTCCTGTTTCAGGCCAGACTCCAGTGCTTCACGCTGGTCAAATAGCGACTGCGCCGACTGCCCCAACTGCAAAACTGCGTCTTTTGTGGCGGCCTCGATTTCCTGTAACGCTTGCGCCCGACCGTCCTCCACGCCCTGCGCATAGGATTGCTGGCGACGATCTTCGGCGTCTTTGACCAGTTGCTCAATCTCTAGGTCATGGCGGGTTTTCGCCCCACCATCGAACGCTTGGTCAAATGTATATTTGATCGGACTTGTCATCAGTAAATCAACTCGTCCTCGCCTTTGTTATCAGACAGTAGGATTTCGCCGGCTTCCGCCAGGTCTTTCGCTTTATTCACCATGTCCATTTGGGCGTCATCAACATCGCGCAACCGCACAGGCCCCATGGCTTCCATGTCCTCGCGCAGGATTTTGGCCGCACGCTCTGACATATTGGAAAAGAACAAGTCCCGAAGTGTGTCGGACGCACCCTTCATACCAAGCGCCAGTTTGTCCTTGTCGACGTTGCGCAGCAACGTTTGAACCCCGCTTGGGTCCAGGTTCGCAAGGTCTTCAAAGGTGAACATAAGCGCGCGGATGCGCTCAGCGCTATCGCGGTTTCGGTCTTCCAGCGCCGCAAGAAAGCGGCTTTCTGCGCTACGATCCAGGAAGTTGAAAATCTCAGCAATGGTTTCGTGGCTATCGCGCTGGCTGGTGCGTGCAAGGTTGTTCATAAACTCGACGCGCAGCGTTTGCTCTACTTTATCCAGAATGTCTTTCTGAACTGACTCCATCCGCAGCATGCGCATGATGACTTCCATGGAAAAGTCTTCAGGCAGGACAGAAAGTACACGCGCCGCATGCTCTGCTTTAATTTTTTGAAGCACCACCGCGACCGTTTGCGGGTATTCATTTTTCAGGTAGCTGGCCAGCACCATCTCGTTCACATTGCCCAGCTTGTCCCACATGGTGCGGCCTGCCGGGCCCCGGATTTCATCCATGATTTGCTGAACCCGATCACCGGGCAGCATTTTACCCAGCAACCGCTCGGTGCTTTCAAAAGAACCGTTCAGGTTGCCAACAGTTGAAACCTGAGACGCAAATTCGATGAACAGCTCTTCCAC
This sequence comes from uncultured Kordiimonas sp., assembly GCA_947503575.1. Classification (GTDB taxonomy): domain Bacteria; phylum Pseudomonadota; class Alphaproteobacteria; order Sphingomonadales; family Kordiimonadaceae; genus Kordiimonas. Next base: position 277,161 of record CANNDZ010000002.1, on the reverse strand, counting down.
GTCATTAGCGTTAACAGCGCCCAGATTAGACATATGCTGCGACAATTCTTTAATTTCATCATCGCTCAGCGCTTCCCAGATCGTGCGACCATAGTCTTCGCCGATTGCCAGCATAAAGGCAGCTGCCTTCTGCGCGCCGTTCAATTTACCCACTTCAATACTCACGTCAGGTCCTCATTTTGTCCCGTCAGGCCACACATGGGTGACCAATGCGTATCGTCTTTAGTCTGCGTAGAGCCAGTGTCGGACAATCGAAACAGATTCGTCCGGGTTTGCTCTGATAATGTTGGCTACTTTTTTAACGGCAGATTCCTGTATGCGGCCTTCTACCTGTGCCACGTCAATTCGTGTGTCAGTACCCATTTGATCAAGGCTCAGTTGTCCCTGTTGCCGCGCCGCCAAAACCAGCGCCGAGGCATTTTCATCACCTTCCGCAGCGGCTGCCATCAGTTCAGGCGTGATTTGTTGCGGTCCGGTAATCGCCGGTGTTTCCGGCACGTTGTTTTCAAGTTGGGCAGGGTCTGGCGGTGGCGGTGCATCAGGGATCGCCTCGATCACGCGAATAACCAGTGGCCGAACAACAAGCAGGATCACCAGAATAATGGCAACGAAGGACCCGCCTGTGGACAGAATATCGACCAAATCTTCTTTGTTCAGACCAAACAGGCTAAAGGCTGCCGCAGATTCTGCCATTGGGGCAGGGTCAACAAAACGCATGCTTTGCACCACGACCGTGTCACCGCGATTGGTGTCATAGGGAATTGCGCTTTCGACCAGTTGTTGCAGTTGCTGTATTTCTGTGGTGTCGCGGTCCTCGTAGGCGGTGGTGTTACCATCTACATCCAGCGTGCGGATGCCGTCCACCAGCACCGAGACACGAATTTGCGTGACCTGACCGGGTTCCTGGACGGTCACAGTTTCGGTTTTTGAGTTTTCAAAATTTGTGGTTTCTTCTGTGGTTTGGCTGTTGCTGCTGTTGCTGGGGTTATTGCCTGATGCATCGGGCAATGCGTTTGCCACAGTAACCTGGCCACCAACACCGTCGCTTTCCCGCGCGATTTCTTCGCGGGTGTTGGTTGACAGAACCACCTGATTGTTGGGGTCATAAATTGTTTGGCTGGTGGTCTGGCGGCTCATGTCCATATCCACCGATACTTCTGCGCGTACCCGGCCATTGCCAACCCGGCGCGCCAACAGCTGTTCGATTTTCTGGCGATATTGCCGTTCTTTCGACAAGCGCGCTTCTTCAAGGTTGGACAGGCTGGCCAGGTCGCCTTCTTCTGCTCCGTCCACCAACAAGCGGCCCATTGTATCTGAAATGGTTACCCGATCGGGCGATAAGCTGGGCACGGCTGATGCCACAAGCGCCTGAATGGCCAGCGCCTGAGATTGACCCAGCGCACCATTAGTTTTCAATAGGATGGATGCGGAAGGGCCCTGTGCTTCCCGCTGGAAGGGGCGGCGCTCTGGCATCACAATGTGCACGCGCGCTTCTGAAACAGAACGGATGTTTTTGATCGTGCGGGCAAGCTCACCTTCTATGGCGCGCACATAGTTGACGTTCAGTTCAAAACTTGTGCGACCGAAACTGGATTCCTGGTCAAAGATTTCTTTGCCAACCACACCACCTGACAGGCCTTCACCTGCCAGCAACAGCCGCAATCTGTCCACTTGGTCTTGTGGCACGCGGACGATACGGCCACCGGCGCTGGTTTCATATTGAATACCATCGGCTTCCAGACGCTGTGCGATGGACGCTGCGTCGGCAGGGTCCAGGTCTGTGTATAAGGGGGTCATGGGGGATGTGCGCATCCCGCCGCCCACGATGAACAAAAAGGCTAGCGTACCAGCGCCAACGAGCGAAATCAGAAGCAAACGGCCAGTGCCGAGGTTCCGTATTAACTGCAGAAAACTATCCAATGTACGATCCGGTCATTATCAGTCGGGCAATGTAATTTCTATGGGTAGTAGACTGAGGGATACGCCAACAAGGTAAACAGATCGTTAAATCTAGGCAAAAGTTGCCTATTAATTTTTTATGGAGGTGCGGGAAGGTAGGGTGACGCCTAAATCCGACAGGACGTCGAGCAGCTACACTATCAGGTTTCTGCTTTGTGGCCGCGATATTTTTGAATGCGCGTTGCCCTAAGGCCGGGTAGACCGTTGCTTTCTATTGCGCGCTGCCAGCCCAGGAATTCCTCAACCGACAGTGTGTAGCGTTCGCAGGCTTCGGTCAGGCTGATGGCTCCGGCTTGAACCGCATAGACGACTTGTGCCTTGCGGCGCGCAACCCATCGTTTGGTGTCCGGGCTGGGCAGGTCCACTACGATAGTATTGTCGTTATCACCTTGCATGGGGTCGATATTTTTAGAGACGGAATTCATGCCGGAACTGGATGCCTTTTCTGCAAGGGTGCCTGGGTCTTTTTGTTTGGTAGCCCATTTTAGCGAGCGCCTGTTTAACAAAGACCTAATAGATAAAATTGTATCTAATTTTTCATAAGGCATTGAAATATAGTGATAATAAAATCGGGCGGCCAGCGTGATGCCAACCGCCCGTTGCAAAAGAGTAAACCTATGACTTTACAGTCTGGTCAGTTCTTCCAGGATCTCATCTGATGTCGTGATGATTCGGGTGGAGGCAGAAAACGCCCGCTGCACCTTGATCAGTTCCGAGAACTCGTTAGCAAGATCAACGGTTGACTGTTCAAGCGAGTTTGGCGCTACGCTGCCAGCGCCGCCAAAGCCCGCTTGCTGCAGCGCAAAATCCCCCGACAGGTCAGAGATACCAAAGGCATTGCCCTGGCGTCTTGTCAGACCATCCGGGTTTTGGAAAATTGCGACCGGCAGCTGGAACACGTCCAGTGTGAGGCCGTTATCAAACAGGGCCGTAACCACACCGTCTTCACCGATGGACACACCGTTCACATTGTCGAACGAGGCACCATCCGCCGCTGATGAAATCAGGGTAGAGATACTGTCGAACTGTGAAAACCCATCTGCTTCACCGTCCGTGCCAAAGTCGAAGACGATTGATCCGTCCTCCACGGAGGTGGCACCCGTATTATCAAAGTTGAAGGTTAATGTGCCACCAGGCAGTGTAACCGCAGCAGCCGTAACCTGGTCATTTAAAGATGAGCTGCCAAGGTCCAGGGAACCGTCTGGATTAAACACAAGCGTACCATCACCGATGAGGCCATTGGGGTGATCGGTCGCGTCAAGAACACTCCCGTCATCAAATGTCAGTTCATAGTTCCAGCTGTTTGTTCCGGTTTTCAGAGCAGACAAAACAACGGTGTGCGAACGACCCAAGCTGTCAAAGATTTGAAGGTTGGTTTCAAAATCTGGGGTGAAGGTACCATCTGCCATTTCACCAGCTGTTGTGTAGCCTGCCGTAACTGGCGTACTGGCCTGCAAGTTAGCCCGCAGGGCAACAGCTGATGTTGCGTCACCGAAACCATTCAATGTGTTGATGTTGATAGGCTGCAGTTCAGTCAAGTCATTCTGGTTTGACGGAATTTCGCCCGCTGTATCCAGTGGCCAGCCCATCAGAAAATGCCCAGCAGTGTTCTGGAAGAAGCCTTCAGCATCTTGGGTAAAAGCCCCCGCTCGGGTGTAAATAAATTCGCCCGATGTGTCATTCGCTGTATCTGCGTTGCGAACAACAAAGAAACCAGCGCCGTCAATTGACAGGTCCGTTTGTGAGCTGGACGGCTGCAATAGGCCCTGCTTAGACACAAGTGTCTGCGAAAAGGCGCGAACGCCACCTGGTGAATAAGAAGACAGCGCTGCTGTTTCTGTTACCAGAGTTGAAAATCGTGACCGGGTTTCTTTATATCCGATCGTGTTTACGTTGGTGATGTTATCGGCAATGACGCCAACGCCTTCGGTAAAGGCTTGAAGTCCCGATACACCTGCTGCCAAAGCAGTGAATGCCATTTTTTAATCTCCTACACTCTTTTGCGTTTTCACGTGTTGTAGGCTTTCTGCTCAAATCACCCCTTTATGCTATGGCGGGCACTTGGGGTAATATGCCGGGCACTTCGGTCCGGCCTATTGTCGGGCTAACCGTTGTAGATCAGCTCCAGAATTTCTGTTTGACCTGCCTCATTGGGGCCAATCGTGAAGACGGGCTCAAACCCGCTGGTATCGACGCCGCGAATTGTTTCACGGACCATTATGTCTGGTGTCAGGCTGTCGCCTGCTTCATTTTCTGCAACAATCTCAAGCCTGTAATTTCCGTGCTCTACGGGTAGGCCTGCGGCATCAATGCCGTCCCACTGGAATTCGTGACTACCAAGGCCCGTGTTGCCAGACTGGCTATATATCAGCGCGCCTTGCTCATTACGCACTTCCAGCTTCAGGTCTTCGGTGGGCAGGGTGTTTTCATAGCGCCAGGTAATACCGTCGCCTGTGTGATCGCCCAGGTCACGGAAAATGAGCGCGTCGCTACCCAGATAGCTGCCGCTGCTAGCCAGATTTTGCAGGCGAGACAGGTTCGCCAGCAATTCAAGGTTCTGGTTGGTCTGGATTTGTTGTTCCACGCCCGTAAAGGCAACAAGCTGCTGCGTAAACTCCCCGCTGTCCATTGGGTCGAGCGGGTCCTGATTCTGAAGCTGCGTCGTCAGCAGGGTCAGAAAGTCATCGAAGTCTTCCGCGAGTTTTTTGCTGTCGGCACCGGCGGCGCCGTTGGCTGTTGCGGCTGTAATTGCATCAATCATGGGTCTATCCGCTTTCTAAACTCTTACATCCAGGCCGGTTTCCGGCGTTACATGAGCCAGGATTTCATCCAGGTCGAGGGTGCTTGTGATGTCCGTCATGTCATCATCCATGTCTATGTCACCGCCAGACTGTTTGGCTTGTTGGTCTTTTAGTTGATCTTCCTGCATGGCTTCAGCGAAGGCACGACCGGCGCTTTCCTGGCCACCACTATCCAACGAGAAGCTTATCCCACCAGGTTCTGCCTTGTGGCCGCCGGCTTCGATCGCGCGCTCCAAGCTACGTATATCGCGTTGCAGCAGGTCCAGCGTTTCAGGCCGTTCCGCCATAATCTGGGATTTCACCAAACCGTTTTGCATGAAGGTCAGTTTTACAGACACACGACCCAGCTCCGGCGGGTCCATGCGCATCGCAAATTGGTTGTCACCAGCCTTGACCGCTCGGGTAATATTTAAATTCAGTTGTTTGGCAACCTGTTGACCCATGGCCGGATCAGGGCGTCCGCCCATCAACCCCATTCCGCCAAGCGGGTTGTTCTGCCCCGATAGGCCATTAAGGCCCGATGCAATTAGTCCGGTTGAAAAGCCTTCTGGCCAGCCTGCTGCGCGTTCTGGTGTGCTCCAGGGGGAAGACCAGTCAATTGTTGGGGCAAGAGGGCGCGCCGGGGCGGTCACGACAGGGTCCTGCTTGGTTGCGGCAGCAGGTGATTGTTCCATTGATGCTGACGCTGCAGATTTTTCACCTAAGCCGTCACGGCTGTTGCTTTGCGTTGGGCTTGGGGCAGGGCGTGCGGGTGCTTGCGCTGACGCGGCAACCATTGGTGCTGCGTCCACAGCATTTGCCGCACTTGTGTTTACTGGTCCCGCGCCGGGTTTTGTGGCTGCCATCTTTTTCTGTTCAACGGCAAGTATCTGGCCATCGGCTTCGGCTTTGGCATCCGCTTTCGCTGTTGGGTCGGTTATCGGGGCTTGCGCCTCCGGTGCTTTACCATTGCCTTTTGCCATGTCCTGCATCAGGCCTTTGTCCGCATTCCCGTCGTTTCCGAGCGTTTGCGGTTGGGGTGCCATTGCATCCTTAACCGCTGGGTCCGCGACTGCTGCTGCCGTATCAGCAAGCGCTGCCTGCGGGCCTAAGGCCGCTGTGCTGCCTTGGTTAATCGCGTTTGCCACTGGTGCGGGCGTCATTTGTTGCGTGGCTGTGGTCGCATCCTGCGCGCCATTAAACAGTATGCCAGCACCGCTGCCGCTCAGGCCCTCAGGCAATTGGGCATTTTCGCCAAACAGGAACAGCAGGTCGTTAGCTGGCAACATATGCCCGGGCTGGGCTGATGCATCAAAGGGTGCAGGCACGGCAGACATGCCGTTTGCTTGCATGGTTTGCTGCGTAAGGCTGGTGTCCTGCAGTTTGGCGAAGTTTTCCGGTGTAACAGCCTGCATGGCTTGCAGGTTTGCAGGCGTTAACTCTACTTGCTGCTGAAGCGCGCGGTAATCAATCGTAAGGGCGAAACTATCAAGGGGTTCACCTGTAACGCTCGCGTCTTGCATTGCCGCTTGGCCCAGAAGCGCCTGAGCGTCTTCACCGGTAACCAAACCACCAGAGGTGACCGTGCGCATCGCTGCATCAAGCGGGTTGACGGCGATAGTTGCATCTTCCGGCACCGCACTGAATGGCTGCTGGGTCGCTTTAGAAAGGCTGAAAATACCAGTAGCCGCGTTCGTGGCGGCGCTGCCTTCTGCGGATTGCAGATAGCCGTCAAACAGCATCGAGTAATTTTCAGTGCCATCGCCGGAGGTATCCTGGATACCAAACAGCGCGGCGGCAGATTGCGGAGATGTGGCGCTAACAGCCTGCATCAGTTGCATCATCGGTGTTTCGACAGGGTTCATCTAATCATTGCTTGCTTCTTCGATGTTCCGCCATTTCTGTGGCCTGTCCATTCGTGTTGCCCCCTACTAAGCAAGCAGCGGGCCAGTTTGTTTGCCACTTTTGAAAACGCAGAAAAACCAACGATTCGCTTCAACCCTGTATTTCTGTTGCTCGCCTACAGGCTCATAAAGCCGTCAAAATTGCCCACCAAAATTGCCGGCATGATTGCTGAAGTGGGCATGACCTGCCGTAAACCCGGGCTTCACAGATCAGAAACCCTTGCCTCATGGGGCAAACGACCTTATATGGCAGGCAGAAACTAATCATGACGATGACGGTCATAATTTGCCGTACTGCGTGCATTCTCAGGAGCAACCCGATGGCAAGCGCGCCAACAAACAGCCTTGGTTTTGATCGCCCCCCCGCAGAAACGCGGGTGGTTGTTGCCATGTCTGGTGGTGTGGACAGTTCTGTCACCGCTGCGCTGTTGGCAGAACAAGGCTATGATGTGGTTGGCATTACCCTGCAGCTCTATGATCACGGCGTTGCAGTGCAGAAAAAAGGCAGTTGCTGCGCCGGGCAGGACATCCATGATGCACGCCGGGTCGCCGAAGAAATGGGCATCCCGCATTATGTGCTGGACTATGAAAGCCGGTTTAAAAATCAGGTTATGGAAGAATTTGCAGACAGCTACATAAAGGGCGAAACGCCGATACCCTGTGTGCGCTGTAACCAGACCGTTAAATTCAAGGATTTGCTGGCCACTGCCAAAGACCTGGGGGCTGACTGCATGGCCACCGGCCATTATGTGCAGCGTGTTGTCGGCGAGGATGGCAAGGCCCAGCTTGTGCGCGGTGTGGACCAAGGCAAAGACCAAAGCTATTTCCTATTTGCGACAACACAGGAACAAATCGACTTTTTGCGCTTTCCGCTTGGCGGGCTGGATAAAGAAGAAACCCGCAAGCATGCAGAACGTTTTGGCCTGACGGTGGCGGACAAGCCAGACAGCCAGGATATTTGTTTTGTGCCGGAAGGTCGGTATGTCGATGTGATTGAGCGCCTGCGCCCCGGCGCGATGGAACCCGGCAAGATCGTTGATCTGGACGGTAATATCCTCGGCGAGCATCAGGGCATTGTGCGCTACACCATCGGCCAGCGCCGCGGTATTGGTGTGGGTGGCACGAAAGAGCCGCTTTATGTGTTGAAGCTGGACCCCATCACCAAGCGCGTCATCGTTGGCCCCAAAGAAGCACTGGAAACCGCAGAAATTTGGGTAAAGGACGTAAGCTGGATCGGCGAAGACATCCCTGATGAAGGCATATCGGTTATCGCGAAAATCCGGTCAACCCGGCCCGGCGTGCCAGCCACCTTGTTCATGGAACAGGCGGGCAGGGCGCGGCTTGTGCTGGATGAGGCTGAATCAGGTGTTTCCCCCGGCCAGGCGGCTGTATTTTACGCGGGTGACCGGGTGCTGGGTGGTGGCTGGATTGTTGGTGCGATCAGCGTCGACCCACGCCTCGCTGCCGCGTGATCAACTTTTCCGAAAAAAACAATCCGAAAAAGCAAAAAGGTAAGCTAGCAGCTTACCTTTTTTGGTGCCTGTTATTTTAAGCCCTCTTAGACAGGCGGCGTTGTTTTCCTGCCGCTTACCAGATTAACAATGAGTGCAGCGACGAACAGAACAATAAATACCGTAAACAAGAGTTCTGCGGCCCAGACAAACGTGCCGGCCAGTCCGCCAAAACCAAGAACACCGGCGATTATAGCAAGGATGAAAAATGTCAAAGCCCAATTCAGCATGAGTAGCTCCTGTCGTTAATGATGAAACCGATCATGCTCAAGAGAGCGTTAGATTGCGACATGATTGACCCACAGAATGAATAAAGGGAGCATAAATGGTAGGCAGTTACCAACCTCCGGGAACCCTTGCAGACGTTGACTCCCGCAAAAGTGCGTCTGGTATGTCCGCCTCAGAAACCCGCTCAAACCGGGCGGTGCGGCCCAGCAGTGAAATGCCGATGTAGCCGCGCATCTTCAGGATCGCACCGCCATCTTCCAGTTGCATTTTTGCGCTGTAGGTTTTGCCATTGTTCGGGTCATAGACCTTGCCGCCTTTCCAGCGGTTTTTCTTTGGCTCATACTCAAACCCCCACAGAAAGATGATATCCTTAAGGTCACGGCCCCTAAGCGCCGGGTCCGGGTTGTTTTCGTCCGTTTCAGGTTTTGCACCCCAGCGGGTGATGCCTTCGATACCGCCTTGGTCAGCGCGCCGAAGTTCAAAAATGCCGGTTCGGTCCTCGTTCCACCACAGGCCATAATAATCGGACTGGTCAGCGGCTGAAACTGCCGTCGCCTCAAACAGAAAAAGAAAAATCAGGGCAAAACGCCATGTCATCAAGCGCTCCTGAATGTATACCGGTGCGTCTTTCACCGCCATAGTGGCCGCTTCAACGATCATTGGTGATAGCCGTGTCTGACTGAAATAAATCAGACGGTGAAAGGCTGCGTTTCTCGCTCACGCCCGCAAGGACAAGTAAACCGGCCAGGATACCCAGATTTTTAAAGAAGTTTTGGGTCTCATGCTGACCTTCTATGCCTTCAAAGTTCCAGAAATCATGCAGCATCACATTAACGAGGATGATGTAGACAATGAAACCAAGAGAGGCGAGCCGCACATGCCGGTTGGTGGCAAGCATGAGCGCACCAATAACATTGGCAACGCCTGCGATAATCAACAGTGACCCAGCGGCGGGAATGCCGTGCTGTTCCATCAAACCAATGTGCCGCTCGAATGCGGCAAACTTCATCAGGCCTGGCAGCAGGAAGTATAGGGCAAGTAGAAGCCTGCCCAGGGTTACCGGAAGAGAAGACGATTGTGCTGTCATGTCATATGCCCTTTTTTAATAAACCGGGTCATACATGCTTGCCGCAATCGCCGCCTCCAGGTTGTCTGGCATGGCCTCGGTCGCCAGCCCGCTGCGATGGGCTTCTTCTGCAACCTTCACGGCGATGGCTAAAGAGACGGCCCGAATGTCGGTTAGCGCGGGGTACAGCGCCCCTTCCGTCAGGTCCTGCTCGCTCACCATGTCCGCGAGGGTTTTGGCTGCAATCAGGAACATGGCGTCCGTAATGCGGGTGGCACCGCTCGCGACCACACCCAGCCCAACGCCGGGGAAAATATAGGCATTGTTGCCTTGCCCGGGGCGCAGGGTCTTGCTGCCGTATTCAACCGGCCCAAAAGGGCTGCCGCTTGAGAAGAACGCCTGCCCCTGCGACCAGCTGTAGGCTTGTTCTGCCGTGCATTCCGCCCGGGATGTCGGGTTTGATAGCGCAAAAATAACCGGGCGTTCGTTCACGTCGCACATGGCTTGCACCACATCCTGATCAAAGGTGCCAGGCGCGCCGGTGGCCCCAATCAGGATATGCGGTTTGATCTCGCGGATTGCCTCTATAAACTCAAGCTGAGGGCCTTTATGGGCGTAGGGCATGTTGTGCGGCATCAGGTCGCCGCGCCCTGATACAATCAAGCCGTTCACATCAACAAAATTCAGGCGATGCCTTGCTTCATCGTGGGTCAGGCCCTCTGCTTCAAATGCATTGACCATTAGGTCGCCAATGCCGGTGGCGGCAGACCCCGCCCCCAAAAACATGACGCGCAGGTCCTTAAACGGCACGCCGATGCCGCGCGTGGCGGCATAAACGCCCGCAAGGCTAACGGACGCCGTGCCCTGAATGTCATCATTAAAGCACAGGATCTTATCTTTGTATTTGGACAACAGGCCGTAGGCGTTAGGCGTTAAGAAATCTTCAAACTGCACCAGTGCTTGTGGGTATCTGTCCTGCACGGCCTGAATAAATTCGTCGACCAGTTCATAGTAAGCAGCGCCTTCAAGCCGCCGGTGCGGATATCCCAAATACAAGGGGTCGTTCAGCAATTCTTCATTGTTGGTGCCCACATCCAGCATGACGGGCAGGCACTGGCGCGGCACAATGCCAGCGCAGGCGACATAAAGCTGAAGCTTGCCGATGGGAATGCCCATGCCGTTTGCTCCCAGGTCGCCCAGGCCCAAAATACGCTGGCCGTCCGTGACCACAATCACCCGCACGTCAGGGCGCGGCCAGTTATCCAGCATACGGCGAATGTTGCCTTTGTCCTCGGGCGTGATGTAAAACCCCTTTGGACGGCGGAAGATATGCGCAAATTCCTTGCACGCCTGCCCTACGGTTGGCGTGTAAATCAGCGGCATGATTTCTTCGATATGTTCGGTCAGCGTACGGTAAAAAAGCCGCTCGTTGCGTTCATGCAGGCTGGCCAGAAAAATAAATTTTTCAATATCGTTGGCTTTGCGGCGCAGGTTTTCAAGCACGCGCGCAAGCTGGTTGTCCTGGTCGCCCACCTTATAGGGCAGCAAGCCTTGCAGGCCATATTCCTCGCGTTCTTCGCGGGTGAACGCGGTCGATTTATTAAAAGCCGGATGATAAAGGGCGCGGTAGCCCTTCAGCGGTTTAAAGTCAGCCATGATAGCCTTTCCCTTGACGCGGATGGTGAGAGCCTACGGGCTTGGGGTGTCCCTGTCCAGCCGCAGGGTCTAATGGCATGCGCGCGCGGGGGCAACCAAAAAGGCCCCGGTGGGGCCTTTGCTGCGTAGTTCATATTTCTGCCGTGTTCATGCCCAAGAGACTTTTTACTTGTTCGTTAAACACTTTATTTTATCAAAAAACCACTCTAGCTTCGGGTTAATCGCACTGAGACAGGGGGTTATATGGTTCGAAGTTGGGTTGGTGCAGCAGGTTTGTTGCTGCGTCTTGGTGCGCTTGCACTGTTTTTTGTTGTCGAGGTTGTGGCTCAAGACCCTTTGGTCACCCGCGCTGATCCGGCTTCCTGGGTGCAAAAGCAAACCTACGACCCCGCGTCCCTTGACGGAAAACCAACAAGCGGTCCAGCTTATCTGCTGATCGCCCGGCAGCGGCTTCATAATGATACCGAAGAACAATACTACAGTCGCTATGTCTCTAAGATAAATGATATCTCCAGCGCGGAAGAGGTTTCGCAGTTATCAATATCCTTTGATCCTGCCTATGAACGATTGATTTTCCATCATATCACCGTAATACGAGGTGGCATCAGCCAAGACCGCCTGGATATGGGCGCCTTTAAAATACTGCAGAAAGAAGATGAAGCAGACCGTTTGATTTTTAATGGTTCGGTAACCGCGTCACTTGTTTTGGCGGATATTCGGCCCGGTGATATATTGGACTATGCCTACACTATAAGGGGCAAGAACCCCGTGTTTTTCGATCATGTGAGTGACCGGGTCAGTCTGAATTACAGCGTTCCAATTGGCAAATACTATGTATCATTTGATGTTCCCAACGACAGGCCGTATCAAACGGCGGGTTATGCGGACGCGCCAGAACCAGAACAAACGGAGCAGGCAGGTCGCCGTCGCTTTATTTGGGACCAGATTAATATCGCGGGGCATCGCGCAGATGATGACGTGCCAGCCTGGCATAAAAGCAATGCTTTTTTTGAGGTGACCGACCAGACAAACTGGACCCAATTGGGGCAATTGTACACGCCCTATTACCAGGTACCTGATCAGCTTTCTGATGCACTGGCGGCCGAAATTGACAAAATAGCGTCCGATCATGAGACTCCAGAAGGCCGTATCAGAGCGGCCCTTGCATTTGTGCAGCGCAACATAAGGTATTTGGGATTGGAAGGTGGTATGGGTGGTTATGCGCCGCGTGACCCATCCCTTGTTCTTGATCAGCGTTTTGGTGACTGCAAAGACAAAACAATGGTGCTGGCCACTATACTGAATAGGTTGGGGATTCGGGCAAAACCTTTGTTGGTGGACACAGAAATCCATGCCCAGTTCCAGCGTCATTTGCCAAGTGCCTACACATTTGATCATGTGATTACACTAGTGTCGCTGGCGGGCAGAACGCTGTGGCTTGACCCGACGCAGGATGACCAGACTGGTGACCTGAGCAATATGCAACAGGCCAATTTCGGCGCGGGGCTGCTTGTTGATGGGGATAACAGCACAATTGTCGAGTTTAAGGAACCAGACACACCGCCATCAGTCACAGTTATCGAAACATATGATGTGGTGAAAGAACATGGTGCTGTGTTTATGACGGTGGAGTCCGTGTTTTGGGGTAATCGCGCGGATCGCCTGATCAAAACACTGGTGGATGATGGCATTGAGGGTCTGCAGGCGAACTATCTGGAATATTATCAGGCAAACTATCCTTCCATAACGGTTGAGCAACCATTGACCTTCAGGCGAGATGATAAAGCAGGAACGGTTACTATTAGTGAAAGCTATAAAATTCCCGATGCTTGGGCAGTTGACGAAGATGACGGTGCGAGACGTTTTCTGGTCTGGCCGGGCGAGGTGTCTGATGTGCTGCCGGACGCAGACATGGTGCCGCGCACATCACCGCTTGATCTTGCGTGGCCCTCGACTGTTCACCATGAGCTAAGGTTTATCGTTGATGATACATGGTCCTTTAATGAAGAGACCATAACACTCGACAATGATGTGTTTTCCTTTTCCAAAGCCAGTCAGTTTTCTGGCAATGTGTACAGTGAAAAGTATGTCTATGTCGGCAAAAAGGACTATGCAGATGTGGAAGAGCTGGCCCAATTTAATGCGGACGCACAGATCGCCGACGGTGAAGATGGTGTTGAGCTTTACCAGCATGGCCCGGGTGTCGATTTAGAGGCATTGGCAACCGAATTCGAAGAAACTGTGGAGATTATCTCCTACATAACGGTTGGCGGTTTCGCCCTGTTCATTATCTTCGTGTTTATCAAAGCGGTATCTTTTGATGCGGGCTGGCGAACTGACGCCCTTTATTACCCAATATCAGTAACCAAATTTGTGGTGCTGTATATCAGCACCTTTGGCGCCTATTCATTTTTTTGGGCTTATAAAAACTGGCAATGGGTGCGGGATGGCGAAGGCAAAGCTGTTATGCCGTTCTGGCGGGCTGTGTTTTTGATTATCACGAACTTTAGCCTGTTCTCGCGCATTGCACATGCAGGCCCAGATGGCGGCAGCCGCCTGTTGCAGTGGTTATACGCTCCGGCGGCCTTTACCATCATGATAGTCGAAATTGTGACTAATTCTGCCGACCGTGTGGAGGCTATCCCCGACTGGGTGTTCTTGTTCCAGATTGTCAGCATGCTGGTTACTATTCCGTTTGTGCAGTACATACGGGCTATCAACGCTGAAAACTCTAATGTTGTTGCCAAGAATTCAGAATTCACCTGGCATTCATGGGTGGCTGTAGGTGTCGGTGTTTTGGTGTGGTCCTTTATTCTATTTGGCCTCTTTATGGCATAACAAAAAAGGCCCCGGTGGGGCCTTTCGCTCTGATGCTCTCTGGCTTGCCTATTCCGCCGCGACGGCCACTGTGGGCTCCGGCTTGTGGAATTTGGCGAAAATGGCCTCGCGCTTGGACGGCTTGATGTAGGCCTTGTTCATGTCACCGCCCATTTGCTCTGCCACCAGTGGGTCCATCACCTTAAACCAGATGGGCGGAATCCACGCCGCTAGATACATGGTGAAATAGCCTGCCGGCAGTTGCGGCGCGGTATCGAAATGCCGCAGGCACTGATAGGGCCGTTCGGCGTGGGCATGGTGGTCGGAATGGCGCTGCAGATGAAACAGCATCACGTTTGAGACCACATGATTGGCGTTCCAGCTGTGGTGCGGTTGCACCCGTTCGTATTTGCCGTCCTCGCGCTTCGACCGCTGTAAGCCGTAATGCTCAATATAATTCGCGCTGGATAACATCAGGTTCGACAGCAAGGCCGCCAGCAGCAGATAGGGCACAATAATCAGGCCAAAAAACGCTGTCATGGCACCATACATGCCCAGCGTGATCAGGGTGTTGGTGAATACTTCATTTTCAAACGAAAAGGCAGACTTGCCCTTGCGGCTCAGCCTGGTTTTTTCAATATTCCAGGCGCGTTTGTACCCGCCCGGTAGTTCATGCAGCGTGAATTCGAAAAAGTTTTCGCCCATCATGGCGGTGGCGCTGTCCTCGGGCGTGGCAACCTGCACATGGTGGCCCAGGTTATGTTCAATGCGAAAATGCCCCATGCCGCACAGGCACAGGAAAAACCGCGCAAAGTTGATGGAGACTTTGTCGCGCCGGTGGCCAACCTCGTGCCCTGCATTCAGGGACCCGGCCCCGGTAAGGCCCGCCGCCACTGTGGTGGCGATATAGGCATTTAGGGTGAAGGGTTCGGTCGCGATAAACCAGGCACCCACAACCCAGCTGGTGTATACCAGCGGCAAGCCGGAAAACGCCGACCAACGGTAAAATTTATCGTCCCGCAGGCCGGGGATGGCCTCGCGCGGCGGGTTGCTTTCGTCCTCGCCAAACGCGACTTCAATGAAGGGGACAATGCCGTAAAAGAAAATCGGCGTCAGCCACAGCCACAGGGGCACGCCGGTTTGTTTATACAGCGCGATCCCGAACACCGGCAGGAGTGCCAGAATGGTTGCCAGCGGCCACCAGTATCTTTTGGTGTCTTTATAAGGTGCGGTTGTGTCGGTCATGACATGTCTCCCTCACGCCGTGGTATCACGGCTGCATCATTCCTTTTTCTCACACTAAGCGCCCGGCGCAGTATGTCAAGAATTAATGATAAAATTATCAATAGATGAACTATCGCTTGAGGAAGATGGTGTTTTCTGGCTATCAAGGGGGGAGCCACACCTGAAGGAAAAGCCGTATGGCGCGCGCCGCCCGCACTCGATTAAGCCCCGAAGAACGCCGCAAGCAATTGCTGTCGGCGGCGATTGACCTGTTTGCGGAAAAAGGCTTTGGCGAGGCCAAACATGCCGACATCGCGCGGCGGGTGGGGGTGTCGACGCCCGCAACGTTTGTGTATTTCCCGACGCGTGAAGCCCTGCTGGATGCGGTGATTGAAGAAATCTGCGCCTTCTATCTGGATATGTTTGACGGCATTGAGGTGTTGAAGGGCGGGGCGCCTGCCACACTCAGGATGCTGGCGGCGCAGTCGCTGGACATTGTGGAAACCCACCGCAACCACGTGCTGGTGCATTTGGGCTGGGCCGCGCGGTTTGATGCCGATATGCGCCAGAAATATCTGGCATTTCAGGATGCGATCCTCAGCAAGCTTAGCGATATTTTGTGGGCATCAGAGGACAACATCAACCGGGAAAACCGCGATGATGCGCGTATTCTGCTGTCGGCCAGTCAGGCGCTGCAACTCATGAAAATTGATGGTGAGCCGGCAGAAAAACTTGCGCGCTTCACGGACCACACCATCGACGTGGTGCTGGCCTACGGCAAACACCGCGGATAGCGGCTCGGTTTGTAAGCCACGGTTCAATCAACAGGCGTGTCGATGGTTGGCGGTACGGCTTTCCAAAAGTCGCCCGTGCGGGCAAGGCGTCGGCCAATCTCATAAAGCTCGCGCATATAGTCCGGGTCGAAATCGCTGCCCCGATTGGCTTCAAAGTCATCCGGAATTGCGATCATGTTAAAGGCAACGCCATCGCGCTCTGAAATAAAATAAACGCGCTCAACATCATGGTTCATCTGATTAAGGAGCAGGCCTTCCATGGCGCGCCGCATAATCGACATGGTTTTCACTGGCGCGGGTTCATAATAGCTGATGGCATTGCCGTTCTGGATCAGGAACAGCTGGCGGTTGACCGAAACGCCCAGTGCCTTATCCAGCTCCGTCAGCCTGATGTGCGGCGGGTAGGCAAACACCTGAGAGCTAACCGCGCCGTCCACATGCAGTTCCGTGAAGCGTTTGCCCTGATACGTCCACTCAATGGCTACGGGCGGAAACAATCCCGGCACGGCAGCGGATGCCAGTATGATTTGCCGGATCAGCGGTGCGGCGTCCGCGCCGCGATTGGCGGCAATGGCTGTCAGGTCCCAAACCATGGGGCGCAGGGCATCAAACTGGGTGGTCAGCACAGACAGCCTTCTGCCGCGCTCGTATTCCCCAGCAAGCCCGAGGACAACATCGGGCGTAATATAGCGTTCAATGAGCGCGCGCAGGGGTGCGGTGTCTTCCAAGGACGACCCCCACAAAGCACCGACGATCCCTTCAGAGCGGTACACATCCTTTTTGGTAATGGTGGTGTAGGCTTCAATCAGCTCATCATCATACCCGGCACCCAAAAACGCGAGCGGCGCAATCATTGCGCCGGTGCTGATGCCGGTCACATAATCAAATTCAGGTCGGGTGCCGCTTTCGGTCCAGCCAGCCAGAATGCCAACGCCGAACGCGCCATTTGCGCTGCCTCCGGACAGAACCAATGCATTCACGACCGGTGCAGCATCTGTTTGTGCCGCGTTGATAAGCTGTTGGCGTGATTTTGCCAGGCGCAAGGATGCCGTAACTATTTCTTCCAGGTTTGGCGGTGCTTCATCCGCCCACCAGCGCTCGGGGATAAGGGTGGAAAAATCAACCGCTACATATTCCGTCGCACTCAGGGGAACATGCTTTATGGTGTTCGCGCACCCTGTTGCCATCACGGCCATACACACCAGAAAAACCAGCGTTTTGATACTGTATCTGCCCCTCGGGCAAACATCCCGGCTTTCGGTTGGATTGATCATGGTTGATACAAAGACCCCGCTTTACCTGTTCATTTTCATGCCTCAGGATTACGCAGGCATTATACGGCAGTGGCACCTGCGCTGGTAGCGAAATCAATGCTGGTAAAGCTAATTGATCTGCCATTTGAGTTTTTTTCGATTGTCGGCGAACCAACCCGGCACGCGCGGCGTTATACGGTCAGGTAAGGGAATTTGTTTCAAAATAGGGGACCCCATGATGGCTGATAACAACCTGACACTGACACCAGCACCACCAGCACCAGCGGGCAGAATTGGCTTGCGTTCGGGTCAAATTGTGGCCTGTCTGATTGTTGGCGCCGTCTTGTGGTTCATCGCCGCGCTGATGCTGCGATATATGGGCCCCATGGGAGCCTACGAAGGCAGCAGCCGCGCCATTTTATATGCGTTAATCGTGCCCGGAACCATCCCGTTTCTGATGGCTGGGTTCCGTATCGCGCACTTGGGCGCAGCCCACAGATTTGTTGGTACCGGTGTTATGCTGATGGCGGCAATGCTGTTGGATGGTATTGCATTAGCGTGGTTTCCCGGCCTTTATGGCCACACGCCAGACCTGGTGGCGGGGGCGGGTGGCACTATCCTTTGGGGCGCAGGCATTGCCCTTGTGCTCGGCTTTTTCATGAACAAACAAACCACCGAAACGTAGGGAGAGAGACCAAATGACGCTGTTTCGACTTATCTTGATTGTGATGATCGTTAATATTCTGGTCTATACCGGCATTGTTGGCTTGAACCATGGCTGGAACCTGGCTCCTGTCTTTTTTGGTGACATCGTTGCCATGACATGGCCAGGCCAGTTTAACACCGATTTCATGAGCTTTCTGGTACTGTCCGCCAGCTGGACCATGTGGCGCAATGGGTTTTCCGGTGTTGGCATTGGCCTCAGCGTTCTGGCTCTGTTTGGTGGCATTATGTTTCTCGCGCCATATCTGCTTTTTCTGTCGTTTCAAGCGGACGGTGACATACGCGAGGTTATGCTGGGCAAAACACGGGCGCAGGGGTAAGGCTGCATCACATCGGTTTTCTTTTCTGGGACAATTGTGCTAGATTTTTGTCGCTAAAATGTGTAATTCTGTGTCAGAGCTACACAATGCCGGGTTGCCGGTATTGGCACGATTGGGAAACTGCATGCTGTCTGAGTTTGAAGCGTTTTTGGCGACGTGGCAACGGCTGGCTATGGCTAGTGGTAGCTTTTGCCTGCCGTCCAGGGCGGCTGTCACGACAACTGATTTTCACACATTTCTGCCTACCATGACCGTTGCCAAATGGGATACGGACAGTTGCATGCCAACCATGCTGTATTGCGGTACCCGGCTGGATATGGTGATGCGGCGCGACGTGAAGGAAAACCTGTTGCGCGGCCTGTTTGAACCCGGCCCTCATATTGCGCAGCACGTAGAAATTGCCATGCAGGTCATTCGTGACCAGGTGGCGGCAGAATTGGAATTGCAGCTTGAAACCAGCAGCGGTTTTGTCTTTTCCGCCCGGCAATTGCGGCTACCGCTTGCCCCGGCGGAAGATGACAAGCCTATTATCATGAGCCTGTATGACCTGCCTGATGTGCCAGAGGACGGCCCCCCGGAAGACAGCGTTGCTGTCAAAAGCCTGAACCATCGTTTTTTTGATCCTATCCCGCAGGCGGCAAAGGTGGCGGCGCACGCTGCGTCCTGACGCTTTTTTTGTGGATGTGGTGTAAACTGTAAAGCACTCGCTTTCACCTTCTCTTTATGTTATGTAATAACTTAATTATTCGGAGCGTTGAGAACTAACGGGCGCCGAGTTTTAAGGGAGAGAGCAATGGACCAAAGCCATCAATGGATATGCGGTGCGCTTAAAGACACAGTCATGAGGGCGGGGGCTGCAGCCTTATGCATGATGCTTGCGGCAGCCATGGTCGCCAGCACTGCCATGGCGGTAGATGGCCATAAATCGCAACCGACAGACGTTATTACCGCCAAAACTTTGGACGGTGTAATCATCCATGGCCAATCCTATTTTGGCGACTTGGATGCCGACGCACCGCTTGTTCTGCTGTTCCATCAGGGTGGGGCCAATGGTCGTGGGGAATACGCACCAATCGCTCCCTGGCTGAATGAAAACGGTTTTCGTGCCATCGCGTGGGACCAGCGCGCAGGGGGTGGTACTTTTGGCTCTGTCAACCGCACGGTCGAAGGCTTGGCCGAGGGCACACCAAACGGTTACTGTGACGCCTACCCGGACCTTCAGGCGGCGGTTGATTATGTGATGGACAAGGGACTGGCCGAGCGGGTTATCGTGTGGGGCAGTTCTTATTCTGGCGCGTTGGTGTTCCAGCTTGCCGCAAAAAACCCGAATGCAGTTTCAGGTGTTTTGGCTTTCTCGCCTGCGTCCGGCGGGCCGCTTGCCAACTGCCGCGCTGCGCAGTGGATTGATGGTGTGACAGTGCCCAAGCTTGTGATGCGCCCGGCATCAGAAATGGAGATACCGTCCGCGCAAAACCAGCGCGATGTGATGGTGGCAAACGGCTCGGCCTTTTATGTGGTGGACGAGGGTGTACATGGGTCTTCCATGCTGGTGGATGACCGCACGGAAGCGAACATGAGTGCCGCCCGCACTCGCGTGCTTGAGTGGCTGAAAAATGCCCTTTAAGAGAGTTATGCCCTTTCTTATCTGTCACCCCGTGACTTGATCACGGGGTCCATGTTGCTACTGCACCTTTGTTTGGATACCGGGATCAATTTGCAGTATCACTTTAAGGTGGGGTCAAGCCCGGATAAGACACGTGAGATTTCAGTTTGACATGGGTTTTGCCGATACAAAAAGCCCCGACGGACCGCATCTATTCTGCGGTTGACTGCTCTAGCGCAACTTTCATAAGGGCTTCTGCTGTTTCATAGGGCCGGGTGTCACTCCTATTGGTTAGTACAACGACCCAAAGGTCCTGATCCGGCGCGAAATAAATGGCATGGCGAAAATTCAGCCAACCGCCGCCGTGGAGCAGAATAGGCGCATTTATCTGGTCGGCAGCTAACGTGTCGGTAAACCAGCCCATGGAATAACCATTGCCGCGCGGTGTTCCGGAAATAGGCACATCATCAGCGAGCCGCCCATTGGCGCTTATCAATGCTAGACTTTCTGCCCTAAGTAATACGCCGGGTTTGAAGGCCCGCCGCCAACGGATCAGGTCGTTAAGCGTTGAGAATATGCCACCATCCCCATGCAACAGGTTGAAGGGGCTATAGTCCCGCTCTTCAAACCCGCCTTTTGTCACGCGGTAACTATGCGCCATATTGTCAAGACCGGGCCGCGTTTCATCAAGCACACCGGTTCCATACATGCCGAGCGGATGAAATAGTCTTTCGCTCGCCAAATCCCGAAATGGTTTATTGTTTATGGCTTCAAGAATCTGCACCAGAAGAATATATCCGGCATTGCTGTATTCCCATCCGGTGCCTGGCGCAAAGCGCGGGTTGGGATGCTCAGCGAGCAGTCTCACCACATCCTCGTTGGTTGGCATAAAGTCGCCCACTCGGCTGCCTGCCGGTGCAAACAGAAAACCTGCAGGAGGCCCCGGGTTATAGGGCACCAAGCCTTCATTCATGAACAGCAGGGAATGGTGCGGCAGGCCGCTGGTGTGATGCAAGAGCTGCTGAACGGTGACACCGCTCGCCGCGTCCGCCAGCTCAGGCAAAAACTTTGATATGGGATCGTTCAGCTTGAGCGTGCCACGCTCCATTTCCTGCAGGACCGCCACTGCAACAAATTGTTTGCTGAGCGATGCGATGCGCATTTGTGTATTTGCAGTTAGCGGTTTTTGGGTTTCTAGCTCGGCAAGGCCGATTGCCTCCTGAAGCAATAGTTTGTCGCGCCGCATCACTGCGACCAGCGCACCGGGTTCCTGTGCCCCGTGCGTGCCAAATCGTTCGTTGAAGATCACAGACAGGTCGCTCGTGAGGTCGCGCTCGGCTGCATACAGCGGCAGAGCAATGATGAGAAAAACGACTACGGTAAACAGGCGGGTTAACATGCTAATGCTCCGCGATGCGGTCGGGCAATGGCTTGGCCGACAGGACGCTGGTCGCCTGCTCCAAAGCATTGGTGAGATTGAAACCCAGCTCTTCAAACAACTGGCGATAAGCCTCTTCGATGGGAGCTTTGAGCTTTTTCAGCAGCTCATGCTGGGTGCGGCCATCCGCGGTTAGTACATAAAGCCGGGCCCGCGCATCTTGCTCGGATGTCTTGACTTCGAGCAAACCAGCCTTGTGAAGAGTTTTGACTTGCTGCGATGCAGACTGGTGCGACCGCCCCAGCGCGCGTGCAACATCTGCAATTGAAAGCTGCCCCTTTTCGGCAATCAGGTCGAATGTGGACGTGGCTGCGACCGGCAAGCGCAGGCCCATTTGCGTGTATACCTGCTGCGCTTGCTGGGCGAGGAATTCCGCGAAATTGGCGCTCGCTCGCGCCAGGTAAAAATCCCCCTGCGGAAAGCTGTCAGTATCTTTATACAACATATTGTACAATATATTGTATAAAGATCGGATCGTCAATCGGACCCTTGCCAGAACACTATATGAAAAAGAAAAAGCCCCGGCGGACCGGGGCTTTCATCTTTCAGATATTCATCAGCGCGGGCGCTTAGTTGGCGCTGACCGCTTAGCCGCCCAGTTCTGTCGGTAGAGCAGGCGGTGTGATGCGCTTGATCGGCTGGTAGGTTTTCAGCTCGTTCAGCATTTCCTCAATCGCGCGCTCAAGCTGCACGTCAACACCGGCGTTTACCTGTGTTGGGTCCAGCGTTACCTCAATGTCTGGCGCGACGCCTTCGTTTTCCACGCGCCATTCATGGTCTGGCGTATAAAAGCGGAAGAAAGGCACGGTCAGGAACCCGCCATCAATCAGGCGCGGGTTGGCGGAAATGCCGATCAGGCCACCCCAGGTGCGGGTGCCGATAAGTTTGCCAATGCCCATACGCTTGAAGCTGTAAGGCAGGAAGTCCCCGCCAGAGCCAGCGTCCTGGTCAATTAGCATGGTCTTGGGGCCAAACACGGCACCGCCCGGCGTTTCAAACGTCAGACCGTCGCGGTCCATCCAGCTGGACAGATACTGCCGGGACAGGATGTCGGTGATATAGTTTGCCGCCTGGCCGCCGCCGTTCTGGCGTTCGTCAATAATCATCGACGGTTTGTCGCTTTGCGCGAAGAACATGCGGTTAAAGTAGGTGAAACCACCGCCTGCCGTGTTGGGCAGGTACACATAACCAACGCGGCCATTTGTGGCTTCTTCCACGCGCTTGCGGTTGCCTTCTACCCACGCCCAATGCCGCAGTTGGCGTTCGTTTGCGATGGGTTCCACCACCACGTCGCGGGCATCATCGGCGTCACCGTTGTTACTCACCGACAGGGTCACCTGCTTACCAACGGTTTGGGCAAACTGCGCATAGATGTTGTCCGCGCCAGTCACCGGCACACCGTTGACGGCATGGATGAAGTCACCCGCTTTTACACCGATGCCCGGTGCCGCGAGGGGTGCGGCGACAAACGGGTTCCAGTTTTCACCGTCATAGATGCGGGCCACCTGGTACTTGCCGTTCGTTACCCTGAGGTCCGCACCCAGAAGGCCAATGGCCACACTGTCGTCGCGGTAGAGGTCCCCGCCGCCTGCGCGGTTGTGCCCCACTTCAAGTTCGCTGATCATATCTACGATCAGGCGGTTGAGGTCCGCGCGGGTTGCAAGATGGTCCACCAGCGGGCGGTACTTGTCGTACACACCATCCCAGTCCAGGCCGTGCATGTTTTCAGCATAGAAATACTGATGCTCCAGCCGCCAGGCTTCGTCAAAAATCTGCGCCCATTCCTCGCGCGGATTGATGTAGGCTTTCACATCTGATGTGTTCAGTTTTTCTGCCTTGATGTCTTTTTCTGCCTTGGCTGTCATCAGGGCTCGCTCTGGTGTTGAAACAATCACCATCTTGCCGTCAGCCGACAGGCTGTATCCGGTGATGCGGTCCATTGCCTTCGCGGCTTTTTTGTCCTTGAAGTCAAACCGCATTAGTTTGGCGGCGTTGCCACCGTTTCGACCGTTTGGTTCGATGGTGCCACCCGGCTGCGGAAATTCGAGGAAAAAGAGCCCGCCATCATGGGCGACCGACAAGCTGCTATAAGACCGTTCGGCAACGGGCAGCGCGACGATCCGGTCGGTCAGGCCGTCAATGTCCACTTTTGTGGCATTTTCGTCCTTTTCTTCACCGTTTTCGTCATTTTTATCGCTTTTTTCGTCCTTTTTTTGCCCCTCTTTTGCGCTTTCATCGCCCGCTTTTGGCAATAAGGGTGATTTTCCGTCCTCAGCCAGCACAGTGGCATACAGACCAAACCGGATTGGACGTTCCTGCGTTGACATGTCCAGACCCACCGCTGTTGGCCCTGCGTTCGTTGATGCCGCGAAGTAAAGATAGTGGCCATCCGGGCTGAACGCTGGCGACACCGCGTGGCTCATGCCATCGGTGATTTGCGTGTGTGATCCATCTACAAAACTATAGAGGAAAATATCGTTGAAATAGTTCGCCCGCGCTTTGGTGTAGGCGAGCCACATGCCGTCTGGCGACAAGCTGACCTCCACACCCGAGCGGCGATTGTCCGTGTAAATTTTGGTCAGGCCACCTGTGTTTGCGTCCATTGACCAGACGCCCAAGTGGTTGTCTGCAATGATGATTTTCTCGCCGTTGCCAGACCAGTCCACCAGAGTATAGTCATCGTCGCCCAGGTCGAAGCTGCGCTTTTCCGCGCCCATCTGGTCAGTGATAATCACCCGTAATTTGCGTGTCGCATCCGACAGGTAAGCGATTTCGTCGCCGTTCGGGGACCACAACGCGGTGCTTTCCTTCACGCCGCCTGTGCGCGTAAGATTTCTGGTGCTGCCATCTTCCAGCGGCACGGTGTAGATATCCCCGCGCGCGGTCACAAGTGCCCGTTTGCCGGTTGGCGAAAGGCCAGCCGACGTCATATTCGGCATGGCGTTTTTCCACTGTGGCCGTGCTTCCGGCAGGTCAGGGGTTAGCGTTACATCGACCGCCCGCGTCCGCCCCCGGCGGGTGTCAAACATCACCATGTCGCCTGCGGTGGTGGTGAACAAAATATCGGTGCCATGGGACCGTGCCCAGGAAATATCCCAGACTTTCTGGTCGGTTACCATTTCCACAGACTTAGCACCCGCATCATATTTCCACAGGTTTTTCATGCCCGACCGGTCTGACAGGAAATACACATCGTCGCCGACCCATAAAGGGTTTGTGTCAGACGCGCGCTCATGCGGTACCTCTTCCCAGTCGCCTGATTCCGGATCAAGAATCCAGATCGGTGGTGTGCTGCCACCCCTGTGGTTGCGCCAGCCGCTGGAACCACGGTGGGCTGTATTTGTTGGCTGGTAGGCCAGGCGTTTGCCGTCCGCGTCCCAGCGACCATCCATGATAACGGCGTCCATCACTTTGGTCGGGAAACCACCGTCTGCGTCAATGTGCCAGGCTTGCGCGCTGCGGCCACTGGTCATCTCACGCCGGGACATAAACAGGATGCTGTCGCCGTCTGGTGTCCAGCCAGAAACCGTATCAGCGCCAGGGTGCCAGGTCAGCCGTGTGGGCTGTCCGCCTGAAACCGGAATGGTATAAACATCTGTGTTGCCGTCGTAAGTCGCTGAAAACGCAATGGTTTGGCCATCTGGTGAAAAATGCGGCATCATCTCTGGTGCTTGCCGTGTTGTCAGCTGGCGCGGGTTTGTGCCGTCACGTCCGGCCACCCAGATATCACCGCCATACATGAAGGCGATGTGGTCTGCAGAGACATCTGCCTGTTTGACAAGGCGTGTATCTGCCTGCGCAGCGCTAGTGACCGCAACAGTGCTTAGGCCGGCGCACAGCGCCAGCGACAATAGTTTTCTGGTCATGAAACTCTCCCAATAATTCGTGTCGTTAGGTGTGAACCCGATTGAGGCACTTGGCTTTGCGCCGCGCCTTTCTTTTTTGTGCGGTGATACGAGACCCAGCACCGACCTGCGGGAGTGTGGTGGCTCTCCGCGGAAGCGTCAAGACAATAACGTCCTGTTCAATATTTCATACGTGGCATGCTGTTGGCTGATGCGACAGGGTGTCTCTTGTTCGGTAATTCCTGGCAAAAACCGTCTTGACGGCGATGCAGGCCTCTTATATACCGGCCCAGCTTTTGGCGGCTGTGCAGTTGTTTTGAGTTTCTTTAAAGCTCGCAAACGCGCCAAAGGCTTTTATTCAATGTGATAAGGCCGAGTAGCTCAGCTGGTTAGAGCAGCGGAATCATAATCCGCGTGTCGGGGGTTCAAGTCCCTCCTCGGCTACCACTTTTCAAGTCCTGCAATCATGCGAGTGCGGGGCTTTTTGTTTTCTGGCTGAGGTCTGCGGGGGTTGGCGAGCTGTTAGCCGAAACATACGTCGCAGAGAGCTCCTAAATCTGTATTTCTTCGCTGTTTTTGCAAAAGTCTCTGTCCGACTTTTTTGCAGACACATCGATTTTGAACACTTTAGCCGCCTGAACGGCCTCGACATAAACAATTTGGTTTGCCCCGCTTTTCATGCGTCAAACAACTAAGGCGCATCAAATAGCGGCTCGACCGCCCATCTCATGCCTGCTCCTTTGCGAAGCGCGAAAACTCAAAAAACCCCGGTGTTGCCACCGGGGTTAAACGTGTGTGAAATTCACAGTTTTCATAAAGTAAATCTTAGTGTTAGAGCCTTGGGCCGCGCCGGTCGATTACACCAAAGATCAAGGATATCACCAACAAGGCGACAAAGATGAAAAAGGTAAATTGGGCAATTTCTGCTGACGCGGCAGCAATACCGCCAAACCCAAATAATCCAGCAATGACCGCGACGATGAAAAACATGAGGGCTAGCCGTAACATTATGTATCTCCTGTGGTTAAAAATGATCGTCATTGATCACGTTTCCATCATAGAAATCCATGTGTCAGAGGTCGATTTGCAGGCCTCCTGTTTTGTATAAAATTTATGTAAGTAGAGGATGAGGCATGTCTGGCTGACTGTTGGCCGCAGTCACGGTTTACTGGTGTTACAGACAAACAGCCACGGAAGAGCACGGCCCCCTCCGCAACATGCAAATCAGGTATAGAAATCAGTTTGGCAGGCTTAGTCCTTGACTTCCATCCGGTAACCGACGCCAGGTTCGGTGACGATGTAATCAGGGTTTACCGGATCTGGCTCGACTTTCTCACGTACCTGACTGACGTAAACCCGCAGATATTGCATATCATCACCATGTGCTGGGCCCCACACTTCATGCAGGATCTGCCTGTGAGTCAGCATTTTGCCGCGGTGGACCAAAAAGTACCGAAGCAAATCATATTCCTTGGGCGTGAACGCGGTTAGCTCGCCGTTTATCGAAACCTCATGTTTGACAAGGTCCATCGCGATAGATCCGTTGGTTAGTTCGGGCTCACCCGCTTCCTCGATTGCTGCCTTTCGAAGATTGGCAGTCACACGCGCCATCAGAACGTCAGGATTGAAGGGTTTTGTAACGTAATCGTCTGCACCGAGCTCAAACGCTTGTATCATCTCGGCGTCTCCATCCCGAACAGAACAAACAATGATCGGCACATCGGACCATCCTCTAATCTGTTCGATCACTTGCTTGCCATCCATGTCTGGCAGCCCAAGGTCCAAAATGATCAAGTCTGGTTTCAATGAGGCTGTCAAACGAACTGCTTCACCACCATTTTCTGCGCCTTCGAATTTGAGGTCATTAGACTCAAGAGTGATCTTGAGCAATTTGCGAATTGGTGGCTCATCGTCCACTACGAGAACCATGTTTTTTTTCGTTTTCATTCTAAGGTCTCCCTGCGGTTTGCGCTGTTCGTTACGGTGCAATATTCGGCCTTAAACTGACCGAATGAATTGATAACTGAGTTTGCTGAAATTAACCAGTGCCCAAAAGCCCCGATGTTGCGGGTTCGTTCCGTTTTTGCGAGACCTTGTTGCCAAATGAAGTGCTAACTGCACTGTTGCCTAGACTGGCGGAAACTAGTGCTTCAAAGATGGACCTTTGACGCCGAGAATACAGCAAGAATTCGGGATGCCACTGCACGCCGACAATAAAATGATCTGGCCTGGTGCTTTCGATTCCTTGAACAATGCCATGGGCGTCTGAGGCAACAGGCGTCAGCCCTTGTCCAATTAAATTATGGGCCTGATGGTGGATACTGTTAACCCAGAGCGTCTCGGGCGTTTTCATGATCCGGGACAGCCTTGTACCAACCTGCAGAGTCACTTTTCTCCGTGTTATAACCTTCGCCCAAACGCTATTAGTCGGAATGAAACCATCAAATTGTGATGCAGCGTCCTGATGCAGAGTGCCGCCGCATACAATGTTGATCATTTGCGAACCTCGACAGATGCCCAGCATCGGAAGTTTTGAGGTCAGAGCCATAGTGACGCATTCTTTTTCAAATAGATCGCGATCGTAATCGATATCAACGCTGTGAGTATTTTCATGGCCATACAGTGATGGGTCGATGTCACTGCCGCCGGAAACAACTAGCCCGGTAACCTCGCGCACTTTGTCCATATTAACTCCCGGGCCTACCAGAATGGGTCTGCCTCCTGCCAAATACACGGCGGCCCTGAGGCAGAGCATAGTGAATGTGCTGGATTTTGCGCCGATAGTAATGCCGATAAGAGGTCTTTTTTTGTTTTTAGTGGATAACATCATACTTCTCCAATACGCCGCGCACCTGCTTGCCCCAATCTGTCTCGCCCGCCTTAAAAGAGCGCAATAGAGAGCTATCTCGCTCGCGCCACAGTGCCTTGAGCTCCGATAGGCATGCATCATCATGGGCTACTTTCTCCACCAGACCCCAAGTCCGCCACTCGGTACGCAAAGACCAACCAGGGTTTGCAATCTCACAATTTGGCAACCGGTAGTGGAACGTAGGCCGACTGTTTATTTTTTCATCAGCGCCATAAAGCTCTCTAACCAAGTCGGGCTTGAGCCATGCGAAGACCGGCAGCATATCCAAGGCACTGTTTCGGCTTGGGTTGTAGGAATGATAGTCCCGTATCAACGTCTCAATTGATGGAGCGTAGGCGTCGTCCACCACCTTATCGAGATAGGCGTCCGGATACGGTTCGATGTAAGGAGAAATACGCCTTGCGATATCAACGCCGTGGATGTTCCGAAGAAGGTCATGCAGTAGAGAGAACGCCTGCATGTGCTTCAACAGATACAATGCTTCAAGAGACGCCGCTTCAGGGTTTATGTGCAGGCCAAAGGCGTAATGAAATGATGCTTTGGTTCCCAGTGCATCCTTTTCATGGAGTTCCCGGCGCAGCGCATCTAAAGCGTCGATGTCTTCGAATGCAATGGGGGGTGCGACGATTTCAAGGGGCGCGATTTTAGGGCCGACGTTAGTCAGGGCCTGATCCGCTAGGGCTGTTGCCTTACTTGCCAGTTCGCCAAAGAGCTTGTCTTCCTCAAGCGATTGGTCATTGATCGCGGTCGCAATTTCTTTAATTGGTGCCGCGTCCACTTCCAATTTGAATTCACCAAAACACGTATTTTTAACCACCCACTCGGCGGCATTGCGTTTTTCCGCTTGCCCGCCGAATAACTTCTGAATGAGTTCACTGGTTTCTTTCAGTGGAACGTTGGCATATTCGATTTCAAAACCCACTCTACGGGCGGCACCATCGGTGGTGGTTTGGGGAATGTTGGTCATTACAATCACTTTCTTTACATGACAGCAATGTACCCAGCGCGCTCTCAAAAGTAGATTGCGAGCATGGCCGCTTAGCATAAAGGGTGCATAAAAATCCTTAAAAGCAGGGGGCGGGGGTTATCTGAAATATTTACGCGAAATTTATCACGGAGGGCTGTGCGGCAAATTTAGCGCTGATCAGGCCTGTGTCATGATCCGAGTATCGAAACACGCCGGTGTTACACTTTGGCGTCAAGCAGGCCATGCCCTTGACGCCAATTTCAACGAATGATCGCTGATTCACCGCGTGCAGTAAGGAATTGAAATAAAATGTCTGGTCAACAAACAGAACCCAAAAGAAATGCACTTGCCTATCTTAGCACCATCGGTCTCGTTCTGGCTGGCTGGTACGTCGGCAATGACTATCTTAACCTTGAGACGCTGCAGACCAAATTGGACATGCTTGATACTCAGTTTGAGGTACATCCCATCATATTTATCGGTTCTTTCGTCGCTACATATATTTTGGTGGTCGCTTTTTTCATTCCTGGCTCTTTCCTGCTGAATTTGCTGGCCGGTGCAATTCTTGGCCCACTTTGGGGTATTATTTTCGCGACCTTGGCCGCAACTGCGGGATCTATGCTTGGATTTTACATATCAAGATATGTGGCTGCGGGATGGGTTCGTGCCCGGTTTCCAAAAAAGTCGAAAAAATTCAATAATCTGCTGGCTGATGGCGGGTGGATGAACATCCTTATGCTGCGGATCGCGCCGGCCTTACCCGTAGGTCTGACAAATTTTTTGGCAGGCGTCACCCGCATGCCAACCACTCACTTTGCTACTGCGACGTTAATCGGCGTCATTCCGTGGATTGCGTTCTATGTTCTCGCTGGCGTCGAACTCGCTTCTGTAGACAGTGTCAGTGACTTGGCAAGCCCTGAATTGATGGCGCTGGCACTCGGCCTAATCGCCATCATCGCCATCGGCCGTGTACTGATGAGGAAACTGACACTTGATCAAGCCTCACGACCCGAAAGCTAAAAGACGGTTCAGGCGCAAGCTGTTTACCGCCCAGACATATGGCGGCGTAAGTGGCATCTTCCAAACGATCCGCCCCAAAAATTATAGAAAATTTATGGTGAAGCAGTTTGGGTCATATTCAAAAACAACAGAGCTTTCAGCACACTGCGAAAGATAGAAAAAATGAGTGAAAGGAATTGCAAATGAATGACGATATTCTGAAAGGTAAATGGAAACAGATGAAGGGGTCTGCTCAGAAACAGTGGGGTGCTCTGACCGATGATGAGCTTGAGCAGGTGGATGGTGATGCCAATAAATTGGCTGGCCTGATCCAGGAAAAATACGGCGAGTCGAAAGAAACTGCACGAGACGCCGTGAACTCCTGGTTAAAATCTATTAAAAGCTAAAGGAGACAGACAGTGGATATCCTTCGTATATTAATTGCAATCATATTGCCTCCTTTAGGTGTTTTTCTGCAGGAGGGCCTGGGTAAGCATTTCTGGATCAATCTGCTCTTAACGCTGCTCGGCTATTTCCCTGGTATTATCCACGCGGTGTACATTATCGCGTCGCGCCCAGCGAAACCCCAGTTGTGATGCTGGAAATCGCTGCTAATGAAGAGCGCGAGTGTGCAAACCATATTTTTCACCACGGTGATGCACACACTGTAAAAATGTGAGATTATGACACCACTTAAACACCTTGCTACCGGCAAGGTGTTTTCTTTTTAGAAAGTGCCACAATGACATCCCCCATTCGCGGCTATTACACAAGTACAACAGATGCATGGGAAGCTATGCTCAATGCCTGTGCCCAAGCAAGCTCCTCCATTTATATGGAAGAATATGTGTTCGAGCCTGACACAATCGGCAACAAATTCATGGACATATTCATCGAAAAGGCAAGAGCTGGTGCCGAGGTCAGGCTGTTGCTCGACTGGTGGGGCTGCAAGCGTATTAAAAGCCATAGTGTCTTGAACCGCCTTTCAGAAGCCGGCATTACCGTACGTTTTTTTCGTCCCCCGGAATGGCAATGGCTCTACAGAAGCCCTCGGTTTTTACCGCGTGATCACAGGAAGATATTTCTCATCGATGGTAAACGCGCATTTGCTGGAGGTGTTTGCATTAATGACCGGTACGCGGACTGGCGCGACACGATGGTCGAGGTATCAGACACTCTGGTCGAGCAACTTCACCATGTTTTTGAACAAACATGGCGCAAAACAGAGATTGATGAGCGTAAAGCTCTCGCGCATCCTGACTTTTCCACCCTAGAAAACTATTCTGTTTTCGCGAATGCACCCGACTCAGACGAACATAAATTCATTGAGCTGCTGAGAAACAAGCTTGATGAAGCTAAGCAGTCTATCAAACTGATTACGCCTTACTTTACGCCCGATGATAACATGATAAACCTGCTGCAATCGGCCCTAAGCCGCGATGTTTCTGTGGAGCTTCTGCTGTCCAGATACTCCAAATACTCTACTTACGTTGTTGGTAAAAAAATGTGTGGCCCCCTTTTGGAGGCTGGTGCAATTGTGCGCTACTATCAACCTAGCATGCTGCATTTGAAAACAATGCTTGTAGACGAAAGCTGGTGCGCTATCGGAAGTAGTAACCTCGATGGCTTAAGCCTTCACCACAATCAGGAAGTCATGCTTACGTCTACGGACAAATCTTTTGTTAATGAACTACTTTCCCATTACGAGGCTGACATTGCAAAAGCTCAAAAATTCACTCTTTCTGACTGGCAAAATCGGAGGCTTTCCGAAAAACTAATGGGCCAGCTATTGTCTGTGTTCAAACATTATCTTTAGGGGGCGATGGTCACGCTGGCAGAAAAGGATGGCCTGGCGCCGCCCTTGTTCGGAAATAGCAAAAAGGCGGCATGTAAATGCCGCCTTAAAACATAGTTTCTAAACGTTTGCTTAGGCTTTCGATGCGCTGAGCATCCAGATGGCTTGGTCGTGGACCTCCATCCGGCCGATCATCATATCCGCCGTTACTTCGTCATCAGCCTCTACTGCGGTTTTCATCACAGAGCGGGCTTGCGCTGCGCACAGCTCATGGGCCTGCTGCAGATTTGACAGCATGTCATCAGCACTTGTTGGCAGATCTGCATCGTCTTCAATTATCGAAAGCTCTGCAAAAGCCTTGAGTGTTCCCGGTGTATAATGGCCGAGAGCGCGAATTCGCTCAGCAATTTTGTCACCTGCAGTGTGCAGATCTTCATAGTGTTCTTCGAAGAGCTCATGCAGACTGTGGAACTGTGGGCCTGTCACGTTCCAATGGTAAAAAAGCGATTTGACATAAAGTGAGTACGTGGAAGCCAGGAACCCACCGAGCGCTTGCGCTACCTCTAACCGGCGGCTTTCTTTAATTCCGACTTCTGTCGTACGATCATCGTTTTTTGGCTTCAATAGTTCCATAACCCTATCTCCTTTCACAATTTCGGTTATCGGGGGTTGAATAAACTCAAGAAAACTGTCCACTAGCTGTGTGATATCTCTCAGCGCCAGGCTGAAATCATCCAAAGCTGCCTCGCCCCGGCTGGATGGTTTGGGGAATTCAGCTTCCGCCAACTGTTGCTCGTTCAACAGGGCTCGCGCTTTTTCCTTTAAAGAAATTAGCTTTTTCTGCCCGGTTTTTGCCAAGTCCTCCAGGGCTTCCTGGGAACCGGAGCGAAGTTGCTCTCCCCAGTCGCTGATCGCCTCTAGGTCTTCCTTGAACCCACTTTCTATTAGGACTTTGCGGTGGTCTCCTCTGACCCGCTTCAAATTGGCCGAAAAGGCTTTGAATTTGTCGCTGTCAATGTATCGCGCCTTAAGCGTTCTCACATCATATCTCCCAGTAGTTCTTGCTAAATTTTGTAATTGCCGAGTGTGTGTTTATGTCAACACGCCGCCTTAATTGTTCGCGCTCCACAGGTCTGCAGAATGTAGGTGGCTGCGATTTTTTTGCCTTTGTCCAACGTGGTTACTGTCACGGTGAACACTGTCTCACCTGACCGCTCGCCATGGGTTTTCGATGGCCGGCGACGGTTCAAGGTCATAAAAATTGCTGCACCGGCAGCTGGAACAAATACGCCAAGGAGGAATGCCCACAAAAGCGACGCGCCCTCAAGCGCCCACATTCCAACCAAAACCAAAATGGCCGCCGTGATCCCAGCACCCCAGAAAAAAGCTAGGTGATTTTGCTTTTCATGTGGTTGGTCCACTGGCTTTACCTGTGCGAGTGTATGCGGTAGCGCTGGGTGAGCATCAGTCTTCTGGTTTGGATCGGCGACTGGCTGCAACAATCGAACATGGTCGCGGCGAAAGCCAGCCATCTTCAATTCCAACACAGCATCCTGCACAGACCCGTAATCATCAAACTTACCAATAAGTTCAGTTTTTCTGTTACTGCTCATGCGGGATGCCTTTCACTGCTGCTTGCCTGGAAGTTCCCTTCCAAATTCGTAATAACTATGAAGGCCGGCAGATAAATTATCAGCAGGGCTTGGAAAGCGCGGGCATCAAGATGTCATAAATCCGGTATTGATCAGACTAGCGGCCTGGGTTCTGTACAGGACCCAGGCCGCTATATCACTCTAGAGACAGGTTCGTTACCCGGCCTGAGGGCCTAGACGACCTCGCGCCTTACCTGGGCGTAGCTTGCCAGCGAGAAGATCGCACTGCCACCAACGATGTTACCAATCAGCGTTGGCAGCATAAACTGGAACAGCAGTTTATTGACGCCAATTTCGCCCATGAATAAGAGGTGAAAACTCTCAATCGATCCTGCAATGATGTGAGTGAACTCACCAAGTGCAATCAGGCTTGTAAAGAACATGATCACCCAAAATTTCCCGGCTTTAACCGATGGAAGCACCCACACTAAGGCGGCGATAAGCCAACCTGCGGCAATACCTTTCACAAACATTTCGGATGCGCTATTCTCGAACAAGTGGTGACTTAGAGTCATAATTTCGGCGCGCAGGTGATCATCAAAGAGAGTTGGCTCTGTCGTCAACCACCCAAAAATCATTGCACCGACTAGATTGGCTACCAGAACAACACCCCAAAGCCTGAATAAGTCATACATGGTGGCCCACGAGCGTCGCGCTAGCACCGGCAAAAGAGCAGTGATCGTGTTTTCCGTAAACAATTGTTGCCGAGCTAGGATCACGATTATGAACCCAGCCGAATATCCGATGGAAATCAACGGATGGGACCAACTGTACCCACCAAAAGCTGCAGCGATGGCTGCCGACGCAACAATGGAAAATCCCATCGAAAGACCAGCAGCCAAGCCAGACCACCAAAGTGCGGACACTTCCCTTTCCAGCTCTTCTTCTCCTTCATCCAGGATAGAGTCGTAAATTTCTGCTGGCCTGGGCCGCTTCGGCACAACGTCTTCATAGTCTTCTGTTGCTTGATTTTCATCTTCACGTTGGTCAACCATGACAGGTCCTTTATTTGAATTGATCGAAATGTCGCTCTTCCCGCCTAATCAAAAATTTCCGATAAACCACAAAAGAGCAGCTTACGGCGACGTCTCGCACGCAGGGTAATACATTTTGTTCTCTAATCGCTGTACCATATGGTTTCTATTTGTAGACCAACGGCAAATCATAAAGCGCTCATAAAAAAAACCGTCTGCTGGTATCTTGATCGTTGCGTCGCTTCTCGAATAGCCCGTGCATGATATTTACACCTATTTTATGTCTCCACTGCGATTGGCGTCTGAATTTTTGACGTGCTTGCCTGTAGAAAAGTGCAATGGAGAAAAACAATGAATGACGCTGACACAACATCGACAAACATCACGAGTGAAGTGACCGACCTGGCAACAGGATATATCGAGCGTTTGCTCAACTTTATGACCACACAATTGCAGCAACCGGAAACCTATCTGCAATTGCTAGTTTTAAGTGTTGTGATAGCTGTATCCGTTGTTGCACAACAAATAGTGGTCAAATGTTTTTCTGACGAATTGAAATCAGACCATAAACTGCTTTCAACATCAAAAAGTCTGCTGCTGCAATCCATGCGTCTGATTGCCCCGGCAATGGCCCTGATTGTTTCCCTTGCTCTGATCTCTGCCGCGAGTGCTTTGCAGCAGGAAACAGACTTGCTTCAGCCGGCTTCCCGGTTATTTGGTATCTGGCTTATGTGGAGCGCCATCCACTCGTTGGTGAGCAATCCTTTAATCCGGACTATTGGCAATTGGGTTTTAGTGCCCGCAGCTTTCTTACTTGTCTTCAATGAACTGAACGCTGTTATCAGTGTTATGGAAGGTTTTGGTTTTAGTCTCGGTGAAGTGGACATTACTCTCTACACATTGGTGAAAGCGCTTGTGTTCTTCAGCATACTTATCTGGATCGGCCGCTTTGTGAGCGATTTGGGGAATGAATACATCCGCAATAAGGGAACCTTGAACATTTCCACCAAGGAATTGCTGATCAAACTGTTAGATATTGGCCTTTACATCACAATTTTCATAGTGACGATCGATTTGATCGGTATCGACCTGACAGCGCTCACAGTTTTTGGCGGGGCTCTGGGTGTTGGTCTGGGTTTTGGCCTTCAGAAAATTGCCTCAAATTTTATAAGTGGCCTGATCCTGTTGACAGAGCAGTCGGTGACCATTGGTAACCTCGTTGAAATGGATAATGGAACGTTTGGCCACATGCGCAAACTTGGGGCAAGGGCCAGCGTCATCGAGACCCTCGATGGTCAGGAAGTCATGGTCCCTAATGAAGATTTTATCACATCCAGAGTCTCTAATTACACACACTCATCGAATGCAGGTCGCATCAGTATCCCTGTTGGGGTGTCATACGATGCAGACCTCAAGGAAGCGCAGAAGCTGATTTTGGCTGCTGCAGAGGATTATGACGGGATATCGCAATCTCCGGATAGAAAACCTGAGTGCTTCTTGCGCGAATTCAATGAAAGCTCAGTGGATTTTCTACTCGTTTTCTGGATGGATGACGTATTGAATGGACGCTGGCGTGTCCAGAGCGACGTCATGTTTGCTGTGTGGGAGAAGCTCAAAGAAGGCGGAATTGAAATTCCATACCCTCAACGATCTTTGCATATAAAAAGCGGATCTAACGCTGTTGTAGGTGCAGGAAAAGCATCGCAACAGGATGGAGTTTCAGAGGAAAATGAGAAAACTGAAACATCTGAAGCGGCTTGATGCTATTTGCGCGTTGCGCTTGTCCTAGAGGAATTTTTAGCTCCGCTCCCGCCTGGGAGCGGTTTTTGTGCCAATAGAGATGGCATCAATTGTAGTTTTCCTTATCATATATCTTGCTAGTCATTTGTAAGCACTGCAATGGCCGGAGCAGCAAGAAACCACTTATGATTGTTCAATTTCATGAATCCACCTGTAACAAAGAACAAGGCCTCAACCTTTGGCCAACAAACTCGTAAACGTATTTTCTTGGGGCTTTTTACCCTTGTACCCATATGGCTAACCTTTCTACTGCTTGGCGTGATGTTGCAGTTCGTTCATGAGATAACGTCACCAGTGATTAACTGGCTGACGGCAGGTATCGAGCCCAGCAATCCGGGCTTTCGCTTTTCGAGGTCACCAGTATTTCAGTCACTACTTGGTATAACGGTTTTGCTTACGGCCTTCTATTTGACAGGCGTTTTGGCATCCCGATGGTTGGGCAGGAAAGCGCTGGAGCTGTTGGAAGATGTAATAGACCGCATTCCTGTCGCCCGAAATATCTATAAGACCATCAAACGGCTGGCGGATGCCATGCAGACGAAGTCGGACGACTTTGAGCGCGTGGTTTTGATTGAGTTTCCTACACCTGACATGAAAACTGTTGGGCTGGTAACATCTACATTTAAGGATTCTGCTACAGGTCGAGAGCTGGCTGCCGTTTATGTGCCAACAACCCCCAATCCAACGTCTGGATACTTGGAAATAGTCCCGGTGGAAAATCTAGTTCCCACTGACTGGAAGTTTGATGAGGCAATGTCGTTCATCATTTCGGGGGGCGCAGACATCCCAAAAACATTCAACTATGAAAAACAAGCACAAAGCAACGGGCAGACCAAGGATGCCGCCGGGCTGTCTGATCCTGAGTAAACAACCGTGCCCTGTTTCCACAAAAAAAGGGCCTTACTGGCCCTTTTTCTGTCTTTACCAATACATATTTTACGTCACAGTGTCCCACCACGTAGCCAAAAGCCCATCAATTTGCTCTAAAAGCGAATGGTCACGCTGCTCAATCAATGTTTGCAACTTGCCAACTCTGACGCGGATTCCGTCGACCGCAGCCAATCCAGTACCCTCAATTGCATCTCTCAACTCTATATTCAGTAGGGCCTTTTCGGCAACATTAAGCGCTTCGCGGGCAGCACCGTATTCACCCATCTTAACCATAAACCTCGTCAGCGCAATGTGGTCACGGGCAACTTCTTCGGCGCGTGGCTCGCTTCTGAATTCGTACATCATGTTGCGCTGAGCGTTTGCAAGCTCCGTTCGCGCTTCTTGTGTTGCACCACCCGATAGTTCCAAGTGGGCTTCATCCAAGTTGTCGAGCAGTGGTCTTCCGCTTACCTTTAGTCGAACATATTTGATTTCTGCGCTGGCGATATCACCAGGTTGGATACCATCAAGCTTCAGCACTTGTTCAAGACCATGTCGATCAACGGGTTTATTGGGCAGGGGGACATAGGTGATCTTTGGGATCAAAATGCCACCGTACTTGAGTTCGACAACCTTTGACACTTGGGTGGAACGGATGGCTTCATCGTTGGCGCCAAGGTCGATAACATGATCCAGCTGAGCTGTCGCAGAAGCGAGATTTTTTTCTGCTTTTACAGCTACGCCGCGCTCAATGTTCATTTGAGCACGGTGTAGCGTTGCAAAAAGAGCAAGCTTTTGCCCGGTGTACTCGCCGGTTTGCTCGCTGGCGTTACCAACTGTTCGCTGGTTGACATCTTCGTTTGCCAGCGCGACGGAGGGCATCAAGACCGTCAAGCATGCTGTCAGACCAACAAAAAACGACACTTTTTTCATCACGACCTTCCTCATCTAGAGACACCGGGCATCGGGGTCAAAGACTAGTCCCGAGCTTCATCTGCAATGGCATCGCCTACAGATTCGATGTCGCGGCCGGCGCCTTCAATTGTTCCGCATGCACTCAAGGTGAAAAGTGAAGCCAGCACAAAAACAAAAGTTTTAAGCATAGTCATAGTGATCTCCTGTGGGTTTATCCGATGGGCATAAGCTAGGCGGGTTTGGCTAAAGGCTCGATGGGTGGTGATCCCCATCACATAAATTTTCGATAAATATTGGCCGATTAAGGTCTACTGAAGCGATACAGGCGCAGGTGCTGCCCACCCTAATAACGGGTTTGTCGCAACTCTAGCAACGTGTTGGATCGGACTGTTGATGATGGGGTAGGGGGCAATTCCCCGACGTTTTAAGCCGGTGGGTTTTCCGTTTCAGGTGACGTTGATTTCACAGGTTTTTCGGTGGTCAGTCCTTCAAGGAGACCTTCCGCAGCGGCTTGCGCAATCGCAACAGCCGTCGCTTTCAGTTGCTCTACTGCCGGGTCTATCGGCTCGTTTGACACCGTCTCGCGCTCTAGCTCGGTTTTGCGCTTATTGCTTTTGATCTCTCGTCTGGCAAACCAGTTGCTCAACGCCAGCACTATGGCTGCACCAACTACAAATGCACCTCCAGCCACTAAAAGCGACATTATCTGCGTTAAGCCCCGCTCAAGAAGCCACAGGTAAAGTGCTAGAATGAATAATGCAATTCCGACGGTGCTTAGGAGACCAGCGGTCAAAGCGCCAATCAGCCCAAATTTGATGCGGACAATCGATTCTTCAAAAACAGGCCTTGGATCCAAGACCTGTTTTGAAAACTGTTTTACCAGAGTGAGTATCATAAGCCGTGCTTATTTACGGCTCAAAAGGGCTGCGATCAGTGCACCACCTGTGAAGGCCACAGCTGCCGATGTGAAAGGACGGGACTTAATCGTCTTTTCAGTGGCGTCCCGCGCGGTAACAAACTGTTCTTGCTTTCCGTTTAGGAACTCGCGTGCTTGTGCGCCAAAAAGGCGAGCTTTTTCTTTCACTTGGTCCATGTTAACCGACCGCGATTTGCTTGCACCGTTGGCCGCTGTTCCCTCGGCATGGTCCACCAGAATATCTTTGATCTGGGCCATATCTTCTTTGAGTGACTTAATTTCCTGCTGAGCAGTTGCCATTGGTATTCTCCTTTAAATTTGCTTCCCAACCCACAAGGCGGTGTTTGCCGCCAGTGCGTCGATGACCTCAAATTGCTGGAGAATAGCTCAGCTATCAATATGGCCAGCGCTTGCGAAAAATAAAAATTCCATAAGTGTTATTAGGTGAAAATATATCAGTGTAAGCACAGGCTGTTTTTCGCCAGTTTTGAGTAGCAT
Source organism: uncultured Kordiimonas sp. (assembly GCA_947503575.1). GTDB lineage: Bacteria > Pseudomonadota > Alphaproteobacteria > Sphingomonadales > Kordiimonadaceae > Kordiimonas. Next base: position 237,785 of record CANNDZ010000002.1, on the reverse strand, counting down.
CCGTCGATAACCACAAAAAATTGCGATCAACTAACGCCTTCGGATCGTTCAACGGCAAGGTACAGCGTATAACAGTCAGGACTATCTAAGTTGGTTCTGCAACACTTCCACAAGGTCTTCCATTTCAAATGGTTTGGTCATGTATGCGTCTGCGCCCCGCTTTGCCGCAGTATCCTTTGTTCGCCTGTCATTTCGCACTGTCAGAACAACCACAATGGGAGCGTTGCCCTCATGGGACCGCTTGATCTCCGGGAGAATGTCCAGCCCGTCGCGGTCAGGCAGCCCAAGGTCTAGTACAACAACATCAGGTTTATGTTGCTCAAGCATTCTCAAACCCTCCAGTGCACTGGAGGCTTCAACAAAATTCACGCCCTGATCCATCAAGGAAATTCTTAAGAAGGTCCGGATTGCAGCGGTATCATCAATTGCCAGAATTGTTTTGTTTTCCAGGCAGCTCACACCTGATCCCCTTCCTTTTCTTCGCCTTCGATCTGAAAAACCAGCGTAAATTCAGCACCACCGTCAGGATGATTGCCCACCGTGATAGACCCACCCTGGGCCTCCATCACTGATCTGGCAATTGCCAGCCCCAAGCCCGTTCCCGCAACCTGACTATCGGTGTGATTGAGGCGCTCGTACTTATCGAAAATCCGGTCGAGTTTATCGGTTGGAATGCCCATGCCTCGGTCTCGAACGACATAACGAAAAACGTGGTCTTCCCGGTGCAGGGAAACGGTCACAGGCGTGCCCTCGGGAGAATACTTAACGGCGTTATCTATGACATTCTGGAGAACTTGTCCTGTCATCATGGCGTCCATTTCAACCGGCAGCCCCTTACTTTGGTCATCGATAACCAGGTCTCGTCCCTCCAAACGCGATCTCAGCGACTTAATCACTCGCTGCAGCGGTTTCATTGGTTCATTCGGCCGGATTGAAAATTCGATATCCCCGCTGTCAATCCGCGTCATCGAGAGAATATTGGTGATAAAACTGTCGAGACGTTGCGCTTCTTCCAGGGCAGTTTTTGTCAGTACATCTTCTTGCTCGGGTGTCAGTCTTTCGTTTTTGCGCAGACTGCGCATCACACTGATACTGCCGATTATAGATGCCAAAGGAGTCTTCAAATCGTGCGAGACGCTGGATAACAGCATTGACCTAAGCGTCTCGCGTTCTTCGCGAAAACGGCTTTCGTTCATTTGCTCAACGAGAGCGGCCCTCTCAATGGTTAAGGCGATTTGGTCGGCCAGCATGCTGGTAAACTGCCCAAAACCTGTATCCAGTTTCTTCTTTAAAGGTACTTTTATGCCGAAAACACCAACTCTATTGTTGGCAGTCTCCAAAACCTCAAAGCGCCAGGATGAGCCCATACCGCGCATCGTACCAAAACCTGAGGAAAGTGATTCATTCCAACATTTGGCGACCGCTTCCAGATCTCTCGCCTCCAAAGCCGCCTCGGCAGGGTACTTGTCGAAATCGCTTTCAATGTCTGTTGCTTGAATGTCAAGCGCGTGACTGTCCGACTTCCGTGCCAGCAGGATAACTATGTCCATATCCAATAAGTCATGGACCTCCCTGTCGAGTATCTCGAGGATTTGATGTTGGTTGGTCGCATCTGCTGTTAGTCTTGAAATATCATACAGTGCGCGGCTGCGTTCCTCGCGGTCTAACGCAGTTTTCGCATTAGCTCTTACGTTGCCCCCCATGATGGAGACCACGGCAGCTACGGAAAGGAAGATTGAGCTGCTGATCAGGTCAGAAACCTGACCAATGTTGAACTGGTAAATAGGCGCTGTGTAAAAATAGTCTATGGCAGCAACGCTGAGCAGTGAGGCAACCATGGCTGGCAATAACCCCAATCGGAGGGATATAAACACCACTGCAAACAAAAAGACCAAGGTGGCATTGGCCCAATTACTTCGTTCCAAGCTTGCGGGCAATAACCATTGCATTACCTGCGTAATAAAAAGAGCGAAACCAACGGTCACTGTAGATGTAGCAAAGCTGCGCAGGGTCAACGAGCCGATGCTGAAATGGTCCCAAAAAAGACTATCCGGCAAAGTATCTCCTTCGAGCGGAATTGTCGTAAGTCTCATTGTCTGGCCATACCGACGGGCGATTTCCTCCACTGTAGACCTTTGGAAAAGACGAGAAGAAATTGTGCCAGCATGCTGACCAATAATAATGTGGGTTATAACTTCCCCGGCATTCAGGCATGAGTTGATATAATCGAGTGTCGCGGCTCGCGCGTCGAAGTGCTCACTTTGCAACACTCTCGCGCCTGCGTTTTCGGCCTCAGTCAGAATACGAACGGCAGCTTCTTTTCTGGCCGCCCGGCCTACGCCAGCGTAAGCCAATTCTACATAGAAAACACTCCAACTACATCCCAGCTCTAACGCCATGCGTTTAGCCGCGGCTACCAAGGTATGGCTTTTGGGATGACCATCCAAACATACCAGAACATGTAACTTGGCGACCATTCTGTGCTGCTCCTTACAATAAGAGCAGCACTATAAACGGTGATATAAATTTTCCATTATGTTTTGCACGAAGGCGAGTTGCAAAATACAATTAGCCCTCAGTTGCATCTTCAACTGCCCGGCCTGCATCGTTCACAGCTTCCTCGACTTTGTCGCCAAAATCATCATCGCGGTTCGTAATGAATAGAACGATCGCAATCGTGACCACTGCAACCACAATCATTTTTAAAAAATTATTCATGACCTTCTCCAGAATTAGCGTTGTTGACTTTCAGTTGCACCGAGCCTGAGCAAAATGGTCCGGCTGAGAAGAAAGTCGCTGATCCTGAATCAAGAAGCGATCATACACTTTCGGTCGCTTGTAAGAATGCCATAAATATTCAGCTTTTAATTAGAATTCTGATTAGTCTCCATACCTTGAGAAACGGTCTGGCCCCGCTGGGTGCCATGCCTCTTTGTTTGGCATTCCACTCTTTCACAAACGTTTCGCATTCGTGTTGAACTACCCGCTGTCCTCATCATTTGGTCCTTTAATGTTTTTCAAGCGGCGATCAGCGACCAACAACAGAAGAGCCGCTACTATTATAAGAAAGGCTAAGGCACCCCAATGGCGTCTCAAAAGACTGTCAAAACCCTCCTCTTCAAACTTGAAGGTCGGTAGGGCCGCAAATTCTTCTGTGGGCAGCCGTTGACCTGCTACAACGTAAGGGCCTGCTTTTTCTCGGTAAGCGGATTTGAAATCACGGGCGGCCTGCATGTAACGGCGGTGCCGGGCAGAATCGGTGCCAGCAACATCATTAAACAATGCGTGGGTTATGATGGCCGGTGATAGAAATCGCATCCAGGCAAGCGAAGCGTCCCGTCTTTGTGCCTCGGCCTCAAAGGCGTCGAGCAGAGGTTTTGTCGCTTCGTCCACCGTCGAGTTCACTAAAAAAGCGGTGCGAACAAAAGCCGGAATTTCGCTGCTTTCATTCACCAGCATTTCCGGATGATCAATGATGAATTGATTGGCGATATCAGCTTCCTGTAGCCGTGTTTCATTTTCAGCTTCCCGCGCTTCGGCAAGGTAGGCTAGGCGAGAGGGCGCTGGATATACGCTCTCAGCAACCGCTGTAATGCCAGCAGGCACGATCAGGGTAAATCCGGCCCAAACTATTAGAAGCAGAATGACGTTTACTTCCCCGCCCCGGTTTCTTGATGCCACGAAAGCAACAATACCAATCCAAAACACAGCATAGAGAAGCGCAGTAAAACCCCAAAAAGCGAAATATGGTAACCGCTCTGCAAGACTGACGCCGCCCGTCTGGAATAAGAACGCCGTGAATGCAACCAAGAAGGCCGCGCTGAGAACGAAAAGTCCACGGATTAACAGTCGCCGCCAAAAAAGCGCGCGAAGTGGGGCTCCTTGCGCCAGGGTTAAGCCAAGACGCTTGGTGTCCCGCTCCGCAGAGAGGATATCGAATGACAAAACTATGAGCAGGAGCGGCAAAACAAGAAGCACCACTTTACCAATATCAATTCCGCCGAGCGCGAGTGCCACAGGGTCTTCAAACTCATATTTTGAAAACAGCCTTACATCCGGTGACCAAAGCGATAACCCCCCAAGGCTGGGTAAGATATCCGATTGACCGATGGCGAAGTCGCCAAGGGGGCCAGGCGGCAGTGCGGAGGAAAAGGTCACATCAAGGGCTGAGCCGCTCCAAGGCGGCACACCAGCTTCTGATCCCTTTTCTTCAAGAAGGCGAGCATTTTTAAGCCAGTTATCCATGGCAGACGCTATTTGCTCATGATGAGTTGCTATGGCTTCAAGCCGCGTATCGCGTTCCATGCGACCACTGACAGCACCAAAAACAAGCAAAGCGGCAAAAAATAGCAAGCTGACAAGCCCTGCGGGCCGGCCAAGTCGTGTTTTCCATTCATGGGAAATCATGTGGGAAAAAGTCATGGCAAACCTCATATAATTTTTTGGCTACGAGCGGCGCGCCATGCAAGCCACAAAGCGACTGCTGCCCATAAGGCGAGCAATAAAAAGTCCCAAAGCACTGAGCGCAAAGCATACGACAGGGAGACAGGCTGATATCTGAAATCCGGAATGCTTTCCCAGAAATCCTCATCAGCCAGATAGGCAAAGCTCTCGCCCGCCCCATTCAGCATCATATCCTCGTTCATCTTGCGAACGATCACGTTGCGCTGTTTTTCGGCTTCCATAGCGAAATGCCGATGAGAGGCTGTGTCGGTGCCGGCAAGACCAGACGAAACATGGTGCAACAATATGGCAGGGGAGAGGATGGAGAACGCCCGTCGCATTTCCTGTTGCTGTTCATAGGCCTCGTAGAGTTGGTCATAGGCTGCACCAAAAGCGTTTGCGTCAATCACCTCGGAAACCTCTAGGCTCAGTCCACTGCGGTTCAGCTCCATTGCCGCGACCTCTTCGTCAGTGACCTCCCTGCCAAGGGCACGGCTTAATACCAGCCGTTCTGCGGCTTTATATTCAGCGCTATCGCGATCAGGGCGGCTCTCCCGGATTGTTTGGTAGGTTTCTGACCAAAATGTCTCGCTGTCCGGGGTGGGGTATAGATGCTCGGACGCTGTGGCTGCGATGCGCGGCAACACCACCACAGACAAAGCCCAAAGACTGAGTAGAACAAGGAGTGCGGAGGTCGCTGTTTTTGTTCGGGCAGAAACAAAAAGAGCCAGGGCGGTGAAGGCAACACCGTAAAGCGCATAGCCAAACATTAGGCCAACACTTCTGAACAGGATATCGCTCCACAGCACGCCTGCGGGCGCCGACATTGCCATGACTGCTGAAACTGTTATTGCGATTACAGCGACGCCGATCCCGATTGCCGCAACTGCAAGAAGCTTACCTGTGAACAATTTTTGAAGTGCAGACCCCGAACTCACCGCTTGGCGCAAGGTCCCTCGCTCCCGTTCACTTGCAAACGTGCCATACCCGATCAGGAAAAGAAGTAGAGGTATGAGCAGACTGAGAACACCGGCAACGCTTAAATCGGCCAACCGCCGTAGGTCTGGCGCATCCTCGGCGGGGCGAAACATGGCTGGATCCTGGGCGTGTGCTTCCAACCATATAACCTGGCCAAGATACGGACTTGCGCCTGGGTCAAAAACCGACAGCGGTGGTAGCGGTTTATAAGCCATACGACCAAAATGAGCCGCAGAGTGCGGGTTTTTTTCACCCTGTTTAAGAAAAGTGGCTTGATCATCCCGCTGTGCCGCCTGTGCTTGACGTTGTTGTTCCGACAGCCCAGACCAACCGGTTACAAGCCCCACGGCTACTAGCAATGCGAGCAATAATAATACGCCAACTACACGACCGTCGCGGCGATATTCAGTCCATTCTTTTGCTATGATGGCCGAAATCATGCTGCCTCTCCTGCAGCGGAACCGCCATCATGCATATGATCAAGATAGATGCTTTCAAGCTGGCTGTGGTTTATCTCGGACGCCTTAAGGTCATCCAGCAGCCGCCCGGCTTTCATAATGCCAATGCGGTCGCCAACTTCTTTGGCACGGAAAAGATCGTGGGTCGCCATAAGGACAGCCGTGCCATTGTCCGCAAGTGTGCGCAGTAAAGTGCAAAATTCGTTGGCTGCCTTTGGGTCCAGACCGGACAATGGCTCATCAAGCAACAGGGCTTTTGCACCTTTTGCCAGGGCAATAGCTAAGCCAACTTTTTGCCGCATACCCTTGGAATAGCTTTCAACCTTTGTATCTGCCGCATCCTGATCCAGGCCAACACGATCAAAATACGTGCGAAGCACCTGCTGATCAGGGGTGTCTTTACCTGCCAGGCGATTGAAGTAGACCAGGTTTTCGAGACCCGTCAGAACAGGATAAAGACTGACTTGCTCTGGAACGTAGGCCAGGTCGGCGCGAGCGGCCTCAACATTGTCCGCCACGTTCCTTCCGTTCACAAAGGCTGCACCCGACGTCGGATCAAGAAACCCAAGGAAAAGATTGATAGTTGTTGTTTTGCCGGCCCCGTTGGCGCCCAACAAACATACAATATCTTCTGCATTCACTTGCAAATTGAGCTCGTCCAACGCCAGCTTGGCGCCGAATTTTTTTGTGAGGTTTTCTGTCCGTAACATTTTCTATGTCCTTCAGTTTTATCGCTGTATTTGGCTAGCAGCGTACCTTGGGTGTTGTGTTCCCGTGCCGTTTGAGCACATATCAAAACCTCTGCCGCAGTGTTGCAAACAGGCTGAATGGTATTCCTGGTGTTGCAAGGATGGGATTTGTCGTTCCGCCTGCAAGGAAATTATAGTTTTTGTCAAAGAGATTGGTGGCTTCAACGTCAAGCTGTGGACCGTCTGAGCCAAACGGACTTAGCGTGAAACCCATATTCACTAGATTATAGCCGCCACCTTCGACGCTGTTGTCCAGCGTCACGAAATAATCATCATACCATTCAAAAGACACCCGACCGCTAAACCAGTCTGTAAAGCGCCGTTCTGCTGCAAGAAATAGGGTGTCCGCCGGAACACCTTGCGGCGTATTGCCGGACAGATCGAGCGGTCCACCAAACGTGTTGATAATATTTTCTTCCCACTCGGGGTCGATATGAGCATAGCGCACATCAAGGCGCGTTGCGTCATCAGGACGAATTACAAAGCTCGCCTCCAGCCCCTTGCTGACATATTCCTGTCCAGTTGTCACAAGCGTACCAGGTTGGGTAAAATCCCCGGCTGCGTCGGGATTAACCGTGGTGATCAAACGGTCACGCTGGTTGATATAATAGAAAGCGAACTGGTATTCGAGACGATTTTCCCATGTCCGGCCTTTCCAACCCAATTCGAAACTGTCGAGCGTTGAAGGTTTGATATCGCGTCTGAACCGTGTTGGATCATAAAGGAAAACCGAGCCAAAATTGGAACTGAACCCACGCCCATACGAAAAGTAGGCCAGGCTGTCATCAAACCGATAAGCAAGCGAGGCTTTGGGTGTCACCTGGTCTGCTGAATCCGTAACCCTCTCTGTTTGATCGAAGGGCGGCTGGGACGCAAAGTCTACGTCTCGCTCAAAGTTATCATAACGTACCCCAACTGTTAACGTCAGGCGATCAAGAATTTGCCATTCATCCTGAATGAAGGCGCCAAAATAGTTGCTAACTGCATCGGCGGCAAAGGTCGTCTGGTTATTGACGAAACACGGGTGATCCTGGTTGAGCACTTCACCAGTTGAGTAATCAACCAAAATGGCAAAAAATTTGAAGCCGCATTCGAAAGTAAAGCCATTTTGGCCGGTAAATTGTGATCTTTCGGTGAGGCTTGCTCTTTCATAACTGACACCAGCGATAATTGAATGCTGGCCGGTATTCCACTCTGCTGTGAGTTCACCAAAGTAATGATCGCCTTCGTTTGGAGAGCGAAAACCATTGAAGCCGGCAATATTGTTTTCAGGATCGAATTCGAATGTATCGAGGAAGTTCAGGCTCGTTAGAGTTTCCCGACGGCGCGCACTGACGGTCCCTGTCAGGGCGAAATTGTCACTGAACTCATGCCTGAGACGAGCAGCCCCCATTAAGCTCTCAACTTCATTTTTTGGCGGGCGTAACCCCAAAAACGCTTCCCTGCCACCGGCTACTTCAACCAGTGAACCGTCCGGCAACAGCGGAATGGGGCTGCCAGATTCGCTTTCTCGGTCATAGTAGGAAAGAAAGAGTTCGAGGCTGGTCGCCTTAGAAAGGTCTATCTCCAGATTACCGAATACGGTCAATAAGTCGCGCTCATTGTTGTCGCGCCACCCATCAGAATGTTCCCGGCTGACAAGCGCGAGACCTTTGACACCCTCGGCAATGGAACCTTCCACTGTTGCTTCGCCGCGAAAGAACCCGTAGCTGCCGCCACGCAAACTGAGACCAAAACCCAGCTCTTCGGACGGATCGCGCAGTCGGTAATTGATAGCGCCAGCAACACCGCTCCGCCCATAAAGGGCTGAAATTGGTCCCCGGACAACTTCGGTTTGTCCGATTGCTGCATACGGTACTTCCGCAAGAAGAACTTCATCGTCGGGGGAGATCAGCGGTATACCATCCAGCAAACCAAGGATATGATCATTGCCACTCGCGCCCGTGACGCCCCGGATGTTAATCAACAGGAATTCATCGTTGTCACCTTCACCGCGGCGGAAGAAGATGCCCGGTTCACCGCGTAATTCATCAGCGCCTGCAAAAAAGCCACGGTTGCGCAAAACTTCAACGTCAATGTTTGTAACGTGCGCCGGAACGTTTATCACATCGCGCGCCTGGCGCGTTGCCGTCACAACAATTGTTTCCAAGTCGTCGGCAGCGTCAGAGCTTTCATCCTGAGCCATTGACTGCGACGAAAGGCATAGGGCGATCGCGCTGACCGCGGTGGTTTTTAGCAGTGCGCCATTGGTGGTGTGGGTATTCATGTCCTGAAATTCCTGAGCATTTTGTGCAGCGACATCAAATTCCCTGCGGAATTGCGCCGTATACTTAATTTTTGATGAGCGAAATTATGCTGGTTATCTGCCACATCAGTTTCGGCAGATACTGTTGACCATCAATGCCAGGTGGTAGGAGGGCCGCGCACGTTGCGGTGCGCTGTGGCAAAACCTGTGAGTGGGTTGCCAGACCGCAGAGTAGGGGATGCAGTTGGCTGGTTGTGAGTTACAAAAACAAAGTCATGGATATCAGCGTCATCTAGATGTGATGCTGTCGCACAGATCGTGCATTCATGATTTAGGCTAACATCATCTTTGTCATGGTAGTGTGCGCCAGCTTGAAATTGAGCAATGCAAAGCATCGCCAATACACACCAAGCCAGCATCTTGGAAAATTTTCTATTTTCCCCAACATTCCCCATATAAATGTTACTATATCACCTCCAAATTTTTTTCAAGATGTTTACCCCCCATGCAAAGCCGTTGTCACTCCGTAGCGCTCGCTAGATAAGGGGGAAGCTGAGACTGGCTGATGCAAGACTCGCGGCACTTCCACCGACACTTGGTGCCGTTTATACTTTCAAGAGATTTTGTGGTGGACAAACAAGCCACTTGGCTTGGTTCAGGCCGCTTGCCGGATGACCCGCGTGGCAGGGAAAATTAAAGATACTTTGGTCCCTTTACCTTCCTCGCTTTCAATTACGCAGCTACCCTGGTGAAGGTCCATCATCATGTTCACCAGATACAGCCCCAACCCAGAGCCATTGTTGGTGCGCGCATATACGTCTTCGCCCTGAACAAAAGGCTCTGTCACGTTGGTAAGGATATCGGGCCCCATGCCAATGCCCGTGTCTTCTACTTCAATCAGCGCTTCGCCACCGGAGTTTATGCTGGCGCTGCAATATAGTGTGCCGCCAGCGGGTGTAAACTTCATGGCGTTCGACAGCAGGTTAACGATCATCTGCTTTAACTGCTTGATATCAGCATTAATCGTCAGGTCTGGATCAATGGCGCTGGTGTCAATGGTGTGGTGTGCCGAGGGCTTGGCTTGGCCTGCCAGTGTCAGTGCAGACGAAAATGCCTCCTGAAGGTTTACTGGCTGATCAAACACATCCATTTTTCCAGCTTCCATCTTTGCCATATCCAGCACATCATTCACCAGGTTCAGCAAATGACGGCCGCTGGTGTTGATGTCATTGGCATAGTCTGGATACCGACTATCATTATGACCCTTAAGGGTCGGGTCGGCCAACACCTCGGAAAAGCCGATAATGGCATTCAGCGGTGTACGCAATTCGTGGCTCATGTTGGCGACAAAGGCGGATTTGGCGGCGTTTGCCTGCTCTGCTTGTTTTTTTCCGGATTCTGCAATCTCTGCTGCCAGTCGCAGCCGTTCAGCGGAATAGGCCAATGCTTTTGCTTTTGCTGCGTGCGCGCCCGCCGCCTGCAGCCTATCGCGCAAATAACTGAAAACAGCAACAATGACGACCTGCCCAAAAATTGTGTTGATCATCAGGATACCATTAATGTCATTAAGGCTTATATCACCCAACAGAAAACCCGCCAGCAACGTGACTGTGGTGCAGGCAAGATATATCAAGCTAAGCCGAAACCGCTGACTACGCAGGTCTGCAAATGTCAGCATCAGATAATATCCTGGTATCCAGATCAGGTAGAATTCAAAATTATTTTGGGCACAAAAGGTAACGCAAAAATGACCGCTGAGTAAAAAGGTACCGGTTAGGACCAAAAAAGCGTTGCCAAGATGGCGGTCAAATCGTCTTTTGGGTTGTAGGTAACCCAGCGTGATCAAAAGGGCGCCTAGGCATAGGGCTGGCACCGAATAATACTCAATGCTGGCTAGCAAGCCATTCTTGGCACCAAGAAAAAAGCACAGAGCAGCGGCGATTAATATCCCGCCAGATACCCACGCCATTTGCGTGTTACTCATGTGTTTGTTTGATGTGTCTGCCACCATTGCAACCCCGGCAAACTCAACCCCGTGCATGATGATGCCATCGATAGGTAAAAAAAGTGTAACGACAGGGCGACTGCCAACATTCTTTTTTGGGTCTGCTCTTTGTTTTTTTCTCGAGAGGATTGGCGGTTTTGGCCTTCTATAGATAGCTATTTTTTTGCCGCATGAAGGGCGATGCGGTTGCCTTCGCTATCTTCAATTTCTGCAACATAGCCAAGATCGCCGATTGACTTTTTTGCATATAGAGTTGCACCGCCGTTATTGTTTGCCCGTAGGAGGGTTGCATCAATGTCCTCGACAGAAAAATAGATAACGACGCCTGTTTTGGATGGCACGTAGACGTCACCTTTGGCCAGAGCGCCGGACGCCCCACCTGCATCGTCATTGGATGGAAAAAGCGCCATGTCGTATCCATCAATGGTTGTGCGCTCAAACCGGTAGCCAAAAACCTTTATATAAAAATCAACCGCGCGGTCCATGTCCGTTACGGGGATTTCAAAATAGGTCAAAGGATTTATGCGCTGGGTCTCATTGGCTCCGGTTGCAGACGACGCAGTCATACTTGCGATTGCAAGCCAGGCGACAAACCAGCAGATAAACCAGAGTCGTTTTGATGGCTTAAGCATAAAGTTTTTTTATCCAATTGTGCGGTTTCCTGTAAAATATAGTTCCATGTAGGATCATAACTGGCCATCGCCCTGTCGCAAACCCGTGTTTTGCAAAGTGTAAGCTGCTTGGCAGAACGATAGTTTACTATACGCTGGCTTTGTGGGTGCGCTAGGGTACAGTTGGCAACATGAGGGAGGGTATCATGAAACATATAGTAACGGGCATCGTGCTATTATGCTGCGCGTTTGGGGCTCATGCTTCGGATGAAAAATATGCGGACAAAGTCAAAACGCTCGATACAACCATCGAGACGTTATATGCAGTGATTTCCGGCGATAAAGGGGTTGCTCGGGATTGGGACCTGTTTCGTTACCTTTTCAAGCCGGGCGCACGCCTTATGCCTTCAGGTAAAAGGCCCGATGGCAGCGTGAGTTTGCAAGTGCTGTCGCCCGACCAATATATTGAGCGCTCAGGGGCATTTTTGGTCGACAACGGGTTCCATGAAGTGGAAATTGGCCGCAAGCAGGATGAATATGGCACGATTGCGCAGGTCTTCAGTGCGTATGAATCACGACGTAGCCTGTCAGATGCAGAGCCTTTTGCGCGCGGTATCAACAGCATTCAACTACTGAAAGACACCAATCGCTGGTGGATTATCAGTGTTTTCTGGATGGGCGAAACCGACGAATTTCCGCTGCCTGCCGCCTATATTGACTAGAGCGGCTGTTTACCAGTTTGCGTCCAAAAACCGTGACGTTACGCCCAACGTATCCACCGTTGCATGCGCCAGCATCAGCGGTAGCAGCTTTCGGCCATACAGCAGATAAAACAAGCCAAACCCGATACCTACCGGTATGATCTGTAGCGCTCCGTATAGCCCTCTATTCCAATAGTGCGCAAAGCCGAACAGCAGGGCAGGAATAATGATTGCCAAAAACGAAACGGCAGATGTTTTCAGTATGAGCGCTTCATTCTTAAGCAGCGATTCCACCCGGTTTATCAAAAAGCCCCTAAAGACCAACTCCTCGGTAAATCCTCCGACCAGCCAGCCAATAAAAAGCCACATGATGTATAGCGGCACATTACCTTGAATGCCTGCAAAGCGATCATCCACAACTGGTGGATGCTCGATGACAAGGCTTAGGGCATATGAGCCCAGGGCACCAATAATCACAAGACAGACCAAAGCAAGGAGTGCCTGACCTATGGTTTTTAGCCATGCGCCCCAGGATGTCGGCAGTTCCAGACCAAACTGGGCCCATCGCCACCCGTGATGGTACACAAGCATGGTCGAAAGCGCGAGCACGGACATGGCGGTGCCCAAGCTGGCGAACTTGGATGTGAGAGGTGTGAGGATAGCCTGGATCACAATGGCGACACCAATAACAAGGGTAATGTCTATCAGCGCTGACGTTCTGGCATTCAGTTGCATAGCTGTTTGCTCCGATTTTTTGTTTTTTTTATGATTTAGTGGTTGGTAGCGGCGTCCACAGATACTGCTGCTTTTGGCCGACGCTGAGCGATGGATGCGCGCTCCAGAGCACTGCGAAATTTCAGCATTGCATCAAACAAATCTACCCCGATTTCCTCGAATACATCCTCATAGACGGCGCTGACTTGCTCAAAAGTCGCGGTCAGTTTTTTTGCCTCTGCCTTTCCTTTCGCGGTGAGCTGCAAAAATGTCCGGCGTCCGTCAGTCGGGTCTGGCACATATTCTACCAATCCTTCTGTTTGCATAAGTTTGGCCCGTTGCGCGACAAGCTGGTGCGGCATACCGAGGCGTTTGCCGATCTGCGTGAGGCTTGATGGGCCATCCCGCATTAAAACGACATATGTAGAGGCTATTCGGGACGGATAGGGAAAATCAGACTGTTTCAAAACCTCATTGCCCTGGCCGTCAATGACACCGAGCAACCGATACAGTTGCAGCCCTAGAAACGCAGGGCCGAGCGAGTCCAAAAAGTCCATGTTTCTACCTCGACAGACATATATATAATCAATTGCGCAATTCATTGCATATATGTCTGTCGCTGTCAAACAAGCAGTGCCCGCCACAGTATTGTTTTCAACCGCAACTATCTGCAGTAGTCTCACCAGATGCACAAGTATAGGGAGAGCACAATGGCGAACAGCATCAAAATCAATCGCAGGAAACTGTTGTTTGGAACTGCACTACTGACAGCGGCAATTCCAGCAGTCCAAGCTGCTGCTGCTGCGTCGACCAAATTAGCGGAAACTGCGCCCGACCTGTCAGGCAAATCGATTTTGATTACGGGGTGTTCGTCAGGTTTTGGTCGATTGGGTGCAGAGCATTACGCACGTCTTGGTGCAAAAGTATTTGCCACTATGCGCAATGTGCCGCGCCCTGAAGCCGCCGAGTTGGAAGCTGTGGCCAAGCGGAACAACCTGGACATCACAGTACTTGAGTTGGATGTATTGTCAGATGACAGCGTCAAGCGCGCGGTGGCGAGCGCGCAAGCTGCGGCGGGCGGTGCCATCGATGTGCTGATCAACAATGCCGGTGTTGGCATCACAGGGCCTGTTGAAGTGCAGGACGCAGAAGCCACCCAGTTGGCGTTTGATACCAATGTGTTCGGGCCGCAACGGGTTTGGCAAGCGGTATTGCCTGCCATGCGCGCAGCAAAAAGTGGTCAGATTTTTAACGTGTCATCACAGCTTGGGCGGCTTGTTGTGCCAAGTGCCGGGCATTATTCCGCCACTAAATTTGCGTTGGAAGCCATGAGCGAGCAGCTTGCCTACGAGTTGGTGCCACATGGCGTTGACGTAACAGTTATCCAGCCCGGCGGTTACCCCACCAAAATCTGGGTAAACCGCAACCGCTACAATGAAGAGCTGAAAGCGCGCCTGTCGGATGACTTGCGCGATGGATACCCTCAGCTTATCGCCCAAATGGGTCAGGAAGATGGTACAGGTCGCAACACAGACCCCATGGATATCCCAGAGGCTATTGCCGAGATTATTGCGATGCCAGCGGGGGAACGCCCGCTGAGGCGTGCGGTGCATCCGCGCCGGATACCACAGGAAGCGATCAACAAGGTTATGACGGATACGCAGCTTGCTTGGTTGGGGAATTCTGGCTACGGCCCATGGGTTAAGGCTGTTTTGGGTTAGTTTTGTTGACCGCCTTCTGATTCATTCAGCGGGAACGATGGGGTGAATTCAGGCAGAGTGATCACAAACGAATAGGGCAACCCATTCTCATTAGATGGCACTTTGATTGTTGGCTTTGCCAGGCTGTGTCCTCTCCCAACAGCGTGGAGACCACATCCCGCCTTGACAAAGCATGCCCACGTTTCGCCCTTTGCCGCAAAAACGGCGATTGAGACCACATCTATAGAGTTCAGGTAATCCAAGACTGATGTCCCGCTGTCGGGTTCGCGGTTAGTCAAACGTGTGTGAAAGTTTCCGCCATGAAAAACGATGTGGTCATAGTTGCCGGTTTGTTGATGCTTCTGCAGGTTGTTAGCCATCCATTTATCACGGTTGCCAACAGTTTTGGCCCATGGCCAAGGGACGTCAACAAACGCAATGGGCACGCTTGCCTTTGTGACATCAATCAACCGGATCATGGCGTGGCTGGTGCGGCCGTAGTGTTTTTCCGGAAGCCAGTAGCTTGCTGATAGACCGTCATCATCTTCTTCAAAAGCGATCTCGCCCGCCTCGTTTGTAGTGAGTATCTGAACATTTTCAGAGGTTTCGAGTGCGAGCAGCACTCGGTGTCCCTCTTGTGTTAGTCTGCAAACAAGAGCGGCGGTAAGGTCCGGCGTTTCATTATTACCGTGAAGTTCGCCCACAAAAATAAAGGGTTTGTCCAGCCATTCATCTTTCAGGAGATCTACAGCGCTGCTGCTCGGGTTGTTGCAGGTGTCCGGTATAGGTGAAGCCGTTGCCATAGAAACGTTGGCAAGCGAGGCGGCTGCTATCATTAGTAGTATTGCGGTGTGACTACGACCGTACATCAGAAACCCTGTATATGCTTTGCCAAATTGCACTAGCGTGTCTTGGTAAGGTCATAAGCCGCCAATCGACAGCTTATGGGTAGTTACTTTGCGGCTTATCGCCGGACGGTGTCGCGGCGGACTGCACCAGCTTCCACGTCTTCACGGTAAAACAGAATATCCCTGAATTCACCACGTTCATGCAGTCCAAGCTGGTTGCCATAATGGGTGCGGCTTGGCTCGGTCGTGTTACCCGGTCCTAAAATGCCAGCGGCACGGATACGGTCCCCGAACTCAACGGCAGCGACAAAGCTGTTGCCGCCTGCCACCGGGACAATGCCGTCTTCGCCTTCACGCCCCATAAAGGCCACGCGAAACGCGCCCATGACACCAGGCCCAACACTGGCAGGATGGTCCTGACCTGCATAGCGCACACGCACCGTGTCACCCCAAGCGACATCCAGTGCTCCGTGCTTGTCTTTTACAATTGTGGCCGCGCGCGCCAAAGCGTCAACGGCGGCAGCCGGGTCAGCGATGCCCCTTGGTGTGGCAAGCGGCTCGTCTGGAGACCAGCGTTCCGCATAGAAGCTACCAAAGAAAATCGGACCAATGCCGACCTGTTCAATCCATTTGTAGAACAAAAAGGCTCCCCGGCTTTCGGGCAGTGTTTGTTTGTCCCATTTGTTCAGAACATTGATTGCTTCAGCAACAAGAGGGTTGTCATTTCCCGCCGCCGCGGCCACCAGGTCGCCGAGGATGCGATCAGCCAACACAGCCCGCGTGCTTTGGCGGTACTGCATTAGTTCGTCCCAACTGATGGACGTATCGTTCATCAACATCATAGCAGAGTTTTGCGGCCTGAACGGCATGGCTTGGGGTGCTATGTCCGCGGGATAGTCCTCCGCTTTCACCGCGCGGGGGAAAGTACTGGTCCATGGTGGGTCATTGGCGTTTTGCACAAAACCAGAGGGTGGGTTGCGATAACGCGGCAATTCCTCATAGGCGCGGTACCCTTGCCACAACAGGTCAGACCGGGTGCCATCAACGATGCCTGCCCAGAAGTCTACATCACCCTCACTGCGAACCGGCTGCAGGGCATTGAATGCATAGAATATGTCACCGTGCCGGTCTGCGTAAATCGCGTTGAACATGGGAACCTGATGCATCGACAGCGCGGCTTCATACTCATCAACATTTGTCGCTGAGCCCATGCGCCAATATTGCTCAAACATGCGATTGTGGTCTGGTTCTTCAAGCCCCGCAACACGCAGTGCCAGTGCTTTGTTGCCTCGTTCTGAAATCACCGGGCCGTGTAAAGACCGGCGCAGCGCCAGGGTATGGTCTTTCAATGACCCATCAGGTTGCCTGACCTTGATGACGGCTTCGGTTTTCTCAAAGGGCACACTATTGCCGTCTAGGCTGTATCCATTGTCGGTTAGTGTCAGCTCATACATGTCAGCGCCGTCATAGGTGTTGACCGTGTGGGTCCAGCCAAGGTCTTTATTAAACGCAATTACCAGTGTAGGCATGCCGACCAATGACACACCGTAAGCATCGTAGCCCGGCACAGAGATATGGGCTTCATAAAACAGATACTGGTCCTGCCACGGCAGGTGCGGGTTCATCAGCAGCATGGCGTTGCCGCTTTCTGACCGGGAAGGGGCAATCGCCCAAGCGTTAGAGCCTGGTTTTTCTTCTGCGGCGGTCCAACCGCGTGCAATGGACTGCGCCCGCCCGGCGACAAATGTAACGTGAATGCTGTATTGCATTTGCAAGAGCACGTCCTGTGGACGGATTGGCAAAACGGCTTTCTTGTCGTCGTCGATGGCGTCTGGGTTTTCAGAGGCCCAGGCATTAATGCCGTCGGCAAAAGCTGTTAGCCGGTCTGCAAACTCGGTCCCTTGGGCAGCGAGCAAGGCATCGGCCCTGCCGGGTAAGCCGAGCTTGTGCACTAATTCGTCTGATGCCAGATAGTCTTCACCCCAATATTCTGCAGCCTGTCCCCGCGAAATGGCGTACAGCTTCATCAGAAGGTTGCTGTGGTTTTCCATTTGGGCGCGGCCAAAGGCAAAGTCAGCGTCCTCCGGTGTTTCCGCATAAATGTGAGGTACACCGTACTGGTCCCAAAGGATTTCAACGGCTGCGGGTTCAGATGGTGGTGCTGTGTCCTCGCTCTGAGAACAGGCAGCCAATAATCAAGCGGCAGCCGAAGCTGCCGCAATTTTGAGTGATCTCATTCTTGCATCTCCCTCTATTCCCTCGCGGTCATCGACCGTTACCGGTGCCTTGGCCCTTCAGGTAGGTGTCAAGAAAAGCGACATAAGCGTCAGACGCGGTTATCCGGTTGGCCTTATTGCGGAAACCATGGCCTTCATCCGGGAAGAGAATGTACTCCACCGGCACGCCGTTAGCTTTTACCGCGGCAACCAGTTCGTCGCTTTCTACTTGTAGGACGCGGGGATCATTGGCCCCTTGCACCACCAATAGCGGCTTGGTGACGTTGCTTGCATGAAACAGCGGGGAAATACGGCGATGCCGTTCTTCATCTGTCGCAGGGTCACCCATTTCATCATACAAAGATTCACGGAAGCTTTCCCACCATGGCGGAATAGACTTCAGGGTTCGTACCCAGTTGGTGACGCCAAAGATATTGATACCAACATCAAAAGCTTCTGGTTCAAACGCCAGCGCCGCTGCAACCATGAAGCCACCATAAGAACCACCAATGATGCCAACACGCTCGCCGTCAACCCAGTCAAGGCTTTCCAGATAGCGGCGCCCCATCACAATATCCTGCAAATCACCTTCACCGTGGGCTTTGTCATCCATATGGAAGAAGGTTTTGCCATATCCGGAAGATCCCCGGTTATTGGCACCCAGTACAGCATATCCATGGTTTACCAGATGCTGCACAAAGGCGCGGTAACCGCGCCGCGTCTGGCCACCGGGGCCACCATGCACCAGCACAAGGGCAGGGACTTTGTTGTCAATGCTAGCGCCTTTTGGCTTGTACAAGATGGAGGGGATCAGTGTGCCATCGAAGCTCTCGTACCGTACGACAGTGGCTTCAACCAGATTGCTTTGGTCAATTGCCGGGTTCAAGGCGTTGGTGAGGCGATTGGCTGTGCCTGACGCCATGTCCATAACATACAGGTCGCTTGGGCTGGTGTCGCCATTCAGCAGGAACGCGATTTTGCTGTCGTCATTGGAAAAACGAACATTAACAACGTTGCCGGCGGGCAGTGCTGGCATGGTCACTGGCGCGCTGGTTTGGCCATCCATGATGGTGACCTTGGTTTCCGCGTCTGCGTTTACGCTTTCAACGCGGTAGCGGCCTGTGTTGGAATAGCCAACGCCCGACACATCCCAATCGGCAGTGACATAAGGTTTTTTCTCGCCAGTTTCGATGTCATAGGCCCAGGCTTCTGAAAACTCGCTGGCCTCATTGGTCGCAAGGATAAGTTTGCCGTCTGCAGAAAAGCCATAGGTGCTGTAGGCAATGTTGCCTTCATGTTCGGTAACCAAAATCGGTGCGGCGTCGCTCATCAGGTCAACCAGATATACATCGCTGTCCGCAGATGTGCGTGGTTTTGTCATGGCGATATAGCGGTCATCATTACTGATCGCATTTAGCTGCATGGCTTCAGTGTTTTCAAACACCATACGGCGCTCATAGCCATCGGCTTTGTAGGCATAAAGGTCAAAGGCCCTTGGATCACGCTGGTTTGTAGAGACATAAAATTCGCTGCCGTCTGCATTCCAGCCAACAAAGGCGGCTTTAGTGTTTTCTGTTGCCGTCAGGTCGGTGGCAGCACCGTCAACTTCGCGCACCCAGATGTGGTTTAGTTCGTCTCCGCCGCCATCCGAGGTATAAAGAATACGTTCATCACTCGGAAAATACGTCAGGCCAAATGTGGCACTGGTGGTCGAATTGGTAAGTTGTGTCCGGGTGCCAGACGCGACATTAACCGCGAAAGCATTGAAAATGCCGGTTTCATCGCTAGTTAGCAAAACTTTGCTGCCGTCAGGTGAAAACGCATGTCCCGCAGAAGAGGCGGACGTAAAGCTGGTTGTGTCGAAGAACGCCTGTGCGGAATACTTTGGTGTTTCTGCGGCTGTGGATACAGTTGTATCCTCGGTTTGTGCCGGTTCGCGGCTGTCGCAGGCAGCAAGTGCAAGCGCCAGAGCGGGAACCATCAGTAGCTGTCTCATGTGACCTCTCCCCAAAATTCTATGAGGAAAAACTTTAATGCTTTCGCATGCGGCGTTGCAAGGTCAATCGGTGGCACCAGCTGATTGGTGGATAGGGCGGGGCACTGGTGTACCCCGCCATAAACAGGCTAACTTTACGTGATATCCGTTACGGCAGGATCACCTGATCAATAACATGGATCACGCCGTTTGATGTTTCGATATCGGCCTGAACAACAGTGGCATTGTCAACGCGCACACCATTTGTTGCATCAATAGCCACCGTTGTGCCTTGTACAGTTGCGGCTTCCAGCTTTTTACCGGCAAGGTCCGCGGACATTACTTTGCCTGGCACCAGGTGATACGTGAGGACAGCGATCAATTGTTGCTTGTTTTCTGGTTTCAGCAGGTTTTCAACTGTGCCTGCTGGCAGTTTTGCAAACGCTTCGTCAGTGGGGGCAAAAACCGTGAACGGGCCCTCGCTTTTTAGCGTTTCAACCAGGTCTGCCGCTTTTACGGCAGCAACCAATGTATTGAACGCACCCGCGCTGACGGCTGTGTCAACGATATCGACTTTGGCTGCTGTAACAGTTTTTGCCTTACCGTGATGGTCTGCGCTCACTGCGGGGGTAACAATGGTTGTGACCGATGCCAACAATGCAAGGCCAATAGTTTTGAGAGAGGTTTTCATATATTTTTCCTGTCGTGTTCGGGTTTTGGCGTTAGTTTGTAACGGTTAAATACGGACTGGTCTGGAAACTGGATCGAGAATTCTGTATGAAGTTTTTGCGTCGCCATGATCTTGTTGCTAAACAATCCCTTAGGGATTGAGGGGAAATATGGTCGGCAGATTTTTCGCAAAAAGCCTGCCATTCAGCATCATGCGCAACAGTGAAGGACAACCATGACTGCCAGCATTGCCCAGCAATACAGCCCAGTAGAGGAAGTTCTGCACGCCGTGACCCATGGTATTGCTGCACTGCTATCTGTTGCAGCGCTTATATTTCTGTTGCTGAAGGTGGATAACGGTCCTGTCGGGGTGGTGGCTGTGTCTCTGTATGGCGGTGCCATGATCACAATGTTTGCAGCTTCAACGCTTTACCACAGCCTGTTCGCGACCAAAGCGGCAGCCTTTTTCAAAATGCTGGACCATTCGGCAATTTATCTGAAAATCGCCGGCTCGTATGCGCCGTTTGCCCTTATTAGCCTGCCGACCAGTACAGGCGTGTGGGTGATGGTTGGCGCTTGGGGCGCCGCCGTTGTTGGCATTGCGCTGAAGCTAAGGGCTTTCATCAAGAAAACCGGCAAGCGGTTTAGTCTGGTGTCTTTATTGCTGTACCTCGCGATGGGCTGGGCCGGGTTGTTGATGATTGTGCCCTTGTCAGAAGCATTACCCGCCGAGGCGATCAATTGGATTATCGCTGGTGGTCTTGCCTACACGGTGGGGGCGGGGTTTTATGCCATGAAGCAGTGGCCTTACACCCATGTCGTCTGGCACCTGTTCGTTATTGCGGGTGCGACGTGTCATTTTGTTGCGATCTATCGTTTTGTAATTTAAATCGCTCCGTGAATTAGGTAGCGGGTAATTGCATGTCACAGACCCTTTCCCGACAGATTGTCAGCAATCAAGCTGGTCCGCATGACCGGCTAGCAGAAACTGTCGGTCGTCATTTATCTCGCGCAAATCAAAAACCTATCGCAGATCACACACATGCGGCTTTTGACACCATGCTGGGTTGGCTGACATCCGGCAACGCGCCGCTGATACTGGACGCATGTTGCGGTGTGGGTGACAGCAGTCGTCATTTGGCGCATGCCTTTCGGGATCATCGGGTTGTTGGCGTTGATAAATCATTTAAGCGATTGTCCACGGAACGTAAGGGCGAATTGCCTGACAATTTGCTGCTGTTGCGCGCTGACCTGAATGATCTTTATCGGCTTATCGCCAATCATAAGGTACCTGTTGACCGGCATTACATCCTGTATCCTAACCCGTGGCCAAAAGCTGCGCACCTGTCGCGCCGATGGCACGGTGCCCCAGCGTTTGCAGATATTGTGCGTATTTCAGGTAGGCTGGAACTGAGGTCGAACTGGAAACTGTATCTGGAAGAATTCCAGATCGCTTTAAAATTGGCGGGTTTTGATGCCGCTTTATGTGCCTTCAACCCAGAAACATACATCACGCCCTTTGAAGCCAAATACCATCAAAGCGGGCAAGCACTGTGGCAATTGGTGGCCCAAATTTAAAAAAAGCTGCCTTTAGCGCTTGACCATCATGCTTTTCATTATACTTCGTATGCGAAATAAATGAAAATAAAGGGCGGATATTTGGCGCATCAAACCAATCCACGTGTTTTTCATCTACTGCACCGGGTGCACCAGTCGTTGTTTCGCGCAGGTAACAAACTGCTGACCGATACGCTGGGCATTTCAACCACGCAAAGCGCGGTGTTGATGTTTCTGAAGCAAAATGACGGTGCCGCCATGGGCGACCTGGCAGATGGCGTCGGGTTAAAGATAACATCAGCATCGGGCCTGATTGATCGGATGGAGAAGGCGGCTCTGGTTGTAAGACGACGCTCAGACATTGACCGCCGCAGTATTCAGATTGAGTTGACAGATCAAGGCCGCGCTATGCTGAAGAAAGCGGAGCCATTGATCCAACAAGCGAACAACAGTGTGCTCGCTCAGATAGGCGAAAGGTACGATGTGACTGCCTTTGCTGCCGCCTGCGAAACCATTATTTCCGAAGCGGAACGTCTGTACAGCGCGCCGCCTGCCACCAATGAAGATTCCCCGTCTTGCAAGAAGATCACCTGAAAGGACTTTTGATGACCACTGATATTCTGACCAAAATTGAAAACCGGATATTGACGATAACCTTCAACCGCCCTGACAAGAAAAACGCGATCACCGCCGAAATGTATCAGGCGATGGCAGATGCAATGGCAGATGCCAACACAAACGACGATGTGCGCGCCATTTTGTTCACGGCCAACGGCGATGCCTTCACGGCGGGTAATGACCTAATGGATTTTCGTGACAATCCACCCGTAACAGAAGAGGCATCTGTTTCGCAGTTTCTGAAGCAACTGGTTGTGGCCAAGAAGCCATTGGTGGCAGCGGTGAACGGCATAGCAGTTGGCGTTGGGTTCACCATGCTTTTGCATTGTGACATTGTATACCTGTCTGAAACCGCGCAAATTTCTGCCCCGTTTGTTGATTTGGCGCTGGTGCCGGAAGCGGCATCGTCCCTTTTGTTGCCAGCGCGTATAGGTCACGCGCAAGCCGCAGAGATTTTCATGCTAGGCAAGCGTATGAATGCAGCAGAAGCAAAAACAGCTGGTGTTGCGTCCGATGTGTTTGCCCCCGATGCACTGGGAGCGGCGGCACAAAAGGCAGCAAGTATGTTGTCAAAAAAAGCGCCAGCGGCCTTGCAGCAAACCAAGCGCCTGATGCGCGGTGATACAGACGCCGTTGCTGCGCGCATGGCGGAAGAAAGCAAGGTTTTCGGAGCGCAGTTATTATCACCGGAACTGGCCGAGGCTGTAATGGCCTTCATGCAAAAACGCGAACCAGACTTTGGTTAGCGCTAAACTACAGGTGGTTTGAACAAAGCGCCAAACCGAGCGTCAATCGCTTGGTAACGCCGGTTTTCTTGTGGCGCAGCTGTCTAAAATCGTTATGGTGTCGCCTCAATATTCCCCGAGAGGCGACACCAAATGCCCGACAACACGAACAGACCTAAAAGCTGGCAAAGTCCTGAAGTATGCCTGGTGCTGATCGCAGCAGCAGGACCGTTCAGTTTTGCGATCTGGATGGCCCTGTTGAACAATTTCACGGTTGAGGTTGCGGACTTTACAGGGCGGGAAATCGGTATCCTGCAAAGCCTGCGCGAAGTGCCAGGTTTTTTGGCCTTCACAGCAGTTTTTCTGTTGCTGTTGATGCGGGAACAGATACTGGCCGTGGCGTCGCTTGCGCTTTTGGGGTTTGGTATCGCCATAACGGGCTTATTGCCCAGCGAATACGGGCTCTATTTCACCACTGTACTGATGTCCATCGGCTTTCACTATTATGAAACCGTTCAAATGTCGCTGTCGTTGCAATGGTTGCCAAAAGACCGCGCCCCGCGCGTGATGGGCTGGCAGCTGTCGGCAAAGTCGGTGGCAGCAATAATTGCTTATGGTGCGCTGTGGGTTTTGCTTGAACAATTCAGTGTGCCATTTGTTTGGCTGTTTGCCATTGGCGGCGGCGTGACCATTGCCATGGCCTTTTTTATCTGGGTGGCTTTCCCGAATTACAAAAGCCGGGAGCCCCAGCATAAAACAATGATCCTGCGCAAACGCTATTGGCTTTACTATGCGCTGACATTTATGGGCGGTGCACGTCGGCAAATTTTTGTTGTATTTGCAGGCTTTTTGCTGGTCGAAAAATTTGGGTTTTCTGCTGCAACGGTGGCGGCGCTCTATTTGGCGAACCATCTGGTCACCAGCCTGATTTCGCCCAAGATCGGCAGCTTCATAACGCGCTTCGGCGAGCGCACAATCCTGATCATTGAGTATGTCGGCTTGATTATTGTGTTTGGCAGTTACGCATTTGTTGAAAGCCCGGTTATCGCCGCCATTCTTTACATCATTGACCATGTATTTTTTTCGTTTGCCATAGCGCATAAAAGCTACTTGCAAAAAATCGCTGATGGTCGGGATATTGCTGCGACATCCAGTGTCAGTTTTTCGATCAACCACATTGCAGCGGTTGTTATCCCGTGGGCGTTTGGTGCCTACCTGTGGGTGCTGTCACCGTCTTATGTGTTTGTGGCGGGCGCGGGCATGGCAGTGATCTCGCTTATTCTGTCCCTAAATGTGCCGCGCAATCCTGAACCGGGTAATGAAGTTGTGGTGGGAAAAATTCCAGTTCCTGCGCCTGCAGAATAAAGCCACCAAAGTGATTTAGGCGACAACGCATGTCATCGGCTATTTTTTGCCGTTGGCGGCAAACAGCTGGTCATAGGTATCGACCATCGTTTGCAAGCCAAATTGATCCCGAACTTTTTTCTGGTTGGCCGTGCCAATGCTTTTGCCCAGCGCCGGGTCAGACAAAAGGGTGTCCAGGCTTGTCGCCAGTTCTGCAGCTTCCCGTCCCTGCACAAAGGGTCCGTTTTCGGGTGTTATCATTTGCTTGATATCACCAACATCAGTGCTGGCAACCGGTTTTGCCGCGGCCATGGCTTCGAGAACGGAAATCGGCATTTGCTCCGTGTCGGAGGACAAGGCAAACATGTCAAAAGCAGGCACTATCTGTTGCGGGGTGTCCATTGCCCCCATGAAAATAACCCGCTCAGGCTGGCAAATGCGTTCTGCCAGCATCTTCAACGCTGACATGCCAACGCCATCACCCACAATCACCAATCGCGCAGACGGGTGTTTGTTTTCAATGGCGCTAAAGGCTTCAATAAGCCGGCCAATGTTTTTCTCGGGGTTCAGGCGTGCAACAGTACCAATCAGATGGTGGTCAGAATTTAATTTATGCCGCGCCAATAACGCTTTGTCGGCTTCGCCCTCAAACTTTGCTGTATCAATACCATTTGGCACATACACCAGCTTGTCGCTTTTGATGCGCCAGCTTTCGCGGGCAATGGCTTCCAGTTGCCGAGACGGTACGATTACGCGGTCGCACGCCCGGTAGGCCACACGCCGCAACCGCTGCCTGTTGGGCTTCTCGCTTATTTGTTCGTCTTCTGCAAAGCCGTCCTGAATATGGATCATTGGGGCGCGTTTAGGCCAGCGGTTGGCCAACACCCATTCAATGCTGCCCCAGTTGTAGGTCACCAAAAGGTCTGGCTTTACTTTGGCCAGTAACCGCCGACAGGCGCGTACAGCAGCAACAGTATCCCCTTTTTCGATCATGCCTTCTGGCAGGTTGGCCTTGGTGAAATGCTCGGTAAGGTCCGCAGCATCATAACACCCATCCAAAGCGTGGATCAGATGGGTGTGCGGTGCTTTTGTCTCGTTCAAATAGGTGACCATGCGCCGCTGCGAGCCACCGAGTTCAAACGACGGAAATATATGAAGAATACGCAGCGCTTTTGCCACCAACAGCTCCTGATCAAATCTGCCCCAGTCCAGGGGCTTCTGCGTTAGTATCAGGCATTGGTGGCATACCACAAGGGATAGCTTACCGTTGTCTATCGCGGCGGTATTAATGGCTCATGTAAATGGGAATATCGCTTGTTTCGATCAGATGTCGGGTCACGCCGCCCAAAATCAGTTCGCGCCAGCGAGCGGTGGAAAAAGCGCCTATTACAATCGAATCCGCGCTGGTTTCCTGCGCTTTGGCATACACTTGCTCGCCGACAGTGCCACTTCCATCATGAACATGCAGCTGCTCGCAAGCGATCCCGTGCAGGGATAGATAGCGATCAATATCCGCTAATGTCGGCCGGTCTTCACCGATGTCACCAATCTGAAGCACTGTAACTTTTTTGGCTTTTTGCAGCAGCGGCAAGGCGGCGCCAACGGCGCGGGCACATTCCGCGCGTCCATTCCAGGCGACAATCATGGTATCAAGCTGGGGTGCTGGGTAAGCCTTGGGTACCATCAATACTGATCGACCAGACCGAAAAATCAGGTCATTAAAAATTTCTGCCTGTGCTGACGTTTTGTCATCAGGGCGTTCACAAATGGCAAAATCGGTGGTGCGGGCACAGCGTCCAACATGGTCACTTACATCACCAACAACGGTTCGCCAGCAGGCTGTTGCATTTTCTCCTGGCTCGCAATCAATCGACACACCCTCGCGTGTCATTGCGTCGCTGAACATTTGTTCTGCTTCGGCAGCATAGCGCAGGCCTTCACGTTCTGTTGCGTCGCACATTTGCTGGATCATGTCGGCGGTGAGGCCTTCCCCCAACAAGGGGATGGCATGCTTTGGGTCCCTGCGGACAAACAACCCCGTTACGTCGGCAGACAGTTTCGTTGCCAGCCCGGCCGCGGCGTTCGATAAAAAGGCGACATCGTTTTCCCGTGTGAGCGGCAGAATGATTGATTTCATGATCCGTTTTCCCTTTCTTTCGTTCCGTGTGGGTACCTTTTCGGTGTGTCACGTTTAACAGCATAGGCGCTTTGGCTATTATTTGCTTGATCACACATGATTGATGCCCATCATGTTAATTCATCCAGGGTTCAGCCCGTATGTCGGAAATATAGCTTATGAAACGCATTCTTGGGATATTGTTCATTTCGCTCATTTGGGCCTTTGTCTGGCTGGCTGTGCCACCTGTGGGCAGCTCGGCAGCATTCACCGCAGCCCAAGAACACGACGATGCACGCGAAGCTCTCAAGCGCGGCGATATCCTGCCATATTCAAAGATTAAGAAGATTGTCGAAAGTCAAGTGGGCGGAAAAGTCGTTGGCCAGAAATTACGACGCACCAACCAGGGTTGGCAATATGACCTGCGCGTTCGGCCCGAAAATGGTCGTGTGATGGTGCTGGTAGTGGATGCAAAAACCGGCGCGATTGTTAGTAAACGTTAGAATTGTTTCCAAACCAGGCTGGAAGGGGCAGATATGCGTATTTTGATCGTTGAGGACGACGAAACACTGGCGGGCCAGATTGCGGGCAACCTGAAGGATGCCGGATACACCTATGACATCGCTTATGACGGCGAAGAAGGGCATTTCCTGGGGGATACCGAGCCCTACGATGCCGTTATTTTGGATTTGGGTCTGCCGGTTATGGACGGCGCCAGCATTCTGAAAAAGTGGCGTGCCGATGATCGCCAGATGCCTGTGCTGATTTTAACAGCGCGCGACAGCTGGACTGACAAAGTAGAAGGGCTGGACGCCGGGGCCGATGATTATCTGGCGAAACCTTTTATCGTAGAGGAACTGCTGGCGCGTTTACGTGCCCTTATCCGTCGGTCTGCCGGGCAGACCTCTCCTGTACTGGAAGTGGGCCCGGTGCGGCTTGATACCCGCAACAGCAAGGTTATGGTTGACGGCGCTGCAGTCAAGTTAACAGCACAGGAATTCAAGCTGCTGTCGTATCTGATGCATCATGACGGGAAAGTTATTTCCCGTACAGAACTGACCGAACATATTTATGACCAAGACTTTGACAAGGATTCGAACACCATAGAGGTGTTCGTGAACCGCATCCGGAAGAAGCTTGATGTGCCGGTAATTCATACCGTGCGCGGCCTTGGCTACCGCATGGAATGGGGAGAAGAGCACGCGTGAGCGACACAGCGGACAGCAAAGGATCTGTATCAAAAAAGACCAGCGACAGTCCGGGCGCTTTTGCGCGGTTCAGGGCTTCGCTCACTGGCAGGTTGATTGTTTCCGCAGTTGTCTGGTCGTCTCTCGCCTTGATTATTGGCGGCGTTGTTTTGTCCTTTGCGTTCAGAAGCTACGTGCTGACCGATGTGGACGAACGCCTTGAACTGTTGCTTGATACGCTCGTGGGCATCAGCGAAGTGTCGCCAAATGGTGAATTCCGCTTCAACCAACCATTGGCCGACCAGCGTTTTATGACGCCGTATTCTGGATGGTACTGGCAGGTTTCGGAAGCCAGTATGGAGCCGGTCAGGTCCCGGTCCTTGTGGGATTTCGCCCTATATTCAGAACATGAACAGCGCCGTTTTGCGTTGAGATACTCCATCGCAGATGGTCCTGATGGCCAAACGGTGCGGTTGGCGGAACATGATATTATTTTGCCCGAAGCAGAACGGGTGTTCCACTATCAGGTGGCGACCAATATGGCAGAGGTGCAAGCCGCCATTGACCGTTTTAACTGGCTGCTGTTCAGCGCACTGGCGCTTATTCTGGCGACTGTGACGCTCGCGCTGGTCTTGCAGGTAAGTTACGGGCTACGGCCATTGCGGCGCATTCGGCGGGATTTGGTGGACGTGCGGTCTGGGCGCAGCGCTCGGTTAATGAGTTCTAAGGATGGCCAGTTGCCCGACGACCTGAAGCCACTGGTAGACGAGATTAATGGCTTAATCGACCAAAATGACAAGCTGTTGCAGCGCGCCCGAACCCATGTTGGAAATCTGGCGCACGCCCTGAAGACACCGCTTTCAGTTATCCAGAACGAAGTGGATGGCCGTGATGACGATGGTGCTCAATTGATTGGGCGGCAAGCCAAGAGCATCAGGGTTCATATTGATCATCACCTGAAACGCGCGAGAATTGCTGGGGGGGGATCAGGCCCCGGTTTACCGGTTGCCGCGCGCATTGGAAAACTGGTCAATGCTGTACAGGTCATTGCAGGCGATAAGGCGATAGAAACGAAAGTGACGTGTGCAGACGGCATTAGTTTCGATGGGGAAAAGGAGGATTTTGACGAAATTATCGGCAATATCCTTGAAAATGCGGCCAAATGGGCACGGTCAAAAGTTGAGCTTGATGTCGTTCGCCTTGAGCAAGGTCTGCGTCGTCCGATGCTGGAAATCAGAATTGAGGACGACGGCGACGGTGTGCCAGAGGAAGAACGCGAAGCTTTGTTCGACCGGGGTAAGCGCCTTGATGAGCATGTGCCAGGAACAGGGCTTGGCTTGGCGATTGTGCGGGATATTGCCGATATGTATGGTGGGAATGTTGATTTGTCGACAGCAACACTGGGCGGTTTGGCCGTAACAATAATGCTGCCGGCGAAATAAGTCTGACCTTGGGCGAGGCTGTTAGATAACTTTGGGTAGGGGGTAGAGTATGCAAGGAAAAGCAGGTTTTTTTGTCGTGGTGGCAATTGCGATAGCAGCCGCCATCGGTTTCAATTTGGGCAATACCATGTCGGGGGAGGGTGCTGTGACCGAGCCAAGTTCTGGTCCAAAACCAATTGAATCACTGAGGGGTGATAACCGCGGAGACCGTGTTTACGGCGCACCCTGGGCCACACGCAGTGCGGTGCTGGGTAGTAATGGCATGGCTGCAACATCGCATCCGCTGGCAAGCCAGATCGCCATTGATGTTTTAAAACAAGGTGGAACGGCGGTGGATGCAGCCATTGCTGCCAACGCGGCGCTTGGCCTGATGGAGCCAACCGGCAACGGTATCGGCGGTGACCTGTTTGCCATCGTATGGGACCCGAAAACCCAGCGTTTGCATGGCCTGAACGGCTCGGGGCGCGCTCCGCTCGGTCAGACACTGGATGACTTGAAGGCCAAGCTGTCAGACAAAACCGATATCCCCGACTGGGGCAGTCTATCGATAACTGTGCCGGGTGCGGTGGATGGCTGGTTTATGTTACATGAAAAATTCGGTCGTTTATCGATGGCAGAAAACCTTGCCCCTGCAGTGAAGTATGCGCGCGAAGGCTTCCCGGTAACGCAGGTGATTGCCTATTATATGACGTTGCATGAGGATGGTTTCCCCAAACTGCATGCAGAAGGCATTATTGAAGAGATTGATAATTACCGGGCGACCTATCTGGTGGATGGTAAAGCCCCGGTTGAAGGGCAGATTTTCCGCAACCCGGACTTGGCAAACACGCTGGAGACAATTGGCCGCGATGGGCGGGATGCGTTTTATAAAGGCGCAATTGCAGACACCATTGACGCCTATTTCCGGCGGATTGGTGGGCCCTTGCGCAAAGTCGATTTTGAACAGCATGCTGGCAACTGGATTGACCCGGTTAGCGTAAACTATCGCGGCTATGATGTTTGGGAATTGCCGCCCAACGGGCAGGGCATTGCAGCCCTGCAGATGCTGAACATTGTTGAAGGCTATGACCTGGCCTCCATGGGCCAGAATTCAGCAGACTATCTGCATGTAATGGTTGAAGCCAAAAAACTGGCGTTTGAAGACCGTGCAAGATTTTACGCAGACCCGGATTTTTACACCGTGCCATTGGAGCAGCTTTTGTCCAAAGACTATGCTGCCGAACGTCGTAATCTGATTGATATGCAATCCGTGCTGACCGAAGTGAACCACGGCGACGCCCAACTGCTGGAAGGGGACACCATATACATGACCGTCGCTGACAAAGACGGCATGATGGTATCGCTGATCCAAAGCAATTACCGGGGCATGGGGTCTGGCCTTGTTCCGGACGGTCTTGGTTTCATGTTTCAGGACAGAGGGGCTCAGTTTTCCCTGACCGAGGGGCACCCGAATGTTTACGCGCCTGGAAAGCGACCTTTCCACACGATTATTCCCGCGTTTTTAACCAAAGACGGCGAGCCGGTCATGAGCTTTGGCCTGATGGGTGGTGCCATGCAACCGCAGGGCCATGCGCAAATTATCGTGAATATGCTGGACTTTGGTATGACTGTGCAGGACGCAGGCGACGCCGCACGGTTTCATCATACCGGATCTACAGAACCGACATGGCAGGGCCGCATGCAGGATGGTGGCACGCTGGAGCTGGAAAGCGGTATTACACCGGCAGTCTACCGCGAGCTAGAACTGCGGGGTCATACGCTGCGTATCACTTCCGGGCCTTTTGGCGGCTATCAGGCAATTTGGCGGGATCCGCAAACCGGTGTGTATTGGGGTGCGACCGAAATGCGTAAAGACGGCATCGCAATCGGATACTGATGAGGAGAATTCTCTTTCTCTCTACCTATTCGTGTATTAAACTGCCTGAATACCATGATTTTGCGATGTGCTGCCTACCTTTAGACGTATTTCGCAGGTGAAATGGTATTTGGTATTGTAGTTGTGCGGCCATTGGGCTGGGGAAGCGCACTACTGCACTATTAGTATGTTTAGTGAACCACCTGTAATGATGAGAATTTAATGGCCAAAGAAACAGCCCCAAGCCCACCAACTGGCCCAAGCGCCAGGGCGTTCGATGACGTTCCCTTTCCCTACGCCTGTGTTAATGCTGAAGGGCTTGTGTTGGCCTGCAATACCGCTTTTACCAAGCTTGCCAGCGGCCTGTCGGGGCAGGAGGGGCGGTTATGCGAACTTCTGCGTGTACCAAGCGAGCAACGGGCATTAGCCACTATCCTAAAGGACTGTTTGAGGCGGAATACACCCCAGTTATTGACGGCGCAGGTGCTTGGTGACGGCCAACTAGCCAGCATGATGATCACGCCTGATCAAGACAAAGGTCAACTTCTTGTACAGATTGTAGAAGGTAGCGCTGCTGCAACTACACCCAAGGCTGACCTTTCAGATGCTGGCACTGTATCGCGCCATACGGTCGATTTTCTGTCGGGCCTGAGCCACCATTTGCGTACGCCGGTTAACGGTGTGCTGGGCATTGCTGATTTGCTCGCTGAAACAGAGCTAAGCAAACAGCAAGCGACCTATGTCGATATTTTGTCGCGGTCGTGTAACGCGCTCATGCATCTGGTTGACGAGATTCAGGCGATTACCTTGCTGGAACAAGGGGTCATGCAACTTGAGCAGGCTAACACAAATATTGAGGACGTCGCCCGTGTGAGCCTGGGGCAGTTTGCCGCTGCTTCGGAGCAAAAGAGCATTGTCACGCACCTCGATCTTGCCGAAGACTTGCCATCCGTTGTTGATGTTGACAAAACCAAAGTGGAACAAATTCTATTTATTTTGCTGGATAATGCGTTTCGTTACACCGATCAGGGAACGGTTACCCTCTCGGTTGCTCATGCGGCGGATACGGATAGTGGAGGGCAGCTATCGATTTCGGTTTCTGATACCGGTATTGGTATTGCCAAAGATCGCTTGCCGTCCCTTTTCACTGGTGCAGATGCAGCCAATGAGGACGCCTACGGCAATACGGGTCTTGGTCTTATTTTGTGCCACAAGCTGGTTGAGCTGATGGGCGGTGTCGTCTCGGTAAAAAGTGATTTTGGCCGCGGCACAACATTCATGGTTGATATTCCGGCCCCTGCAGTAACTGCATCTACACAGAAACCAGATGACAAAAAACCGGATGCCGCAGCCGCGGAGAGGGTACCTCACCTGCGCGATGATGCGGGGCGGCAGTTGAATATTCTTGTGGCGGAGGATAACCCGGTTAACCAGATGCTGTTCAGGACAATTTTAGAGCGGTTTGGCCATTCTGTCACCGTGGTCGGCAACGGTCAGGATGCTGTTGCAAAAGTCCAGCTTGGGATGCCGTTTGATATTATATTGATGGACATTTCCATGCCGGTGATGGACGGACTGGAGGCCACAACAATGATCAGGTCATTGTTTGGTGATGTGGGCAAAACGCCAATATTGGCGCTTACGGCACATGCGCTGGACGGGGACCGCGAAAAGTTCCTCAATGCCGGGATGGATGGGTATCAATCAAAACCGGTTGATCCCACAACCCTGCAAAAAGCGATTTCCGACGTTATCGAAAATCACAAAGAAAATGCTAAACTTGATAGCGCGCCAGACGCCGATTCAATTATGGCACCAGCACAATCGGGACGCCCAACGAATGGGCTAGTGAATTAGCAACACTGCCGAGGATCAGGTCGGTCAGCTTGGACCGTCCGCGTCTGCCAACAAACACCATTTGTGCGTGCTCGTTTTTGGCAAGCTCTTTGATAACATCAACCGGGTTGCCCCAATCAAAATGCATGCTGATATCCACGCCTTTGTTGCTGTTTGCTTCCACCAGCGGCGCAAGGATATGCTCGCGCGCGTGTTTTTCTTCTTCTTCACGGGCAATTGGTCTGTTTGCCAGTTCTTCAATCGACATCGGCTGATAGCCTGACCAGGGAATGACCGTTACAAGTTTGACATCCGCGCCCACTTCAGCAGCCAGATTAACGGCGCGCATAGTGGCCCTTTCAGACCATTCACTGCCGTCTACGGCAACCAGAAACAATCTGTTTTTTGACATCGCAAGTCTCCCAATCATTTGATGCCCTACCATCCAGTTTATTGGCAGGTGTATCCTTGATTATGGTCAACTACCCTGACTATGTTGCGCTTTGATGAGATCGGCACATTTTTCAGCGATCATAATGGTTGGGGCATTGGTATTGCCGCCTATCAGGCGGGGCATTACGGATGCATCTGCAACGCGCAGGCCATCAATGCCAATCACTTTCAATGATGGGTCAACAACGCTTGTGGCATTGTCAGCCGGCCCCATGGCACAGGTGCCAACAGGGTGGTAAATCGTTTCTGCTCCGGCGCGAATTGCCTGTTCTATCGCCGTATCATCATCCATGCTGATATCAGACCAGGGGTTAGCTTCTTTTTCGATATATGATCGAAGGGCAGGCTGCTGCATTAATGTCCGTACCCGCTTGATACCCTCCCTCAGCACACGGACATCTTCGGGTACTGCCATATAGTTCGGATCAATTTTTGCCGGCGCCATGGGGTCATCAGACGCCAGGCTAATGGTACCACGGCTATGCGGGCGAAGCTGGCACACATGAATGCCAAACCCATGTTCTGCCGGTTCCTCAAGTCCATGCGGTTTTGGGGACATGGCCAGAATAATATGAAACTGGATGTCGGGGCGTTCCAATGCCGCGTCAGTTTTTAAAAACGCCCCCACCGGCGTTACGCAGTCTGACATGGCACCAGGGCGCTTCAGGAACCATTTTGCAAGTTCGACAATCGCAACATGGGGCGCTTTGTACCGCATGAAAGATATCGGGTCTTTCAGGTGCGCATATACCGTTACATCCAGATGATCCTGCATGTTTTTACCAACAGCCGAAAGCTCGTGGAATACAGGCAATCCAACAGCCATAATATCTTCAGGGTCGCCAATGCCCGAAAGCTGTAACAACTGTGGGCTATTGATCGCACCGCCAGACAGGATCACTTCTTTATCTGCGTGCAAAGTCTCCGTCTTGCCCTTGCGCATTACGGTAACACCAGTTGCTTTTTTGCCCTTCAGAACAACGCGTTGTACCTGCGCTTCTGTCAAAATAGTAAGGTTTGGGCGGTTTTCTGCCATGCGAATATAGGCACGCGCCGTGGTTTGGCGGCGTCCGCCTCGGATCGTTTGGTCGTACCAGCCAACACCTTCCTGGTCGGCTCCGTTAAAGTCTTCGGTGTAGGGCAGGTCCATCTCGCTTGCAGCATTCAGGAACGCGCGGTTCAGTGGATGCTCGGACGTGTGTTGTGTCGTCAGCAAGGGCCCGTCATTGGCATGAAACTCGTCTGCCGGTCGGTCACTTCCCTCTGATTTCTTAAAGTAAGGCAGCACGTCATCAAAGGACCACCCTTTACAGCCAAGCTGGGCCCATTCATCATAATCACGCGCATGCCCGCGCACATACAACATTCCATTAATAGCAGACGATCCACCCAGCACTTTGCCGCGCGGCCAGTAGAGCTTGCGGCCGTTTAGGTTGGGTTGTTCCTCCGTCCAGTAATTCCAGTTCAGATCATTGGGCGGCACGACTTTGCTGATCATCGCAGGCATATCAATTTTCAGCGAACCGTCTTTCTTGCCAGCCTCGATTAGCAGGACACTGAATTTACTGTTTTCGGACAGGCGGGATGCAATCGCGCAGCCTGCCGACCCTGCACCGACCACAATGAAATCAAAGAACTTTTCCGCCATTTTAGTCGATTGCCTTTAAGGTTACAGGCAAGCCGTCAACCGGTTTGATCAGTGGCACAATCTGGAATTCGGTTTTATAACCCTCTGGCAATTCAATCGAATAGTGCGGCAGCAGATGTGCCATAATCACCTTCGCTTGCATGTAGGCAAAATGCAGACCCAAACACATGTGCGCGCCCCCGCCGAAAGGTATCCAGGCATATCTGTGTCGGGACTTGGCACCGCCTTCCGGGGAAAACCGCATTGGATCAAATTTTTCGGGCTCTGACCATACCTCAGCATCGCGGTGGGTTCCCACCGTGCTTATGCTCACAATGGTATCTTTTGGAATGCGGTGGCCTTTGAATTCCACTTCGCGCACGGTTTTGCGGGGCATCGCCGGTACAGGCGGGTTCATGCGCAGCGCTTCTTTGAAGGCATACTCCGTCATCACCAGGTCATTCATTTTCTCGTATGGCAGGCTATCGCTGTTCAAGCCCAGGTTCACTATCTCCGACCGCAGTGTCGTTTGCCAGTCCTTGTGTCGTCCCAGTTCATACACCAGGGTGGT
This sequence comes from uncultured Kordiimonas sp., assembly GCA_947503575.1. Lineage (GTDB taxonomy): Bacteria > Pseudomonadota > Alphaproteobacteria > Sphingomonadales > Kordiimonadaceae > Kordiimonas. The sequence goes on along the minus strand of CANNDZ010000002.1, from coordinate 202,142 downwards.
CACTGAACTCGTGATCGTGTCATGGGCCGCCATCCACAGGAAAATCATGTGATCAACCACTTCCTGATCCGTGAAGCTGTTGCCATCATCATCCTGTGCGTTAACAAGCTGGGTAAAGATGTCTGGGCCCTCGGTGCCTCGTCTTTTGGGGATTTCGCGCATCAGATAATCAATCATGAATTTGCGACCCTTAACGCCGCGCGCCATGATTGTGCCGGGCAAGGGCACCCTTACAACGCCCATGCTGGCAGACACCATATCCGTCAGGGCTTCGTTAATTTTCAGGCTTTCTGGGCCCGGCTCTAACCCCAAAAAAACAAGTGTTGCCATATCCAGCGATAGTTCTTTGATGGCGGGGTAAAACTGGAAGCTGCCTTTCTTGCCCCAGGCGGCAATACGCTCCGGCATGGCGGCATTCAGCCGTTCCATGTAACCCTTCATGGGGCCAGTTTTGAAGGCTGCCGCCATGATGTGTCGGTGGGCTTTGTGTTCGTCAAAGTCCAACAGCATCAGCCCGCGCGGGAACAACCGTTCCAGATAGGGCGCCCACCCCATTTCGCTGGAAAAATTCTTGCCCTTGTCCATCAAGACAAATTCGTTTGCATCGGGCCCCAACAGGGTAACATTGTCGCGGAAAAACGAGTTTGTCCGATACACATCACCATATTCCGTGCGCATCTCGTTACCAAAGGCGATAGGGTCCTTAAGGATACGGAAAGTATTACCAAAAACCGGCATGCCGGTGTTGCCGGGTATGTCCGTCAATTTTGCTGGCGTGGTGCCGGATTCCGTCGTGGTTTGTGCATTAGCAGCCATCAGCCACCCCCCTCAATGCCGGTACGGTTGATTATTATCGAACTCGTAAGTCCAGTAATTCACTATAGGCTAGAAAACGCGGCGGTCAAGCCACCGCAGAAGCGATCATGCATTGGGCTATGATCTGCTAAATGGTGAATTCGTGGTTTGGTCAGAGGGCCTTTGTTTCCGCCTTACCAAAACCGCCGCCGCCCGGTGTGTTGATGACCACACGGTCTCCTGCAGTAACAATGCATTTGTCGGCATAAAGCAGCCTATCCTGCTTGCCATTGGGGCGTATCACGCATGCGCTGCCTGGCTTGCCGCCGTCGCCGCCTGCAAGGCCCGGCGCGCCGCTTTCATAATGGTTGGCAAGCAATGACACTTCCATGTCTTCCAGAAACTCAAACTCGCGCACAACGCCTGCGCCGCCGATGTGTTCGCCCGCGCCGCCGCTGCCATGCCGCACACCAAAGCGCGTCACCCGAACGGGGTAGCGCCATTCCAGCACTTCCACATCGGTCAGGCGGCTGTTGGTCATGTGGGAATGGATCGCATCCGTGCCATCAAACCCGGGACTCGCCCCCGTGCCACCTGCGATCGTCTCATAATATTGGTAGGTGTCGTTGCCAAACGTCAGGTTGTTCATAGTGCCCTGCGACGCTGCCAGCGTGCCAGTCGCCAGAAACAGGGCGTTCGTAATGGCCTGGCTGGTTTCCACATTGCCTGCCACCACCGCCGCCGTTGGACCGGGGTTCATCATGCTGCCATCCGGCATGATGATATCAATGGGTTCCAGGCAGCCGCTGTTAAGCGGGATGTCACCGCCCGCCAGCACCCGGAATACATACAGCACGGCTGCTTTCACCACAGCATAGGGCGCATTATAGTTATTGTTCAGTTCCGGGCTGCTGCCGGTAAAATCAATTGTCAGGCGGCCTTGGTCCGGTTCCGGCCGGATCGCGACATTAATCAACGCCCCGCAATCCATAGTGTAGGCATACGACCCTGTTTTCAGCTTGCCGATGACAGCGCGCACAGCAGACGCCGCATTTTCCCGCACAAACCGCATGTAGGTCGAGACCGTTTGTATGCCGTAATAGTCAATCAGGGCCTGCACCAGCAACGTCCCGCGTGCATTGGCAGCTATCTGCGCCTTAAGATCAGCGATGTTCTGGTCCGGGTTGCGGGCAGGGAACGGATGATTTGAGAGTTGCTGGCGCACGGCATCGCCCTGGAAAGTGCCTTGTTTCACCAGATGAAAGTTGATGAAGCTGATGCCTTCGTGTTCCAGCGTTTCAGAATCGGGGGGCATGGAACCGGGGGTCGTGCCGCCCACGTCAGCATGATGCCCGCGCGACGCAACATAAAAATCTGGCGTTAGACGACCTTCCAGAAATATGGGCGTGACAACGGTGATGTCGGGCAAGTGCGTGCCGCCGGCTGTTGGGTCATTGACCATAAACACATCGCCGGGCTGCATGGTGTTGCCGCGTGCGGTTGCAATTGCGCTAACGCTCTCACCCATGCTGCCCAGATGCACCGGCATGTGCGGTGCGTTGGCAATCAGTTGGGCGTCGGCATCAAACACGGCGCAAGAGAAATCCAGCCGTTCCTTGACGTTAACGGAATGGGCGGTTTTTGCCAGCACGCCGCCCATTTCCTCGGCAACGGACATGAACAGATTGTTGAAGATTTCGAGCAAAACCGGATCAGCCCGTTGGGTATCAATATTTGCTGCACTTTTCGCCTGAGACCGCGATAGTTTCAGTGCACCGCTGCTGGTTTTTTCTGCACGCCAGCCGGGCTCAATGATAGTTGTGCTTCCGTCTTCCAAAACAATGGCAGGGCCTTCAAGGGTGGAACCTGGGGCGAGTGCTGCTCTGTCGACTACGTTTGCATGACAGGCCTCACCATTCATAAAAACGCTGACATTCGGGTGACTCGCCGCTGGTGTCACAGGCTGGTCCAGACCGTCTAGCGTTTGCCCAATGCGGGCAATAGCTTCTGCCTCAAGACTTTCAACAATCAAGTCTGTATCGGCTTCCGTGAAGCCAAACTGCTGCTGGTGCAGGGTCGTAAAATCGGCGAATGCGGCCTGCATAGTTGTAAACGGAACTGCCAGCGCCGTGTCGGTGCCAGCGTATTTGATATGCAGCGTCACTTTAGTTTCAAGGTCTGTATTGCCAACGCCTTGCGCGACCAGCGCGGCGGCCGCGATTTCCCGCACTTCGTGGATGGTATTCGTCAGGGTCTGGCTATCGGACAGCGGCGCTTCTACCGCGCGTTCGGCGATGGCGCGCTGGTCCGCCACCCCCATGCCCAGCGCTGATAACACACCTGCAAATGGTGGTATCAAAACGGTTTCCACGCCCAGCGCATCGGCAACCAGACAGGCATGCTGCCCGCCCGCCCCGCCGAATGTTAGCAAGGCATAGTCTTTGACATTATGGCCTCGTTCAACGGATACACGTTTGATCGCGCGCGCCATATGCTCCACGGCAACCGCCAGAAACCCCTCGGCGATTGCCTCCAGCGACATGGCGTTCCCAGTGGCCTCTTTGATGGTTTGGGCGATAACCTTAAAGCCAGCGACTGTGGCGTCCCGATCAAGCGGGGCATTGCCGTTCGGGCCAAAAACCGGCGGGAACAGATCTGGCTGAATTTTGCCCAAAAGAAGGTTGCAGTCTGTCACGGTTATCGGCCCGTTGCGGCCATAACAAGCGGGGCCAGGGTGTGCGCCCGCTGACGCGGGCCCCACTTGAAAGCGGCCGTCAGCAAAGCGACAGATTGAGCCGCCACCAGCAGCGACAGTGTGAATGTCCATCATCGGCACGGTCATGCGCACGCCTGCAACATTGGTATCTGTAACGCGTTCAAAATGGCCAGCGTAGTGGCTGACATCGGTGGACGTACCGCCCATGTCAAATGCCAAAATGCGGGTCAGGTCATTGCGTTCAGCCGCGCGCACCGCGCCAACAATACCGCCTGCCGGGCCGGACAATACGGCGTCCTTGCCTTCAAAGGCGCTTGCTGCAACCAGCCCGCCATTGGATTGCATAAAGTAAAGCGGTGTGCCGCCGGTTGCACCGCGCACCTGATCAACATACCGGCGCAGGACCGGGGTTAGGTAAGCGTCCGCAACGGTTGTGTCACCGCGGGGTACCAGCTTCATCAGGGGGCTGACACGGTGGCTGACAGAGATTTGGTCAAACCCAATTTCCGTAGCGATTTTTGCAGCCAGATTTTCATGGTCAGGGTAGCGGTAGCCGTGGACAAAGGCGATGGCGACACTGTTATACCCTTGTTGCTTGGCCGCTTGTAACCCGTCGCGCAATGCGATTTTATTTATTTTTTTCAATACCTTGCCGTCTGCGCCGAGGCGTTCATCCACTTCCAGTGTATCCGCATACAGGGGAACCGGGCGCGAAGGTTTGAGAGCAAACAGGTCCTGTCGGTGCTGTTGGCCGATCAACAGCAAATCAGCAAAACCCTGGGTGATGAGAAGCAGCGTTTTGGCGCCTTCACGCTCGAGAAGGGCGTTGGTGGCAACGGTGGTTCCCATTTTGATGGCGTCGACATGTGTATCTGGAAAGGGTGCGTCTTCGGCTATGCTCATAATGTCGCGCATGGCAAAAACCGCAGCATCTTCATAGCGTTCCGGGTTGACGGACAGATATTTGTGGCTCGATAAAGCGCCACCTGGTGCGCGCGCTACCACATCGGTGAAGGTACCGCCCCGATCAATCCAGAACTGCCATTTGCCGTCGCCTGCCACACACCTATCCTTGCTATTTGAGATGCCCCTGTTGCTTTTAGGCTGTGTATGCGCTGATGCCAATCGGAAATGGGGTCAAAAAATTACGAAAAATGCCCAAAAAAGGAACCATTTGTGCAAAAAATGCACGATAACAGGCAGGAAAAGAAGGAAATCTCGCGTGGTTCGCATCTATGTCGACGGGGACGCTTGTCCGGTCAAAAATGAAATCCTGAAAGTTGCCGCCCGGTTCGACCTGGAGGTATTTCTGGTATCGAACCAGTGGCTGAGGATACCAGTCGGCCCTAAGGTAACAAAACATGTTGTGCCCGAAGGCGCAGACGCCGCCGATGACTGGATTGCAGAGCAAATCGCACCCGGCGATATCGCGATCACCAGTGATATTCCGCTGGCGTCCCGCGTTTTGGAAAAAGGCGCGGTTGCAGTTGGGCCGACCGGCAAAGCTTTCACCAAAGATAACATTGGCATGGCGCTGGCGATGCGGAAGCTGAAATCCCACCTGCGGGAAACCGGCGAGGACCGAGGGTTTAACGCCAGCTTCACGACAAAAGACCGATCGCAATTTCTGAACTCGATGGACCGCTTGATTGTGCAACTGCTGAAATCGGGGAAGGGCAAGTGATGAAGAGCTCTCTAAATATAGGACTTGCGGTGGTCGCGGTTTTGATAGCCATAATTCCTGGTGCGGTTTTGGCCGAAGATACAAAGCTGGAGCATACCGAGGCCGCGCGGGCTGCGGCGATGCGGCTTGGCAAAACGCTGAAAGCGCGGTTGGTATCGACAATGAAAACACAAGGCCCGGTCGCCGCTGTTACGGTGTGCGCCGAAGATGCCTATGCCATCGCCGCCCAGGTTTCGGAAGACACCGGCATGGATGTGGGGCGCAGGGCGCTTAGGGTACGCAACCCGGGCAATGCACCTGATGCGTGGGAGCGGGAGGCTCTGTCGCAGTTTCTGGCAGCGCAGGACCGCGGCGAAGATGTCAGCAAACTTGAACGCTCCGCGACTGTCCGCACCGCTGACGGCGACGTTTTTTATTGGGCAAAACCCATTCTTCTGGAACAGCCCTGCACCACCTGTCATGGGTCTGCCGTTGAGCCTGCACTTGCTGCAACGATCACCGACTATTACCCGAATGATCAGGCCACCGGCTTCGCTGTGGGGGACGTGCGGGGTATTTTTTCCGTCAAGAAACGGCTGCCCTAATCAGTGCGTTGGCAATAACCGCCGCGAGACAGCAGGTTTTCATTTCGCCAGCCATTATAGTAACACTTGGGATTCATATAAAAACAGGCGTCAGACATGAAACCAATTTTCCGCATCCTTAGTGCTCTTTTTCTTCTTGTGGCTTTGCCTGTTGGGGCGGGATTGGCACAAAACGGCCCCTATCAGGCAACATCTTTGCTGGGGACCAAGCTGTATGCCCCGGCAGAAGTAGGCGCAAAAACGCTTGAAAATCTGGCGCAGGCCAAAGCGGACTATATGGCAAACCCAAACGACGCAGACGCCATCATCTGGTATGGTCGTCGCATTGGTTATACGGGGGACTATCTGTCCGCGATTGAGGTGTTTTCGAAGGGCGTGAAAAAGCACCCGGATGATGCGCGCATGTACCGGCACCGGGGCCATCGCTACATTTCCATCCGGGAATTTGATAAAGCGATTGCCGATTATCTGATCGCCGTTGACCTTATCAAAGGGCAACCAAACGAGATTGAGCCAGACGGCGCGCCCAACGCGCGCGGTATTCCGGTTTCAACCAAGCATGGCAACATCTGGTATCATCTTGGCCTTGCCTACTATCTGAAACACGACTTCGAACGCGCGCTGTGGGCCTACACAGAAGCCCGCAAGGCGAGCACATATCCGGACAATGTTGTTTCCACAACTCATTGGATTTATATGATTTTGCGGCGCATGGGGCGAGAAGATGATGCAGTTCAAGCCCTTGAAGATATTAGCGCCGACATGGATATCATCGAAAATTTTTCCTACTTTAACCTGTGCCTTTTGTACAAAGGTCTGGTCTCCTACGACGAGCTCGCGCGCGAGGTCGCGGACAGCCCACAGGGCGCGGGCATGGTGTATGGCCTGGCGAACTGGAAATATTATGGCGGCGAGCAAGAGGAGGCGCTCACAATGATGCGCGATTATCTCGATAAAAGTACAGGCTGGTCCGCCTTCGGTTTCATCGCTGCCGAAGTTGATGTTGCGAACTACTAGGCATTTTGGCAGCTGCCGCCCAGACAGCTTTGCATCGTGTTCGCCAGGAGCAAAGCTGTGGTTTGATACGCGTTAGTTCGTTGCAGATGTTTTGTACTTTGCAGCCTAATATACATTTCTAGTCACCCATTTTACGTGGTAGGCTAGAGGCTAATTATAAGGAAGCTATATGCTAAAAAGTGTATCAAGGAGTGATATTGAGAGTAAGCTCTCAGACTATCTTACCCCTTCGCAGACAATTTCGCATCAAGAACGGCTTCATGGCCGAGATAAACAACTAGAAGCAATTCGTCGAGCACTTCGTTCACCTGGACGGCATATTTTTATCTATGGTGATAGAGGTGTTGGTAAGACATCTCTTGCGAAGACTGCGGCGTTTATATCACAACCTTCGACGCAAGAGTTGGCGTTGGTAGCTTGTGACCAACAAGGTAGTTTTTCCGATTTTGTTCAAGATATTGCGAAAAAACTGTATCCTGAAGCTACCAGTATTGATCGGACTGTCGACCATTCAGAAGCAAAGTTAGCGCTCGGGCCTTTGAGCCTTGGGAAGGCTACATCTATTGAAAAGGGTATTATTCCTGCAATATCTACAATAAATGATGCGGCGGAGCTTTTGAGACAGGTGGCGAAAGCTTTTGATTATGAACCTATTGTAATCGTAGATGAGTTTGATCAACTCAGTGATCCCAAAGACATGAAGCTGTTCGCTGACCTGATTAAACAAGTTTCAGATCAGGAAATCGGAATTCGTTTTATTTTCTGTGGTATCGGTTCTTCTCTCGAAGAACTCATTGGCGTACACTTATCAACTGATCGATATATTACCCCCGTCGAGCTTGAGCCACTTCGTCACGAAGCTCGTTGGGCGATTTTAGAGAATGCGGCCGAAGCATTTGACGTGGAGTTCGATCGCGAAACGATAATTCGCATTGGTCACATTAGCGATGGATTTCCATACTACATACACTTGATAGGCGAGAATATCGTTTGGACCATGTTCGATCTGGTTGAAGAAGTAAGCGCTGTGAATCCTGAGATTTTTCACACCGCGATTACAGCGTCCATAGAATCCTCATACACGTCGCTAAAAATTGCTTATGATACAGCCGTTAAGAAATACAAACACAGCGAACAATATGAGGAAGTTTTATGGGCCGTTGCCGATGGAAAGCTTTTTGAACGTTCAACGGATGATATTTATCGGAACTCGTATATTCCCATAATGCAAAAGTTGGATAAAACCCCGATTGAGCGAAAAAACTTTTCGCAGCGTCTTAACAGCCTCAAAAAAGATGGGCATGGGAAGATATTGGATACGCCAAGAAGAAGCTGGTACTCGTTCGTCGAAAATATGATTAGAGGTTATGTAAGGCTAAGGGCCGAAAAAGCTGGTTTGCAACTTGGCCCAGATCACCACTTTTCATAAAAATCACTTGCTTTCATCGGTGTCCTGCTCAGCTGTAATGCTGTCATAGCGTTCGCGCATATTTGCGCGCATGCCGTTGCAGAATTTTTCGAGCCCAAAATCTGTGATCAGGCTATCAAACAGACCGCGCCTGCGGCCGACCTGAAACAAAAATACGCTGGATGATACATCACCCAACAAGTCCATACGGGCCTGTATGGGCTGCGTGCTGCCAATCTCGCGCAGGGGGGCCGCAATGGGGGACTGGCCCGCTTCCACCGCGATGCGGTAGGTGCTTTCTGTCGCCATTTGGTCAAGGGCGGCGGGATCGAAATTATTGCCGTCACACACCAGGTCATAGGCAACAACCTGGCTGGCTTCTTCCACCAGGTGCAGGCTTGGCTTGGCGGCATTTTCGTTGATGTACACCATATGCTGTGCAGCCAGCGTGCGCACCAGCTTTGCCCGGCGCAGCATGTAGGTCATGGATTTCGCATATTGGTCCCGCATTTCCTGATCAGTCATCGGGGTTGCGTTGGGCGCGGGTGTCGTGGGGACCACTGTTTCTTGTTCAGGCTGCGCCTGTGTTGCACCAGTACCGGTCACCAGCAACAGGGCAGCCGCGCAGGCCCCTAAAACACGCATCATACTGTATAACCCCTATCGTGCGCTGGCTTCAAACCGATGGGCGGAGGCCAGCTTTTTGCCTACTCCTGCTGTCATAGCGTTTATCGACGTGTTTCGACAGTCTTTTTGTCCCGCCGGTTTTGGGCTTTGGTTCTGGCTGCCGGCAGCTAGTTTTTGGCTGTCACAGGATTCCATTGTGTGATTTACAATTTCTCTGTAGGGAAGCAGACATACTGTTATGCGCATAAAAAGCTGACAGATTGGGCTAAAAACGGGGAGCGTTATGAACGATCAAGACATGAAACCTGGGGTGCCGATTGGGGATGCGGTTGAACCATACCCTAAGCAGCCAAAATATCTGGATCAGACAGCCGAGGGACGAAGCGGCTTTTTCGCGTGGGTGTTGGGCTTTGTCTTCCTGATGGGGCTGTATTTTATCGGCGTTATCGTCTTGCTTGTGGTTGAGATGATTGGGGTGGCTGTTTTTGTCGTTGATGAGGCGACGGACCCATCAGACGTCTTATTAAGCGGGACAACAGTGTCTGGCCATCTGTTTTTATTATCCTCGTTTTTGCCGTTTATCGGGGCTTTGTGGATTGTGCAAAAAAAGTGGCACAAGCGGTCATGGCGCGCACTTATAACCGGGGCCAGCCGGTTTCGCTGGCGGCTGCTGTTTGTGGCCGGTTCCATATACGCTGGGTTGTTAATACTGCTCACTTTTATAGAATGGATGTTTGCGGAACCGGGCACCATAAAATGGGTCTATGATGCCAGCACCTACTGGCCGTTTTTGCTGGTTACACTGATGTTTGTGCCGTTTCAGGCCGCCAGCGAAGAACTGTTGCTTCGGGGGTATCTGGGGCAATGGTTTGCGCGCTTTATACCCAGTAAATGGTTAGTGTACGGCATTACCAGCGCTTTGTTCGCCAGCCTTCATTTTTATAACCCAGAAGCGCAATCCAGCCTGGGCTTTTATATGGTGGCGATCTTCACTTTTGGGTTGATTGCCTGTGTTCTGACGCATTTTACCAACGGGCTGGAAGCCGCTATGGGTGTGCATATTTTCAATAATATCTTTGTTTTCTCAGGGGTCAGTTATGATTTACCCGATACGCCGCCGAGCTATTTGATCAGCCTGGGTGAGTTTAGCATGGATCTTGTGGATACACTGTTGGGTGTTGGGTTTGAACTAGCGGCGATGGTAATTATTTTGAAAGTGTGCCTCCCGTTGTATGACCGTCAGGTGTCTGCTCAAACCACTACCAAGCCTGCAATAAACTCAGCGCCCTAAATGGTGGGAAAGGGGCCATGTCATCCCTAAAAAACCATTTAACCCATACAAATACCTGTTCATCCCTACCTGCTTGTTTGGTTGCAACACAGCACCAACACTGAGGTCAGCTTACAACGCAACTGTCTATGGGGTGAATGATGAGTAGTGTTCGATTTTTTGCCAGCTTTTTGTGCTGGCTGGTTTGTGGCACGGCAGTGACTGCTGAAGGCTACACCCTGCCAGGCACAGAGATACATCGGATGCACTCTGTCGTGCTCGGTGAAGAGGTGCAAATTGCCATCTCCCTGCCGTTTGGCTACAGCGCATCGGATGCGTCGTTTCCGTTGCTTTTTGGATTAGACGGCGATGCGATGTTTGGGTTTGAAACCGAGGTGCCGCGGCTGCTGTCGTTTGAGGGCAAGGTACCGCCCATGATTGTTGCAGCGGTGATTTACGGTAACATGCAAAGCTGGATACAAAAACGCCAGCGGGACTATCACCCAGCGGATGGCGGGGCAGACCGGTACCTGAAGGCTTTAAAAACCGAGATTTTGCCGTTTTTGGCAGCCAAGGTCCGCGTAAGTGATACCCGCATCCTGTATGGCCATTCGTCCGGCGGCTTGTTTGCAGTTTATGCCGGCTTGCGCGAGCCCGCGCTGTTTAGCCATATTCTGGCAACCAGCCCCTCGCTGGAGGAAGAACCCTTATGGGCTGCCGATTTCCTGCAGATGATTGAGGCTAGTCGGGGTGCCTTGCCTGCTTTTTATCTTTCTGCAGATGCAAGCGAGGGTGCCGTGCGAGATGCGCTAACTCCTGTACTATCAGCGTTGGAAGCGAAAGAAACACGCATGACGTTTCAAACTCTTGCCGAGGGTAGCCACATGGCCGTCATCCCCAAATCCTTCACCGCTGGGTTATTGCATTTTTTCGTACGCTGACTTTACAGAAGCTGGAAGGCTATCATGCCCATCCCGACGACACCGACAACCCAGGCCAGGGGCCGAACCCAGGGCAAACCAGCCAGATACACCACAGCATGGACGATTCTGGCATAAAAGAAGATTTGTGCACCCAGCAAGGTTGTGGCGTTGGAGGCGTCTGCTACATGAGCCATCAGCACCAGCGGTGCGAATAAAACCATGTTTTCCAGCATGTTGTTCGACAGCCGCGTGGCGCGTTTGTTGAGCACGCTGGGCTCCGGCAGGTTATCGCGCGGACCGCCCTGCGCTGCAGCCCCATTGCTTATCAGGGCATTGCCTGCGGGGATCATGATCAGAATGAAAGTCAGGATAACGCTGTACAAAAGCAGCAGCAGTTCTGGTGTCATGGAAAATCTCCCCTTTTTGTCCGTTAGCCCTATCGTAGCGGCGGGACCGCATCCCGCCAAGTGTGTGTCAATCCGGTAGCCAGGCCTGCAGGTAACGAACGCTGTTTTCACCCATTACCTTGCGAATGGTGGCCTCGGTATGTCCCAGTTTTTGCAGGCTTTGCGTGATCAGCGGAAAATCTGGGGCTGTCAGCGATTCTGTGCTGCCGTCCCAGTCAGAGCCGATCACCACATGGTCTTCGCCGACCAGTTTGATGCCATAATCAATGGCCCTGGCGATGCCGTCTGGTGTTGGGGTGCATATGGCTTCTTCCCAGAAGCCAACAGCGATTAAGCCACCTTTGGCTGCGATGGCTTCCATCAGGTCATCGGTGAAATTGCGTGCTGTGTTACAATATCCTTTGAACCCGGTGTGCGACACAACCGGCGGGCGCGACGACAGCGCCAGAATTTCATAGGCTGCTGCTTCGGATACGTGGGCAAGATCGATAATCATATCCAGCGCGTCGAAGCGGGCGATGGCTTGACGGCCAAAATCCGTCAGACCTGATTTACTGATCCCGTGCAGGGAGCCCGCCAATTCGTTATCGAAAAAATGCGTGATGCCCATCATCCTGTACCCGGCATCAAACATGCGGTCGATGTTGGCAGCCTCGCCTTCCAGGGGGTGCGCGCCTTCTGCCCCCAACAGCGCACCCAAGAGAGGGGTGCCGACGGTTTGGGCGCGCCGGGTCAGCAATGTTGCAAGTTCTGACTTGGTGCGTACCCACAGAACGCCACCATTCGATGCCTGAACGGCGTCATCCAGTTTTTCAGCCTGATACAGGGCGCGTTCCAGAAGGCTGCCCCATGTGCGCATGGGCCAGCCCTGCACCATAACCAGCGGCGTGATATTGTCGGTTTCCCCGGTATTTTCGCCGATGTTCTGACCGCGCGGGGATTTTGTGACAGCCGTCAGCATGACCAGATCAAACCCCGCACCGGTGAGGCGCGGCACGTCGGCGTGGCCCCGGGTGGCGCGGTCCAGGATATTGCGGTCCCACAAAAGGGTATCTGAATGCCAATCCATGATCAGCATGTCGCGGTGCAGGGCGCGGGTGGTGTCTGTGATCGGTTGGCTACTGAAGTCAATTTGGCGGTTTAAGGACTTTTCCAGCATGGGTGGTGCAATCAAGCGCACACCGATAAGCGACGCGACAAGCAGAACGACAACCCAAATGATTGCTTTGGTGATGCGTGATAAAGCCATAAAAAAACCTCCCCTGATGCTTTAAAATAAAGCAAAGGGGAGGGGGTTCAAGTTGTGGTTCACAAAGGGGCGCTCAAACCCGTTTTTATGCCTTGCCGGGAATGGGCGCGATTTGGTGTCCGGGCAGGGTTATTTGCCTAGAAGCATCTCTCTTTCATAATCGCCGTCGATAGTTTTAGCGGCCTCTGTAAAGGCTTTTTCAAGTTTGGAATCGTTTGGCAGATCATCTTTGATCTGCGCCAGCGCCAGGCGCTTTTCATAATCGCCCTCTATCGTTTCAGCGACCTTGATAGCCTGCATCCAGTTGGCCTCATTCATGCTGCCCTCATCAACAACGGCGGCAAGGGCAAGGCGTTTTTCATAATCGCCCTCAATGGCGCGAATAGCCTGCAGAAGATCTGTTGTCATGCCGGCATCCATGGTTGCTTCATCAGCAAACTGGCTGATGACAAGCCGAAGTTCATAATCGCTATCGATGGATTGGGCCGCTTTGATCAGGCGTTTTTGATTGCCTTTTGATAGTTCGCCGGAGTCCATTGCAGCAGATAGTAACAGCCGCAACTCATAGTCGCTTTCAATTTTCAAGGCGCGGTCCAGAACGCGTTCCATGTCTTTGTCATCGAAAGCGAATTCTTCCAGAAGCGGGGTGAGCGCAAGACGCAATTCATAGTCGCTGTCCATGTCGGCGGTAAGCCCCAAGGCATCGCCCAGCGTTTTTTTGGTAATCAAGTCCGCGTCGATCATATCATCCATGAACAGGCGGGTTTCATAGTCACTTTCCACCACTTTGTAGGCTTTGATCAGGCTTTTGGTTTCGCCTTCATCCAGATCGGCTTGATCAATCAGCTCGCTGGCAAAGACCCGGCGAACATAGTCGCCTTCCAGTTCATCAAATTTTTTGAAGGCCAGCTTTGTACCACCCTTGCTTAAGTAGCGCTCAATCCGGTTTTCCATATCGATGGCGCTGTTGCGCACCAAAAGCTGAATAGTTTGTGCCAGCCATTTTTCACCGTTACTGTCTAGGGCTTGTTTGTCGCCGTTCAGCCAGTAAGTGGTTTCGATTGTGCCATCTTCGTTTTCCATACGAATGCGGCGGCGCTCTTTACCGTCTTTCGTGCGAATGTTCAGCAGGCCATCCCGTTCGATAGATTCGATACCGGTTTCGTCGTCCGTCAGGGTAAAGCGTCCCTCCCACTTGACTTTGATGGACTGGCCATCTGTCGTCCATTGCATGTTGCCGGATTGGTGGCCAGAGTCTGACCGGAAATGTCGCTTTATGCCGGGGTGGCGTGCTACGTCGACCATAGCCTCTGCCGCTGCTGAGGCTGCGAGTTCTGTTGCGTGCACGGCTACGCGAGCAGCTTCTTCTGCGGCCCGTTCAATGGACAGGCGTGCGTCTTCATCCATGGCGAATGAAAACTCGAAGTCATTCAGATGCTCCAGGTCTTTCAATGCTTCCAGCTCGGCCAGTTCGTCCAGTTCTTCCAGACTTTCCAGGCCTTCTAGACTTTCTAAAGTCATTCGGCTGTTCTTGTGAGCCTCTTTAGCCCGGATCTGATCCGCCAGACGGGCAGCTCGTCTTGCTTCCACCTCGGCAAGTCGTGCGCTGCGTCTGACTTCGCGTTCAGCCTCCCGCACGAGGCGCTCAATTTCTCGCTCATCTGGTATGTCGTGGGGGTGACCGGCGGTCATGGCGGTGGCAAATTCAATACCGGGTAGGCTAACAACAGCGGCCAGCAAAATTGCTGCCACGCCGCCGCGTTTCAAGCGCCCTGTTGTGTTAAAGGATGCGCCGTCTGCCTTCAGCAGGCGTTCTACGCGTTGTTTCAGTATCGATTTGTCACCGGCCATGGCCAATCCCCATTGTAGCTGTCGTTTCTCGGTTATTTTTTGTGCGCACGTATACAGTGCTGTTGCGACTGCTTTTGCAGTCGATAGATGTGTTGCTGCCCACTGGTCTGCTGCCAGTTCGGCATTGTCTTCCAGCCGTTTGCGCGCGAGGGCGAACAGTGGTTGGAAAAAGAAAACCCGGCTTAGTGTTTGTGTAATGATCATCATTGCCGGGTCACGGCGCAGCATGTGCGCCAACTCGTGGGCGATGAGGCTGTCGAGCGCCTTTTCGTCCATGTCTTCAAAGGCCCAATCAGGCAGGCAAATTTCCCTGCGTGGCAGGCAAACCGGGCTATTGATTTCGCTTGAGCGGCTGAGGTAAGGCACGTGGCGAATGTCCACAGCTTCACACAAAGTCCGCAAGGTGCGGTTCGCATGGTGCTCCGCCGGCACCCGCTTGCGGCTTCCCAGGCTTTTGATCGCACGGGAATAAGACACAACCAGCATCGCGAGCGCCAGTACCGCAAGCGCTGCCCAAGCGGAGATCAGAAGGATATCAATGCTTATGGTTGATGCCGGTTGCGTAACACGTGGTTGAACGGAAACAGGCCCCGATGCAGCAGTGGCAACAGGTGTGTCCTGCCTGGACAGCACAGCCTCTGGCGACGGTGCAGGCTGCGGGGCAGGTGCATTAAGTGCCTGGCTGGTTGCTGCGCTGGCCAACGGCTTTTGCCCAGATATCTCTTGCCCTAATGTTTTCTGCCTCAAAGTTTCCTGAGTGGGCAGCGACACTACAGCACCGTCCGATGAGCGGAGTTGTGGCACTGATGGCCGTGCGATATCCGCTGACTGCGTGGTATCGGGGCGCCTTGGGTTGTTCGCACTTGTGTTACCATTTCGGTCAACGGCTTGATCAATGGTTCCGGTATCCGTTGCCTCTGGGGCAGGGCGATAAGGTAATGCGCCGTATTCAACCGCGACCGATTGCTCAATCGGGATCGTCAGATTGGACGGGGCGAATGACACAGGCAAAAGTGCTATAAAACTTGCGACAATTGCCAGTTTCCATGCAGTTTCTGACATATCAGGCGTATTGATAACGCCGATTTTCTCCAAAACCCAAACGCTCCCTAACAGCAGGGTACTGGCGATCATAAACTTCAAAAACAGCGCCAAAATTGGCAAGTCGATGACTAACCCATCAATCATTGCTCGCCTCCTGAAGCATCTTCTGGATTTCATCCAGATCATCGGCCTGCAAATCGCTTTCTTTCACCAAATGCGCGAGCAGTTGCCTGTCGTCCCCTTTGAACAACGTGCCAACCAACGATGAAACCATGGACCGGCGCACCGCGCCTTCGCTTACTGTCGGTTTGAAAACGCGTTCCCGTCCTTCGGTGCGCGAGCTCAAAACACCCTTCTTTTCCAGCCGGGTCAGAATGGTGGCTACCGTGGTGTGAGCAAGGCCCATGTGAGACGCTTGATTCTGGACCGTTTTTGCCGACCCTTCACCAAGCTGCCAAAGCGCTTGCATGAGTTGGTATTGCTGGTCACTGAGTTTTACGCTGTCAGTCATCATTGCCTCTATTTCTACATATGTAGAATTTGAATTACTACAGGTGTAGAAATGATGCAAGAAAAATTGAGATGAAAAGTTTTATAGGCACGATAAAGCGCATGCACTTGCTTTTATTACAGTATGTGCAGTTGCTGGCTCTGCGATTGCAATTGACAAAAATATCTATAATGTTTTGTCACTCTTTTCATGTGTAAACAGGTTTTTACGAGAGCGAAGGGCGGGCACAGTTTATGACTGATGTTCTGGTATTTTTAATGGCAGCCACCCTGGTGATGCATAGTGTTTCGACACTGGTGCTCGCCGGGTTCTGGACAAAAAATCGCTCAAGTTTTGGCTTGAACGCCATTACGCTTAGCCCAATAGCCAGTTTTTTCGGCCTTGTGCTCGCGTTTGGATTTGGGGAAGCCACCAGCCTTCTTCATATCTGCGCTATATATATTTTTCTGGTGTTGGGACACGCCGCAGCGTGGCTTGGGCTAGCCGATTTTTGGCACAAAAAAACCAAACGCCTTAGTGCCCTTGTCGCCTTTCTAGGCGTTCTCACGGTAGTGACGATTTTAGTTTACCAGTCACAGGACGGCACCGCTACTGGCAGAACAGCCATAGTCTCTATGTTTTTTGCTATAAGCTCGTTTGCAACCGCCTATTTGATATTTAGTGCCAAAGGGTACCGTATCGATATCTACGAAAGTGCCATTCGCGAAAGTCGCGTTGGGTCGTATTTCGTTATGGGGTTGTTTGCAGCCCATGGCTTGATGAACCTGTACCGCGTTTTAAGCTGGCCCTTACTTGGAGTGGATACTGCCTTTTCAGCAGATGAAACGGTGTGGATAACGCCGCTGACTATCGTTGAAGCCCTGATGTTCACACCCATGTATGTGGTTGGTGTGATTATGATGGTTGCTGAACGCCTGCAAACTGAATTGCGGGTCGAGCAAATGCTGGAGCCTGTGACCCGGTCTTTGAACCGGAAGGCATTTTTGACAGTTGCCAAAGTGGTGCTGGCACGCGCTCGACGCAACGCTGATGCTGTCTCGATCCTGATTATTGAAATCGAAAATATGAAGGACATTCGCGCCGCCGTTGGGCGCACAGGCTGCGATGCGGTTTTGCAGAAGATCGCAACAGCGATTGTTGCAGGGCGCAGGGAACAGGACGTTTTCAGCCGTTTCAGTAATGATGAATTTTTACTGTTACTACCGGGTACACCGGAAGAGGGGGCCAGCCTTTTGGAAAGCCGGATCAACGGTGAAGTCGTTGGCCGATCCTATCAGGAAAAGGGCCGCGACGTCACAGTGCAGGTCAAAATACGGTCCCACACCGCGCGCGGCGATGACTTGGAAGCCGAAGGTATGATAGATATTGTCGCTAAAAAACTGGCCGCAGTTTAAGCCGCATTGCCTTAAACTTTTTCAACGACAAAACTGCCAATAGAATAACTGGCACCAAACGAGCAGATCAGGCCCAGATCACCGCTTTTGAAATCCTGCTTATGATTGTTGAAAGCAATCATGCAGCCTGCGCCTGCTGTATTTGCGTATTGGTCCAGAATGGTAGGGGCTTCATCCTGGCTCGGGGTGTGCCCAAGTATCTTTTTGCTGGCAAACAGGTTCATGTTGATGTTGGCCTGATGCAACCACATCCGTTTGAAGTCGCTGATACTTTTGCCAAGTGACGACATATGGCCTTCAACATGTTCAATAACTTTGGGAAGCAGCTCTTTAAAAACAGCACGCCCGCTTTGGCTGAAGCGCTGCTCCTGGTCGCCGATGCGGTCACGTTCTATCAAAACGCGGGACCCAAATCCTGCCTGTATATTGGTTGAAAATTCAGTGAACAGTTTGCGGTCTTTGATGCGAAACGCTGCCTTTGATGCTGTTTCTTCCTCGCGCTCCAGTACCATGGCAACGGCTGCATCCCCAAAGATGAAATGGCCATCCCTGTCTTCGTAGGCCATCAGAGGCGACAGATATTCCGCAGTCACAACAAGAGCTTTGTTGGCCATGCCGCTGGCTATCGCATCTTGGGCGGTGGACATGCCAAATGTCGCTGACGAACACCCCATCGCCATATCAAAGGAAAATCCTTTGGCACCCAGAATGGATTGCAGCTCTGTCGCCATAGACGGCACAAACCGTTCCCACACAGACGCAGAAATAATCACCATATCGATGTCGCTGCCTTTTAGCCCCGCTTCGCCAAGGGCTTTTAGGGCTGCTTCCAACGCCATTTTCACCTGCACGGGTGTGCTTGCCAGTTCAGCCTCCGCCATATTAGATAGGTAAGGGTACATCCGGTCTGGTTCCTTGAGGCCAGATGCTTCCATCAAATACCGGCTTTTGATGCCAGATGCTTTTTCAATGAATTCACAGGATGAATGCGCCTTTGCGGTCATGTCGCCGACTTCAATCTCTGCCGCATGCTCAGCATTCCAGAGATCTACATGAGCGTTATAACCCGCGACCAATTCTTCATTGGACAGCGCATTTGGCGGGGTGAAAACCCCGGTGCCGCTGATAACAATATTTCCCACCCTGTGTCCCCCTGTGGTGTGTGCCAGCCCTAAGTGTTTCCGCGCTTGTACTCACGCAGGTTTTGAAGCCTACAGCTTCTCCACCATCAAACTGCCAATTGAATAGCCCGCCCCGAACGAGCAAATCAGCCCTTTGTCACCCTTAGTCAAGTCATCCCGGTGATGATGGAATGCCACGATTGACCCAGCTCCTGCTGTATTGCCATAGTTTTCCAGCACTGTTGGCGCTTCGCCCGGTTCCGGATCACGGCCCAGCAGTTTTTTAGCGGCATACATATTCATATTAATGTTGGCCTGATGCAGCCACATGCGTGACAGGTCGCTAACTGCCATGTCCGCATCATCCAGTTGTTTACTGATAAAGCTGGTCACAAGTGGCAACAGTTCCTTAAACACCTTACGGCCTTCCTGCACGAAGAACATGTCATCGCGGAACAGGGTGCCGTCGTCGATGCGGGTCATCGGACCGTAATTTGAGCGGATGTTGTCAGAAAACTGTGTACTTTGTTTGGTACCGTGGACAAGCCACTGGTCGTCACCTTTTGCCAGATCGGCGCGTTCCAGGACAACGGCGGTTGCAATATCACCAAAAATGAAATGGCTGTCGCGGTCCCGGAAGTTGACCATGGTGCTGAAAATTTCGGGGTTGACCATCAACACGCGGTTCGCTGCGCCGCTTTTGATTGCGTTAACACCCGCAATCAGTCCGTAGGTCGCGCTGGAACAGCCCATAACCATGTCAAATGCTGACCCGCTTGTGCCCAGGAAATGCTGTACTTCGATACCGATCGCCGGAAAAGAGCGCTGCATGACAGCAGACGTGCAAACGATTTGATCAATATCAGCCGGATCAAGACCTGCTTGTTCAAGGGCCATATTCGCCGCAGCAAGGCCCATTGCGGCTTGAAAACAAGGTGTATCGCGATCACCGTGGCCACCGGGTGGCATTTTAGACATCATCCGGTCCAGGTCCATCACACCTTCCACATCCACCAGATGCCGTTGCCGGATGCCAGACGCTTTTTCAATGAATTCTGCGCTTGAATGCTGCTTTGCAGGCATCAGCCCGGCGTCAATGTCGGCCTTGTGTTCTGTGTTAAACTGATCCGCGTGCTGATTGTAGGCTATGACCAATTCTTCATTGGTGATTTTATCTTCCGGAACGTACAAACCGGTACCGGAAATAACGACATCAACCATGATTCTCTTATCCTCTGTAATGCGCCCCGATGAATTACTACGACCCGGTCAATTGCACGTAGGCAGTATATTGCATCTTTGTGACGATGGCGCACAGATATAATGGTTTTGAACCGCTTCGCCAAGCGAACAAATTTATTGTTTTGTTACAAGGAATTTTGCCCAAGTTTTGAGTGGGATAGCGCAAAAGCCTGTGCTACCTGTTCGACATGTCGATTTGGGGAAAAATAATTGGCGGCACTGCCGGTCTGGCCCTTGGTGGACCGATTGGCGCACTCATCGGTGTTTCGGTGGGTGCGGCTGTTGACGCAGGTATATCCTCGGTTACGGACGGCGGTGACCAGACCCGGCAGGTCACTTTTACCATCGGGGTGATTGCATTATCCGCCAAGATGGCAAAAGCAGACGGGCAGGTGACCCGTGAAGAAGTGGACGCCTTTAAGCAGGTTTTTCGCGTTCCACCGCAGGAAATGGCAAATGTGGGTCGCGTTTTTGATATGGCGCGCAAACATACTGCCGGATTTGATGCGTATGCCAAACAAATTGCCGATGTTATGCGGGGCAATAGGACTGTTCTTTCAGATGTGCTGGATGCTTTGTTTTTCATTGCAAAAGCAGATGGGCATGTTCACCCCAATGAACTGGATTACATTCGAGTGGTTGCCAACATATTTGGTTACACCAAACAGGAAACAGAAGCGCTGGTGAACCGGCATGTAGGCGCAAACCCGGAATCGCCGTACACAATTCTGGGGGTGGAGCCAACGGTTGAAACAGCGGCCCTGAAGAAACGATACCGGGAGTTGGTGAGGGAAAACCACCCTGACCGATTGATCGCTGAAGGCGTGCCCAGCGAGCTGATTGCGGTGGCAACCCGCCGCGCTGCTGAAATTAATGCGGCCTATGACGCCGTGATGCAGTCACGCGGCGAACGCCCTTAATGGAAACCTGCCAATGACCAAGACCCGCCCATGAAGCCCAGAGACACGCTTTTTGCGATTTTGATCGCGGGTGTTTGGGGCTTCAACTTTATTGCGACCAAATGGGCGGTGGAAGACTTTCCACCCCTGTTTGCCAATGGCCTGCGGTTCCTGGCTGTTTTTATTGTTTTGTTTCCGTTCCTGAAAATAGTGCCAGGCAAAATGCGGGCGCTGTTGACGGCAGCAGTAACACTGGGTGTGGTCCATTTTGGGCTGTTGTTTTGGGGTATGAGCCTGGCTGGCGGCGTTGGATCGGTGGCAATTGCGTCTCAGTTGAATGTACCATTTTCAACCATTTTGGCAATTTTGATCCTGAAAGAAACCGTTGGCCTGCCGCGCATTGCCGGTATTTCCATCAGCTTCATCGGCGTTATGCTGTTGGGGTTTGACCCCGCTATTTTCGCCTATTGGGATGCGGTCATGACGATTATTGCAGCCGCTTTTGTGTATGCTGTGTCTGCCGTGATGATGCGTCAATTAAAAGAGGTGCCAGCGGTTACCTTGCAGGCGTGGGTTGCGCTGTCGGGCATGGCAGGCTCTTTCCTGATATCCGCAATGATAGAAGGTGGGCAGGTTGTGGCGGTTAGTGAGGCCGGGCAGCGGGCTTGGTTGTCTGTTTTATACTCGGGTCTCATTTCAACGCTTGTCGGGCATGGCGGGGCCAATTATTTGTTTCGCCGGTATGAAGTGTCGATGGTTTCGCCTTACTTTTTGGCATTGCCGTTTTTCTCCGTAATTGGCGGCGTGGTGCTGCTGGATGAAGTGGTCGGCTGGCAAATGTTTTTGGGTGGCGGTCTGACAATCACAGGGGTGTTAATCGTGACGCTCAGGAACAATCGAAGGGCAGAACGCTTGATGAAAGCCGGTTAATCAGATGCAACTTATTGATATTGATGGCGTTGTTGCCTCGCCGTCGCCTAATTTTGATGCCCGGGCGGCCCCAGAAGGACATGCGGGTGCTGTCGTTGATACAGTTATTCTGCATTACACAGGCATGCGGTCGGCTGATGACGCCTTGGCTCGCTTGTGCGATGCCGCGAGCGAGGTTTCTGCGCATTTCTTAATTGAAGAGGGTGGCACCTTTCACCAACTGGTTGCGCCCGATATGCGCGCCTGGCATGCCGGTGTGTCGCATTGGCGCGGGCGCGAAGGCATGAACCACACATCAATTGGTATTGAACTGGTAAACCCGGGGCATGAATTTGGTTATCGGTCATTTCCAACTCAGCAGATTGAGTGTTTGTTAAGGCTGTTAGAGCATCTGACGCGGCGTTTTGATATTCTGCCATCGCGGTTTTTGGGGCATAGCGACGTTGCGCCTGCCCGCAAACAGGACCCGGGAGAGCTGTTTCCCTGGCGTCATTTGTCCGAGTTTGGTTTTGGGCTGTGGGCCGACGTTGACAGGAATGACAAGACAATTCTTGCAAAAAAGGCTATGGTTGGGCCAGAAATCACCGCGCTGAACAGAAGCCTGAAAAATATTGGTTATTCTGTTGCATTAAGCGAGGAGTTTTCCCAAATGACCCATGACGCTCTTGTTGCGTTTCAGCGGCATTGGCGCCCGGAAACCGTTAACGGGTATTTGGATGGGGGAACAAAAAATGTTCTCGACGACATCGAAAAACAAATAAATTCGCATGAAAAACTGATCATGAAAATCAGTGAGGATGACACATGAAGACTTTAGCAATTGCCTTTACACTGGCGGTGGGTAGCGTCCCCGCTGTTGCCCAGAACGGCGAAAACGGCACCGCTGCCAGTGGGCACCAGCCCAATGAATACACCCTTGCTTGTCTGGAAGCCCCCACCCGGGATTGTGCGTTTTCTGCTGCGCTGCAAACTGTGATAGCGGAAGAATTTGGCGTAGAGCGGTCCAAGATATTAACCGCTGTTGCCCGCGCCCTGATCGAAACCGGGCAGCAGCAACAAGCCATTGAAACACTGATGCTTGCGCTTGATGAGGCACGCTCCGTTAACCTGAGTTTAGTCACGCAGCAAAAAATCACCGAAATTGCCCCCTTGCTTGCCCGCGCCGGTGACACGGCGGGCGCCCTTGCTCTGGTGGAAGAATTGCAAATTGCTAACATCAAGCAGCGCGCCCTGATTGACATCGCGCGCGAGGCTATCCTGGCGGGCCGCATTTCCGATGGAGATGTTGCGCTATCGCAAATGACCAACCAGACCCGCGCCTTCTGGCAGAAAATGCGGTTACTGCCGCTGGCCCCGGCAAATTCTCTGGCTGCCATTAATATAACGGACCTGGAAGCCCAGGTGCGTAGCTTTGACCAGCCGGATCGTCTGTATCGTGGGTTGGTGGCCCTTGCCGTGCTGTCCAGCAAAAAGGGCGTGCCTGAAGACCGCCAAAGCTACCTGATGGAAGCGGATGAAGTGTTTGGCGGCATCATCAGCATTAATGATAAAGCGCTGGCAACCGCGCACCGGCTGCGCACCATGTATGATGGCGGCATGGCCGATGTGCATATTACGGTCAGCTATGACCTTATGCTCAGTAACCTGAGCCGGGTTAAAGGCGCGGAAACTCTGCAGTCCGTCGCGGAGCTTATCGGCGTGGTGGAAGCTGACAGGGGCGACCTTGACGCCGCTGTGAAGCGTATGGAGTTTTTCACTGAACTGCCCGATAAGGCCCGCTATCTCAGCTCTCTGCGGTCTGATACCCAGGAAGGGTCCCTTTCCGCCGAAATGCGCATGATACTCCGCCAGATCGTTGACCTGGAAGGCGTTTATGAACGCGACCTAGTGCGCTTGCAGTTGCTGGAAGGGGCGCTCGGGAACGGTGACCTTGTGCTTGCCACCCGCGTGATTGCGGCAATTGAAGACGATGACAATCAGGCACGCGGCCTTGCGCTGGCGGCACCTTTGCTCGAATAGGGTGAGGGTCAATAAATTACTGGACTGTGGGGTCCAAGAAATTTAGGCTCGTAAGCGGGGGTAAGGCGAGCGTATTTTGGAAACCATCACACACACGACAGACGCCGGAATTGTGGATCGACCTGGACGGGGCAGACCGCGCGACGAGCGTAAAAATCATGCCATTTTGGAAGCAGCCAGCGACCTCTTTCTGGAAAAAGGGTTCGATGGCACCAGCATGGATGGTGTGGCCCGGCGTGCTGGTGTCTCCAAACAAACCGTTTACAGCCATTTTTCCAGTAAAGAGCAGCTTTTCAGCGAAGCTGTGAATGCCGCAATTGCGGCTTATTACCCGGACAAGGCGCTCGCTGCTGTTGAAGCCCACACCCTTGAAGCAGACTTGCGCGCTGTGTGCCATATGCTGGCAGCATTGTTGATGGATACGCGGGCCATTGCCATGTTTCGGTTGCTGGTGGCTGCGGGTGCCAAGGGCTCGACACTCGGGGAAATCTTCTGGCGCTCTGGGCCGGAAGAACTGCATGGCCAGTTAACAGACTTTTTGGATGGCTGGGTGCACCGGGGCGAACTTTGCATCGACAACACACAGAAAGCAGGGCGGCAGCTTATTGCCCTGGTAAAAGAGCCTGCGCATTTTCGCATATCAATTGGTATTCAGGAACCGCTGAGTGCCCGCGAAATAGAAGAGTGCGTGGAGGATGCGGTAACAAGCTTTTTAAAACTATACCGAACGTAGCGCTAGTCAGCGTCAATCAAGGCTGGCTGCCGTCTTCGCTTTCCATGCTTTTGCCGCGCAGATTTTCGGATGAATACCGCGCGTTTCCACTATCCCCTTGCAGGGTATCTGGCAGGGTTTCGATTTGGCGTTCGGTTTCCGGGCCCAGCGTCGTGTCAAAGATGATTTCGTCACCGCTACTGCCGCACCCGGCAAGAAACAAAAAGGTCGGCAGGGCAACAAGAATAGGGCAGTTCATCAGTGGCTTCCTCTAAAATAACGATGCTCAGGAATATTAGATTGTTAGAGCCAATCTGGAGCATCGATCTGACGCCGGACAATGCCGGAAAACAAAGCCTGAGGCAACAGCATTCAGCGCATCCAATGGTTAAAAAGATTTGGCAAACTCTTGACCGTCTCTCCCCACAATGCTTGAGTGCGCTCCGGCAGATGGCTGGATGACCGCCGCCACCTTGTGTGGGGGAGGAAAGTCCGGGCTCCACGGAAATACGGTGCTGGTTAACGGCCAGCGAGGGCGACCTCAGGGACAGTGCCACAGAAAGCAAACCGCCTGACCAGACTTCGGTATGGCAGGTAAGGGTGAAAGGGTGCGGTAAGAGCGCACCGCGCCCCTGGTGACAGGGGTGGCAGGGTAAACCCCACCGGGAGCAAGACCAATAGGGACAGTTGCTTTTAGTAGCAGGCGAGTTTTCGCGCCGCTGTCCGGGTCGGTTGCTTGAGCGTTTTGGCAACAAAATGCCTAGAGGAATGGTCATCACCTGCTGTTTGGCAGGGACAGAACCCGGCTTACACGCCATCTGCCACTTTACCCTATCCCGAACAATAGGCCCGCCCGGCTATGCGAGGTCGTTTTGTTATCAACTCACATCAATAATCCGATAGATAAAAACTATCGTACACCTTTTAGCTTGAAAGAAAAAAATAAATGCGTATTTAGGCCGAAACAACGCACCGTTTGTATGGCATGATGTTTTTAGCAAGACGCTGGAAGCCTTGAATTGAGTTGCCGCTAAACTGTTATTTTAGACGAGAAGATTTTTAAAAATGGCACTTGCAGATCATTTTCCGAGTAAAGAAGACTTCACAAGGCAGTTTCGCCGTGTGTTGGGGCCAGAGTCGTCTTATTTCAGACTGGCGATACTGTTCAGCGCCTTCATCAGTTTGCTGGCTCTTGCGATACCAATTTCGATCCAGATGCTGATCGACCAGGTCGCCAACACCGCGCTTTTACGGCCGGTTATTCTGCTGGCCTCTACGCTGTTTGTATTGCTGATTTTGTCAGGCTTTTTCTATGCCTGCCGCGAATATATTCTGGAATTATTCGAGCGCCGGGTGTTTGCGCGGCTCGCCAGCGAAATCACGCTTAAAATTGTTAACTCGCCTGCGCACTTTTTTGAACAAGAACGGCGGGACGATCTGATTAACCGCTATTTCGATATTATGACCGTGAAAAAAAGCGTGCCTGTTCTGTTGATCGGGCTTTTTACTTTCCTGTTTCAGGCGGGCATCGGTTTCATTGTAACAAGCCTGTATCATCCGATTTTTCTGCTGTTCAATGCATTTCTGATCGCATGTTTGTTCACGGTATGGAAGATTTGGGGTTGGGAAGCAACGCGCCGTGCTTTCATGGAAAGTGAAGCAAAGTATGACACAGCGGCCTGGATAGAGGGCCTTTCTCATCATTCAGAGTTCTTCAAGGCGGGGCCGAACGGCGATGATGCCATTCGCAAGACCAACCGTCTGATCGAGCATCACATCGACATGATGAAGGACTATTTCAAAATGACGTTTAAGCAGATGCTGACGCTTCTGTTTTTGTACGCCCTTGCCAGCGCCCTGTTGCTGGGAATTGGGGGCTATCTGGTTATTGTTGAACAATTGTCACTGGGTCAGTTGGTTGCTGCTGAACTGATTTTGTCTGTCATATTCGCCAGCTTCGTCTCGCTTGCGCATTTGATGAAGGAATATTACGGCCTGTGCGCTGCGGTTGAGGAACTGGACCGCATCAGCGGTATTCCGTCCCGCTTGCCACCCCGGGCAGAGCGTATCCCGCTTGGTGGCGGTGCAATCCATCTGGAAAATGCGTTGGTTACAGACGCTGACTATCAGGTTGAATTGAGTTTCGAGGCTGAAGCTGGAGCGTCGATCCGGCTTAAAAATCCGTCCCCGCTTGAGCGCCGCACCCTGGCGCGCCTGTTGAAGGGCCACATAACGGCGCAGTCCGGGCGGGTTGAGGTTGACGAGGTTGATGTCAAAGACTGGCATCACCAGACCCTGAACGGGGAAGTTAAGGTTATTGACCGCCCGACACTGCCGCAAATGCGACTGGGTGATTATGTGCAGCATGGCCACCCGGAAGTGGACCGCGCCAAGGTATATCGTGCCCTTGACGTGGTCGGACTTACGGAGCGTGTCAGCACCATGGCGCGTGGCCTTGATACCATGATTTCGCCTACTGGATGGCCCCTGACGGTTGAAGAATTGCTAAGGTTGAAGCTGGCGGCGGCCATAATGGATGCACCAAGGCTGTTGGTGCTGACCGATCTGTATGAACTGGTTGAGCCAGATCATATTATGGCAGCGATCCAGGAAATGCGCAGCAAGCGGGAAGTGACTGTCGTCGCCATCCGCCGCTCCGATGATTTGCCCGGCTTCGAGAAAGGTCACATAAACTCGACTGTTCTCGTATCCCAGGATTCGGCAAGGAAATCAGTAGCATGAGTAAGTTTTCATTTGAAAAAGGCTATGACACTCAGCAACTTCATTTGCTTGAGTCATTGAAGGTTGGCAAGTTACCGACAGCTCTGTGGGTATTTACGGTTACCAGCCTGCTTTTTACTGTGGGTGTCTTAGCCTTCATTACTTTTGTGCCATGGGTGCAAAATATTGCAGGTGCTGGCCAAATTGTTGCCTTAGACCCGGCAGAGCGCGAACAATCAATCAGTGCTTTGGTGCCGGGGCGCATCGCGGAATGGTATGTGCGTGAAGGCAGCCGTGTTGAAGCAGGCCAGCCCATTGCACGCATTGTTGATAATGATCCAAGGCTTAACGAACGCTTGCAAACCCAGCTTGATCTGGCGCGGGACCGGCTTGCAACCGCTCAGTCAGCGCTTGCAACCGCCCGTCTTGATGCCGAACGCAAATCCACGCTTTTTGCTGATGGCTTGGTATCTCGTCTTGAAATGGAGCAAGCGCAGATCCTGCTCGCCGAATATGAAGTCAGAGCGCAAAGTGCTGCGGATGATCTAAACCGTGCCGAACTTTCGCAGTCGCGCGAGGGTAGCCAGGAAGTCATGGCGCCACGGGCGGGTGTTATCACCAAAGTGTCGGCTGGCGGTACCGCAACCTTCGTGAAAGCCGGCGACGAGCTGGCGCAGTTTGTACCGTTTGACATTGATAGCGCAGTTGAACTGTATGTTGATGGCCGGGATGCAAGTTTGGTTTCTGTAGGGGATCCGGTGCGCCTTCAGTTTGAAGGGTGGCCTGTCATTCAGTTTAGTGGTTGGCCTTCCGTTGCCATTGGTACTTTTGCCGGGGAAGTTTCATTTGTGGACCCAATGGCAGGGTTAAACGGCAAGTTTCGTATTGTTGTTAAGGAAAGCGAAGGCGAGCCTGCATGGCCATCTAACCGCATTTTGCGGGTTGGCACCAATGCACGCGGCTGGGTGTTGCTAGACGAGGTGTCTGTTGCCTATGAACTGTGGCGACAGCTCAATAATTTCCCGCCTGAGTTTCCAGAGCAATTTCTTGCGAATACACAATGATGTTTAAATTAAACATTCTTTCTGCTTTGCTGTTGTGCGCTGGCTCGATCGCCGCGTCCGATGACGATATCGAACTGGTGCCTGTTGCTGCAGAAGGTGTTGGCAAAAGTGCCTACCTAGTGGAACGGAACCAATCACCGGGAATGGCAGCAGGCGGAACAACACTGGACGTTTTGCTGAAGTCAGTAGAATTGCATGCGCCGCAGGTATTGCAGGCACAGGCAGCGGCAGAGGCGGCGGCGGCACGCGAAACGATTGCTGCGGCACCGTTTGATCCGGTTTTGGATGCGCGGTACGACGGGCGCATGACCGGCTTTTACGGCGGGCAGGTCGGTGACGTGCAGGTGCGCCAACGGCTGCAAGGGCTGAATGCTACGGTTTATGGCGGCTACAGCATTTCCAGCGGTCGTCTGCCGATTTATGAAGATCAATATCTGACCAATGATATCGGCGAAATCCGCGCTGGCGCGAGCTTTGCGCTGTGGCGCGGCCGGGACATCGACCCCCAGCGTGTTGGGCTCAGCAATGCGCGGTTGGCGACGCTGGCGGCAGAGCAGAAAGCGCGGCTTAGAATACTGGATATCAAAAGTGCGGCCATGAGCGCGTATGTCAGTTGGCTGTATGCGGAAAATACGAGGCTTGTTTATGACGAACTTTATACCATTGCTCTGGTGCGGGATAATGCAATCCGCAAGGCAATTGAGGCAGGCCAGCTTGCAACCATAACGCAACAGGAAAACCGACAACTTTTGCTTGCCCGGCAAAGCCAGAAAATCCGCGCAGAACAAATGGCAATGCAGGCAGCGCTGGGGCTGGCGATATATTTGCGCGACCAAAACGGGCAACCTATACGCCCGCAGTTTGGCAATGCTGCCTACCTGCCACAGGAAAATCCGTTCCGCAGATTAACAGTGGAAGAAATGCGTCGCCGCACACTTGATGGTCGCCCTGATTTTGTTGCGCTCAGCCTGGATATTGAGCAGTTGAAAACCAGCGAACGTCTTGCTGAAAATGATATGCAGCCTGACCTGGATTTGAAGTATGAATTTCGCCGTGACTTTGGTGACGGCTCACCAACCCGCGAAGGTACCGATCATAAAGTGGGCATTAACCTGAGCATGCCAATTGAATTTTCCCGGGCACGCGGTACGCGCAGTGAACTGGTTGCCAGAATAAAGGCCGCGCGCGCTGAACTGCGGCTGCTGGGCGACCAGGTAGGGCTTGCGCTGCGCGCAAATCAGGCTGGTATTGTTGCTACTGAACAACAATTGGATATTGGCAAGTCTGAAGTTCAAGTTGCGCAAGTGCTGCAGAAAGCAGAAGAGTCGCGCTATATGGCAGGGGCAAGCGATGTGTTTCGCCTGAATGCGCAGGAAACGGCGCTAGCCAACAGCAAGCTGCGGGTGTTGAACGCGCAGCGCGATCACGACCTTCTGCTGGTTGAGTTTTTCGCTGTAACCGGCGAACTGTGGTTCTAAAACCTTCGGTTGCCACAGTAGCCTTAGCGGTTACCCCGGGCTTTATTGCAGGTCGGTACCCCCACAAATGCATGCTTTGATACAGTCATAATGGACAAGCGCGACGAAAACTCGTTTTATGGTCGCCAGAAAACACGTTTCAGCTGGTGCGCGTAAACCCTTGCGTTTGCGCGTCGGCATGCGTCGGCATATATATGGCCGGCATTTCTTTTGGGAGGCACTATGAAAATCAGGGTTTTGGTTTGTTTACTGGGATTGGCCTTAACGTCAGTTTCTTTTGGGGCTCGCGCTGAATTTGAAGAAGCCGTTGCAGGGCTGGATCACAAACCTGGTCTGGTGGACACCTATATTGACACCTCTGCGGGCACGGTGATGCTGGCGCTAAAACCTCACGGCGATGGCACCTTCGGGCGCTATATCTATGCGGGATATCTAACGGGTGGCCTGGGTTCCAACCCGGTTGGTCTTGACCGTAGCAGGCCATCCGATAGCCATATTCTGGCGTTCAAACGCAGTGGTGGCCAAGTGTATGCTATTATCGAAAATCACCGCTACCGCGCGACCGCCGACAATCCGGCGGAAAAAAAGGCTGTGGACACCAGTTTTGCGCAGTCAATTATCTGGTCAACACCTGTTGTAGAGACCGCGGAAGATGGCCGGATCCTGATTGATTTTACTAGCTTCCTTTTGCGCGATAGTGTTGGTGTTGCGGATCAGTTGAAAAACCGCGGGCAGGGCAGCTTCAAAATTGATAGCAAACGCAGTTTTGTTGATACGACAGCAACACACGTGTTTGAAAAGAACCTTGAAGTTGACGCGCATATTACCTTTGCTGGCAGCAATGCGGGCCGGGAAGTGCGGGCAACGACACCGGTTCCTCATTCGGTCAGCCTGGTATTGCATACCACGCTGTTGCCGCTCCCTGACGCAGGGTACACGCCGCGCATTGCCGACGAACGTGCCGGTGTGATTAGCACCGCGCACATCGATATGTCAGCGCCGCTGGCGGGCGATACGGCTGTGCAACTGGCGCGTCGTTTCCGCCTTGAATTGGGGCCTGACGGCAAGGTGGTAAACCCGATTGTTTTTTATATTGATAACGGCGCACCTGAACCTATCCGGACAGCCCTGCTGGAGGGCGCGCAGTGGTGGGCAGAGGCTTTTGATGCTGCCGGTTTCCTAGGTGGCTACCGCGCCGAAATTTTACCAGACGGTGTGCACCCGCTGGATGCCCGGTACAATATGGTCAACTGGGTCCACCGCGCTACACGGGGTTGGTCCTACGGCGCATCCATTTTTGACCCTCGCACAGGTGAAATCCTGCGCGGTGTAGTGCTTCTTGGGTCGTTGCGTGTGCGCCAGGATATCAAAATATTTGAAGCGCTCGCAGGTGCTGGCAAAACCGGAACAGGCGCAGCAGACGACCCGGTTGAACTGGCGCTGGCGCGCATACGGCAACTTTCGGCCCACGAAATTGGTCACTCGCTGGGGTTTTCCCACAATATGGCGGCCAGCTCTTATGGCCGGGAAAGTGTTATGGATTACCCGGCCCCAGATGTGCGTCTCGGCGATGATGGTGCGCTTGATTTTTCAAATGCGTATGGTGTTGGCATAGGAACGTGGGATAAATGGGTTACCAAATATCTTTATGCCGACTATGACGATACGGACGAAGCGCTAAAGCGTGCGCTGTTCAAGGAGGCGGATGCAGCAGGCCTGTTATATGTTTCAGATGGCGACAGCCGGTCTGTCGGTAGCGGCCACATTCGGGGGTCGTTGTGGGACAACGGGGCTGATGCGGTTGAAGAATTGAATGCCGTGATGCAGGTGCGCGAAGTGGCGTTGGCGAACTTTGGTGAAGCCAACCTGCGATCAGGCGAGAGCTATGCTGATCTGCAAACCAAGTTTGTGCCCCTGTATTTGTATCATCGCTACCAGTTGCAGGCTGCGGCCAAATTTATTGGTGGCTATGACTTTGTTTACCGAGCAGAGGGGGATGGCAGACCTGCGCCCCGTGTTGTGCCGTGGGCTGAACAACAGCGCGCGCTGGACGCAGTTCTGGCAACGCTTGCACCGACCGCACTTGATATCGCGCCAGAGCTGGCCGCTCTCCTCAGCCCGCGCGGCGCGGGCGGCGGGGACCCACAATTCCTTCGGGAGAGCTTTTCTGGCATCGCAGCCCCTGCCTTTAGCGCGGATGAAGCAATTGCAACAGCAGCTGACCTGGTGTTTGACGCTTTGCTACATCCCCGGCGTCTGCAACGCCTTGCGGAGCAGGGCAGAGCGGCAGATCATGAGGGCCTCGCCGGTGTTCTGCAGCGAACCAGCCAATTTGTGCTTCGCGGCAATAGGCGCGAAACCAAAGCCGACATTGCCATACGGGCAGTTGTGTTAGAGCGGTTGACCGAGCATTTGATCGCTCATTTGCAGGCATCCGATACAGGTATTGCCGTTCGGGCTGCAGCGCGCAATGCACTGACAAATATTCGGCAGGCGTCTGAACGTTCGCGGGGTGAACTGGCGATATACACTCCAGCGATTGTAAAACGTATTGATGATGCGTTTGCACGTGCGCGCACGCCAGCGGTGAAAGTGCCAACTGGCCCCACTATACCGCCAGGCAGCCCAATCGGCGCAAGCAGTGGCGAGGCATGCTGGCACTGCTAGTCCTTAAAGTGCGAGCAATGCTGGGCACAGTAAGGTACAAAACATGAAGAGGGCGTCCCGGTTAGCCAGGGCGCCCTTTGTGATAAATAGAGTATCTTGATAAAGCCCGGATGCTGATGCCGCAGTTAAAGTGGGTTATCAGCACCAAACAATACCATTCCCAAACAGGGCCAATTTAGTTTTTAGGGAGAACAAAAGAAAAACAAAATAATACAAGCCATTGAAATATAATATTTAATGTGAATGGAAAGGGCGCAGGCAAGGCCATATTGTACAAGCTGAGTACCATGAATTCCCATTGACCATAGGTTATTTCCCATGATATCCCATAAGAGTTCGGATGACGATCCGAATGCTCGAGTTGTTTGCGTGCGTCTGTGCGCACACCCGGGGGGAGGAAATCGGGGATTGGTGGGACAATGGCGTTATTCCTGTCCACATTTGAAAACAAGGTTGATAAGAAGGGGCGCGTTTCCGTTCCTGCTTCTTTCCGTACAGCCGTTGCTTCCAGCCACTTCCAAGGTGTTGCGGTCTATCGCCACCTCAGCCTCCCATGCCTTGAAGGCGCCGATATTTCCTTCCTGGAACAGATATCCGATCAGCTTTATGAGGGCTTTGGTCCCTTTGATAACGACCAGCTTTCAGTTGCAACCTCCATCCTCGCCGAATCCAGCCAGTTAGGGTTTGACTCTGAAGGGCGTATTCTGTTGCCCGCACCCATGCGGGATTTCATGGGAATTGATGGGCACGCCACTTTTGTAGGCCTTGGTCGAAAGTTCCAGATTTGGGCGCCGGACCAGTTTGCTGTGCATAGAACTGCACAGCGTGACATTGCGGCTGATAAAGCTCCGTCGCTGCCGCCGCTGGCCAAACGTGATAGCGCAGGGGGGCGGTCATGACCGCTTCCGCCGCCGCGCACAATAATGCCAATCATCATATCCCCGTCCTATTGACCGAAGTTGTAACTGCCCTGCGCCCGGCAGACAGCGAGACATATGTTGACGGCACATTTGGTGCGGGTGGCTACGCGCGGGCGGTTCTTGAAAGTGCGGACTGTCGTATTGTTGCCATAGACCGTGACCCCGACGCTATTGATCGTGCGCGCGCCTTTAAGGCTGAGTTTGCGGATCGTTTTTCAATTCTCTCCGGCTGCTTTGGCGACATGGATGACCTCTTGGCGAAGGCGGGTGAAGGCGCGGTGGACGGCGTGATGCTTGACATTGGCGTATCGTCTTTTCAGTTGGATGAGGCAGAGCGGGGCTTTTCGTTTCGCGAAGATGGGCCGCTTGACATGCGCATGAGCGGCGCGGGCGAGAGTGCTGCTGATGTTGTGAACACGTACGAAGAAGAAGCACTTGCCAACATCATCTATCAATACGGCGAAGAAAGAAAATCCCGTAGAATTGCGTCTGCGATTGTGCGCCGCCGGGCTGAGCAGCCGTTCGAGCGTACGCTTGATTTGGCTACACTGGTCGAAGCAGTTCTTGGGCGCTCGCGCCCAACCAAGGGGCGCAAGGTTGTTCATCCTGCCACGCGCACGTTTCAGGCGCTACGTATTCATGTAAACGATGAGTTGGGTGAATTGACACGTGGCTTGAAGGCTGCTGAAGCGGTTCTTAAGCCTAATGGCAGGCTTGTTGTTGTCAGTTTCCATTCGCTTGAAGATCGCTTGGTCAAAAGTTTTATGGCGGAGCGGTCCGGTTACGTGCCGGCCGCATCCCGCCATGCACCGATGCCGACAGGCCCTGCTGCACCGCCGTCTTTCTATCTGGAGAAGCGAGGTGTCATAAAGCCATCAGCAGAGGAAGAAGAGAGAAACCCGCGCGCGCGGTCTGCAAAAATGCGGGTTGCGATAAGGACCGATGCGCCTGTGATGCAGGAGACGGCGCATGCGTAGACTGTTTACAGTGATTGCCGCCTTTTGTGCCCTGATGGCGGGTGCAGCCTTGATGCAATTGAAGCTTGCTGTACAGGACCAGGCCGACAAAGTCGCCGCTCTGGCAGACCAAATTCATAATGACGAGGAAAGCCTGCGCATTCTGGAAGCTGAATGGGCTTATCTGACGTCGCCGCATGCGCTGCAAGAGCAATCTATCGAGTTTCTGGCACTGATGCCACCCACGCCCAAGCAAGTGCTGGGGTCCGCATCTGACATACCGTTGCGGCGTTCGGGCGAAGTTGTGGACGGCGAGCACTCCGTGTTGTTGCCGACCTCTCAGCCCCAAGAAAAAGACGCTGACGAAAAGAAAAAGGACGAAAAGCAGAAGGAAAAGGCGTTATGAGTTTTGCGCGCGCTCAATCTTATCAGTTTGATGCTGATCCAATGGAGGGCGAGCGTTCCCCGTTGGCGCAGGCGCGGGCCCGGCTTATGGTTGGTGTTCTGCTATTCCTGGGCGCTTTTGTTTTGATGGCGATCAGAACAATTGATTTGGGGCTATCTTCCCCGGCGGTGGAGCGCACAGCTACGCGAGAGATTGTTGTTCCGCCTGTTACGTTTGCCCGGTCGGATATTGTTGATCGCAACGGCGAACTGTTGGCGGTTAACCTGCAAACTTCCTCCCTCTACGCCAATCCGCGCAAGATTAAGGACGCCAAAGGCCTAGCGCAAAAGCTATCGGTTGTTTTGCCCGACTTGTCGCACGCTGAGTTGGAGCAAAAACTGTCGTCTAATCGCAGTTTTGTCTGGATCAAGCGAAAGCTGACGCCGCGTCAGAAGTGGCAGGTCAATGCAATCGGCGAGCCGGCGCTGAGTTTTCAGGATGAAGAAGACCGTTTGTATCCGCATGGGCGATTGGCCGCGCATGCTCTCGGGTACGTTGATGTTGATGGCAAAGGCCTTGCAGGCGTCGAGCATTATTTCGATGATCGCTTGTCCGAGGCTGGCAGGACGGCCAAGCCACTTGCCTTGTCGCTCGATATTCGAGTGCAATATGCGCTTGCTGACGAGCTTGAAGCCGCTATGCGGGCGCATCAGGCTGTTGGCGCTGCGGGTCTGGTGATGGATGTGAACACGGGTGAAGTGATCGCCATGGTGTCCATGCCGGATTATGACCCGAACAATGTGCGGGGTGTCGGCGACGAAGAAAAATTCAATCGTGTAACTAAAGGTGTGTATGAGCTGGGCTCTACTTTCAAAACCTTTACGTTCGCCAACGCACTTGATGATGGTATCGCCACCTTTGATGACGGCTATGATGCCACCAAACCGCTTCGTATTTCGCGGTTTACCATCAATGATGATCACCCCAAAAAGCGGTATTTGACCCTGCCCGAAATTTTCGCATTTTCATCCAATATCGGGACTGCGCAACTGGCACTTGATATTGGTGGTGAACGCCAGCAGGAGTTTTTGCAGTCCTTGGGGTTGTTGACGCCGGCAAGTCTGGAACTGACAGAAGTGGGTGCGCCCATGTATCCGTCGACATGGCGCAAAGTATCAACCATGACCATCTCTTACGGTCACGGCATTGCGGTTAGCCCGGTCCAGCTTGCAACGGGTATTTCGTCAATCGTCAACGGCGGGCAGTTGAATTCGCCGACGCTGCTTAAGTCAAATGATCACTGGCAAAACACTCGACAGGTTATTTCGCCTGCTACCAGCCGCCAGATGCGGCAGCTTTTGAGACTTGCGGTTACGAAGGGTACGGGTGGCCGGTCAGATGCACGCGGTTACCGTGTTGGCGGTAAAACCGGCACTGCCGAGAAGGCTGTAGGCGGCGGGTATGATAGAAAAGCGCTGATTTCCTCTTTCATGGGCGTTTATCCCATGGATGACCCACAATATGCCGTATTTGCCCTGTTGGATGAGCCGAAAGGCACCAAAGAAACCTTTGGGTTTGCATCCGGTGGATGGGTTGCTGCTCCTGTAGTGAAAAATGTGATTTTGCGCACTGCGCCTTTGCTGGGGGTGTTGCCAAAGGAAGAAGACGAGGGGCTCTATCAACGAGTTGCCTTGATGATTGAAGACGACTAGCGAGGCTGAAACGTGGCAACACATCTGTTGCAATTGTTGGGTGGAAATGCAGTGACTGAAAACGTTGTCATTAACGGTATGACCAATGACAGCCGGTCAGTGACGCCTGGTGATTTGTTTGTTGCGCTGCCCGGGACAGAGGTGGATGGACGGGATTTTATTCCTGACGCCATTAATCGCGGTGCCGCCGCAATTCTAACATTTGATGCCGCAAATTACATGAATGCTGCTGGTGGTGTTCCCATTATTGAAGACGCTAATCCAAGACGCCGTTACGCGCAGCTTGCAGCCCGATTTTCTGGCCCGCAGCCAGACTTTCAGGTTGCTGTTACCGGCACTAACGGTAAAACATCTGTTGCTGATTTTGCCCGCCAGCTTTGGGGCAGGCTTGGCATGTCGTCTGCCAGTGTTGGCACGCTGGGTGTGCGATCAGAAGTGCTTACCACAGAGGGCGGTTTGACTACGCCAGACCCCTTGCAGCTTCATGCAACGCTGGCTCAGTTGAAGCGAGCAAATACTGACCATGTAGCGGTTGAAGCTTCCAGTCATGGCCTGGATCAGCACCGGTTGGATGGTTTGCAGTTGAAGGCTGCTGCTTTCACCAATCTGACGCGTGACCATCTGGACTATCATAAAACAGAGCAGTCTTATTTTTATGCAAAGGCGCGTTTGTTTGGCGATTTGTTATTGCCCGGTGCGGCGGCTGTCATCAACATTGATGATGCTTGGGGTCGCATACTGGATGATATTGCCTGGGGCCGATCGTTGACGCGGTACACTTTTGGGAAAAATAAGCGCGCGGTCCTAAGGCTGTTGGATGCAGCGCCGTTGATTGATGGCCAGCATATTATTATCGCCTTCAAGGGCGAGGAATTTGAGTTCAAGTTGCCGCTAATCGGCGAATTCCAGGCCATGAATGCGTTGGCAGCTGCTGGCCTGGTGATGGCGACTGGCGTTGATGCCAGTGCTGTTCTACCAGCGCTTGAAACGCTTGAAGGTGTGCCCGGTCGTCTTGAGCTGATCGGGATGAAAAACGGCGCAAGTTTGTTTGTGGATTATGCGCATACCCCGGATGGCCTGAGAACGGTGCTTGCATCGGCGCGGGCCCATAATCCAAAGCGTCTGCATGTTGTCTTTGGTTGCGGTGGTGACCGCGACACAGGGAAAAGGCCACAAATGGGCGATGTAGCCCGTGAACTGGCTGATGCGGTTTATGTAACTGATGATAACCCGCGGTCTGAAAACCCGGCGACTATTCGCGCCCAAATTATGGCGGCGTGTCCAGGGGCTGTGGAAATCGGGGACCGCACGGCGGCAATCAAAGCGGCGGTAGAAGCGGCCAACCCTGGTGACATGGTGATTGTTGCGGGCAAGGGGCATGAAACTGGCCAGATACTGGCTGACCAAACCATCGACTATTCAGATATCGAGACGGTGCGCGCGCTAACCGACGCGCGTTATCTACCGACGCAAAGGAAGGGCTGACCCATGTTGCAGTTACTGGCCGAACAAGGAGGCCTGTTCAATCTGTTCAATTATCTGACCTTCCGTACTGGTGGGGCTGTTTTGACGTCTATGTTGATTTGTTTTTTAACTGGACCAAAAATCATCAACTGGCTGAAATCAAAACAAAAAAAAGGCCAGCCTATCCGCGAAGATGGGCCGCAAAGCCATATTGTTGAAAAGGCGGGCACGCCGACCATGGGTGGCTTCATGATTTTACTGGGGCTGTGTGTGTCGACGCTAATATGGTCTGATCTGCGCAACCCCTATGTGTGGGCCGTTTTGTTTGTCACACTTAGTTTTGGTGCTATTGGCTTTGTGGACGATTACATGAAGGTCACGCGCGCATCTTCGGATGGTGTGCCCGGGCGCCTGAAGTTTATTATCGAGCTTGGTATTGGTCTGTCTGTTTCCTGGTGGCTCGCCGGGTTGGTGGAGCCAACACTCGCGCTGCCGTTCTTTAAAAATCTTTTGATCAATCTGGGTCTGTTTTACCTGCCCTTTGCCTGCTTGGTGATTGTGTGGGCGGGCAACGCCGTTAACTTGACGGACGGATTGGATGGTCTTGCGATCGTGCCGGTTATGATTGCGGCGTCGGCATTTGGACTGATTGCCTATCTTGTGGGCAACACAGTTTATACCGAATATCTGGGCATTGCCTATGTGGCAGGCGCTGGTGAGCTGGCGGTCCTTTGTGGTGCCATCATTGGCGGAGGCCTCGGGTTCCTGTGGTTTAATGCGCCGCCTGCCATGGTCTTTATGGGGGATACAGGGTCCTTGGCGCTGGGGGGTGCAATTGGCACCATCGCAGTGATCACAAAGCATGAAATAGTTTTGGGCATTATTGGTGGTCTTTTCTGGCTGGAAACGATTTCCGTCATTGTGCAAGTGGTGTCCTTTAAACTGACGGGAAAACGTGTTTTCCGCATGGCACCATTGCATCATCACTATGAACAAAAAGGCTGGGCTGAGCCCACCATTGTGATCCGTTTTTGGATTATTGCGGTTGTGCTCGCGCTTGTTGGGCTAGCCACCCTGAAACTGAGGTAGACCGCTGCAGTGATTACAGCACCCGCATATCAGGGACAGTCAATCGGCGTATTTGGCTTGGCGCGTTCAGGCCTTGCGACCGTGCATGCCCTTGTTGCATCGGGGGCGATGGTGTTTGCGTGGGATGATAATGCAACTGCTCGCGAAGCCGTTAGTGCCTGCGTGGAAGACTTGTATGCCATGGACTTTAGCAGACTTGATGCGCTGGTTCTGGCCCCGGGTGTTCCTTTAACGCATCCTGTGCCCCATCCGCTTGTTATGAAAGCGCAGGCGTCTGGCACGCCGCTGATTAGCGATCTGGATGTGTTTCAGGCGGCGCGCGCGACCCTGCCGGATCATAAGGTGGTGGGTATCACCGGGACTAACGGCAAATCAACGACAACAGCACTTATTGGCCATATCCTGCAGCAAGCCGATGTGCCAGCTGCTGTTGGCGGTAATATCGGGACCGGTGTTCTGGCTCTTAATCCGCTACCCGCGGGTGGTATGTATGTGTTTGAACTGTCGTCTTTCCAGCTCGATTTGTGCCAAGCGCTTGCGTGTGATGTCGCCGTTTTACTGAATATGTCACCGGATCATCTGGACCGGCACGGCACGATGGATCGCTATGTTGCCGCCAAGAAGCGGCTGTTTGATATGCAAGCCCCGTCAGGTGTTTCAATTATCGGTGTGGATGATGACCACTGCCGATCCATCGCGGCGGATAACCAAAACGCGGTCCCTGTTTCTGTGATGTCGCGCCTCGATAAAGGTGTTTCTGTTGAAAACAGCATTCTGATATCTGGATTAAATGGTGGTTGGTCGATTGACCTTTCGTCTATTGCCAGCCTTCAGGGCAGCCATAACCACCAGAATGCTGCGGCTGCGGTTGCTGCCTTCCAGTCATTGGGTTTGGGTGTTGACGATATTGCGCGCGGGCTGGAGAGCTTCCCGGGGCTGGAGCATCGTCAGGAACTTATATCTTTTCAATCCGGCATTACGGTTGTGAACGATTCGAAGGCAACCAATGTCGATGCTGCTGTTCGGGCGCTGAATACTTTTGACAAAATCCGCTGGATTGCAGGCGGTCGATCAAAAGACAAAGACTTTGCTGGTTTGGCGAATGCTGTCACTTCGGTACGCAAGGCTTACCTAATGGGGGAAGATGGTGATGCCATCGCCGCAGTATTGCCGCCTGAATTGTCGCGGTCTGTGCGTGCGACAATGCTGGATGCGCTGGCCGAAGCACTTGGCGACGCCGAGACAGGGGACACAGTTCTTTTATCCCCTGCCTGCACGGCGTTTGATCAGTTCCCGGATTTTGAAAAACGCGGCGAAGCTTTCAAAAATGCCGTCATGAAAGCAGGAGGACACAGGTCGTGATTGCTTTTTCGCGCAATGACAATTCGCTTGTTTCCCGTTGGTGGTGGACTGTTGATCGCTGGATGCTGGTACTTATCCTTGCACTAACCATGGTTGGCATATGGCTGACACTGACAGCCAGCCCGGCGGTGGCGGAACGGATTGGCCTTGGGCCTCTGCATTTTGTAAAGAAACAAACAGCTTTCCTGACACTCGGTCTGGCGTTGGTGGTTGGCGTGTCTATGATGTCAACCGCAACAATCCGACGCATCGCGGTCATTGGTTTTCCGATTTCCTTGATATTAATGGCGCTGACGCTGGTTATTGGTCCGGAAATCAAGGGGGCAACGCGCTGGTTGCCGTTAGGTATTTTCACGCTGCAACCCAGCGAATTCCTGAAACCGTTCTTTTTTGTCACCACAGCCTGGATTTTGTCGGCGCATTTTCGCGGTGAAGACATTCCCGCCAAGCGTGTTGCAACCGCCCTGTATCTGGTGGTTGTGGGCTTTTTGATCCTGCAACCCGACTTTGGTCAAACCGTTTTGGTCACTGCTGTATGGCTGTCTCAGATGGCGCTTGCGGGTTTGCCGCTGATGTGGCTAACGCTGGCAGGTATCGTTGCCATTATGGGGCTTGGACTTGGCTATGCCTTTCTACCGCATGTTGCTAGCCGTATTGATCGTTTCATTAATCCTGCAAGCGGCGATACATTTCAAATAGACAAGGCAATACAGGCGTTTGAAGCAGGTGGCATGTTGGGCAAGGGGCCCGGTGAAGGCGCAGTTAAACTTACCCTGCCGGATGCGCATGCAGATTATATATTCGCCGTTATCGGCGAAGAATTTGGAGCGATTGCCTGCATCATGTTGTTGATGCTGTTTGCCGGTGTGGTTTTGCGTGGGCTTTCGCATCTTATTGAAGAAGATAATTCCTTTAGGCTGCTCGCGGCGGCTGGCTTGATCATTCAGTTTGGCCTGCAAACCCTGATCAATATAGGTGTCAATTTGGCGGTTTTGCCGTCCAAGGGCATGACACTCCCGTTCGTTTCTTATGGTGGGTCGTCCATGTTGGCGCTTGCCATCGGTATGGGGATGGTGCTGGCGCTGACGCGGCGTAATCGCT
The DNA here is from genome assembly GCA_947503575.1 of uncultured Kordiimonas sp. GTDB lineage: Bacteria > Pseudomonadota > Alphaproteobacteria > Sphingomonadales > Kordiimonadaceae > Kordiimonas. The sequence goes on along the minus strand of CANNDZ010000002.1, from coordinate 160,820 downwards.
TTATCCAGCAGGATATCGACCCGCTGGGCTGGAAGGCGGCAGAATGACCGATGCCCCACATATCGTTTTGGCCAGTGGTGGCACGGGCGGTCATATGATGCCCGCAGAAGCCGTGGCCGATAAGCTGGCTGCTGCCGGGTATGATGTTACGCTACTGACCGACCGACGCGGCGCGGCTATCGTCAATGTGTTTCAGGATACAAACCGTGTTGTCTTGGAAACCAGCAGCCACATGGGAGGCGGTTTGCTACAAACGCTGAAGTCATTATTCAGTGTAATGCGCAGTACGCTTGCTGTGCGCAAATCATTCAAACAAAGGAAACCGGCTGTTGTTGTTGGTTTTGGTGGTTATCCCTCGCTTCCAGCGGTGTTGGCAGCGCGGTCGATGGGTATCCCGTATATATTGCATGAACAAAACGCTGTGCTGGGAAGGGTTAATCGCTGGATGGCGAAACAGAGTCGGTTGGTTGCTTTAAGCGTGGAACACACCTCGCTTGTGCCTGACAATGTTACAACCCTTGTTACGGGCAATCCGGTAAGAACGACCATCGGTGACGTTGCCAACATTGCGTACGCTGTGCCGATGGGTGGCGGTGATATCCGCGTTTTCATTATGGGCGGCAGTCAGGGTGCGCGTATTTTGTCCGACGTCGTACCGGCGGCGCTGGCATCCCTTGATACCATATACCGTGCCAGGCTGGATGTGACCCATCAGGCACGTCCCGAGGATGTCGATCGGGTGATTTCCGCATATGAAGACGCAGGTATCCGCGCGGATGTTCAGTCCTATTTTGATAATGTAGCGGGCCATTTGTTGAAGACGCAGTTGGTGATATCGCGCGCGGGCGCGTCGACGCTTGCTGAGTTAACAGCAATGGGACGTCCAGCGATTTTGGTGCCATTGGCCATTGCCGCCGACAATCATCAACTCGCCAATGCATCCATCGTGGAAGATGCCGGCGGTGGTTGGGTTATCCCTGAGCAGGACTTCACGCCCGAACGTTTGGCACAGTTGCTCGAAAAGCTTTTTGAAGACATGGGCGACCTTCGCAATGCCTCGGATCAAATCCGCTTGCTTGCCAGACTTGATGCGGCAGACGCATTGGCTGCAGAAGTTAAAAACATTGGTGGCCTGCTGGAGAATGCGGCATGAAAAACGTCCCCTTCGATATTGGCCTTGTGCACTTTGTCGGCATTGGCGGGATTGGCATGTCTGGCATCGCTGAGGTGATGCACAATCTTGGCTATGCCGTGCAAGGGTCGGACCTCAGCGACAATGCCAACGTTTTGCGGCTCCGCGGTGTCGGCATTAACGTGATGATTGGTCAAAAGCCTGATAATGTGCTGGACGCCAAAGTTGTTGTGGTTTCGTCTGCCATCCAGCCTGATAACCCCGAAGTTCAGGAGGCGCGCAGACGGGCTTTGCCGATTGTTCGCCGGGCCGAAATGCTGGCGGAATTGATGCGTCTGAAGTGGTGTGTGTCTGTCGCCGGCACGCACGGAAAAACCACAACCACATCTATGGTTGCTGCAGTGCTGGAAGCAGGCGGCATCGATCCAACCGTCATCAATGGCGGGATTATCAACAGCTACGGCACCAATGCACGCCTTGGTGAAAGTGAATGGATGGTTGTGGAAGCGGACGAAAGCGACGGCACGTTTGTTAAACTACCTGCCACCATTGCCGTTGTGACCAACATGGACCCGGAGCATCTGGATTTTTACGGCACGTTCGACAATGAAAAAGAAGCTTTTCGTCAGTTTTTGGACCGTGTGCCGTTTTACGGAGCCGCAGTATTGTGCATTGACCATCCCGAAGTACAAAGCCTGATCAAAACAATCAGTGGCCGGAAGTATATTACCTATGGCCTGTCAGCACAGGCAGACGTGCGTGCTATCAATGTTAGTAGCCGTGCGGGAAAGACCAGCTTTGATGTGACTGTGGTTGACCGATTGTCGGGCCAAACGACGCAGATTGAACAAGTTCAGCTGCCGATGCCAGGCAATCATAACGTCCAGAATGCCTTGGCTGCCATTGCCGTTGGCCTTGAAATGCGGATTGGTCCCGATGTTTTGGCAAAAGCGTTCCAGAAATTTGGTGGTGTCAAACGTCGTTTTACTAAAACGGGTGAAGTTGGCGGCATTACGGTTATTGATGATTATGGCCATCATCCAGTTGAAATTGCAGCTGTCCTAAAGGCAGCGCGGGATGCATTTGACCATAAAGTCATCGCCGTGGTCCAACCGCACCGCTACTCGCGCCTTGCCAGCCTGTTTGAAGAATTTTGCACATGTTTCAATGATGCTGATGTTGTGTTGGTGTCGCCGGTTTATGCGGCGGGGGAAAGTCCCATCGAAGGGGCCGACCAAGCCGGCCTTGCCGAAGGGCTGCGCATCCATGGCCACCGGCAAGTTGATACCTTCGCTGATCCCGCTGACTTGGCTGCGACAGTGTCACGTTACGCATCAGACGGTGATGTTGTTGTTTGTTTAGGTGCAGGCACAATTTCAGCGTGGGCTAATGCCTTGCCTGCGCAATTGGTGACCGAGCTGGATAAAGGGGCATGATATGACACCCGACACAATCAAAAGCCTAATGGAGGCGATGCCCCATATAAAAGGACGACTAACGCCAAACGCGCCGATGGCCCGCCTTAGTTGGTTTCGCACAGGTGGCAGCGCCGACTTGTTGTTCGAGCCCGCCGACGAGGATGATCTGATCCAGGTGTTGCGCCGATTACCTGCCCAGGTACCCATCACGGTTATCGGTGTTGGCTCAAACTTGCTGGTGCGGGACGGTGGCATTGAAGGACTGGTTATTCGCTTAGGGCGTGGGTTCAGTAACGTTTGCATGCGGGGCAATATCGTCAGTGCAGGTGCGGGCGCGATGGATGTTCATGTTGCCAAAGCTGCTGCACAAAATGGATTGGCCGGGCTTGAGTTTCTTGTCGGCGTGCCCGGCACAATTGGCGGCGCAGTGCGCATGAACGCAGGTGCTTACGGCCGCGAAATCAAGGATGTTTTGAAGCATGCACACGCCGTTGATCGCTTTGGTCATGTGGAAGAGTTAAAGCCAGAGGATTTTCAGTTTAGCTACCGTCATGCGGCACTTGGCGACGACATGATCATCCTAAAAGCGGCCTTGAAGGCAGAACAGGGTGATGTGCAAGAAATCAAGGCACGCATGAATGAGATTTCAACCACGCGCGCTGAAAGCCAACCCCTAGGTACGCGGACTGGTGGCAGTACCTTCAAGAACCCGCCAGGGCAACACGCGTGGGAACTGGTTGATGCTGCTGGGTGTCGCGGACTGCGCATTGGTGATGCGGAAGTTTCGCCGAAGCATTGCAATTTCCTGATCAACCATGGTGATGCGACCGCAAAAGATATTGAAACGCTTGGTGAAACAGTAAGAGATCGTGTGAAAGCACACAGCGGGATCGAACTTGAATGGGAAATTAGGCGTATCGGTCGCCCTGAAGCGGAGGGTGGGGCGTGACCCAGATTGTAAGAAATAATCTGCGACCCTTGACCGGTGGAACACTATTGTTGCTGTTGGCCGTATTTATGGTTCTGCTGCGACAAGAAGCTAATAACTGGTTCATGGAAACCAGCAGCGATGCAGGTTTTGTGCTGACAGATGTGGACATCACCGGCCTTGCTAGAACCCGCAACCGAGATATCGAAGCGGTTCTGGATATCGATAATGGCATGCCAATGCTGGCTATTGACCTGGGAGACCTTCAGGCGCGCATCGAAGCCTTGCCCTGGGTGAAGCAGGTAGAGATTAATCGTGTGTTGCCAGGCAAACTTTTTATTAGCGTCACAGAGCGTGAACCCTATGCGCTATCGCAGCGCAATGGGCAGGTATCGCTGATTGATCCAGATGGTGCTTCCATCACTGATCGGGGCCTGGCGGCATACAGCGATCTAATATTGATCGTTGGCGAAGTAGACGCGGAAGACCTTCGGGCCTTTGACCGCCTAAAAGACGCCGCACCGGCCCTGGCAGGGCGCATAAAGTCTGCTGTTCGTGTTGATGGTCGGCGGTGGGACATCATTTTCAAGAACGGGGTTCGCGTCAAGTTGCCTGCAGCGCTGCAACAGCCATACGGCTTGCATGAGGCGTGGACCAGGTTTGAAGAACTGAACAGAAAACACCAATTGCTGGAACGAGAAGTCAGTGTCCTTGATTTGCGGTTGGCAGACCGGTTGGTGGCGCGTGTAACGCCAGACGGGCGGCGTAAAATGCAAGGCAAAGAATGGGCGCTGTAAAAAATCAACGCCTCACGTCAGGCACAATCTGGGCACACCAAAGTACTGAGTTGGATTAAGCAACAATGGCAATGAATGGTCGACAGGAAAAATTGATTGCTGCCCTTGATATTGGATCAAGTAAGGTCGCGTGCCTTATTGCACATGTAGGTTTGGATAATCAGGTCAAGGTACTGGGCGTTGGCAATCGTGCCTGCAACGGCGGCGTGGCGGGCGGTGTTGTAGTCGATATGGAGGCAACCGAGCGTGCCATACGTGCGGCTGTTGATCAGGCCGAAAAAATGGCTGGCCAAACCGTTAGTGATGTTATTCTGTCCTTTTCTGGCAGTGATCCCAAAAGCCAGGTGGTTGAGGTCAGTGTTGATGTTGAAGGCCATGCGGTTGGGTCTCAAGACCTCGATAGGGCACTAGTCGAAGCAAGAGAAAAAACTGATGATGAAGGCGGGGAACTGTTGCACGTGTTGCCAGCTGCGTTTGCTGTTGATGGCAACTTCGGTGTTAAAATGCCAGTGGGTATGTATGGCAAAACTCTTACGGTTGCTTTGCTGGTATTGACCGCTGAAAGAGGGCCTTTGCAAAACCTGCAGGCATGCGTGCGCCGGGCACATCTGAATGTTGTCAACATCGTCCACGGGCCTTTTGCAGCCGGTCTTTCAACGCTGGTAGACGATGAAATGAAAATGGGTGCGGCCTGCATCGACCTTGGTGCAGGCACAACGGGTATTTCGGTTTTTGCCCAAGGTTCGCTGGTTCATGCAGAAACACTTCCGCTTGGCGGTGCACAAATCACGGAAGAGATTGCGCGCTCCCTTCTGACGCCTTTCGACCAGGCGGAGCGGCTGAAAACCTTTAACGGTGCGGCAATTGTTGACCCTGTTGATGCCCGCCTTGAAATTGAAGTGCAGCAGGTCGGCGAGGCAGGTCGCGACAGTTACAGCCGCCAGCCCCGCAGTAATCTTACATCTGTGATGGAAAAAGAATTGGAACTGCTGTTTGCGACGGTGGCGAAAAAACTGGATGCTTCGGGCTTTTCTGGCGTGGCCGGTAAGCGAGTTGTTTTGACAGGCGGCGGTGCTGCCTGTGAAGGCGTGGCAGACCTTGCGGGTAAAATTCTTGGTCGTCGGGTGCGGATTGGTAAACCACAGCTTCTGGGTGGGTTACCGCAAGCGGCGCAGTCGCCGGGTTTTGCAAGCCTTGTGGGGTTGTTGTTGTATGCAACAAACCCTGCCATCAGCGACATGAAGCCGACTATCAATAAAAAAGACGATGAAACACAGGAAAAAACGGGAACTTTTGGCCGCATGACACGGTGGCTGAAGGAAAATTTTTAACGGGCTATCTCGTGTTCGGTGCTGGTATCAGCACAAGATATGGGATAAATTGAATTCAAACGGAGGAACTGGGCATGTCTATCGATTTCGGGAACACTGAACTGACTGAACTTACGCCGCGGATCGCGGTTGTCGGCGTCGGGGGCGCCGGGTGCAACGCCGTAAACAACATGATTGCAGCACAATTGCAGGGTGTTGATTTTGTGGTTGCCAATACCGATGCACAGGCGCTGACGAACGCCCGAGCAGACAATAGAATTCAATTGGGCGTAGAGATTACTCAAGGGTTGGGTGCGGGTGCGCAGCCCAAAATTGGCGAAGCCGCTGCAGAAGAGGCGCTGGAACGCATTGATGAAATGCTGGCCGGGTGCCACATGGCTTTCGTTACCGCAGGTATGGGCGGCGGCACGGGCACCGGGGCTGCACCGGTGATTGCCCGGCGCGCGCGGGAAAAAGGTATTCTGACAGTTGGTGTGGTGACCAAGCCGTTTCAGTTTGAAGGCGGTCGCCGCATGAAGATTGCTGAGAGTGGTATCAAGGAGTTGGCGGAAAACGTCGATACGCTGATTATTATTCCAAACCAAAACCTGTTCAGGGTTGCCAATGAGCGTACCACTTTTGCGGATGCCTTTAATATGGCTGACGAAGTGCTGCACTCAGGTGTGCGCGGCATTACCGATCTGATGGTGATGCCAGGGTTGATCAACCTCGATTTTGCTGATGTCAGAACAGTGATGTCTGAAATGGGTAAAGCCATGATGGGGACAGGAGAGGCCGAAGGGGAAGCCCGTGCAGCTGACGCTGCTGCTGCGGCGATCTCTAATCCACTTCTTGAGGAAGCATCCCTGAGGGGAGCTAAGGGCGTTATCATCAATGTGACCGGTGGTATGGACATGACCCTATTTGAGGTGGATGAAGCCGTTAACATGGTGCGGGACCAAGTCGACGAAGACGCTTTGATTGTATTTGGGTCTGCATTCAACCAGGATTTGGAAGGTAAGCTTCGGGTTTCTGTTGTCGCCACCGGTATCGAAGGCACCGGTGGTGCAGGACTGCCTATCCCGGAACCTGTTCGTGAGGTTGTCGCCGAGCCACAGAGCGATGTCGATGATGACTCTGCCGCTGCCGCAGAACAAAGCGAGACGGATGCTGAAATGCAAGACGAGCAGCCGGTAGAAGCCGCGCTGGCAGCGATCCATGACGAAATGACCGCCGAAGTTGGTGTGGTAGAAACGGCTGAAGATGCAGAGGATGCCGTAACTGAGAATTATGAGGATGCCAGAGCAGACGATGAGGGTGCGGACGACCTTTCGCTCCAGACATTTGATGCCGGACAGTCTGTGTCGCACGAGCAATCCGCAGAGCCAGTCCAAAACACAGTGGAGGAAGACCTTGAACAACGGGCAATCGCGGCGCAAGGCGAGGACTCGTTTGTTGCCGATGCGCCGATGATGCCAAAAGAGTCTTTGGCGTTACCGCGTCAAGCTGAGCCCGAACAAGACACTGTTTACAGGACAGAGCCTGCGCAGCCGGCGGCACCCCAGGTGCAGGAGCGCGAGCCAGAAGCCGCTCCGCAAAAGAAAAGCCTGTTTCAGCTCATGACATCTGGTCTGCGCAGTCAGGAACCGGATGACACTGCAACGGTTTCACCGCCGCCAGCAAGCAATGATGCCGGTGGGCAGGATGCCAAGGATGTAGCCAAGAGCAGTGACACTGCTGGTGCATTGGGAGGTGTTACGCAAGAAGATCGCCCGGCGCCAAAAGCGGATACTGAGCAACTGGAAATTCCTAGTTTTCTGAGACGCCAGCAAAACTAGGCTATCCAGCCACCCCACATTAAATAGAATTGAAAGGCTGGGACACCCCAGCCTTTTTTCTTTTATGCGTGCAGTTTTGTTGATTTACCGTTGCCAGCGGTTCATTGCAGCATCGTCGGTTTCTTTTGCATCTACCCAATCTGCACCGTCTTCGGTGGTTTCTTTTTTCCAGAAAGGAGCCCGGGATTTCAGGAAATCCATCAAAAAAGCTGCTGCTTCAAATGCAGCCTGCCTATGGGCAGACAGGGCAATAACCAATACAATATTATCGCCGGGAGCAAGCGTCCCGTGCCGATGTATAATTCGGGTCCCAAGCAGGGGCCAGCGCGCCTCGGCGTCCTCGGAAATGCGCATCAGTTCGGCTTCTGTCATGCCGGGGTAATGTTCCAGTGTCATGGACGTTAGTGTTCCGCCCATATCCCGGACTGTTCCAGAGAAGGTTACGATAGCGCCCACGCCAAAGTTATCTGCTTTCAAAGCCGCTACTTCGGCCCCGATGTCAAAGTCTTCTTTCTGGACGGAAACGGATACCATTGCGGGTACTAACCCCCAGTTACCGGTGGGAAAATGGCAACTTCGTCTGTGTCTTTAACTGCATGGTCATGGTTGACATGCGTTTGGTTAACGGCGACCCGGACAAAAACGCGTTCCTTAAGCGCCTGCGCGTGACCATCACTAAGTGTGGAAAGATGATCCAGAAGGTCGCTGATCGTGGTAACACCAGCAGGTATCTTAACCTGCTCTTCGTCGGTTCCTATACCTTCCCGGATCCATGAAAAATACTTGATATCCATCGCCTATACCATGTGTTTCAGGCCAGCGCGCAAATAGTCGTAACCCGTATAAAGCGTGATCAATGCAGCAACCCATAACAGGGTCAAGCCAACCTCAAATGCGGGCAAGCCAAACTGTGGTGCCCCTTCTGTCCAGACCAGAGCACCGAGAGCGACCATCTGGACTGTGGTTTTCCACTTGGCGAGCATTGACACAGGTACACTGACCTGAATACCGGCGAGAAACTCACGCAGGCCGGAAACCAGTATTTCACGACACATAATGATCACAGCCGCAACCACATGGTAACTGGAGACCCATCCAATATGAACGACCATAATAAGGATTGCTGCGACCATCAATTTGTCGGCGATGGGGTCAAGGAATTGACCGATTTTTGACACGCTACCGGTTGCGCGGGCTAGGTAGCCATCAAAGAAATCAGTGATGCCGGCTAATGTGAAGGTGATAAAGGCAATATGACTGCCAAGCGGTTGATCCATGTAGAATGAACCAACCAGCACCGGGATAACAAATATCCGCGACAGTGTCAGAATGTTTGGCAGGTTCCACATGTTTGTTCCAGCGCCCATTTGGTTTGGCCACACCATACTGGTTTAATGGAGCAGGTCAATGTCCGACGCTGCGTTGGCGTCGACACAGTTTATTCATGGAAGTGATCGTATATTTTTTGTGCGATTGCGCGCGAAATACCATCTACACTTTCGATGTCCCGAACGTCAGCACCGACAACTGCTTTAGCGGACCCAAAGTGATGAAGCAGGGCTTTTTTCCGTTTTGGACCAATGCCTGGCACGCCGTCCAGCGGTGATTTTTTAATGTCGGATTTGCGCCGGGCCCGATGGGACCCTATCGCAAAGCGGTGGGCTTCGTCGCGCAGGCGCTGCAGGTAATAGAGCACCGGATCATTCAGCGGCATTGTAAAGGTTTGCCTGCCGGGCATATGAAATTGTTCGCGTCCGGCGTTACGGTCGGGGCCTTTTGAAATGGCGACAACTGCAACATCATTTACGCCCAATTCTTCAAGCGTTTCCATGACGGAACTAAGCTGTCCCCGACCACCATCAATCAACAGCAGGTCGGGCCAGTGGCCGCGAGAGCGATCTTCATCTTCTTTTATGAGCCGGGAAAATCGCCGGCGCATAACCTCGCGCATCATGCCAAAGTCATCGCCGGGGGCAAGATCCTCATCCTTTATATTGAACTTGCGGTAGCTGTTTTTCATAAAGCCGTCAGGCCCGGCCACAACCATTCCGCCTACAGCGTTTGCACCTTGTATATGGCTGTTGTCATACACCTCAATGCGGCCTGGTGGCGCTTCGAGGTCAAATTTCTCTGCAACGCCGTCCAGTAGTTTGGTCTGACTTGCGGTTTCTGCCAGCTTGCGCTCTACAGCTTCTTTTGCATTTCTGATGGCTTCTTTCACCGTATCGTATTTTTTACCACGGGCGGGCACGGTGATGTGAACTTTTCTGTCCATGCGCTCGGTCAATGCAGCTGCAAGCAAGTCCTGTTCATCCACTTTATGGGATATCAGAATATTCTTTGGAGCAGGCTTATTGTCGTAAAACTGTGCGATGAAGGCCGCCAAAACTGAAGACGTGCTGTCGCTTTTGTCATGTTTTGGAAAATACGCACGGTGGCCCCAATTTTGGCCGGCCCGGAAGAAAAAGAGCTGGATACCGACCTGTCCCCCGACTTTTGCTGCGGCGATCACGTCAGCTTCGTCAACCATGGCATTGACCATGGTTTGATGGCTCTGGATTTGGGTCAGAGCATTCAGCCGGTCGCGGAAAATGGCCGCTGCTTCATATTCAAGTGCGTCGCTGGCATCCTGCATTGCGCTTGCGAACTTCTTTTGGATATCGGTGTTTCTGCCTTCTAGAAACGCGCGCGTTTCACCAACCATGTCAGCATACTCATCTTTTGGTACTTTGCCGACACATGGACCGGAGCATCGTTTGATCTGATACAGCAGGCACACACGTGTTCTGGTATCTAATGTGCTGTCCGTGCAGGACCGCAACTGAAAGACCTTTTGCAGTGTGTTTAAGGTGCGATTGACCGCTCCAGCGCTGGCAAATGGCCCGAAATAGTGCCCTTTGTATCGCCGCGCACCCCGGTGCTTAGTAATTTGGGGCCATTCATGGTCCGTGCGAAGCAAAATGTAGGGGAAGGATTTGTCGTCCTTTAGCAGCACATTGAACGTCGGTTTAAACCGTTTTATCAGTGATGCTTCCAGCAACAGCGCTTCGGCTTCTGTCCGGGTTGTCACAAATACCATCGAATGGGTCGCAGATACCATGCGCTGAAGTCGGTTATTGAGGCGCGCGACCTGCGTGTAGCTGGTAACCCTTTTTTGGATATGTTTTGCTTTGCCAACATACAGGACGTCGCCGTTCTTATCGAGCATCCGATAGACGCCGGGCGCAGTGGGTGCCGTTTTGAGAAACGACCTGATTACCGCGATACCATTCGATAAGTTGGAGACGGACAAAACTGGCACCTTTTTGATTTGTAAGCGTATTTTTGGCTGAAGCTGCCAAAGGAATCAATATTCCTGTTTCTGCTTAAGATTTGCCGCAAAAACTGTCCACGGACCCTGTGGATAACTTTGTGCGTAATTCACGCCATAAAACTGCAACATCGCTGTAACGTTGGACTTTTTGCAGATTGCCCAATTTTTAGGCAAAAAACCTAAGTCATTGAAAATAAAGATAAAAATAATCGTCAAGTTTCTCATAATAAATAAATTGAAATTGTATCCTTGTCACGGAATTGCGCATGTGGCAGTTCGCGATTCGATGTGCACAACTGGCCTGGGCTGATTTCAAATCGAATTTATTGCAGAACTGTTAAATGATTAGATTTTCGGAAGAATTTCGAACTAACGGTGTCTTTCGATCTCTACACCAACACTAGCTGCGGCTTTCACCGCTTCCAGTTTTTCGACCTTTACCCGGGCCTTGATCACCTGGGTATTATCCAGTGACATTTCAGCAATTTTTTCGGCCAGCGTCTCTACAAGCTGTATATGCCCTGCTTCGATGATGCGCTGTATTCCAAGAACCACTTCATTATAGCAAACGACGTTTTCAATTCGGTCCTGATGATGTTCTGCTTGTTCAATGACTGAAAGATCGACGCTGATGCGTACTTTCTGTGTGTCACCTTTTTCATGAGACCAAACGCCAATTTCTGCATCGGTAACATAGTCACGAACAAAGACATGACGAACGCCGCGCGCAGCATCTGCATATGGCAGATGCACGAGGTTATTGGCTACGGTAGGCTCATCTTTCGACATGATGTCAATCCTCAAGGATGTCGGCAGTGCGCCATGCAAGGTGCTGTCCGCCGTCCAGCGTAATCATTTGCCCGGTTATTGACGGTGTCTCAAGCAGAAATTTGGTTGCTCCGGTAATTTCAGTCAGAGTAGGGCCCGCGCCCAGCATCACCTGCCGGCTTTCCTGATCAAAGTCATCAGATGCCTGAAACTGGTTGGCGAGCGTTGGCCCCGGGCTGATTGCATTCACCCGGATAGCGGGCGCTAGACTTTGCGCCATAGTGCGGGTTGTTGTCCACAGTCCCGCCTTTGATGCTGTGTAGGAAAAATACTGCGGGTTCAACTTAAGGACACGCTGATCAATAATGTTGATGATCGTTCCGCGTTGCCCTTTTGGCAACTGGGCTGCCATTGCCTGGCTCAGGAACACAGGCGACCGCAGGTTAACGTTTTGGTGCAGGTCCCAAGAGGCCTGCTCCAGTGTCTCCAAGCTGTCTTTTTCAAATACAGACGCGTTGTTAACAAGAACATCAATCGGTGAACCTAGCGCAGTTGCTGCATCTTCCACAAGGCTGCGTACTTGACCATGGTTGTTCAAGTCGCAGGCTATAGCAGCGGCCTTGCCACCCTTGGCCAAAATCTCGCTTACAAGCTGGTCTGCTGCTTCTTTAGAGCTGCGGTGATGGATTGTAACGGCAAGTCCCATGTCGGCCAGAGATAAAGCAATAGCGCGACCAATGCGATGAGCTGCACCAGTTACCAGCGCTGTTGTATAGGGGGTGCTTTGTGTACTTGACATGTCTATAAGACCCGACCTTAAACTGGCATACCCATAACGGCTGCACTCTCGGCGCTATGGGCCAGATGCACCATATAGCCGACATACAGCGCCACCATCACAAAGCCAGATACCTTGCTTATTTTTGACCGAAGCCGCGTAAACGGGATTAGCAGCAGGGCTGCGCCCAACATTACCCAAAGGTCTACTTTAAGGAAGCTTTCAGGTACAGGAATGTCCCCAAAAAGCGTTGAAACACCCATAATCGCCAGAATATTGAAGATGTTTGAACCGATGACATTGCCAACTGCTACATCACAGTGGCCACGAATGGCGGCAACCATGGCGGTTACCAATTCAGGCAGGCTGGTGCCAAGGGCAATAAGCGTTAAGCCAATAAGGGCCTCTGAGACGCCAAAAGCCCGGGCTAATTCAATAGACCCAACAACCAACAGGTCAGCACCCAATGCCAGACCCATCAAGCCCCCAACCACCATGGCCCATGATTTACGGTAAGAGATTGGGTGTTCTTCGAGTTCGTTAATTTCATCCAGGCCTTCAAGCTCTGTCGGGCACTTTTTTGCCCGCATCGCAGAATACCCCAGGAACAGCCCCAAAAGCGCCAACAGCATAATACTGTGGGAGGAGGTAAAAACGCCACCTTGGGCAATCCAGATGAAAATCAGGGTAGCCCCAATCATCATCATAAGGTTGCGGCCCAAACGGGGGGCGTCACAGGTCATTGGTGCGATGATCGCCGGGAGCCCAACCACAAGAAGGGAATTGGCGATGTTGGAGCCAACAATATTGCCCAGCGCAAGTGTTGGTGAACCTTTGATAACTGCGTCTACACCAACCACAAGTTCTGGGGCAGACGTTCCAAACGCCACAATTGTTAAGCCAATAACGAGGGTGGAAACGCCGGCTCTATGGGCCAAAGACACAGCTCCGCGCACCAAAAAGTCTCCGGCAACTACTAACAAAACAATACCGGTTACAACTTCCAAATAAGCCATGCAGCCAACAAGTCCTTAAAACACGGGTGCGGCGGCGCGCGCACGTTCGGTCATATATAGGAGGGGCGTGTCGCAAAAACTAGGGTGCTGCAACAAAAAAGTCATCTGCTCGATTTGTTCCATTGGCACTAATAGCCTTTGCTGCGGTCAAGAACATTTGCAGGTTGCAGGCCTTCTTCAATTCTTTTGATGTTGCTTGCAACATACTGGGCAGCTGTATCAGGCCGGGTGATGGAGGCGATGTGCGGCGTAATAATAATCTTATCATGCTGCCAAAGCGGGCTGTCTTTATCCAGGGGTTCTTCGACAAACACATCCAGTGTTGCTGCCGATAAATGTCCGCTGTCCAACAATGCGACCATATCATCAAGATTAATCAATGTACCGCGCCCGGCGTTGATGATGGAAGCATATTTAGGCATCATCGCCATGGTGGTTTTGTTCAAAAGATTTGTGGTTTCCGGCGTTGAAGGCAGTAAGCCAACCAAAATGTCTGTACGCTTTAAGAATGCCTGAAATTCTGATGAGCCTGTATAATGCTCAACACCATTTTCGGGTGTTTTTCCTGTTCGTGACCATGCGGCGATTTGGTAGCCAAGTGGCTTCAGCGCTTGTGCGCAATATTCGCCCAGCGCTCCATAACCAAGAATGCCGACCCGCACATCTCGTGCCAGCGGCGGGAACAACCGCCTCCACTTTTTTTTGCGCTGTGACGCCAGCATCCTAGGCATATAGCGCTGATGCATCAAAACTGTCATGACCACAAATTCGGCCATACCTTCCTTTAGGCCATCATCGCTCATGCGAATAATGGGTATGTCGGTCGGCAGGTCAGGGTCTCGGGTCAGGTGGTCCACCCCCGCTCCCAGCGAAAAAATCGCCTTGATGTTAGGGTATTTGGCAATCAGTCCCAGTTCCGGTTCCCAGGCAAATACGTAGGCAGGTCCATCGTCAGGGTTGCCCCAATCGGGATAGGTTCTGAAGTCCAAGCCGGGTATCGCTGCCTCAAAAGCAGGTTGCCAGATTTCTGCGCCTGGTTCGTCCAGATAAAACAATATCCGGGTCATGGTGCCTTTTCCGCCACAGGCACCTTGACGGCCAGTGTGTCATGGTGTCCCACAATCAACTCTCGTAATAGAAAGCTTACGTCCGCACGGTTTTTGAAGCCCGCAGCGATAGCGGCGGCCTCCGCTTCTTCGGGCGTTACATCTGCCGGGGTAGCATAGGTTTGCAGGCTTTCATAAAATCCGATGGTGAAAATGTCGAAATCTGACCCGAACGTAACTTCAAAGATATCGTTCGGGCTTTGGCCGATGCGGCGAATGTAATCATTTTCGATAATGCGCTGACGCATCAAGGCTTCGTGTTTGCCTGCGCCGGCATTGAACATTTCAATATGATAAAATCCGCTGACTTCGTCTTTGGCCTTCAATGTTGACCAGTCTGTGTCGGACATTGCCTGAAAACTCAGGTCAGAATCAACAAGCTGATTTGCTGCGTTCTCAAAATCTTTTGCCGCTTGCAGGCATGTGTTTGTGTTGCAGTCGGCGTGTTTGCCAAGCAGCATCAGGTCCCAATGGTTGCCCTGACTGTGACGCATAACGATAGGTGGCCCGTCTTCAAAGGCATTCCAGTTGGTTGATGTTACTAATTCCAGTAGTGCCGGAAACTTGCCTGGCGCAGCACGATATTGGCTGATCCAATAGGTGTCTGCGCTTGCTGCAGTTGACAGGGCCATAAACCCTGCCAACAATATTGGTTTTATCATCATAACACCCTCAACGCATTGGGCGGGCTTGTGCCGCACCATGGAAAATAGCGTTGGTGAAAATCAGGTTTAGCCCGTCAAGGTAAGCACGAACTGTCGGGTCCTGGGTAAAGCCAATGACCATACCGTTGCCCCGATCTTCCACCACCACAAATGGCTTGAAGGCCAGTTGCTTGCGGTTTTCTTCCCACAATAGGCCACTTGTCAGTAACTCATCCGCACTCTTGAACCAGGCCACATTAGTACCAGAATTCAATTTCGTCGGGGTGTATATGTCGCTACCACGAATGAGCACGTTCAGGTCCGAATGCACACCAGAGGACAGCCAGTGGTCACGGTCTACCGTGGCAGAAGCAAATGCACCCGGCACGCTGTCCGGGCGTTCGTTTGCCGGCTCGATTGCGCTGCGCATTTCCTCTTCGGACGTAAACAGCGTGCCGTCGACTGTGTTGCCCTCGGATTTGTTGTCAGAAACATCCTCCTTTACCTGATTTTCCCGGCGAATAGATAATAGATCAACTTTGTCATCCGCGAGATAACGCAGGGCTGTACCTGTGCCGATCAGCACGCCACCATCGCGAACCCAGGCGTCCAGTTTTTTGGCGCCGCGCTCACCCAGGGCACGGCTGTAACTCCCATACGAGGAAGGCATTATCAGGACTTGGTATCGATTGAGCCGTAAGCGGCCGAAATCAGCAGTGCGAACAACCGTTACCGGATAGCCGATTTGATGTTCGATCATAAAACGGGTGTTACCCGCCGCATACTGGCTTGTGGGCTCATCCCACAGCATGGCAATTTTCGGTGCAGGCAGGCGGTTTACGGCTCGGCTGCCCAAATCCATGCCGGCATCAACCCAGCTATTGTCTATGCCAACCACCTCAGCCCCGGTGCGCCGGACCAAATCTTCAATTTGAGTGCCTAAATCAGCGCCATTGCGGGCAATATCAATGATCAGTGTTCCAGCGCTGTACGCGCGGCCACCCAAGGTGAAACCCTCGTCAATAATTTTAACGTTCAAGTTTTCGCGAAGTGCCGCTGCCAAAAAGCGACCTGCTGCCATATCGCCCCATGGCACCAAGTATGCGACAGTTGCATCCGTTGTGTTCAGGCTGCCTGAACCAACACGATCGGGTGCAACATCTGCTGCTGCCACATCAACAGCGCGACCGCAGATGTCCATATCCACATTAAACATAACGGGCAGAGACCAAGCAGTTACGTCGTAAATATCATGATCCAGGTTTTTAGCCCGACGACGCTCTTGCTCTGCGACAAAATCCTCTTCCATATTCACTTGTGGGTCCAGAAGGGTGCGAATCATACGTTTTCGCGGTTGGGCCGCATCGACATAGTAGCTGCCAGCACCATAGTTCACATTGCAGGCGCGGAAGTCGGCGCTCGCTTGCTTCACTTCAATGCCTTGCTCAACAAGAAGACTTACAAGCTTTTTGTTGGCTGCTTTGTCGCGCGTTGCCGGGAAGATGAAACTACGGTTTTCACGTTCAGCCCGCCCTTCTTCTATCGCTGTTTTTTGATAGTTGTAGAAGTTTTGCAGCAGAGCCTGCCGGTTGGTCGCAGTAGTCTCCAACGTGCCCATAGACGTGATGAAATGTTGCCGAACAGTCTGCGCGTAGGGCAGTTCAGTGCCATCATAACGACGATACACAAGCCCGCGCGAGGAGGCTTGCTCGTAGGTCATTGAAACTGCGCCATAATAAGCAGGCCAGCTTGCACCGTAGCCAGGATAAAAGGCGTCATATACGTCGCGCGTGAAATAATCGAAGCCGAATTTGTCGAACCATTTGGCGTTTGTCCGACCAAACAGGAAAAGTGCATCGCGCTGCCCGCTTGAGAGGTGCGGGTTGTAGGGAACAGCTTCTGGCGCGAAATAGTATGTTGAATTGCCGCCCATTTCATGCAGGTCAACAAATACCAGTGGATACCACTCTTGCAGGGCTTTCACATGTCCTTGCGTGCCGGGTTGGGTCAGCACAATCCAGTCACGGTTCATATCGAACAGATAATGGTTTGTCCGGCCGGACGGCCAAGGCTCGTTATGCTCGGCAGAAGCCGGATCACTGTCTGCTTCCAACCCTTTTGCGGTCCGAAAACGATTGATAAAGCGATCACGCCCATCAGGGTTTTGTAGCGGATTGATGAACACAACGCTGTTTTCAAGGATCGAAGGTACGCGGTCATCATTACGTGCCGCCAGCAGATGATAAGCGGTCATCATCGCCGCATCAGTAGAGGAGATTTCGTTGCCGTGTACGCTATAGGCCAGCCATGTGGAGGCAGGCATGGTGTCGATAAGCTTTGCAGCATCCGCGTCGGAGGTCAGGCGCGGATCGCTTAGTGCCTGCATTCCATCTTTGAAGCCATCCAGATTGGCGATGTTTTCCGCACTCGAAAGTGCAATGTAAATAAGATCGCGTCCTTCCCAGGACTGACCGTATTTCCAGGTCCGGATATTGTTGGGTGCAGCTTTAGATAGCGCATCAAAGTATGTGACCATATCGGCATGTGTGGTAATCTTTTCACCAAGGCTGTACCCCAAAACATCCTTCACCGTAGGGATCGAAGGGTCATAGTTGGCGCCAGGCCAGTAATAGTCATTTTCAGGATTGCTTTGCTGTGCATAGACAGGTGCAGTCACCAGTGTGACAAAGCCAGCCAGCAGGATGGCGGCGAAACGGATAATGGCCATGGTTCACTCCCCAAGATTTGGTGTTCCGCAGAAAGTGCGGGTGAACAGTCAATAAAGTCAAATAGGCAGCTTGAAAAGCCCTCAGAAATCTCTTATCGATGCGGCCAAACCGAAACGATGCGATATCTAACAATAATTGCTGAGAGTTTCGCTTGATTTTTAAAAGACGTGCCCTTATTGTGCGCGCCTTGAATTGAGGTGTTCGCTGTTTAGTGGGCCCATTAGTTGCGCCCGGTGGCCGATGTTATGTAGCTCCGGCGAGTGAGAAGGTAAGAAAATGGCAGTTCCAAAGAGAAAAGTGACCGGCTCCCGCCGTGGTATGCGTCGTTCGCACGATGCATTGAAAGCCGTAAACTTCCAGGAAGATACGCACACAGGCGAGTATAAGCTTCGTCACCACATCGACCTGAAAACAGGTATGTACCGTGGTAAGCAGATTCTGGAGCCGAAAGGCGACTATTAATCGCTTTGTGCTTTTGCACTGGTCTAAAAAGGCGCTTCTTTGGAAGCGCCTTTTTTATTGCATATTTTTTCGATAGGCTGATCGCAGGTCGATAGGGAGAACACTTATGATCCGCAAAAGCTTCATGGCGCTTTGTTTATTGCTGTTAACGGCATGTATGGCAGAAAACTCTGTTACGGGTCGGTCGCAATTTATCATTATCCCGCCAAGCCAGGATGCAGCCCTTGGCCTTGAAGCCATGAATGAGGTCAAAAAAAGTGCCCCTGTTGTGACAACGGGCAGCATGGCAGAACGGGTTCAACGGATTGGGCAGCGAATCGCGCGCGTATCCGACAAGCCTGATCTGGATTGGGAATTTGTCGTCATTGATGAACCTGTTTTGAATGCATGGGCCTTGCCCGGTGGCAAAGTCGCTGTTTACCGTAATATGATGGATAACCTGAATGATCAGCAACTTGCTGCGGTGTTAGGTCATGAGGTTGCGCACGCCGTTTTGCGCCACGGAGCAGAGCAAATGAGCCGGGCCCAAGCGCAAAACCTGGCCATTGTTGGGCTTGGCGTTCTGGTCAGTAGTCAGACCGAAAACCAGGAAGTTGCTCAAATGGCCGTTGGGCTAGGGGCGCTTGCATCGCAGGGTTTCGTTTCCTTGCCGCACAGCCGCAAAATGGAACTGGAAGCGGACCATATTGGCACAATTTACATGGCAAAGGCTGGCTATGACCCCAGAAATGCAGTAACCCTTTGGCAGAAAATGGCGAGCCTGAAAGAAGGCGGCGGTGGCCAACCCACATTTCTGTCTACTCATCCATCAGATGATAAACGAATCGGTCGGCTTAATGCGCGCATGGATGAATACTTAAGTAACTATCGCCGTTAGAGGCTAGAAATAAATATGACAGATATGGTCAGCATAGTTGATGCAGTGCCAGAGCATTTCCCGCAGGTTCTGGAGTTGAACAAAACATTTGTTCATTATCTGAGCCCTCTGGACATTCAGTCACTAACGGCCCTCGCTAAAGTGGCAGACTATTTTCGTGTGGCTGTCGTAGATGAAGAGGTTATTGCGTTCCTTATCGCCCTGTATCCAGGTGTTGAGTATGCCAGCCCCAACTATGTATGGTTTGACCGTGAGCTTGATGATTTTGCCTATATTGACCGTATTGTCGTATCGCATGCCGGGCAGGGAAAGTCTCTTGCAACAAGACTTTATAACGATTTAGGGCTGATGGCGCGCGCAAGCGGCCTTAATAAACTGACATGCGAATATAATATTAAACCTATGAATGAAGGCTCGGCCAAATTCCACGAGAGGTATGGATTTCAGGAAGTTGGCCAACAACAGCTTGGTGACAATAAACTCGTATCGTTGCAGGCTTATTCGCTTGAATAATCAAGGCCAATATCGACAGCAGGCGCGGACTGTGTGAGGCGACCAACCGAAATATAGTCAACGCCAGTTTCCGCGATGGCGCGGATCGTATCTAGCGTAACACCACCAGAGGCTTCCAGTGGTATTAAGTGCCCGGTTATCTGAACGGCTTCCCGCAACATTACGGGCGTCATATTGTCCAGCAACAAACTTGTTGCACCGGCATCCACCGCCTGCCTTACCTGCTCCAACGTGTCGCATTCCACCTGAATACGCCGATTGCCCGCAGCTTTTGCGGCCTTGACGGCGTGTTTAACAGAACCCGCAACCGCAATATGATTATCTTTGATCATTACGGCGTCAAAAAGGCCCATCCTATGGTTATTACCCCCGCCACACGCCACCGCATATTTTGCTAGTATCCGCAGGCCTGGAATGGTTTTTCGTGTGTCCAGAAGTTTGGCCCGTGTGCCTTCGATTGCTTGGACATACTGGTGTGTCAGGGTGGCGATACCAGACAAATGTTGTACTATGTTCAAGGCTGTTCGTTCGGCGGTTAATAAGGCTCGAGCCGCCCCTGTGATCGTTGCGATACGCTGGCCAGCAGAGAGTTTTTCACCGTCTGTTGCATGTTCCAACACCGTAACATGCGGGTCAAGCCGTCTGAAAATAGGCTGGATAAGGGGTATTCCAGCAAGCACCATATCTTCCCGCGCGTTTACGTTGGCGGTAAGTTTGGTGTTTTCAGGAATAACCGATTCTGCAGTAACGTCGCCGCTGCCAATATCTTCGGCAAATGCGCTGTCGATGAAAGCGGCAACCTCTTGGTCAATTAGCGGAAAATCAGGCATGCCATTCTCCGGCGCTGGTGGTCAGGAAAGGTCTTTTGACGGACCTGTTTGCGGGCTCATCTCAAGCATGCGTCGTAATGGCTTCTCTGCTGCAACACGTGTTTGTTCATCCAGGTCAATTTCTGGGCCCAGGTCACGCAAACAAAGGTACAGTTTTTCCATCGTGTTCAGCGCCATGTAGGGACAGGTGTTGCAACTGCAGTTTCCGTCCGCGCCGGGCGCACCGATAAAGGTTTTGTGAGGCGCGGCCTTTTCCATTTGATGAATGATGCCCGGTTCTGTCGCGATAATGACGGTGTCTGCGTCGCTTTCCAGTGCAAACTTAAGGATGGAACTGGTTGAACCTGTATGATCGGCATGCTGCACTATATTGTCGGGGCATTCGGGATGCGCGGCGACTGGCGCATCAGGGTACCGGGCTTTAAGTTTGATCAGTTCTTTTTCGCTGAACATTTCATGCACGATACAAGTGCCCTGCCAAAGCAACATGTCTCTTCCCAATTTACGTGACAGGAAACCACCCAAATGCCGGTCCGGGGCAAAAATAATTTTCTGGTGTTCAGGAAGTTGGTTGACAATGTGTTCGGCGTTCGAACTGGTAACGATGATGTCGGTTAATGCCTTCACAGCGGCTGAACAGTTGATGTAACTCAGCACCATATGATCAGGGTGTGCATCAACAAATTTCTTAAACTCGTCTGGTGGACAACTGTCTTCCAGGCTGCATCCTGCCGCCATATCCGGCAGCACAACAGTTTTTTGCGGACTCAGGATTTTGGCCACTTCCGCCATGAAGCGAACGCCGCAAAAAACGATAACATCTGCGTTGGTCTCCGCCGCTTTGCGTGACAAATCAAGGCTGTCACCTACGAAATCTGCAATGTCCTGAATCGCACCGTCCTGATAATAATGCGCCAGAATAACTGCGTTTTTCTCTTCCCGAAGCCGTTTAATTTCAGCAATCAGGTCAAGGGTAGGGTCAATTGTTGAAGCCATCAGGTTCATAAAACTCTCCGAAACGCAGGACGCACAGGTATCGTGCCGCCTAGATACAGACTGTTGAGCGGTTTCGCAATCAAGGTTTTTTTGGCATTACAGCATCAAAACTAAGCCAGTTCATAGGACGCGCCCAAGGTCGGTTGTCCACCACATTGAACGCGCCCACCATCAGCAAGGGCAATCAGATGCGCCAACACAGACCGCGCGGCAGCGGGATGGAGCCGCGGGTCCACATCCTTATACATTTCACTCACCAACATATCGATAGTGCGCGGTCCTTTTTCAAGCCGCTTGAGGATTTGTCCTTCACGCATCCGTCTGTGGGTGATAATGCCGCGAATGAAGCGATCTGGCGTATCAATCCAGGGCCCATGTGTTGGTGCAAGCTTGTCGACTTTCAGGTCTATGACCTTTTTCAAGCTGGCCAAATAGTCTTCCATATCACCATCAGGCGGTGCAATGACGGTGGTGGCCCACCCCATAATATGATCACCAACAAACAGGGTGTTTTCTTCCTGCAGGTGGAAGCATAAATGGTTGGCGGTATGACCGGGTGTGTGAACAGCCTTCAGTGTCCAGCCATCACCTGAAATTTGGTCCCCGTCCCTCAACAGCACGTCTGGTTTGAAAGACTTGTCAGCCCCAGCT
The DNA here is from genome assembly GCA_947503575.1 of uncultured Kordiimonas sp. Lineage (GTDB taxonomy): Bacteria > Pseudomonadota > Alphaproteobacteria > Sphingomonadales > Kordiimonadaceae > Kordiimonas. The sequence goes on along the minus strand of CANNDZ010000002.1, from coordinate 138,714 downwards.
TCTACGTCTTCGCCCTCAAGGCCAGCCCTGCGCCCGGCTCCGTGTGCGCCAAATGCATGAATTGGTGCGCCGGTTTTTTGCTGAAGCCACCCCGATAGCGGCGAATGGTCCATGTGGGTGTGAGTGACTAAAATGTGGCTAAGGGTTTTGTCACCAATGGCTGCCAGAAGGGCTTCACCATGGCTTTCAATTGTTGGTCCTGGATCGACAACGGCGAGGTTTTTACCGTTTCCAACAAGGTAGGTTCCTGTGCCGGTGTAGGTGTAGGGGCTTGGGTTTTTGCACAGAACCCGCGCAACCAATGGCGACATGCGTTCCGCTTCACCGTAACGGGCGGAAAAATCATGCTTGAAATCGGGTGAACCATTTTTGGCCAAAGAAACACTCCTTGCTCAGCGTTTCTAATATGGTCGTGTTTCGCGGCAAGGCAAAATAAAAACCGGCAACGCCTCGCAGGACTTGGGAAAGGGGGCGTCGCCGGTTCTAAATTTAAACAAGATCAGGTGGCAGCCCGATCATGTCTCAGGCAAAGTTCCGGTTTCGGTGGCAGCCGGAGTACCGGAACATCGTTTAAATCGCAACCTATGTGCCAGAATAAAAATTCAATAAATACAAATACTTATAAAATCCTAACAAATTTATGTCTCATATTGGGACGCCTGTGTCCCTATTTGACGCTCATGCCTGTGTTTCATTTTGGGGCAGGGGTACCAAACCCATGTTCTTGCCAAACTGATGCGGCCGCAGAACCGAGCAACCATTCCCTGAAGGCCCGTGCGTCATTTATATTTTCGAATTGAACGGTTTTTGGCAACAGGCCAAAATATTGGATTATTTCACCGTTTCGGGGCGTCAGCGTAAATGCCTCGCATGCAAGACGGCTTTTCTTTACATCGCTGCGGTAAACGAACCCAGGCACATTGGCTCTTTCGACCAGTAACAGCGTGAGCCGCACGTTATTGGCAAAAGCTGCATTTTGGCGAGCAACAGACCATAGGTTCTCTGCTTCCAGCCAGTTCCGCGCATAGTCCCCTGCGGGAGATAAGGATGGGTCCGCCATTGCGAATCGTCCGTTACTAACCAGTTCGTGTAACTGTTTCACTGCTAGGCTATCAATTGGCAACATTGCGCACGGTAACGCCAAGACCAGATCATTGGTTGCAACGGCAACTGCTGTTTCATTTGTGGCTGTTTCTTGACTTAAAAAGTCAACCCAGTGCCGATTGGCAGAAATGAACAGGTCGGCTTGCGCACCGGCATTGATTTGCCGTGCCATAACAGCGCTTGCCCCCAGTGAGACTACGATATCGCGGTTACCGCCGTCCTGTCGCCACTGATTGGCGAGGGCAGGTATGACATCCGCCAGACTTGCAGCGGCAAAAACCGTCAATGGTTTTATATTGGTGCTGTCTTCTGATGCCCTCAAAGAGGTCGATATACCAAAAGTAGATAGGATGAAAACCAGCCCCAGAACGCAGGATGCAAAGCGATCAGTAAGCACGATCAATGCAAAAATCCACCACGTCAAGCATCGCTGATTTTGCTTCATTATCCTTGAATATGGCAAGCGCGTCTTTTGCCATTGCGCCGTAATGGCGTGCCCGGTCAATTGTTGCCGAAAGCGTGTCGTGTTTGGTAAGGATATCAAGCGCGGTTTTTAAATCACCGTCGGTTTGGCGAACCGCCTGCATGGTGCGTTTCCAGAACTCACGCTCGTCATCGTCGCCGCGCCGATAGGCCAGAATAACAGGAAGGGTGATCTTTCCTTCACGGAAATCATCCCCTGCATTTTTGCCCATCGTTGCGCCTTGCGATGCATAGTCAATGGCGTCGTCAATTAACTGGAATGCAATACCGAGGTTACGACCATATGCTTCGAGCGCTCCAATGACGGCTTCATCACGGTCTGCTACAACACCAACAACTTCGCAAGCCGCTGCAAACAATACGGCGGTTTTGGCCGTGATCACTTCCAGGTATTTTTCTTCGCTTGTTGACAGGTCATTTGCTGTCGTTAGTTGCAGTACCTCGCCTTCGGTGATGACCGAGGAGGCGTTCGATAAAATCTTAAGTACACGAAGCGAATCACTCCCGACCATCAGCTCAAAGGCGCGGCTGAACAAAAAATCGCCTACAAGCACACTGGGCTGATTTCCCCAAATGAGGTTTGCGGTTGTTTTACCACGGCGCAACGTGCTCTCGTCCACTACATCATCGTGCAACAGCGTAGCCGTATGAATAAACTCAACCGCTGTTGCCAGACCAATATGGCGAGTGCCTTCGTATCCGATCAGTTTACCAGATGCCAGTGTCAGCATAGGCCGCAATCGCTTGCCGCCTGACGAAATCAAATGACCAGCAAGTTCCGGGATAAGAGACACGGGGCTTTGCATCCGGTCCAGAATCGTTTCATTCACCGCTGCCATGTCGCTTGCTGTCACGCTTTGCAGGCGCTCTATCGCTGTATCGCTATTTTTCGCACCATTGCCCCTTAAGGAGACAACATTGCTTGGCTGATTAAGAGTGGCCATGTGTTCTTTTATTTCCCTGCCGTTTTGGTCGCTCGCTGTCGAATTCCTTACTGAATTCACGCGGACCATAATCTGCTGTCGCCGCGAAAACAAGATTAGACGATCAAAGCACTTCGGTCCGCGTCATTTGACCGCAATAGCTTTTAGCGTACAATCCAGCGGTACTTCAGGGAAAGCAACTAAACTTATGGTGAAGGACGGGAGTGTGCAAACCGCGGAAACAGGGAGCGCAGACAATTTCTCCAAAACAGACCCTCAAATGACATCAGAAACAACTATTGATGATTTTTTGGGCGGTGCCGTGCGGTTGCGTCAACCAAAGGACGGCTATCGTGTATCCATGGATACCGTGATGCTGGCTGCTACTGTTCCGGCAAAGCCGGGGGAAGTGGTTGTCGAAGGCGGGGTCGGCTCTGCTGGCGCGGCGCTGTGTCTGGCACGGCGGCTGCCCGGTGTTCGGGTCCATGGCATTGATATTCAGCGCGACATGTTGGCGCTTGCACGGGAAAATATTAGCTGCAACGACCTGGCGGATTTCGTTACCGTCGCAACCCAATGCGTAACAGACTTGTCTGGCCCCGAAGCAACGTTTGATCATGTCATGGTCAACCCACCGTATCTGGATAAAGGCCGGGCTATCAGCCCGCCAGACAAGGGCAAAGGCCTGGCGCACATGCATTCTGCGGCGACCCTAAAAGACTGGGTGAAATTTTGTATCTACCGCGTTAAAAATCGGGGCACAGTATCCATTGTTTACCGGGCGGATCGGCTGGATGAACTCATGTCTCTTTTGTACCGGCGCGTGGGCGATTTGAAGATACTGCCTTTGTGGCCGCGGGTTGGAACACCAGCAAAACGGGTTATCGTGCAAGGCCGTAAGGGTATTCATGGTGCCGCAACGCTGTTGCCAGGGCTTGCCCTGCACGGCGATGTTGAGCGTTACACCCCCGAAGCGCGCCGCATATTGTGGGACGGCGAGGCATTACCGCTTGGCTAATCAGTTCCTTGTGGTATCGATCAAAACCCTTTGCGCCGCCTGCTCAAAACGGCTAAGCAGTTCCACTTGATCAAGCCACTCTTCAGCGTATTCAGGAATTACTATGGCTGGCAAAGTCGCAAAATTTATTTTTAACGTTCGTCGCCGTCTGTTTGGTGACCCACCACCACGTGTTGTCGTGTTGCCGCTTTACGGTGTTATCGCGGCGGGGGGGCGTTTCCGCCAATCCCTAAATTTGGCGTCCTATGCTGACCGTATCGAGCAGGCCTTCACCACACCGGGCGTTTCGGCAGTTGCGTTGCTGATTAACTCGCCCGGTGGCTCGCCTGTGCAGTCTGCGATGATCACCAAACGCATTCGTGACTTGGCCGCCGAGAAACACGTCCCTGTGCTCGCGTTTGCGGAGGATGTTGCTGCGTCGGGTGGTTATATGCTGGCGCTGGCAGGTGATGAAATTTACGCTGATGAATCGTCGCTTATTGGCAGCATTGGTGTCATTTCTGCGGGTTTTGGCTTTGAAAAAGCCATCGCGAAAATCGGTGTAGAACGCCGTGTTTACACGGCAGGCGAGAGCAAAGCGATGCTGGACAGCTTCTCTGCAGAAAAAGAAGAAGATGTCACGCGCCTAAAAGACATGCAGTCTGAAATTCACGAAAACTTCAAAAAAATGGTGCGGGACAGGCGCGGCAAACGCCTGAAGGGCCTGCGCGGCAAGATTTTTTCTGGCGAGGTGTTTACGGGCCCGGAATCAGTCAAGCTTGGCTTGATTGATGGTATTGGTGATTTGCGCACAGTTTTGCGCGACAGATTTGGCGATAATGTGAAATTTCAGGTACTGGGCGAGAAAAAACCTCGCCTCGGGTCACTGCTCGGGCTGGGGCAGCAAAGTGAAAGTTCACTCTCTAACGGGGGAATTGCCGATATGCCACATGGCATGTTGGCGGCGGTCGAAGAACGGCTTTTCTGGAACAGATTTGGGCTTTGAGGAACAAACGGAGCATGACAGTGTCCCTGAGCGACCAGCACAAAGCCCAACTGAGAGCCTACCGCGAAAGCATCGACAATATTGATGCTTCGTTGGTTTTCATGCTTGCCGAACGGTTTAAAATCACCAAAGCGGTTGGTTTCTATAAAAAAGAACATGAATTGCCACCTGCTGACCCAGCCCGGGAGCAGGAACAGGTTGCACGCCTGCGGGCGCTGGCCGACAGCGCAAACCTGGACCCGGAATTCAGCGAAAAATTCCTGAACTTCATAATACGCGAAGTGATTCAGCACCATGAACGCATCCGCGAAAAGGGGGAGGTCTGATGACCGTTGACGGCCCTGAACAACTGGAGAAACTGAAGGAAATTGGTGCCATATGCCGCGATATACTGCGCGCCATGGGGGCCAGGGTGGCGCCGGGCTTGACCCCACGCGAGCTGGACACCATGGCGGGCGAAATGCTCGCGGCCGCTGGAGCCAAGTCAGCGCCCATGCTGGCTTATGATTTCCCCGGTTTCACCTGTATTTCGGTTGGCGAAGCCATCGCTCATGGCATTCCGTCTGACGTGCCTTTGAAGGAAGGTGAGTTGGTCAATATTGATGTGTCGGCTGAGAAAGACGGCTTTTTCGGCGACACCGGTGCCAGTTTTGCGGTTGGTGAAGTGTCCTCAGAACTGTGGACTCTGTTGCGCGCAACAGAAGCCGCACAGCGTAAGGCCATGTTTGCCGCCCGGGCCGGTGAAAAAATCAATGTGGTCGGCAAAGCGGTGGAGCGCGAGGCCAAAAAGCATGGTCTGAATATCATCGAGGGCCTGAACGGGCATGGTGTTGGGAGCTGGATTCATGAAGACCCGTCTGTACCCAATATTTATTACCCATCCGAACGCACCAAACTGAAAGAAGGACAGGTCATCACGATCGAGCCTTTCCTCGCAACAAAAAGCCATCAGTATTACGAAGATGACGACGGCTGGACCCTAAAGCTGGCACAAGGTGGCTTCGCTGCGCAGTTTGAGCATACTTTTGTCGTCACAAAAGGCGCGCCCATTGTCCTGACGGCGTAACGGCAATTTTGCAACAGCCCGCCACAGGCTGCATGGGCATTAAAACACCGCCGCACTGCTTGCTTGACCGCCCCCGTGCATCCCGCTAGGTTGCCCGCAAATTCGCCAATTTTAGAGTCGGTTAAACCCATTTCATGAGCCAAACTTCCAACAGTTCGCCATCTGCCAAATCATCGGCGGCGATGCCGTTCCAGAAAATGATCCTGAAACTTCAGAATTATTGGGCGGATCATGGCTGTGCGATCCTGCAGCCGTATGACCTGGAAATGGGGGCAGGCACATTCCACCCGGCAACCACGCTGCGTGCACTCGGGCCAGACCCCTGGAAAGCCGCCTTTGTGCAGCCATGCCGCCGCCCAACTGATGGCCGTTACGGCGAAAACCCGAACCGCTTGCAGCATTATTATCAGTTTCAGGTGATCCTCAAACCGTCCCCTGTCAACATGCAGGACCTGTATCTGGGCAGCCTGAAAGCCATCGGCATCGATGCCGCGCTACATGACATTCGCTTTGTTGAAGATGACTGGGAAAGCCCGACGCTGGGTGCGTGGGGCCTTGGCTGGGAAGTGTGGTGCGACGGCATGGAAGTCAGCCAATACACCTATTTTCAGCAGGTCGGCGGGTTTGACTGCAAACCAGTTTCCGGCGAGCTGACATACGGGCTTGAGCGTCTCGCCATGTTCGTGCAGGGCGTTGATAATGTTTACGATCTGGATTTTAACGGCGCCGAGGGGGATGACCGCATAAGCTACGGCGACGTGTATCTAGAAAACGAAAAACAACAGTCCGCCTATAATTTCGAGATCGCAGACACGGACAAGCTGTTTGAAGACTTTAAAAAAGCGCAGGACGAATGCGCCAAGCTCTTGGAGGCCAAGCTGCCTTTGCCCGCCTATGAGCAATGCATTAAATCCTCGCACACCTTCAATTTGCTCGACGCGCGCGGCGTTATTTCCGTGACGGAACGTCAGGCATATATCGGTCGGGTGCGGGATTTGGCGAAAGCCTGCTGCGCTGCCATGTATGAAAAAAATGGCTGGGAGGCATAGGATGTCGGACCTCCTGATCGAACTGTTTTCCGAGGAAATTCCGGCCCGGATGCAAGGCAAGGCCGCCGATGACCTGAAGCGGATGATGAGCGACAAGCTCAAAGAAGCGGGCCTCACGTCCGACACGGCGGATGCCTTTGCGACGCCGCGCAGGCTGGCGCTGCACATGACTGGCATTCCGACCAGCACGCCTGATGTGCGGGAAGAGCGGCGCGGCCCGCGCGCCGATGCGCCCGAAAAAGCCATTGAAGGCTTCTTGCGCGGTGCGGGTGTGGCACGCGCAGACCTGGTCGAGCGTGAAGATAAAAAAGGCACCTTCCTATATGCAGTTATCGAGCGGGAGGGCAGGGCAGCAGCAGAGGTGATTGCTGAGGCGCTAAATGATACCATTCGCAATTTCCCGTGGCCCAAGTCTCAGCGTTGGGGCAGGCAGAGTGTTGACCCCGGTTCGCTGAAATGGGTGCGCCCATTGCATTCCATCCTGTGCCTGCTTGACGGTGCCGTGGTGGACCTGGAAATTGACGGTATCAAGGCTGGTGACACCACGCACGGCCACCGGTTCATGGCCCCTGAGGCATTTGCTGTAACAGGCTTTGCTGACTACAAACAAAAACTGTTGGACCATAAGGTCATTCTGGACGCAAACCGCCGCCAGACGCTCATTCGCGACACCGCTCAAACGCTGGCATCCGCTGCGGGGCTTGAGCTTGTGGCTGATGAGGGCCTGATTGCCGAAGTCGCAGGCCTCGTTGAATGGCCGGTGCCAATGCTGGGCAGCTTTGACGCCAGCTTCCTTGAGGTGCCGGAAGAAGTGCTGATCCTGACCATGAAAAAGGATCAGAAGTATCTGGTGACCCGCGACCCGGCGACCCGGCGACTTGCGAACAAGTTTATCTTTACCGCCAACATTGAGCCATCAGACGACGGCAGTGCGGTAAAGCAGGGTAATGAGCGGGTGCTGGCAGCGCGGCTATCAGACGCGAAATTCTTCTACGAGCAAGACCTTAAGGGTAAACTGGAGGACAACCTGCCTGCACTGGAAGATATCGTATTCCACAAAGACTTGGGCACGGTTGCTGACCGGGTGGAGCGGATTAAAAAACTGTCGCGCTATCTGGCTGACTTTATCCCGGGCTGTGATGCGGACGAAGCGGATCGGGCGGCAGAGCTGTGCAAGGCTGACCTTGTTTCAGGCATGGTTTACGAATTCCCGGAAGTGCAGGGCGTGATGGGGCGTTATTACGCGCAAGCGCAGGGCGAAAGCGATGCTGTCGCTGATGCGATTCGGGATCATTATGCGCCGCTGGGCCCGAATGACGAGTGCCCAAGTGCGCCAGTTTCTGTTGCTGTTGCGCTAGCGGAGAAGCTGGACACATTGGTTGGCTTCTTCGGTATCGACCAGAAACCGACCGGCTCCAAAGACCCCTATGCCCTCCGCCGCGCGGCGCTTGGTGTTATCCGACTGATCACGGAGAACAATCTGCGTGTTCCATTAGACCAAGTAATTCGATGTGCTATTTCCGATTACTACAACGCGTCGTTGGATCAACTAGGGCTTATGCCAAAAATCAGAGACTGTTTTGATGCATCTCTGGTGATCGGTGATAACGACCCGGAAATGATGAAGCTGATTTCTTCTCCATCATTGATGGCTCAGCTCGGAAGGCAGGATGATCTGGCTAAGCACATGATCCAAACGTTTGGCTTTAAAGACATATTGGATTTAGTTGATTTTGATGCCGAGGAGGATTTGGAAAATGTATCAATCGCATTTGAAAGATACTCAAAAATTGCCGCTAACACCAAAGTTGCCACCGAAGAATTGCCACTTTTTTCTGCTGAACGCTTGAAGGTTCAGCAGCGCGACAAGGGCGTCAGGCATGATTTGATCGATGCAGTGTTCGCGAAAGGCGACGACGACTTGGTTCGTATCCTGAACCGGGTATCTGCCCTGTCAGCGTTTCTTGAAACCGATAACGGCGCCAATCTGCTCGCTGGCTTTAAGCGCGCAGCGAACATTCTGAAAATCGAAGAAAAGAAGGACGGCGTCTCCTACGGCAAGCCGGTTGAGGTTGCGAGGCTGGGTGCGCCCGAGGCAGAGGCCCTGTCCGGCGCATTGGCGCGGGCCAAAGAAGCCGCCGAAAATGCGCTCATTTCCGAGGACTTTGAAGGGGCGATGGCTGCGCTGTCTGGGCTAAGGGAGCCGATTGACGCCTTCTTCGAGCATGTAAAAGTAAACGACGACAATGCAGACGTGCGGGCCAACCGGCTTGCGCTCCTGAGTGAAATCAGAAGTGCCGTAAACACGGTCGCAGACTTCAGCATGATTGAAGGGTAGCGCGGCTGCACTATAGTTAGTCGGGTCAAATCACTTTGGGCAAAGTGAGTTAAGCGCGCCCCACGATGTATCGGGCGCAACAAAGGACTGAAAGACGCATGACCAAATGGGTGTACACCTTCGGTGATGGCGCGGCGGATGGCCGGGCTGACATGAAAAACCTGCTGGGCGGCAAGGGGGCAAACCTTGCTGAAATGGCATCGCTAGGGTTGCCGGTGCCGCCGGGCCTGACCATCACCACAGAGGTCTGCACCTATTATTACGACAATGGCCACAGCTACCCTGCTGACCTGGAGGCAGCGGTTGATGCCGCGATTGCAAACATTGAAACAAGCGTTGGTGCCAAGTTTGGCGATGCATCCAACCCCTTGCTGGTGTCTGTGCGGTCTGGGGCGCGGGTGTCCATGCCGGGCATGATGGACACGGTTTTGAACCTTGGCCTGAATGATGAAACGGTTGAAGGCCTTGCGAAAAACAGTGAAAACCCGCGTTTTGCCTGGGATAGCTACCGCCGCTTTATCCAAATGTATTCCGACGTGGTGTTGGGCGTTGACCACTATCATTTTGAAGAATTGATCGAAATTCATAAAGAAGAAATCGGCGTTGATCTGGACACAGAGTTGGGCGCGGATGACTGGAAAGAACTGGCGCAGCGTTTCAAAGCAAAAACCGAAGAAGAACTGGGCAGCCCGTTTCCGCAGGATGTGCGCGAGCAACTGTGGGGTGCTATTGGTGCGGTGTTTGGCAGTTGGCGCATTGAGCGTGCCAAAGTTTACCGCAAGCTGAACAATATCCCGGAAAGCTGGGGCACGGCTGTTAATGTGCAGGCCATGGTTTTCGGCAACATGGGTGACACATCAGCGACAGGCGTTGCCTTCACGCGGGACCCGTCCACCGGCGAAAACGAGATTTACGGCGAGTATTTGATTAACGCGCAGGGCGAAGACGTGGTGGCGGGCATTCGCACACCGCAAAACCTGACCAAGCGGGCGCGCGAGGCGGCGGGTGCAACCGCACCATCGATGGAAGAAAGCATGCCAGACGTGTTTGGCCAGCTTGCCGACGTGTTTGAAAAGCTTGAAAACCACTACCGCGACATGCAGGACATTGAGTTTACCGTGCAGCGCGGCAAATTGTGGATGCTTCAAACCCGTGCCGGGAAACGCACGGCCAAGGCCGCGCTGAAAATCGCGGTTGATATGGCAGCCGAGGGCTTGATTGACGAAAAAACTGCTGTGATGCGGGTGGAGCCGGGCGCGCTGGACCAACTGCTGCACCCTACGCTGGACCCTGACGCACCACGCGATATCCTCACCCGCGGCCTGCCCGCATCACCTGGTGCGGCGGCGGGTGCGGCCGTGTTTGACGCCGACGAAGCCGAAGCCTGGGCGCGCGACGGCAAAGACGTGATCTTGTGCCGCACCGAAACCAGCCCCGAGGACATTCACGGCATGCATGCAGCGCGGGGTGTATTGACCGCCCGCGGTGGCATGACCAGCCACGCTGCTGTTGTAGCACGCGGCATGGGCACACCTTGCGTATCAGGCGCAGGTCAATTGCGCATTGATGGCAAAACTGGCGTTATGACCTGCATGGGCCGTGAGATCAAAAAAGGCGATTTGATCACCATTGATGGCTCCACTGGTGAAGTGATGGTGGGCGCGGTGAAAACCTTGCAGCCTGAACTGGCAGGTGATTTCGGCACCCTGATGGAGTGGGCTGACAGTTACCGCACCATGCGCGTACGCACCAACTCTGACACCCCCACAGACACCGCGACCGCGCGGGAGTTCGGCGCAGAAGGTATTGGCCTGTGTCGTACCGAACATATGTTTTTTGAAGGTGAGCGCATCATTGCCGTCCGGCAGATGATTTTGGCCGAAGACCTGGAAGGCCGCAAAGCTGCCCTTGAAAAACTGTTGCCAATGCAGCGCAGCGATTTTGTAGAGATTTTTAAAATCATGCGTGGTTTGCCGGTGACCATTCGGTTGCTTGATCCGCCGCTACATGAATTTTTGCCGCGCGAAGCCGATGAGTTTGATGATGTGGCGAAAGCAATTGGCGCTGACCCTGAAAAGTTGAAACGCCGTGCAGCCGACTTGCACGAATTTAACCCAATGCTGGGGCATCGGGGCTGCCGTTTGGGCATTACCTATCCGGAAATTTATGAAATGCAGGCGCGCGCGATTTTTGAAGCCGCTATCGCCGTTGAGGCTGAAACCGGGGATACGGTTGTGCCCGAAATTATGATCCCGCTTGTGGCGACAGAGAAAGAGCTGGCGACTTTGCGTGCGCATGTTGATGCGGTTGCAAGCGATGTGTTCGAGGAAAAAGGCCATACGGTTGACTATCTGGTTGGCACGATGATTGAGTTGCCGCGTGCAGCGTTGCAGGCCGGAAAAATCGCCAATGCGGCGGACTTCTTCTCGTTTGGTACCAACGATCTGACACAAACCGCCATTGGCATCAGCCGTGATGATGCGGCGCGGTTTCTGGAAAAATACGTTAAGGACGATATTTTTGCCCAGGACCCGTTTGTCTCCATTGACCAGGAGGGTGTTGGTGAACTGGTGCAAATTGGTGCGGACCGGGGCCGCGAAACCAAAGCAGACCTGAAATTGGGTATTTGCGGCGAACATGGCGGCGACCCAGCCAGTGTGGAGTTCTGCCACAGGGTAGGGCTTGATTATGTTAGCTGTTCGCCGTTCAGGGTGCCTATTGCGCGCCTTGCCGCCGCGCAGGCCGCCATTCGCGACTAGTTCACAGCATGGCCAATGGAACGAGCGCTTGTGTTGGCAGGCGCTAGTCAGCCATTACAAACAAAACGATGATGACCGTCGCGACCGAGGCAACCAAAAGCAATAGCTTTTTGACGTCTGTATCGCTTTGAGCTTCCGCTTCGCGCTGTTTTCTCGACTTTGTCATTTTTACCCCCAACTTGGTGTCTAAAGTGATCAAAACATGCGCCAAATTTAACTCTGGGCAAAGCTTTTTAGCGAACCGCAGGGCAATTGTGATTAAATTGGATTAATCGAAACACCGTCTGCGGTCAGCGCATCATCCAGATATTCAAGACGCATGTAGGCAATGCCAAACCGACCGTTGACAGATCGCACATCACCCGCTGTTTTTCCGGCATTTGTTTTGATTGCCGCACCAGCCGTCAGCTCACCATCGGTTGCTGCAATCGGCAACAGTTTTTTCTTCAAGGTCATGCGGTGTTTCATACGCGCGGTGAGTTCCTGACCAACAAAGCACCCTTTGGTAAAGGAGACACCGTTCAACCTCTCAGCATCGGTTTCCAGCCAGAAATCCTTTTCAATCTTCATGTCGTTGCTGCCATCTGGCACACCAAGGCGTAGCCGCGTCCGTTCATAAGCTGCAAAATCAAGTACCTCTGCACCCGGGGCAGGGTTTTCAGCTGCGATTACGCGCTTTGGCATGTCGGGGTGACGCGGATCTGCGTACACAACCCCGGTTTCCGTATCGCCGCCGAGCAGGGCCCAAACGCTGCGATCATCGTCAATAATTTCCACATCAGACCGCAGTTTATACATCATCAGCCGGCGCATGAAATCGGCCTTACGGTCGGCTTCCACATCCAGCAGCAGATCATCCCCTTCAGTCGCGATGATCATGTCGAATAAAAACTTTCCCTGCGGCGTCAATAGGGCGGCATACAGTGCAGCATCAGGAGTTGCATGTTCGATATCATTGGTTATCAAACCTTGCAGTAAAGACCGGCTTTCTGGTCCCTCCAGGCGAATAACGGCCCGATTTTCCAGTTTTAACAGGCTTGGCATACTGTTCGCTCCTTAAAGACGACTAACAACGGCTCCACACAGATAACAAGTCAGGCGGTTGTTGCAAGTAGCATGAGAAAATTACATCAATCTCACATGCGACGTGGCCGCTACCCTGTTGTGCTGGTCGCTGCTGCCGTCTATGAAAGACGGGCAACATAGTGAAGGAAACTGGTAACAAAATGTCAGAAGCAAACCCCAACGGAACAACTGATAATGCTTTGACTATACGCCGTCCGGATGATTGGCACGTACATCTGCGGGATGATGCCATGATGCGAGATGTGGTGAACCATACGGCGCGCCAATTTGCCCGCGCCATTGTTATGCCTAACCTGTCTCCGCCCGTTACAACCATTGCGGCGGGCTCTGCATACCGTGACCGTATTCTTGCGGCGGTTGATCCGTCGCTTAATTTCACGCCGCTGATGACCTGCTACCTGACCGATACCATTGACGCGGATGAAGTTGTTGCTGGTTTTGAACAAGGGGTGTTTACCGCCTGCAAGCTATACCCCGCCAACGCCACAACCAATTCTGCGCATGGTGTTACGGACCCGCGTAACATTTACCCGGTTTTAGAGGGAATGCAGAAAGTTGGTATGCCGTTGCTGGTCCACGGTGAAGTCACAGATGCAGACATAGATATTTTTGACCGGGAAGCGGTTTTCATAGACCGCGTTATGAATAATATCATAGCGACCTTTCCGGACCTGAAAGTTGTGTTTGAACATATTACCACATCTGATGCGGTCGATTTTGTGATGGAAAGCAATGCGAGTGTCGCGGCCACGATCACGCCACATCATCTGCAGTTCAACAGAAACGCGATGTTCCAGGGTGGGATCAGGCCACATTATTATTGCTTACCGGTAGCGAAACGCGAACAACACCGCCTGGCTTTGCGGAAAGCTGCGACGTCTGGTTCACCAAAGTTCTTTTTGGGGACAGACTCCGCGCCGCATGAAGTTCATGCCAAAGAGTCTGCCTGTGGCTGCGCCGGGATTTTTAATGCTCCCTTCGCGCTTGAGGCATATCTGACTGTATTTGAAGAAGAAGGCGCAATCGACAAGTTTGAAGCATTTGCGTCCCTTAATGGCCCCCGGTTTTATGGTTTACCGGTCAACGAAGACAGAGTGACTATAGAGCGGGTCACTGTGGACGTGCCGGAAAAACTGAATGCTGCAGGCAGCGAAATTGTTCCTTACCATGGCGGAGAAAGCCTTTCCTGGCGATTTGCCGGATTTGCATAGTGGCGTTGGATGCAGGTTGTTTTACTGCTGGTTTCTCCCTGACTTTTTGTGACAATTTTAGGATTGTTTTATCAAAGGCATTCAATTTTTCGCTGTTTTACAAAAAAGGGCATAAAATTGGCGTGAAAACAAACATTTGCCCCATTTTGACTGCTTGATCATCGGGAAAACGCGTTCTATAGTCGCGTGAGTTTGTGATCTGCGGCGGATAAGGTTCGCGGGGCAACAATTATGTTGGCGGGGAAACCCATCTCTTTGGAGGAGCGATAATGACGTCCGTGCATTTGGGTAAAAAAATTCTAATCGTTTCGGCGGCAGCAATGCTGCTGGCTGCATGTTCCAAGGATCCGGAGCCGCAAGTATCAACGGGTGGTGGCGCAGGCGCTGGCACCGAAGATGCGGGTGCTTCAACCGGTCGTCCTGACGCTGTTGAGACAGCTAGGCTTGAAGAAGAGCGGCTGGAGCGTGAACTTGCCGACCGTATGGGACGCGCGAACCAGGCTGGTTTGGACGCATTTGCCGGTGACCGTGTGTTCTTTGCATACGATAGTTCGGAATTGACAAACGAAGCCCGTGAAACGCTGGCGCAGCAGGCTGAATGGCTTGACTATCATAGCCGTGCACGGGTGACGATTGAAGGTCACTGTGACGAACGCGGAACACGCGAGTACAACCTTGCCCTTGGCGAGCGCCGTGCAAACGCAGTGAAAAGTTATTTGATGGCGCTGGGTGTGCCAGCAAGCCGGTTGAATACAATAAGCTATGGCAAAGAACGCCCGGCTGTTGTTGGCAACCGTGAAGCATCCTGGAGCCAGAACCGTCGCGGAGTTATGACGGTTAACTAAACTATTCCGGCCATAAACCGGAAGTAAAAGCCCGGCCCTGTATCCGAAATGTCGGTGCGGGGCCGTCTTTTTATGGCCAAAGTGAGCTGATAGCACTCAGGCGTTGGCCTCGACCTAAATGGAGACAGACATGATGCGAACTGCCACCGCAGTAGGTTTTGTAATGATGATGCTTGCAGGGTTGCAGACACCGCTTGTGGCGCAAAGTAGCCCCGCCGTGATGAACGAGCGCATTGAAACGCTGGAACGGCAGTTGCGATTGCTACAAAGACGCATTAGCGGTGGAGATGTGACGATAGCAGACGAGGGCGTTGCCGACACGCCGTCGGTTTCTGACCGGCGCTTGTTGGCAGATATTTCCGCCAGGATCGGAACTTTGGATAGGCAAATCCGCCAGCTAAATGGACGACTGGAAGAATTTGAATATCGCCAGAATGAATTGTCGACACTGGTAGAGCAGTTGCAGACACAAATGGCCATCCAGCGCGAACAACAGCTTGCTGGTGCTGGCTTGCCGCCTGCGCAGTCGCAAACAACGAATGGAGCCGCCACCGCACCTACCCAAGCCGATCAGGATGCGCTTCCGGCATTGCCAACAGAGGAAACCCCTGCGGCTGCGCCGACAGTTAGTTTGCCTGAAGGGACTCCTGCTGAGCGATATGCATATGCGTTTGCGTTTGTGCGCAGCAACGATCTGGATAGCGGGCGTCTGGCTATGGAGCAATTTCTCGCGGCACACGGTGATGATGCGCAGGCGGCAAACGCCAAATTCTGGCTAGGGCGTATTCATATGCAGCAAGGCCGTAATGCAGAAGCAGCACAAATGTTTTTGCGTCTTATCGAAGAACACCCCAATCATAACCGACGGGTAGATTCGTTAGTTGACCTGTCAGATGTGTTAATCAAGTTGGGTGCCGCCGAAGACGCCTGCAATGCGCTTGCGGAATTCAGACGAATTGAGGATGAAGCTTCTGATCGGTTGAAGGCGAATGCGCGGCGACTGTCTGACCGGGCTCGCTGTAACCTCTTTTAAATCATGAGAACTCTATTTTGAACCGCACAGGACAGGAAGACGACCAGCAACCTCTCGGCGCGACCTTTCTGACAGATACACTCTTGTCGATGGGGATAAAGCCGACCCAAAAGATTGCTATCGCTGTTTCAGGCGGGGCAGACAGCATGGGGCTGGCTATCCTGTCGCGCCATTGGCTGAAGCAAGATGGCGGCGATGTCGTTGCCTTAATTGTCGATCATCAGTTGCGCTCCGAATCGGCAGACGAAGCCAACCTTGCTCAGGAGCGGTTACAGGCTTTGGGGCTAGAGAGCCATATTCTGTCGTGGAGCCATGCGGCAGACGTTCAGGGAAACCTCCAGGCAGTGGCACGAGACGAGCGCTATCAGTTGATGATAAACTGGTGTGCAGATCATGAAATCAAGTATCTTTTAACGGCGCATCATAAGGATGATCAGGCGGAAACCTTTTTACTGCGGTTGGCGCGAGGCAGCGGCGTATACGGCCTTGCCGGTATGGCTGAAAAACGAGTTTTGGATGGGAACGTCACACTGGTCCGGCCGCTTTTGGATACAACAAAACAGCGGTTGATTGCGACATGCCTTGAAGCATCGGTAGATTGGATTGAAGACCCCAGCAATCAAAATATGGATTTTGATCGCGTGAAGGTGCGTGAGGTGTTGGCCAAAGGTCACCTTCCAGGACTTTCATCGCAAAGACTTGCCGAAACCGCAGGCCGCATGCGGCGCACCCGGCAAGCGATTGAATATTATGAGCGGCATTGGTTGGAGCGGTCGGTCGAATTCCATGAAGCAGGCTTTGCTTATTTAAACGTTTCCATGCTCACGCAGGAGCCTAAAGAAATTACCTTGCGAGGATTGGCCAGTCTTATCAGGTTTGCTGGTGGCGGAATGTATGTTCCGCGTTTCGAGAGGTTGGAGCGTCTGTGGATTGCAATCCAGCAGACTGACTTCCGGGGGGCGACATTGGGCGGCGCACAGTTTTCTGCTGCACCGGGTGATAGGCTTATGGTTCACCGCGAAGTATCCGCTGTTGCGCCTAATGCGTTTGTCTCCAAAACTGACGTTTGGGACAATCGATTTTGTCTAGAGCCGTGGCAGTCAGAGGCTGATGAAGCATTGGAGGTTGGGGCCTTAGGGGAAGCCGGGCTGGACATTGTGCGACAGCAAATTGACGTTTCAGACTTGCTGCCGCGTGATGTTGCGCTGACCACACCGGCATTCTTTCAAGCAGAGTCATTGATTGCAGCACCCTACTTGGGATATGATATAGGTAATGAAGACCTTCCAGTTTTGTCGCACCGATGGCTCCCTTGGTCCAAAACAGGTTAAAAAACGTATAGCGGTGTGCAATTAACCCTTGCACTGCGATGCATCGAGCTTATTTCAGGATATAAGACTCGTCTTTATATGGGTTATGGGTGCGGGCCCTGTGTGCCGCAGCGAAAGGTATTATTGTGAACGGTTTAATGCGTAATGCGCTTGTATGGGTATTGATTATCTTAATGCTGTTTGCGCTGTTCAGTATGTTTCAGGGTGGCACAAGTCGCCAGTCGGAAATGAGTTATTCTGATTTTGTACAAGCGGTTGAAAGCAGCCAGGTTTCCCAGGCGGAAATATCCGGACAGGACATCAAAATCACCATGACTAGCGGAGAAATTCGCCAGACGGTGATGCCCAACTTCCATCCGGAATTATACGATATCCTGCAAGATAACGGTGTTCAGTATAAGCTGATCAAGGAAGACAAAGGCGTCTTCATGACTGCCTTGTTCTCATGGTTGCCGTTTATTTTGATCATTGGTATCTGGGTTTTCTTCATGCGCCAGATGCAAGGCAAAGGCGGTGGCGGTGGTGCCATGGGCTTTGGTAAATCGCGCGCCAAACTGCTGACAGAAAAGCAGGGTCGCGTGACCTTTGAAGATGTCGCCGGTATCGAAGAAGCAAAGGAAGAGCTGGAAGAAATCGTTGATTTCTTGAAAGACCCTCAAAGGTTTCAGAAGCTTGGTGGTCGTATCCCAAAAGGTGCTTTGCTGGTTGGACCTCCGGGAACCGGTAAAACACTTTTGGCACGCTCCATTGCCGGTGAGGCCAATGTGCCTTTCTTCACTATATCGGGTTCTGATTTCGTTGAAATGTTTGTGGGTGTGGGCGCCAGTCGTGTGCGTGACATGTTTGAGCAGGCCAAGAAAAACGCACCCTGTATCATTTTCATCGATGAGATTGACGCCGTAGGTCGGCACCGGGGCGCAGGCCTTGGCGGTGGCAACGACGAGCGTGAGCAGACGCTGAACCAGTTGCTGGTTGAGATGGATGGTTTTGAAGCTAATGAAGGCATCATTATTGTTGCGGCGACCAACCGCCCTGATGTGCTTGACCCTGCGCTTTTACGACCGGGCCGGTTTGACCGCCAGGTGGTTGTACCGAACCCTGATATTGACGGGCGCGAGAAGATTTTGGGCGTTCACATTCGCAAGGTGCCGTTGGCCCCTGACGTGGATATCAACACTGTCGCGCGCGGGACACCCGGGTTCTCTGGTGCTGATTTGATGAATTTGGTGAACGAAGCCGCTTTGCTGGCGGCGCGTCGCGGCAAGAAAATTGTGTCGATGCAGGAGTTCGAGGACGCCAAAGACAAGGTCATGATGGGTACTGAGCGTCGCTCGATGGTTATGACCGATGACGAGAAAAAACTGACCGCTTATCACGAGGGTGGCCACGCACTTGTGGCGTTGCATTGCCCGACGTCTGATCCCATCCACAAGGCAACAATTATCCCGCGCGGGCGCGCTTTGGGTATGGTGATGCGCTTGCCGGAGCGGGACCAGTATTCGCAGAGCCGTCAGAAAATGCATGACAACCTTGCCGTTGCCATGGGTGGTCGTGTCGCAGAAGAAATTATCTTTGGGCATGATGCGGTGACATCCGGGGCTGCTAGTGACATCCAGTATGCAACCAGTCTGGCCCGCAATATGGTCACGCAGTGGGGCATGTCCGACAAATTGGGACCATTGCAGTATGCCGCGAATGAAGAGGAGGTTTTCCTCGGTCACTCGGTTGCCAAGACACAAAATATGTCTGATGAGACATCCAAAATGATTGACTCGGAAATCAAGGCATTTGTTGGTGCTGCGAACGATCGCGCCACACAAATCCTGACGGATAACCTTGATGACTTGCATACGCTTGCAAAGGCTCTGCTTGAATATGAAACCCTGAGCGGCGACGAAATCGACGCGCTTCTAAAGGGTGAACCGATCAAAGTGAAGCCGCAGAAGCCGGACGACAGCAATAAGAAACCCCCGCGCCGGACGAGTGCTGTCCCGACAACGGGTGTTGGTCAAGGTGAACCTCAGCCTGAGGGCTAAACTGCGTGTCATCAGACTTTCTTGAAAAAATTCCTGACGGGTCTGCGCTATATGTGCGGCCCGTCGGTTTCGTTTCAGGCCCGCATGCAGAGCATTCGGCATCCTTCAATTACCGGGGTTCTGGCCGACGGTTCACGGGGTTTGTGCTGCATGCCCGCTGCCCGGACGGTCGTGTGCTGAGTGGGTATGTCCCGGCCCACCATCAGGCAGACATCGAAACCACACTTGGCTCAAACGCGGCGCAGCAAGTGTCGAAGCAACTTGACGCTCTCGCGCGTCTTCATGCGCCCTTGGCTTTAACCGGTGATAAAACTTTGCCGTTCACACGCCCGCTTTTAATGGGGGTCCTGAACGTCACGCCGGACAGTTTTTCAGATGGTGGTCAGTTTCTGGACGTGGGCAAAGCCATACGCCATGGCCGGGCTATGGTGGCTGCGGGAGCCGATATCATTGATATCGGCGGCGAGTCTACCCGTCCGGGCGCAACCCCGGTGTGGGAAGGCGAGGAAGCAGACAGGGTTGTGCCTGTGATAGAGGCGCTGGTTGCTGACGGCATCACGCTGTCTATCGACAGCCGCAACACGTTTGTTATGGAAAAAGCGCTGGCTGCAGGGGCCAGCATCGTCAATGATGTCTCTGCTCTAACGCATGACCCTGACAGTGTTTCTCTAGTCGCTGCAACCCGTGTGCCGGTTGTTTTGATGCATGCCCAGGGCGATCCGCGCACCATGCAGGACGATCCAACCTATGACCATGTGTTGCTGGATGTATATGACTATCTGGCCGAACGCATCAAAGCCTGTGAAGCAGCTGGCATTGACCGTAGTACTATCATTGTTGACCCCGGTATCGGGTTTGGTAAGCGTATCGTACAAGACAATCTCTCGCTCATTGACGGGTTACTGTTGTTTCAAACACTGGGCTGTCCCGTCCTATTGGGTGCGTCGCGCAAGCGGTTCATTGGTGCGATAACAGGTGTTGAGGATGCAAACGACAGGATGGCGGGGTCTTTGGCTGCCGCCGTTATCGGTGCTGAGCTGGGTGCTGATATTGTCCGTGTGCATGATGTGCAACAAACCGCGGAAGCGCTAAAAATTGTTCAGGCCCGTTTTGATGTATCTGCGATGGACGGCTTCGATTGAGCAGGCTAAACTGACGCCGCTTGCAAGGTTATCGGGGATTAGCTTTAGATGAGTCGTAAATATTTCGGCACCGACGGTATTCGTGGTCGGGTCAATCAAAATCACATGACACCAGACACGGCCATGCGTCTGGGCCTCGCCGCCGGGCGTGTGTTCAAGCGCGGCGACCACGTGCACCGCGTTGTCATTGGCAAAGATACCCGTCGGTCTGGCTATATGTATGAACCTGCGCTTGCCGCTGGGTTTGTTTCTGCAGGCATGGATGTGGTGATGGTTGGGCCGATGCCAACGCCCGCGGTTGCCATGCTGGTACGCTCCCTGCGGGCAGATCTGGGCGTCATGATCTCCGCCAGCCATAACCCCCACTATGACAATGGGTTGAAGTTTTTCGGACCGGATGGCTACAAGCTGTCAGACGAAACCGAGCTGGAAATCGAACATTTGTTGGATAACGGATGCAACGATGTGTTGGTCGATGCCCATGCACTGGGTAAAGCGTCCCGGCTGGAAAGCGCGCGTGGCAGGTACGTGGAATTTGCCAAGGCCACAGTGCCGGGCGGCGTGTCGTTTGACGGCCTTAAAGTGGTTGTTGATTGCGCAAACGGCGCTGCCTATAAAGTTGCCCCTGACGTTTTATGGGAATTGGGTGCAGATGTTATCGCCATGGGTGTTGAACCAAACGGCTTTAACATCAATGACAATTGCGGGTCCACCTACCCGCAGACTATGTGTGATCGTGTCGTGGCTGAAGGCGCAGACATCGGCATCGCCCTGGACGGTGATGCAGACAGGTTGATTTTATGCAATGAAAACGGCGATATCATTGACGGTGATCAGATCATGGCTTTGATCACTCGCAACTGGGCTGCGCGCGGCATTCTTAAAGGAGGTGGCCTGGTTACAACCGTGATGTCAAATTTGGGCCTGGAACGGCTGCTCAATTCCGAAAACCTGAGACTGGAGCGCACACAGGTTGGCGACCGGTACGTTGTGGAACGTATGCGCGAGCAGGGTATGAATGTTGGCGGTGAACAATCTGGCCATGTTGTATTGTCTGATTTTTCCACTACAGGTGATGGGATTGTTTCAGCCTTGCAGGTGATGACTGAAATTGTTCAGTCAAAGGTTCCTGCATCCGTTGCCTGCCATCAATTTGACCCCGTGCCGCAAACCCTTAAAAGCGTGCGGTTCAAGGTACAGGACCCTCTGTCCATGCCGCAGGTGAAAAAAGCCATTGCTGCCGCCGAAAGCGAACTGGAGGGCAGCGGCCGGCTGGTGATCAGAAAATCAGGTACTGAACCGCTGGTGCGGGTTATGGCCGAAGGCGATGACGCTGACTTGGTAAACCGCCACGTTGATACGATATGCCACGAGGTGGAGACCGCAGCCTGATGACCCCCGCGACCATGGCGCCAATGGGCCGTGTACTTGTTATTGCAGGGTCTGATCCGTCCGGCGGTGCCGGTATTCAGGCCGATATTAAAACAATTACAATGCTCGGGCACTATGCTGCCACGGCAATAACCGCTTTAACGGTGCAAAACACGATAAGCGTGACAGAGGCGCACGGAATAGAGCCGCATCTGGTCCGTGCCCAAGCGGAAGCGGTGCTGCGCGATGTGGGGGCAGATGCTATAAAAACCGGCATGCTGCACTCTGCCGACCTGGTGTCTGAAGTGGTCGCAATTATACGGGGTGAGGCTTTTTCCGGTGCTGTTGTGATCGACCCGGTGATGGTGGCAACATCTGGGGACAAATTACTGGATCATGCTGCAGTATCCCTTATCAAAAGCGAACTTATCCCGCTGGCGACCCTCGTGACGCCCAACCTGCCGGAAGCGCAGGTTTTAACCGGTATGCCGCTTGAAACTGATGATGATATGCGGGAGGCGGGACAAAAAATCCTCGATATGGGGGCGGGCGCGGTTTTGATGAAGGGGGGTCACCAGAACAGGCGCACGCTGACGGATTTTTTAATTACGCCTTCGCGCACCCTATCGCTGTCGGTGCCCAAGGTGGACACACGCCATACGCACGGTACCGGTTGCAGTTTTGCCAGCGCTTTTGCCGCATTGTTGGCGGCAGGGCATACGCTTGATGACGCCTTTCCGGTGGCTCATGCCTTCATTCAGGAAGCGATTGCCAAGGCGCCGGGGTTTGGTGCAGGCCATGGACCATTAGGGCACGCCAGGGTGGGGCGCCATGACAGTTGATCTTCATACGCGCACACGCGGCAAAGGGCCTTGGCTTGTTATGCTGCATGGTTTGTTTGGCTCTGGCGACAATCTGGGCGGGCTGGCCCGGCTGTTGGAAGACCATTTTTCTATTCTGCTGTTGGACCTTCGCAACCATGGCCGTAGCCCCCATTTAGACAGCATGACCTATGCTGAAATGGCGGAAGATGTGCGTGCTGCTATGGATCAGCATGGTATTGGCCGCGCGGTTATTTTTGGTCATTCCATGGGAGGCAAGGTGGCAATGCAACTAGCACTGAATGCCCCTGAAAGAGTATCAGCCTTAGTCGTGGGTGATATTGCCCCCGTGCAATACGGTGGGCACCACGACCGTATTCTGGAAGGCTTGCAAGCCGTTGCTGCGCGGGCACCACAATCCCGGTCCGGGGCACAGGAGATATTGTCTGGTTATGTCGAAGAACCGGATGTGTTCAATTTTCTTATGACGAACTGGCGACGGGGTGACGGCGGTGCATGGGGTTGGCGCATTAACTTGCCGGTGATTGTAGGCCGGTACCAGGATATCGCTGCAGGCAGCTATCAAGGTCGCTATGATGGCCCGGTTCTTTTCCTGCGGGGGGAACGCTCGGATTATATTCAGGCAGCCCACCGTGATAAGATTCTTGCTTTATTCCCCGCTGCCGCTGTAAAAACCATAGGAGGGACGGGTCATTGGCTGCACGCAGAAAAACCGGACATGGTGGCGCGCAGCATACTAAGATTTTTAAAACAGGCTGATTGAACCTGATGCTCAGAGTTTTTGTCCCTGCCTTTATGGCCTCTCTCGCTTTCTTGTCGCTGTCCGTTGGCGCGACCGATGTTGACGCGTATGAAAAGATTTTTCGTGCTGGCGTGCAGGCGAAAAAGATACCAGGCGCTGCATTTGCGATTATTGAAATGGGGGAGCCATTGCATGTCGGCACCTACGGTACACGGGCAAAAGGTCGTTCACTCCCGGTAACAGAGGATACTGTTTTCCGGCTTGCCTCCGTGTCAAAAACCTTTTCCGCCAGTCTTGTTGCCATGATGGTTGAAGAAGGACGCCTTAGCCTCGATACAAAGGTGTCGCCGTTTGTGCCAGCCTTTCAGTTAAAGAAAAAAGGTCATGCAGAACGGATAGAACTTGCACACCTGCTGTCCCATACCGTTGGCCTGACGCCGAATTCTTATGACAATATGATCGAAGACGGCTGGGATATGCCGAAAATCCTGCCGTGGTTCAAGCGTCTGAAACCCATATGTGCGCCGGGCAATTGCTACGGTTACCAGAATATTGCCTTTAGCTTGGTGGAACCAGTGGTGGAAGCCACAGCCGACAACACATTTGAAACCCTGATGGAAGACCGTATTTTGTCGCCTTTAGGTATGGAAACAGCATCGATTGGCTACAAGGGGTATTTGGAAAAGGAAGATCGCGCCCATCCGCATGTCAACACGCGGCGCGGCTGGTACCGAACCAAAGTGAAACCGCATTATTACAATGTTGCGCCAGCAGCCGGGGTAAACGCCAGCATCAAGGATATGGTGAAATGGGTTGAAAGCTATTTGGGTTGGTACCCGGAGGTGATCAGCCCCGGCGTGATTGATATGGTCACCGAAAAGCGCGTGCGCACTAAGCGGGAGCTATACAAACGCCAGTGGCGGCCTTATCTGGAAGATGCCCACTACGGCCTTGGGTGGCGGATTTATGATTTTGGCGACCATGAGATTGTGATGCATGCAGGGGGTGTTGCCGGGTTCCGCAGCATTGTCAGTTTTTCCAAAGAGTATGGTATTGGGCTGGTCATTTTGATGAACGCCGAAAGCCGCGTTATTGATGATTTGACCGCCCAATTCTGGGATGCACAATTTAAAGACAGAGATCGTCAGGCCACATTGGCTGCGCGCTAGGGTGCAGATGTATCTGTCAACCCGCCGGGTCGCTGACCGCCACGCCGTCCACCGCCGCCACGCCCTTCTCTAGCCTCACGACCTTCCCCGGTGCGGTCTTCGCGCATTTTTTCCCGTGCTGCTGAAAAAGCTTCTTCATCGCTGACGATGCAATTCCCATCTTTATCGATACTCGCAAACTGGCTATGGGTCACAGCTTGCAGTTCTTTCAGGCTGACAGCGCCTGATGTGTCTGTATCTACTTCGGAAAACACGTGAAACATGAAGCTTTTGTCTTCAAACTTGGCATAGCGATATTCGCTTGATGCGAGTTCTTCGTCTTCATTAGTATCTAGCACAAAAAACAGCTCAGCCCGCTCAAACGCTACGTCATCACAGGTGATAGCACCATCTCCGTTTTGGTCCCAGCGTGCCAGAAAACGCTGTTGCATTTCAGCCCTGCGTTCGGGCGAAGGCTCTGGTCTTTCAGGGCGTCTGTCCCCCCGACTGGTACACGCCACCAGTACAAGAGTAATCATACATGCCACAGCTAAATTCTTCATAAGACGGAGTTCCTGAACTGAGGGTTTGTAGAGATACGAGTGCGGCAGGTTAAAACCTTCGGAAATTTCTCCGACACTACGGAAACATATCACAACCATGCGATAGGGGTTTCCTCTTTTTAAAACTTGGCCATAGTGTCGACGAATATAAAGGCCAAAGCATGATAAAATCTGACGTTTTCAAAACTATTAGCCTGACTGCATTGGCCCTGACAGCCTTTGCCGCCAACTCTGTCCTGTGTCGCTTGGCGTTGGGGACCGGATCGATTGACGCCACTTCCTTCACGCTGGTGCGGTTGATGACTGGTATTTGTGTGCTGCTGGTTTTGGTTGGTGTGCGCGGCAAGGGTGTAGCTGTCCGTGATGCGGGCAGCTGGCTTGGGGCAATATGCCTATTTCTGTATGCGGTTGGTTTTTCCTATGCGTATCTGCAGCTTGAGACAGGTACAGGGGCGCTCGTTTTGTTTGGGACAGTGCAGCTTTCAATGCTGGGTGCCACATTGCGTGCAGGCGCGCGCCTGCACGCACTGGAATGGGCGGGTTTGCTGGCGGCGGTTTGTGGTTTTGCCTATTTGATGCTGCCGGGAGCTGAAGCACCTTCTGCTTCGGGTTTTGCCTTGATGGTTTGTGCTGGTGTTGCGTGGGCTGGGTATACCCTGATTGGCCGTGGTTCTGAAAACCCGCTTCGGGATACCTATGCGAATTTTGTGCGAACCATACCGCTTTTGGTTCCGCTTGCTATTGTTGTGGCGATGTCGCGGACTGTCCAGTTTGAGGGGCTGGTGTATGCAGGGCTTTCTGGCGGTTTGGCCTCCGGTGTTGGATATGCGCTGTGGTATGCCGCGCTTCGCGGGCTTAGTGGGTTGCAGGCAGGCGTGTTACAGCTTTTAGTACCAGTGATCGCCGCATTAGGCGGGTTGCTGTTTGCCGCAGAGCCGCTTTCAATGCGCCTGATACTGGCATCGCTTTTCATCCTTGGTGGCATTCTGGCGGTGGTAGTTGGCGGCCAGCGCTATCGTCAAATCCAGTAGGTGTTATAAAATCTTCTGCGGGCAGTCAGTTTTATTTCGTTGACTCTCCTATCGCTTTCTCTATTTTCCGGTCCCGGTACTTCCCCCAAACGGGAAGCAGTCGTCTGCGAGGTCGGCACACATTTTGGGACACGCCTCCCCAACGGGGCGCAACTATCTGGAAGGATAGAGATATGACAAAGCCGATTACGGCGCCTTTGCGTCCAGAGTTTAGCTCTGGGCCGTGCGCCAAACGTCCGGGTTGGACACCGGATGGTCTTAAAAGTGCTCTTCTCGGGCGCTCTCACCGGTCGAAACCCGGTAAAGAAAAACTCCAATATGCTATTGATAAGACACGCGAAATTCTTTGCGTGCCTGATGATTATCTGATTGGTATTGTGCCTGCGTCAGATACAGGCGCTGTGGAAATGGCCCTGTGGTCGATGCTGGGTGCGCGCGGCGTGGACATGCTGGCGTGGGAGAGTTTTGGTGCTGGCTGGGTAACAGACGTTGCCAAGCAGTTGAAGCTGGATGACTGCAACATCTACACCGCGGAATACGGCGAGTTGCCAGACCTCGCGCAGGTTGATACCGACCGCGATGTTGTGTTCACCTGGAACGGTACGACATCTGGCGTAAAAGTGCCGAACGCAGACTGGATCAAGGATGACAGGCAGGGCCTGACCATTTGCGATGCAACATCCGCTGCTTTTGCAATGGATTTGCCGTTCGAGAAACTGGATGTTGTCACCTACAGCTGGCAAAAAGTGCTGGGCGGCGAAGCCGCGCATGGCATGCTGATATTAAGCCCCCGCGCGGTAGAACGCCTTGAAACCTATACACCTTCCTGGCCTTTGCCTAAAATTTTCCGGCTGACCAAAGGCGGCAAATTAATCGAAGGCATCTTCAAGGGTGCAACAATCAACACGCCGTCGATGCTGTGCGTTGAAGACTATATTGATGCCTTGGAATGGGCTGATAGCCTGGGGGGCTTGAAAGGCCTTATCGCGCGGTCAGAAGCGAACCTGAAGGTGCTGTCGGATTGGGTGAAAACATCTGACTGGGCAGCCTTCTTGGCCAGCGATCCGGCAACAATTTCAAATACTTCCGTGTGTCTGAAGGTGATTGACCCTTGGCTCGCGACCCTTGATGCCGATGCCCAAGCAGCGATGCCTAAAAAATTGGCCAGTTTGCTGGACGCGGAGGGTATTGCCTTTGATATCGGTGCCTACCGCGATGCGCCTCCGGGCCTGCGGATATGGGCCGGGGCAACGGTTGATACATCCGACCTGCAGGCGCTGACCGCATGGCTTGATTGGGCGTATGCCGAAATTAAGGCGTCTCACGCCTAAAAAAATGATATTTCAGGCCGATAAAAGTCGGCCTTTTCCCCAAAAAATTACGGTTTTTGACCAAAAAAGATAGTGAAAGGCAGTTTTATGCCCAAAGTTTTGATCTCGGATAAAATGAGCCCGCTTGCAGAAAAAGTTTTCAAAGAGCGTGGCATCGATGTGGACTTTAAACCCGGCCTCAGCAAGGAAGAATTGATTGCCATCATCGGTGATTATGATGGGCTTGCTGTTCGCTCGTCCACGAAGGCAACTCCCAATGTTCTGAAGGCAGCAAAAAATCTGAAAGTAATTGGCCGCGCCGGGATTGGTGTGGACAATATTGATATTGCGGCAGCAACGGATGCGGGTGTGGTTGTGATGAACACACCATTTGGTAACTCGATCACAACAGCAGAGCATGCGATTGCCATGATGATGGCACTGGCACGGCAAATTCCCCATGCCAATCAAAGTACACAGGCTGGCAAGTGGGAAAAATCCAAATTCATGGGTGTTGAGCTAACTGGCAAAACACTGGGCTTGATCGGGTGCGGCAATATCGGCTCCATTGTGGCAGAGCGGGCGCTGGGCCTGAAGATGAAAGTCGTTGCGTTTGATCCGTATCTCGCCGTTGAACGCGCCGCCGATCTGGGTATCCACAAAGTGGAGCTGGATGAACTGTTTGAGCGTGCGGACGTGATTTCCCTGCATACCCCGCTGACAGACCAAACTCGTGGTATTGTGGGTGCAGAAGCCTTTGCCAAAATGAAAGACGGTGTGCGCATCGTAAACTGTGCGCGGGGTGGGCTGATTGATGAAGCCGCACTGAAAGACGCGCTGGACAGCGGCAAGGTCGCCGGTGCGGCGCTTGACGTGTTTGAAGTGGAGCCCGCAACCGAAAACCCCTTGTTTGGCCACGAGAATATCATCTGTACCCCGCATCTGGGGGCATCCACCAGCGAAGCACAGGTCAATGTGGCATTGCAAGTTGCCGAACAGATGGCGGATTACCTGCTCACCGGGGGGGTGACCAATGCGCTGAACATGCCGTCGCTCAGTTCCGAAGAAGCACCCAAACTGCAGCCTTATATGGAGCTTGCCAAGCAAATCGGTGGATTTGCAGGCCAGATCACGGAAACAGGCTTAAAGCGCGTTGTTATTGAATATGAAGGCCATGTCGGCACACTGAATACGAACCCGCTGACAGCCGTGGTTTTGCAAGGCCTGCTGTCGCCGCTCATGAGCAGCATCAATATGGTCAATGCCCCTGTTGTGGCGAAAAAGCGCAACATCCAGATCACGGAAGTCAAGCACGACCGGGAAGGGGATTACCATACGCAGATCAAGCTGACGGTTGACACCGAGCGGGGGTCCCGGTCTGTCACTGGTACGCTGTTCGCCAACAAAAAACCACGGATCGTTGAAGTGAACGATGTGACTCTGGAAGCAGAACTCGCACCCAACATGCTGTATATCGTGAATGACGATAAACCCGGATTTATTGGCGCGCTTGGGTCCCTGTTGGGGCACAACGGCGTCAATGTGGGTACCTTTGCCCTTGGGCGGAAAGTCCTGGGTGAAGAGGCGGTCGCGCTGGTTGCAGTTGATGAGCCTGTAAGGGATATTGTGCTTGACCAACTTGCTGCGCTCGCGCATGTACGACAGGCGAAAAAACTGTCGTTTTAACAGACCATAGGAGTGGACCAGATGAACGGTCCCAAGTCCCAGGTGGGTGTTCAATCCATGGTGGCGGGCAACGATTATGCCCGCCAGGCCTTATTGCCGGAAGGCTTTCGTGATCAGCTAGCCCCAAAGGCCGAGCATGAGGCAACGCTTGTCCGTGGTTTGATGGATTGCTTTCGTTCCTATGGTTATGATCGTGTTTCCCCACCTGTTGTAGAATATGAAGCCAGCCTGCTGGTGGGGGCCGGGGAAACCCGCGCCAACACCATGTTCCGGGTAATGGACCCGGACACACAAAGTATGATGGCGATGCGCGCTGACATGACAGTGCAGTTGTCACGGCTTGCTGCGACGCGTCTGTCCGACAGTCAGCGCCCATTGCGGCTTAGTTACACTGGCAATGTACTTCGCACTAAAGGCAGCCAGGTCCGGCCTGCTCGCCAGTTTGTGCAGGCAGGTTTTGAGCTTATTGGTGCGCCGAGCCTTGATGCTGAGTTTGAGGTGGTGAAACTGGCAATAGAGGCGCTCACAGGTGTTGGCATCGGGGAAATGTCGATTGACCTGACGCTTGCACCCTTGCTGGAGCTGGTGGCGAATGCCCATGCATTGTCGCAGGCAGAACGCATTGTTGCATTTGATGCGCTAAACGCTAAGGATCGCGGTGCGCTTGCCGCTGTTCAAGACGCTGCGCGCAGTTCATTCGAATCTTTGCTGGATGCTGCAGGCCCCGCTGATCAGGCGTTGCCAAAATTGCAGCAAATGGCGTTGAAAGGTGCGGCTGGCCAGCTTGTGGCACGGTTGGGTCGGTTGGTAGAGACAATTTCGTTGCACTTGCCAGATTTGCAGATCACCATCGACCCATGCGAAAGCCATGGGTTTGAGTACAAAAGCGGAATCGGCTTTGCATTGTTTGCAAAAGGAAGCCAAAGCGAGCTGGGTCGCGGAGGTCGATACCTGGTTGTGCACCCCGACGGGCACACCGAGGAAGCAACCGGCTTTTCGGTATATCTGGACAGCCTGACGGATGCTCTGCCGATGCCTGAAAACAGCGAAAAACTGTTTTTGCCTTTTGGAACAAGTGACAAGGAAGCTGCTGCACAGCGGGCCGCTGGTTGGCGGGCTATTCAAGGCTTGACAGACGAGCCGGATGCCGCCAAAGAAGCCCGTCGACTTGGCTGTAGCCATATCCTGATGAACGGCCAGATCAGCGCCGTCTAACGGCTGCAAAATACACTATCCGGTAAGGGGACAAATCATGGGCAACGTTGTTGTTGTTGGCTCTCAGTGGGGCGATGAGGGCAAGGGCAAAATTGTTGATTGGCTATCAGAGCGTGCAGACGTTGTTGTGCGGTTCCAGGGCGGCCACAATGCCGGCCACACGCTTGTTATAGATGGTAAAGTCTACAAACTGTCCCTATTGCCTTCCGGCATTGTTCGTGGTGGTAAAACCAGTGTGATCGGCAACGGTGTTGTTATTGATCCCTGGGCTTTGCTAACCGAAATCGAAGCGCTGCGCGGGCAGGGTGTTGATATTAATCCAAGCAGCCTGCAAATCGCCGCCAACGCGACCCTGATTATGCCCTATCACAGGGAACTGGATGCCTTGAGGGAAGATGCGTCAAAAGGCGTTAAAATTGGCACCACCCGCCGGGGCATTGGCCCAGCTTACGAAGACAAGGTTGGCAGACGCGCCTTGCGTGTGTGTGACCTGCAGTCACGCGATATTGTTGAAGCGCGCCTTGCGGTTGCCCTGACGCATCATAATGCGCTTCGTAAAGGTTTGGGCCACGAAGAAATTGACGCTGTTGCTATTGCCGATGAGCTGATGGAAATGGCTGACAAGATATTGCCTTACGTAAGCAATGTCTGGCGTACCCTTGATGATGCAAAGCTGGAAGGCAAGCGTATCCTGTTTGAAGGCGCGCAAGGTACACTTCTGGATATTGATCATGGCACGTATCCATTTGTTACGTCCTCGAACACAATTGCGGGTCAGGCCGCTGGTGGCTCTGGCATGGGTCCGCGGTCCTTGGATTATGTACTGGGCATTACCAAAGCCTACACAACGCGCGTAGGCTCTGGACCGTTTCCTACCGAGCAGGATAACGATGTTGGACAATACCTTGGTGAAAAAGGTCATGAATTTGGTACGGTTACAGGGCGTTCGCGGCGCTGCGGCTGGTTTGACGCCGTTCTTGTACGCCAGAGCCTGACCGTTGGTGGTGTTGACGGTATTGCTCTGACCAAGCTTGATGTTCTTGATGGGCTTGAGGAAATCAAGGTCTGCGTGGGCTACAAACACAAAGGCGAGGTCGTAGATTATCTGCCTTACGGCATGGAAGACCAAGCTGATGTTGAGGCCGTCTATGAAACGCTTGATGGCTGGTCAGAAACCACTTTTGGTGCCCGCAGTTGGGCAGACTTGCCTGCAACAGCCGTGAAATATATTCGGCGGATTGAAGAATTGATCGGCGTGCCTGTTGCAATGCTGTCTACGAGCCCGGAACGGGATGACACCATCCTGGTTCGTGATCCATTTTTGGACTAACCGGATGTTAACCATCTAACGCCCCGTTTTCTTTGCGTTAATAATTTGCGTGTAACATAACTGTATGAGAAATCCGATTTTTGCATTTTTATGCGAATTTTCGGAGTATTTCTCTATATGGATTATTGACTTAGAAAAACTTGTGGGTGAAGAATCACCCGGGTTCGGGACGATTAGGGGATTGCACGGTGAGCGGCGAAAATGCGCCAGTTCCTGATAGCCAAAGTGCTTTTGGTGACCGCTACGAAGTGGTCACGGGCTCTCCCTTGCCCGAATTCAGTACGCGTGGTGGTGATGCCTACGTTGTCAGGGACAAAGAGAAGAGCGGCGGTGACCTGTATGCATTGGTGCATCATCCGTCTATTCCCTTCAGGAATGAAGTCTATAAAACCCTAAAGGGAAAGCCGATTGCCAACCTGATTTGTCCGTTGGACCGTGGGTTGATGAACCTGCAGATCAATGGCAAGCGGACCCAGCGTTTGGTCACCATACTGGGGCGCCCGACAGGCGGTGCTTTGATGGGGCTGGATGGCAAGCTTAATCCTAGGGTTAACGCCAACAGATTGCGCCAAAACGTTGCGCTGTCGATTTTGAAGGCGATTACCGCCTTGCACAAGCGCGGTTTCATGCACCGTTCGATCATGCCGACCAACATATATTTCAGCACACCAAACAGTGATGATGTTGTGCTGGGTGAATGTTACAGCATGCCGCCTGGCTACATGCAGCCCTTTGGTATGGAAGCACTGGATTTGGCGCTGGCTGATGGAACGGCGCGCGGTGTTGGTGATATTGAGTCCGACTATTATCAGATGGGGGCTGCTATCCAGGCGCTCTATTTCGGGGAGAAGGTCTGGAAAGGCCGCAACCGCGATAGCATGCTGATGGCCAGGGTTAATCAGGGTTCGTTCTGGGCCCTGAATGGTGGCCGCGAAGTGCCGGGGGCACTGGGAAGCCTGATCCGGGGACTTATGGCTGACGAACTCGCAGAGCGTTGGGGCGCTGAAGAAGTTCTGGACTGGTTTGAAGGTGTCGGCAAACCCAAGCGCACGACCATGAAGGCCTGGTCGATGAACAGGCCAACAAATTTCAAAGGTGTCGCCGTTGTCGATCGCAGGCTTCTGGCCCATGCGTTTGCCCGGGACCCGGCTGAAGCAGCCAGTTTTTTAAAGTCTATTGATTTTCCGTCCTGGGTGCAGATGTCTTTCAAGGATGAAATTCTAACAGACCGGCTTGAGTCTTTGTTGAATGTAAAACCGGACAGCGGCTTTGGCGGTATGCGGTCAGACGACTATAAGATGGTTACGCGGGTTTGTATGTTCCTGCATCCAACCGGGCCGATCCATTTCAAAGGGCATTCGTTTTTCCTTGGGGGTGTTTCCTCCCTTATTGCCGAAGCGTTTTCCCGCGATGATCGGGAGACCTTGTCCGCCATTGTTGAATTGCTGGATGCCAAATTTTTGCAAACCTTGGCTGAT
Organism: uncultured Kordiimonas sp.; assembly: GCA_947503575.1. Taxonomy (GTDB): domain Bacteria; phylum Pseudomonadota; class Alphaproteobacteria; order Sphingomonadales; family Kordiimonadaceae; genus Kordiimonas. Next base: position 105,589 of record CANNDZ010000002.1, on the reverse strand, counting down.
ATTTCAGAGATACAGGGTGTAAAGTTGGGGACGCAACTTTCGGACCTGCGCCGGATGATGCCGTTTGCAGCAAGCAAGCAGCTTGGTAAGGGTATGGAACGGGTTTTGTATGAACTGAACCCAATATTGCCTTGTGTTTCGCAACGGTTCAGCAACGTGTGGATTGGGTCGGTTATTCAGCTGATGCGCGCGCTGGAACGGATAGCAGCGAACGGCACCACGCGTAACATTCTGCTGGATCGGCATTTGGCTGCATTTTGCGCCACCCATGGTGTCGATCTGGAGCGTGAGTTTAACAACCTTGCTGCTGCGCAGCATAACCCGGCGAAATTCAACAGTTTGTCATTGAACTTTTTTGGTCTTCTGCAACAGCGGTGTAAAATGGAAGCGCTTCCAAGCTTAACATCGAAGCTTGTAGATGGCCTCGCACCCGCGGTGAAAGGCTTGAAAAATAAGAAACGCCGCGAGCAAGTGCAGGCTGCGTTAGAGAAAAGTAAAAAGGGTGGCGATATCGCGCGCCTGGTAAGCGAAGTCAATATGGTGAAGGTTCAGGCTGAAGACGCGCGCGAATTTGCGCAGGCCAAAAACCTGGTGACAAAATTGGAACGTGAACGCAAGAAGCTGATGAAAAAGGTTCTACCGAACGATCCTGATGCCCGCAAAGCTGGATTGAAAGGTAGCAGGCTGGTTGCATTTGCAGGCCTGCTGATTGTTAGCTTTCTGACATTTTTCTGAGGAATAGAATGGCCAAGAAAAAAACACCCGTGGCAGTGCGCCGACGCCGTCGTCCAAAGCAGGAGATTTCCGGTTTTGGGCCGATGATGGTTGTCGCGCTTGCAGCATCTGCTTTGTACAGCATTGATGCGGCCATCACTCTTGCTATTGGTGTTGTGCCAACCATTGTTTTGGGTTTTACCGGAAAGGGCGACCATAAGTCCGAGCGATTGCAGTGTGTCGGGTTTTGTAATGTTGCGGGCGTGATACCCTTTATGGTTCAGGCAAAGGCGAGGGGCTGGGAATTTGTCGCAGGCGACATTTTCAATATTGTCCTGATGTTTGGTGCCGCCGCTATTGGGTATGCGCTTGTATATGTAGGGCCCTTGGTTGCAGCTTTTGTTTTGCAGGGTCTAAACGAAGATCGAACCAAGAAAATTACCCAGCAAAAACAGATGCTTGTCGACCTATGGAGCCATGAGGTTTTAGGCGATAAAGAAGAGAAGAAGCCCCAAGAAGGCAAAGGCTTTATTAGATAGTACAGAACTGCGTACGAGGGTGAAAGGCCGCTCAATCCCCCGTACTGTGGGGCGAAAAACAGCCCTCAGCCTTGCAACCTATTGGCTGGCTGCAAGCCGCATGTGTTTCTGCACTTTTTCAAACGCGCGCACTTCGATTTGGCGAATACGTTCACGGCTGACACCGTATTCCTGTGACAGTTCTTCCAGTGTTTTGGCCGGGTCCGCCAGGCGTCTTTCGGTTAAAATATGGCGTTCGCGCTCGTTTAGTTCCGACATGGCGTTTTCCAGAAGGCCAAGGCGTATGGTGCGTTCTTCATTGTCGGCGGCAACAGCTTCCTGGCTCGGGGCTTCGTCCACCAGCCAATCCTGCCATTCGCCTTCCGCATCGGCGCGTAGGGGCGCATTTAGCGAATGATCGTGGGCAGTCATCCGGCGGTTCATGCTGATGACATCGTCTTCCGACACATCCAGTTTATCCGCGATGGTGGTCACATTTTCAGGCAGTAAGTCGCCTTCTTCCACGGCCTCAATCTGGCCTTTCAGCCGCCGCAGATTGAAAAAAAGCTTCTTTTGCGCGGCAGTTGTACCGATTTTCACCAGGCTCCAACTGCGCAGAATATATTCCTGAATGGCGGCTCTGATCCACCACATGGCGTAAGTTGCGAGGCGGAAACCCTTTTCAGGATCAAATCGCTTTACGGCCTGCATCATGCCGACATTACCTTCTGAAATCAGGTCAGCAACCGGTAGGCCGTATCCCCGGTAGCCCATGGCAATCTTTGCCACAAGACGCAGATGGCTTGTCACCATCTTGTGGGCGGCTTCTTTATCGTCATGTTCGGTCCAAGCTTTCGCCAGCATATATTCCTCGTTTGCTTCCAGCATGGGGAACTTGCGAATATCCTGCAGATATTGGCTAAGGCTGCCCTCTGGCGACAAAGTTGGCAAATTGGACTGACTAGACATAACTGGTTTCCTCGCCCGTGATCACGCGGCACTGGATCGTGCCTTTCCCCTTTTACGGCTGCAGTGTCAGGTCAGTTTATAAGGACTGAGCCCATCAAGCAGACGTGAGAAATCATATGGGACTTCACTGTCAAATTTAAAGTCTTTTCCTGTGACGGGGTGGATAAATCCCAGTGTTTTGGCGTGAAGCGCCTGCCTTTTAAAGGCCAGCAGCGCCGTGCGGGCCTCTCCCTTGACGTAAGAGGGTAAGGCACTGCTCGCATACAGAGGGTCACCAACCAGCGGGTGTCCAATATGGTTCATATGGACCCGAACCTGATGGGTTCGGCCAGTTTCCAGGCGGCACTCAATATAGCCCGCGATCGCGTGGCCTGATTGTTGGAAACCTTCAAGCATCTGGTAATGCGTCACTGCAGGCTTGCCACCGGATCGTACCACAGTCATTTTTTTGCGGTCATTGGGGTTGCGGCCGATGTTGCCCTCAATCCGGCTCTTAATGGGGGTAGGCTGACCCTTGCATACGGCGCGGTATCGGCGGTCAACACTATGGGCGGCGAATTGTTCCGCCAGCCCTGTATGGGCTTTATCATGCTTGGCCACCACCAAAAGGCCGCTCGTGTCCTTGTCGATGCGGTGCACAATGCCAGGACGTTTGACACCGCCAATGCCGCTTAGCGAGCCTTTGCAATGATGCAACAGCGCATTCACCAGCGTGCCATCCGGGCTACCGGGGGCAGGGTGAACCACCATGCCAGCCGCTTTGTTCACAACCACCAGATGGTCATCTTCAAACACAATATCTAGCGGGATCGCCTGTGCCTGCGGCTCCGCGTCCTCTGGTTCGGGTACCGATAGATGATAGTGCTCTCCGGGTTTGACGGCCCGTGAGGGCGCGACTATGGTACGTCCATTGGCAGAGGCGCCTTCCACAACACAGCCTTCTTTGATAAGAGCCTGAATGCGGGACCGCGACATATCTGGCAAATGCTCTGACAATAGCTTGTCCAGGCGCATGCCAGCGTTGCTGTCGCTAACGGAAATTTCAACTTGGGTTGACATGAGGCTGTTATGAACGGATCGGATCAGAAAGTCACGCCTATCGACGACGAAGTGATGGAAAGCGCCCCCTTTTGGTTAAAGGCAATTGTGGTGGGGTTGGGTCTGGCAATTCTTGGTATGCTGGGGCTGATCCTCTACAAAATTATCATGGGGCCGGGCGACAAACAGCCTGGTGACACCCCGCAGGATATGCCCACCATCAACCAATCTGTTGGCTTGGTGCCTGCGCCTCCATCGGGTGATTTTGATATTGACGTGCCAGCGGGTGCGGCACTGGTCACCATGGTGCCTTCTGGCCCAGAGGTGTTCCTGCATTTTCGTCTGACTGACGGCTCGGATCAGATTATCGTTCTCAATCGCGTCACTGGCGAAACCTCAACAGTGGGGATACAGAGCAAAACCCCTTAATCGGGTGCATTAACAAGCTGTTTGCAAACCGGGCTTCTCAAGCTATATGAAGGTTGGTTTAGCTGTACTTAAGTTGGGAGAGATTTACTGTGCTTGGACAAATGCAAGAATGGCCACTGCTGATTACAAAGTTTTTGACGCATGCTGAAGTTAACCATCCGAAACGAGAAATATTCTCGATGCTGCCCGAAGGCGGTGAGTTCAGCTATGATAACGAACGCATGGCAAAACGGGCGCGTCAGTGTGCGCAGGCCCTGGGCCGCCACGGCATAAAGCTGGGTGACCGGGTTGGTACAATGGCATGGAATACCCATCGCCATGTAGAAATTTGGTTTGGCACGTCGGGCATGGGCGCTGTCACGCACACCATCAATCCGCGTCTGTTCCCGGAACAGCTTATTTACATTATCAACCACGCGGAAGACCGGGTGCTGTTTGTTGATGTAACTTTTGTGCCATTGATTGAGAAACTCGAAGCTCATCTCACAACCGTTGAAAAATTCATCATAATGGTCGGCAAAGACCATATGCCGGACACGAGCCTCAAAAACGCTGTAGCATATGAAGACTTCATTGGCGCTGAAGATGGCAATTACGAATGGCCCACATTTGATGAAAACACCGCTTGTGCGCTGTGTTACACGTCTGGCACTACCGGAAACCCGAAGGGGGTTCTGTATTCGCACCGTTCCAACTTCCTGCACACGCTGGTTGCGTTAGCTGGTGATACGCTGGGCGTTACCGCACATTCTGTCATTTTGCCTGTTGTGCCTATGTTCCATGCGAATGCCTGGGGTATTCCGTATGCGGCGGCTGGTTCGGGCGCCAAACTGGTGCTAAACGGCCCGCACCATGAACCAGATGTGCTGCACCGTCTGATGATGGAACACGGCATTACGGTTACGGCCGCGGTGCCAACCGTTTGGCTGGGTATGCTGAAATATCTGGAAGCCACAGGTAAAGACACTGGCAAAATGGAAATTGTGACCATTGGTGGTTCGGCAGTCCCACGGTCTATGATCCAGGCGTTCCAGGATAAATACGGCGTGCGCGTTAATCATGCCTGGGGGATGACTGAAACCAGCCCGCTGGGCAGTTTGGGCAGTGAAAACGCCGCCATTCAGGACCTGAGTGCGGAAGAAAAACTGGATATCCAGTGCAAACAGGGCCGCTCTGTCCTGGGTGTGGAGATGTGCATTCAGGACGACGAAGGCGTCATTCAACCACGCGACGGCGAAACATCAGGTCGCGTGATGGTGCGGGGCCCGTGGGTTATCGACAGCTATTTCAAAGGCGCTGGCGGTACCGTGCTGGATGAAAACAATTGGTTTGATACCGGCGACGTGGCCTGCATTGATGAATATGGCTATATGCAAATCACTGACCGCGCGAAGGATGTGATCAAATCAGGCGGAGAATGGATCAGCTCGATTGATCTTGAAAACGCTGCCGTTGGCCATGATTCGGTTGCGGAAGCCGCAGTCATCGGTTTGCCGCACCCGAAATGGGACGAACGCCCGCTTTTGATCATCATTCAGGAAGAAGGCAAGTCGATCACATTTGAAGAAATGAATGCCTACTTATCGGACAAGGTCGCAAAATGGTGGCTGCCAAACGATATGGTGGTGGTGGATGACATTCCGCACACCGCGACGGGCAAGATTTCCAAAAAAGATCTGAGGGACCAGTTTAAGGACTACAACTTCCCCGATGCTGGCTGATCAGGACCAAACGCACACAGAAAAGCCCGGTTTATGCCGGGCTTTTTTTATTTTAGTTATGTTGGCTGATCCAGTGCATGCGGCGGATTTACTGCCGACCCATCCATTGCAGCAGTTTCTTGACCGGGAAAATCCACACAATGCCTGCAATCAGATAATAGGTCATCTGTATCGCTAGCGGCCAATCATCTAACAGGTTACCAACGCCTGCCGCCAAAAACGCATACAAAGTCAGGCCGATAAGCATAACTGCCATGCCAATACCGCTGCGGGGTGAGGGCTTGTTTTGCTCGTTCGACATGGACTGACTCCGCCGTGTATTGCTTTAGGTTATTATGCTATTTGCTAGTGCATGTGCCGCTTTGATAATGCGTTTGGTCTCCGACCACAAGGGCAGGGCCAGGGCTGCGTCAATATGGTAAAACTGGGCGTCTGTGGCATCTGACCCTGCTTTGGGCTGGCCTAAAGGTGCAAGCGCCAGATAGTCCAGCAACACATAGTGGAACCGCACGCCCCTCTCGTTTGTTTCAATATAGTCTACGGCGTCAACCAGGGGGCCGATTTGGGCGACTTTCAGCCCCGTTTCCTCAAAGACTTCGCGGGCGACTGCCTCCCGGGTTGTTTCGCCCAGTTCAACACCGCCCCCGGGCAGGCTCCATTCCCCGGCTTTTGGTGGATTACCGCGTTTTATCAGCAACACATTATCATCTCGTATAACAATAGCGCCTACGCCCACAATGGGCCGATTGGGGGTTTCTCGGGTGTCGGTCACAGGCTTGTCTCAATAGGTCAGATGTGGAACAAGGTTCAGGCGATAGTGGGCTTAAGCAGAAGCGGGGGCAAGCATCATGTGCGGACGGTATGTTTTAACGTCGCCAATTGAGGCAATAGAACAATTGTTTCCGCTGTCAGATGGTGACCCACGGCCAGCAATCCCGCCTCGTTACAATGTTGCCCCCCGACAACCTGTTCTGGTTGTTCGTCAATCCGACAAAGGCGTTAATGAACTGGCTGCTGTGGAATGGGGCTTTGTGCCGGAATGGAAAAAGGAAATTGGTGATAAGCCGCTGATCAATGCCCGCATTGAAACAGTAGAAGCCAAACCGTCTTTCCGGTCCGCGATAAAGCGCAAAAGGTGCCTTGTGCCTGCAAGTGGTTGGTATGAATGGCGCACCGAAGATGGCCGCAAGCAACCGTATTTTATTGAACAGCATGATGCGGAGCTGATAGCGTTTGCAGGTATCTGGTCCGTTTGGCACGGACCGGGCGGCGACCACTGGCTGGAAACGATGGCCATTGTAACCGACGCCAGTACCGGCCCGATGAAAAGCCTGCACCACAGAAGGCCACTGGTTGTCTCGCCTGATAAATACGAGGATTGGCTAAAACCCCATGATCCGTTACCGCGCGGATTTATCGATAGTTTTGAGTGGGTGCAGGAAACCAGGTTTCAGTGGCGACCTGTCAGCCCGCGCGTGGGTAATGTACGGGTCGATGATCCAACGTGCCTTAACCCACCTGAAACTGTTCGCCAACACTCGCTTTTTTAACGGCCAATACTCGGTCTTTTAACGGAAAGACTAATGATGATAGATATATTTGATCAAAACGCTTTGGTTTTTGCTCAAATCGACGGCCACATTGGCCGCATAGTTTTGAACCGCCCTGATAAACGCAATGCCATGCTGGTGGACATGTGGCGCCGGGTGGTGATGGCCGTTCATGCGCTGGATGCAGCGCATGAAGTGCGCGTCATTATTGTTTGTTCATCAAACGAAGCCGCGTTTTGTGCAGGCGCTGACCTTGCGGAACTGGAGGCAATTGCCAAAGACCCCGAAAAGCGAGAGCGTAACCGACTTGCAATACGTGATGCTCAGCGCAGCCTGGCACGTTCTGCCAAGCCGACCATCGCCCAGATTTCTGGTTCCTGCGTGGGCGGTGGCTGCGGCCTTGCCATTCATTGTGATTTTCGTTTTGCGGCACAAGGGGCGCGGTTAGGGATAACGCCTGCCAAAATAGGGCTGGTGTATCCGCTGAATGATACCAAGCAACTGATGGATCTTGTGGGTGTTGCCAATGCCAAATCCATGTTGTTCACGGCGCGGCTGGTGGATACAGAAGAGGCCTTATCGTTGGGGTTGGTCGACCGCTGCATTGCGCCAGAGCAATTGGAAACTGAAGTTCTGGCATTTGCAGATCATATGGCGTCTTTGTCGCAATATTCGCTTTATGGCATTAAACAAACGATGCAGCGCATTCTTGATGGCCAGGTCGACGATGACACACAATCAGAAAGGATGTTTCTGGATGCCCATGATGGTGTTGATGCCCAGGAAGGGGTGCAAGCGTTCCTGGAAAAGCGCAAGCCTGTCTTTAGCTGGTCACCAAGTGATGACTAAACTTTGGTGAAGGTCAGGCTTTCTGGTTAATGGCGTGGAATGTTGGCAAAGCGGTTAGCGTTGCAATGTGCAAGGCCGACAAGGCAAAGCCCAGGCTGCCGCTCGTTATGAGCAATATGCGTGAGTTGTCTATGCCCAATCCCTCCAGCGCGGAAGACATCAGTGCGCTGGCGAAGAAATACAGCAAAACCAAGCAGGCAAAGCTGGTGGCAGCGGGCCGGACGCACAGACGAAGTGTTTGCCACGCTTTTAGAAGCGTGACTTCCTGATCGCAGGCTTCGTGTAAAACAGCAAAATTTACTGTGGTACTAATTATGATTGCGGCCCAGGTGAGGGCGAAAATACCGGCAAAAACAACGACCATCGCGATAAAACCGACGGTGTTGGTTAAGGCGGATAATGTGCTAATGCCGACGGCCAGCACAACAAACAAGACAATGTTGCCCAAGGTTAAATGCCCAAAACTGCGCAAACTGCGTTTTAGGATCAGGGTTGGTCCACCACCAGAAGGCACCAACCCGTTGTGGGCAACAGCCCTGGACCATGGCACCAAAAGCGCCGCGCTGATGGCATTAACCAGCAATTGGCCCCATACCAGTTTGCTCCAGCCTTCGCGCAATACCTGTTCGGTTTTGCCCAGTGCATCTGAGCCGGGTGCGCTGTTTATAGCCGCGCCCAAATCAGTCACCACCTGGTAAGCCGGTGTAAACGCTATGCTTGATAACAGCCCCGCAAGCGCAACGACTAACACCAGCAGAGGCGCGCGAAGTGCCGTGCGTTCATAGCCGTACCGCAATAAATGGGCGATTTTGGGGTTGCCTGAGGGCATGCATCCTGTCCTTAGGGCTGGGTGTTGCCCGGGCTTGCGTATTTGGCGCAGTTGAAGGTGAACCATTTCAGTGTATGTAACTAACCTATGAACTTGATTGGCATCACACAAGGGGAGAGTGACATGTTCAAAGATCAGGTGGTTTGGGTAACTGGTGCGTCTTCGGGCATCGGTGAAGCTCTCGTTTATGAAATGGCGGCACGGGGGGCCAAGCTTATCCTGTCCGCGCGCCGGGAGGCAGAGCTGCAGCGTGTCAAAGATGCGTGCTTAAGCAACGGGGCTGCGGCAGATGATATCCTGATTTTGACGCTTGATGTAACGGATGAAGCAGCGATGCCCGGCAAAGTGCAGCAAGCGCATGATCAGTGGGGCCGGATCGATATGTTGTTGAACAACGCCGGTATTTCCCAGCGGTCGTTATGCGTTGATACGGATATGCTGACCTACAGGCAGTTGTTTGAAGTAGATGTATTTGGGCAAATAGCGCTTACTAAACAGGTTTTGTCGCTGATGATTGAGCAGGGATCTGGCCACATGGCGGTAACGGCCTCTGTGGCTGGTAAAATTGGCGCGGCGCAACGCACCGGTTACTGCGCCGCCAAACATGCCATGATGGGCTTTTTTGATGCGTTGCGGACCGAAGTAACCCGTCACGGCATTCGTGTTACCACCATAACGCCGGGGTACATACGCACCTCTATTTCCGAAAATGCATTAAAAGGGGATGGCTCGGTTTTTGGTGAAACCGATAAAAACATCGCAGGTGGGATGGATGTTGGCAAATGCGCACAAGTAATTATGCAGGGCTTTGAAAAAGGCAAATACGAGATACCGGTAGGTGAAGGTATTGAAATGAAAGCCCTGTGGCTGAAGCGGTTTTTTCCCAACAAATTGTTCAAGATGGCGGAGAGAGTTGGCAACTAAGGTTCATAGATATCGCCGTTCAGGCACCAAGGATCGGGATATTTAGTGCTTAGGCGTTAAGGCTGCGGATGATCCGACCGTGCCGCGTGCCAACCAGGATGCAGACTGCGGTTGATTGTTACCGGGCGTACCGCGATGGCTGCGGAAATCAGGTTTTGGTTTTCGCCAGTCCGGCAAGAAGCGTTCCCACCAGTGAAAGCTGAGGGCTGGATCGTGGGTGGGCTCTATCATCTCAAACTCAACTTCGGGTAATCCGGCACCAAGGTCAAAAAAATCGACGCCGATGACATGATTGTGCGACGGAATAAGCCTGTCGTTCGTGTTTTCATAGCAGGGTTTGCGGCGATAGACCGAACAGCCAACAATATAGCTTGCTGCGCCCTTTTCATCTGCTAGGGGCAGATACAGCGAATGTACACACCGGCGTTTGCCGTTTTTGCCCACAATATTTTCTGTCATCAAGGCACCGCTTGGCTGGTCCAGGATGGCATCATAGAGTTTTGCTGAATTTTCACGCATGCTTGGGGCCGTCAGGTCAAAGGCATTCATACCAATGAACGGTGATCGCCAGCTTTCGTTGCTCGCTGTGCGGATCATGGACACATGAACCTGATACCGTTGTTGCCGTTTTAACAGGCTAAGGCGCGGCATCATGTCCCGCAAATCAGTAGGCAATAGTGTTTCCCGCGCAGGCATCAACGCATCATGCTCGCGTGGCAGTGACTTCCAATAGTTGAACAACTGCTCCAATACACCGGACAGGGGCATGGCAGCCTCCTCTCAGCACTGATTGTCTGTGTTTCCCACGTCAAGAATGCGGGGGAGACAGGCTGAATTCAAGACAAGAGAGCTGACCTAATTCTGGCCCGATTTTTGACGCGCTTCAAACGTTTGAATCTGTTGCGTGATTCCCTCAGCCAAATCGTTTGGGATTGGGAAAACCAGATGGTACTGCGCAATTTTCCATCCTGACGGCGTGCGAATCAGTATACCAGTGCCCCGGCTGGTGCCGTATTTTGCATTGACCAGAAGCTCATCAAACCAGGCATGGTCCCCGTCTGGCGTCAGGTCTATGTTGCGCTCAGTCATTGTGTATGTCCAGCCGTTGCTTTGGGCTGCATAGGCTTTGAAGGTAGGTTTGTCCCAGCGCTCGCCCGCATCTGTGCCCAGGAAGACGCCATCATCGGTATAGAGTGCAAAATAGCGGGGCCAATCGGCCTTGGACGCTGCGTCGTGCAACTGATCCAACACCGCTGAGATATTGGCCTTATCCTCCGCATGCACCGAGTTCAGGCTTAAAACAAAAGCGATAACAATGCTGTATATGTACTTCATAGTGGTTTCCTCCGGAATGCTATTGCTCACCTAATGTCAGGATGCTTTTGCTTTGTGTGTTTCCTGTATTTCGCCGGATTTCACCCGCTCCAGATAACTCTGTAAATCGCGCTTCAATTCAGGCGCCATAAGGTAAATGCCGATAATGTTGGGGATCGCCATCAGGAAGAACATACCGTCCATCAGGTCATACACCACCTGTGGGCTCCAGACGGCGCCGGGCACCAGCAGGACGCAATAGGTCACCTTGAAAATGTTCATGGAGCGGTCGCTGCCGCCCCAAATAAATTCCCACACCTTGCTGGAATAATACCCCCAACTGATGATTGTGGAAAACCCGAACAAAAATGCCGCGATCGCAAGCACAATTGGGAACCAGCTTATCACGCTGCCAAACGCAGCAGATGTCATGGAAATGCCTTGCACTTCTTGGCCGACCACATAATTCCCGGTAATTACAATCACAAGCGCAGTCATAGTTGATACCAATACCGTATCAATAAACGGTTCCATCAAGGCAACCATGCCTTCCGATACCGGTTCGCGGGTTTTCGCAGCGGCGTGCGCCATGGATGCAGAGCCGAGTCCGGCTTCTGTCGAATAGACGGCGCGTTTCATGCCGATAATGATAACACCTGCAATGCCACCTGCGACGCCCTCAGGGCTGAATGCACCATTGAAAATGGTCACAAAAGCCGCCGGAACTTCCGTGATGTGCCCCAAAATAATGACCAGCGCCCCAAGCACATAAACGCCTGCCATGGCGGGCACCAGCTTTGCGGTGACGCTAGCGATAGATTTGATGCCGCCAATAATCACAACAGCGGTCAGAATCGCAATAAGCACACCATAGACCCAGCTGCTGGACTCGCTTTCAAACCCGGTGACAAAGCTGATTGCTTCAAAAGACTGGTTTACTTGCGCAACCTGTAGGATGCTGGGAAATGCAAGGATCGCATAAGTCCAAGCGAGCGCTTTGCCCGCCTTTGACCAACCCCGTGCGCTCAGACCCTTTTCAAGGAAATACATCGGTCCGCCTGCAACGGTGCCGTCTGCCCGAACTTCGCGGTATTTAACAGCCAGCGTGCATTCCGCGAACTTCAGGCTCATGGCACACAGGCCAATCACGATCATCCAAAAGGTTGCGCCCGGCCCACCAATAGAAATCGCAACAGCTACGCCCGCGATGTTGCCAAGGCCCACTGTGCCCGAAAGCGCGGTCGACAACGCCTGAAACTGAGTTACTTCGCCCGGTGCCGCGTCATCATGGTAGTGTCCGCGCACAATTTTTGATGCCTGACGAAAACTGCGCAAGTTTATAAAAGCAAAATACACTGTCAAAAACAGCATGGGCGCGCCCATCCACACCACGATCCAAGGCGTTTGGGCCCCAAACAGGGTTACTTCGCTGAATACCAGATTGCTGAAAGCGGTGATGACATCGCTGGTGACCTGCACGAAGGCAGAGCCTTCATCCTCTTGCGCATTCGCAACCGGCGATAAGGCAAACAGGGCCATCAGTGTCCAAGTTAAACGTTTGATATATAGCACGCTTTTCCCCCGAACTGCGTGGCGGGCCATGCGACCTCGCTCTTCTTTATACTTCGTGAGTTACCCTAGGGGACAGGGGGCGCAGAAGAAAGATTAAAGTTTGTGATAGGCGGCGCTCGTTTTCTATCGTTCGCCAAATCGGGGCATAAGTTCAACAAAGTTACAAGGCCTGAACCGGCTGTCGAGTTGAGTGACCAAAATTTTGTCCCAGCCATCCTTAACCGCGCCTTTGGAACCGGGCAGGGCGAACATCAAGGTGGTATCTGCGATACCCCCGGTGGCCCGGCTTTGGATCGTGCTGGTGCCAATAAGGTCATATGACAGCATACGAAACAGCTCACCAAACCCCGGAATGGCCTTGGTGTAAAGGGCTTCAAAACATTCTGGTGTTATGTCGCGGCCGGTTATGCCGGTGCCACCGGTCGCAATAATCACCTGAATGTCGTTGTTTGCGATCCAGTCTTTAAGTTGTGCTGTGACAGACGGTTTGTCGTCTTTAACAATGGTACGTGCGGTAACTATGTGGCCAGCTGTTTCTACACGCGCTGCCAATATATCACCAGACTTGTCATCTGCCGCTGTGCGGGTATCAGAAATAGTCATAATCCCGATACTTACAGGGATAAACGTGCGGGTTTCATCAATCATCTGTGGGTTCTGCTGTGTTGTTGTGGGTAAGGCTGATAGCGCGCTTGAACGCGTCCACGGTTTCGTCAGAGTCTAGGTAGTTCAGAGTTGGCCATGCGCCGGATGCGAGCGTATCAAGGCTTGGCGTTGGTTGCCCAAGACGCATTCGGTATAGCCACAAGTTAGCCATGACCCGTTCAATATAACTCCGTGTTTCATAGAAACTGATGGATTCGATGAACAACAGCGGATCAACACCAAAATCCACCCCGCGGCGCCAACCCAGCAAACTACCAGGACCACCGTTGTAGGCAGCAAGCGCCATCAGAAGATTGTCTTCTACGTATTCGGTGGCCATCAAGTATTCGATATATTGCTGCCCAAGCGCGATGTTGAATTCTGGCTCGTAAAGCTGACTGCGGTTGGCGCGGCGCAGCAAAGAGCGGTTATTTGTTATGTAGCTGGCCGTTGCGGGCATAACCTGCATCAAACCACCGGCACCTACTCGGCTTCTGGCGCGGCTTCTGAAATCACTTTCCTTCCGCACCATGGCAAAAATCATGGCCCGGTCCACCTTGAACCCCCCAGCAGGAACCCAATTCGGCATAGGATACCGCGTGGCAATCGGCGCTGGGTCGCCGGTTCCGCCAGCACGGCCAAGCCTGATCTGAATGGCGGGCAGGTTTAGCGCCGTTGAAAACGCCAGCAAATTTTCCTGAACGGTGACGCCTTCCCGCCCCCACAAAAGCCGCAATTCTTCGTCTGCAACGTCATCGCGCCCCACTTCCACCAGCGCAATTGCGCGCCGTGTAGCCGGGTATTTCAATAATTCGTCAACGGTAGACTGCCGCAGAGCAGGAACAGACCAGTCGATATCCGGTTTCATGCCCAACTGGCGGGCAGCAATCAGTCCGTAGAAGGTTTCTACATAGGTTGCAGCGGCTTTAAAGTGAGTGGTTGCATCGCCTGGGCGGCCCAACCGCAGGGCAGTTCGACCAGCCCAGTATGACCCACCAGATAGCAGCCAGTCGTTTGCGCGTTCTGCGTTGGCAAGGGCGTCAAAATGGATGTAAGCGGCTTCAAGGTTGCCGCGCCGCCAATGGGCCAGGCCTGCGATCCAATCGACTTGCGGCACAATCTCGCGAGAATAGTTTGCGCCTAATTCCGCCAGTTTCATGGCCCGGAAATCGTCGCCTTCGTAATAATAGCTTGCTGAGATACGCTCTAGAGCCTGGGCTTTTTCATGTGCGACCAAAAGGCCGCGCGCATCCATTGCCCAATACCGTTTTTCCGCACGGTCTGGCGTGCCTCTGCGCACATATCGGCGTATATTGGCGAAAAAAGTGGTAACCGCTTTGCGCTCTAACCGGCTACGGCGCGGAAGTGGTGGTTTGGGCAGGGCAGACTGGCCTGTTACGCCCGGGTAGCGGGTCTTTTCCGGCGACCGGGGGCCGCGCGCCTTGCCCTGACGGCGTTTTGCCAACCTATAAACGCGCCATGCATTGGGGTGGTCTGCATAGCGTTTCATCCATCCGGCCAGTTCGCTGTAGCTGCTGCGGTAGCCCGTGGGGTGCATCAGTTTTTCAAACGTGACGTGGCCCATAAGGATAGGGTTATCCAGCTTTTTAACTAGCTTCGCGGCTTCATCAAACTTGGCTTGCTGGTGCAGGCTGAAAATTTGCTGATAGCGTTCAATATCTTTGGTGTTCAGCACCTCGGGTATACGGGCCCCGCTGTCTGGCTGAGCAACAACTAACTGACCCGCTAAGCCAACCAGTAAACACAGGCATAGCCGGCGAAATAAACTGGTCATTTCGACAACTCCGCCATCTTGTGTTTCACGTTCAAGAGATCACGCCAGGCGAGCCCTTTCAGATGCGGTTGTCGCAGCAGGTAGGCTGGGTGAAAAATTGGCATGGCTGGAATGTCGTTGCTGCCGATTTTAAGGGCCTTCCATTTTCCGCGCATGCGGGTAATGCCTTCTGTTGTTTCCAGCAATGCCTTTGCAGAAACGCCGCCGAATAGCAAAATGACTTTGGGGGCGGCCAATTCTATATGTCGGCGGATGAAGGGCAGGCACATCGCAACAACTGCATCGTCGGGTGCGCGGTTGCCCAGGGGGCGCCAGGGCAGGATATTTGAAATATAGACGTTTTCTTCCCGGCTCATGTTAATGGCCGCGAGCATACGGTCCAAAAGCTGGCCAGAAACACCAACAAATGGCTTTCCCATGCGGTCCTCATCTGCCCCGGGCGCTTCCCCGACAATCATGACAGGTGACCCAGCGATACCATCGGAAAACACTAGGTTTTTGGCGGACCGTTTCAGCAAGCCACCATCAAACGCCTCCAAGGCGGCACGCAGTTCTTCAAGGGTTTGCGCTTGCTGGGCGGCAGCGGTGGCCGTCTCTGCTGAACCGCCTGCGATAGACTGCACCGGTTTGGCGGCGATGGGCCGGGGACCGCGTGTCTCTGTGCGCTGGGTATTTGTGGGCGGTATTTGCACCTGCGCCGCAGAGGCAGAGGGTGCCGTAAACCTGTCGATGGGGGCCTCGTCTATTGCCTCGTCCACGCCCATGGCAATTTGCCAGGCCAAAAGGCTCGCTGGGTCCAGTACTGGGGTGGATTTAGCTGTCATGCCACATTGTTTTCCTTATTCACGACGATAATAAGGGTCTATCGGTTAAAAATGCATCAAAAATTTGACCGAATTTTTGTTCTTGCCTGAACTTTGTGGCAGGGCGTTGTGTTTGGGGCGTGTCAAGTGTTTGACCTTTGTCGACGGCGCGGGCATAAGACTTGAAAATTGGCAGGCTTGGTCCAGTTTAGGGCTCAGGTGAAGTTTGTGAGGCACAGCGGCTATTTTAACGTGTCTCTTGTATAGTTAAGGAGCGGAGCATGGAACGCGAAGCCATGGAATTTGATGTCGTGATTGTTGGAGGTGGGCCTTCGGGTTTGTCCGCAGCGATCCGCTTGATGCAGTTGGCGCAGGAAAAAGACCAGGAATTAATGGTCTGCGTGATTGAAAAAGGCTCCGAAATTGGTGCGCACATCCTGTCTGGTGCCGTCGTTGACCCCATTGCCATTAATGAATTGATCCCGGACTGGAAAGACAAGGGCGCCCCACTGAATACGCCGGTCGTTGATAACCAACACTGGGTTTTAACGGAAACCGGCAAATCAAAAATCCCACATTTTCTAATGCCACCGCTGTTGTCAAACAATGGTATGTACACAACGTCACTTGGTAACTTTACCCGCTGGCTTGGCGAGCAGGCAGAAGCCATGGGGGTCGAGATATATCCTGGCTTTGCTGGGGCAGAGGTTCTTTACCATGAAGATGGCCGGGTAAAGGGTGTTGCGACAGGTGACATGGGCATTGGCCGTGATGGTAATCCCAAGCCAAGCCACGAACCGGGTATGGAACTGCACGCCAAATATACCCTATTTGCGGAAGGCTGCCGGGGCTCGCTTTCTAAAGAACTTGAGGCCAAGTTTAATCTTCGTGAAAACTGCCAATTCCAAACATACGGCATTGGCATTAAAGAGCTGTGGGACATTGATCCCGCAAAGCATGTACCTGGCCGGGTCATCCACTCCCAAGGCTGGCCGCTTGACAATGACACCGCAGGCGGTGGTTTCATCTACCACCAGGAAAACAATCAAGTTGCGATCGGGTTTGTTGTCACTCTTGACTATAAAAATCCTTATCTGTCGCCGTTTGACGAGATGCAGCGCTATAAAAACCATCCCGCGGTTCGCGAGATTTTGGAAGGTGGGCGCCGCGTTTCATATGGTGCGCGCGCCATTAATGAGGGCGGCTTGCAGTCTGTGCCAAAGCTTTACTTCCCCGGTGGTGCCTTAATCGGGTGCGCAGCCGGCTTTGTGAATGTGCCGCGCATTAAGGGCAGCCACAACGCTATGAAGTCTGGCATGCTGGCGGCGGAAAGCGCGTTTGACGCAGTCGTTGCGGGATCTGCTGGTGAGGTTGAGCTTTCGGCCTACGAACAGGCGTTCAAGGATAGCTGGATTTATAAAGACCTGTATAAGGTTCGTAATGCGCGGCCAGCCCTTAGCAAGTTTGGCGTTAAGATCGGTACATTGTATTCCGGGTTCGATATGTGGATGAACACCCTTGGTTTAGGTGGCTTGATGCCGACATTGAAGCACCAGCACCCCGATAACGAGGCGACCAAGAAGGCCACAGAGGCGACACCGATTGATTATCCGAAACCGGACGGCGAGATTACTTTTGACAAGCTGTCTTCGGTGTTTTTGTCCAACACTAACCACGAAGAAGATCAACCGATTCATCTGACTCTGAAAGACGAAACCATCCCGGTGACGGTGAATCTGGCCGACTATGCAGGGCCTGAGCAGCGGTTTTGTCCTGCAGGTGTGTATGAATACATCGGTGAAGAGGGTGACCAACAGCTTCAGATTAACGCGCAGAATTGCGTGCACTGTAAAACCTGTGACATCAAAGATATCACTCAGAATATCAATTGGGTGGTGCCAGAAGGTGGTGGTGGTCCAAACTACCCCAACATGTGATACAGTTTTGCTTTGATAAGTCTTTAAGGAAGCTGGCATGACGCCGTTTCTAAAACTTGTGCCCATAGTTTTACTGTTGACAGGGTGCGCTGCACAGGTTCCAAAAACCGACTATGCGCCGGTCACTGGTGCGCTTTACAGCGAGTTTTCACAGGACAGCGCTGACGAGGGTTTTTATACGCCGTTTGTTGCGGGTGCATTGGCGCAGCAAAGCCAGGAGTTTGCCGATAGTGCAACGCATTACCTGAAAGCGTTGGAAGCGGACCCGGAAAATGACCTGATCGCAAACCGGGCGTTTTTCCAGCTTTTGTACGCAGGGCGTATGGACGAGGCGGCAAAAGTTGCGGTGGCAATTTCCGAGGGCGGCGAAACTGCTTTGCAGGATGACCTTGTCTCTATCCTGTATGTGTTGGAAGCTTTTAAGCGCGAAGATTGGCAAACTGTTAGGGCGCGTCTGGAAACGGTTCAAATGTCTGGCTTCGGCGGCATGTTAACGCCGTTGCTGGTTGGCTGGACCCATACAGCAGAGCAAGATTTCAGGCAGGCGGAAGACGCGCTGTCTTCGATGGCGGTTGACCAACGCCTGAAGCCAATTGCGGACGAGCACAAAGCTTACATGCTGGACCACCTGCGGCAATTTGACAGTGCGCAACAGCAGTATTTGCGGTTAGCCGATGCAGCGCAGCCGCAATCACTACAACCTTTTGTTGCTTATGCGTACATGCTGGCTCGGTCCGGTCGGAAAGATGAAGCCCGCACATTTATGGGAAAGCAGGCTGAGCGTTTTTCAAATAATCGCTTTCTGCTGCGCGAAGGCCGGTTGATTGCAGCGGGCATGCCGCCAACCCAGGACTCTGCAGAGCCTATTGGCGCTGTTGGTGGAATGTTCTATCGATTGGCCAGCGAGTTTACGCGCAGTCAGTCCCCTCAAGCTGCCACAATATACCTGCGTGTTGCCTCTTACCTGACGCCAGAGGTGGCCGATATCTATTTCATGCTCGGGAACCTCATGGATGAAATGGGTAATTCAGAGGCCGCGGCAAAAGTCTATCAGGCAGTGCCTGCCACAAGTGGCTTGCGGTTGGCGGCAGATGAACGCCGAATCAATGCGCTCCGTCGGGCGGGGAGGGTGGCAGAAGCTGAAGATGCCCTGCGTACAGCCCTGCGGGATAATCCTCGCCAGCCAATTTATATGACAGCGCTTGCCGATATTTTGCGGGAACGCGGTGATTTTCCTGAAGCTATACTCCATTACACCCGCGCTATTGAGCTCTATAAGGCTGCTGGTCGTGCTGATTGGTTCAGTTATTTTGCGCGCGGCGTAAGCTATGAACAATCCAAGGATTGGCCAAAAGCCGAAGCAGACTTCCTTGCAGCGCTAGAAATCAGTCCCAGTGAACCCAGTGTCTTGAACTATCTGGGGTATAGCTGGATTGACCGCGGTATGCGCGTTGAAGAAGCCAAAGGTCTGATTGAAAAAGCGGTTGATCAGCGCCCTGAAGATGGTTTCATCGTCGACAGCCTTGGCTGGGTCAACTATCTGACTGGTGATTATGAAGAAGCGGTTCGGCTGCTTGAAAAAGCGGTGCGTATTGAACCCGATGATGTGACCATAAATCACCATTTGGGGGATGCATATTGGCGGGTCGGGCGTTTTATAGAGGCTCGGTTTCAATGGCAACACGCCATTGACAGCGAACCGGAACCTGAAGAGCTTGCACAGTTGATGGACAAGCTGGATATGGGGCTTCGGGAGGAGTCGTGACATGAACGACCTTCTCAAAAGCCGGGTGACACCGTCACCGGACGGCAGTTTTTTTGTTACGGCACCCGCAAAAGTGAACCTGTTTTTGCATGTCCTTGGTCGGCGTGATGATGGGTATCACCTGCTCGAAAGTCTATTTGCCTTCACCAGACGTGGCGATATTTTGCATTTTCGCCCATCGGTTTTGCATGAGTCTGGCGACTCGCTGGAACTGGTGCTCTCAGGCCCCAACGTTGATGCCCTCGCCGCCTGTGTGCCCGAGGACAATCTTGTGCACCGTGCGGCTCGCACCCTTGCGGACTATGCTGGCATACCATGTCGGGCGTCAATCGAGCTTGAAAAGCATTTGCCAACATCTGCTGGCCTTGGCGGTGGGTCGGCGGATGCTGCGGCTGCGCTGATCGGCCTGTCTCATTTGTGGGACCTGAATGTGCCGGATGCCGATTTGCATGAAATTGCCCTTTCCTTGGGTGCTGATGTGCCTGCATGTCTTTCCAGTACACCGCAGTTTGTCGGCGGTATTGGCGAGCGCTTGCAACCGGCCAGTCTGGGGTGGTCGGCGGGTATCGTGATCATTAATCCGCGCAAATTCCTTGCAACGGCGGATGTTTTTGGTGGCTTCAAAGCTTTCCGCGAGCAGCGCAGACTACCGCCGTTTGACGTGGCTATTACTGATCTGGCTTCCGTCTGCAAAAACATTGAAATGCTAGACGTGATGACGTCAAACAGCCTCCAAGATCCGGCTGTTCAACTATGCCCGGAGATAATGGAAGCTGAGCGTTTTTTGCGGCTTAACAGTCAGTATGAACTGCTGCGAATGAGCGGAAGCGGTGCTTCGGTTTTTGCTTTATATCACGACAAGCAAGCTGCTGATGCAGTGGCAAGGCGTGTGCGCGAACATAAGCCTGAATGGTGGGTCATGGCCGATCAGATTGGGGAATAGAGGCTTTGCAGTCTCAACAGTGTCTGGATATTTGGTCGTGTCTGCGGTCCAGATTTGACTGCGGCGACAACGGGCAGTGACTTTCTGATTTTCAGGCCAAAAAAGGCTTTACAGGGTGAGACAGTTTCATTACAAACCGCGCACACCCATGGTGGGGCGTCGCCAAGTGGTAAGGCACCGGTTTTTGGTATCGGCATTCGCAGGTTCGAATCCTGCCGCCCCAGCCATCTTTCTTGCAGACGGTTACAAGCTGTCTCTTTTTCAAAAATTTCAATGTTTTTCCGGTTTTGATATTAAGCCGGTGACACATGGCATACCTTGCGTGTAAAATGGCTTCTGGCACCGCACCGTTGCCACTCCTTTGGGGGGTCGATTTTATGAAAACGTCATGCTCATTTGACTTGCCAGACTTTGCAGACTATCCGGAATTTCATCGTTTTATCGCTGCCTGGGAAAGTTGGCGTGGGTTGCGTAAAGTGCCCCGGCGAAGTGACGTAAGACTAGAGCAGATACAATCTGGGCTACCTAACACCGCAATTTTTGACATGTGCTCTCATACGGACATTCGCTGTCGGTATGTGGGGAGTGCTTTCACTGATATTTACGGTCACGATTACACCGGTAAAAATTATCTGGAACTGACAGAACCACATGACCGCGAAGCACGTTCAGCGAGGATGTTCAGTGTGGTGGAACAACCCTGCATTGGCGCGTGGGCAGTAACGGCCAATGCGCCCGAAGATAACGAACTAACAACCGTGGGCATATCGGTACCTATCCGATCGGATGACCAAACAGAGCCATCTCAAGTGATGCAGGTCATGAAAGTGTTTACGCCGGTGCCAAATCTGCTTTTCGAGAAACACGAAGGCGAAGTTATGGTTCATTTCGCCAGTAGTTTTATCCCGATTGATGTTGGCTTCGGTATACCTGAACTTCCTTGAAAAATGCTGGTTTGGTGCTAATTCTTGGGCGGAAAACAGTGTAGCCTTTGCAATTTGTATGGTGCGGTCTAGTGTCGCGCATGACAGTCAGGAGTAAGACATGCTGAAAGCCCAGATCGTTCCCGTTACAGCCTTTGCGCAAAATTGCAGCATTATCTGGTGCGATGAAACCATGGAAGGAGCCCTTGTCGACCCTGGTGGAGACGTAGACAAGCTGCTTGTGCAGGTTGACAAGCTGGGTATCAAACTTACCAAACTGATCTTGACCCATGGGCACATGGATCATGCAGGTGGTGCGGCTGATATTGCTGAAAAGTTTGGCCTTCCTATTGTTGGTCCTCATGAGGAAGACAAATTCTGGCTTGACCAGATCGAGGAACACTCTGCCGCTTATAACATGCCAGGCCTAAGGTGTTGTGAGCCGGATAAATGGCTCAATGACGGCGATGCTGTTACTGTCGGTAATGTAACACTGGAAGTGTACCATACACCTGGCCATACACCTGGGCATGTTATCCTGTTCGACCGCACCCATCGGGTCGCGTTTGTTGGCGATGTGTTGTTCAAAGGGTCAGTTGGCCGGACGGATTTTCCACGCGGTGATACACAAACTCTGTTAGATGCAATTCAGCAAAAACTTTGGCCATTAGGCGATGATGTTACTTTTGTGCCGGGTCACGGGCCGTTGTCGACATTTGGTGAAGAACGCAAAAGCAATCCCTTTGTGGCAGATCACATACTTGCCGCCGCGCGGTAGGAAGGGGTCGAGCCACTAGCCGCCAGAAATGTGTTTTGCTATAAAGCATTTAGGGGGATGCAATGCTTCGATACTTCAGAAAATGGTCGATTGCACTAAAGCGCCGCCGCTTGCGCAAGGAGCGTGCAAAGCTACAGCGGTACGCGGGTATAGAACAGGGTGTTCGCGGTATAGGCGGCAGTTGCAATAATTGCAATGCCCCGCTGACGGGGCCGTTTTGCCATATATGTGGCCAGCGTGATGATGACCTGCGCCGGCCTATCTGGACGTTCTTTCGTGAATTGCTGGATGCCATTTTCGATACCGACAGTAAAATCATCAAAACTGTATTGCTGCTGGTTTTTGTCCCCGGTGGGTTATCCCGCGATTTCATGGAAGGCAAAAGGGCGCGCTATTTGCCGCCATTTCGGCTGTATATCGTCCTTTTGTTCATCTTTTTCTCGACCCTTAGCATCGCCGACATCCTGATCATCGATATTCATGTGACACCAAAAGCCGAGACTGTTGCCGCCCGCGAAGCATTGGAGGCAGAAATTGAGGCTGCGCAAGAAATTGCCGATAAAAATGTCCGTGAACTTCTAGAAGCGGCACGTGAGCAGAATGATTCTGAGAAGAGACCTTTAGCGGTTGGTCCAGACATCGAGTTTTCGTCACCTGTCGTACCAATAGACCCGATTGAGCTGGAACGTGATATCCAGGAGCAGGTAGCAACTGTCGAGCGAGTTGCTCGCGAAGCGGTTCTGGATGCCCAAATTCAAGGCTTGATGAGGGTAATCCAGAATATTGAAAACGATGGTGGCGCGGAATCGCAAGCGATAGAAGACTTTCTGGAAGCTCTTACAGTAGAGCTTGAAACCGTCCGCCAAGCCGGCGCCGATCCTGATTTCACAGTTGTGCGGGAGCGCGCGCAAGCGCTGCTTAATGATCCAGCGACCAAGCTATCGGAACAATCGACCAATAGCGTTCAAGCCCTTCTGAATCTCAACCCTAATACCCTTGCCAATATCGTGGGCGCTGGTTCCGGTGGTGGAGACCTGAATATAGGTGATGGCGATATAGACATTAGTGAACTGCCTTACGATTTTGATATTGATATGTTTGTGCCCAATAGCAATGACCAGCGCGACGGCATCAAGCAGGAAGATATCGACTTTATCCTTGAGGACCCGGATACGCCCGACATCGTGAAAAAAGCGACAGAGGGTTTCATGGAGGGGCTTCGCTCACCACGCGAATTTAACAAGCTCTTTAATGATTGGCTGCCGTGGGCGCTGGTGTTTTTAATGCCCGTTTTTGCGGGCATATTGCGACTGACCCATTGGGGAAAGCGTCGGTATTATTTGAACCAACTGGTGTTTGCGCTGCATTTCCATAGCTTCCTGTTTGTGATGTTGACTACTTTTGCGTTTGTGGTTCCGCTTATCGGTGGTGAAATTGCTTTTCGCGTTTTCTGGGGCGGCACCTCGTTGTACCTGATCATCGCGCTGAAGGTGGGCCAACAACAGGGGTGGATCAGGGCTTTCTTAAAGGCTGGTTTTATCTGGGTTGGTTATTTCGTCATCATGATGTGGACCATGGCTGCCGTTATGTTTTTTGGCATTAGCGATTCTTCGATTGGTGAGTTCCTGGAAGTTGTGCGTAATGCCGAAGGCGAAGTCACAACCACTGCGGACTCGCCCCCGGCAACTTCAGAGTAGTTTGGTTTAACGGCTCTCAGGCTGCAGCTGCTGCGGACACGTTTATGATGCCATTTTTGGCGCGATTGATGGCCTCTTCTGCGCCCATCGCAGCGGCGCTGGCATCAATAATCTTTACATCAGTGATTCCAATAAACTTAAGCGCATGCCGCATGTAACTGGTGGCAAAATCAATGTCGCTGCCAGCGGGGGTCCCGCCAGATGCGACGACCAGGAACGCCCGCTTGTTGCTTAACAGGCCTTCGGGGCCTTCTGGAGTGTATTGAAACGTCAACCGAGCCCGGGCGATCAAGTCGACCCATGCTTTCAGCGCGGCGGGGATGCCAAAGTTATAGATCGGCACACCGATAACGAGCGTGTCTGCAGACTTGAGTTCTGCGACAAGACTATCTGAAAAAGACAGTTTTGCCTGTTGTGCGTCGTCCCTGTCTGCTGGCGTGGTGAAGTTAGCATTGACCCAGTCTTCGTCAACAAACGGCAGACCATCTGCAACATCCCGGTTAATAACGTCTGCATCGTTTGATTGCTGCTGCAGAACATTAACGAGTTCTGTTGTTAGGTCGCGTGTTGTTGACCCGGACTTGCGGGCGCTGCTGTCGATACGCAGAATGGTTTTGGCTTGGTTGGTCATGATTGGCTCCTGTATGACTGATTTGAAGCCAATTTAAGGAGCCAACCTAGCGGCAGGTAGCCGGGGAAAACAGTACCCTGTGTTGCGGATAAGCGAACGCTGTTTTACCTGTGGCGTTGCCGCAGTTATCTTTCCCGCAATTTAAGCGATGCCGAATTGGTGCAATAGCGCAGGCCAGTTGGCCTTGGGCCGTCTGGGAACACATGGCCCAGGTGGCTTTCACACCGGGCGCAGGTAATTTCTGTTCTGACCATGCCGTATGACGTATCCGTTTTTTCAATTATACGGTTTTCATCAATGGGCGCGAAGAAACTTGGCCAACCAGAGCCACTGTCATATTTGGTTTCGCTATCAAAAAGGTCAGCACCGCAGCCTGCACACTCATAGGTGCCTGGTGTTTTGGTGTCCCAGTATTTCCCGGTGAAGGCGGGCTCTGTTCCGCCACACCGGCACACAGCATATTGCTCTGGCGTCAACTCTTCGCGCCATGCATCGTCAGTCTTGGTTACTTTAGCATCCATCATAATTCACCTGATTTCGCATTCAAAACAAATGAGGTAACGCCCTGCGGGGTCGTTGAGCGTGCTCAGAAACTCAAGGTCATTCTTCGCCTGTTGTAGTAGAGTGCCTACGGGCCCTGACGTTGACGAAAAAATGTCTGTTGGTTCATGACTAACCGCTGAGTCTAACAAGTCTGCGATGAATTGGTCCAATGGATCAGGTTCTTCGACATAAAAGGTGGCGCGGTAATCATCTTGCACACCCGCCGCACGAGCCGCTGCGGCCAGCGCGTCATCAAATCCGCCCAAATGATCAACAAGCCCAAGGTCCTTGGCTGTTGCGCCAATCCAAACCCGGCCCTGACCAATTTTATCGACATCTTCAATGGTCATATTGCGACCAGTTGCCACAAGCTGTTTGAATTGTTCATATCCGGACTCAATACTTTGCTGAATAATGTCTTTTGTTGTGTCACTAAGGGGGCGCGTAACATCAAACGCACCAGCCAATTGCGTTGTGCCGATGCCATCGGCGCTGATGCCGACTTTGCTCAACGTACCCTCATAGGTGGGGATGACGCCAAAAATGCCGATTGAACCGGTGATTGAGCTGGGCGCTGCCCAGATTTCATCAGCGGTTGCGGCAATCCAGTATCCACCAGACGCAGCGACCGGGCCAAAAGACGCAATGACTTTGATACCTTGTTCTTGGGCCGTTACAAGCTCTTGCCGGATCAATTCAGATGCAAAAGCGGACCCGCCGGGGCTGTCCACGCGCAACAAGATTGCAGCAGTATTCGAGTTTGTCCGGGCGCTGCGAATATAGCCTACCAGTGTGTCGGCTGCTGCAACACTGACAGGGCCTTCACCCATAACGATATTACCCTGAGCGGTAATCACGGCGATTTCGTTCTTGCCGCGAGCCCTGTTGTTTGTCGCAGCTAAATAAGCTTGAAAATGAATTTGGTTGAAGCTGTCACCGTAACTGCTGCTGCCATATTCCTGGACCAGCTCCTCACGCCAGGCCGATGTTGGTCCAACCACGTCCACAAGGCCTGTATTGAGAGCAAGTTTGGCAAGGTCACCACCTGACGATGCTAAGTTTGTGGATATAGTATCAATGTCGCCTGATATTTTGCCGGTTTCAAAGCCGCGCGCAGCTTCGACAGAACTGACATATTGGTCCCATAGTCCACCAAGAAAAACGGTGTTGGCTTCTTTAGCTGCCGGGGACATGTCATCCCGAATAAAGGGCTCAACGGCTGACTTGAAGGTGCCAACGCGGAAGACATTAACGTTGGCTCCGATTTTGTCCAACAGGCTTTTATAATAGAGCCGGTAGCGCGCAAAACCACTGAGCAGAACATTGCCTTGCGGGTTCAGGAAAATCTTGTCGGCTTCGGCGGCGATAAGATAGTCCGACTGGCTGTATGCTGAGGAAATGGCATACACCTTTTTCCCGTCCGATTTGAAATCGCGCACAGCGTTTGCAATGGTGTGCTGGTGGCTGGGGGCAATACCACTCATGCTGTCGGTCACCAGTGCCAGCGCGCTGATGCGATCGTCGGACTTGGCGCGCCTTAACGCTGTGGTGATGTCATGGATGCTGGTTTGCGCCGGCCGTGAATTGAAGGTATCGAAGTAGACCTCGAGCGGATCAGGTGTTTCAGTGATTTCAACGATCTGACCTTCTGGCCACAAAACCAGAACTGCGCCATCCGGAACTTGAGGGGCTGGCTGTGGGCTGCGTAAAACGGCTGCAAATATCAACCCGATGATCACCAACAGCCCGATTGTGAACCCACCAAGCCCAATGATAAACTTGCCGATTGCTCTGACGATTGACCAGACACCCTGCATTACGAACAACTCCAAAAAATAAAATAGTCTATCGCCATTGCTTGGTTACAATGACACGTTACTTGTAAAAGTGCGACCGATGCAGCCCGGCGTCAAGGCGCTGCGCTAATTTTATCGGTTTCTATAGTTAAACTGCCTCAATCGGAGATAATTATGACGACTCAGGTTCCTTCCGTACCCATCACGCATCACCAGCGCCGGTCCAGTGTTGCAGACGACATTGACTATGAAATCAAAGGCGCTGAAATGCAGTTCGTTGAAATTGAACTGGACCCCGGAGAGTCGGCTGTCGCGGAAGCGGGTACAATGATGTTCAAGGACCAGAGCATCACCATGAATGCTGTGTTTGGAGATGGTTCAGGGCAGGAAGGCGGCTTTATGGGAAAGCTGTTGGGGGCTGGGAAGCGCCTGATCACTGGCGAGAGCCTGTTTACAACCGTTTTTACCCATAACGGTGGTGGTAAGGCACGGGTTGCATTTGCCTCGCCGTTTCCTGGCAATATCATGGCGATCAAGCTGGACGAGGTAGGCGGTGAACTGATTTGCCAGAAAGATAGTTTTCTGGCCGCTGCGCGCGGGGTTGAAATCGGCATCGCATTTCAGCAAAAGATTATGACCGGTTTGTTCGGCGGCGAAGGTTTCATTATGCAACGCCTTACGGGCGATGGTTGGGCTTTCGTTCACATCGGCGGCACCGTTGTTGAACGTGCGCTCGCCCCTGGTGAGGTGCTGCATGTGGATACTGGTTGTCTGGCAGCTATGACATCGGACGTGGATATGGATATCGAGCGCGTTGGCGGCATTAAATCCATGATCTTTGGCGGCGAAGGGGTGTTTTTTGCCAAACTAACCGGACCTGGCAAGGTATGGATGCAAAGCCTGCCGTTTAGTCGTCTTGCAGGACGGATGCTGGCCGCGGCACCGCAAACTGGCGGCAAGGACCGCGGTGAAGGCTCGCTGCTTGGTGGGGTTGGCCGTATGCTGGATGGCGATAACAGTTTTTAGGGACATATATGTCGATCGGCATCGAAAAACACATCGTTCTGTATCGGTCAGAGCGATTCTTCTCGGCGTTTCCAAGCGTTGTAACACTGCCATCTGGTGATGTGCTTTTGGCATTCAGGCGCGCACCTGACCACCGGTGGTTGTTTGGTGAACCAGTTGAGGACCAACTGAATGCCGTTGATCACGTGCATTTCCGGTCCCATGTAGCGCAGCGGCGTTTCACGTCTGCGCTGGAGCCTATTGGCGACGCTCAGTCTTTACCAACGCATCCTGAGGCTGGTGATCAGGATGCAAACCTGTTCGTGCATTCCAGTGGCCGATTGTTGCAGCAGGGCTTCCTTTGGTATCCCGTGACAATTGAAACGGCAAACCGCCTGAAGGAAGAGGGTCGTCAGGTGCTTATGTCGGAACATTATGGCGCGGGGTATGTATTTTGGGGTGGCTACGTGCGCACCAGCAATGACGAAGGCGCTACCTGGTCTGACTATATTGAACTCCCGCTTAATGAAGCAGGGGACGTAGCAGGAGGGCCATACGCATACGGCTCTGTTGCTGTCCGAGGCCGAATGGCAGAGCGGGATGACGGCACGCTCGTCTTCGCAGGATATACCGCAGGGCCACGAGGCGATTCCAAACAACGAACGCGCTTCTTTAAGTCGCTTGATCGGGGTGACAGCTGGCAAATGACACCGGACGTGTTGCTGGATGACAGCATGAACTTGCAAGAACCTGCCATGGTTGCCTGGCCGAATAACAACCTGACGGTGTTTCACCGCACAACCGACAATGAAGACCGGCTGGTCATATCAACGGGCCCAGCGCTGGATCGTATGAGCGAGCCCACGTCGGTTGATGTCGTTGGTCACCCATATGATCCGCTTATCCTGCCGGATGGGCGTTTGTTTTTGGTATATGGCTATAGGCACAAACCAATGGGTGTACGGGCTAGAATAGTGTCTTCTTTAGATGAGTTGGCGACAGCACCGGAGATTATCATTCGAGATGACAGCCCCAGCCGCGACACGGGGTATCCGTCTGCGACCCTTCTTTCTGATGGACGAATTCTGGTGGCGTACTATATCGCGGACAACAAAGGAATTCGTGGCATTGAAGGCACGATCCTCAATGTCACATAAATTGAACGCAGGCGAGACTATGACAATAAGTAAAGATGACCTGTTAAAGAACGGGTACCGCACATGGGGCAGTGTCGATCCTTTTGAGGATACCATTGGGCCGTTTTTTTACCGTCAGGAAACGGATGGCACGGTTCGCTGTGCTTTTGTGTCTGAACGCAAGCACATGAATGGCGGCGGTATGCTACATGGCGGCCTGCTGATGAGTTTTGCGGACTTTGCACTGTTTGCTATCGCTAAAGAGCATTTGGACGGGATGGCAGTCACCGTTGGGTTCAACAGCGAATTTGTTTCTGCTGGCCCAGAAAACGCGCTGATTGAAGCGTCAGGTGAGGTTACTAAAGCCACACGGTCAATTTTGTTTGTGCGCGGTAAAATCTATACTGGTGATACAACAATCCTGACATTCAGCGGTATTCTAAAAAAGTTGCGCAAATCATAGCCCTGGCGGGCGAATAATTGGTTGCGGCACTGGTGAAGACTTGATTTAGCAGTCTCATCAACCCACTATCCGGCGATCAGGGCGTGTGCCTGGCCAAGCGGCTCCTTGGTTTAGGTGGGCCAATTTTGGAGATACAGGCGTGGAAAGATTGCTGGAACTGTCGACCAATCCAGTCATGATTGGTGCGGCATTTTTCTTTGCTCTTATCGTGTTACACTACGTGCTTGTGTTCAAGTTTCCTCTAACTGCAGTGCAATGGAAGCTTGCGGAATATGTCTGGGTTGCCTTTGCTCTGATTTCGGTTGTTGGTGTCTTTGAAGAAGCCCGTTTGCTGCGATCTGACAACGCGCTTGAAGAATACCGCGAAGTGGCGGAAGAAAAATCGAGGGCGCTGGAAAACTGGTTTGATGTGTATACCATTTACGCCTGTGAAGAAAATGCCGACAAGCCTGAGGTGAGTGGGCTGTGCCAGTGGGTAAAAGGTAAAAATTCAGATTTGCGCCTTGTGCTTGCCAACGAAGACTTTCCTGCAGACATACCAACAAATCTGCTGCTTGGTCTTGATGAAATTACTGGTGGTATCGGGGAAATGGACAAGCAGATTATCGGTGGCTATTTGCGCGCATATACGTCAGCGCGCCTGGCTTATCTGGACGCTGTCGCGGGCTCACGCTATTCAACATTCTCAGCCTTGCTTATCTCCCTTGCACCTCTGATGATTGCGCTGGCTATTGCGCTTAAGTTCACCAAAGTTACCGGGGAATACAGGCTGCTTAGAAACAAGAAGTAGGATTATCAGGACCAGTGATTTTTCTTACCAGAACTTTGGGAACAGGGCTGGGACGCGTTTCTTATAATTCTGGTATGTTGAGCCAAATTCTACAATCAGGTCACGCTCTTCAAAATACAGACCAACGAAGATGTAAAAAATAACGCCGAACGCAAGAACTGCCCGGCCCGCCGTCATATCGGGCGTTGCCAGCATGGCGATGACAATACCTGTTTGAATGGGATGGCGCACCAAACCATAAAATGCTGGCGTAACGAATTTTTTTACCTCACTACCGACCTTTCCTGCACTAAATGACTGTTTTATGCCCATAAGATGCAAACCATCGATCATTTGTGTGGCAAGAAAACTGATGCCCCATCCACACCAATAGATGACTTGGACAAGTGTTCGTAGCCAATCAGTTTGAACTTGCCAAATAATGTCGGGCAGGGGTTGCCAAAAAAGGATTAAGACAAAAATGGCTAACGCCGTGGCCATTACATAAGTGCTGCGTTCCAGAGGCGAGGGCACTATTTTGGTTAGCCATACCTTGAAACCAGGGCGTGCCATGATGCTGTGCTGAAGCCCAAAAATCAGGATTAATCCCAAGTTGACGGTATATGGATTACCGGCGATAGGCGCGGTTGGCAGGTCTATTGCAAACGCACCCAAAATCGGGTCGCGAAGCCACAGGCCAAGATCAACAAACCCATTGTTGGCAAACAGTACGAACGCCAACAAACTAAGGATGCCAAGGGCATAACCGATAAGGCCATATATCTTGAAGACAAAAGATTTCACTGACGCCGCCTTTTGGGTTTTGAAATCACACTACTGCATGCATTGCACCGCATATCCAGCCATGGATACTACTTTTGCACTTTATGATAAACCGTTTGTATAGCATGTGTTTTTGAGGTGGTTCCGGCCCCACAATGCGCAACTTCGATTTTTGTTGAGGTCTTAACAGACTGGGCTGGATAGACGAAGCACTGCACACCCGTTATACTCCGCCATAATCAGTACGACAAAAAGTGTGTAAGCACTTTTGGGGGAATACATGAAAAGAGAGATAATAACGCCGGTCACTCTGCTTGCGGTTTTGGCAGGCACGCAATTGGTTACACCTGCCGACCGGCAGGCCAATACTGCGACTATGGAAGATTATGCTTTTGATCCATCCACATACCGACAAAACCTGTGCGGTCCACGCGGCGCGAAACGGGGTGCTTACTTCAAGCCAGATCTAGCCAGTCTTTTGTTCCAAACTGCAAATGCGTCCGAACCTACGTATTCGGATGTGCCGCTGTTTGCAGGGCTGGGTTTGCGGGACTTCACCATTTCCAGCAATAACTCCGAAGCACAGGCCTATTTCAGGCAGGGTTTTTCCCTCCTTTATGGGTTTAATCATTGGGAGGCCATTCGCGCCTTCAAAAAGGCACAGACGCTTGATCCAAAGTGCGCGATTTGTTTTTGGGGGGAAGCCATCGCATTGGGGCCAAATATAAACGCTGCGATGGACGAAGCATCTGGCTTGCGCGCGCTTGCCGCCACCGAAACGGCGGTCGCCCTGAAAGAAAATGCAAATGATCGTGAAAAAGCCCTGATTGAAGCAGCGTCAGTTCGCTACAGCGCTGATGCAACCATCTCCCGCAGTGACCTGGACCAGCGATACGCCGATGCCATGGCAATTGTTCATGGTCGTTTTCCCAAGGACCAGGACATTGCCACCTTATACGCCGAAGCCTTGATGGACACTTCGCCCTGGAATTATTGGGAGCGCGACTTTGTAACACCCCGTTCCCACATACAAACAGCGCTTGACGTGATTAATGGTGTGCTAGGGGAAAACCCTGATCATTATGGTGCTATCCATTTGCACATTCATTTGTACGAAGCCAGCGTGCAGGTGCAACAATCAGAAATTCATGCGGACCGGCTTGCAGCTTTGTCCATTGCTTCGGGTCATCTGACGCATATGCCCAGCCATATTTATTTCCGTATTGGACGTTATCTTGACAGTCTTGAGGTTAATAAAAAGGCAGCAGAAATTGATGCTGATTATCTGGCGCAAACTAAGGGCTCGTCGCTGTATCGTTACGGCTATTATCCCCATAACGCGCACTTTGTGCTGGTTTCTGCCCAAATGGCCGAGGATAGAGAAACTGCCCTTGAGTATGCCGAAATTCTGGATGGGCTGCTGCCTGTTGATAAAATTTCGCAGGCGGCATGGCTGCCACCCATCAAGGCTGCGCCGTATTTTGCTTACGCTCAATTTGGTCAGTTAGAGGATGTTGAAGCTCTGCCAAACCCTGGTGATGACTTTCCTTATCTACAGGCTATGTGGCATTACGCGCGGGGCAAAGTGTTTGCAGAGGCGGGGGATGACCGGGCCTGGGAAGAACAAGAGGCGATTGAGCGCCTCATGGGGCACAGGACTATTCAATCCGCTGATATCCCGGCTGCCGCCATTCTTGAAATTGCCGCCAATACTATTGCTGCCAAACGGCTAATGGCGGGCGGCAATTATGATGGTGCGGTCGAACTGCTGAATAAAAGTGTGCTGCTGCAAAATAGCCTGGGGTACCTTGAACCGCCGTTCTGGTATTATGCTGCCGAGCAGTCCCTTGGAGCTGCTTATTACCTGGGTGGAGACTATGAGCAGGCCGAGCAGGCTTTCAAGGCAAGCCTGATTCGGCACCCAAACAGTACGGGGTCGCTATTTGGTTTATGGCAAACACAAGTAAAATTGGGTCTTGATGCGGAAGCTGAGTTCACCAGGCAGTTGTTGAGCAATGCAACACACGACGTGCCTGATCTTTCATTTTTAAAACTATAATCACCAGCTGGTCTGCTTCGCTGGTTGACGTTTGACGAGAGACAGCATAAGTGGAGGACAGGCCTTGTAAGGATGCCTGCCCGCCCAAAGCCACCGCGCCTTGCTATACATCATATATTAGACCTGTTGCAGTTTGCATGGTTCTTCAGGACACGAGAGAGCGGTAGATGTCCACGATATGGAGAGACATGTTATGTCACCCACTGAACGGGGCGGTGCATCCGCTCGTATCATCGACTATCTGAAAACCCAGGCTCGGGTTTTGCACAAAAACGCCATGGACAGCGATCCAGTTGCCCTTGAGTTGCTGCGTAAAAACAGCCCTGCCGTAGCTCTTGGCACGGAAATACAGCGAAAACATGCATTGGCGGCAGTTGCCCGCGAGATTGGTTTCCCAAACTGGAAAGCTGTTTTGGAGTGTTTTGGTACTGCTGAAAATCCTGACTTTGCTGCCTTTCTAAACCCCAGACGATGCCATGTTTACTGGAATATATGGTTTGCCGACTATGAAGAGGCCTGCTCTATCCATGCAGAGCATGGCGGATATCTGCTGTGCTATCGCCAGCAATATGTTGTTGTTGACGATGACTATGTCCGTTCCCTCGGCATTGCACCGACAGACCCAAGATGGGAAAAAATCGGCCGGGATTGGGCAAAGCCTGCTGATTTTGAACTGCGCGATGCATTGGCTTTCGAGATCGTGAAAGAACACATTCGCAGTTCCCAGTTCCAGTCTTTGGAAAACTGAGGGTAAAACATCGATGCGGGCCGATATGTCGGCTCGCTAGGACAGATGGATTTTCCGCAAGCGGGCAATCTGAGGGTCGTTGGAGGTCTTCAATCTCTCAAGCTGTTCTGAGATATAATTATTTTGACTTTCGATGCTAATTGTATCGCCTTGTTCAAATATCGGTGCAGTTTCTTCCTCAATCACTGGTATGCCGATCATATCTGGTTGAAAACGAGCTAACAGTCTTTGATTGCCGGGCTCAAAATGGTCATGAATGTCTCTGAATTGGTTCAACGAAAGTCTGGCACGG
This sequence comes from uncultured Kordiimonas sp., assembly GCA_947503575.1. Taxonomy (GTDB): domain Bacteria; phylum Pseudomonadota; class Alphaproteobacteria; order Sphingomonadales; family Kordiimonadaceae; genus Kordiimonas. Next base: position 71,651 of record CANNDZ010000002.1, on the reverse strand, counting down.
ACTTTTTTGGCTTTCGGGTCCGGGTCCGTCAGCAATTCCAGAATATGATTGTCATGCGGTGACGAGAAAAATTCTGGCTGGCGGCTCATATAGTGTAACAAACGCCCGTCGAGGCTCTCGTTTTGTCGCGATACTGGTTTGAGGAGCTCGTGATCCAGTCCGAGTTGCGTGCAAAAATCTGAGACAAGGTCACCATCTTTAAGGAAAGGTTTGCCGACAAAGCGTATATTGCAGGATGCCAGAGGCACCTCAGTCTGCCAGGCATTAACAATGCTTTCGAAGTTTGGCTGATCGTTTTTTATCCGTCGCTCCACAAGCTCCGCCAAAGAAAGTCCGCGTTTCAATCCCCATTGGCGCCAGGCTGCCAGCAATAATTCGTCTTGACGGCGAAGGTAGTAGACAAGATGGATAGGGATACGTTGTGCTAGTGCACTAAACAGGTGAGCTTTCGATGGATCGAAAAGTGCCTCCGAAGATACAACGAGTTTAGACGCCTCAGGCTTCTGCTGTCGTACTGTATCTACCCATCCTTCGAGTGCTGACAGGCTTTCACTGTCGTAAGCTTGCATTAATGCCCACAAGGGGTTGCCTGGTGGACTATCAGCGGTTGCCAGGTCAAGTGATGCGGTGGGTATATTTACACCGGCCTCAAGCAGCGCCAGCCAATTGGTGAAAAGAAACTTTTGAAGCGTGGTTGACCCAGCTTTCGGATGGCCAATATGCAGATATAGAGATGAGTTCGTCGGCATATTATTTCATTCGATCCAGTGGTTACTATTTCATGGGTAGAACACTCAAATCCCGCTGGTCAATTTCCTAGCAGAAAAAATTCCTCATGGCTCTTGAATGATTATCCAACTTACCCTACATACTGCGGCACTAGCACTCTGTTAGGGTGAGTGCTAACAAATCATAATCCGGTTTATCAATTAGGAGACAAACCATGGCTTTTCGTCCGCTTCATGACCGTGTATTGGTCAAGCGTCTTGAAAGCGAAGCTAAAACAGCTGGCGGCATTATCCTGCCAGACACCGCTCAAGAAAAACCATCAGAAGGTGAAGTTGTTGCTGTTGGCGCCGGCTCTAAAGCCGAAGATGGCACAGTGACCGCTCTGGATGTCAAAGTTGGTGACAAAATCCTGTTTGGCAAATGGTCTGGCACCGAAGTCAAGCTTGACGGTGTAGACATGCTGATCATGCAGGAAAAAGACATCATGGGTATTATCGAGTAAATACTCGGCTCCCGTCTCCCCATTTAACACTTTAATCTGACGTATTAGGAGGCCAAAAATGGCTGCAAAAGACGTAAAACTTCGTGATGAAGCGCGTACCAAAATTGTTGCTGGTGTCGATACGCTCGCGAACGCTGTAAAAGTAACCTTGGGTCCAAAAGGCCGGAACGTTGTTCTGGACAAGTCTTTTGGTGCACCTCGCATCACCAAAGACGGTGTATCTGTTGCCAAAGAAATCGAACTTGCTGACAAGTTCGAAAACATGGGCGCACAAATGGTGAAGGAAGTCGCGAGCCGCACCAATGACGTGGCCGGTGATGGCACCACAACAGCAACTGTGCTGGCACAGTCTATCGTGCGTGAAGGCATGAAATCAGTTGCCGCTGGCATGAACCCAATGGACCTGAAGCGCGGTATCGATCTTGCTACAACCAAAGTTGTGGAAGACCTGAAAAGCCGGTCTAAAACTGTGACCACCAACGAAGAGATCGAGCAAGTTGGAACAATCTCTGCCAACGGCGAAGCTCAAGTTGGTAAAGATATCGCTGCTGCCATGGAAAAAGTTGGCAAAGAAGGCGTTATCACGGTTGAAGAAGCCAAAGGTCTTGAAAGCGAGCTGGACGTTGTTGAAGGTATGCAGTTCGACCGCGGTTACCTGTCACCTTACTTCATCACCAATGCTGAAAAAATGACAGTTGATCTGGACGATCCATTGATCCTGCTGCACGAAAAGAAACTTTCTAACCTGCAGCCAATGCTCCCATTGCTGGAAGCTGTTGTTCAAACTAGCCGTCCGCTGTTGATCATTGCTGAGGACATCGAAGGCGAAGCCCTGGCAACGCTTGTTGTTAACAAGCTGCGTGGTGGTCTCAAAATTGCTGCCGTTAAAGCCCCTGGCTTCGGCGATCGCCGCAAAGCCATGCTGGAAGACATCGCCGTTCTCACGAACGGTCAGGTGATTTCTGAAGACCTGGGCATCAAGCTTGAGAATGTTGGTATCGACATGCTGGGTTCCGCCAAGCGCGTGAACATCACCAAAGAAGACACAACAATTGTCGACGGTATTGGCGCAGAAGACGACATCAAGGCGCGCGTTGAGCAGATCAAAGCACAGATCGAAAGCACAACGTCTGACTATGATAAAGAGAAGCTGCAAGAGCGTCTTGCTAAACTCTCTGGTGGTGTTGCTGTGATCAAAGTTGGCGGCGCAACTGAAGTAGAAGTGAAAGAACGCAAGGACCGCGTTGACGACGCACTGCACGCAACCCGCGCGGCTGTTGAAGAAGGCGTTGTTGCCGGTGGCGGTACTGCACTTCTGTACGCGACAAAAGCCCTTGAAGGCCTTGAAGGTGCAAACGACGACCAGACCCGCGGTGTTGCGATTATTCGTCGCGCATTGCAGGCTCCTGCGCGTCAGATCGCTGAAAACGCTGGTGTTGACGGAGCGGTTGTTGCTGGCAAACTGCTTGAGCAAGACGATCCAAACCATGGTTTCGATGCTCAAAATGAGGTTTACACAGACCTCGTGGCTGCTGGTATCATTGACCCGACAAAAGTTGTTCGCTCTGCATTGCAGGATGCGGCTTCTATTGCTGGCCTGATGATTACGACCGAAGCAATGGTTGCTGACGCACCGGAAGACAAGCCCGCTCCAATGCCTGGCGGCGGTGGCATGCCTGACATGGGCGGTATGGGTGGCATGGGCTTCTAAGCCATACGCACCATAATCTGCTAAAATTTGCCTCCCGGCTCATCGCCGGGGGGCTTTTTTGTGCAAGCGAGGCGCAATTCACGAGATGCACAGGGCTGGCCAAACTGCTTCGGGAGTTTGTTAGGTATTATTTTGGCGAAGCGTGAATACCTTGTCTTAACAAGAAAACCGCATAGACTGACCAATGCTTATCCATCCATTTGAAAAGAGCCCACATGACCAGATATCGTACTCTTTCTTTGACTATTTCGTTTGTTCTTGCAGCGTGGGCTGGTCGCGTCTCCCCAGACCAAGCTTTCGCTAACGATTCTGTCACCTTTGACAGGGATGCAGCGTTAGCGACCGTTCAAACGCTTGCGGCTGATGAGATGAACGGGCGAGCAGCCGGCACCGAAGGTGGTGCCCTCGCACGCGCGTTTCTGCTACGCGAGATATCCAAATACGGCTATAGCCCTGTGGGTCCCACCTATGAGCATTCGTTTCGCTTTACACCGCGTCGTCGCAACGGCGAAGAATTGCCTGAGGTGATTGGCACGAATCTGCTGTTCCGGATGGATGGCACCGGCGATACGGGCAAAACAATCGTTATTTCTGCTCATTATGATCATGTGGGTGTTCGTGATGGCCAGATTTATAACGGCGCAGACGACAATGCGTCAGGTGTGGCCGGGGTTCTGGCAATCGCCGAAAACTTCAAGGAAACTCCCCCGCAAAATGATGTGATTTTCGCCTTGTTTGATGCTGAAGAAATGGGTTTGCAAGGTGCGCGGGCGTTTGTGCGGAACATGGAAATGATCGACAAGAATGTCGCCTTTAATATCAATTTCGATATGCTCAGCCGAAGCGATAAAAACGAACTCTATGTCGCGGGCGTGTTTCATCGTCCGGAGTTAAAGCCTATTGTCGAGGGCGTAGCAGATAAAGCGCCTGTTTCCCTTAAGATGGGCCATGATGACCCCGCTTTGGGCAGTGGGGATTGGACTTTTGCCTCCGATCAAGGGCCTTTTCACCGTGCAGGGGTGCCCTTTTTATACTTTGGCGTTGAAGACCATCCGCACTATCACCAGCCAAGTGATGATTTTGACACTATTCCAACCGATTTTTTCCTTCGGTCACTGGAAACTGTTGTTATCGCAGCTATTGACATAGACCGCTGGTTAGCTGGTAAAGCCGACTAGGGTTTGCTACAATCGGCACCGGGAAAACAAATGCTGGACCTTGTGCCCGCAAGGTCTTATGGTCCGGCCACTTCAAACACAAAATCGTAACAAGTCATATGTTAAAAACAATTCATATCAATCGGTTAAACCGACTGCGACGACGCTAAGGGACGGATCAAAAAACCTTTGTTGTCCAACGCGCATGTGCGTCATTGATATGGAAAATGATATGTTTACGTTCGATATAGAACGGATATCCGACGAAGTGGATATCACCCTTCTTCTTGATAAAGTATTTGGGCCGGGCCGGCATGAAAAAGCGAGTTATGCCTTACGTGAAGGTGTCGATCCTGTGTCCTCATTGTGTCTGGTGGCGCGTGGACCTTCGGGGCTTGCCGCAACTATTCGCTTCTGGCCAACCATAGTACGTGACTTGATCACAAATACTGTTTCTGAGGCTCTTTTGCTTGGCCCGCTGGCCGTTGATCCGGATATTCAGGGGAGCGGTGTTGGCTCTTCGTTGGCTTTTCGGGCTATTCATTCCGCGGAAGCCAAGGGGTATCAGCGTATTTTATTGGTTGGGGACCCCGGCTATTACTCGCGGTTCGGGTTTGCCCCCGTATTACCCAGTTTTATCACTCTGCCAGGCGGTAAGGATGCGCGTCGGTTGATGGTGCGCCAGTCAGCCAGTTTGCCATCACTCCCGGCTGTTGGCACCCTGCTTCCATGGTCTGCCCAGGCCGCAGCACAATCTATACCTACTGACAATGCAGGGATGGCGATTGCAGTTTAAAAACTAAAGCAGCATAAGCCTTTTCATCCGCTCTCCAAGCGCCATATAATGAGAGCAGGAGAATGTTTTATGTCGGGTGTGCAAATAAACTCAGGCTTTGATCTGGCAAGTTTTGCCAAGCAGGTTGGTGATCAAAAATTCCCACCCGTTGAAAAATGGAATCCCGATTTCTGCGGCGACATCGATATGCGTATCGCCAGCGATGGAACGTGGTTTTACATGGGCACGCCTATCGGACGGGAGAAAATGGTGCGCTTGTTTGCTTCTGTCCTGCGAAAAGATGATGACGGAAAAACGTATCTGGTTACGCCGGTCGAGAAAATTGGCATTACCGTCGATGATGCACCGTTTGTTGCCGTCGCGGTAGACGTTGCAGGTGATGGTAACAACCAAACGATTTGCTTTACGACCAATGTTGGCGACCGCATCATTGCGGGACCTGAGAGCCCGATCAGGGTGGTGGTTGACGAAACCTCCGGTGAACCCCGGCCCTATGTCCTTGTGCGCGGTAGGCTGGAAGCGCTAATTGCCAGACCCGCATATTACGAGTTGATTGACAAGGGCGATATAGAAGATGATGGCGATGTAGAGCGGTGTTCTATCATGAGTGGTGGAAAGCGTTTTTCACTCGGGGAATGGCCGAACTCTGCCAGGGGGAATGTATGATTGAGGGCTGGCTGGAAAAAGCACTTTCAGAGAGCAACCCCGGTGCAAGGGGTGCACGCAGTGACTTTGACCTGAATGCTGAACGGGGCGAGACAGTTGCCCTTGAGGAGCCAACCCGCCAAGCAGCGGTTTTGGTGCCGATTGTACTGCACCAGAATGCAGAAACTATTCTGCTGACCAAACGGACTGAACATCTCGCCAAACATGCGGGGCAGGTCAGCTTTCCGGGTGGTAGCATCGATCCGGATGACGAAAACGCTGTCGCTGCTGCTTTGCGAGAGACAGACGAGGAGATTGGGCTAGCCGCCAATCACATCAGTGTACATGGTAGTTTAGATACTTACCGCACGGGTACTGGCTTTGAAATCACGCCCGTTGTTGCGACGGTCCAGCCTGGTTTTTCGCTGCAGGTCCAAGCCGATGAAGTAGCAGGCGTTTTTGAAGTGCCATTGGACTTTGTGATGGATCGGCGAAACCATCAACGACAAAGCGCCGTTTGGCGCGGGCGCAGGCGGCATTATTATGCCATGCCTTTTGGTGATTATTTTATTTGGGGCGCAACCGCAGCTATGCTGGTCAATCTTGTTGATGTTCTGGAAGCTGCGCGGGAGCCGGTTTGACATGATAATTATCTTGAGGGTTTTGCTGTTTTTGATCCCCATTGTTGGTGTGCTGCTGTGGTTGCGGTGGCGTGTGAAACGAGACCTGGATGAGGCAACGCGTAAGCTTGAATTTAAGCGGCTGTGTATCGGGCTCTCGCTTGTTCTCATTGCGCTTTTGGCCACAGGCCTTGGTTTGCGGTTTTCTGACGATTCATCAGGCGATATAGATTCGGTGTATGTACCCGCCCGTGTTGAAAACGGAAAACTCATCCCGGGCAGGTTCGTTCCGCGCGATGAGCTGGAACAAGACCAAACTCCTGTACCTTCTGCCCCCCCTAAAGACCCGCCGACCGATGGCCGCTAACACACCAGTTAACCCATCAGCGAACTGGCACCCGAACTGGCTTTCTAACGCATTTTCCCAAAAGATATTTGATGCCCTTGGTGAGGCGAACACCCGCTTTGTTGGTGGTGCCATCCGCGACAGCTTGCTGGGGTTTGCTGTCAAAGATATTGATATGGCTACATCCCACTTGCCCGGCCAAACGCAGGCACTGCTTGAAGCGGTTGGTATCAAAACCATTGCCACTGGTATTCAGCATGGAACAATAACGGCGGTTTGGAACGGAGAAGCGCGAGAGATAACAACCTTGCGGCGGGATATAGAAACCGATGGGCGCCATGCGACGGTAGCGTTCACTGATGACTGGGCCGCAGATGCCGCGCGCCGGGATTTCACGATTAATGCGCTTTATGCTGGTCATGATGGTCAGATTTACGACCCATGCGGCGGGCTTGCCGACCTTGAAGCTGGGCGCGTTCGCTTTATCGGGGATGCGGAGAGCCGCATTAAAGAGGATGCGCTAAGGATATATCGTTTTTTCCGTTTTAGTGCCCGATTTGGCGTAACTCTTGACGCCGTCGGCTTGAGTGCCTGCAAAGCCTGCGCAAGCGACGTTGGTAATCTGTCTCGCGAAAGAGTGCGTGATGAGCTTTTGAAGCTGTTGATGGTTGCCGAACCGTTGATTTACCTGCAGGCCATGCAAAAGATCAGGATATTGCCGATGATTGGTGACGTTGAGGCGGATGTCGACGCCTTTCGCCAGCTCCTGGCGGCAGAAACAGCCAATGACAGCCAAACGGCGCCAGAGACCAGACTAAGCAAGCTTTATAGTCCGGCGGCAGCCAAAGTTGTTGCACGGTCTTTCCGTTTGTCGGGCAAGCAGAAAGATTTTATGGAAACGGTCAGGCAGGCTGATACTGCGTTGTTGAGTGCAGATACAATTGACCCTCTGTTGTACCGTTTTGGCAAGCGTGCTGTTGCCGAAGCCCTAAAGTCTTATCTTGGTGAGAAGCGGCCAGAATTCATACTTCGCGCTGAAAGTTGGCAACGCCCTGTTTTTCCCGTTTCGGGCGAAGACCTGAAGATTATGGGCTTCCGTGAGGGGAAGGAAATGGGCGTTATGCTTGGAGAGCTTGAAGGCGCATGGATTGCCAGCGGCTTTTCACTCTCCAAAGACGATCTGCTAAAGGCGATTGTCCGAAAATAGATTAACGGCTCTCGCTGCTTCGGTTCAGCTTTTTATCTTTCCAGTATTTGGTGCCGCGCAACGTTGCCTGTAATGCCAAGCCGGCTTTGCTGTATTGGTACACATTCACCTTTTTGCTCAGCGTTGTGGCGCCAGACAGTTCGCCGCCTTTGTCGCCGGAATTTGCAGCGGCATCGGCTTCGCCGGAAAAGTCCCAGCCTTTTTCGACAAAGTCGTTGAACGCTTTTTGGTCATGGAAAACGAATATGGCGCGAAAGTCTTTAACACCAAGGCCTAAACCCACACCAACGCTCCCCATACGCATGTAGGTTTCTTCGCCGGTTATCTGGTTTTTAGCAACACCTTTGCCGCCGCCGCCCGACACAAAGATCACATTGACGCCAAGGTTGGAAAAGACGGCATACCCTACCGAGTTTTTGATTTCCAACCGTGTTTCAGGTCGGTCTTCATACAGCCTTTCCAGCACTTCTTGCCGCATTTCCTGTATTTCTGCCCGTTTTCTGTCGCTTTTGTCTGCATATGCAGCTGGTGCAGCGAGCACTAGAGAAAACAGTCCTGCAATCATGTATCGGGTTATTCCAGCCATTAGGTGTCCTTCAAGCAATCAGATGTCCGTCCATCATGTAACAGTCAGCCAACAAAATAAGACCATTTTGCGGCATTCCAATAGGCAGTCACAGAGTTGTTATGGCCATTTGGCCATTGGGGGCAGGGACATCAGAATCGCTTCAATGTTACCGCCGGTTTTAAGACCAAACGTTGTTCCCCGGTCATATGCTAGGTTGAATTCAGCATAGTGGCCCCGATAAACAAGCTGTGTTTCCCGTTCCTCGTCTGTCCAGTCTTCGCCCATGCGGCGGCGTACCAGTGCCGGATAGATGGTGTTAAATGTGCGACCAACATCCTTGGTGAATTCAAAATCTGCCGCCCAGTCGCCTGTTGCAAGCTGGTCGTAGAAGATGCCGCCTTCACCACGTGCCTTGTTACGGTGAACGTTGAAGAAATATTCGTCGCACCATTTTTTGTAGCGGTCATAATAGTCACTGCCGTGGCGGTCACAGCAGTCTTTCAGAGCGGCATGGAAATCGGCGGTATCGGTCGCATCAGGCAGGGGTGCATTCAGGTCCGCGCCGCCACCAAACCAGCTTTTGGTCGTGACGATAAAGCGGGTATTCATATGCACCGCAGGCACCCGTGGGCTGTTCATGTGCGCCACCAACGAAATGCCGGTTGCAAAAAACCGTGGATCTTCGGCGGCACCGGGCATATTTTTGGCGAACTCTTCGCTAAAGGTGCCAAATACTGTAGAGATATTAACGCCGACTTTCTCGAAAACTCGGCCGCCTCTCATGACAGACATTTGCCCGCCACCCCCAGGCGCACCGTCGGATTGATTGGTTCGCTCCCAGTTTTTGCGCTCAAAACGCCCTGGGTCGCGATCAGCGAGGGCACCAGTATGGTCGTCTTCTATTGCCTCGAAACTGGCACAAATCTGATCCCTAAGGGATTTAAACCAAGCCGCTGCTTCCTTTTTCTTCGAATCCATGTCGGTGTCGTTCATAGTGTCATTCCTCGCTCTCATCGTTCGATATTTTTAAAACCGTCTGTCTGGCGCAATGCTTCCCCAAGCACCATTGCGGCTGCAACCGCCACATTCAAAGACCGCACCTGTGCTGTCATGGGTATGGTTACCCGTGCATCGGCAACAGCGTGTACATAATCCGGCGCACCAGAAGATTCGCTGCCGACAATTAAAATGTCGTCATCTTCAAAATTAAAATCAACATAAGACTGTACAGCCTGCGTCGTTAGCAAAACCAACCTTCGGCCAGCATCAGCGCGCCACGTTTCAAATGCCGACCATTCCAAATGATGATGTAATTGCACATGATCAGCGTAATCCATGGCGTACCGTTTAACTGCCTTTGGGGAAAAGGGAAATCCGCACGGTTCAATTATATGCACAGGTGTCCTTACACACGCACCAAGCCGCAGTAACGTGCCGGTGTTGGGTGGCTGATCAGGTTGAAAAAGGGCTAAGTCCATAGCGTTGACCCTAGTGCGAGGGATGATGACAATCAACGGCTTCTCGCATGACTTTCGGTTTTATAATCTTTTTTTAAGGGTTACCCGTATAAACCCTTGCCTATACGCGCCTGTGCGACTAAACCATGCCCAATTTACTGGGCAGTCCAAGGGGTGCCCGGTGCCTTTTTTATCGTGCTGCGTCCCAGTGACGCGGGGATAGTTTGGAAGGCGAACGATAGAATAGGGTCCGCGCCAATGGGCGTATGGGCCTAAAATATCATTTCCTGTCAGGGAACGTTACATGAGCACACTCGAGAATACCAATCCTGAAGATGACGGCACAACTCGCCGTGACTTCATTCACGTCGCCGCTGGTGGTATGGCTGCCGTTGGCGCTGCGGCCTCGCTTTGGCCGTTTATTGATCAGATGAATCCTGCAGCGGACACGTTGGCGCTATCGTCTATTGAAGTGGATATCAGCCAAATTGACGTGGGTTCCGCGATTGTTGTGAAGTGGCGCGGCAAACCGGTTTTCATTCGTCACCGCACGGCAGATGAAATTGCGCAGGCCAACGCCGTTGCTGTGACAGACCTGATTGATCAGCAGGCGGACGGCGAGCGCGTCAAGGCGGGCAAAGAAGAATGGCTTGTTGTAACAGGCGTTTGTACGCACCTTGGCTGTGTACCACTTGGTACTAAAACAGGCGATGACCGCGGTGAATTTGGCGGCTGGTTCTGTCCTTGTCACGGGTCGCACTACGACACATCTGGCCGTATCCGCAAAGGCCCAGCACCTGAAAACCTTGAGGTGCCTGAGTATGTCTTTGTCAATGATACAACGCTGCAAATCGGGTAAGGGGATACACCATGGCCGAATGGAAAGTTGCACAGCCTAAAAATAAGGCAGCAGGTTGGTTAGAGGAACGTCTGCCAATCATTTCGCTGGTTAACAATGTTGTGGGTTCTGATACCCCAACACCGCGTAACCTGAACTATTTCTGGAACTTTGGGTCGCTTGCCGGCCTGATGCTGGTTATTCAAATTATCAGTGGCGTTGTTCTGGCTATGCATTATGCCGCCACTACAGGTGTCGCTTTTGACAGCGTAGAGCGCATTATGCGGGACGTGAATTACGGCTGGCTTATTCGTTACATGCATGCGAACGGTGCCTCCTTCTTCTTTATTGCCGTTTATATCCACATCTTCCGGGGACTTTACTTTGGATCCTACAAGGCACCGCGCGAAGTGTTATGGATGCTGGGTGTTGTGATCTTCCTGCTAATGATGGCGACAGCCTTCATGGGATACGTTCTGCCTTGGGGGCAAATGTCCTTCTGGGGTGCAACCGTGATTACCAAGCTCTTCTCTGCTGTCCCGGTGGTCGGTGACAGTATTGTACAGTTGCTATGGGGTGGGTTCTCTGTTGATAATCCAACGCTTAATCGCTTCTTCAGCCTGCACTTCCTGCTGCCGTTTGTTATTGCTGGCGTAGTGATACTGCACCTGTGGGCTAAAAAGATTTCTGACAGCGGTAACCCGCTTGGTATTGATGTGAAGTCCAGCGCAGACCAAATCCCGTTCCATCCGTTTTACACGGTGAAAGACGCGTATGGCGCTGCGGTATTTTTCCTGATCTTTGCGGCATTTATCTTCTTTATGCCCAATGCTCTGGGCCACCCGGACAACTATATCCCGGCGCAGCCCTTGGTGACACCAGACAGCATCGTGCCCGAATGGTACTTCCTGCCGTTCTACGCGATCCTGCGGTCTATTGATTTCCCATTGGGTATTCCGGGTTTGTTTGAACTGGTGGATGCGAAACTGCTTGGTGTTCTGGCGATGTTTGCCTCTATCCTGGTTTGGCTTGCTTTGCCTTGGCTTGATACTTCTAAAGTACGGTCAGGTAACTTCCGCCCCATGTTCAAATGGTTCTTCGCACTTCTCGTGATCGACATGTTCTTCCTGATGTGGCTTGGTGCGCAGAAGGCAGAAGGCAACATTCCGCTCTATGGTAAATTTGCGACGGCCTATTACTTTGCGTATTTCGTAGTGATCTTGCCGATCCTCAGCCGCAAAGAAACACCGCTGCCGTTACCGGAAAGCATTTCAAATCCTGTGTTGAAGCCAGCGGAATAAGGGGTGACTTTGATGAAACTCGTAAAGAATATTGCAATTGCCCTGACACTGAGTGCAGCAGCATTCACTGGCGCACAGGGGGCAGGTACCGCAAAGCATCCTTTGCAGATTGATTGGTCTTTCTCTGGCCCGCTTGGTCAATTTGACCAAGCATCTGCTCAGCGTGGGTGGCAGGTTTACAAACAAGTTTGCTCTGCCTGCCATAGCTTGAAGTACTTCCGTTTTCGTAACCTTGCGGACATTGGGTACGAAGAAGATATGATCAAGGCTTTTGCCGCAGAGTATGAAGTTGCTGGCGAACCGGATGACTACGGCGACCCAACAACCCGTAGCGCGGAACCAAAAGACCCGTTCCCAAACCCGTTCCCGAATGACAATGCTGCCCGATCAGCTAACGGTGGGGCGTTGCCGCCAGATCTGTCGCTGATGATCAAGGCACGCCATGATGGTGCAAACTATGTCTATAGCCTTCTGGTGGGATATGAGGATGCGCCAGCTGATTTCGATCTCGGTCTTGGCATGAATTACAACAGTTACTTCAAGGGCAGTCAAATTGCGATGGCTGAGCCACTCTATGAAGACGCTGTTGAGTATGAAGACGGTACGCCTGCAACCAAAGAACAAATGGCTAAGGATGTGGTCCAGTTCTTGATGTATGTGGCAGAACCTTCTTTGGAGAAACGCCACAACATGGGCATCAAAGTTGTCTTATACCTGCTGATCCTCTCTATTATTCTCTACATCTCGATGAAGAAAATATGGAAGCCGGTCAAAGCTGGTAGAAACTTCTACGAAGATTAAAAAGACCTGAATTGATGAATAAAAGCCCTCGCGTGTCGAGGGCTTTTTTTATGCCACATGGTGACCGGTTCCATCGCCTTTGGCTATCCAATTTCGTTTTCGGTTTTCGGCCATTTTCTGATTTATCTGTGTTTCGAGTGTTAGCTGGAATTGATCAAGCAACCGGTGCAGCAGGATCACAACATCTGCTGTTTCCTTACCGACCTCCACGGCATCTCCTTTGGCAACGGCTTCCTTAAGTTCAAAGAGTTCAAGCTCTGCTCTCTCTACCAGAACAGCAGGGTCATGAACCGGTCCAAACGTCGTTTTCGCCCAGTCTGCAATAGAGTGTTGGTTCTCGCGTTGTATGTTTCCAGCCATGGTTCCCCCACTGTAAGTTAAATAGGTGCGTTATCGGATATGCGCGGCCAGCACATGAATTGGCATAGACACATCAAAAGACTGCCCACTAAACGCTGACTTAGCCTTAGTGATCACGGCCTGAATATCGCCGGCAATCGGTTTTTCCTCTGCAATTTTATAGGCTGACCAGGTTTCTACAAATCCCAAAAGCTGCTCAAAACGCCAGGTTAGGGAAATCTCAAAAGCCGGTGCTGCAATCGGCTCAAATGGCAACTTTAGTTCATCAGGCTGGTAGCCGCGCATAACGATACGGTTACCTTCGGCCCAATAGGGGTCAACCATTTCTTTGATGGGGTCTATAAATTGGTCACGCACCATATCGTCAATATTGGGCCACACGTATGCCCAAGCGCAGAAAAACGCGTTTGTTTTGGCAACTCGTTTTACTTCTTTCCAGAAACGTGGATGATCAAACCAGTGCAAAGCCTGCGCAACGGTGACTAAATCGAAAACACTGTCTCGAAAACCACTGTCTTCCGCCGGGGCAGCTCTGTATCTTACATTGTCGGCATTTAGGCCGTGAGCGACTTGCTCTGCACTAATGTCCGTGGCGTGCACTGTGTCAAAATAGGGGGCAATGGCTTGCGCTGCCTGTCCATTGCCTGTGGCACAGTCCCATGCGGTATTGTGGTTGGCGCACTGGTCATTGATCCAGGTGAACAAAGTGTTTGGGTAAGTTGGGCGGTTCGCGGCATAGCCCGATGACTGTTGGGCAAAAGACTGAATATTTTCTTTATTTTTCGACATACTGCTTTTGACCATCAGGAATGGGGTTCAAAGTTAATAATGCAATTGCTGGGTGCGCCGGCACCCAAATCCATATAGTGAAGCTCCCGAATGTGTTGACTACTTCGGTCACTTATGTCGCGCGTGGCCAAGTCACCAGTTGGGCGTCGACCAAACCCATAGGCCAACAAATGGTTAACTGTTCCCGCTTCATCGCATATCGGGAACTGCATGGTTTCAAACAGGTAGTTCGCTCCCATGCTGGTCGTTATGACATCGCCTATGTAAGCACCGCAGGGCGTCTCAAAGATTGTTTGATGATAGTTATGCAGCGCTGGTTTAAATTCATCTGCGACCATATCGTAATAGTTAACACCGACTGCTGTCAGGCCTGAAAGGTGTTCCATTTCAGTACCAACGAAAATAATGTCTAGTTTATATTTATCCCCATATCTGAAGATCGCGCACTGTGGCAGCAAGGCCCCTAGAAGGGCAGGGTTACAACTTTGCTTCGAGGGTAAAAAAGCGTGCTCTGTTCGGGGTAAACTGTCCCAAACAGTCAGAAATTCATCAAAATTTTCTGTTTTGTTCACGCAATCAGCCTTGCCTAAAGTCCTTACTGCAACACTGACAGTGTTGCATCATACAGCATGGCGGTTTTTACGTTATTTTTCAATTTGCGATAGCACGGCAGCGCGTTCGTCTTCATCAACGATATTCAAAAGAACTTCCCAAAAGCCAGCGACGGCCTCCGGTCCAGCGCGTTTGTAAGCATCAGCGACCCTATTGCGCTGGGTATCAAAAAGCTGCTTTTCAAAGGTAAGGCCTTTATCAGTAAGATACAGCAGACGCTGTCGCCTGTCTTCGGCACCCGTCTTTTGAATGATGTAGTCTTCATCGACCAACTGCCCCAACACCCTGGACAGGCTTTGTTTCGTGATACGCAACAGCGACAAAAGGCCAGAAACCGTCGTGCCGGGATTTCGCCCGACAAAATACAGTACACGGTGATGTGCCCGACCAAAACCAGACTGCGCTAATATTGCGTCAGGATCGCGGGTAAAGTCACGGTAAGCAAAATACAATAATTCAATACCGCGACGCAGTTCTTCTTCGCGCAGATATAGATTGGATTGTGGTACTTTTCGTTGCATTTGGTCTCAACTGTTTACCTTGAATGGCACATCAATATTTATGGCAGCTTTGTTGACACAATAGGGGTCCGCTGATACGAAGATCAAGCAAAATTAGCCGTCGGCGTCTATGATCAGATCAACAGCGCAACGGCGACAGATCATACAGTTTGGAGAAGTACCATGGCGGCATTGCCCTATGATGACCGGGATGGCTGGATTTGGATGGACGGCGAGTATCAGCCCTGGCGTGATTGCAACGTTCATATATTGACTCATGCCATTCACTATGGCGGTGCAGCATTTGAAGGCCAGCGCGCCTACAACGGTAAAATTTTCAAACTGGAAGAGCATACAGACCGTTTGTTCAAGTCTGCGTCTATTTTGGGGTATGAAATCCCGTTTACAAAAGACGACATCAACACTGCCTGTAACGAACTTGTTGTGAAAAATGGCTTCACTGACGCTTACTGCCGCCCCGTGGTTTGGCGTGGCAGTGAAATGATGGGCGTTTCGGCGCAGCAAAACACCATTCATGCAGCGATCGCAGTGTGGGAATGGCCGTCTTATTTCTCCCCGGAAGCGAGGTTGCGCGGGCTGCGACTTGATATTGCAGACTGGCGTCGTCCAGCCCCTGACACGGCCCCAACAGATGCCAAAGCCTCTGGCTTGTATCAGATTTGTACGATATCGAAGCATGCGGCAGAATCGAAAGGTTTTGATGACGCATTGATGTACGACTACCGTGGTCAGATAGCCGAAGCGACGGGGGCTAATATCTTTTTTGTGCAAAACGGTGAGCTGCACACACCAACACCGGATTGTTTCCTAGATGGTATTACGCGGCGCACCGTCATTGATCTTGCTCGAAAGCGGCAGATCAAGGTGACAGAGCGTGCGATCATGCCGGAAGAAATGGCTGGTTTTGAACAAGCCTTCTTGACTGGCACGGCTGCAGAGGTCACGCCGCTTTCCGAAATTGGACCATACCGTTTTGAAGTTGGTGAGATCACTAAATCATTGATGTTTGATTACGATGAGCTTGTTCGTACTTAAAACGTCCTAAATTCCAACACAAGAATTCAAAAAGGCCTCGCGGACTAGTCTGCGAGGTCTGTTTTTTCGCTGTCCCGAATAGCATGGACAAGGTCTGTCAGGGCCTGCCGCAAACTCGTTGGTCGTAGGTTGTTTATCTCTGGCAAGACGAAATCCATATCGTCAAGTTTCCCCTTGAACAATTCTTCGCTTGGGGGAAGGCCTTGGTAAAAGTAGCCAACGTCGACTTTCAAAATATGAGCAATCAGGAACAGGCGCCCGGCACTAATCCGGTTGCTGCCATTCTCATATTTTTGCAACTGCTGATACGAAACGCCGAGAATTTCACTGATTTCCTGCTGTGAAATCTGGAGTTCGCGCCGTCGTTCCCGGATGCAGGCTCCAACATGCTTGTCCACAATGTCTGCTTTGCGCGCGGAGCCACCACTGCCTGATGTCTCGGTGGGTTTTGACACAGTCATAACTTCAGTCTCACATCCTTTTGGTTGTGTGGTTAACCGCCGTATTCTTCGTTGGCGGGTTTAGCTTCCTGTGCTAGAGAAACCATTGGAGCCAACAGTAAGAATAACCTGCAAACCAGGGTGTACTATTTAACACTAATGGTTGTGGGTAGATGTTACAATAATTTTTGGGTGTAATTTTAAAGTGTTGCACCAAAAACCGGAGTTTTGAGCAGGCATGCGTTCTAATTGGCTTAAGAAGTCCCTGTTATGTGCGGCTGTGTTTGGTTTGGCCGCCTGTAGTTCAAATGACAGCGAAGATACCTACATCGCGCGTGATGTAGAAGTTATCTACAATCTGGCGCAAGATAACCTGGAGCGAAAGCGGTATCGCTTCGCTGCCGCTGCATTCGATGAGGTCGAAAGACAACACCCCTATTCAGTATGGGCGCGCCGTGCGCAACTGATGGCGGCTTATTCCGCCTATATGAGCAACCAGTATGACGATGCGGTTTTAGCGGCGCAGCGTTTCTTGCAACTCCATCCCGGTAATTCGTCGGCACCGTATGCTTATTATCTGATCGCTTTATGCCATTATGAACAGATTTCCGGTATCGGACGTGATCAGGCCAAAACAGAAGAGGCCGAAGCAGCCCTGATTGAGGTAATCCGCCGGTTCCCTGAAACGGAATACGCGCAGGATGCCCAGCTAAAGCTTAGTCTAACGCAAGATCACCTGGCAGGTAAGGATATGGAAGTTGGGCGATTTTATCAAAATCGTCAGGAATACCTGGCGGCAACCATGCGGTTCCGCCGGGTGATTGATCGTTATCAGACCACCAGCCACGCTCCGGAAGCGTTGCACAGGATGGTTGAAAGCTATCTGGCTTTGGGGATGGTTGATGAAGCACGCAGGACGGCTTCTGTGCTTGGCGAAAATTTTGGTGATACGAAATGGTATCGCTACAGTTATTCTTTGTTGGTCGACGGTCGCACGTCGCCCGAAGCCAAGAATAGCTCATTTCTCTCGCTTTTGTGGCCATTTTAACATCAAGCTAGGAGGGACGGGATGCTGACTGGACTCAGCATTCGCGACATAGTTCTTATCGACAAACTGGTTTTGTCGTTCACGGATGGTTTGAATGTGCTCACGGGCGAGACGGGGGCTGGTAAGTCAATCCTTCTGGATAGTCTGGGGCTTGCCCTCGGCGCGCGCGCTGATCGCGCCTTGGTTCGGCAAGGGGCAGAACGCGGTGTTGTTAGCGCCAGCTTTTCTGTTGCCAAATCGCACCCTGCTTGCCGCAAACTTGATGACATGGCCGTCGATCACGGTGATGGTGAACTGGTTCTAAAACGCCAGATCACGGCGGATGGGCGCAGTCGTGCATGGGTCAACGACGAACCCGTAAGCCAAGGCTTGCTTGCGGATATCGCAACCTCTTTAGTTGAAATACATGGCCAGCACGATGACCGAGGTTTGCTGGATGCCAGCGCCCACAGGTCTTTGCTGGATCAATTTGCGGATGCACATGACGCTGTTGCTGCCGTTGGCACAGCGTATTTGGATTTGGTTGAGGCCCGTAAAGAGGAAGCGGCACTGCGGGAAGCAATGGCGGAGTCCCGGCGCGATGAAGAGTATATCCGCCATGCTGTGACCGAGCTGGATGCGCTTGCGCCGGAAGAGGACGAAGAACAAACCCTCGCGGACCGCCGCGCGCTGATGATGCAGGGCGAAAAAGCAGCGCAAGACCTTGCAGAATTTCAGCAGACACTCAGCGCAAACGAAGGGGTGGATGCAACTGTGCGCGGTGTCCTGCGCCGTATGAGCAGGCTCGGGGACGAATTATCATCAGTGCTTGCACCGGCGACGGAGGCACTTGACCGTGCCGCCGAGGAACTCGCTATTGCGGACCAAGAGCTTGCAAGGGTTCTCGATGGTTTGTCCTTTAACCCGACCGAGTTGGATCAAGTTGAGGAAAGACTGTTTGAATACCGCCGGTTGGCGCGAAAGCATAATTGCCAGCCCGGTGATTTGCCCGCGTTGCGAGCACAGTTCTCTGGCCAGCTTGAAAATATTGATGGCGGCGAAGCGGCACTTGCCGTTGCTGTCGAGAAAGTAAGCGCTGCTATGGCTGCGTATACCAAGGCAGTAGGGGCCTTGTCTGCAAAGCGTACGGCTGCCTGCGGGGAACTGGACCGCCTGGTAAACGCGGAATTGGCGCCGTTAAAACTGGAAAAAGCGACCTTCCGAACGTCAATTACGACCCTAGATGCCCGGGAATGGGGAGAATTCGGCGCAGAAAAGGTGGTTTTTGAGGTGAAAACCAACGTAGGCAGCAGTTTTGGGCCCATGGTAAAGGTTGCTTCGGGCGGTGAGCTAGCGCGCTTCATTCTTGCTCTGAAGGTGGTTTTGTCGAAAAATACGACACCGGCTGCCATGGTATTTGATGAAGTGGATCGCGGTATTGGCGGGGCAACCGCCAGCGCGGTAGGGGAGCGCCTGAAGCGGCTGAGTAAAGGCTCGCAATTATTGGTGGTGACGCACAGCCCACAGGTCGCGGCGCTGGGTGATACACAGTTCCAGATCAGTAAAATGGATGTTGGTGACCACACGCTGACGCAAGTTGCTGAATTGTCCCCTGACCGTCGCCGGGAAGAGATCGCCCGCATGCTTGCCGGTGCAGAGGTTACCGAAGCCGCGCGTGCCGCCGCTGAACAGTTGTTATCGGCTTAGGGGGCACAATGAGCACAGAAACTGCATCTGCCGATATGACAGAAGATGATGCCCGCAAGGAACTTGCGGAACTTGCGATGAACATCGCGTTTCATGATGCCCGTTACCATGGTGACGACGATCCGGTAATCACAGATGCAGAGTATGATGCCCTAAGGCGTCGCAATGATGCCCTAGAGGCACAGTTTCCGCATCTTGTCCGCGATGACAGCCCGTCGAAAAAAGTTGGTCACCCGGCCCGCCAAAGCAAGTTTGAAAAGGTCACGCATGCCCGGCCTATGCTATCGCTGGATAACGCCTTCAATGATGATGATGTTGCAGAATTTGTTGCTAGGGTGCGCCGGTTCCTGGGCTTGTCCGATGCAGCGATTGTTGAACTGACCGCAGAACCTAAAATTGATGGCTTGTCGCTGGCTTTGCGGTATGAAAAAGGCGAGTTGGTCCTAGCGGCAACACGCGGTGACGGTGAATTGGGCGAGAATGTCACCGTAAATGCCCGCACCATCGATAATATACCGCATGTGCTCTCGGGTGACCGCGTCCCGGATGTTCTGGAAGTGCGCGGCGAGGTTTACATCGGCAAAGCAGACTTCAATACCCTGAATGCGCAGCAGGCGGAAAAAGGCGCTAAGGTTTTTGCGAACCCGCGCAACGCGGCGGCAGGAAGCTTGCGCCAGCTCGATTCGTCGATCACAGAATCCCGCCCGCTTAAGTTTTTTGCCTATGCCTGGGGTGAAGTCAGTGACCTGCCAGCCGCCACACAGATGGATATGGTTGAGCTGTTTGCCGACTGGGGCTTTTCGGTCAATCCATTGATGAAACGGGTATTAGGTGCCACAGGCGCAGTTGAACATTACCGCCTGATCGAAGCCCAGCGTGCCGCACTGGATTATGACATTGACGGTGTAGTTTACAAAATCGACCGGCTAGACTGGCAATCGCGTCTGGGCATGGTTGCGCGCGCGCCGCGCTGGGCCATTGCCCACAAGTTTCCGGCTGAACAAGCAACAACAACAATTAGCGATATCGACATTCAGGTTGGTCGCACTGGGTCGCTAACGCCTGTGGCGAAATTGGTACCAGTCACGGTGGGTGGTGTAGTGGTGTCTAACGCAACACTTCATAACCCGGACGAAATTGAACGCCTTGGCGTTCGTATTGGCGATACAGTTGTTATCCAGCGCGCGGGTGATGTCATTCCGCAAGTTGTGTCTGTTGTTTTAAGCGAGCGCCCCGCCGGTTCGCAGCCCTTTGAATTTCCAACATCATGTCCCGTATGTGGGTCGCTGGCTGCGTCAGAAGGGGATGATGTGGTTGTGCGCTGCACAGGTGGGTTGATATGCTCGGCCCAGCGGGTGGAGCGGTTAAGCCACTTTGTATCCAAAAATGCCTTTGACATTGATGGTTTGGGCGAAAAACAAATCGCACAATTGTTTGACCGCGGCTGGGTGCAAGACCCAGCAGACATTTTCAAGCTTGCAAAACGTAACGAGGCCGAAGGCGGCGCACTTCAAACATGGAATGGCTGGGGTGATCTGTCCGTTAGTAACCTGATGCAGGCCATTGAGGCCCGCAGAACGATTGACCTGCATCGGTTTTTGTTTGGTCTGGGCATTCCGTCTATTGGACAGGAAACGGCAAAGCTGCTTGCGCGCCATTTCGGCAGTATCAACGATCTGTTGGCATTTCTGGAGCAAGCCCGCGTGATTGTAGACTCTGTGTCGGAAACGCTGGATTCACAAGAAGTCTCGTCACTGAATTATGTGCTTATGCGGCTTGGACACTTGAAAGAGTTTGCGTCAGTTCTGTCGCCGACAGATCTATTTGCTACAGGCACTGGTATCCCGGCACTTGTTGCGGCCAGAGTGGAACGTATCGAGAGTGGCGCTTTGAAAGGCGATAACCTGAAACTGTCGCATCTCAAACGTATCGCGATGATGAGTGACAGGGAGAACTTTTCTTTCCCGATTGACGCAGCCTCACAGCTTTATGCGCACAATCAGGAATTGGCGGCAATTGATGGTATTGGCGTTGATGTCATCCTTAACCTGGAAGATTTTTATTTTGAGCCACAAAACCGAGCTGTGCTTGAAGCGCTTCTGGGCGAACTCATCGTTAATAAGGCAGCTGCGCAAGCGACTGATAGCCCCATTTCCGGTTTAACTGTTGTCTTTACCGGTTCATTACAGACCCTGACGCGGGCCGAAGCTAAGGCGGGAGCGGAGGCGCTTGGAGCCAAGGTTGCAGGCTCGGTTTCTAAAAAAACCGATATTGTTATTGCGGGTCCGGGTGCTGGTTCAAAACTTAAAAAAGCGCAAGACCTTGGTGTGCGCACCATGAGCGAAGATGACTGGATCGCCTTTACTTCCCCCTAAAGACTGACTTAGGCTTAAAATTAAGGGCCAAAACCCTTTTTAAGCGGAGGAACGGTATATATGGCACTGAAACTGTTGCAGGTAACGGCGCCAATTGCCGCTGAAACGACTGTTCGCAAACTGGCTGAAAAAGAAGGCGTCATTGCGTTTTATAAAGAGTGCGAAACAGACGATGATCATGCCGTTTTCAGTTTTCTGACCGATGCGGCTAACCGTCAGGCGTTGGTTGATACCTTGCAGGAAATGACCAGTCTGTCGCCCAAGTTTCGGGTTAATATCCTACCTGTTGATACCACTATACCCGAAGCCGGGTCAGCTATCACGGCTGATACCCGCGAAGAACTGAACGCCAAAATGGCTAAAGGCGCGCTACTTGATTTCAACTATATGCTGCTGACATTTTTATCGACCCTGGTGGCGCTTATTGGCCTGTTACAAGACAATATCGCCGTCGTGATCGGGGCGATGGTTATTGCCCCATTTTTGGGGCCGAATCTGGCGTTTGCGTTTGGTACGTCCCTTGGTGACAAGCCCCTAATGGTAGATGCGTTTAAAACCGGTACCGTTGGGGTAGGGTTTGCGTGCTTTACGGCTGCCTTGTTTGGATATTTCTGGCCTGCTGTGCCGGCCAGCGAAGAACTGATAGCCCGCACAACAATCGGGCTTGACGGTGTCGCACTAGCTGTTGCGTCTGGGGTTGCGGGTGTCTTGTCGCTTACCTCCGGTTTGTCGATGACATTGGTCGGGGTAATGGTGGCGGTTGCCATTCTGCCACCAGCCGTAACCTTTGGTTTTATGGCTGGCGCCGGGGAATTCAAACTTGCCTATGGTGCCCTGTTGATGGTGTCGGTCAACATCGTATGTGTAAACCTGTCTGGTCTTATGGTGTTTTTGGCCAAGGGCATTACGCCCCGTCGTTGGTTCGAGCGCAGGATGGCGAAGCCCTTTGTTCTGGGGGGAATTGTCATTTGGTCTATTTTGCTGGTGCTTCTGATTGTCGCCATTCGCCTTCCTTTGGCCTAATCGTCTTCCTCTGGCCAAAAGCCAACTTGGTTTCAACGGCGTGAGTTTCCACATCACTGTTTTGTGATAGCTGATATGATAAGCTATGCGTTTAATGCATGCCTTGTGTGCATTTTTAGCCGCTACTTATTCCCATAACAGCGCCCTACATAAGCGCCGCAGCACAATAAAACTGCATGTTACCAAGTGTAACCAGTTAGTAATTCAGCGAGTATTGAGGAGCCAGACCATGGCACGCAAACAACAACAGATCGAATTGATCGCAAAAAATTCATTCATGGGCCTTTTGGCAAGCAAAAACCAAATTCCAGGTGTCATTGGTGTAGAAGTATCTTCAGAACTGCGTCGCACAGGACGTCTTTTTGAAGTCGTTGGCCGCCGCCACGCTAAACCGGCATCATCTTTTCGCATTGTTCGCCCAGGTAGCTGGGGTGGCAACACGAATGGCGGGGCATTCGCTCATTAAGACCGAAGTGTTTGCTTAACCGGCACTGTATTAGAAAAAGCCTGCAAACATGTTGCAGGCTTTTTTATTGGCTATGCATCTTGCCGTTATTAGGTGGCGGGGCAGGTCAACTGCAATGCAGCCCATTCGCCGCTGTGTTCCGCTTTAACAAGTTTCATCCCACATGCGTTGTAGGCATCAAGAACCTCGTCTTGCTGACTGATCAGCAATCCGGACAGGATCAGGGTGCCGTTTGGTGCTAACGCGCTAGTGATATCCCCCGCCATGGCAATCAACGGTCCCGCCAGAATGTTGGCGATGATCAGGTCATAGGGTGCTTCTGATGTTAAGTCTGCATCCTGAAGGCCATCGGCTGTTTTGAGCGCCAATCCTGACTGTGCGGAGCCGATTGCTCTGGCAGTAACGCCATTGATTTTACGGTTTTCGATGGCAACCTCGGTTGCTACGGGGTCGATGTCTGTCCCGGTGCCGTTTACCGATGGCCACATTTTGCAGGCGGCCATTGCCAAAACGCCAGAGCCAGTGCCCAAATCAAGGAAGTTGGCGGGTGTTTCTTGTGCACCAAAAGCATCAAGCAAGGTTAAGCAGGCTGCTGTCGTTTCATGCTTGCCGGTACCAAAAGCCTGACCAGCATCAACTTGCAGGTTGATAAGCGAGGCGTGCGCCTTGTCGGCGTCATGAGCTCCAAATACGAAAAAACGACCAGCTTTTACCGGGGCCAGAAGTCTTTGGCTTTCGCTGACCCAATCGCGGTCCTCCAGCGGGGCTAAGCTATAGTCCCAGTCGCTGACTTCGGCATTGTCCAAGATTTGCTGGATAAAGGTATCGTCAGGTTTTTCTGTAAAGTAAATATCGACACGCCATAGCGCTGTTCCTGCTTGTTCAAAGCGAGAAACTGATGGCGGAACCATGTCCAAAAAGTCACTTACATGATCGCAGGCCAATTCCAGTTGTTCTGCTGTTTCAGGGGGCATTTCACCGGATAGCACCCAGCCGTTGTTGGACATGACGTTGCTTTCTGTTGTCTGGTTTAGGCAGGTTTGACAAAGCGGTCGACAACCCGTTTGGTCCCCGCTTTTTCAAAGGCAACCAGTAATTTGTTGCCTTCCACATCTTCCACCATGCCATAGCCAAATTTTTCATGGAACACACGCTCCCCCACGGCAATGTCACTGACTTGGCCGCTTGTGGGGGCTGGGGCAGGGGTAGACGGCATGTCGATGGTTACACCGCGTTTTCGGCGACCAATTCTGTCACCGTAACTGCTGCCCCCACTGGAAAAACCACCGCCATATTTATTTTGCGCACGCGCCCAACCGGGGCCATACTTTTCACCGGATGAAGTGTAATATCCTTCATCTGACCACTCGTCGTCCGAGCCCCAGCTACCGCGATTAGACCGGCCGCTATACAAACCTTGGGCTGATTCCATTTCTATATGATCTTGTGGCAGGTCTTCGATGAAGCGGCTGGGCAAACTGGATTGCCACTGGCCGAATACCTGTCGGTTCCCAGCAAAGTAAACATAAGCCTGGCGTTTGGCGCGGGTTATGCCGACATACGCAAGGCGACGTTCTTCTTCCAGCCCTTTTGCACCGCTTTCATCCAATGCCCGCTGGTTTGGGAAGACCCCTTCTTCCCAACCCGGTAGAAAAACATGATCAAATTCCAGCCCCTTGGCCGCATGCAGCGTCATCAAAGACACTTTCTCGCGACTATCATTGCTGTCGTTTTCCATGACCAATGAAATATGTTCCAGAAAACCTGCAAGGTTCTCGAACTCGTTCATGGCAGACACAAGTTCCTTCAGGTTATCCAGCCGCCCTGGTGCATCTGCGGATTTGTCATTTTGCCACATTTCAGTGTAGCCGGATTCCTCCAGAACAATTTGCGTAAGCTCGCTTTGGTTTTCGGTCGCAACCATAGCGCGCCAGCGATCAAAATCGTTCAAGAGGCCCAACAATGATTTGCGAGCGGCTGCGCGTAAATCATTCAGTTGAAGGATTTGGTGCGCCGCCCGCGTCATGGAAACGCCGTGGGCTCGGGCAAGGTGGTGAATCTTTTGAACCGTCGTTGCACCAAGGCCGCGTTTGGGAACATTAATGATGCGTTCAAACGCCAGATCATCGTCTGGCTGGGCGATGACCCGCAAATATGCCATAGCATCCCTGATTTCCGCACGCTCATAGAAGCGCGGTCCGCCCACCACGCGGTAGGGCAGGCCCAGTGTGATCATGCGTTCCTCAAACTCGCGTGTTTGGAACCCTGCACGCACCAGAACCGCGATTTCGCTTAGAGATGTTTCCTTGCGTTGCAGGTTTTCGATGTCGTCGCCGATGGATCGGGCTTCCTCAGGTGCGTCCCACACGCCTTTAACCTGTATTTTTTCACCGTCGCCGCTGTCGGTCCACAGTTCTTTGCCCAGCCGTCCTTCGTTGGCAGCAATCAGCGCAGACGCAGCAGCCAGAATATGCCCGGTTGAGCGATAATTTTGTTCCAGTCGCACGGTTTTTGCGCCCGGAAAATCCTCCGAAAAACGCAAAATGTTACCGACTTCTGCTCCGCGCCAGCCATAAATACTTTGGTCATCATCACCGACACAACAGATGTTGCGTTCTGCCTGCGCCAACAGCCTTAGCCACAGATACTGCGATACGTTGGTATCCTGATACTCATCCACCAGAATATAGCGGAATTGCCGGTGATATTCCGCCAACACATCCGGGTGGTTCTGGAACAGGGTGATGACATGCATCAGCAGGTCTCCGAAGTCGCAGACATTCAGAACCTTCAGGCGTTCCTGGTAAGCTTTGTAAAGCTCCCCGCCCATACCGTTTGCAAAGGCGTAGCTTTCGCCTGAGGGCACTTTTTCAGGGGTAAGGGCGCGGTTTTTCCAGCGGTCAATCAGCCCCGCCAGTGTACGCGCTGGCCAGCGTTTGTCGTCAATATTTTCTGCCTGGATGAGTTGTTTTAAAAGCCGGACCTGATCATCGGTGTCCAGAATTGTGAAATTGGACTTCAGGCCAACAAGTTCAGCATGACGCCGCAGTATGCGCACGCAAATGCTGTGGAACGTGCCAATCCACATACCTTCCACCGGACGGCCAATGACGCGGGCGACACGCTCCTGCATTTCTTTTGCCGCCTTATTGGTGAAGGTAACAGCCAGGATATTCCAGGGTGCGGCTCGCCCCGTGGCCATCAGGTGGCCAAGCCGGGTGGTCAGCACGCGGGTTTTGCCTGTGCCAGCCCCCGCAAGTACCAGAACAGGCCCATCAGTCGCCAGAACGGCTTCTTTTTGGGGGGCATTCAGGCCGTCCAGATACGGCGGTTCGCCAATATGCTGTGGCTGCTGCTGGGGCTCAGCAGGGCCGGTGTCAAGGTCATCAAGGTCGAAAGGGTCGATGGTCATAAAGGCTACATAGCACCCTTGCGGGCACAGGCAAACAGAAGCTTCTGGAAATTATGGGGCAGACGAAAAAGGTGGTTATCTGATGCGGTTCATCGGTTCGTTTTGACCATGGGTTTCCAGAAGCGCGCGGGTGTATTCCTGCATCACATCTCGGTGGCGTATCAGACCGACAACAATGTCTTCCTGGCTTGGCGAGACAACAGGCAAAGCTTCTTCGCCCGACAGGTCAAGGCTCTTGAGCGCAACTTCAAGCGGTTCAGTGGTTTTGAGCAATTGCCCAACTTCGCGGGTAAATTCACCAACCAGCCGTTCTTTTTCCTGTCCTTCCGAAAAGACCGTCGAGGGCATTTGGTTCAGGGATAAAACACCGACAATCTTGCCGGTCTCATCGGTAACTACCAGCACACCGCCCCCTTGTACAATCAGCAGTTCTCTGGCTTTTTCGGCAGTGTCGGTATCGCGAACGGTGTAAAAATCCCGACTCATATGTTCACCGACTGTGGCTGATTTTAGCAGGAAGGTCGCGCGCCCGCCGTCAAGCTGCAAACCGCGGTTTGCAAGCTGCATCAGGAAGAAGGATCGCTGGTAAAACAGGCTGGATACCACGCTGGCAATTGCCGAGGCGATCATCACCGCAATGGTGACATTATAGTCACCGGTTATTTCAAACACGATCAGGATGGTTGAGATGGGCGCACCGAGTACCGCAGAGGCCACAGCCCCCATACCCACAACAGCATAAAGCCCCGGTGTGGATGCCAGATCAGGGAAAACACTGCCCGCAAGGATGCCAAAGGCGCCACCAACCATCGCACCAATAAACAACGACGGGCTGAATACGCCGCCACCAAACCTGCCCGCATACGACACGATGGTTGCGGCAATTTTGGCAACAATAAGTGCGAGCAGCAACGATAAGCTATAGCTGCCGTCAAGCGCATGACTGGTCGCCTCATACCCGATGCTCAGGATCTCGGGGTACATAAGCGCGAGCGAACCGATACCGATGCCCGCTACAGCGGGTTGCAACCAAACTGGCACAGCTTTCCACTTGTCGCGCATGCGGTCTGCCCATCGCAGGCCCGCCATAAACACCACTGCTGCCATTGCGGACACGATACCAAGGATAAAAAAGGCCGGAAATTCCCAGAAACTTGTGATGAAGTAATCGGTGGTTTCAAAAGCCGGAAAATTGCCCAAGTGAATGCGGCTAACAACCGTACCGGCAATGGCGGCAATAACAATGGGGGCAAAGGTTTGCAGCGCATAATGGCCAATGATCACCTCCAGCGCAAAGAACACACCGGCAATAGGCGCATTGAATGACGCTGCAACGGCAGATGCCACACCACATCCCAGAAGGATGCGGGCAGCAGCCGGATTAAGCTTTAGGGAGCGCGTGATGAAAGAGGCAAGCGTGGCCCCAAAGTGCACCGCAGGGCCCTCTCGACCCATTGATGCGCCTGTGCCCAGAGAGACAATTGTTGCCGCCGCGCTGATGGTACCGTCCTTCAGGCCGATGCGGCTATCCCGTAGGGCTGCTGCTTCAATAACATTGGCAACGCCACTGGTTTGGCCGCGCTTATGCAGACGCAGCAGTTGTCCCACAACAAGGCCGCCAATCACGGGTACAAATAAAAGATGCCACCAATCCAGGCTGCTGGCCCCGGTTGCAAGTGTTTCTTCGTCTACACCAAAGGTAAAGGTCAGCAGCAGGCTGATCGCCAGATAAAAGCCGATGGCAGCATAGCCAACAACCACACCCACCACTACCGCAAGCAGTGTTATGGCACCAAACCCGTACCCACCAGATAAAAACAAGCGGGCCCGCATGCGTTGCAACAGGTCTGAAAACGACGGTATGATATTTCGTGCCATGTGTGCCGGGTTGCTTCCTGCTTTTCAGCCTGTTTTCATTGAAGCTTCAAAGATTTAACGGCACTTTAGACCTCAAAATGTCAAAGGTTAAGCGAAAATCGGTCGTATATTTGCCAAATTCATCATGCTAATAATTTGTCATTACGGACCTTAAAACCTGTTTAATTGTGGGCTTTCGAGTGAAAAAGAAAACACTCTCCTTTTTTCTACTTGGTTTGCTGACCCTGCTTCTGGGTTCAGTATCAGTCGCGCTTTATGTGATCGACTGGAACCAATATCGGGATACGCTGGCGTCGCTTGCAAGTGACCGACTTGGCATACAGGTTGAACTTGCAGGGGACCTGAGCCTCGGTTTGCTGCCTCGCCCCACCGTTTCAGCGAGGCTGGTGCGGCTAACGCCCGGTCAGACAGAATTTAATGATGCCATCGCAACCGCTGAACAGATTGATATGCATCTTGGGCTTGGCGCACTTTTGGGCGGCTCGCTTGAGCTACAAAGCCTTGCCTTTGATGGTTTGTCCGCCAGTCTTGTTGAAACAGCGGAAGGGTGGTCTATCCGCGGCTGGCCGGTTAGTGACGACCCGTCAAGCGCAGAAACACTCTTGTCACTGGATCGTTTCAGGATCAACAGCGGCACGATCACGGTTCAACCGCTATCGGAGCAACCACTATTGCTTGAGGGTCTTGATGTATCCCTTGAAGGCCGCTTACCATCCGGACCGCTGGACTGGAGCGGTTCCGCTATTGTGGCTGGCAAAGGGGTCAGTGTATCGGGTCGTATTGCTCCGATGCGCACGGAAACTGCAACATCAGTAAAAGCAACCGTTTCGGTTGCGGGCAGCATGTTAGACTTTTCTGGCAAGATGGCTGATACCGGCGCATTGCAGGGCCGGTTCCAGGCTAACGGTACGGACCTGAACGCATTACTCGCGTTTGCGGCTGCTGCGATGTCGGATTTTCAACCACCTGCTGTGCCCGCTCTGGCCTATGCCCTTGATTTGCAAATCGACCGCGACTCCAACGGGGTCAGTCGCTTGATTTCTCGCCAGGCATCCCTTGGGGGTACGCGCGGTACGCTTGACCTGACACTGGCAGAAGTATCTGAAAAATTACATATGACGGGCACGGCTTCGATGGGAGCTGTTCCGTTGGATGAGTGGTTGCAAGCTATCAGACCTGCAGCAGCAGAGACACCAACATCCGCGCAGATGCCATCTCGCCAAATGCTTACGGGTAGCCTTGATGTGTCGGTGGAAGCAGTGGAACTGCGCCTGGATCAGGTACAGCAGGTAGAAATGGGTATCGGCCTTTCTGATGACGGCGTGTTCCTCAACCAGTTTTCAGCCCTACTGCCAGGGGCGTCGCGCCTTTCCTATGTTCGGGATACTGAAACCGGCGGGACGTTACAGTTCCAGTCTGGCGGTTTGCAGGACATTCTTTCCTGGGCCGGTATTGAGGTTTCAGAGGCCGTTCCTGCCGGGCGGTTAACAACAGCGGATTTGAAAGGGCGCATAACAACCACTGATAATGGCTGGAGCCTTACCGACACCAAAGGCAAGGTAGACACGTCTAGTATCACAGCAGACATATCGGGCACATTATCCCCCTTTGGGGTGAGTGCGGTGGCTGTATCGGCGGATACGCTCAATCTGGACGCCTATTGGCCTGATGCACAGGTGCCAAAGGGCGATAGCGCACCCCAGAACTTGCCAGGTTTTACGTTCGATTTTTATATTGGTACCCTGCATTGGCTGGACCAGAATTTTACCCAAATCGCTCTTGCTGGTACGTTTCAACCCAGTGGTCTGTCTTTGACGCAGTTTGATGCATCGCATATGGATGGCCGGATTTCAGGCGCTGCGGATGTGCAGATCGATGAAAGCAGCGCGGTGACCGATGCTTCCCTGTCGCTGTCCTACAGCAATTGGCGGTTTCCGGTTTTGGATACCTTGGCACCAGATGCCGCCTCCATACTGTCGCTCTATACGGGTAATGTACCTGCGGCGGGGGAGATTGAAGCAAATGGACCCATTGGCGCGCTGCAATCTCGTGCAACGCTTTCGACCGGGATAGCGTCGCTTGATTTTGCTGGTTCGCTTGATCTAAGCGAAACCTATACGGGTCGACTTCAGGGCAGCGTATCGCATGCCGCGTTCGATAGTGTTCTAACGCGGGCCAGAGTTTGGCCCGCTCAGAATGCCCAGCCATCGCCCTTAACCAGCAATGTTAGCCTCGAGGGGTCAGCTGACCAATTCACTTACACCGCAACCGGTGAATTTGCCGGAAGCCCTTTTTCTTTGTTAGGGGATAGTAACGAGGCTTTGCTGACAGCGAATGTTTCCATGTCTGCATCACCAGGTCAGCGGTCTGGTTTTGATACAATCGCTGCTACTTACGGTGTGCCTGTCACGATTGAGACACCGCGCCGCGCACGTTTTAGTTTAGCTTACGCAGAAAATAGCTGGTCAGTTACTGACATTGATATCCGAAACGGTAACTCAGTACTCGCAGGCACTTTGCAAAGCGAAAACAACAGACTATCGGGGCGT
The DNA here is from genome assembly GCA_947503575.1 of uncultured Kordiimonas sp. Taxonomy (GTDB): domain Bacteria; phylum Pseudomonadota; class Alphaproteobacteria; order Sphingomonadales; family Kordiimonadaceae; genus Kordiimonas. Next base: position 40,779 of record CANNDZ010000002.1, on the reverse strand, counting down.
ATTTCGGTGCAGGATTTCGATCTATCTAGCATAGAGATACCTGAAGGTGGGACACGGGAAGCACAGTCCATCCCGCGCGGCGACGTCGATGTTGCCCTGACCAACATTCGCTTTTTTGGGCAGACGCTTGCGGCGCCGGGCGCACGCATTTCGTTGGGCCCTGACCAAATGACTTTTGTTGCGGGTGAGGGCGCAACATTGAACGGATCGCCTTTGTCAGCGGACATTGGGCTTATGGATAACAGCGGTCTTTTAACAGCCAAATTGGATGCAGCTGGGATTGATATTGCGGCATTTGCTAGTACGCTGGGTGTATCTCGCACTTTTTCAGGCAGTGTTTCGGCGCAACTTGATGTAACGGCCAACACAGGCGCAGAACAGGGCTTTTTGTCAACCATGACAGGGCAAGGCAGGTTTGAGGGCGGTGCTGGTTCTTTGTATTTTATGGCCGTGCCGGAATTGGTTAAAGCCATGCAAAGCGGCGATAGCGCAAGCGCGTTTTTAAATACTATCGGGTCTGTTCTTCGATCAGGGACAACAGATTTTGCCACTATTCGCGGATCGTTCCAGATTGATAATGGTGTGGCCCTGGTTGACGAACTTGCCGCCAATGGAAGGTGGGGCAGCCTGTCGCTTGATGGGCAAGTGAACATTCCTAATGATTATATTAATATGTCGGGCGAGCTGGCGCTGACGCAGCCACAGGATGCACCAACAATCCCCGTCACGTACGAAGGGGCTTTATCTGCGCCAAGCGCCCGCTGGACCAGCCGCGCGCTGGAACGATTTGCTATCGCAGGTATTGAGCGCCGACTGCGCGCCCGCCTGTTTGGGGAACTGGAACAAGCACAGGCAGGCACTGGGGATGCGGCACCGTCAAATCCGGGTGGGGTCGTGAGCCAATTGGCCATAGGATTGTTGTCAAAACTGAAAACGCGACAGGAAGAACGCAAGAAACAACCGCCGGAAGACCCGGACAGCTAGCGCGGCGCTTTTTCAAGGCATTGCAGGACAAACGCCCTGATCGCGCCTGACAGTGAACCAGCGCGGGCTTCGTCCAATTGACGCACTAATTCGTTGATCGACATATCGCGGTCCTTGGCAATAGCGCGTAAATGCCGCCAGAAACATGCTTCCAGCGAAATTGATGTGCGGTGCCCGGCGATAGTAACCGAGTGTTTTTTTAGCTTTGCATCTTCAAGGTCAATCATGTCAATGGGGTGACATTGATCGGGTCGCAGCGTCAAGAAAATTTGCCGTTGGAATAAAGGGAAACCTCAACACGTTTCGTAAACAATAAAGACTAATTATTTAGGTAGGTGACAGCATGGAACCCTTTAAAGACTCGATCAATTCGGACGTGATCGAGACCATTGGCGACATTTTCAAGCGAATATGGCCGTCGTTTGATCGAACGGGCTTTATTGACAAGGCGAGTGCATCTCTAACGACGTTGGAGCTGAAAGAGCGCGTTATGCAGGTTGCACATGCGCTTGATGAAACACTGCCTGCTGATTTTGCTGACCTTTCAGCCACTTTGTTGTCGTCTTTGCACCCCAGCGAGGACACGGACCGAGATGAAATCCAATTTGGCCCCGGTGGTATATGCAACCGAGCGATTTGGCCACTGACAGAGCTGGTTGTGATACGAGGTTTGGATCATCCGATAGAGGCTCTGGATTTGTTGAAGGAAATGACCAAGCGTTTCACATCGGAGTTTGCGGTGCGGCCTTTCCTTGACAAGTGGCCAGAGGTCGCCCTGCCGATTTTCCATGAATGGGCCAGTGATCCGAACCGCCATGTCCGCCGATTGGCAAGCGAAGGCAGCCGACCGCGCTTGCCGTGGGGCATGCGGTTGCAGTCTTTTGTTAATGATCCGACGCCTTTGCTTGCCATTTTGGAGGCTTTGAAGGACGACCCCGAAGAGTATGTTCGCCGCTCCGTTGCCAACAATCTGAACGATATTGCCAAGGATCACCCGGACCTAGTGAGCGACCTTGCTGAACGTTGGTTAAAAGACGCATCCAAAAACCGGCAGCGGCTGGTGAAACATGCATGCCGGACGCTTATAAAGCAGGGGCATCCGGCAGCTTTGAGCGCTTTTGGGTACAAGCCTTTGGCATCCGCCGAAGCGTCGCTTACCCTTCACACGCCGAAAGTGACCTACGGGGGTGCGATAGAGTTTACCCTGACACTGTCTGACGTGCCGGTTGGCAGCAACCTGATGATTGATTACGCCGTGCATTTTGTGAAGGCAAACGGCACACGGTCACCAAAAGTATTCAAATGGAAAGACATGCAGCTGAGCGGTGGCGGAGACCTGGTGGCGACAAGAGCACATGCCATCAAGCCGATAACGACGCGGAAGTTTTACCCGGGCCAGCATTTGATAGAGATTGCCGTTAACGGGCAAAGTGTGGCACATGCTGAATTCGATCTGATTATGCCCTGAATGACACCCTGAATTATGCCACAAGTTAGCTTTGGGCGTTCGCTTTGATGCATAGTGCGAGAGCATTGAGGAAGAGCAGGGGTTATTCGTCCGGAATGCTGTCCGGCGACCAGATACATAAGCCACGAGGATTATAGTCGACGCCCATCCGCCGGTACATGTGAATGGTGCGGACATTGGTGGTTGTGACTGTCCATTTGACATGCACACCCTCCGACCGACCCATATGACCGATAGCGAGCAGAAGTTTTCGCCCGATACCCCGACCGCGTGCACTAGGCCGAACAAACAGGTCATCAATTTCGATCATTTTTTCGCCGAACCAGATATGGAACCGGTGAAAATAGGTGACGACGCCAGCAATCTGGCCATCCATTTCTGCGACCATAATTTCAAATTGGGGCTGATCACCGAAGGCGGCCTCAACGAAGGTTGCCTCATCAATATGCAGGTAGTCGTCCAGTTCTTCAAATTCGGCGAGACGCCGTACCAGATCATAACACCCTGCAGCATCGGCCTTTACTGCTGGCCTGATTACATAATCCATTGGCTGTCCCCCATGACTTGACGATATCTAACCCAAGCCGCTGAATACCATATCAATCGGGCTGGTGCCTACGATTAAACGTCTTTGAAAAAGTCGTTGCCCTTGTCATCCACCACGATGAAGGCGGGGAAGTCTTCTACATCAATTTTCCACACCGCCTCCATGCCAAGGTCTTCAAAATCGAGCACTTCAACATTTTTGATATTGTTTTTAGCGAGGATAGCTGCCGGTCCGCCTATGGACCCCAGATAGAAGCCGCCGTTTTCTTCGCAGGCTTTTGTAACGGCCCGTGAGCGATTGCCCTTGGCCAGGCTGACCATGCTGCCGCCCAATTTCTGGAAGGGGCCAACATAGCTGTCCATGCGGCCTGCGGTCGTAGGGCCAAAGCTGCCAGAGGCATAGCCGTCCGGTGTTTTTGCTGGGCCTGCATAATAAATAATGTGATCCTTGAAATAGTCCGGCATGTCGCCGCCATCCTCGATCATTTGCTGAATGCGGGCATGAGCGAGGTCGCGCGCAACAACAATTGTCCCGCTTAGGGCGAGGCGGGTTTTTGTTGGATACTGGCTCAAGGTGCTCAAAATCTCGGGCATGGGTCGATTCAGGTCAATTTTGATCACTTCGCTCGACAAATCATCCTTGGCAATTTCGGGCATGTATTTGGCCGGATCGGTTTCCAGTGCCTCCAGGAACACGCCGTCAGCGGTGATTTTGGCCTTCACTTGCCGATCTGCCGAGCAGGACACACCAATACCAACCGGTAAGCTTGCACCGTGGCGCGGCAGGCGGATTACCCGCACATCATGGCAAAAATACTTGCCGCCAAACTGTGCGCCGATACCCATTTTGCGGGTCATTTCCAGAACCTGCTGTTCCATGTCAAGATCACGGAACGCCCGCCCGGTTGTGTCCCCGGTGGTGGGCAAGCTGTCCAGGTCGCGGGCGGATGCCTTCTTCACGGTTGCCAGGTTTTGCTCCGCTGACAGTCCACCAATAACAATAGCGAGGTGATAGGGCGGGCAGGCGGACGTACCAAGTGTACGGATTTTTTCATCCAGAAACGCCAGCATACGGTCTTCGCGCAGCGTTGCGGGGGTTTGCTGAAACAAGAAGGTTTTGTTGGCGCTGCCGCCGCCTTTGGCAAGGAACAGGAAATCATATTCATTGCCGGTAGCGGCGTAGATGTCCACCTGCGCAGGCGTGTTGTTTTTGGTGTTCACCTCTTTATACATCGACAGAGGGGCCATCTGGCTATAGCGCAAGTTGGTTTCCGTATAGGTGCGCATCACGCCTTTGGTCAGCGGCGCGGCATCATCGCCGTCAGTCCAGACATATTGGCCTTTTTTGCCAACAATGATAGCGGTGCCCGTGTCCTGGCAGCCGGGCAAGACGCGCCCTGCCGCTATGTTGGCGTTCTTCAACAGCTCTGTCGCGACAAAGCGGTCATTGTCGCTGGCCTCTTCATCTTCCAGAATGTTCGCCAGTTGCTGCAAATGGCCGGGGCGCAACAGGTGGGCGATATCCGACATGGCTTCACGTGTCAGCAGCTCCAGCGCCGCATCTTCTACACGCAATATCGTTGTGCCGTTCACGTCCATGGTTGAAACATGGTCAGACGTTAGTTTGCGATACTGTGTTTCATCCTCGCCCAGTTGAAAAAGCTTGGTATAGGTCCAGTCAGACATCACATTGGCCTTTGCTGTATGAGGTTAGGCTGTTTGACGACAGCAATAGAGGTATTGCCCATTCTTACTGGGCCATGCAGGCTATTTTTTGCGGAAAGCGTCGAGCGCCACAACATTATCGGATGCGTCCTCCTCGCCGGAGGCGTGATCTTCTTCTACAACTGCAGGGCTTTTTCCGGCAGAGTTTTCCTCAGGGTCTACATCCTGCGTGTCCTCGGGCAAAAACATGCCGTCATCGGCAGCATCAACCGCAGTCAACACGTCATCATCTGCCGGGTCCACATCGCTTTCATCATGGAACTGAAGGGCAAATTGCACGCTAGGATCAACAAAACCGACAATGGCATCAAACGGAACAATCAGGTGTTCTGGTTTTTGGTTAAATGACAGACCTATTTCAAATCTGTCATCATGTATTTCAAGCCCCCAGAACTTGTGCTGCAATACAATCGTCATTTCATCCGGAAACCGGCTCACCAAGTGAGCGGGGATGTTCACCCCGTCAGCCTGCGTTTTAAACGCAATATAAAAATGGTGCTCGCCCTGCAGGCCTTCTTTTGCCGTATCTATCAGGACATTTTTCACGACGCTACGCAGCGCATCCTGCACTTTGGCATCATAATCGATATGGCTTTCAGTCATTCCATCCGGCTCTAATGTTATACTCTACTGACGCTCTTATAAACGCTGAAAAAGCTGCCGTGAAGGCAAAACATCGTCAATTGTTAACTTGGGTCCATGATCTGGGTATGTAAAACGAATTGGGGCTCTACCGTGCCTTTTTTGTCGGCTGATACACTCAAGCGACATAACGAATAAGAAAAGTGGGCCGTTCTGTTGCTAGGTGGCCCAAGCCCCACCTGAAGGCGTCAACCCTCAGGAATTTATAAATGTAGTTTGCTATGACTGCTTACGCAGCAACAGCGAACTCGACGTCATTGTCGTTAGCATTTATTTTAAGGTGGCCCATCACGGCGGTGCCATCCCGAGCGAAAGACAAACAACTTTCGATACACGTCGATCCTGGTTCGCCCCCATCAGCAAGCAGCAGATACTCATTAACATGGTTCACTACTGCTTCCTGGTGGAGGCGCCGGGCACTGCCCCCGGGTCCGCAATACGTACTCACTGCGTCGTTTATCGCCATAGCTGGCAAGCCAGCTCCTGTTATATAGGGGTTGGTAAGGCAAAAGAGAAGCCGAATCATTACGGAATTTTTAGTAAGCACAAATATTGTCTAGATGTGTGGAATAAACTTACTTATTGTTTTCACTTGTTTTTTCGTGAAAATCGCTGCTTAATAATTCTTTTTAGCATTTAAGCTTATCCAGAAGCGAGATAGAACAAGGTGCACTTGTTAGCATACATAAGCGCCGCAGCGCCTTCTTTCATCGAGGACGATTTAGGCCGCATTTTGGTAAGCGCAAAAAAATACAATCAAGCGCACGATGTGACCGGTATCCTGATGTTTCATCAGGGGCAGTTTTTTCAGGTTCTTGAAGGACCAAAGAGCGCAGTTGAAGCCTGTTTCAAACGTATAGAAACCGATCCTCGTCATCGAGGGGTTATAAAGCTTTACGACGATGTGGCGGATGACAGGTGCTTTACTGACTGGAGCATGGCTGCGGTGACACTAAACAATTGCCAGCCAATGTTGAAGGCACAATTAATCAACCTGTTTGAATTGCAGCTTCATCCCCAATATGACGGGCTGAAAAAAAATAAGGTTGTCGGTGTTTTCGTCGATACCTTCCTCTCAGACTTGCATCGTTTCAGCGATTTACTCGACCTGCCCTGATGCTGTTAACTACCTTCTGTCAAAGTGCTTGCTTGCCGCCGGTTCCTCGGCAATAACTCGAGTAGGGGTTCGTTGCACTTGTGCCCGAACCTTCTTCGACCATTAGAGTGTTAAGTTTCGGGGGTGTTATGGATCAATATCTTGAGTTACTCAGGCGGGTGCGCACAGAAGGTACGTATCGCGGTGACAGAACCGGGACGGGCACCTACAGCGTGTTCGGACACCAGATGCGCTTCAACTTGCAAGAAGGGTTTCCCCTTGTCACAACCAAGAAGTTGCACCTGAAATCTATTATCCATGAGCTTTTGTGGTTTGTCGCTGGAGACACCAACGTTAAATACCTCAAGGAAAATGGTGTTTCTATCTGGGATGAATGGGCGGATGAAAACGGCAATTTGGGTCCGGTTTATGGACATCAATGGCGCAGCTGGCCCGCACCGGACGGACGCCAAATTGATCAGATATCCAGTTTGGTTCAGCAGATCAAAACCAATCCGAACAGCAGGCGGCATATCGTGTCCGCATGGAATGTTGCAGATGTAGATAGTATGGCGCTACCGCCATGCCATTGTCTTTTTCAGTTTTATGTCGCAGAGGGTAAACTCTCGTGCCAATTATATCAGCGCAGTGCTGACGTGTTCCTGGGTGTGCCATTTAACATCGCGTCATACGCCTTGTTAACCCACATGATGGCTCAGGTTTGTGGACTGGAAGTTGGGGATTTTGTCCATACATTCGGTGACGCCCATCTTTACTCAAATCACCTGGAACAGGCGGACACGCAGTTGGCGCGCTCTCCCTTACCTCTGCCGTCTCTGTCACTTAATCCTGACGTTAGGAATATATTTGCATTTACGTACGATGATATCCGAATCGAAGGGTATCAGTCTCATCCCGCTATCAAGGCAGCTGTTGCTGTCTAGATAGATTGGCAGCGGCAACTGCCGGAGACAACGACCGGTCTATGAGAGGCAAAACGTGTTTGGCGTACGTGAAATCAGTTACCGGCAACTGTCGTTGTTTGGTCTTGTCGTTTTCATAGGTCTGTTTTTGACCGGGTTTATTGTTAGCGAAGTGTATCAAAATTCTATCAATGAAGCGCGTAGTCGCTTTAGGGGTGATTCTGCGCGGTTTTTGGCGCGTGTTGGTACTGATCTGGCCAACATCAACTCGTCGGTTACGCGCTTCTCAGACGTTTTTGCCCTGACGGGAGAGCCCGAGGGGCGGTCTCTGGCAGATTATGTCGATAGCTATACGTCGATCAACCCGTCAGAAACAGCGACAAGCGTGCTAATCGTAAGCGCTGAAACACCGGAGAAACGCGCTGAGGTCGAGGCTCTGGTTCGGCAGTTGAACGGTGACGTGATTGGTCCACCTGAGGTGAACGCTTCGGAGCAAACGTCAGCTGTTGGTTATATTCTTACCTACATTGGTGCTCGTGAAAGAGAAGTGTCAGATGATGGCGGGGCCTCATTACTCGGGTTGGACCTGGCGCAGTTCGAGGGATATCGAGACTTTTTTGATACTATTATTGCTGTAAGACAAACAGAATTTGCTCTCATAAATCAGCGTTTGAGTCCGGAGGCAACCGACACCCCCAAGCTAGTGATTGCAAGTCCGTTTCAGGCAGAGGTTGGTCCGGCCTATCTGGCTGAAGTAGTGCACCTTGATGTGTTGGCGAACTTGTATGGTGGTATGTCGCGGTTGATTGGCGACATTGAATTCACAAATGTGCGGCCCGGTCGAACCGGTGGCGAAAATTCCCGCGTCCGCGTTTCTGTTGGTCAAAAGCCCATACCAAGCGTTGTACCCTCTGGTGGAGCGTGGATGACAGAAACTGACGTGAACATTGGTTTGGGCGGCCTGCGTGTAAAGGTTTTTGCGAGCGCTGACGCTTATATCATCAACTACCAGAATGTTCTGCGCGCCGCGGTGATTGGCTTTTTAATCACCAGTGTGTTGGGATTTCTTGCGTATGACCAAATTCGGCGATCCAACCGGGTCGTGGAGATTGTGAAACGACGCACCAGGGCCCTGAAAGAAGCGCACTCGGAACTCGAAACTCATTATAAATTGCTGCAAAACCTGAATAGTGACGTTGAGCAGGCAAGAAAGGCAGCCGAAGCGGCCAACATGGCGAAGTCAGAGTTTCTCGCAACCATGAGCCATGAGCTGCGCACACCGTTAAATGCAATTCTGGGCTTTTCGGAAATTCTGGAAACCGAGACACTGGGGCCTATTGGTGACAAGCGATATGCTGATTACGCAAGAGATATCAACAGCTCTGGTAAGCATTTGCTGAGCATCATTAATGATATACTTGACTTGGCAAAGTTGGAAGCAGGTCGGGTCACAATAGAGCGTAAACCCTTTGAACCCCGGGACCTGGTCGAGCGGACGATGGGATTGCTAGGGCATCAGGCAGAAGAAAAGCAGTTGGAATTTACGTTTGATGTTGCTGACGATCTACCGCAATTCATTCAGGGCGACGAATTACGGTTAAGGCAGGTTTTAATCAATCTGGTCTCCAACGCGGTGAAATTCACCACTAAAGGGTCTGTCAATATTCGGATGCATCCCCGGCCCTTCAAAAATGGTGCGCCGGGATGGGTGCTGGAAGTTCAGGATACCGGCATTGGCATCCCAGAAGACAAGCAGTCCCTTCTATTTGATCGTTTTACGCAGTTAGATACAACCCATTCTCGGCGGCATGGCGGTGTTGGTCTTGGCCTTGCCATTTGCCGTGAATTGGTGGATCGGATGGACGGGATGATCAGTGTAAGAAGTATTCAGGGTGTTGGCACGACCATCCGAGTTCAACTGCCGCTTGACGTCGCCCGGCCTGAAGAAGATGATGGCTCGATGATCTGATAGTTCTTGTTGGCGGTAAAACCATGAGCCTTTCTATTATTGTTGCGATGGCTGCCAATAACGTTATCGGTGTTGATAACCAGTTGCCATGGCATTTATCCGCTGACTTAAAATATTTTAAGACTGTCACAATGGGTAAACCCATCATTATGGGCCGGAAGACATTTCAGTCCATAGGTCGGGCCTTGCCTGGAAGACGCAACATTGTCATCACGCGGGATACGGCATGGTCTGCTGACGGCGTTGAAGTGGTCCATGCGCCGGAAAGTGCATTGACAGCAGTGTCTGATGTTCCTGAGGCGATGGTGATTGGCGGCGCGGAGATTTATCGTGCGCTGCTGCCACTGGTCGACAGACTTTATGTTACCGAAGTTGCCCTGGAAGTTGCTGGCGATGCGTTTTTCCCGGATATCGGCGCGGAATGGCGCGAGGTCTCCCGAGCAAGCCATGCCGCCGATGGCGACCAGCCTGGTTACGCCTTCGTCGTTTATGAGCGCGCCGCCTAAGCCAGTTTATTGGCGATTTGGGTTGCGATATGCTGGTAAGCTACCTTGGCTTTACTGTCCGTGTTTTGCATCATAATCGGCGTGCCGCTATCAGCGCTGAGGCGAACCTCCATTTCGAGCGGAATACCACCTAAAAAGTCGCAGCCAAGGCCTGCCGCCGTCTCTGCTGCGCCGCCATGTCCAAATATATGGCTTTCCTCGCCGCAATGCGGGCACAGGAAGCTGGTCATGTTTTCAATGACCCCCAAAATAGGCACGTTCACTTTTTGGAACATGGCGAGTCCTTTGCGGGCATCAATCAGCGCAAGGTCTTGGGGTGTAGAAACAATGACGGCTCCAGTAAGCGGTGCCTGCTGCACCATCGTCAACTGCACGTCACCTGTGCCAGGTGGCATATCAACGATCAGGACATCAAGCGGCCCCCAAGCGACGTCCCGCAGCAATTGCTGGGTTGCCCCCATAACACGGGGCCCGCGCCACACAACGGGTTGGTCCACGTCTATCAGAAAGCCGATGGACATCAACTTGAGCCCGTGCGCAATAAGCGGCTGAATGATTTTGTTCTTCGTCTCTGGTTTGGCATCTAAGCCCGTTAACATCGGCAGGGAAGGGCCAAAAATATCTGCGTCCATAATGCCGACACTCAGGCCCTTCTCCTTGAGCGCGAGCGCCAAGTTGACAGACGTGGTTGACTTGCCCACGCCGCCTTTGCCGCTCGCGACAGCAACAATGTGCTTTACGCCTGGAATTTCTGTTGGCGTTGGGGGTGCCTTCGGCGCAGGTGAAAGCGTGGGTGCTGGTTTAACTTGGCGAGGCCCAGCAGGCGCCGCCGTCGCGGGCCGTTGGTTGGTCGCTCCTTTTTTTGCCGATGATGTCACCACAACATTTGCAACCTCGACTTCTGGTATTTCCTGAACTGTCGACTCGATTTGAGCGCGAAACTCTGTCGCATTGTCTGGAAGGGTGTCCCCGAAATCGAGAATGATGCCAACCTGGCCTCCGTCCACGATGATCGCGCTGACAATTTTGGCTGCGACAATATTGCCCGGAATGCCGGGTAAACTGTACTTTTTCAGCGCTTTTTCGACCTTTTCTTTAAGGTTTTCGTCCATTTTTTGCTCGTCACACTCTCTTTTCGGCGCAAATCATCAAGAATTTGCCCCAACATCGTTGCAGGGGCGCTGCGGCTACCATATATAGCTAAGCAACGTAACTCGGCTCTTTATATAAAGAGCCTGTACAGAATGTCACGTCCGTGACGCCGGAAGGAGTAGAGTATGCCCTGGCAAAACAATGGAGATGGCGATCGCCCCAATCCTTGGGGGAACGGCCAACGCGGCGGTGGTGGTGGCCGCGGTGGCGGCAACGAGCCAAACATTGATGAGGTGATCCGCAAGGGTCAGGAAAAGTTGAAAACTATCTTGCCCGGCGGCAAAGGAGGCATCTTCCTCATTTTGCTCGCTGCATTTGCTATCTGGATGGTGAGCGGATTCTATCGTGTCGAACCCAACGAACAGGGTGTGGTTCTGCGGTTTGGCGAAAGAACGATGTTATCTGATCCAGGCCTACACTGGCACCTCCCGTATCCGATTGAAACTGTTGAGGTTCGCGGTGTTACCGACGAGAAGACGACTACGATCGGTATTAGCGGTGCTGGTGCTCGTCGCTCCGGAGGCTTGGACGAGAGCCTGATGCTGACCCAAGACGAGAATATCGTTGATGTTCGTTTTAACGTTGTTTGGCAGATCAAAGACTTAGGTAACTATTTGTTTAAACTGCGTGATCCGGAAGGCACGATCAAAGCGGTTTCAGAGAGTGTCATGCGTGAGATCGTGGGGCAAAATCAGATTGTACCTATTATCACCACTGCTCGGGAACGTATCCAGTTGCAGGCTTTGGAGCAGATCATCGAAACTTTGGACAGCTACGAGAGCGGCGTTCGTGTTTTACGCGTGCAGATTATTGAGTCTGAGGCACCTGAAGCGGTAAAAGACGCTTTTCTAGACGTGCAACGCGCGGAAGCAGACCAACAGCGGTCGCGCAATGAGGCAACACGTTACGCCAACGAGGTAATCCCGCGCGCTCAAGGTGAAGCAGAGCGAATGCTTCAGCAAGCTGAGGCATATCGGGCTCAAACGGTTGCTCGCGCAGAAGGTGAGGCTGCTCGGTTCACGTCCGTTTACAATGAATACATTGCAGCAAAGGACGTGACTAGAAAGAGAATCTATTTAGAAACGATGGAGCAAATCTTGGCGGGTATGGACAAAATAATTCTTGATAGTGAGGCGGGGTCTGGCGTGGTTCCGTATCTGCCACTTTCGGAACTGAACAAGTCCAAAAGCGGTGGAGAATAAGTCATGAATATAAAATCCATTGTAGCCTTGGTGGTTCTGGTGCTGGTAGCATCTATCGGCGCAAGCAGCCTGTTCATTGTTAGTGAACGCGAACAGGCGATTGTGGTGCAGTTCGGTAATCCAAAGCGCACTGTGCCTGAACCCGGTCTTCACTTTAAATTGCCGTTGGTCGAGCAAGTCATCTTCATTGATAAACGTATCCTGAGCCTGGATATTCGTCCGCAGGAGGTCCTAGCTAGTGATCAGCGGCGTATTCTTGTCGATAGCTTTGCCCGCTACAAAGTGGTTGATCCGTTGAAGCGGTATCAAGCTGCAGCAACTGATCGTATTGCCAGCAATCTTCTTGAAGGCATCATGGTGTCCACTGTCAGGGATGTGCTTGCGAGCCAGCCAATGCAAAGTATTGTGTCTGGGCAGCGGGCAGAGCTGATGGAGCAGATCAGCACACTGACTAACCAGCGCGCTGCGTCAGTTGGCCTTGAAGTTGTGGATGTACGTCTGAAACGGGTTGATCTACCAATAGAAAATAGTCAGGCGATTTTTAACCGCATGAAGACAGAACGTGAGCAAGAAGCCGCGGAAAAGCGTGCTGAGGGTCAGCGGGACGCTGTGAAAATTACGTCAGATGCGGATCGGCAGGTTGCCATTTTGGTGGCAAATGCCGAGCGTCAGTCGCAAATCATCCGGGGTGAAGCGGACGGTCGTGCAGTTAAGATTTTTGCGGAAGCTTTCGGCAAAGACGAAGAGTTTTTTGAATTTTACCGTACCATGCAAGCCTACAGGGTTGCGCTTGGGGCAGATGACACACGGCTTGTGCTTTCACCAGATAGTGAATTCTTCAAGCTATTTGTGAATTCTCAAGGCGGTAAAAACAACTGACTATACCTAAGCAAAGAGAGGCTCGTTTTGGACTGGTCACTCCTGGCAATTGCGTTAGGCCTCGCCCTTTTTTTGGAGGGCGTGGCCTATGCTCTTTTGCCCTCGGGAATGAAATCGCTGCTTGTCGCAATGCTTGAACAACCCGCCGCAAAGCTAAGGGCGCTGGGCTTGACCATGGCGGCGATTGGTGTAGCCATTGTATGGCTCGTACAAGGGATGTGATCGGAATACACATCCAGACAGTACAAGATGAGTAACGAGTTAACAAAAAAGGAGAGGTGCATTGCGCACTTACTTGACAAAAACAATCGATCAGCGAGCCATCATCTTACCGATGAAGGCACTCTTAACGGCACTGTTGGTCGCCGCGATGGCAACAATTGTTGTCCCAGCGGTTCACGCGGACGACCGCCCGGATACCTTTGCAGACCTCGTTGAAAGTCTGTCCCCCGCCGTGGTAAATATTTCAACGGTTCAGACAATTGAACGCCGCCGGGGAAACCGGCGCATGCCTCAAATTCCAGATGGCATGCCCTTTGAAGAATTTTGGGAACAATTCCGCGATCGTTTTGAGGAAGAACAAGAGCCTCGTCAGGCCCGGTCTCTGGGCTCCGGCTTTGTCATCGACAAATCAGGCATCGTTATCACCAACAACCACGTGGTTGAAGGCGCTGATGAAATCACCGTTTCTTTCCCGGATCGCAGCGAGTATACGGCTGAAGTGATCGGTCGGGACGCGCTGTCTGATCTTGCAGTTTTGAAAATCAATCACGAAAACGGCGATGATTTCCCGGCTGTGAAGTGGGGCGACGATGAAGCTAGCCGCATTGGTGACTGGGTTATCGCGATCGGTAATCCATTTGGGCAGGCTGGCACGGTAACAGCAGGCATTATTTCTGCCCGCAACCGCGCTATTGGCAATCAGAATGACGTTGATTTCATCCAAACAGATGCCTCCATCAACCGGGGCAATTCAGGTGGCCCGTTGTTCAATATGGACGGTGAGGTTGTTGGCGTTAATACGGCCATCTTCTCCCCCTCTGGCGGTAACGTGGGGATTGGGTTTTCGATCCCATCGAACCATGCGAAAAATGTGGTTGAGCAACTGCAAGAATTTGGCAAGGTGCGCCGTGGCTGGCTGGGTGTCAGCATTCAGGCTTTAACCGAGGAAATCGCTGAAACATTGGGCCTTGATATCAAAGAAGGTGCGATGGTTACCCGCGTTGAGCCAGACAGCCCAGCGGACGCTGCTGAATTGCAAGAAGGCGATATCATCATTACCTGGGACGGTAAGACCGTTATCGACTCCAGAACCCTCAGCAACCTTGTCAAGCGCACGAAAATCGACAAGGCGGTTGATGTTGTGATCATTCGTGAAGGCGAACGTATGACCATTCCCGTCAGAACTGGTGCATTGCCTGATGAACTTGCTGGCATGACACAGGAAGACGATGATGAAGATGGTGGCCGCGATAATGGTCGTGATCAGTCTGATCGCGAACTGACAGAAGGCATGGAACTTGCGCCTCTGAACGATAGCCTTCGTCAACGCTTTGACATTGATGAAGAAGTTGACGGCGTTGCAGTTGTGCGTGTGTCGCGCCGCAGTAATGCTTACCGGGCGGGTATCCGTGAAGGTGCGGTTATTGTTCGGGTCAACCAGCGTCGGGTCGAAAGCCCCAGCGAAGTGGCTGATCTGTTTGATGATGCCGCTGATGCCGGGCGCGACCGCGTGCTTGTTCTGGTAAACCTGCGCGGCAACACGGTTCACATTCCGCTTAAGCTTGAAACAAGCGAGTAGACTGCCTTTAGTCAGGTAATCACGCTAAATCAGTATTTTAGAGGGTCGCTGCGGCGACCCTTTTTTGTTGTCTCAATCAGGTGCAAACTCGGTAAAGCTATACCCTTGAAAGTACAGTAAAGCAGTCAGATCAGCGTTTCTGACCGCTGCATGGGTGGCTGCCGCGGTTTTGGGTTTTGCGTGATATGCGACCCCAAGACCTGCCGCCTTCAGCATGGGGATATCGTTTGCGCCGTCACCAACCGCTAATACCTGTTGGGCAGTCAAACTCTGCGTTGCGCAATACTCGTTCAGGGCTTCTAGCTTGGTCTGTGCACCGCAGATAGGTTCTTTTACGCGCCCTGTCAGCGCATTATTGTCAATCTCCAAAACGTTTGCTCGCGTATCATCAAAACCGATTGCAGCCGCAACTCGTTCTGTGAAGAAAGTGAAACCACCTGATACTAATGCAGTGAATGCGCCGTTTGTTTTCATGGTTTGTACAAGCTGTCGCGCCCCCGGCATCATATTGATACGTTGTTGGTAACAGGTTTCCAGGTCTTCTACAGGCAGACCCGCCAGCAGTGCGACCCGTTCCTTTAACGCGCCTTCAAAGTCCAGCTCGCCGCGCATTGCGGCTTCTGTGATGACTGAAACCTTTTCCTTCATGCCAACAAAATCAGCCAATTCATCGATGCACTCCACCGTTATCATCGTCGAATCCATATCAGCAATCAGCATGGACTTTCGTCGCGTTTGGGTATCAGGCTGCAAGCACCAATCCACCGTTTCATGAGTTGACATAACTGGTGCGATTATAGAACGCATGTCTTCGAGGGTGCTGGCGGACTGGACAATATCTACGGCTCGCCCATCGTGCAGTGTTTTGAGTGTGTTGCTCTGGGTGTTACCGTTATCAAGCGCTGCCAAGACCGCTTGGGCCGCTTTTTCAAGATCCGCTTTAAAGCCGGGGTTGACGACGAGGGTCAATACAATGTCCATTGAAAATCCGATACGTTGAACAGGCAGGCCAGAAGTTGAAACGCGCTCTTTTTATTGCAGGTCCTACAGCAAGCGGCAAGTCGGCTTTTGCCATGAAGACGGCAGCTGCATATGACGGCATTATCATAAACGCAGACAGTATGCAGGTGTATCGGGATTTGTCTGTGATAAGCGCGTGTCCGTCGGCAGCAGAGCAAAAACAGGTCACACACCGTCTGTACGGGTTTCTGGATGCGACAGAAATTTGTTCTGCGGCCTTTTGGGCAGAAAAGGCGATGGCCGAGATAAGGTCTGCTTGGGCCACTGGTAAATTGCCAATTCTGGTCGGTGGCACAGGCATGTACTTTAAGGTACTTATAGATGGTATCGCCAAAATACCCGATATACCCGCCGATGTGCGAGCGCAGGTCCGGCGCGAATGTCAAGACCTGGGTAGCGAAGCGCTTTATACTGAACTGACCGTCTCTGACCCAATAACGGCAGCCCGTTTGGCGCCGGGTGATAGCCAGCGGGTTAGTCGCGCAATAGAAGTGGTGCGGTCAACCGGCATTCCCCTGAGTGACTGGCAAAAAGACACAAAGCCCGGTCCCATGCAGTCGTTTGACGAGGCGGGTGAGATTGGAAAGTATGTCGTGTTGCCCGACCGGGAAGAGCTGTATGCGCGTTGCGACCACCGGTTTGATCAGATGATGGAGCAGGGTGCCATTGAAGAGGTGCGAGCCCTTGTTGGTAGGAACTTACGCAACGACTTGCCTATCATGCGGGCGTTGGGTGTGCCCTCGCTTGCCCGCTATCTGGCTGGCGAGACCACCTACGATCAGGCTGCTGATGACGCTAAAATGCAGACGCGGCGATTTGCCAAACGACAATTGACCTGGTTTAGAAACCAGTTTTCGCACTGGAAAATGCTAAATGCGCAATATTCGGAAAGCTATTTTGACAAATTAGTTGCAAAAATATTCAAAAAATAGGTTGACCGGGTAATTATCGTACAATAAAACAGGATTTGACGATGCCTCGCCAGCCTGCGGCGTCGTCTGAGGTTTGATAGCCCAAAGCAGACCTCAACTGTGACGAGACCCACCCCGGGGGCGCTCTTGGAGCGCCCCCAACTATTATGTAGGGGTATGTTGTTGGTTGGCGTTGAAGTTTATGGACATCAGGCCCTGAGGTGAATAAGAGGGCAACAGTATTGTGTGTTTGAAGAGCGAGAGTAAAACCAGATGACGGCATCGATGGCAAAGACCCTTGAAAAAGCGGCCACCGCGACGAAGTTAAGCGGCGCCCAGATGATCCTTAAAGCATTGACAGACCTTGGTGTGGAAGTGGTCTTTGGTTACCCGGGTGGCGCCGTGCTGCCCATTTATGATGAACTTTTTAAGCAAGACAAAATCAAGCATATTCTTGTTCGCCACGAGCAGGCTGCGACCCATGCGGCGGAAGGATATGCACGGTCTACCGGCAAACCCGGTGTTGTTTTGGTGACATCAGGGCCAGGTGCGACCAATGCTGTGACCGGCCTTACGGACGCTATGCTGGATTCCATTCCGATGATTTGCTTGACCGGGCAGGTTGCTCGTCATCTGATTGGCAATGACGCCTTTCAAGAGGCTGACACTGTTGGAATTACGCGGCCGTGCACAAAGCATAACTATCTGGTTAAGGATGCGGCGGATATTGCCAATGTTTTTCATGAGGCTTTTTATGTAGCAACCAATGGCCGACCGGGGCCGGTTGTGATTGACCTGCCAAAAGATGTGCAGGTTGAAGAAGCCGAATATTTGCACACCGGTCAGGGTGAGCATCGCACCTATCGCCCCCAACTTGACGGCGAAGAGGCGGCAATACGCGAAGCGGTAAGACTGATGGCCAACGCCAAGCGGCCCATTCTTTACACAGGCGGCGGCGTTATCAATGCCGGACCCGATGCTTCGGAGCTGTTGACCCAATTTGCTCATATGACCGGCTTTCCTGTGACCAGCACTTTGATGGGATTAGGCGCATTTGCCGCCAGCGACAAACAATTTTTGGGTATGCTGGGTATGCATGGTACATGGGAAGCAAACCACGCCATGCATGATTGTGACGTTATGGTTGCGATGGGCGCGCGGTTTGATGACCGGGTAACTGGTCGACTAGAAGCCTTTTCGCCTGATTCCAAAAAAATCCATGTTGATATCGACCTGTCGTCGATTAACAAAAATGTAGCCGTAGACATTCCGATTGTTGGCGACGCAGCGCATGTAATGAAACGCATGCTGGAGATATGGAAAGAAGAAAACTATTCTGCCGACCAGCCGTCGCTTGATGCCTGGTGGCATCAGATTGACGCGTGGCGAGAGAAAAAATGCCTTGCTTACAAGGACCGTGACGAGCTGATTATGCCGCAAAAGGCGCTGGAGCGGCTTCAGGCATTGATAGCTGACAAAGACCCCATTGTTTCCACTGAAGTTGGACAGCACCAGATGTGGGCGGCGCAATTTATCGGTTTTGAAAAGCCGAACCGCTGGCTAACGTCGGGTGGCCTGGGCACCATGGGGTATGGTCTGCCTGCCGCAATTGGGGCGCAGATAGCTCATCCCGACCGTCTTTGTATTGACGTGGCTGGTGAAGCGTCCATTCAGATGAATATTCAGGAACTGGGAACGCTTAAGCAATATAACCTGCCGGTGAAGGTGTTTATTTTAAACAATGAATTCATGGGTATGGTGAGGCAGTGGCAAGACCTGAGTTATGATGGCAGACGTTCCGAAAGTTATTCAGACTCGCTACCGGATTTTGTGGCGCTTGCGGCTGCGTATGGCATCAAGGGCCTTAAGGTTGAAGACCCAGCCGACCTTGATGCGGTGATTACGGAGATGATTGAAACTAAGGGTCCGGTCATTGTGGATTGCCGGGTTGCCAAGCTGGAAAACTGCTTCCCGATGGTGCCTGCTGGCGCTGCACACAATGAAATGCTGCTGGCTGGTGATGTCATCGGCAAACCTAAAGACGCCGAAGCGTTGGCAGTGGTATAGATACCGGTAAGCCAGAAACTCCCAGTCCTTCAACGGAAATCAAGCAGATGAAAGAACAAGGTACCGTGGCAACGCATACGATCAGCGTTGTAGTCGATAACGAAGCAGGGGTGCTCGCCCGTGTGACCGGCCTTTTTTCAGGGCGGGGGTATAATATCGAAAGCCTGACGGTGGCTGCGGTCGATAGAAATGATCGACGTTCGCGGATTACGGTGGTGACCAGTGGCACACGGATGGTGATTGAACAAATCAAGGCCCAACTGGACCGGTTGGTGCCGGTACAAAAAGTCGCTGACTTGACCATTGAAGGGCCGCTTGTATCGCGGGATCTGGCGTTGGTGAAAGTGTCCGGTGCAGGGGAAAAGCGGGTTGAAGCTTTGCGCCTTGCTGATGCTTTTCGCGCCCGCGTTGTTGACAGCACTGCCACGAGTTTCGTGTTTGAACTTACCGGGTCGGCCAGCAAGCTGGATGCCTTTATTGATTTAATGCGGGATTTGGGCCTTGTAGAGGCCGCGCGCACAGGAGCCGTTGCATTGTCGCGCGGTGAATCAGGACTTTGAACATATTTTATTGGGTAGGCGCTGCATGCGCCGGAATGTAGGGAACTAAATCATGCGAGTATATTTTGACAGCGACGCTGATGTAAATCTTGTTAAAGACAAGACCGTCGCAATTGTCGGTTATGGCAGCCAGGGTCACGCGCACGCAGGCAACTTGAGGGACAGCGGCGTTAGGGAAGTGATTGTCGCGCTGCGCGAAGGGTCTGCAACCCGCAAGAAGGCGGAAGCCGCTGGCTTTACTTGCATGACAGCAACCGAAGCCGCCAAAGCGGCCGACATGGTGATGCTGCTGGCGCCGGACGAGCATCAAGCTGCAATTTACGCAGAAGAACTGGTTGCCAACATGAAAGAGGGCGCTGCCCTTATGTTTGCCCATGGTTTGAATATCCATTTTGGTCTGATCGAACCGCGGAATGACCTGGACGTAATCATGGTTGCGCCAAAAGGGCCGGGGCACACAGTCCGTAGCCAATATGCAGCCGGTAAAGGCGTACCATGCCTGATTGCTGTGCATCAGGATGCAAGCGGCAAGGCACATGACTTGTGTTTGTCTTATGCATCCGCAATTGGAGGGGGGCGCTCTGGCATCATCGAAACCAATTTCCGCGAAGAATGTGAAACTGACCTCTTTGGCGAGCAAGCCGTTTTGTGTGGCGGTGTCTCTGAGCTTATTAAGGCTGGATTTGAAACACTGGTGGATGCGGGTTACGCTCCTGAAATGGCCTATTTCGAATGCCTTCACGAAGTGAAGCTGATTGTTGACCTAATCTATGAAGGTGGCATTGCCAATATGCGTTATTCCATCTCCAACACCGCAGAATACGGCGACTATAAAACCGGGCCTCGTATTATTACAGACGAAACCAAAGCGGAAATGAAACGGGTTCTTGCAGATATTCAGGAAGGGCGTTTTGTTAAAGACTTTATGTTGGATAACGCTGCTGGTAATCCAGAGCTGAAAGCGCACCGGGGTCTAGCAGTCAGACATCCGATTGAGGACGTAGGCTCAAAACTGCGCGGTATGATGCCATGGATGCAAGAAGGCAAGCTGGTCGATAAGGAAAAGAACTGATCCCGCAATTTGGTGTGGTCTTTGTCACCGGGGTGGCCTCTCCTGAAGCCACCCCTTCGTTAATAGTCTTTCTTGAAATATAATTTCACTTTGCTGTAGTCCAAAGAAGGATTATAGTCGTAATGATATATAACGGTGAAATTAAACGCAGATATGTTCCGAAGATGAAACATTCTTATAACGAACGAAAAAAAGCCAAAGCAATTGCCATTTCTCGGCAGCAGCTTGACGCTCGTTTGCGGTTTGCAACGACAGTTGCAGCAACACTTCTCCTATCGCTTCTCCTTCTGGGTGCTGGCCGACTAATTGGCCCTTAAGCGCAGCGGCAGAAGCGTTTGAACGTTTCGGTGCTTAAGGGAAGAGCCTGAAGATAAGTTCAAATCTCAATTGAAAATTTAGGAATATATCATGTCTCACACAGACCAGGATCGTGTGCGAATTTTTGACACTACGTTGCGAGACGGCGAACAATCCCCTGGCGCGTCTATGACACTGGAAGAAAAACTCCGTATCGCCGAGCAACTGGAGTCTATGGGTGTCGATGTTATTGAAGCAGGCTTTGCCATTGCATCAAATGGTGACTTTGAGTGTGTTCACCAGATCGCAAAATTAGTCAAAAACTCCACCGTTTGTTCCCTGGCACGTGCCGCGCTGGGGGATATTGACCGAGCCGCAGAGGCGATCAAGCCTGCCAAAAGGGGGCGCATTCACACATTTATTGCCACCAGCCCGCTGCATATGAAAGTGAAACTGCAAATGGAGCCAGACCACGTCCTGGAGGCTATACATCAGTCGGTCAGCCACGCGCGCGGATTTACCGATGATGTTGAATGGTCGGCAGAGGATGCCACGCGCACAGACATGGACTTTTTGTACCGCGCAGTAGACACAGCAATTCGCGCCGGAGCCACCACCATCAATCTGCCAGATACAGTGGGGTATGCAACGCCGGACGAATACGGCCAGATGTACCGTAATGTAATTTCAAGCGTGGCCAATTCTGACAAAGCGATTTTTTCGACGCATTGCCATAATGATCTTGGGCTTGCTGTTGCAAACTCGTTGGCGGGCGTAATTGGTGGTGCCCGACAAATCGAATGCACGATCAACGGCATTGGTGAAAGGGCCGGCAACGCAGCGATGGAAGAGGTCGTCATGGCGCTCAAGACCCGTGCGGATTCGATGCCTTACCATACTGGCATTGCAACGCAGGAAATTTCCAAAGCGAGCAAGCTGGTGTCGCTTGTTACGGGGTTCAGTGTCCAGAATAACAAAGCAATTGTGGGCGCCAACGCGTTTGCCCATGAAAGCGGTATCCATCAGGATGGTGTGCTGAAGGCGGCTGAAACATATGAAATTATGACACCTGAGTCTGTTGGCGTTACCAAAACAACCCTCGTGCTGGGCAAACTTTCAGGCCGTGCGGCCTTTGCCGACAAACTGAAAGAATTGGGCTACCAGTTGGGAGACAACGCCTTTCAGGACTGTTTTCGCCGCTTCAAGGAACTCGCTGACCGGAAAAAAACCATCTATGATGAAGACATAGTTGCCTTGGTCGATGATGAGGTGGCAACGGCGCAAAATCTTTTGCAGGTGACCGCTCTCAATACTCATACATCATCTAGTGGCACGGCGGTCGCCGACCTTACAATGGAAATTGACGGCGAAGAAAAAAAGATAGTGGTTTATGGGTCTGGTCCGGTGGATGCAGCGTTTAATGCCATCAAAGAGCTTGTTGGTTTTAATCCTCATCTCGTGTTGTTTCAGGTCCATGCTGTCACTCATGGTACGGATGCCCAGGCTGAATGCACAGTAAGGCTTGAAGAAGATGGGCGTACGGTTAATGGCCAAGGTGCCCATGAAGATACCCTGACGGCGGCGGCAAGAGCCTATGTTGCGGCAGCAAACAAGCTGATGGTAAAACGTGAGAAGAGGCCACTGGCAGCGACAGGCTAAAGCGTTGGATTTTCGTAAAATTATAGGCGGCTATCGACAGATAGCCGTCCTTAGCGCTATTTTTTGAGCTTACAGCCCCAAAAAAATCAAAATCTTGTGTCGAACTCTGGCGTCAAGGCTTGTGTCGGGGCGGTAACTGGCCCATAACCAGCAATAGAGTCCCAATTGGGGTTACGTGATTTTTTAAGAGTTTGAGAGGCGCTAAATGCTGTCAAAAGTGCTCGGGATGTTTTCTTCCGATATGGCCATTGATCTGGGGACGGCCAACACCCTTGTGTATGTCAAGGGTAGAGGAATTGTTTTAAACGAACCGTCTGTTGTGGCGATCAAAAGTGATCAAGGACGTGACCGCGTTTTAGCGGTTGGCGATGAAGCCAAGCTTATGCTGGGTCGGACGCCGCATGGTATCCAAGCCATCAGGCCGCTAAGGGATGGTGTGATTGCAGATTTTCACGTTGCTGAGCAGATGATCAAGCATTTTATCCAGAAGGTTCACAATCGGTCTTTCGCAAGCCCGCAGGTTGTTGTTTGTGTGCCGTCCGGTTCAACGGCAGTGGAACGCAAAGCTATTCAGGAATCCGCCGAACAAGCAGGTGCCCGGAAAGTATATCTAATCGACGAACCCATGGCGGCGGCGATTGGTGCAGGACTGCCGGTTATTGAACCACAAGGATCGATGGTTGTGGATATTGGCGGCGGCACGACGGAAGTCGCGGTTCTGTCTTTGTCAGGTATCGTGTTTGCCACTTCGGTCAGGGTTGGCGGTGACAAGATGGATGATGCGCTTATCGCCTATATTCGCCGCAATCATAACCTTCTCATCGGTGAAGCAACAGCAGAGCGGATCAAGAAAGAGATTGGTACGGCTCTCATTCCAGAAGACGGTGTTGGCTCCACAATGACGATCAAGGGCCGTGACCTGATGAATGGTGTTCCCAAGGAACTTGAGATTAATCAGTTACAGGTTGCCGAGGCTTTGTCTGAACCCGTTAGCGCCATTGTTGAAGGTGTTAAAGTTGCGCTGGAACAAACAGCGCCGGAACTCGCCGCAGATATTGTTGACCGAGGCGTTGTGCTAACCGGCGGTGGCGGTTTGCTGCAGGACATGGACACAGTTATCCGCCGGGCAACCGGCTTGCCTGTTATGGTCGCGGAAGAGCCTTTAACGTGCGTTGCATTGGGTACGGGGCGTGCGCTTGAAGACCCTTCATTGCGCGGCGTTTTGCACGAAAGCTACTAGATCAGGATTTTGTGTAAGCTCTCCCGAAAGCTGTCTTTTTCAGTAACTTAGAGGTGGGTGCACTGAGCCCGACATTTCAGACAACTGGCGTATCTGGTCGTGGGGCCCGCTTTCGGCGGGCGACCCGTGGTAGAGACGCCTTTTGGCTGTATATGGTAATTGCACTCGTGTTGCTGGCGCTGGAGATTTTTGGCTCTGGTGTGCCACGGCAGATCAGAGGATATGCCAACGACCTGGCCGCACCAGTGCTGGCCCTTCTGAAAGAACCAATAGACGCCGCCCAAGCAGGTCTTGAGCGTGTTGCAGGTGTTGGCGATATTTATCTGGAAAATGAAGAGCTGCGCGATGAAAACGGGCGGTTGCGTCAATGGCGGGAAGCCGCGCAAAGGCTGATACTGGAAAACGAACGCCTGCGGCAAATTTTAAAAGTACCGCAACGGGAAATACCACCGCTTGCAACGGCGAGCGTGATAGGCGTTGGCGGCGGCGCGTTCGAGCGCAGTGTGCTGATCAATTCGGGTACCAATGAAAATGTGGCAGCCAACCTACCGGTTGTAGATGAATTGGGGTTGATAGGCCGCACGATTGAGGTTGGGTTTTTGACAGCGCGTGTCTTGCTAATTACAGATCTGAACAGTCGGGTGCCTGTTCGCATGGAGCGTACGGGTGACGTCGCTATTGCTGAAGGCTTAAACGAGGCTTTCATGCGCCTTCGGTTCTTGCCTGTCGACGGTGTTGTACAAGTAGGGGACCGTGTTGTGACATCTGGCCACGGTGGTTTGTATCCGCCTGATGTGCCGGTTGCGCTGGTGACCGGTATCGAAGATGACTTTATCCAGCTTACACCCCTCAGCAAACTCGAAGCGCTGGATTTTGTCCGGGTCATGGATTACCGGCCGTTGCCACCAGAACAGCCTTCCGAAGATCCGGCTCAAAATGGTGGAGGAAGCAACTGATGGCTGCTCCCCGGCAAGCGCGTTCCATTATAGGCCCTGCCGGTTTGATGCCGGTTGCGGTCAGTGTTTTCCTGGCGCTTTTGATGCTTCTGCCGCTGGGAAGTGGCGTTGCAGGCTATGCTACGCCTCATCTGGTAATGATTTCCTGTTTTTACTGGCTGTCTTGGCGGCCGCTGCTGATGCCCTACGGCGCCTGTATGCTGCTGGGTTTGTTCTTGGACCTTTGGCTGGGTGTCCCGCTGGGTGTTAACATAGTGATGTTGCTGCTGACGCGGCTTTTTGTGCTGAACCAGCTAAAGTATTACAAAGGTAAAAACCGGGGCGTTTACTGGGTGGTGTTTGGCGTCATGGCTTTTGGGTTGTTCCTGATTGCGTGGCTGATTATGTCCGCTGTGGCAGGATCGCTATTACCCGTCGACACTGTCTTTTTGCAGTGGCTTGTGACATCATTCTTCTACGCCCCCATCGCATTTGTGCTGGGGCGATTAAGACGATGGATACTGTAGGTCAAAATGCCGCGTGAAGGACTGCGATATCAGACATATTCAAGGCGGGCTTTGCTGCTTGCTGGGCTACAGGGCATCGCTTTGGCAGCTTTGGGTGCGCGGCTGTATTATCTGTCTGTCGTTAACGGTGAAAAATATCGACTGAGAGCAGACAAAAACCGGATTTCCATTCGGTTGATTGCGCCAGAGCGCGGTGAAATCTTTGACCGTAACGGTGAGAAATTGGCAACCAACACGCAGGATTTGCGTGCTTTGCTGGTGCCTGAACAGGCCGACCAGCTGGAGCCGACACTTAAAAAAGTGCAGCAGATTATTGATTTGAATGACCGCAGCCTGACGCGTATCCGTCAACGCATTAAGCGCCAGCGCCAGTTTGTGCCGGTAACGTTGGCACAAGGGCTGGACTGGGAAACTTTCAGTCGGTTGAATGTTGAAATGCCCAAGTTGCCGGGTGTGCAAACTGATGCAGGTTTGAGCCGCCTGTATCCGGGCGGCGAAGCGATTGCCCATTTGGTTGGCTATATGGCCAGCCCGGACGAAGAGGACGTATACAAAAGCCCGTTGTACCAGTTACCTGGTTTTAAAATTGGTCGTCAGGGTCTTGAGCGACGGTACGAATCCATTTTACGAGGTGCGTCCGGCACGCGCCGTGTGGAAGTGAATGCCGTGGGGCGTGAAATTCGGGAACTGCCGCCCCGTGAAGAGTCGTTGCGTGGGAACGACTTGCATTTGACGCTTGATATGGACTTGCAAAAGTATGTGATGCAGGAACTAGGGGAAGAAGCCGCTGGCGTTGTGATCATGGACATAGCCAACGGCGATATTCTGTCGATGGCGTCATCGCCCGGTTATGACCCAAATGAATTTACCCGCGGGATCAGCAATGCCAATTGGCAAGCCTTGTTGAAAGACCCCCGGTCGCCTCTGTTGAACAAAACGGTGTCTGGTCAGTATCCGCCTGGTTCTACAATAAAAATGATTGTTGCCCTCGCGGCGCTGGAACAGGGGCTGATTACACCTGAGACAACATTTTATTGCAACGGAAAGCATCGGCTGGGTAACCATACATTCCACTGCTGGCAAAACCGTGGCCACGGCAAGTTGGATATGATGCAGGCGATTGCCAAAAGTTGCGATGTCTATTTTTACGAGATTGCCGAGAAACTGGACATTGATTTTATCGCAGATATGGCAAAGCGATTTGGGCTTGGGGCAACCTTTGATATTGGTGTTGACGGCGAAAAAGAAGGCTTGGTTCCGACGCGCGAGTGGAAGCGTATTTTTCAACAAGAGGCATGGCAACTTGGTGAAACACTTAATGTTGCTATTGGCCAAGGGGCAATGTTGTCTACGCCTTTACAGCTTGCGGTTATGACGGCGCGTTTGGCCAGCGGTCAGGCGGTGGTTCCGCGCATGGTCTTCGGTGATTCCAGAGGTTCTAGTGCATCTTTCTTCCAGCCCTTGGACGTGAACCCGTTTCACCTGGAAACGGTTCGACGAACCATGGCAATGGTCATGGAAGAGGGCGGCACAGCCCACGACTATAGACGCAGGAAATCGGCAACGCCGCTGGCGGGAAAGACCGGCACAGCCCAAGTGCGACGGATTTCCCTCGCTGAAAGGCGGGCAGAAGGCGGTGTGATCGATAACGACGAATTGCCCTGGGCATACCGCGATCATGCCTTATTCGTGGGTTACGCGCCGGTTGATGCACCAAAGGTCGCAGTTTCTGTTGTTGTTCAGCATGGTGGCGGTGGCTCAAGCGTGGCAGCGCCGCTTGCGCGTCGCTTTCTGGACCGGGCTCTTGCGCCTAAGCAGTCTGACCCGGAAGAGCAAGCCTGATGGCGGCCGGCAGCATGTTCGCACCTCGCCGGGTGCAAAAATCTCTGTTACAGCGATTTGTTGGATTAAACTGGGGCATTGTTTTGGCAACTGTTTTAATAGCGGTGTCGGGCTTTGCGATGTTGTATTCCGTTGCCGATGGAACGTGGGACCCTTGGGCAAGCCGCCAGATGGTTAGGTTTGGTTTTGCCTTGGTTCTCATGCTCTCGATTGCGGTTATTGATATTCGCTATTGGGTGGCGCTGTCTTATCCTGCCTGGTTCGCGGGCCTTATGCTGTTGATTGCTGTGGAGTTTATTGGTGACACAGGCATGGGTGGCCAGCGCTGGCTTGACCTTGGCTTTATGAGGTTGCAGCCTTCTGAACTGATGAAAATTGCTACCGTTATGGCTGTTGCTCGCTATTACCATGGTCGCAGTCAGATGCAGAGCCGGAGTTTGCGCTCTCTTGTTGTGCCGTTATTGTTACTTTTGGTTCCCTTTATTTTGGTCGTTCGCCAGCCAGATTTGGGCACAGCGCTGATGATAATGGCCGGGGGGCTGGCGGTTGCGTTTCTGGCAGGTGCGCCCGCATGGCTGTTTGTTGTGTCTGGTATTGGGTTGGCTGCTGCTATACCTGTGGTTTGGCAGTTTTTGCGGTCCTACCAGAAAGATCGAATTCTAACGTTTCTCAACCCTGAATCGGACCCACTTGGTGCAGGTTATCAGATTACCCAGTCGAAAATCGCCCTGGGTTCCGGTGGTATGACCGGTAAGGGATTTTTGGAAGGCACGCAAAGTCACCTGAATTTTCTGCCTGAAATGAAAACAGACTTTATCTTTACCGTGTTGGTTGAAGAATTTGGTCTTGTTGGGGCAACAATTGTGCTCGCTTTGTATGGCATCGTTTTAACCTACGGCCTTTTGATCGGCATCGGATGCCGGAACCAGTTCGGACGTCTCTTGGCATCAGGCCTTGCAATTTCCCTTTTTCTCTATGTTTTGATCAATGTGGGCATGGTTATGGGATTACTGCCGGTGGTTGGTGTTCCGCTGCCGTTGGTGTCATATGGCGGTTCTGCCATGCTTACCTGGATGCTGGCATATGGCCTGATTTTGTCTGTTTCGGTGCATCGTCATGTAACAATTGCACCAAAAGGCAGCGGAATCGTATAAGCGCATTGGCTGTGTGAGATAATAAACCTACCAACGACATCAAAATCAGAAACCTGGACGTTTCAGTTGCGCTTTGTTTCGCGTTCTTTTTTTGTTACGGTAACTTACTGCAAATGACGAGGCATGGGTTATGAGCGTCAAAAATCCTTTGGCATTGTTCGAAATACTCGAGAAAAGTCTGACAAATGCTCAGACTATCGAAGATGTTAATCAGCTGTTTATTGCCTTTGCAAAGCCCCTCGGCGTCGAGTTCTTTGCCTGCGCCTGTGTGCAGGGATCATACTCTGACCCAGAGCGCTCGCGCATGCTGGGATACAATGACACCGACTGGATGCGCCATTATATGGATAACGAGTTCTGGCGGGATGACCCGATATTTAATTACGGCAAAATAGCCAAACGCAGTTTCACCTTCACTGAGGCGCTTGAAGAGTTTTCTCTCAATCCAAATAGTCGACGCGTTATGTTGGATGCGGAAAAATTTGGTATCAAAGAAGGGTTTGCAATCCCTTTGGACTCTTCTGATGACCATACAGCTCTGTTCTCTATAGCTGGGCCCTATTTTCCGAAAGAGCGTGGTCAGCTTCATCTGGCCGCAATTTGGGCCCATGATCGCGCTCTTCAACTTCTTGAAGAAACGATGCCGCTCGAAAAAATAAGGCTTACGCCTCGGGAATTGGAGGCACTTCAATTGTCGTCCGAAGGGTTTACGCCCGATGAAATCGCCGACCATATGAACGTTAGCCTTGGTACCGTCCGGCAGCACCTGAAGTCAGCCAAGTTCAAAAGCAAGACGCGCACGCCAATTCAGCTTGGCGCAATTTTAGGCAGAAAACAGCTCGTTCATTAAAACCAGAACGTGCATTGATTACCAATTGGGGGAATAAAGTTTTCCTCAAAAGTAGGTATACTCCTCTTGTCAACTGCCGAGAGGAGACAAGCAATGATATTGATAATAACACCGGAGAACCGCGAAAAATACCTAGGTTATCTGGAAGAAATGCACAGAATTCGCTACGAAGTTTTTGTTGAACGTTGTGGATGGACCAATCTGGAAAATCCTTTCCGGATGGATATCGATCAATTTGATAAACCGTGGGTGACTTATTATTTGAAACTCGCGCCGGATGGCAGCATTCTGGCAGGACTTCGCACATTCCCGACCAGCAAGCCCTATATGTTGGAAGAACTTTATTACCCTCTATTTGTAGATAAGTTTAACAATAAAAACTTGCCGCATGACGACAATGTTTGGGAAATGTCCCGATATTTTGTTGTGGATCCGGACTATAGAACCGAAACAGGGCATGCCGCCAAAATGGAACTGTATGTTGCTGTATTTGAGCATGCTCTTTCAAAGGGTGTTACGTCCCTGTGTGCTGTCGGCGAAACCTATATTATGGCACGGGCACTGCGTTTGGGCTGGAAGCTTCAGCCTCTCAGCGTTCCGTTCATACACAAAGAGGTAGACTTTGACGGCGAGATGATGGCTATCAACCTCGAGGTCAGCGCCGAAATGGTTGCCGCGACCAGAAAAGGTTGGGGCTTGATGCATGATGTGCTGCCGAGCACGGCGGTCGCTGCACGACCAAGCGGAACGGACGGTGCCGAGGTGGCGTTGATGCGAGACATAGTCAGCGAACATCCAGATGCGGCAAGCCAGCTACGGGAATTGATTTCTGAACTTTGCAGCGAATGCCCGGAACGAAGAGTGGAAGCGGAAAAATATCTAGATGCTTGGATTGCCCGCGCCGCTGTCGAGGGTCACATGCTGCCGGGACAACGAAAGAAAACACAACCGGTGGTCAACTAGCCTTCAGGTTAAAAAAATGGCAACCAGGTACAACTGACGGCGAGGTTTGGCACGTCTAGTTCAGTATCATTGCATCTCTTGTATCTGGTTGCGACCCGCTAAAGCCCGTTAGACTGTGTTTTACTTGATACAGCTTGAAATCTAATCCTGTTCAGCAAGTTAAGGTGTCGAATTCGAGCATCATCTAGCACGATGTCAAACTAGCGACCTGTGTATATTCTTTGCAGACTCTGGAATCCCCGGAAACTTCGGTGTACACTGTCGAAAATCAAAGGGGATTTGTCGTGGTACATTCGCATAATCACGCGGTTTGCATTGAAAACGCCGTCGAAGAAGCCGAAAGAATTTGTGCAGAGCGCGGGTCGCGATTTACTGACCTTCGTAGGCGCATTTTGACCATGATCTGGCAAGGCCATAAGGCAGTTAAAGCCTATGACCTTCTTGGTCAACTTGCCTCCCAGGGGGGGTCTGCTAAACCTCCTACCGTCTATCGCGCTTTGGATTTCCTCATGGAAGAAGGGTTGGTTCACAAGATTGAGTCACTCAACGCTTACATCGGTTGCCCCCACCCTGGCTGCGACCACATAAGTCAATTCCTAATCTGTGATGACTGCGAGACAGTCGAAGAAGTTACGTCACCCTCTCTCGCTAAAGCCGTAAAGAGTGCGGCTGCAACGCAGTCTTTTACCATAAACCGTCAAACACTCGAGTTGCACGGCACCTGCGCCAATTGTGCTAAGGACCAAAAAGCCGCCTGAAATTGATACATCAGGATAGCTATTGTTTTGATCTAAGGCAGACGCAAAAACGCAACTGCCTTAAATATGGCAACTGGTGAGCCCGCGTTTCAAAAGATATTTTTGATGATAGTCTTCCGCAGGCCAGTATGGGGCTTCGGGTTCTATCGTGGTAACAATGGGTGTTCTGAATCTGCCCGAAGTATTCAATTCGTCAATCTTCTTCAGCGTTATCTCTTTTTCCAGATCATCCGAGGTAAACACAACGGAGCGGTATTGGGTTCCTACGTCGGGGCCCTGGCGGTTAAGTTGTGTTGGATTGTGATTGGAAAAAAACACTTCCAACAAGGCTTCGAAACTGATGGCTGCTGGGTCATAGGTCACCTGAACAACTTCGGCGTGGCCCGTACTGTCGGTGCATACGTCCTGGTAGGTCGGATTATCAGTTTTACCGCCTGCATAACCGACAGATGTTTCTGTCACACCCTTCAGCGTGCGGAAAGTTTCTTCAACACCCCAAAAACATCCTGCACCAAATGTCGCTTTAGCCATCTTTTGTCCTTTTTTTGCCGTCACTGTACCATTGATACGCCCGTTAGGTGATGACTGGATGAAAACCTCGGGGCTGAAGTGAATATGTGGTTGCACTTATCGCTTGTCGAGGGGCAAACTTACACAAATAAGTGAATTCAGGGATAAACGCAGAATGAAGGCAAGTCCGTTCAAAATAAGCCAAGTCGATATTAAGCTGATAACAGCATTGTTGCTAGGCATGCTTGTTTGCGCCCCGGCAGCTAAAGCACAAACAAAACCTGTGTCCGAGGACTTGCTGGCGCTTGATCATCGAAGCTGCATGGCAGGCTGTGTGCCAGGTTTTGGGGAGCAAACCTGCAAGGCGCTTTGTGATTGCACCGCCAGTGAATTTCGCAAAGAGTTAACCTTCGAGAGCCACCTCGACCTCAGGGCCAAGCTGTCGCGTAATGAATTGACGCCAGCACTGCGTGGTTTCCTGGACAAAGTTGCCAATTATTGCACGGCTGAACTTGACCGTCAGGGTATTCAGGTCGGGCAGGGCACGTCGACTAAGGACGCTGGAAAACCTGACGTTCCCTAGGGTCCTCTCCCTCAATGCCATAGGGCACTGAATACTCTCAAAAATTTAAGAAACAATCGCTTTTGGTTGGCCAGCTTCGTCAACTGCAACAAACACATAGCATCCTTCTGTCACTTTGTGCTCAGTCGCGGTCATGCCGCTTGCCGCAAACACCTCAATAGCGACAGTTATAGAAGTTCTGCCAACTTTTTCGATGTCGGCATATATGCTGACAAGATCGCCAACTTCTATAGGACGATGAAACTTCATGCTATTGACGGCAACCGTAGCCACAGCGCATTTTGCGCGGTCTTTGGCAACGGCGGCGCCAGCTAGGTCCATTTGGGATAGAACCCACCCGCCGAAGATATTGCCGTTTACATTAAGGTCTGCCGGCTGAGGGACGGCCCGTATCGTTACGCGTCTATCGGTCATGCGGTGATCCTATTCGCCCTTTTTTGTTATATGCAGCGGAGCAACCTCGACATCCTCCCCCAATGCCTCCACATAAAGGCTGCGACTTGGAAAGGCAAAGCCCGTGCCATTGGTTTCGACCGTGTTTTTGATTGCTAGAAGCAACCGCTCCTTGATCTCCATCCACTCCAGCCAGTTTGTCGTTTTGGTAAAGCAATAGAGCAAAATATCGATTGAACTGTCCGAAAAGCGGTCAATACGAACAAAGGTCGATGTTTCCGACGGCTGCACAAAGTCGTCGTTTTCTGTCACATAAGCTTCGATGGCATCGCGTATTGCATTTAATTGATCGCCAGTTGAACCATACTCCAGACCAATAACCCATTTTATGCGGCGATAAGTCATGCGGGAGAAGTTGGTGACGGCATTATCTGAAAGTCGCGCATTGGGAACGTAAACGGGTGCCTTGTCGAAACGTCGGACCGTTGTGGTACGAAAGCCTATTTCCTCAACAGTGCCTTCAACAACGTCCTTTACAAGTATCCAGTCCCCAGGGTGAAAACGTCTTTCACCAATAACAAAAAGGCCGGCAATAAGATTTTTAAATAGGTCTTGCGCGCCCAGCGCCACAGCCACACCAAACAGCCCCAAACCAGCAATCAGCGCGCCGACTTGAATGCCCCAAATTTCCAGAATGGTGGCGGCTCCCAGCAGTGCAAAAGCGACTTTGACAGCTTTAGAAAGCCACTGGATCATTGAAACTGTTAATATATGCGCAGCATGCATCATGATAGCGCTAAGAGGATCTGAAATCCGGTAAAGTCCCCAAAAAATTGTGAAGGCAATCAGGCTGCGGTTAAAGTTGGTTGCAAACACCTGGAGCTCATCCGACAAGTTCAAGTAGCTTGTCGCCAAAAAGGTGCCTAACACAATCGGGATGAAGCGGATCGGGTTCCTTAGTGCTTCGACCAGCGTGTCATCTAATTCTGTTTCCGTGCGTTTCACCAGCTTTTCCAGCCGTCGCAAAACAAAGCGAGTGAACAGATTGCGTGCCATCAATAAGGTAACGAAGATTGCGACGGCAACGACTATTTGCCCGATATCAATACCGAACAAACCGTCTGTCCATACGTCGACGACAAGTTGCCAGAAGTCTCCAAAGTCCGAAGCGTTCACAGCGGTAAGCCTCTTTAATTAAATAAGTTGATCTGCAAAAGCAGGGTCACTGCTCTGGCCTAGACTCGTCAACGTCATCCGTCAAATGGTAAACCGCTTCATCGTGCCCATGACGGTTGGAATAAAAGATTAACGCCATCAACCCTACGCCAACAAGCATAGTAAAAAAGACGCCAAGTCCCATCGCTATCTTACCGTGTATGGTAAGTTCAACGCCTTGCACTGAAAGCAAGACAGTTATACCCCAATAAGATACGGCGCCAATCGCAAGCAGGGAAATAGATGCGGCCAGTAAAGTCTTCAATGTTTGTTCCTCCAGTGGTCTTCACCGATGTGTTTACTGTTTTATGAAGTCGGTGCCAACCAGGTGCGACGCCACGGCACAACCTGCCTGATTTTAGGCCAATGAGCATTAGTTTTGCACGTATTTGACAAAATGTGCATACTGTCAGAACTGTCAAGCAGGTCCAGGCGGACTTCGGCTGGGCCCTATTCGGGAGAGCCACCATGACTGTCGGAAAAATATTAGAATCCAAAGGAAGCGAAATTATAGCCTTGGAGGACAGTTCTACTGTTCTTGAAGTGGCAAAACTTTTGGGCGAGCGTCGAATAGGGGCCATCCCGATAATGCATGGCAACAAGCTGTGTGGCATTATTTCTGAACGCGATGTTGTGCGCGGCCTTGCTATCCGGGGTGGCGCTGTTTTGGCGGACGGTGTTTCCAGCCTTATGACCAAGTCCGTTATTACTTGCAGCATTGATGACAGTATTGAGCAATTGATGGTTATGATGACTGAGAGGCGTATCCGCCATGTTCCGGTTATCAAAGACGGTGCAGTGGTGGGTATGATTTCTATTGGTGATGTGGTGAAAGAGCGTATGCAGGAGACGGAGCAGGAAGCCGAAGCGTTGAAAGCTTATATCTCCAGCGCTTGAACCATACTTATTTCTTCAGGGCATTTTCCGCGAGGGCGCAGACGGCAATGGCATTGTCGTCCCACGTATACTTTCGTGATCTGATCAAGTCTTTTGCCGCCATGCCGATGCGATCCCGTTTTTCTGTGTCCTGCGATAAGGCAATTATCGCAGCTTCGGCTTGTTCAAATTCATTGGGATCAAAAAGGATACCTGTCTGCTCGTTCGTCAGGATTTCCTGAATATTTGGCTGGTTCGGCGCGATAATGGTTAACCCAGAGATAAGATACTCAAAGACCTTGAGTGGGCTGGCATAATCTGTAACTGCGGGCTGAAGCGCGATATCCATCGCTGCTAGAAGGTCGGGGATTGCGTCGCGGTCCTGAAATCCCAGAAAATGTGCACGGTGTGCTACGCCAATTTCTTCAGCCAGATTTCGACATTCCTCTACGGCTGGGCCGTCACCGACAACAAGCAGGTGTAAGTCAGGGTTTGTTCCGTGATGGCTGAGGACTTGAATAATGCGGTCTAGTCTATGCCATTCGCGAATAAATCCGACAAAGCCCAGCACGATTTTGTTCTCCAGCCCGAACTGCTCCCGAATGGCGGAGCCGTCGGCATCGGCATATTCCGATGGTGTTATACCGTTATGTAAAACCGTTATCTGGTTTGGCGTTGCACCCATTGTGCAGATAATGTTGGCAAGTGCTTGAGAAACTGGGAAAAGTCGATCAGCAGCTTCCAGCGTCTTGCGCTCATGGTATTGCGCAAGTTTTTTCAGCGCGAGGCCTGAATATTTTCCACGCTCCTCAGACAAAGGTGCATTGACCTCTACAAAGTAAGGAATACCGGTCTTTTTCTTTAACCAGCGGCCAGCGGGCAGGAACAGGTTATACCGTTCATATAGGAAATCCGGTTTATGTTCTTTGTAAGCTGCTTTCAGCTTAAAATAAGCCCTGACGCCGTAAGCGAGTTCCAGCAATTCAAGCGCAAACTTTGGCAATAGTTTTCTTAAGAGTGCCAGAGTCTGGTTTTCCTCACCAAGTGAAGAAGGCCTGATCGAAGGTCCGACAAAAATAATCTCATGTCCCTGCCTTTTGAATGCGGCGACAAGCTCTCGGATGTGCACGCTTTGGCCATCCTGCGCTGCAACGCGGTGATGATAGAGTATTTTGAATTTCCGTTTGGGGGTGTCGGTCATTAGCTGTTGATCCGGTGACGAATAATGGAAATGGCGTCTTTCAGTTGTGGCAGACTGGCGTCAAAAGCCCGATTGCCTTCTTCTATCATCTCTTGGCACCTGTGAAATTCCATCAAGCCGATATGGCCGCATCTCGGTGTGATTATTACGTCGGGTGGGTCACCTGCCAGCCGTGAGCGCGACAGCCTGTTTTGCATGATGTTCAGACTGGCAACCATGTTGGTAAACAAACTGGGGGCATTTTTCTTATGGCGAAACAATTTTCTGAAAAAAGACCGGTCACCACCGCGCTGCGCATCAGAAAATGAGTCCAGATCATCAAAAACGCCGTAGTGCTCATCGTCTAGTGCACCGGCTTCTTTAGCGCGGGCGCGTCCATAGATGTCTTCGGCCAGATTGACAGCGATCACTAAATCACACCCCGCCGCGCGGCATACTGAAACGGGTACCGGATTGACCAAAGCGCCGTCCACAAGCCATTGTCCATCAATATTTTGTGGCTCAAAAACACCGGGTAGGGCGAAACTCGCGCGCAGCCCATCAGAAAGTGAACCCTCCGAGATCCATGTTTCATGGCCAGTCTTCAAATCACATGCAACTGCAGTAAAGGGCAGGGGTAAATCTTCAAATCGCCAATCACCGAACCTATCGCGCATCAGAGTTTCCAGCCGTTCGCTGCCGAACAGCCCTGACCCCGACAGCTTAAAGTCAAGAAAGCGAAAAAAACTGTTGCCTTTCAGGGAGAATGCCCAGTCTTCCAGTGCATCAAGGTTGCCGCTGGCGTAGGCACCACCAACAACGGCGCCGATCGACGTGCCCGCGATCATGTCAGGCTTAATGCCTTCGCAAGCCAAGCCTCGCAATACCCCAATGTGGGCCCAACCGCGCGCGACACCAGCACCCAGTGCAAGGCCAATCTTAAGTTTTCTTGGCTTTTCTGAGGGCAAGTTGCTGTCGTCGTCTGGGCTTTTTTTACTGGTTCCAAATGGCATTGCAATCGCGCCTGAGTTGTTAAGCCCCCAAGCTGCAGATATGAGAGGATATCTGAGGACTATTCAAGACATTTATATGATGTCAGGACCACTAGTCTTGTTTGTATTCAATAATATCACCGGGTTGGCAATCCAGATAGTTGCAGATGGCGGCCAGTGTGGCAAAACGCACGCCCTTTACTTTACCAGACTTTAGCAGGCTCAGGTTTGCTTCTGTGATGCCAATATGGGCGGCAAGGTCTTTCGACTTTACCTTTCTTTCTGCCAAAATAACATCCAGCCGGACAATGATGGGCATTACGCGTCTCTATCAGACAATTTCGTTCAACTCGTCGCGCTGGGCGCGTGCGAGTTGAATCATGTGGCCGATAATCAAGGAGAGCAGTGCAGGCATCAGCATTGCTACATCCTGGCTGCCAAATTCAATTGCCAGTTCTTTCTCCCCTTTGGGATAAGTAGCTGTGATTACCAGCACCAATATTGTTCTCTGAATGATATTGGCGATTATATAAGCAAACAGGAATCTACCAACCCTTTGGCATAAAACCTCGCAGGCTATATCAAACCATTGTCCTGAGGAAAGCAGGCGTGTCAAACGGTACAAACTAATTAGAACCAATAATAAAAAAACTTTGGGAAGGAAGTTCACGACAAACCCCAGAGTGCGCTGCCAGGTTTCCAGGTTGTCCATTCCTCCACGTGATTCAACCAATATGTTACCAGCAGAAAAATAGCCAAAACTCTCTGGCCAAGCCCATAACCAAATATGCGAAGCAACAATGATCAACATTAGGGTTGCAATCACTATCCTGAGGAGAGAGAGTTTTTTTTCGATATCTGCCATAAAGTTGCCAAAAATTATTGTTTTACAGAAAAATATAACTTATCTACAATAATTATAGCGTACGGAAAGTCAGCGTTAAAGATGTTTGGTTCTAAAATGTACAATTTTGATCGCCGCAGAGCCAGTTTATGTCTTTCAATCATTGCGTTTTCATCTTTGATTTTAGCGCTAACGTTTGGTGCGTTTGCTCAAGAGGCTCAAACGGCCCGAGACATGACAGCAGAGACACAAGAAGGGCGGGCTCAGGCTGGGTCCGACCCTCTGGTTGTTCCAATTTTTCCCCGATATACCGAGGAACAAAACCTCAAGGATATTGAAAGCCTGAAGGACAATTATATTGTTTTGGAAGACGGGGCCATTATTTCTGTTGCTGATTGGCTTCTCGGCTCCTTAACAAAATCATCCACAGGCCTCGGCATGTCGGATTATGAAAACCGTTTGTTTTTGGGGCAGGTCGCAAGGGCAGCGGCGGGGTTGAATGAAGACCTTGTCTACCGCAGTTTTGAAAACGCAGGCCCGCCAAGAACATATGTGCCGCATACGCCGCCAGCCCCGTTGCAGGCCGCGCAAGGGTTTCTTTCATTTTTTATACCTGCTTTGCGACCTGGTTGGAAACCGACAGTTCCCGAATTCACTTTGGCAAGAAGCGTTGGCCATTCAACAGATGGTACAATCCTGTTTAACAGACAGTTCCAGGATGCCTTATCTCACTCGACTGAGGACCTTATTTATTTCGGTACATTTACCAACATGCTGGAAGACCAAAAGAAAAAACAGAGCAACTGATAGATTGGCTCCGGGCATCGTTGTAATCTCTTTTCATTGCAAATTAGTTTAGTGCGTGTTCACTTTTTTAGACAAATCCAAGTCATCCGATAACTAATCGCATCTGTCTCTCGGCTCAACGCAGCATGATGGACTGACCCTCAAAGCAATATGGTATGCTTTTCAATATAAA
This sequence comes from uncultured Kordiimonas sp., assembly GCA_947503575.1. Taxonomy (GTDB): domain Bacteria; phylum Pseudomonadota; class Alphaproteobacteria; order Sphingomonadales; family Kordiimonadaceae; genus Kordiimonas. The sequence goes on along the minus strand of CANNDZ010000002.1, from coordinate 2,459 downwards.
GGGAAAAAGGGGTGCGACATGAGACAATATAATCATGATCCGGACGGTGTTCGGTTACCAATCAAAATTGATAATGCGTCTAACGGGGAATTCAGGCCACTGCCATTGCCAAAAAGGTGCGTGGTTGGAAACCAACAGGCCCTTAAAGATGCTGATGCGGCTGCTACTAAGTTAAGCCAGGATAGGCGGAGTTTTCTTGTTGGCGCTTGCGGCGCGGCCAGCACATTGCTGTCGCTTAACGCCGTTAATGCCGCTGCGGGTAAAACTGGTAGCTTTTTTGATGTTCCGGAAGATGCGAGGTACGAAGATGCTGTGGCGCAGGCCGTAGTGGGTGGTGATGACTTTATTTTCGATGTGCACGGACACTATATCAACCCTTATGGTGCCTGGCGTGATGCGGTGCCGGAAGGGGCACAACCTTTTTACGGCCTACCAAAAGTTCAGGCGTGCAAAACAGCAGAAATGGAAGGGTTGGACTACCTGGATTGTTTGTCGGGTGAACAGTTTGTAAAAGATGTGTTTGTTGACAGTGACACAGACATGATGGTGCTAACGTTTGTGCCATCGCCCGCAGATGCCGAACCCCTTAAAATCGAAGAAGCAGATGTGACCAAGCGTTTGTTGAATCAAAAGGGCACCAACTCACGGTTACTTGTGCATGGTCGGGTAAACCCGAACCAGGCCGGTGATCTGGAAACAATGGATGAATTGGCTGAACGCTGGAAGGTGTCAGCCTGGAAAACATACACTCAGTGGGGCCCGGACGGCGTTGGTTTTTGGCTAGATGATGAAGACACAGGCATTCCGTTTCTGGAAAAAGCGCGCGCGCTCGGCATTAAAAATATTGCCGTTCACAAGGGTATTCCATTTGGGCAACGGTCATATGAACATAGCCGATCTGATGATATAGGTCGTGTGGCCAAAGCATACCCCGACCTGAACTTCCTTGTTTATCACTCAGGGTTTGTACCAGGCAAAGCTGAAGCTGCCTTTGCTGAAGGTGGCGGTAAAGACGGCGTTGATGCGTTAGTTCAGTCCCTTCTAGATAATGAAATAGCGCCCAATAGCAATGTTTATGCAGATTTGGGCTCTACATGGCGCATGTGGATGCAAGACCCGGACTCGGCTGCCCACGGAATGGGCAAGCTTCTTAAATATGTTGGTGAAGATAGGGTTGTGTGGGGAACCGACTCAATCTGGTACGGCTCCCCTCAAGATCAGATACAGGCGTTTCGCGCTTTCCAGATATCCGAGCGACTGCGTGACCAATATGGTTATCCCCAAATCACGCCTGCCTTGAGGGCGAAGGTGTTTGGCCTGAATGCTGTTGTTCCGTATGAAATCGATATTCCCTCAGCAAAGGCTGTGCATGTATCCGATCATATTGGTCAAATGAAACCTGCGGCGCGTGCCGAGCCTGACCCTCACTTTTTGACATTTGGCCCCAAAAGTCGTCGCGAATTTCTTGCTTTCCGGCGCGCAGAAGGTGATCTTTAGCCCTTCAACACTGTGGGAGGGTGATGTGCGAATACTTAGTGGTGCGTTGGTTGCGATCTATTTTGCTTTATTTCCTGTCGGGCAGTCTGCGTCGGCTGAGCCAGTTTTTGTTGTCCTTGAGACCGTTAAAGGAACTATCGAGCTGGAAATTGATATTGACCGGGCGCCTCTCTCTGCCGGCAGTTTTCTGGCGCACATGGATGCAGGTTTATACAAAGGGGGTGGCTTTTACCGAACGGTTTATCCTGCGAATGACAACGGCAATCCCAAAATCAGTGTTATTCAGGGCGGCTTGTTGCGGGGTGTAGAGGGATTGCCTGCTGTTGCTCACGAGACAACGGGCCAAACGGGTATTCTGCACAAGGACGGCGTCATTTCTCTGGCTAGGGGTGATGTCGGTACTGGTAGTGGTGCTGCTTTCTTCATTTGCATTGGCGACCAGCCGTCACTGGATATGGGCGGAGGCAGGGCAGTGTCGGGGGATGGTCAGGGCTTTGCTGCTTTTGGTCGTGTCGTCTCTGGCATGGATGTGGTGCGTGCAATCCACAAAAGTAGGCCAAGTTCTTCAAGCGAAGACGCTTACCTTGCGGGGCAGATTCTTGACCCTCCTGTGCGAATACTCGCGGCATATCGTAAATAAAGCTTCAAGTTGCCGTGTTTGATAGGGTGGTGATGGTTTATTGCGCCTAAAAGTCAAACAATTTCAATGGGCTAAGGTGTGAGTGTAATTTTTCTGACTTTTTTTTGAAAAAGACGTTTGACAGAAAGAGAAGACCCCCCTATAACCCGCCTCCACCGACGGGGCGCAACGACTAGCGCGGTACGCACCGACGGTTTTCTTGTGGAAATCAACATGTGGCGCTGAGGCGTTATTTGGCTACAAGATTTGTTCTTTGACATTGTTGAATGGAAGGGAGATGTGGACGGTGGTCTGGTTGATCATCATTTATATTTCCGAGATG